>CAJJBU010000009.1 GCA_905182495.1 Flavobacteriales bacterium UBA952
GAAAAAAGTAGAAAAAAAAGTAAAAAAAGTAGATATAATTTTAGCTCAGTTAAAAAACGATAACTAAATACCTGTAAATCAATGTGATTCAGGCGGGACCATATTAATTCTTTTCTGAGAAAAAACACTAGCTAGAAGCTGGTATCTATAACCTTTATCTATTGTTAACAAATCTGCGTCTAAAAAAACAAAAATCCAATTCGAATGCACATGGAAATCATCTGTCCAATTCTCACAAATAAACATATAAGATATTTGAATAGCCTGCCTCCTCTCTAAAAGCTCATTGTTTTGATTAAGCAATTTAACCTTAGACATTAATATACCTATCCTATTTACAACAAGATCTTGAACCGATGTAGATAACTTACTGAATCCTTTAAAATCTCTATGCAAATCAAATAAATCATTTTTATTTAGAATAACCCTTGATACCACATCGTTTCTATTCTTGGAAACAGCAAACCAAAAGCGAATAGCAACTAGCAAGGACAGGACCAATAAAAAACCAAAGAGCTTGGCTATAATAAACGCCTCAAATACTATAATACTAAATGGTATACCTATTAGTAGAAATAAAAATACCGCTATCCATAATGAAAAGCGGTATTTAGTTATTTTGTTAAACAGCATCGGTTATACACCAACCCATTTGTCATCGCGCATCTCTCCTTTGATTTTTACAAGCTTCGTTCTTGCATAATCTTCTGCAGCAATCGTCATTTGCTCTTTGGTATCTCTTCGAATCAGAATCGCAGAGGAACCTTGTGACTTTACTTCAATGTAAAATCCATTTCTCAATCTCGCTGGTCTCGTTGGTGGTCTTCCCATAATTTATACTAGAATTTTAATTGTCTAAGGTAAACACCTTTTCCGTATTTTTGTTCTTTTTTATCAAAATTTAAGAGCCTTTAACAATTAGAGCACAATTAAATGATTCAATTCAACCAAGTCAGTTATTTTTTACCGCAGGGATATTTATTTGAAAATGTTAAAGTCCAAATAAATAAAGGTGACAAAATTGGTCTCGTCGGTAAAAACGGTGCCGGGAAATCAACCCTACTTAAATTAATCTCTAAAGAACTCGCTCCATCTGAAGGTAAGATTGTTATACCAAAAGAATCAAGTGTTGGTTATTTAAAGCAAGAACTCGAATTCGAATCCAAAAATACTTTAAAAGCTTATCTATTAAAATCCAACCCCTCACTAAATAAAGCCCAAAACAGTTTAGACACTATAAATGTAGAACTAACAACTAGGACAGATTATGAATCTGAATCGTATTTAAATCTTTTAAATGATTTAAATGACCTTAATGAAGAGTTAGATTTGCTTGAAGCCTATAAATGGGAAGAGAAAATTGAAACAACCTTAAAAGGACTAGGTTTTAATAGCCTAGATTTTGATAAACCTGTCAGAGAATTCTCAGGTGGATGGAAAATGCGTTTAGAACTTGCCCGGATATTAATTAATAAGCCTGACATACTATTACTCGATGAGCCAACCAACCATTTAGACATATTATCCATAGGCTGGTTAGAACAATTCCTAATTAAATTCGAAGGGATTGTGATCATTATTTCACATGATAGACTATTTCTAGACGCCATAACTAAAAGAACCTTAGAGATTAGCTTAAAAAAGATATTTGACTTTCCTTTTGCCTACTCAAAATACAAAGTGAAACGAGAAGAAGAAAATGAACTCCGAACAAATGAAAAAAAGCAACAAGAAAAGGATATAAAGCAAACAGAAAGATTGATTAGTAAGTTTAGGGCGAAAAGCAGTAAGGCCGCTTTTGCACAATCCTTAATCAAAAAACTAGAAAAAACAGAAATAATAGAAGTCGAAAACTCAAATGAGGGTGCCATTCGAATTCAATTCCCTTTAAGTGTTCAGCCAGGCAAGAAAGTTCTTGAGGTTGAAAATCTGACTAAACAATATGATTCAAAGAAAATAATTGATTCAATTTCAATGACGATTGGTCGTGGTGAGAAAATCGCACTTCTTGGCGCAAATGGAACTGGAAAATCCACTTTGCTTAAATGCATTAACCAGGAAACGGATTATGACGGTGTGATCAACCTTGGTCACAATGTGAAAACCACATACTTTGCTCAGGATCAAGCTGACAAATTAAACAAAAATAAAACTGTTTTCGATACTGTCGATGACGTTGCAAAGGGGGACATAAGAACGAAACTCAGAAGTATCCTTGGGTCCTTTTTGTTTTCCCAAGACGATATCACAAAAAAAGTTTCTTCACTTTCAGGTGGTGAGAAAACCAGACTTGCCCTTTGCCAATTACTCCTCAGCCCTTCAAATTTTTTAATTCTTGATGAACCAACAAATCATTTGGATATAGCAAGCAAGAATGTTCTAAAGCAGGCCCTACTTTCTTATGAAGGAACCTTTATAGTCGTATCGCACGATCGTGACTTTCTGCAAGGACTCACGAATAGAATATGGGATATAAAGGACAAAAAAGTTCGAGTTCATTTTGACGATGTTCAAGGTTATTTAAAAGCTGCGCAAGATCAAAACAACATTCAAGCTGAGGAGAAAAAAAACAAAGTAGAAAAGTCAAAACCAAAAGCTTCTCAAAACAAAAATCTACAGAAGGTTCAGAAGAAATTAGAGCAAGAAATACAGCGTTTAGAGAAAAAAATAGAGCTCAATGAAATTCAAATAAAAACCCTTGAACTCAAGCTACAAGACACCTCTAGCATGGGGGAAGATGAACGAAATAAACTCTATTTTGAACATGCCGAAAAATCACGTGAATGCCAGAAATTACTGGACTTATGGGAATCAAAATCCTCAGATTCAATCCTTTAAAAAAACCGAAAAGACCTTTCGTTTTAGTCACGTTATTAACATTTTTTTTGCCAATTGTTGATAAATGTTAATAACTTTTCATGACAAATTATTGATGATTCCTTATCTTGCGATCGCTAAACGAGTGAAAAGACTTTATCTAGTCCCAGTAGCTTATTATTAAACTATTAACTAACACTCACTTACTATGAAGAAATCACTCGTGATTTTGTCGGTATTTGCCGCAGGATTATCCTATGCGCAAAAAGCGACTCTTCCAACTTTTTCCGCGGAAAAAGAAGGAACAAAAACCTCACAACAACATGTGTTTAAAACCAAAGCTGAGAAGCAATCCGCATTCCGGGCTCAAGAAGTTGAAGCCAAAAGAATTCAGAAAGCTGAACCAGCTAAAGAATTAACAATCATGTCTGAGGATGCTACATTTCCAAAGTTTGTAAACTCTGGTAATGCACGCGTTGACAATGACAATTATGCTACTCAAAAAGCAGCATGGATTGAAAACAATGCAACGAAGTACGAAAGCTTAAACACCCACTCTACTATGAGTAAGGCTGAAGCGAAAAGTGCTAGAGCTCGTAATATTAATAACCAAAAAAATTAAGCCATGAAAAAGAATTTTATTTTTACTCTAGGCCTAATTGCTTTTGCTTTTGGTTTTAGTTTTAACGCGAACGCTCAATGTAGTAATGACAACAGTCTTTATTACGGAGGGATTGACTTAACTACAGTTGGAGAAAACTACACAGAATATTTGCCTTTTCGGTGGTGAATATCTTCAAATGGAAGTAACGCAAGGAAACACATATACAATAAGTACTTGTGGATCTGGATTTGATACTCAAATCACGCTTTACAACTCGAATGGCGGATCTGCTGTTGGTTACAACGATGATGCTTGTGGATTGCAGTCCGAAATAGTTTGGACAGCAAGTTTCTCAGGAACATTGAACATGCTTGTTGATAAGTACAACTGTCAAGATGAATACGACTGTGCTTCATTAAGCATGACCTTGAATTCATTAGGAGCAGGCCCATCAGCGTGTGACGCATCTTCTCCATTAACATGTGGTGTTGCCAGTTCTTTCTCATTGGCTTCAGGTGCGGGAACATTTAATCCGCCTTCAGGTCCTTGGGGAACACCAGGTAACGAAGCTGTATTTACATATACACCGACTGCTACTGGTTCTTACACAATAGCGATAACGAATAACAACTACTATGTAGATTTATTTTATCAATCAGGGTCTTGCGAATCTTTCGGATGGACTTTTGTTGATGATATATTCTCTAGTGCTTCTAATGGCGTTGAATTGACAGCAGGTGTTACTTATTACTTCTTAGTTGATGATGAGAACACGACTGCGAGTTCGGGTACAATTGAAATCAGTTGTCCTGTATTATACAATCCTTGTGACGATGCAACTACATTAGATTGCGAAACGACTGGATCTTTTTCTTTGGCATCAGGCGGCGGAGCATTTAATCCTTCATCAGGCCCATGGGGAACACCAGGTAACGAAGCTGTATTTTCTTTTACAGCAACAGAAACTGGAACACACACTGTTGCTATCACAAACAACAACTATTATGTTGATTTATTCTATCAAGCAGGATCTTGTGGTTCTACAGGGTGGAATTTTGTAGAAGACATATTCACATCTGAGTCAAACGGAATTGACATGATTGCTGGTGTTACTTACTTCTTATTAGTTGATGATGAGAACACGACTGCTAGTTCAGGTACAATTACAGTAACTTGTCCAGTAGCGGCAGTTGACCCATGTACAGCAATTGTTGACATGACCTGTGCTGATACTTACTCTTGGTCTTTGGGTGCTGGTGAAGGTTTATATAACCCTGCATCTGGTCCTTGGGGAACTCCTGGTCAAGAAGTTGTTTATTCATATACACCTACGTACACAGGATCGTATACGGTTACGATGACGAATAGCGGATACTACTCTGATATCTTCGTTTCCACTTCTTGTAGTGTAGATGCTGATTGGCAATATATTGATGATGTATTTTCATCGTCTATTATTACATTTGATGAGTTGACTGCAGGTGTTACTTATTACTTCTTAATTGATGATGAAGACACAAATCCTAGTACTGGAACACTTTCAGTTTCTTGTCCTTGTATACCGCCAGCTGGTGGAATTGACGGATCATACTCTTTTGACAATGATTTTGTTATTTCAGGAACAACTGATGGCGCTTGTAATGACTGTGACTTAAGATCTTCTTTAGATAGAGTTTACGCTGTTGACATTGCATGTGCAGGCACATATAACTTCACAACTTGTGGCGGAACATCTTGGGATACATACTTGTATCTTACGACTGCACCATGTGGTGGTTCAATCATTGCACAAAATGATGACGCTTGTGGTCTTCAGTCTAGCGTAACTGCTGCTTTGGCACCGGGTACTTATTATATCAATGTTGAAGCTTATTCTGCTTTCTCATTTGGAGCATTTGATCTTGCCGTTTCAGGTACATACGACACACCTTCTATTGGTGGCGTTGAAGGTACTAATGAATTATGTGCTGGTTCAGAAGGTGTTTCTTACAGTGTTGCTGGTGATTTCACTGGCTATACTTGGTCTGTTCCTGCTGATGCGTCTATCGCTTCAGGTGCTGGAACAAGTTCAATCACTGTTAACTTTGGTGTAAACTCAGGATCTGTTAGCGTTGTTGCTACAAACAACTGTGGAACGAATTCATCTTCAATGGATGTATTGGTAAACAGAACTCCAGAATTCACGACATCTACAACTGATGCACTTTGTAATGGAGATGCTAACGGAACCATTACCATTAATGCGACTGAAGGTGAAGCTCCTTATACATACTCAATCAATGGTGAGTCAACTACTGAGTCTCTTATTGTAGACGTTAGTGGATCTGACAACTACATTGGATATATGAATGTGTTTGAAAATCCTGCAGATCCTAACCCTTGTTGTGGTGGTGGATATGTCTTTGGTAGTCCTTGGGCTCTTTCAGATGTGTTATCTACATTAGATGCTGGTGCAAATACAATCACGCTTCAGCCTAACTTTAACACCTACAATGCCTCAGATGCTTTTTGGTCTGATGGTAATGGAAATGGAAATAAGATCATGGAAGCGAACACGTACCTTGAAAATGGTGCTTGGAATGGAAATGATTTGACATTCAGTGGATCAGTTGTATCTAATACAATTGCTGATGGTTACACTGTGCTGTACTTCATTAAAGCTTTAGCTCCTTGGAATGGTTATCAGGATGTATTAAATGGTTCTGCGATCATGACGCTTCCTGCAAGTGGTGACTTCAGTGTTAGTGTTCCTGCTTCAAGTTTATATGATGGACTTATTGTTCAAGTAGGATTTGTTGTTATCGGAATGAATGCTAATCCAGCTAACGCTGACGCTTTAGGTAGTGTTGTTGTAACTGGTGGTTCATTAGCGAATGGTACATTTACTTATGATGGTTTAACTGCTGGTGATTACACAATCGGAATGACGGACAACAATGGTTGTGTTGCTCATGAAGAAGTTGTAACAATCAATGAGCCAGAAGTTCTTACTGTTGACGCAAGTGGATGTGGTGTTGTATATATTGGTGCAGGTTTAGATTATGCTTGTGCAACAATAGGAACCACAAGCATTTGGTGGTACACCTGGATATACTTTTGGATGGTCTAATACAGAGACTTCAGAAGGAATCACGGTTTGTCCAGATTCAACGTCAACTTATACAGTACACGTTACGGACATGAATGGTTGTGTTGCCACAACTGATTGGACTGTTGAAGTAGTAGATATACAGTGTAGTCCTGGTGGATCACATTCTTCTCATTCTTCTCATTCTTCTCATTCATCTAATTCATCTAATGGTTCACATTCTTCAAGCGCATCAAGTGAAGAAAGTATAGACCCTTGGAATGTTCAAAGTGGAAGTGGACCAAGTTGTTCTTCTGGATCACATTCAGGAAGTGGATCACATTCAGGAAGTGGATCACATTCAGGAAGTGGATCACATTCAGGAAGTGGATCGAGTTCTTCTTGTCACCTTTCTAGCTATTCATCTTTAGGATCAGCATTTAGTGGATCTGGATCGCATAGTTCGCATGGATCGCATAGTTCGCATGGATCTCATGCTTCAGGATCGAATTCAGGATCGAATTCAGGAAGTGGATCAAGCAGTTCAGTTTGCGAGAAATACCACTCTGGTTCTGGTAAAATGAAAGGAAAAGTACTTATGTGCTTTGACGGTGTAACTTACTGTGTAAATGTGAAGAACATTGATAAGAAGTTAAACTGTGGTTATTCATTAGGACCATGTGATGCTCAACAAACTGAAGCTTGTAATAACTCTACAGCTACTGAAGAGCCTGTTGCATGTGTTTGTGATGGTAAATTAGCTAGTGTAACTGTACGTTGGGTTGGACCTTCCTTCTCTGATGTAAATGTTCACGCTAAGAATAAGTGTAAAATCTTGTTGTCTTCAATGACTGGAGTAATGACAGGAGATGAGTTCACAATCAGTGCTGCAGATGCAGGATTAGCATACTTGAGAAAGGAAACTTACTTTGAGTGGGCTGGTGTTGGTCGATACAAGATTCCAACAAACTGTTGTGATAACCCAGTAGGTCAGAATTTCTTCCCATTCGAAGTGACTGGTTGGACTGATACTGAGGGTAACACTTGTAGCGTTAATTCACAAAGTAGTGGTGATGCAAACACGAACGATAAAGAAATGATTACTGGATTTGATGGCGCTATGATTAAGCAATATCCTAACCCAGCAAATCATAATGCTACTTTCGAATTCTCTGTAACAGAGGATCAAAATGTTAGCGTTTCTATTCTGAATATCAACGGACAAGTTGTAGGAACAATTTATTCTGGTAGCGTTAGCGCTAACGAGACGAATAAATTAGACTACAATGTAACGACTCTTCAGAGTGGTATCTATTATGTACACCTAAATACAACAACTGGTGTATTAAAGAAAAAGTTTGTTATTGTTAAATAATAACTAATATATTCTTGAAGCCCCTCTGCATTGCAGGGGGGCTTTTTTTATTATATTTAATCTCAATGATTTTTTTAAACCTATACCGATGAAAAGACTTTATTTTTTAGCATTCCTATGTTTTCAGCTGCTTTATTTTAGGTCGAATAGTCAGACACTTATTATCAATGAAATTCTTTCTTCGAATACCAAGGTTAACACTGATGGATTTGGAGAACACGACGATTGGGTCGAAATCTATAACCCAACAAATGATACAATTCAAACTAGGGGCATGTATATTACAAATGACTCCTTAAACCCAACAAAACATGAGATAGGAAGCTCGAAGAGCTACTGGACCCAAGTGCCCCCTAAATCATATATATTATTTTGGCTTGATGGTGATCCTGAACAAGGGCAAAGACACATATCGTTTTCGATCAAAAAAAAAGGCGGCTACCTTGCCATATTCGATAAAGACACTACCCTACTCGATGCAATTCAATACGAAAAACAAGAAGAAAATAAATCTATTGGTCGCGTAAACCATGACGCAAAGGATTTGGCAATATTCAAAAAACCAACCCCTAATGATTTAAACGCTGTTGGTAAAAAAATAAATACAAATAAAACACCAATTGAATTTAACTTACGTTCCGGATTTTATAAAGTATCACAGAAAGTCTCCTTAAGTAGTTCAGCTATTGGCCCTATATATTACACGCTTAACGGTTCAATTCCTACATCAAAAAGCGCATTGTATGAGAGCCCTATTATTATTGACTCCAATACAGTGGTGCGAGCTAGATTAATACGGCCTGGCTATATCCCAAATCGAATAAGCACTGCATCCTATTTTATTAATGAAAATAGCAAATTATCTGTGGTTTCATTAATCGTGGATCCAAAAGATCTATGGCGAAAAAATAAAGGCATCTATTCGAATTTTGAAAAAAGAGGGATGGAAGTACCTGTTTATGTTGAATATTTTGACACTACAGAAAATGGCACTTTTAAGTTGGCTATATCCAAAACAGGAAAGACTCGAATAGCAGGAAAAACTAGTCGTAGACAACCCAAAAAGTCATTTGCCTTTTTCGCTACAAATGAGGACGGAAAGGGAGACCGATTTAACTACCCTGTATTTAAGGACAAAGACATTAATAGTTTTAGTGGCCTGTGGGTGCGTGCCGACGCTACTTCAGGAAGGAATGTTTCTGATTTATGGGTTGGTGAAAGATTTAAGAATGAATTACTCTATGAGGTAAATAAACAAATGAGTGGAAACATAGACATGCAAGCCTATGAACCTGTTTCTGTTTTTTTAAATGGTAAATATTGGGGGCTATATAACCTTATGGAAAGAAAGGGTAAGGATTTTATTAAAAACAACCATGGCGAGAAAGATGTTGACATGCTTACATCAGAAGACGCAAAAGTTGTAACAGGTAATATCAGTGAATACGATCAATTGATGTTTGATATCGCCCAAAATGACATAACTACGGACTCGGTTTATCAAGAAGTCTGTAATCAGATAAATATCAATAGTTATATTGACTATTGGGTAAACGAAGCTTATTGCGGAGCGAAGGATGTTAATGTAAACATTCGGTTTTGGAAATCTAAAACACCGCGGGCCAAATGGCAATGGATTAGCTATGACCAAGATTCCTGGTATACATCACAAGAGAAGTCCTTAAACTATTACATAGATAATGGAAAAGTATTCCTTTTAGTTCAATTGATGAAAAACAATACTTTTCGCGAACTTTGGATTAATAGAATGTGTGATTATTTGAACACAGGGTTTCATTCAGAAAACGTCATTTCACTTGTAGATCAAATCACGAATAGAATAAAAATTGAAACTGACAGGGATAAAAATAGGTGGGCAGATTCCATGCTATATATCCCCAAAGGAGAAAGAATAAAATGGATCAAAAGCTATGCTGTAGAGCGTCCAGAATTTCTATAGAAAGGAATACCACCAATTTTTCCAACTAAAACATCATCATCGCTTATAAGGAATTCACTTATTAAAAGTAAGAAACAATTCACAATAGAAACAAAAGGTGATGAAATTGAAAGGTAAATATTTACAAGATGTTCCTATTACTCTAAAGGCAATTCCGAATCCTGGATACAAATTTGTCAAGTGGAAAAACATCAAAAAAAACACGCTAGAACCTAGTGTTATGGTGATGCCTAAAAAACGGCATAAATTTAAGGCCATCTTCGAGAGAATTTAATTTATTTTTTTTGTTTAACAATTGTTCTTCATACGGGTTTTTATCGTAACTTACTGGTAACTAAGACTCAAGGCGAAACCCGCCGAATATTAAACTATTAATTAAATCATTTACTATGAAGAAATCACTCGTGATTTTGTCGGTATTTGCCGCAGGATTATCCTATGCGCAAAAGGCGACTCTTCCAACTTTTTCCGCGGAAAAAGAAGGAACAAAAACCTCACAACAACATGTGTTTAAAACCAAAGCTGAGAAGCAATCCGCATTCCGGGCTCAAGAAGTTGAAGCCAAGAGAATTCAGAAAGCTGAACCAGCTAAAGAATTAACAATCATGTCTGAGGATGCTACATTTCCAAAGTTTGTAAACTCTGGTAATGCACGCGTTGACAATGACAATTATGCTACTCAAAAAGCAGCATGGATTGAAAACAATGCAACGAAGTACGAAAGCTTAAACACCCACTCTACTATGAGTAAGGCTGAAGCGAAAAGTGCTAGAGCTCGTAATATTAATAACCAAAAAAATTAAGCCATGAAAAAGAATTTTATTTTTACTCTAGGCCTAATTGCTTTTGGTTTTGGTTTTAGTTTTAACGCGAACTCTCAATGCAGTAATGACAACAGTCTTTATTACGGAGGGATTGACTTAACTACAGTTGGAGAAAACTACACAGAATATTGTCTTTTCGGTGGTGAATATCTTCAAATGGAAGTAACGCAAGGAAACACATATACGATAAGTACTTGTGGGTCTGGATTTGATACTCAAATCACGCTTTACAACTCGAATGGCGGATCTGCTGTTGGTTACAACGATGATGCTTGTGGATTGCAGTCCGAAATAGTTTGGACAGCAAGTTTCTCAGGAACATTGAACATGCTTGTTGATAAGTACAACTGTCAAGATGAATACTCTTGTGCTGAATTAAGCATGACTTTGACTTCATTAGGAGGGGGGCCATCAGCGTGTGACGCAACTTCTCCATTAACATGTGGTGTTGCCAGTTCTTTCTCATTGGCTTCAGGTGCGGGATCATTTAATCCGCCTTCAGGTCCTTGGGGAACACCAGGTAACGAAGCTGTATTTACATATACACCGACTGCTACTGGTTCTTACACAATAGCGATAACGAATAACAACTACTATGTAGATTTATTTTATCAATCAGGGTCTTGCGAATCTTTCGGATGGACTTTTGTTGATGATATATTCTCTAGTGGTTCTAACAGCGTTGACTTGACAGCAGGTGTTACTTATTATTTCTTAGTTGATGATGAGAATACTACGGCTAGTTCAGGTACACTATCCATCAGTTGTCCTGCTTTATACAATCCTTGTGACGACGTAACTTCTTTAGATTGCGAAACGACTGGATCTTTTTCTTTGGCATCAGGCGGCGGAGCATTTAATCCTTCATCAGGCCCATGGGGAACACCAGGTAACGAAGCTGTATTTTCTTTTACAGCAACAGAAACTGGAACACACACTGTTGCTATCACAAACAACAACTATTATGTTGATTTATTCTGGCAAGCAGGATCTTGTGGTTCTACAGGATGGAATTATGTAAATGACATATTCACATCTGAGTCAAACGGAATTGACATGATTGCAGGTGTTACTTACTTCTTATTAGTTGATGATGAGAACACGACTGCTAGTTCAGGTACAATTACAGTAACTTGTCCAGTAGCGGCAGTTGACCCATGTACAGCGATTGTTGACATGACTTGTGATCTCACATACGCTCACACTTTAGGTGCAGGTGAAGGCTTATACAACCCACCATCTGGTCCCTGGGGAACTCCTGGTCAAGAAGTTGTTTATTCCTACACACCTTCATACACAGGGTCGTATACAATTTCTATGACGAATAGTGGATACTATTCTGATATTTTCGTTGCGCTTTCGTGTGAAGAAGATGCAGGATGGCAGTACATTACAGACGTATTTTCCTCTGTAAATATCACAGCTACATTAATTAGTGGTACAACTTACTACTTCTTAATAGATGATGAAAACACAAGCCCTAGTACAGGAACCCTATCGGTTTCTTGTCCTTGTATACCGCCAGCAGGTGGAATTAACGGTTCTCTACTTGTAGATGGGAATGTCTCTTATTCAGGAAATACAAGTAACAATTGTAATCAATGTGACTTTAGATCATCTAACGATGAAATAGTCGCATTGGAAATAACTTGCCCTGGAACGTACACGATAACTACTTGTGGTGGTGCTTCTTGGGATACTTACCTGTATTTATCTACGCAGCCTTGCGGTGGAAGTTTAATCGCTCTTAATGATGATGCTTGCGGACTTCAAAGTAGCATTACTGCTACCTTGGGTGTAGGCACTTATTATGTAAGTGTTGAAGCTTACTCTTCGTTCAGTTCAGGCGCGTTTACTTTAAATGTAAGCAAGTCTTGTGACCTAAGTGCTAGTGCTAGTTCACCAACATTTGCTTGTGGAAACAATGTTTCATGCAACGGTTCAAGTGATGGAATGGCAACCGTAAGTGATAATGGTTGTGGCTCTAGTTACTCTTGGAGTAATGGTGCAACTACTAGTACTGCTAATGGTTTAGCTGCTGGTGATTATAACGTTACCGTTAGTGATGCTTTTGGATGTTCTGCTGACGCTAGCGTTACTTTAACTGAGCCATCTGCTTTGTCCGTGAATGCGGGAGCTGATGAAACGGTTTATTGGGGTTATGACCCAGAATCTTGTGCTGATTTGAGTACTTCACACGCTCAAGGAGGTTGTGCACCTTATACGTACAACTGGTCTGGACAAGATGGAGGAGCTACTGATATTACGGTTTGCCCTACTTCATCAACGACTTACACAATGACTGCGACCGACGCTAACGGATGTACAGCATCTGATGATGTAACGGTTTGTGTTATTGACGTAAGATGTTGGGCTGGAAATAGCAACAATCAAAAAGTTCAAGTTTGTCATAATTTCGGTGACAACAATCCACACACTATTTGTGTAGATGCCTCTGCGGTACCTGCTCACTTAGCTCATGGAGATGTTCTTGGATCTTGCGACGAAGTTGCAGATTGTGGTCCAGTTATTGGTGCATCAGGAATGATAACGGACAATAACAGTGCACATGAAATGTTATCTCATGAATTAAAGGAAATGGACTTATATCCTAATCCCGCGACTGATGAACTAAACGTAGTATTGAGTACTGATATTGAAGAAGTTACTTTTACAATTAGTAATGCTTTAGGACAAGTGGTTTACCAAGGAGTTATTTCTAACGGAAGAACTTCTGTAAATACCTCGTCTTATTCTGACGGAGTATATTACATGAATATTGAAGGACATATCCCTGAAATGTTCGTCAAAAAATAAGCTTAATAAACTTATGAAAAGGCTTCCTTCGGGAAGCCTTTTTTTTTGATTAATAATTTAAACTTAATGTCGACGTTTGTGCCGACGCAGTTGTTGATCACTCTTGCGTAGAATCTTCCTGTTTTCAGGACTTTGGCTTTTACGGTGACGTTTGAATTTTTTCTCGAAGTACTTTTTCTTTGACTTTTCTCTTTTCCTTTCTTGACGTAGAATCTTTTTTGTTAATTTCGGATTACTAAGTGCAGAAGCTGATTCTGAGGAAGCACAACTACTCCCTAATAAGGATAATAAAATAACAAGTAGTATAGGAATAATTCTCCTCAAGTTGGGTATCTTTGAATAATGAAATTACAACTCTTATTGGTAATCTCACTTTTCTTGGTCAGTGGATCTTGCGGGAAGCAACAAACACACCCCGTTCCTTATGTACCATTTAATCAAAGCATTGACTTGAATTTACCTAGTTATTATGCACTCGCAGGTGTTGGTGGTTATGCTTACGTTTTCGGTGGTTCAAGAGGGATTATTGTTTACAGACGTTCGCTTGACGAATTTATCGCATTTGACCGACACTCACCTACTGATCCCAATTCAGAATGCCCTGAACCTCTATATCCAGATCCGGATAACTTTTTAGTTCTTAAAGATTCTTGCAGCGGTGCAACCTTCTCCCTTTATGACGGGAGCCCGATTAACGGCTCGCAATATGGATTAATGCAATACGCCACAAATTTCAACGGCAATAACATCGTCACGATTTACAATTAAAAATGGAGTCCAAAGATATTAAAGTAACGATCATCGACCGCAATGGTCATGCACATGAACTAATAGGACCTACAGACATGAGTATGAATATCATGGAACTTTGTAAATCATATGACTTACCCGTAATTGGTGAATGCGGAGGAATGGCCATGTGCGCAACTTGTCAATGCTATTTGGAATCTGATACGCCTTTACCTGAGCAAAGTGATGAAGAATTAGACATGTTAGACCAAGCATTTTATGTCAAGAATGAAAGTCGGTTGGGTTGCCAAATTCACCTTGAAGATTCTATAGATGGGATCGTATTAAGGCTCGCGCCAGAGACTTAGTCTTTACCCTTCAAAATATTAGAGAAAGCAGTTTTAAATTTATCTACCTTAGGCCTAACTACAGCTTGACAATACATATTTTCAGGATTTAGCTTCAAATAATCTTTGTGGTAATTTTCAGCGGGATAAAAAGAATCAAAAGACGTTATCTCAGTAACTATAGGACTTTCCCAAACACCTTGAATGGACAGCTCATTCTTGATCATAATAGCATCATTTTCTTGTTCTTTATCATGATAGAAAATAACACTGCGGTAATGAGACCCTATATCATGACCTTGCCTATTCAATTGTGTTGGATCATGAATGAACCAAAATACCCGAAGCAACTCTTGAAATGAGATCACATCTTTATCAAACGAAATTCTAGCCACCTCTGCATGCCCCGTATTTCCATTACATACTTCTTCGTAGCTCGGTAACATTTTTTGACCACCAGAAAATCCAGGCACAACCTTAATCACGCCATTCAATTCATCAAAACAAGCCTCTGTGCACCAGAAGCAACCCGCACCGAATGTTGCGATTGAAGACTTACTCATCAACTGAAGGTGTGAATTTTAAGGATGCTGAGTTTACGCAATAACGCAAACCAGTAGGCTCAGGCCCGTCATTAAACAGATGTCCTAGATGCGCTTCACATACTGCGCACTGAATCTCAATTCTTCGCATCCCAAGGCTATAATCATCTTTCTTTTTAACGTTACCATCATTGAGAACATTATAATAGCTGGGCCACCCAGATCCAGACTTGAACTTATCTTGGCTTGAAAAAAGGGGGTTGTCACAAGCAACACAAATATAGGTGCCTGACTCCTTATGATCCCAATACTGACCAGAAAAATATTGCTGAATCGCCATCCTTTACGATTCGACAAATGTTTTCAGGTAAAGCCCTGCCGTTAAAGGAGTTTTTACTACCAGAATCTTGAGCATCACATGAGGCTAGCACGAAAAAAAATAGAGAAAAAATATAAACTTTCATATTAATGAAACAAAGAAATAAAATAGATGTTCACTAGACATATTAATTTAATTTTACACGATGAAACTAAACTACGGAAAGAATTTTTGGCTGCTCTCACTTTCCATGTTTTTTTTTATGACAAGTTTTAATTTAATCCTACCTGAGCTCAATGACTTTATAACAGAATTAGGAGGCGCAGACAAAAAAGGACTTGTAATTATGCTGTTCACTATTTCAGCTGCAATCTCAAGGCCATTTTCAGGAAAATTAACGGACACTATAGGGCGTAAAAAAGTAATTTACCTAGGTATCTTATTCTCAATGCTGGTTTCATGGTGCTATCCCTTTTCATATTCAGTCCTATTCTTCCTTGTCCTTAGGTTTTTACATGGTTTTAGTGCAGGATTTACCCCTACAGGAACGACAGCATTACTAACAGACATCATCCCTGCTCAGCAGAGAGGACAAGCCATGGGGATTTGGGGCACCTTTATTTCATTAGGCTTTGGTGTTGGTCAATTTTCAGGATCATGGATTGGAAACAGTTTTGGGATGGATGCGTTATTTATTATCTCCGGAATAACCTCACTAATTTCGGGACTTTTCCTAATAAAAGTGGAAGAGACCTTGAAAAACCCACAGAAATTTGATGGGAGTCAGTTGAAGGTAAGATGGAAAGATGTAATAGAGCCTTCGGTTGTTCCCGTTGCAATCGTCATGGCTTTGACTGCTTCATGCTCAGGAATTATTTTTGTACTAACCCCAGACATGTCAGGATTTTTAGGGATTGAAAACAAAGGCTTTTTCTTTGGATTTTATGTTATCTCAACCATCTTTGTGCGGCTCTTTAGTTCCTCTCTATCCGACCGAATTGGGAGACGAGAAACGATGCTAATCGGCATTTCTATGCTATTTATTTCCATGCTCTTAATGGCACATGTCGATTCCTACAACTCTTTTGTTGCCGCAGCGATTGTATTTGGATTAGCGACTGGTGTTTCCAGTCCCACTTTATTTGCTTGGACCGCTGACCTTTCTCACATCAGGAGACGTGGAGTTGGTGCAGGTACGATCTTTATAGCTCTTGAAATTGGTATAATGATCGGTTCTTCGTCCACAATAATCACATATGACAACACGGTAAATTCAATTCAATCCGTATTTTACTTCGGCGCCGCCATGAGTCTATTGGCGATCACATACCTCCTATGGCACAAAGCTAATAGAGAATCTGAATTTTAACGTAGCACATGTTTTCGAATGACATAATGCCCCAAATAAATAAAGGGTGTGAGCAATATTGCAATAATAATTTTTAAGAAGTAATTCGTTGGTGCAATCGTCATGAAATCAGCAAAAGATAAAGATCCAGGGAGCACAAAGCCAATATATAAGACGATGTAAGAATCAATAAACTGCGATACCAATGTGCTACCTGTGCTCCTTAACCAAATAAATTTCTCTCCTGTTTTAGACTTGATCCAAGTGAAAATATAAGCGTCTAAAAGCTGAGAAACTAAAAAAGCGCAGATACTACCAACAATAACCATTTGGGCTTGACCGAATACCTTATTGAAAGCGGCGTCATCGGAAAGATTCGACCCTTCAATATTCACCGCAGGTATTTCCATTGCGATCCCTACAATGATAAAACAGTACGCTATTAAGATGGCTGTTATCCAACTCAAGCGCCGAACTACTTTATAGCCATAGAATTCATTAAGAAGGTCAGTTAAAAGAAATACAATTGGCCATGGAAGAATGCCAACAATCGTCACAAAAGGCCCAACCTTTCCACCGAAAAAATCAAAAGAAATTGGTATCTCAATAAGCTTATTACTTATAAGCTCGGCTGTGACCGCATTGGTAATAAATAATCCTGCTAAGAAAACAAAAAGCCAATGTTTCCTCCCGAAAATAGCTGAACTCATCTTATATATATTTTAGAAACCAACATAGTCAAGTCGTTTTGACCTAATATAGCGAGGAACATAATAGCTATGGTTATTAAACTTGTCTATTCTTATTCCCGTTCGAGCTGCGTGTATAAATTTAATGACCCCATCTGATGTGTCTACGACTAAAGCAACATGCCCTACTTGCTTTGAATTTAAATTACGCGCTTTAAAAAACATCAAATCACCGGGTTGCAATTCCTTAAGAGAAACCGTCGTTCCTAGCTCAGCCAAACCATAGCTAGTACGCGTTAAACTAAACCCAAACCCTCTAAAGACATAATTTATGAAGCCAGAACAATCAAATCCTGAAGGGCTCATACCTCCCCAAACATAAGGCACACCCATAAATTGCTTGGCATATTTAATAATGGCATCAGACTTTTGTCCCAGTAGCTCATCGAGGATATCAGTAGAGTCAATTGGAGCTAATTCAAGTACTTCATCAGGTTGGGCAATATAGCTCAATACGGAAAGACTGAAAACCGTTGATAAAAAAGTATGTTTAGATATTCTAAAGCGCATTAGGAATGCAAAATTATAACTATTTTCGGTAATAAATTAATTACTACAGTGCCGGTTATCGATACAAAAGGTCTTTCAAAACTCTATTACAGCATTGGCGAGCTCGCTGGATTGCTTGATGTGAATGCTTCTCTTTTGCGTTTTTGGGAAAAAGAATTCAGCTTAAAAGTTTCAAAAAGAAATAAGAAAGGGAACAGACTTTATTCCGTTAAAGAGGTTGAGGAAATCAACATCATATACTCCCTTGTAAAGGTTCAACTGTTTACATTAGATGGCGCTAAAAAGGCTATGAAATCTAAGGGCAGTAAAGGCTCTGTAGATTCTAAACAACTCGTTATTTCAAAATTAGAGGGAATCAAAAAGAGACTGATAATATTGAAATCTTCTTAAAGCAATCTACGCGCATCTACACTTCCTATATCACATCGATCCTTAAAGAATCGATACCTATTTTTTGATATAAAATCGTAAGCCATATCACGAAACAATCGAGGAATAAGCCAAAAAATCAATGCGATTTTAAAGTACCATTTTAAATAAGAGATTAATTTCAATGCTGCTGTAGACTTATGGTAGACTTGGTTCTTCCGCAGTAAATAAAAAGTTTTCATATCTATTTGTAAAAGTCCTTTCTTCGGCAAAAATGAATGCGCAAAATCTCCTTGTAAAGTAGCGAAGTACAATCGATCATCCTTTTCATGTTTAAGGATAAAACGAACGACTCTAGAACAAAGTGAACATGCACCATCATAAAATACGATATCCTTCATAGCTGGGATTTGAGATGTGATTTAAAATAATCAGCCGCTTCTAGCATCCTAGGTCCATACCATGAAAACATTTCACCATCCACTAGTAAGATTCTGGCATTCGGGAATAAGGATTGATAATAGGCGCTATGTTTGTCTGAAAAAGGAAAGGGCTCTGAACTTAAAAAAACGTAATCTGTCGTTACCGATGTCAACTCCTCTAGAGCGGGATAACGAGAGATTTCGCAGGCATTCTTAAAGCCAATCTTCTCCAATAAAGAGCCTATAAATGTTTCATCACCAGCTAAGTAATCAGGTTCTTTCCAGATAAAATATAATACAGACTTATCTTTTCCAATTGATTCTAATTCGCCAAACAAAAATCGCAGTTGGGAGATCAATTTTTCACAGCGTTCCTCACTGTTTAAAACAACTCCTAATCTCCGTATCATATCCAGGGCACCATCAAAAGTATAAATGTCACTCATCCAAACAGGAACAAAATTTTCTAAGTCTGAAATATCTTCAATCGTATTTTCCTCTTTATTACCGATAACAAGATCAGGTTTGAGCTCAATGATTCTATCAACCTTCAAACTTTTGGTCCCTCCTATTCTTTCTTTATTCTTAAACCAAACTTCGGGGTGAACACAGAACTTGGTGATACCAATGACCTCGTCTTCAAAGCCCAAGTAATGTAAAAGCTCCGTTAAAGAGGGAACTAAAGAAACAATCCTCTTTGGAGGGTTGGGAATAGAAACTTCACGCTGTAATTGATCAACAAAAGCTCGTTTCTCCATTCCTATGACATTGCAGAAATAATATCGTACCGCGTCACGATATGTTTCGTTCCATCCTCCATTTCAACAAGTACTGCTGGTGTGTGTTTATTTATTAGTTTGCACAACTCCTCTAAATGTGTGCCGCTTTTTACGACAGGGAATACAGGTCCCATAATTGAGGAAATTGCTGCATCACGCAATTCAGGTTGCTCGACAAGGGTCTGATAAATCACACTATCATCAATGGATCCTACAAACTCATTGTCTTTAATTACTGGGATTTGGGAAATACCGAATTTTCTCATTTTCCCAATGGCATGTGAAACTAATTCTTCAGCAAAAACAGTCACAAGAGGCCGGCCTTCATGATCCTTAACCAAATCCCCTGCAGTAAGAATTTCTTCATCTAAGAATCCACGCTCACGCATCCATTCATCATTATACATTTTACCTACATAACGACTTCCAGAATCATGTAATAAAACGACCACAACATCATCCTTTTTAAAATGGTTTTTCAACTGAATCACGCCTTTAATTGCAGAACCACATGAGTTTCCAGCAAAAATACCTTCTTCTCTAGCCATCTTACGAGTATAAACCGCCGCATCTTTATCCGTTACCTTTTCAAACCCATCAATGATATCAAAATTGACATTTTCAGGAAGGATATCCTCTCCAATACCTTCTGTGATATATGAATAAATCTCGTTTTGATCAAAAATACCCGTTTCATGGTATTTCTTAAAAACAGAACCATAAGTATCAATACCCCAAATTTTGATATTTGGATTTTTTTCCTTTAAATATTTTCCGACTCCAGAAATGGTACCTCCTGTACCTACACCTGATACAAAATGAGTTATTTTACCATCCGTTTGTTCCCAGATTTCTGGACCTGTCTGCTCATAATGCGCAATTGCATTTGACGGATTATCGTATTGATTAACATACCATGAATTAGGCGTCTCTTCAGAAATTCTTTTAGAAGTAGAATAATAAGATCGAGGGTCTTTTGGATCTACATCTGTAGGGCAAACAATAACCTCAGCACCAACGGCTCTTAATATATCAAACTTCTCCTTAGATTGCTTGTCAGTAGAAACGCAAATAAGCTTATACCCTTTAACAATAGCAGCTAAAGCCAACCCCATACCTGTATTACCAGAGGTGCCTTCAACAATTGTTCCCCCTGGCTTTAAACGGCCATCAGCTTCGGCATCTTCTACCATTTTAACAGCCATTCTATCTTTAACAGAACTTCCTGGATTGAAAAACTCAACCTTAGCCAAAACGGTTGCGTCAACCTCTTTTGTAACCTTGTTTAATCGTACCAAAGGTGTATTCCCAATTGTCTCTAGAATATTATTCGCAATCTTCATTTATTTCATTTTACGCAAAGATAATTATAAAAGTAGCACTTCGAAATATCATCATTTTTTAAAATAAATACTACGGGTATTTCTTAACTTCGCACAAACCAAAAAAAATAAATGTCGAAACCATTAGCTCTTCTCATATACATCCTTATTGGTTTCCATTGTTTTTTGCAAAACAACACTTATTCACCGATACTCCCGAGCCCTGTTGTTTACAAACAAACACCGGGTAAACTTTACTTGCCTCAAGGTTTGAGTATAAAAAGTAGCCAGTTCTCGAAAGAAGCATTAATCCAGTTTAAACTCCTTTTAAGCACTTTTCATTCATTAGACACAAAAGAAGCTATTCGACCTTTAATTAGGTTAAGGGAGCTTAAAAACGTTCCCAATGGGTCTTATTCCATTGCAATTAGTGATGATATCTTCATTTCATACGCTAGTGAGTCTGCTTTATACTATGCAATGCAATCTCTTATGCAGTTGATTCAAACAGAAAATGATTTTAAATATATCCAGAATGCCTTTGTGCAAGACTATCCTAAATTTGAATGGCGTGGACTTCACCTGGATGTTTCCCGGCATTTTTTTTCAGTTGAAGAAGTCAAGAGGTATTTGGATTTAATGGCAATCTATAAATTCAATAAATTCCATTGGCATCTGACCGACGATCAAGGATGGCGTATAGAAATAAAAGCTTTTCCAAAATTAACAACTATAGGAGCATGGCGAGACAGCACCTTATTAAATCACTATACAACCACCCCTAGGAGTTTTAAAAAGGAGAGACATGGAGGATTTTATACCCAAGAAGAAATTAAAGAAGTAGTAGCCTATGCTGGAAAAAGACACATCACGGTCATCCCAGAAATCGAAATGCCTGGCCATAGCCGTGCTGCATTGGCAGCCTATCCTGAGTTTTCCTGTACAGGTATTGCGCAAGGCGTCCCGGGTATTTGGGGTGTTTTTGAAGATGTCTATTGCGCAAAAGAAGAAAGCCTTACGTTTCTTAAGAAGGTACTAGATGAGGTTACTGAACTGTTTCCTGGTGAATACATTCACATTGGCGGCGATGAAGCACCCAAAACGCAATGGAATAAATGCGAACAATGTCAGGAGGTAATCAAAGTGAATAAGCTTAAAGATGCACATGAATTACAAAGCTATTTTATTACTCAAATTGAAAAGTACCTTGCAACAAAAAACAAGAGAATTATTGGCTGGGACGAAATACTCGAAGGTGGCTTATCCCCAGATGCAACAGTGATGTCTTGGCGAGGATTTGATGGCGGTATTGAAGCTTGTAAAAAGGAACACTACGTCATTATGTCACCTGGGTCCCATTGTTACTTTGACCATTACCAAGGAAAAACAAACAACGAACCTCTTGCTATCGGTGGGTTCACATCACTAGAGAAAGTATACCAATTCAATCCAATCCCAAAGGAGTTAGATGCCGCGCATGCAAATTATATCCTTGGTGGTCAAGCCAATTTATGGACAGAATACATTTCAACATTTAAGCAGCTTGAATACATGGCCTACCCGAGGGCTATAGCCTTAAGCCAAACTTTATGGTGTACGGAAAAACCAGATTATGAGACGTTTTATAGCATTTTAAGTAATGGCCATCTGAAACAACTCGACCTGCTTCATGTCAACTATTCAAAAACAAGTCAACTTGCGAATATCAATACTAAAACTGAAAAAAAAGGTCTTCGAATTGAATTAGAATCTAAAGACCAAGAAGAGGAATTCAAAGCACGTATTCAATATCAAAATAAACTTGAAGACTTAGATTTCATCTTGAAAAACAAACAACACTTTATCATAGAAAGAACAAAAAATGAAACGCAGAAAATTAAAGTTTCATTCACGAGTAGCAAAACAGGATTGAATTCAGATCTTCTTATAGAAAATCACAAAGCATTAGGTATACCTGTAAGGTATTTAACCCAACCTAACCAACAATACAACCATTCCCCATCAATACTGACAGATGGTCAAAGAGGTTCCCAGCCTTGGAGAGGACATGAATGGATTGGGTTTGATACCAACATTATTGTTTTCGAAATAGAATTACCAAAGAAAATTAAAATCAAGCATGTTGATTTAAGCTTTTTGAAATCGAATGGTTCATGGATTTATTTACCTAATGAAATCAAAATTGAAAACTGCTCTAAAAGAAGGAATAACATCTTTCTAAGTCAAAAAATAGATACTGAAATTATTAAAGTGAAAATGGGTCAAAGATCAAAAAAGCTCAGATTTCAAATTCAAACAAACAAGCTGATTCCAATTGGTTTGCCTGGTAATGGTCATAAACCATGGACGTTTATAGATGAAATTGTAATTCATTAACAATTATTACTCAAAACAGCAATAAACTAAACCCCGTTTAAACCTTTCCTTTCGTTTGATGTTGTTATTTTTGCACAAACAATGTTATGTCAGAAAGAAATTGGACCACCATTAAATCCTATGAAGATATCAAATTTGATTTCTTTGAAGGTATCGCAAAAATAACGATTAACAGACCTGAGGTATACAATGCCTTTCGGCCTGAAACAAATTTTGAAATGCTGGACGCCGTTAATATCTGTAGAGAAACACAGGAAATTAATGTCGTTGTACTCACCGGAATTGGTGACAAGGCATTTTGTTCTGGTGGAGATCAGAATGTTAAAGGTGTTGGAGGATATATCTCCGAAAATGGAGTTCCACGATTAAATGTTTTGGATTTACACAAGAAAATCCGATCACTACCTAAACCAGTGATTGCGATGGTGAACGGATATGCCATAGGTGGAGGCCATGTTCTTCACGTGGTGTGTGACTTAACTATAGCGAGTGAAAATGCAATTTTTGGACAAACAGGCCCTAAAGTTGGAAGCTTCGATGGTGGTTTTGGCTCCTCATATCTAGCTCGACACGTAGGTCAGAAAAAAGCAAGAGAAATTTGGTTTTTATGTGAGCAATATACTGCAGATGAGGCGGAAAAGATGGGGATGGTCAATAAAGTCGTTCCTCTATCTGAATTAGAAAACACGGTGGTTGCATGGAGTAAAACAATCATGAAACGCAGTCCTTTAGCCATAAGAATGATTAAACGGTCTTTAAATGCCGAGTTAGACGGACAACATGGTCTAATGGAACTTGCTGGTGACGCAACCCTTATGTATTACTTAACTGAAGAGGCACAGGAAGGCAAAAACGCCTTTTTAGAAAAAAGAGAACCTAATTTTATTCAATATCCTAAATTCCCATAAATATGTCTATTAGAACATTAGAACCCAAAAGTCTTTGGAATCACTTTGCAGATTTAAATGCAGTGCCAAGACCTTCGAAGAAAGAAGAACGTGTTATTGAATTCATGATGAAATTCGGTCATGATTTAAATCTTGAAACCCAAAAAGATGCAACGGGAAATGTAGTTATTAAAAAACCTGGTACACCTGGAATGGAAAATCGTAAAACAGTGATCCTTCAGTCTCATTTAGATATGGTACACCAAAAAAATGGGGATACTGTTTTTGACTTTGATAAAGAAGGCATCAGAATGCAAGTGAATGGTGATTGGGTTGATGCCAATGGAACAACACTTGGTGCTGACAACGGAATAGGAGTTGCAACAATAATGGCAACGCTTTCATCAACGGATATTGCTCACCCCCCACTCGAGGCACTATTCACGATTGACGAAGAAACAGGAATGACTGGAGCCAAAGAGATGGATGGAAGCCTATTTAATGGTCAAATATTATTGAATCTAGACACAGAGGACGATGACGAGCTCTCAATTGGATGTGCTGGAGGAATAGATACAAACACATCCTATAACTACAAGCAAATCACTCCCCCGGAAAATCATACGTTTTTTGAAATTTCAATCAAAGGTTTAGTAGGCGGGCATTCGGGAATGGATATAGACTCAGGAAGAGGAAATGCCAATAAATGGCTCGCGCGGATCCTTTGGAATTTATCACGTAAAACAGACCTATGTCTTGGTTATTTTGATGGTGGAGGTCTTAGAAATGCTATTCCTAGAGAAGCAAAGGGGACACTTTCTGTAGCGACCTCAGACATTGATTCTTTAAAATCCGAATTCAATTCACTTATCGCAATATTAAAAACAGAATATCAAAGTATTGAACCTCATTTTATCATTACAATAACTGAAGTTTCACCGCTTGAAAAAGTTTTAGATCGAAATGATTGTAAATCCATTTTAAATTCACTTTGCAGTTTGCACAATGGGGTTTACCGAATGAGTCCCGACATAGAAGGACTTGTTGAAACATCATCTAGCCTTGCTAGAGTCTTGATTTCAAAAGGAGAATTTATCACGCAATCCCTACAAAGAAGTAGCGTAGAATCTACAAAGGATGAAATCGCAATGGTTATGCGTTCTAATTTTGAGAATATGGGTTGTGAAGTAAAACAAACCGGAGATTACCCAGGATGGCAACCAAATCCAAATTCAGCTATTCTTACGATAATGGAACAGTTGTATAAAGATCTTTTCAATGAAACGCCACAAGTTAAAGCTTGCCATGCGGGTTTAGAATGCGGGATTCTAGGCACCAATTATCCCGATGTTGACATGATCTCATTTGGACCGAACATTAGAGCAGCCCATTCGCCAGATGAAAAAGTTCAAATTTCTTCAGTTCAAAAATTTTGGAACTTTTATTTAGAAACCCTAAAAGCAATCCCTTCAAAATAGAAGTGGTGAAAATGATTTACTTTTGATTAACCCTATGGAATTTAAACTAAATACAATAGAAGAAGCCATTGAAGAAATTCAAAATGGCAACGTGATTATTGTAGTTGACGATGAAGATCGTGAAAATGAAGGAGACTTTTTAACAGCCGCTAGAAACGCAACACCTGACCTCATTAACTTTATGGCGACGCATGGAAGAGGATTGATTTGCGCACCTATAAGTGAAAAAAGATGTGATAATCTTGGGCTTGAGTTGATGGTGAAAAATAATTCTGCAGCCTACGAAACACCATTTACGATTAGTATTGATTTAATTGGACATGGTTGTACAACAGGAATTAGCGCTAGTGACAGATCAAAAACCATTTTGGCTATGATTGACCCTAATACGAGACCTGAAGAATTAGGGAAGCCAGGGCACATCTTTCCATTACGTGCAAGAAACGGCGGCGTACTAAGAAGAGCCGGACATACGGAGGCCGCTGTTGATTTATCAAGACTTGCAGGGTTTGAAGAGGCTGGCGTTATTGTGGAGATTTTAAATGATGATGGGACCATGGCTAGGTTACCTGAGCTTATCAAAATTGCCAAAAAGTTTGATCTAAAAATCATTTCGATAGAAGAGCTGATTAAATATCGTATTAAGAATGAATCTCTAATTGAAAAAACGGTTGATGTGAAAATGCCAACGGACCTTGGAGACTTTCAACTTCATGCTTTTAAAGACACAACGAACAACCAAGATCACCTTGTGCTAGTCAAAGGTGAATGGGATGAAGACGAGCCTATCCTTGTTCGGGTGCACTCGTCTTGTATTACAGGAGATATATTTGGATCCTGCCGATGTGATTGTGGGCCCCAACTTCATGTTGCCATGGACATGATTGAAAAAGAAGGAAAAGGGGTTATCGTATACATGAATCAAGAAGGAAGAGGTATTGGACTCGTCAATAAACTTAAAGCCTACAAACTTCAAGAGGAAGGCTTTGATACTTTCGATGCTAACATTAAACTCGGTTTCAAACCTGACCAAAGAGATTATGGTATTGGAGCACAAATGCTTCGCGCCCTAAATGTCAAGAAAATGAGATTACTTTCTAATAATCCCAAAAAGAGAACGGGACTCATTGGATATGGAATAGAGATTGTTGAAAATGTTCCTCTCGAAATAGAAAGCAATATCCATAATGAAGATTATTTAAGAACCAAGAGAGATAAAATGGGGCATCAATTGAAACTTAAAAAATGATTCTTCAGGCGAAACAAATAGTTAAGTCCTATGGTGAACTGCCAATTCTTAATGGTGTAGACCTCACAATCAAGGAACAAGAAATTGTTTCAATCGTAGGTTCTTCAGGGGCTGGAAAGACTACTTTGTTACAAATATTAGGTACCCTTGACCAACCAAATTCTGGAGAATTACTGATCAATAATATTGATCCCTTAGCGCTTTCACATAATGAGTTATCCGCTTTCAGAAACAAGGAACTTGGTTTTATCTTTCAGTTTCATCAGCTTTTACCAGAGTTTACGGCATGTGAAAACGTAATGCTTCCGGGACTGATTAGAGGTGATAACAAAAAAGAAGCACAGCAAAGGGCCGAAATGCTTTTAGAAAGATTAGGCCTAAAGGACCGACTTAACCATAAGCCTTCAGAGTTATCGGGTGGTGAGCAGCAAAGAGCAGCAGTATGTCGAGCCTTATTTAACAATCCTAAAATAATCTTCGGTGATGAGCCCTCTGGTAACCTAGACACTAAAAACTCACAAGAACTTCATGAGCTGTTTTTTCAATTAAGAGAAGAATTTAAACAAACCTTTGTCATCGTAACCCATAACAAGGAATTGGCTAAAATGGCAGATCGAACCTTAACGATGGTCGACGGAAACTTCATACCATAGATGACATTTGAGGACCTAAAAGAATACCTTGATTTTAAGGCTAATCAATACGAATCGCCGCTATTCATTGAAAAAGATCCCATTCAAATTCCACATCGATTTTCTAAAAAAGAAGATGTAGAAATCGCCGCTTTTTTCATGGCAACCATTGCCTGGGGAAACAGACAAAGTATCTTGAAAAGTGGGGAACGGCTCATGGAAATATTTGACCATAACCCTTACAACTTTATCATAAATTATAAATCAGGAACACCGCTTCCATTTGTTCACAGAACCTTTAACCCGACCGATCTGGATTTCTTTTGCAGAAGCTTAAAAAACATTTACAAAAATGAAGGTCTACAAAACGCATTTGAGATTCAAGAGGGTCAAGAAAAAAACCTCCAACAAAGGATTGTCAATTTTAGAAATACTTTCTTAGCTGTTAAGCATGAGAAAAGAAGTGAAAAACACATTTCCAATCCAGAAAAAAATTCTGCTTGTAAGAGACTCATAATGTTTTTAAGGTGGATGGTTCGAAG
Source organism: Flavobacteriales bacterium UBA952 (assembly GCA_905182495.1). Classification (GTDB taxonomy): domain Bacteria; phylum Bacteroidota; class Bacteroidia; order Flavobacteriales_D; family Crocinitomicaceae; genus UBA952. The sequence continues at coordinate 28,065 of CAJJBU010000009.1, forward strand.
CTCAGAAAAAGGAGTAGACTTTGGACTTTGGGATCAAATTCCTAAAAGTGAGCTCTATATCCCCTTAGATGTTCATACGGGTAATGTCGCTAGGTCCTTAGGTATCTTAAATCGGAAACAAAACGATTGGAAAACAAATGAGGAGCTTATTCAATACTTGCGGAAGATGGACGCCAACGACCCTGGGAAATATGACTTTGCCTTATTCGGCGTTGGTGTAAACAAAGAGCTTTAATTCAAATAATTATTCTCTTCTAAAACTGAAAGTACCTGTTTGTCTGTCATTAGCTGATCTTCAATTGACTCTACCTCCGAAAAATAAACATCCAAAGAGTTCCTTCGATCTTCATAGGTTTTGTTAATTGATATGCAGTGATCAAAAACATACTTGTCAATATTACGGTCAAAACCAAACCAACAATTATATGAATAAAGGTCACCCTTGCCGTAACGCTCTACAAAACGCATCATTAATCTCGGATAATCATAGACCAGTGTATCTTTTCCCAACAAAATTCCATTAAATGCATTCTTTTGAATCAATTCACCATCAGAATTTCGATCAAAAACGTATGTTTTAAGTACTTTTTTATTTACAGAATCAAATTTAAACATCAGGGCAAAACCATCCTGAACTGAGCTATGAATTGACAGGAAAAGCGTATCCAAAATTTTAACCTTCCCAAATTGCGATTCTGAAAAAAGCCCTGATTCATCGAGTAGTTTTGACTCCTGACTTGATGATAGATCAATTTCAACATCAGGCATAACTTCGACCCCGTCTTTGTCACCTAATTCAACGAGTGAGTCATCAGTGCCGCAACTCAATAAAGAAACCGAAATACAAAGTGTTAGAAAAATATAGAGCTTATTAATCATTTTAAAGTAATTACAATTTTGAAAAAACAACTTCTGAGAAATGAAGGGCGTCTTTGAACGCCGCTTGGTCAATTCCGTTCGCAATCTTTTGAGTAGCCATCCATTTCAACAGCAATTCTGTGGGCATATTCCCTGTCAACTCATCTTTAGCCATAGGACATCCTCCATAACCTTTGATAACGCTATCAAACCTCCTACACCCCCCATCAAACGCAGCAGCAGCAAGAAGATCTACGTTGCTAGGAAGTACATGTAAATGTGCTCCCAACTCTAATTTAGGAAATGACTTGTTCAAATTCGCAAAAAGGTTCTTTACCTGGATAGGGTTTGCACATCCTATTGTATCCGAAATAGCAATAATGGAAGATGTATAAGTAGACTGAAGCTTTTCCACCCACTCCTCTACCAACTCTTCAGACCAATGATCACCATAGGGGTTGCCAAAGCCCATAGAAAGATACAATACCACCTCTTTCCCCCTAGAAGCCGCTAAATCATATACCTGATGCAATACCCTCATCGATTCATCGATTCCTTTATTAATGTTTCTCTTCTGGAAAGTTTCAGAAATCGAGAATGGATAACCTAAATAGGAGATTGAATCATGTTGTATCGCTTCCTCTACCCCTCTCTTATTTGCCACAATCGTTAATAACTTTGTGTTGTTGTTTGCTTCGATTTTATCCATATCAAAGTTAATGCTAACTCCGCAACCACAAGAGGAAACAAAGCTCCCCATGTCAAGTGTATCAAAACCACATTTTAATAAACGATTTATATAGGCGACCTTAAGATCCGTTGGAATAAACTCCTTGATACCTTGCATGGCATCCCTAGGGCATTCAATTAATTTAATAGGTGTTTCAGGCATTTTTTCTGAAATCAATTAATGCCTTATTAATTCGCTTAATTAGGGCCGGGCCTTCATAAATAAACCCCGTATACATTTGAATTAAGGAAGCCCCGGCTTTTATTTTTTCGATCGCATCATTTACAGAGTGTATCCCCCCTACTCCAATGATTGGAATAGTACCATTTGAATGCTCATTTAAATATCGGATCACTTCTGTAGACCTAGCACGAACAGGTTTTCCAGATAATCCGCCAGCACCTATGTCTTTTATTCGTGAAGCGCTTGTTTTTAGATTATCCCTAGAGATCGTCGTATTCGTCGAAATAATTCCATCAATACCCGTAGAGGTAAAAAGATCAATGATGTCATCCAATTGACTATTACTTAAATCAGGAGCTATTTTCAGAAGAATAGGCTTAGGTTTTTCGAAACTTTCGTTTTTATTAACGATTTGGGTCAATAACAACTTAAGCGGTTCTTTTTCTTGTAGATCTCTCAGGTTTGGTGTATTTGGTGAAGATACATTTACTACAAAATAATCGACGTAATCAAATAAGCGCTCAAAGCATAATAAGTAATCAGAGACCGCATTTTCATTAGGCGTTACTTTATTCTTTCCTATATTTCCCCCCACCAAAACACCATTTTTCCTAGCCTTTTTCAAATGATGAATGGCCATTTCCACACCGTCATTATTAAAGCCCATTCTATTAATAAGCCCCTCGTCTTCCTTTAAACGAAACAAACGGACCTTAATGTTACCATCTTGTGGCTTAGGGGTTATAGTACCAATTTCAATAAAACCAAATCCACAGTATGAGAGTTCGTTGATGTATTTTGCGTTTTTATCAAAACCCGCGGCCAAACCCACTGGGTTTTTAAATTTCAAACCGAATACTTCTGTTTCTAAAGACTTATCTTCTACTTGAAAAACTCGTTTAAACAGATATCTAAAAGGTGAGGTTTTAAGAACAATAGAAAGCATGTTCATGGTGAAATAATGCACCTTTTCAGGGTCAAAAATAAAGAGGATTTTCCTGAGTAAATAGTACATATTCAAAGGTATAAAAAAAGCGAGTGAAAACTCGCCTTTTAATATTTCAGAAATCGCCGGTTACACTTTGTATCTACCAGCTGATTTTAAATTCAATTTAGTGCGTTGTCTTCCGTAATCTTTATACGTAATGTTTCTGGTAAAGACAACGTTCATGTGATAATAAGCATCTTTCTGATCTGGATCACCTCTTTGCTGTCCTGGAGCAAATGACGGATTTCCAGAAACTGGATTAGCTAAATAAACTGCTTCAGGCGAGAGGTTAATAGGGTCTGCATAAACCGTACTCACATCGTCCATGTAGTCTGTAAATGTTTTCACATATGCCAACTCAACACCCACGCGCCACGTTTTTGAAACTCCGATTCTAAATCCGAAGCCCATAGGCATGGTAAGCGTCAATGGTGAGTAAGGTTTGTCTTGGTTTTCTGTTCTCAACTTCCTCAAAGAAGTCCATTCTCCATCCTCATTACGAGCTTTTGGATTAAAATAACATAGTCCAATACCTCCAAAAATATAGTACTGTTGAGAACGATTCTTTTTTGAATACTGCCCAGGAAGATTGTAAGTAGAACCAAACTTTTCATTGGCCGCAAAGATAAATTCTAAACGCTGCTGAATTTCAATTCCAATACTTCTAAAATGTAGGTTTCTTGTATTTCGCATTACTTCCTCAGATAAGGAATCATCACCCTTTAAATTAAAAACGCACAAGCTTGTTGTAGTCGCAAAATAGGGATGAAAGCGTTGTCGGTATCCCAACCAAAATGCCAAACCAGTAGATGGCCAATCGATATCTTTTAAACTGTAGTCTCTACCTATTCCTTCAGCCCCTCCTAAATCACCATTAAACTGAGTTGCGCCAAAGCCAATTTGAAGCTCTTTTTTATGTAAAGACCAGTTTCTTTGAGAATTGAAATTAGCGTGTTGCCCATTCAATGCAAATAGAAATAAAGAGAAGAATAAGAAGACTGTAATTTTTTTCATCTTAAAAACAGATTATAATTCTTTACGAAATTAGGCAAATTTCGCTACTATACAAAGCCGAAAAAGCATAATTAATAATTAAACACCACTAAATAAAAATTAATAAGGATGAAATAGACGCAAAACCAATTGCACCATAAAACCAAGGGTTGTTCCAATAATCTCGTTGCACTTTAATTTTTTTTAGAACCAAATCAAAGTCGCGCATACTTCGAACATCTTCTGAAGATGGCTCTTTATAGTTAAATAGAAATTTTCTCATATAGGTTATTCTTTAAATAATACTTTCAATTTTTGCAGTGCTCTAAAAGTCTTAACTTTTGCATTGTTTTCTGTTACAGAAATAATTTCACCTATTTCTCGGTAAGAACGTTTTTCGAAGTATCTCATTTCGATCAAAGCCAGTTCTTTTTCATTTATCTTTCGAAGGGCTTTGGTTAATTTGGCTTTGTTTTCCTCCGCCCCATCTACATCTAATTCTTCAAAAACTTGAACAATTGAGACCTTATCGATACTTACAGTTCGCCTTGCCTTTTGATTACGAAAGGACTGATAAACCTCACTTTTTGCAATACGAAATAACCAAGAAGAAAAAGGCACTCCCCTAAATTCATACTTTTGCAAATTTGTAATTGCCTTTACAAATACATTTGACGTAATATCACATGCCAGATCGCTGTCATTTACTCTTTTGACAACATACCTGTATATGCTCTCGTGATACTGGTTATACAATGGAGCAAAATGTTTTGGGTCTTTTTTTGCTCTTTCAATGGTTTGCAATTCTGTTTGAATGCGGGTATCACTCTGGTGATACAGTGAAGATAAGGACATAATAATTTGGTTTTCTAGTTTGATGAGGTATAAAATGCACTTGCAGGAGCATCCTATACATGACTAACGCAAAACCTTCAAAAAAGTAACACAAGAAACTTAAATTAAAGTGAGATCTTAAGCTGAACGGTCAAATCAGACTTTCGATCCCCCTGAATTTGCTCAGCTCCACTACCAATCTCGTTTCTATTATTATATAGAAAAAAACCATATTTTACCCAGACATCAATACGCCTTGAAAAAGAATACCTTGCCAAAAAGTAGCACCTGCTTCCTTTGTAATAATGAGCAGGAACAGAGAATACATAAAGTGCATTGTTTTCATAAGAATAGATTCGAGAGTCATAGCTATCCGTGTCAAACAATGCGTATCTCAAAGTGAATGATAACGGAAACGACTTAGGCTTGTAAGCGATATCCTGAGTAATTAACAACCCTCTCTCTGTATTTCTACTTTTCCTTTTAATTGAAACCCACTCAATGCGACTTTTTAGCGTCAATTCTTTATTCACTTTATTACTCACATTGATTCTAAAATTCCTTTGTGTCACATCCTCTATTTTGGTAATGTCACCTTCGGAAGGAGATTCATTTTTTTGTCTCAATTGCTCACGATATCTACCATAAACTTCAAAGGACTTATTTGGCCTATATATCGGCTGTATTAGAAACTCATGACCCCGAGAAGCGGCATCAATACCATATTTCAACCATGGGAATTCAAAAACATCTGTGTATGCTTTAATCGACCACGAACCCGACAAATTAAGTTTAAATCCCGCGTAAAGACCATTTTCATTTTGGGTGCGACTCCCTTCAGAAAAACCAGCATTATACATCGTTTGGTATTTCTCATCGTAATCACGATAAAGCAAGCCCAGACTTAACCTGGTATCAATGGCTAATAGAGCTCCATGAAGCATGGCGATACCCGAATACCGTTCATTACTTGAGTAAGCTATTTCCCCGAAGACATTCAAATTTCGATATACATAATTATAATCCGTACTTATGGACCATAATTGACTGCCTGAAAAGTAAAATTGATTATATGGGCGCATGTTCAATTGAAGCGCCTGGTCATACTCCTGATAAACACCCTGTACCCCTATTTTAATAAAATCATTTTGAAATTGCACAGATACTCCAGAAATAAACTCCCTTAAGGCATCTCGCTTTTCAATTTCCGTATGAGTTCTGTGTAATCCAGACAAATTAATAGAAGAAACAATTTCTAGATCCTCTTCTAACGAATCCTGAATACCACTGGCATCAATCCTTTTTAAGGATGAAAAAAACAAAAGGTCAAAGTTTTTATATGCAAAATTCAAAGCAACACCACGGAAAAACCTTGACTCATCAACTGAAGTATAAGGCTTAATAGAGACCGGATTTCTTTTCATTGTTAAAATATCCGATGATTTTCCAAAAGCGTAACCTGACCAAAGCTGTATACCTTGACCGAGTTGAATTTGATAATCCCCTAATGCAATCGATTTTAAATACTTACCCCCCTTATAAAAAGCATGAAATGAATAAAAATCGAATCCATTTTTTTGAGCCCCCCGAAAAAATGCTTCTCCAGCATCTTTTTCAGCAACCTGATCTTGAAACCTTTGTTTGTCTTATACGAATATCGGAACCGTGAGTAGTATTTGTGAGAATTTCCATAATAATATTTGCTTGATTGAGCAACAACGGAATCCGGGACTTCAGTATATCCTGACTTACTTTCAATGGTCGGTTGAAAGCGCAAAAACAAATCAAACTTGCCCTCTTTCAATGCCTCCTTGAAATTAAGATGTAAACCATCTAGACGCTCATCTAAAGTCACAAAAGGAAGGACTAAGTCAATCGTTTCGATATCCCAGAATCTTAGACTTTGAATTTCATAGATAGAAATCAGCTTTCCATGTAATTTGCGATGTACAATGAGATCATTGATTTGAATATCCGAAAGCAAGCCTAAGTCTCCAAGGTCTACCAGCGAAGCACTATTTAAATCAATGGGATTGTCATAATAATAATTAAATCGTTCTAGTAGGTTCGTTAAATCAATACTTTCTGATTCTAATTGTTCTGAAATGAATTCAATTCTTTGTTGTACTATGTCGTTTCTTTCTTGTGCAAAAGGAATAAAATAAAGGAACAGAAATAAAAAAAATATAATTTTATTCATTTGAGCAGAGAATAACGAAATGAAATATTAGGAGACCAGCCAAGTATTTGGTGATATTGTGTGCCAAAATCCAAGAAATATTTAGTAGAAAAAACCCAGCCCAAGCCAAAACTCAACTCGATGGGTTTTGTAGCAAATCCCATTCTAAAAACCAAGTTTTCATTAGGTTGGTACTCCACACCATACTTAGCCCTTAATGGGTGTACAATATCCTTCTCAATTTCTCCAACTACCAAGACTTTTGCAGATACTTTGTACGCAGTACCGAGACGAATTGAAGTCGTATAACGTTCAATGGGGTCTTCAACTAATTTATTGCGACCAAGATTAAATACGGCAATTCCTAATCTCCATTCCGGAGTAATGTTATAGGACAAGCCTAATTCTCCCGTCAAAGTATGATCATTCCCGAAAGGGCCTGAGAGTTTGACTACATGATGGTTAACCTGAATGCCTATGGACAACTCGCTCGTGAGACTCATGGCATAACCAATACCATTTTTAAAGGTCCTGAAGTCTTCATAACCAAAAGTATTACCGCCAATGGTAAAGACTCCGTTAGCAATAGGTATGGCTAAGGCATAACTCTGGTGTTGTAGTTCTTTTAATAGAAACCGATTTTCATAAGACAAACCGAATGTTAAATACTTTATTTTAGAGGAATTAGCCGGATTGTTATGATAAGAAAAGACATCGGTTAAACATACACTAGCATTTGCCAATGCTTGAGATCTACTACCCGAAAAAGCAAATCCCTGAGCATGAATGCTACTTTGAAAAAGCAAGGAAAAAACAATAATTAAAGGCACATATAATTTTTTAACCCTCATAGAAACAAAGCTTTAATAACATTTACTTGAAGTTACAAAAAAAGACCCAAAAGCTTTCATTTTTGATTTCAAATAGAATTCAAGGCTTTAGAACCTAATGAATAAAATCATTTATTCTATCTTTGAAACAGGAAGTAATTATGAAGTTGAACTTAGATAATTTTAAAGCACCGGATCTGACCGAATGGAGATCTAAAATAATGACCGAGACAGGCTCTAATGAAAAACATATCTACCACAATAAGGTGGAGGGAATTCAAATCGACACAACAGATAAAACAAACTCTTTAAATTTTGAAAGTGATTTTAAAAATATCCCTAATGACTGGAACATAGGAGCCTTCCACAACCTGACCGATGCCATCGAAACCAATCATTTTCTTTTAAAATGTCTTTCTCATGGTGCCAATGAACTAAACTTAAATATTCAAATAGCAGACCCAAATTGGGAAACTGTTTTTAATGAAATTCATCTAGATATTATTCATATTGTTATTGCATTCAGAAATGAAGATCAGATCAACAGTTTCTTTAAATTTCTGCCAAAAAAATATGAGAAGAACTTTAGTGTATCGATTGACCCTTTAAATCCTATAGGGCTTAATAAAGTTTTAGATTCGAATTTGACAATCGCTATAAATGGGTTTAATATCGAACAGATTGGAGCAAAAGCGAGTGACCAACTATCGCTTCTACTTTATTTTGGTGAAACACTCCTGCAATCAGTACAAGACGAAAGTAGAATCCGATTTGAAGTAGGTATCGGCAGTGACTTTTTTCTGGAAACCGCAAAAATAAGAGCACTTAAATGGTTGTGGCTTCATTTGCTTTCTAAAAACAAGAGGTCGAATTCTACATGCAACATAAGTGCTAAAATAGGATGGTCGAACAAATCACTTCGAGACCCCGACATCAATATATTAAGACAAACTACGGAAACAATATCAGCTATTAGCGGAGGTGTAAATTCTGTTTTAATTCATTCCTCACACACTCTTTCTAATGATCAAAACAACTGGTTGTATCAACGAATGGCTCTTAATATTTCGCATATATTAAAAGAGGAGTCATACTTATCTAAGGTTAATGATCCATTAAAAGGGTCTTTCATTATAGAAAACCTAACAGAGAAAATAATTTCGAATAGTTGGAATCAATTCTTACAATGGATGGATTGTGAGCATCTAGAGATTATAAAAGCAAACTTAAAAAGTAATATTTCAGAAGCTCGAAAACTAAAGACCCTTTCTTTTGACGCGGGTGAAAAACAGCTCCTCGGAATTAACTTGTACCCTGCTACAATCGACAAAAAAATAAGTTGGGTAAGTATTCCTGATTACTTAGGTTTTGATTATTTAATTTTCGAAAATCGTCAACATGCCTAAAACACACAAGTACGAAAAACTTACGGCAACTGACTTTCTCAAAAAAGTGAATTTAGAAAAGGAAGCAAGCGCTTTTGAAACAGCGGAAAAGATCCCTTTCAAAACAGAATATTTCCAAGAAGACACAAGAAGCCTTAAACATTGTCAATTTGTTTCTGGACTACCTCCTTTCTTAGGTGGGCCATATCGTTCTATGTATACCAGTAGGCCATGGACGGTAAGACAATATGCTGGATTTTCAACCGCAGAGGACTCTAATGCTTTTTATAGAAGGAATTTAAATGCTGGCCAAAAAGGACTTTCGGTTGCATTTGACCTGGCGACTCATAGAGGTTATGATTCTGACCATGAAAGAGTAAAAGGAGATGTTGGAAAAGCGGGTGTGGCTATTGACACAATAGAGGATATGAAAACACTCTTCAATGAGATTCCTTTAGATCAAATGTCGGTTTCAATGACGATGAATGGAGCTGTACTCCCTATCATGGCATTTTATATTGCAGCAGCAAAGGAACAAGGCGTTCCAGCAAAAGATTTATCTGGAACTATTCAAAATGATATTTTAAAGGAATTCATGGTTCGGAATACTTATATATATCCTCCAGAACCTTCAATGCGAATCATCTCGGATATCTTTAAATTCACGGCAGCTAATATGCCAAAATATAATTCCATTTCTATTTCTGGTTATCATATGCATGAAGCTGGAGCCACTGCCGCAATTGAACTGGCTTATACGATTGCTGACGGACTTGAATATGTTCGGACGGGAATTAAAGCAGGACTGAAAATAGATGATTTTGCTCCGAGATTAAGCTTCTTTTGGGCTATCGGCATGAATTACCATATGGAAATCGCTAAACTAAGAGCAGGTAGACTCCTTTGGGCTTCTTTAATAAAGGACTTTGCCCCTACGAACCCAAAGTCAATGTCCCTTAGAACGCATTGCCAAACATCTGGATGGTCACTGACAAGAGCAAGACCCGTATAATAATATAATTAGAACATGCATAGAGGCATTGTCAGCCGTACTAGGAGGTACACAGTCCTTACACACCAATGCGCTTGACGAGGCAATTGCACTTCCTACAGATTTCTCGGCGCGTATAGCAAGAAACACACAGTTATTTCTACAAAAAGAAATTGGAATCACATCCTTTATCGACCCCTATCACAATAGCTATTTTATCGAGAAGTTAACAGGTGACCTTATGGAAGAGGCCGCTTCACTAATTGCAGAGGTTGAAGAACTTGGAGGAATGGCCAAAGCAATAGAAACCGGAGTACCAAAACTGCGAATTGAAGAAGCGGCAGCTAAAAAACAAGCACGAATTGATTCAGGAAAAGATCATATTATTGGCTTGAATCTATTCCCTTACAAAGGGGATGAAGAGATAGATATACTTGATGTAGATAATGAAAAGGTAAGAATATCGCAGATTACAAAGCTACAACGTATAAAGGAAAACAGAAATAACGACCTTGTTATCGCGCGTTTAAAAGAACTTGAAAATGCAGCTCGGAATGAAAAAGGGAACCTCCTAGAGATTTCAATTAGATGCGCAGAGGCACGATGTACATTAGGTGAAATTTCGGACGCACTAGAAAACGTTTTTAATAGATATACGGCTAAAATACAATCTATTAGTGGTGTATATTCAAAAGAAGTTGCTATGGATAAAGACTTTAAGGAAGCCAAAGAGATGGTTGATGAATTCGTAAGCTTAGAAGGCAGAAGACCAAGAATAATGATTGCGAAAATGGGTCAAGACGGACACGATCGAGGTGCAAAAATAATTGCAAGCTCCTTTGCTGATATAGGATTCGATGTCGATATCGGTCCTTTATTTCAAACCCCAAATGAAGCTGCAAAACAAGCTATCGAAAACGATGTTCATATCCTAGGTATATCATCCTTAGCAGCTGGACATAAAACCTTGGTCCCTGAAGTTATACATGCACTTGAGGCTATGAATAGAAAAGACATCATGGTCATTGTCGGAGGGGTCATTCCGCAAAAAGACTATGCCTTTTTAAATGAATGCGGCGTTTTTGGGATTTATGGGCCTGGGACAAAAATATCAAAGGCTGCACAAGAAATTTTAAAGCTCTTAATACAAAGTCACCAATAAACTTGTATTTTCGGCATAATAATTGAAATGACAATATCAACTATGAAATTAATATCCTTTTTACTCGTTCTTCTTTCCCAATTTTCATTTAATGAATCAATTGCTCAAGCACCAACTCCTACTTTAGATGTTAAACAATCCAAAAGTTTAGTGTTTTTAGATTCCGAAACCAACCCTACAGCTTCTGTGAAGTTCAACTCTTTGTTTCAAAATAATGGTTCAAAAAGAGCAGTTACCACGTGGATTTTCTCAGGTAATGAGGGTAAAGATTGGGAATACGTTAATGGGGATGCCAATGCTGAGGATATAGAAATAGAATTTTTAAAAGTTGGTAACTACTCTGTAGAGCTCGCAGTTAGTTACACTTACTCAGTTGTTTTAAAAAGTGGAGAAACTGAGATTGAGGAAGATGAGATTGGTTATGAGAAGGAATATATTGTAACTGCAACAAAAAACCTTGATGAACTTACTCAAATTCATGCAGATAGTAATTTCTTGAAGTTAGTGAAGAAAGCATCAGATTATCTTGTTAAAACAGATTACATCAATGACCCTACCCCTAGTATATTTTTAGCAAAGGGATATTACGGGATTTACAGAAATGAGCTTCCTGACCCAATTGTATCAGATCCTTGGGAGGAAACGATAAATTCCATTTCCATGGCCATTGAAAAAGACATCAATGGGATCTTTAATGAGAAGATTCATAAGATGTGGTTAAATAAGTTTCAAAACGATTTCTTCGATAATTACATCTTTTATAATCTAGAGGAAGATGACGGGTTTTACAGTATCTATAACGGGGCAGATGCAGAGAAAAAAGCGGAATTATTAGACCTTCTTATAGAAGGATGCGAAATATATGCTGCAATCAGTACCCAACCCACAGTAATAAAACTAATTGAAGCGCCAATTAGACTTGCTTCAAAAGATGCAAGAACGGCGAATAATATTTGGAAAACAGAGATAGAAAACCTCAAGGAATTAACAGAAGAAGACTTTTATAACATGACCGAAACTGATATTAAAGCCTTGAAATACGGCGCCATGCTTAGTGCGGTAACCTTAACTCAACTAAGACAGTCTAATTCTGAGGCCTGTGAAATACTCTCCAGCCTTAAAGATGTTTTCAAGTATGACCGTGGCTTTCTTGCCTTTATGAAAAATATTTACAATAATTGTAAAGAAGAATAATCAACATTTCTACTTTGATAAGCTTTAGTCCTCACATTTAACGGAATTGATCCATTTAATATATTTGAACTGTGAAAAAGCTAATCCCCTTTTTAAAGAATAAGTTCGTTATTACCTTCAGTGTCTTCTTTATCTATCTGATTTTTATTGATGACAATGACATTTTCTACATTTTCAGTCAAAAGAAAGTACTTAAAGAACTGAAGATTCAGAATAAAGAAATGAAGGATAATTTAAAGGTAACAAAGTTCGAATTAAAAAAAATAAGTGAGTTAGACAACCTAGAAGCCTATGCCAGGGAGAAAAAGTTCTTTAAACGACAAGACGAAGATATCTTTGTAATCACCAATGATTAATAGGGGTACTCATATTTGAAAGCATGGAGCCACGAAAGTAAAACGATAAAATATCAGTGTAGTTCAATCCAAGTTTCACCATCCCCATTGCTCCTTCTTGACACAAACCAATTCCATGGCCAAACCCCCTTCCCCGAAGTAAAATCTTATCCCCGACAGGCTCACAGGTGAAAAAGGTTGATCGAAGATTAAATGCACTTCTTACGTCACGGAGCGGTATTCCAAATGAAGGATGAATAAAAAATGTTTTTCTAAGGTCCTGGTTAAAGTTGAATGCTCGATCTCTAAACTTTTTCTTAGAAATATCATAGAAATACTTATTTGAAATGAAATTTAAAAGTTCCTTTTTTGTAATATATTTCTCCCATCTAGATTGCCTCGTATGTAAACAAAAGGTATCCTCTTGTGACATATAATTCGGGAGTAAACGATTCCAAATTTGATCTGTTTCGGCTGACTGACCACCGCAGTTTGCAGAAAAAAAAGTTGGGAATGAATTATAACTAGAATCTACGAGAACCTCACCATAAGTTTCTTTTATCCCAGAGGTTAAATCTAAGGACTCCCCTTGATATCTTCCGTAATAAGCTTGGCAATGAACAGCGTCACATAAATTGAATCCTTCTTCTTTGTGTTTTTCTTTATTATTACCAGCAAAAGTTCTACTTATTATGGCCTGTACTTTATAGTATTCTTTTGCACAACGTATACCGGCTTCAGAGGCTAAAACACCTTCCAAATAGGATTCAGTGAAAATAAAATTAACGATGGAAAGCAAATTACCTTTCGCAGTAATTTCAAAGTCACCTTCATATTGCCTAGATTTCACTTTTATATTGTTCTTTGATTCTGGGTGAAAACTCAGATAGTCTAAATGACTTGACTGGAACAACGACAATGTATCAAAGAGCCCGAGAAATTCTCCATTTTGAGTTAAATGAATTTTGCCCGAAGAGTTTATGTTTAACTTTAATGATTGTCCTTCTGTAAACTCGGCAATGAAGGCATTTCTACTATGAATTTGATAGCTACCATTCAAGGCATCAACTTTTAATGTTTCGATTTTATGTTTTGAAAAAATATTTACACGCAAATTTTGCGCATTCAAAGAAAACGTACCTAAGAATAAAATAAGAAATAGTCTCTTTAATAAAATCATTACTTATAATGATGTATCAAATCTCGTGCAATTTTTTTACTACAACCTTCGTTTCCTAACAAAGTCAACATTGAAATATAATTATTGAGCATCCTCTGCTTAAATTCTTCATCAAAAATAAGCTTAGTCATCTCTTCTTTAATTCTGGTCTCGGTTACATTTTTTTGAATCAATTCCACTACGATTTCCTTATCCATGATTAAATTAACCAAGGAAATGTATTTTATATTAACCAATGAACGTGCGATCCAGTAGGATATGTATGAGCTTTTGTAGCATATGACTTGAGGCACTTTAAAAATGGCTGTTTCAAGTGTTGCAGTTCCTGAGGTTACAATAGCAAATTCTGCTATCGAAAGTAAATCATAGGTTTTACCATAAACAAACTGAACCATTGGGAATTTCTCACGGTAAACGTCATAAAAGGAAGAAGGTAAATTCGGTGCACACGCAACAATAGGTTTGAAGTTTTCAAAACTCTGAACCGCAAGTAGCATCGTACTTAGTTTTCGTTTGATTTCCTGCTCCCTACTTCCAGGTAAAATAGCTATAACACCTTTATTAACGACCGATGGCTTGTCCTTTATTTGATGTTCGTAGTTTTGTTTTGCGTCAATTAATGGATGCCCAAAATAGGAAACCTGAAATCCCTCTTTTTCATAATACAACTTTTCAAAGGGTAAAATACAGTACATTTTATCGACCGTTTCCTTGATGATTTCTATGCGCGAAGCTTTCCATGCCCATATTTGTGGTGAGATATAGTAAGTAACAGAAATCCCCTGCTGTTTGGCCCATTTAGCCATCCTTAAATTAAAACCAGGATAATCAACCAATAGAAGGACATCAGGTTTGAATTCTTGAATCTGCGTTTTACATTTCTTGAAATTCTTTAGGATTGTTCGAATATTCAGTAACACTTCCAAAAAACCCATGAAGGATAGATTTCTAATATGGTTTTTAAGTTGAACACCTTCTTGCTTCATTAAATCACCGCCCCAGCCTTGCCATTTAACATTTGGGGATATCGCATTAATCTCTCGAATCAAATTTGAAGCATGTAAATCCCCAGAAGCCTCACCAACAAGTATAAATACTCTTTTCATTTATTGAATAAAATATATGTAAATCATATAGGGGGCAAAACAAAGCATCCCAAGAATAATTCCTCGGGTATGATGGTATTTCTCCTTGTTTAGAAAGAAGTAAAACCATAGTAAATTAACAATCATTGCCAAAGAAAGGTATTTACTAGTATTCATGTTATTATTCGAAATCTGAGTCCAAACAATATCAAAGGTTAAACCATTTGACAGAGATAGACAATAAATCAGAACAGGGAGAAATAGAATAGGTGTAATAATACCTATAAGTGTTCCAAGTAATAACTCTTTATTAAAATTCTCCTTCATGATTAAGGTATTTTAGATCATTAATAGCTGCGTAATTTGTCAAATCGAAATGTGTAGGCACAACAGTCGCATAGCCTTGTTTCAAGTAAAACAGATCAGTATCCTTTCTTTGGTCCATGTCTGAAAACTCACCCGTTAACCAATAATAAGGCCTTCCAAACTGATCTTTTCTTGAATCAAATTTATCTTCCCAATAAGCGTGAGCCTGCGTGCACACTTTAATTCCTTTAATGTCCTCATTAGACAACTTTGGCACATTTACATTTAAGCTTGTGTTTTTAGACAATCCATTATTGAGTATGCTTGGGATAATTTTTTTCGCTATTTCTTTAGTCCCATGAAAATCTGCATCTGCATCAAAATCTGCTAAAGAAAAACCAATTGATGGAATCCCCTCCATAGCCCCTTCAATGGCAGCAGACATGGTGCCGGAATACAAGACGTTCGTAGAAGAATTCTCACCGTGATTAATCCCAGAAAGTAACAAATCTGGTTTTCGCTTTAAAACTTCAAATACTGCCAATTTCACACAATCTACAGGTGTACCTGAACAGCTATAAGCCTCTACATTTGAAAAACCCACAAACGGGTATAGCCGTAAAGGTTCAGAAATAGTAATCGCGTGCCCCATTCCCGATTGGGGCTTATCTGGAGCAACGACCACAACTTCCCCAAATAATTTAGCCACTTCGACCAATTCCCTAATTCCTTTTGAGTGAATGCTATCGTCGTTGGTTACTAATATTAATTTGTTCATATCTTGACACGAAAATAGTCAATATTAGTCATTCAATTTTTAATTTTAGTGAACTAAATAAAGTAGGTTTTGATTACAATTTTAGATTCTTTCGCTTTTTGTTTTGTCTCCAATGCCCCCCTTCGCAAAGAAGCCGGAGACGAAAGTGAAATCGTTTCACAATTGGTTTTTGGAGAACCCGTTGAAATTTTAAATATAGATGGTAATTGGTCTCAAATAAAAAGCGAGGCAGATGGTTATATTGGCTTCGTAGACCCAAAACAGCTACTCCCATTAACGCAAGTTGAGTTAATAAAATGGAAAGGAGAATACACATACCTAAATCGTCTATTCGGGAATTTAACACAACATAATGGAATACACTTGGTACCGAGAGGTAGTTTTATTGGTGCAGAAGAAGTTTTTAAGATCGGTAAAAATAAATACCACCTCGAGACCGACACACGTCTTAAGGAATCGGTTTGGGAAACTGCTTTAGAATACTTAAACACCCCTTATCTATGGGGAGGGAAAACACCATCAGGAATAGACTGTTCTGGATTTACACAAGTCATAATGAGGCTTTATGGAATAGAACTACCTAGAGACTCGTCTATTCAAGTTTCAATGGGCAAATCCGTTACTTTTAATGAAAAGAAAACTGGTGATCTCGCTTTTTTTCAAAATACTCAAGGTTCAATAACTCATGTAGGCATCATTGGACCGAATAACCAAGTTATTCATGCTTCTGGCTTCGTAAGAATTGATGATTTAACCTCTGACGGTATATGGAACAAAAATTACAACAAGAAAACACATCAAATATTTAGTATTCAAAGATTTATCAAAGTAAATTAAATTCCATAGATTTAGATAATAGGCTAAAAAATGGGGATTCAAGAATCTAATATTGACATACATTTCGAAAAGGGCATGACAATGGTTTTGTCAGAACCAGAAAAGTCATATAAAACCGGGGAGGAAATAGCTCAGATTTCTACGGAAACAGACAATGAACATTTATTAGCGAAGGGGTATCTCTTAAAAGCTTATTCCGGTTTTTTTTTAGGGCTCTATAAAAAATCATTTGAACTCGTGAACGCGGCAATTCCAATTTTTATCCATCATAATGATTTGAAAAATCAAGCTGCGTCATATAATACACTCGGTTTTATTTACAATTATTTTGATGATCATGAAAAAAGACTTGAATTCAACCTTAAAAGTTTAACTATTCGTGAACAAATTAAAGATCATGATGGCTTTATAAGGTCATTAAATAACACGGGAGATAGCCTACTTTGTCTAAAAAGGAATCATGAAGCCTTAACTTACTTTCTAAAATGCTTATCGTTTACCGAATCGGATAGCCTTGAATTACTTTGTATTACTCACAGTAATATAGCCGAAACTTATCATCGTATAAACAATTTCGATGAATGCAACAAACATCTCAATTTAAGTACCGAATACGCCAAACAAATAAATAACGAGGATATTATCATTAATAATATTCTTATCCAAGGTAAGGTTTTTAATAGCCAGGGCAAATTCATAAAAACAATTGAGTTGCTTCAAAATGTGCTAGCGTCTAAGTACAAAAAAGCTAAAGAAGATATTTCAGATCTCCATAAAATAATATCGATAGCGTATAAAGGCCTACATAACTATCAAAAATCTCTGGAAAACATCAATAAACATTTTGCTTTAAAAAATGATCTTAATAAAGAAATACAAAAAAAAGACTTAAAGTCTACGAATGACGGGAGAGCTTGGTTATTTTGACACTAGGATTATTTATGTTGCAGAATCTGGACCGAAGGACCAAAGAATTAAAAAACTAGCTATTATGGATCAAGATAATATCCTATTTCTCGAGAGAACTCAATGAAACTTTATCTTTAGACGATGCACTTTGGATGACTGTTAAAAATGTTATTTCAAAAATATACCTAGAGGACTGCGTGATCTACCTGGATTGATTTTGATAAAAACGTTTTAATACAAAAGGCCGCTTACGGCCCTAAAAACATTCATTATCTGAAATTAATTATTTATAATAGAAATACCAATAGGAAATTATACACTTAATAAATTGATAGCTGGGATTCACGAATTAATACCTGACACAAAAAAAGAAGATAAATATATTGTAGATGATAACTTGAGATTGTCTGAACTCGCAGTCCCCATATTTTACAAGAAAAAAGTTATTGGAGTAATTGATTCTGAAAATACAGTATTGAATTTCTTCAATGAACGACATTTATATTTATTTAAGAGAATTTCATCGCTTCTAGAATCACATTATAACAGATTAGTAGAACAAGAAATAAAACAAAATCTTCAAGATAAAATAATCGCTCTAAATAATAATTTAGAGCAAGAAATAAATGAGAAAACAAAAGAAAACACGGAGCTAAATCATAGAATATTAGACCAAGATAAAAAAGTGATTATCGGTGAAATAGCCACTATAATTGCTCATGAATTGAACACTCCGTTAGCATCAATCAAGGCTGGAAGTGAAGCCATTGTGTTTCTCTTTAATCGTTTACTTAGCATGCAATTGAAAAAACCAATGAACCCAAAAGAACTGGAATTTATTGTGCGCCATGCTGTTCAGGGGCCATCTAAAGACGTAAATAATGAAAGAACTGTTTTAAAGAAAAAAACAAATGAAATACGAGACACCAGTAAATCACTTGGTTTTTCATTTGATGATGCGAGCATTCTACTAATGGCTAAATTGAATATAAATAGATCTAAGGATTTAATAGAATTAGCAAAGATTGAGCACATTGAGTATGTACTAAATTTATTGCATGATATCAATTCCATTTATAAATTCAACCATTCACTTGTTAAAATGGTTAAAAGAACCCACAATTCAATTTCAAATTTAAAAACACTAGTCTTAAGCGATGAAGAAAAGATAAAAAAGGTTACCACATTAATCTCTACATTCAATGGTCTTCAGCAATACATTAACATGCATTACCCGAAAACTATTATATCGACTGAAATTGACAAGATGCTTAAAATATTAGCCTTCGATTTTCAGACGATTCAACTTTGGTCAAACATCGCCCATTTAATACTTGAAAATTGCAGTTTTAATTCACCGCCCATTATCAAATTCAATTCGTTTCATGAAGACAGTCAAATTGGAATTACAATCAAATGTTCAACGACTGCGATTAAAACAAAATTATTTGATGATGAAATTTTGAATTATCGCTTTTCAAACAAGTTGAATAGCAAAACAACACTAAAATTAAATATTATAAAGACAATTCTTGATGATCATAATGCATATCTAAAGTGCACTCGAGACGATAATGAAATAATAATCAACCTGTTTTTTAACGGATTAAATTAACGTGGCCTACCAACAACCTTCTCTCATCCGTTTTTAATACTTTATAAATAATCTTATAAGTATAGGCTCCATCCTGAGCATTGGTGCCTTTAACCCCATACGTACCGTCCCAACCAATACTAACATCGTGAGACTCAAATACGATTTCTCCCCAACGATTAAATATTATCATTTCATAGTTATAAGGATCATATCCTGATGTAAAGACCGGTAAAAACACGTGGTTATACTGATCGCCGTCAGGTGTGAAAGTATTAGGTATATAAACGATAGGCTCCTCCTGGTATAAAATTGAAATCTGGGCCGTATCGACACACCCTAATTCAGATGTCGCTATTAGACTAATAATAAATCCATCTTCAATTTCAGAATACAAATGTTGAGGGTCTTCTATAACAGATGTTCCACCATCTCCAAAATCCCAGAAGTAATCGACCGCACCAAAACTATTATTAGAAAACTGAACCCATTGACTTGGATCAGTAATTATAGGAGGATTAGCATAGAAGGAAGCTGTTGGAGGTCCTTCAACACAAATTAAGTTAGACAGAGTCATTTCTGAAGAACACACTAGTTCTGAGGACAATAAGGTGACATCAATACAACCTGATTCATTAAAAGTATACGTTGCATTGCATCCCCCTACTGAGACGTTATTACCAAAACTCCAAATACAATCTGAATCAGCAGTAGCATATGGATTGTTAAAAGTAACCGTCAAAGGCAAACACCCTAAAGTATCTGAAACCTCTATACCAAGCTGAGGTGGCTCCTGAACATTTACAATAGCGTTTGCTATTGATGAGCAACCCGCGAGCGTATATTCCAGTGAATAACTTGTTGTTGTAATAGGACTAACTTGAATAGATGATGTTGTTTCACCATTAGGAGACCATGAGTATACACCACCAGTTATTGAAACATCGGATGACAAAAGAATATTGTCACCTAAGCAAATAACGGAATCGATTAATGAAACAATAGGGATTTCATTCACAATAATACTACCCGTAACTGGTTCGCTTTCACAAGAATTTAGTGTGTAAACCACAGTGTAGTCCGTGGATATTTGTGGTGAATCCGTCAATGAGTTTCCACTTATATTTCCATCCCATAAATACGACCCACCACTAATATCTGAAGTAGCTATCAGGACTCCTACCTCTCCTTCACATACAACATCATCAGTTACACTTGTGATTGGTATTGGATTCACATTTACTGTTGTTGATGCCGTTACTTGACATCCATCTAGCGTATATAAAACGGAATAAGAAGTTGTGGAACCTGGAGTTACGTTAATAGATTGGTCACTACTATTATTACCCCAAAGATAAGTACCACCAAGTAAATTTGAAGTTGCCGTTAATAGCACCGATTCACCTTGGCAAATCGTTTCATTATTAATGGTTAACTCTGGAACTGGATTAACAGTAACTAAAGATGTAGCCTCAGCTAAACAGCCATTTAAAGTATATTGCACTGTATATTCACTAGATGCACTTGGAGACACATTGATACCCTGATTGGTTCCCCCTCCTGGATTCCATAAGTAAGTTCCGCCACCAATAGAAGTGGTTGCCGTTAAGGTTACTGTTTGTCCATCGCAAATAGTTTCATTATTAACATTGACTATAGGCGTTTGATTTACGGTGACTGTCGAAATAGAAGGCTGCGTGGTATATCCATTGATTGTATATTCTACAGAGTATACCATGTTACTCATTGGGCCTACCCATATTGAAGGACTCGTTTCATTATTAGACCACAGATAAGTTCCTCCAGTGATTGAAGGCGTTGCAACTAATAATATACTATCTCCTGTACAAATAGTACCGGAATTTACGACGACCGTTGGGGCGTCTTCTACGATTACGATTCCTGAGCTATCACTAGTGCATCCATTTAAAGTATATGACACATCGTATGTCGTTGTGATAATCGGACTAACTGTTATTGATGACGTAACCTGACCGTCAGGACTCCACAGATAAGAACCGCCACTTGGCAATCCTGTGGCATTTAGTATTGCCTCCTGACCTGGATAAATCGTTTGCGTTTCTGGTGTCACTGTAACTATTGGAATTGGATTCACAATAATGGGAACAACTACCGGAGTTCCTATACAGAAATTGAGAATCGGCGTAATAATATAAGTGATTGTACCTGGATTTGATGAGGTTGTTGTGATAACCTGATTGATTTGATTCCCATTACCCGCTGCAGCACCATCTACTAATACTTGAGAATAATCCCATGAAAATATCGTACCAGCAAATGAACTCAGCAATTCGATTGAAGTAATATCACCAGAACAAATTCCTGAAGCACTCAATACATAAAACAAATCCGGTGTTGGATTCACAGTAAGATTTAATGTCGCCAAAGAGTCACAACCGGTAACATTACTTGTAAGTATAGCTACTTGAGAACTCGTACCCATAAATGTAAGACCGTTCCAGAAGTATGGCAGATCAGTATCACAGATTGCGATATCAGTTGTGCTTATTAACGTTGGATCTACCGTAAGGTTCAATGTAGCCAATGAGTCACAACCAGTAACAGCACTTGTAAGTGTAGCGACCTGAGAATTCGTTCCTGTAAAAGTTAGACCGTTCCAAGTGTACGGTAGATCGGTTTCACAGATTGTAAGGTCTGTTGTACTCAGTAAAGTTGGATTCTCACTAACATTCAAGGTCACTATAGAATCACAGCCTGTTACCAAACTTGTCAAGGTCGTCGTCTGACTTCCGCCAGCTGTAAACGTAAGACCATTCCAGTCAAAAGGTAACTCGGTATCACATACCGTAGTATCTGTTGTACTCGTTAATGTTGGATTCTCACTAACATTCAAGGTCACTATAGAATCACAGCCTGTAACCAAACTTGTCAAGGTCGTCGTCTGACTTCCCGCAGCTGTAAACGTAAGACCATTCCAGTCAAAAGGTAACTCGGTATCACACACCGTAGTATCTGTTGTACTCGTTAATGTTGGATTCTCTGTAACATTCAAGGTCACTATAGAATCACAGCCTGTAACCAAACTTGTCAAGGTCGCCGTCTGACTTCCGGCAGCTGTAAACGTAAGACCATTCCAGTCAAAAGGTAGCTCGGTATCACATACCGTAGTATCTGTTGTACTCGTTAATGTTGGATTCTCACTAACATTCAAGGTCACTATAGAATCACAGCCTGTTACCAAACTTGTCAAGGTCGTCGTCTGACTTCCGCCAGCTGTAAACGTAAGACCATTCCAGTCAAAAGGTAACTCGGTATCACATACCGTAGTATCTGTTGTACTCGTTAATGTTGGATTCTCACTAACATTCAAGGTCACTATAGAATCACAGCCTGTTACCAAACTTGTCAAGGTCGTCGTCTGACTTCCGGCAGCTGTAAACGTAAGACCATTCCAGTCAAAAGGTAGCTCGGTATCACATACCGTAGTATCTGTTGTACTCGTTAATGTTGGATTCTCACTAACATTCAAGGTCACTATAGAATCACAACCTGTAACCAAACTTGTCAAGGTCGTCGTCTGACTTCCCGCAGCTGTAAACGTAAGACCATTCCAGTCAAAAGGTAACTCGGTATCACATACCGTAGTATCTGTTGTACTCGTTAATGTTGGATTCTCACTAACATTCAAGGTCACTATAGAATCACAACCTGTAACCAAACTTGTCAAGGTCGCCGTCTGACTTCCCGCCAGCTGTAAACGTAAGACCATTCCAGTCAAAAGGTAACTCGGTATCACATACCGTAGTATCTGTTGTACTCGTTAATGTTGGATTCTCACTAACATTCAAGGTCACTATAGAATCACAGCCTGTTACCAAACTTGTCAAGGTCGTCGTCTGACTTCCGCCAGCTGTAAACGTAAGACCATTCCAGTCAAAAGGTAACTCGGTATCACATACCGTAGTATCTGTTGTACTCGTTAATGTTGGATTCTCACTAACATTCAAGGTCACTATAGAATCACAGCCTGTTACCAAACTTGTCAAGGTCGTCGTCTGACTTCCCGCAGCTGTAAACGTAAGACCATTCCAGTCAAAAGGTAGCTCGGTATCACATACCGTAGTATCTGTTGTACTCGTTAATGTTGGATTCATCGTAACATTCAAGGTCGCTAAGGAATCACAACCTGTTGAACTTAATAGAGAAGCCGTTTGAGATGATGCTCCCGTAAACGTAAGACCGTTCCAATCAAAGGGAACCTCGGTATCACATACCGTAGTATCTGTACTACTCAATAAGGTGCTGTTTACGGAAAGGTTTAATGTCGCCAAGGAATCACAACCTGTTACCAAACTTGTTAAGGTTGCGGTCTGACTTCCGGCAGCTGTAAACGTAAGACCGTTCCAGGAAAAAGGTAGCTGGTTGTCACAAATCGTTTGATCGGTTGTACTCGTTAATGTTGGATTCTCTGTAACATTCAAGGTCACTATAGAATCACAACCTGTTACCAAACTTGTCAAGGTCGTCGTCTGACTTCCGGCAGCTGTAAACGTAAGACCATTCCAGTCAAAAGGTAACTCGGTATCACATACCGTAGTATCTGTTGTACTCGTTAATGTTGGATTCTCACTAACATTCAAGGTCACTATAGAATCACAACCTGTAACCAAACTTGTCAAGGTCGTCGTCTGACTTCCGGCAGCTGTAAACGTAAGACCATTCCAGTCAAAAGGTAACTCGGTATCACATACCGTAGTATCTGTTGTACTCGTTAATGTTGGATTCTCACTAACATTCAAGGTCACTATAGAATCACAACCTGTTACCAAACTTGTCAAGGTCGTCGTCTGACTTCCGCGCAGCTGTAAACGTAAGACCATTCCAGTCAAAAGGTAACTCGGTATCACATACCGTAGTATCTGTTGTACTCGTTAATGTTGGATTCTCACTAACATTCAAGGTCACTATAGAATCACAACCTGTAACCAAACTTGTCAAGGTCGTCGTCTGACTTCCGCCAGCTGTAAACGTAAGACCATTCCAGTCAAAAGGTAACTCGGTATCACATACCGTAGTATCTGTTGTACTCGTTAATGTTGGATTCTCACTAACATTCAAGGTCACTATAGAATCACAACCTGTTACCAAACTTGTCAAGGTCGTCGTCTGACTTCCCGCAGCTGTAAAAGTAAGACCATTCCAGTCAAAAGGTAGCTCGGTATCACATACCGTAGTATCTGTTGTACTCGTTAATGTTGGATTCATCGTAACATTCAAGGTCGCTAAGGAATCACAACCTGTTGAACTTAATAGAGAAGCCGTTTGAGATGATGCTCCCGTAAACGTAAGACCGTTCCAATCAAAGGGAACCTCGGTATCACATACCGTAGTATCTGTACTACTCAATAAGGTGCTGTTTACGGAAAGGTTTAATGTCGCCAAGGAATCACAACCTGTTACCAAACTTGTTAAGGTTGCGGTCTGACTTCCGGCAGCTGTAAACGTAAGACCGTTCCAGGAAAAAGGTAGCTGGTTGTCACAAATCGTTTGATCGGTTGTACTCGTTAATGTTGGATTCTCTGTAACATTCAAGGTCACTATAGAATCACAACCTGTTACCAAACTTGTCAAGGTCGTCGTCTGACTTCCGGCAGCTGTAAACGTAAGACCATTCCAGTCAAAAGGTAACTCGGTATCACATACCGTAGTATCTGTTGTACTCGTTAATGTTGGATTCTCACTAACATTCAAGGTCACTATAGAATCACAACCTGTAACCAAACTTGTCAAGGTCGTCGTCTGACTTCCGGCAGCTGTAAACGTAAGACCATTCCAGTCAAAAGGTAACTCGGTATCACATACCGTAGTATCTGTTGTACTCGTTAATGTTGGATTCTCACTAACATTCAAGGTCACTATAGAATCACAGCCTGTTACCAAACTTGTCAAGGTCGTCGTCTGACTTCCGGCAGCTGTAAACGTAAGACCATTCCAGTCAAAAGGTAACTCGGTATCACATACCGTAGTATCTGTTGTACTCGTTAATGTTGGATTCTCACTAACATTCAAGGTCACTATAGAATCACAACCTGTAACCAAACTTGTCAAGGTCGTCGTCTGACTTCCGCGCAGCTGTAAACGTAAGACCATTCCAGTCAAAAGGTAACTCGGTATCACATACCGTAGTATCTGTTGTACTCGTTAATGTTGGATTCTCACTAACATTCAAGGTCACTATAGAATCACAGCCTGTTACCAAACTTGTCAAGGTCGTCGTCTGACTTCCGCGCAGCTGTAAACGTAAGACCATTCCAGTCAAAAGGTAACTCGGTATCACATACCGTAGTATCTGTTGTACTCGTTAATGTTGGATTCTCACTAACATTCAAGGTCACTATAGAATCACAGCCTGTTACCAAACTTGTCAAGGTCGTCGTCTGACTTCCGCCAGCTGTAAACGTAAGACCATTCCAGTCAAAAGGTAGCTCGGTATCACATACCGTAGTATCTGTTGTACTCGTTAATGTTGGATTCTCACTAACATTCAAGGTCACTATAGAATCACAGCCTGTTACCAAACTTGTCAAGGTCGTCGTCTGACTTCCGGCAGCTGTAAAAGTAAGACCATTCCAGTCAAAAGGTAGCTCGGTATCACATACCGTAGTATCTGTTGTACTCGTTAATGTTGGATTCATCGTAACATTCAAGGTCGCTAAGGAATCACAACCTGTTGAACTTAATAGAGAAGCCGTTTGAGATGATGCTCCCGTAAACGTAAGACCGTTCCAATCAAAGGGAACCTCGGTATCACATACCGTAGTATCTGTACTACTCAATAAGGTGCTGTTTACGGAAAGGTTTAATGTCGCCAAGGAATCACAACCTGTTACCAAACTTGTTAAGGTTGCGGTCTGACTTCCGGCAGCTGTAAACGTAAGACCGTTCCAGGAAAAAGGTAGCTGGTTGTCACAAATCGTTTGATCGGTTGTACTCGTTAATGTTGGATTCTCTGTAACATTCAAGGTCACTATAGAATCACAACCTGTTACCAAACTTGTCAAGGTCGTCGTCTGACTTCCGGCAGCTGTAAACGTAAGACCATTCCAGTCAAAAGGTAACTCGGTATCACATACCGTAGTATCTGTTGTACTCGTTAATGTTGGATTCTCACTAACATTCAAGGTCACTATAGAATCACAACCTGTTACCAAACTTGTCAAGGTCGTCGTCTGACTTCCGCGCAGCTGTAAACGTAAGACCATTCCAGTCAAAAGGTAACTCGGTATCACATACCGTAGTATCTGTTGTACTCGTTAATGTTGGATTCTCACTAACATTCAAGGTCACTATAGAATCACAACCTGTTACCAAACTTGTCAAGGTCGCCGTCTGACTTCCCGCAGCTGTAAACGTAAGACCATTCCAGTCAAAAGGTAACTCGGTATCACATACCGTAGTATCTGTTGTACTCGTTAATGTTGGATTCTCACTAACATTCAAGGTCACTATAGAATCACAGCCTGTTACCAAACTTGTCAAGGTCGTCGTCTGACTTCCGCCAGCTGTAAACGTAAGACCATTCCAGTCAAAAGGTAACTCGGTATCACATACCGTAGTATCTGTTGTACTCGTTAATGTTGGATTCTCACTAACATTCAAGGTCACTATAGAATCACAACCTGTTACCAAACTTGTCAAGGTCGTCGTCTGACTTCCGGCAGCTGTAAACGTAAGACCATTCCAGTCAAAAGGTAGCTCGGTATCACATACCGTAGTATCTGTTGTACTCGTTAATGTTGGATTCATCGTAACATTCAAGGTCGCTAAGGAATCACAACCTGTTGAACTTAATAGAGAAGCCGTTTGAGATGATGCTCCCGTAAACGTAAGACCGTTCCAATCAAAGGGAACCTCGGTATCACATACCGTAGTATCTGTACTACTCAATAAGGTGCTGTTTACGGAAAGGTTTAATGTCGCCAAGGAATCACAACCTGTTACCAAACTTGTCAAGGTCGCCGTCTGACTTCCGGCAGCTGTAAACGTAAGACCATTCCAGTCAAAAGGTAGCTCGGTATCACATACCGTAGTATCTGTTGTACTCGTTAATGTTGGATTCTCGTAACATTCAAGGTCACTATAGAATCACAACCTGTTACCAAACTTGTCAAGGTCGTCGTCTGACTTCCGGCAGCTGTAAACGTAAGACCATTCCAGTCAAAAGGTAGCTCGGTATCACATACCGTAGTATCTGTTGTACTCGTTAATGTTGGATTCTCACTAACATTCAAGGTCACTATAGAATCACAACCTGTTACCAAACTTGTCAAGGTCGTCGTCTGACTTCCGGCAGCTGTAAACGTAAGACCATTCCAGTCAAAAGGTAACTCGGTATCACATACCGTAGTATCTGTTGTACTCGTTAATGTTGGATTCTCACTAACATTCAAGGTCACTATAGAATCACAGCCTGTTACCAAACTTGTCAAGGTCGTCGTCTGACTTCCGGCAGCTGTAAACGTAAGACCATTCCAGTCAAAAGGTAACTCGGTATCACATACCGTAGTATCTGTTGTACTCGTTAATGTTGGATTCTCACTAACATTCAAGGTCACTATAGAATCACAACCTGTTACCAAACTTGTCAAGGTCGTCGTCTGACTTCCGGCAGCTGTAAACGTAAGACCATTCCAGTCAAAAGGTAACTCGGTATCACATACCGTAGTATCTGTTGTACTCGTTAATGTTGGATTCATCGTAACATTCAAGGTCGCTAAGGAATCACAACCTGTTGAACTTAATAGAGAAGCCGTTTGAGATGATGCTCCCGTAAACGTAAGACCGTTCCAATCAAAGGGAACCTCGGTATCACATACCGTAGTATCTGTACTACTCAATAAGGTGCTGTTTACGGAAAGGTTTAATGTCGCCAAGGAATCACAACCTGTTACCAAACTTGTCAAGGTCGCGTCTGACTTCCGGCAGCTGTAAACGTAAGACCATTCCAGTCAAAAGGTAGCTCGGTATCACATACCGTAGTATCTGTTGTACTCGTTAATGTTGGATTCTCTGTAACATTCAAGGTCACTATAGAATCACAACCTGTAACCAAACTTGTCAAGGTCGCCGTCTGACTTCCGCGCAGCTGTAAACGTAAGACCATTCCAGTCAAAAGGTAACTCGGTATCACATACCGTAGTATCTGTTGTACTCGTTAATGTTGGATTCTCACTAACATTCAAGGTCACTATAGAATCACAGCCTGTTACCAAACTTGTCAAGGTCGTCGTCTGACTTCCGCCAGCTGTAAACGTAAGACCATTCCAGTCAAAAGGTAACTCGGTATCACATACCGTAGTATCTGTTGTACTCGTTAATGTTGGATTCTCACTAACATTCAAGGTCACTATAGAATCACAACCTGTTACCAAACTTGTCAAGGTCGTCGTCTGACTTCCCGCAGCTGTAAACGTAAGACCATTCCAGTCAAAAGGTAGCTCGGTATCACATACCGTAGTATCTGTTGTACTCGTTAATGTTGGATTCATCGTAACATTCAAGGTCGCTAAGGAATCACAACCTGTTGAACTTAATAGAGAAGCCGTTTGAGATGATGCTCCCGTAAACGTAAGACCGTTCCAATCAAAGGGAACCTCGGTATCACATACCGTAGTATCTGTACTACTCAATAAGGTGCTGTTTACGGAAAGGTTTAATGTCGCCAAGGAATCACAACCTGTTACCAAACTTGTTAAGGTTGCGGTCTGACTTCCGGCAGCTGTAAACGTAAGACCGTTCCAGGAAAAAGGTAGCTGGTTGTCACAAATCGTTTGATCGGTTGTACTCGTTAATGTTGGATTCTCTGTAACATTCAAGGTCACTATAGAATCACAACCTGTAACCAAACTTGTCAAGGTCGTCGTCTGACTTCCGGCAGCTGTAAACGTAAGACCATTCCAGTCAAAAGGTAACTCGGTATCACATACCGTAGTATCTGTTGTACTCGTTAATGTTGGATTCTCACTAACATTCAAGGTCACTATAGAATCACAACCTGTAACCAAACTTGTCAAGGTCGTCGTCTGACTTCCGGCAGCTGTAAACGTAAGACCATTCCAGTCAAAAGGTAACTCGGTATCACATACCGTAGTATCTGTTGTACTCGTTAATGTTGGATTCTCACTAACATTCAAGGTCACTATAGAATCACAGCCTGTTACCAAACTTGTCAAGGTCGTCGTCTGACTTCCGCGCAGCTGTAAACGTAAGACCATTCCAGTCAAAAGGTAACTCGGTATCACATACCGTAGTATCTGTTGTACTCGTTAATGTTGGATTCTCACTAACATTCAAGGTCACTATAGAATCACAACCTGTAACCAAACTTGTCAAGGTCGTCGTCTGACTTCCCGCAGCTGTAAACGTAAGACCATTCCAGTCAAAAGGTAACTCGGTATCACATACCGTAGTATCTGTTGTACTCGTTAATGTTGGATTCTCACTAACATTCAAGGTCACTATAGAATCACAGCCTGTAACCAAACTTGTCAAGGTCGTCGTCTGACTTCCGCGCAGCTGTAAACGTAAGACCATTCCAGTCAAAAGGTAACTCGGTATCACATACCGTAGTATCTGTTGTACTCGTTAATGTTGGATTCTCACTAACATTCAAGGTCACTATAGAATCACAACCTGTAACCAAACTTGTCAAGGTCGTCGTCTGACTTCCGCCAGCTGTAAACGTAAGACCATTCCAGTCAAAAGGTAGCTCGGTATCACATACCGTAGTATCTGTTGTACTCGTTAATGTTGGATTCTCACTAACATTCAAGGTCACTATAGAATCACAGCCTGTTACCAAACTTGTCAAGGTCGTCGTCTGACTTCCGCCAGCTGTAAACGTAAGACCATTCCAGTCAAAAGGTAACTCGGTATCACATACCGTAGTATCTGTTGTACTCGTTAATGTTGGATTCTCACTAACATTCAAGGTCACTATAGAATCACAGCCTGTTACCAAACTTGTCAAGGTCGTCGTCTGACTTCCCGCAGCTGTAAAAGTAAGACCATTCCAGTCAAAAGGTAGCTCGGTATCACATACCGTAGTATCTGTTGTACTCGTTAATGTTGGATTCATCGTAACATTCAAGGTCGCTAAGGAATCACAACCTGTTGAACTTAATAGAGAAGCCGTTTGAGATGATGCTCCCGTAAACGTAAGACCGTTCCAATCAAAGGGAACCTCGGTATCACATACCGTAGTATCTGTACTACTCAATAAGGTGCTGTTTACGGAAAGGTTTAATGTCGCCAAGGAATCACAACCTGTTACCAAACTTGTTAAGGTTGCGGTCTGACTTCCGGCAGCTGTAAACGTAAGACCGTTCCAGGAAAAAGGTAGCTGGTTGTCACAAATCGTTTGATCGGTTGTACTCGTTAATGTTGGATTCTCTGTAACATTCAAGGTCACTATAGAATCACAACCTGTTACCAAACTTGTCAAGGTCGTCGTCTGACTTCCGGCAGCTGTAAACGTAAGACCATTCCAGTCAAAAGGTAACTCGGTATCACACACCGTAGTATCTGTTGTACTCGTTAATGTTGGATTCTCACTAACATTCAAGGTCACTATAGAATCACAGCCTGTTACCAAACTTGTCAAGGTCGTCGTCTGACTTCCGCCAGCTGTAAACGTAAGACCATTCCAGTCAAAAGGTAACTCGGTATCACATACCGTAGTATCTGTTGTACTCGTTAATGTTGGATTCTCACTAACATTCAAGGTCACTATAGAATCACAGCCTGTTACCAAACTTGTCAAGGTCGTCGTCTGACTTCCGCGCAGCTGTAAACGTAAGACCATTCCAGTCAAAAGGTAGCTCGGTATCACATACCGTAGTATCTGTTGTACTCGTTAATGTTGGATTCTCACTAACATTCAAGGTCACTATAGAATCACAACCTGTTACCAAACTTGTCAAGGTCGTCGTCTGACTTCCGGCAGCTGTAAACGTAAGACCATTCCAGTCAAAAGGTAACTCGGTATCACATACCGTAGTATCTGTTGTACTCGTTAATGTTGGATTCTCACTAACATTCAAGGTCACTATAGAATCACAACCTGTTACCAAACTTGTCAAGGTCGCCGTCTGACTTCCGGCAGCTGTAAACGTAAGACCATTCCAGTCAAAAGGTAGCTCGGTATCACATACCGTAGTATCTGTTGTACTCGTTAATGTTGGATTCTCACGTAACATTCAAGGTCACTATAGAATCACAACCTGTTACCAAACTTGTCAAGGTCGTCGTCTGACTTCCGCCAGCTGTAAACGTAAGACCATTCCAGTCAAAAGGTAACTCGGTATCACATACCGTAGTATCTGTTGTACTCGTTAATGTTGGATTCTCACTAACATTCAAGGTCACTATAGAATCACAACCTGTTACCAAACTTGTCAAGGTCGTCGTCTGACTTCCGGCAGCTGTAAACGTAAGACCATTCCAGTCAAAAGGTAGCTCGGTATCACATACCGTAGTATCTGTTGTACTCGTTAATGTTGGATTCTCACTAACATTCAAGGTCACTATAGAATCACAACCTGTTACCAAACTTGTCAAGGTCGTCGTCTGACTTCCGGCAGCTGTAAACGTAAGACCATTCCAGTCAAAAGGTAACTCGGTATCACATACCGTAGTATCTGTTGTACTCGTTAATGTTGGATTCATCGTAACATTCAAGGTCGCTAAGGAATCACAACCTGTTGAACTTAATAGAGAAGCCGTTTGAGATGATGCTCCCGTAAACGTAAGACCGTTCCAATCAAAGGGAACCTCGGTATCACATACCGTAGTATCTGTACTACTCAATAAGGTGCTGTTTACGGAAAGGTTTAATGTCGCCAAGGAATCACAACCTGTTACCAAACTTGTTAAGGTTGCGGTCTGACTTCCGGCAGCTGTAAACGTAAGACCGTTCCAGGAAAAAGGTAGCTGGTTGTCACAAATCGTTTGATCGGTTGTACTTATATCTATTATTGATCCGTCTATACTTATAACATGTTGAGCAGTTAATGCATTCCCACAGGCATCTGTTCCCGCGTAATCGATGGTAATCGTTCCTCCATTACATGCATCAAAGGCATCGGTTACTGTAGGGCTTAATGTTCCACTGATCAAACACGTACCAATATCACTATTGGTATAAGTAGCATCAGCAGGGGTAGCATAACTATCTGCACTTGCACAATCTAAAGTCGATGGTAAGCCTACTGGTAAACTTACTGTTGGCGATGC
This sequence comes from Flavobacteriales bacterium UBA952, assembly GCA_905182495.1. Taxonomy (GTDB): domain Bacteria; phylum Bacteroidota; class Bacteroidia; order Flavobacteriales_D; family Crocinitomicaceae; genus UBA952. Next base: position 60,691 of record CAJJBU010000009.1, read on the forward strand.
AGGTGGACTTACTGTGATTACATGTTGAGCAGTTAATGCATTTCCACAGGCATCTGTTCCCGCGTAATCGATGGTAATCGTTCCTCCATTACATGCATCAAAGGCGTCGGTTACTGTAGGGCTTAATGTTCCACTGATCAAACACGTACCAATATCACTATTGGTATAAGTAGCATCGGCAGGGGTAGCATAACTATCTGCACTTGCACAATCTAAAGTCGATGGTAAGCCTACTGGTAAACTTACTGTTGGCGATGCAGGTGGACTTACTGTGATTACATGTTGAGCAGTTAATGCATTTCCACAGGCATCTGTTCCCGCGTAATCGATGGTAATCGTTCCTCCATTACATGCATCAAAGGCGTCGGTTACTGTAGGGCTTAATGTTCCACTGATCAAACACGTACCAATATCACTATTGGTATAAGTAGCATCGGCAGGGGTAGCATAACTATCTGCACTTGCACAATCTAAAGTCGATGGTAAGCCTACTGGTAAACTTACTGTTGGCGATGCAGGTGGACTTACTGTGATTACATGTTGAGCAGTTAATGCATTTCCACAGGCATCTGTTCCCGCGTAATCGATGGTAATCGTTCCTCCATTACATGCATCAAAGGCGTCGGTTACTGTAGGGCTTAATGTTCCACTGATCAAACACGTACCAATATCACTATTGGTATAAGTAGCATCGGCAGGGGTAGCATAACTATCTGCACTTGCACAATCTAAAGTCGATGGTAAGCCTACTGGTAAACTTACTGTTGGCGATGCAGGTGGACTTACTGTGATTACATGTTGAGCAGTTAATGCATTTCCACAGGCATCTGTTCCCGCGTAATCGATGGTAATCGTTCCTCCATTACATGCATCAAAGGCGTCGGTTACTGTAGGGCTTAATGTTCCACTGATCAAACACGTACCAATATCACTATTGGTATAAGTAGCATCGGCAGGGGTAGCATAACTATCTGCACTTGCACAATCTAAAGTCGATGGTAAGCCTACTGGTAAACTTACTGTTGGCGATGCAGGTGGACTTACTGTGATTACATGTTGAGCAGTTAATGCATTTCCACAGGCATCTGTTCCCGCGTAATCGATGGTAATCGTTCCTCCATTACATGCATCAAAGGCGTCGGTTACTGTAGGGCTTAATGTTCCACTGATCAAACACGTACCAATATCACTATTGGTATAAGTAGCATCGGCAGGGGTAGCATAACTATCTGCACTTGCACAATCTAAAGTCGATGGTAAGCCTACTGGTAAACTTACTGTTGGCGATGCAGGTGGACTTACTGTGATTACATGTTGAGCAGTTAATGCATTTCCACAGGCATCTGTTCCCGCGTAATCGATGGTAATCGTTCCTCCATTACATGCATCAAAGGCGTCGGTTACTGTAGGGCTTAATGTTCCACTGATCAAACACGTACCAATATCACTATTGGTATAAGTAGCATCGGCAGGGGTAGCATAACTATCTGCACTTGCACAATCTAAAGTCGATGGTAAGCCTACTGGTAAACTTACTGTTGGCGATGCAGGTGGACTTACTGTGATTACATGTTGAGCAGTTAATGCATTTCCACAGGCATCTGTTCCCGCGTAATCGATGGTAATCGTTCCTCCATTACATGCATCAAAGGCGTCGGTTACTGTAGGGCTTAATGTTCCACTGATCAAACACGTACCAATATCACTATTGGTATAAGTAGCATCGGCAGGGGTAGCATAACTATCTGCACTTGCACAATCTAAAGTCGATGGTAAGCCTACTGGTAAACTTACTGTTGGCGATGCAGGTGGACTTACTGTGATTACATGTTGAGCAGTTAATGCATTTCCACAGGCATCTGTTCCCGCGTAATCGATGGTAATCGTTCCTCCATTACATGCATCAAAGGCGTCGGTTACTGTAGGGCTTAATGTTCCACTGATCAAACACGTACCAATATCACTATTGGTATAAGTAGCATCGGCAGGGGTAGCATAACTATCTGCACTTGCACAATCTAAAGTCGATGGTAAGCCTACTGGTAAACTTACTGTTGGCGATGCAGGTGGACTTACTGTGATTACATGTTGAGCAGTTAATGCATTTCCACAGGCATCTGTTCCCGCGTAATCGATGGTAATCGTTCCTCCATTACATGCATCAAAGGCGTCGGTTACTGTAGGGCTTAATGTTCCACTGATCAAACACGTACCAATATCACTATTGGTATAAGTAGCATCGGCAGGGGTAGCATAACTATCTGCACTTGCACAATCTAAAGTCGATGGTAAGCCTACTGGTAAACTTACTGTTGGCGATGCAGGTGGACTTACTGTGATTACATGTTGAGCAGTTAATGCATTTCCACAGGCATCTGTTCCCGCGTAATCGATGGTAATCGTTCCTCCATTACATGCATCAAAGGCGTCGGTTACTGTAGGGCTTAATGTTCCACTGATCAAACACGTACCAATATCACTATTGGTATAAGTAGCATCGGCAGGGGTAGCATAACTATCTGCACTTGCACAATCTAAAGTCGATGGTAAGCCTACTGGTAAACTTACTGTTGGCGATGCAGGTGGACTTACTGTGATTACATGTTGAGCAGTTAATGCATTTCCACAGGCATCTGTTCCCGCGTAATCGATGGTAATCGTTCCTCCATTACATGCATCAAAGGCGTCGGTTACTGTAGGGCTTAATGTTCCACTGATCAAACACGTACCAATATCACTATTGGTATAAGTAGCATCGGCAGGGGTAGCATAACTATCTGCACTTGCACAATCTAAAGTCGATGGTAAGCCTACTGGTAAACTTACTGTTGGCGATGCAGGTGGACTTACTGTGATTACATGTTGAGCAGTTAATGCATTTCCACAGGCATCTGTTCCCGCGTAATCGATGGTAATCGTTCCTCCATTACATGCATCAAAGGCGTCGGTTACTGTAGGGCTTAATGTTCCACTGATCAAACACGTACCAATATCACTATTGGTATAAGTAGCATCGGCAGGGGTAGCATAACTATCTGCACTTGCACAATCTAAAGTCGATGGTAAGCCTACTGGTAAACTTACTGTTGGCGATGCAGGTGGACTTACTGTGATTACATGTTGAGCAGTTAATGCATTTCCACAGGCATCTGTTCCCGCGTAATCGATGGTAATCGTTCCTCCATTACATGCATCAAAGGCGTCGGTTACTGTAGGGCTTAATGTTCCACTGATCAAACACGTACCAATATCACTATTGGTATAAGTAGCATCGGCAGGGGTAGCATAACTATCTGCACTTGCACAATCTAAAGTCGATGGTAAGCCTACTGGTAAACTTACTGTTGGCGATGCAGGTGGACTTACTGTGATTACATGTTGAGCAGTTAATGCATTTCCACAGGCATCTGTTCCCGCGTAATCGATGGTAATCGTTCCTCCATTACATGCATCAAAGGCGTCGGTTACTGTAGGGCTTAATGTTCCACTGATCAAACACGTACCAATATCACTATTGGTATAAGTAGCATCGGCAGGGGTAGCATAACTATCTGCACTTGCACAATCTAAAGTCGATGGTAAGCCTACTGGTAAACTTACTGTTGGCGATGCAGGTGGACTTACTGTGATTACATGTTGAGCAGTTAATGCATTTCCACAGGCATCTGTTCCCGCGTAATCGATGGTAATCGTTCCTCCATTACATGCATCAAAGGCGTCGGTTACTGTAGGGCTTAATGTTCCACTGATCAAACACGTACCAATATCACTATTGGTATAAGTAGCATCGGCAGGGGTAGCATAACTATCTGCACTTGCACAATCTAAAGTCGATGGTAAGCCTACTGGTAAACTTACTGTTGGCGATGCAGGTGGACTTACTGTGATTACATGTTGAGCAGTTAATGCATTTCCACAGGCATCTGTTCCCGCGTAATCGATGGTAATCGTTCCTCCATTACATGCATCAAAGGCGTCGGTTACTGTAGGGCTTAATGTTCCACTGATCAAACACGTACCAATATCACTATTGGTATAAGTAGCATCGGCAGGGGTAGCATAACTATCTGCACTTGCACAATCTAAAGTCGATGGTAAGCCTACTGGTAAACTTACTGTTGGCGATGCAGGTGGACTTACTGTGATTACATGTTGAGCAGTTAATGCATTTCCACAGGCATCTGTTCCCGCGTAATCGATGGTAATCGTTCCTCCATTACATGCATCAAAGGCGTCGGTTACTGTAGGGCTTAATGTTCCACTGATCAAACACGTACCAATATCACTATTGGTATAAGTAGCATCGGCAGGGGTAGCATAACTATCTGCACTTGCACAATCTAAAGTCGATGGTAAGCCTACTGGTAAACTTACTGTTGGCGATGCAGGTGGACTTACTGTGATTACATGTTGAGCAGTTAATGCATTTCCACAGGCATCTGTTCCCGCGTAATCGATGGTAATCGTTCCTCCATTACATGCATCAAAGGCGTCGGTTACTGTAGGGCTTAATGTTCCACTGATCAAACACGTACCAATATCACTATTGGTATAAGTAGCATCGGCAGGGGTAGCATAACTATCTGCACTTGCACAATCTAAAGTCGATGGTAAGCCTACTGGTAAACTTACTGTTGGCGATGCAGGTGGACTTACTGTGATTACATGTTGAGCAGTTAATGCATTTCCACAGGCATCTGTTCCCGCGTAATCGATGGTAATCGTTCCTCCATTACATGCATCAAAGGCGTCGGTTACTGTAGGGCTTAATGTTCCACTGATCAAACACGTACCAATATCACTATTGGTATAAGTAGCATCGGCAGGGGTAGCATAACTATCTGCACTTGCACAATCTAAAGTCGATGGTAAGCCTACTGGTAAACTTACTGTTGGCGATGCAGGTGGACTTACTGTGATTACATGTTGAGCAGTTAATGCATTTCCACAGGCATCTGTTCCCGCGTAATCGATGGTAATCGTTCCTCCATTACATGCATCAAAGGCGTCGGTTACTGTAGGGCTTAATGTTCCACTGATCAAACACGTACCAATATCACTATTGGTATAAGTAGCATCGGCAGGGGTAGCATAACTATCTGCACTTGCACAATCTAAAGTCGATGGTAAGCCTACTGGTAAACTTACTGTTGGCGATGCAGGTGGACTTACTGTGATTACATGTTGAGCAGTTAATGCATTTCCACAGGCATCTGTTCCCGCGTAATCGATGGTAATCGTTCCTCCATTACATGCATCAAAGGCGTCGGTTACTGTAGGGCTTAATGTTCCACTGATCAAACACGTACCAATATCACTATTGGTATAAGTAGCATCGGCAGGGGTAGCATAACTATCTGCACTTGCACAATCTAAAGTCGATGGTAAGCCTACTGGTAAACTTACTGTTGGCGATGCAGGTGGACTTACTGTGATTACATGTTGAGCAGTTAATGCATTTCCACAGGCATCTGTTCCCGCGTAATCGATGGTAATCGTTCCTCCATTACATGCATCAAAGGCGTCGGTTACTGTAGGGCTTAATGTTCCACTGATCAAACACGTACCAATATCACTATTGGTATAAGTAGCATCGGCAGGGGTAGCATAACTATCTGCACTTGCACAATCTAAAGTCGATGGTAAGCCTACTGGTAAACTTACTGTTGGCGATGCAGGTGGACTTACTGTGATTACATGTTGAGCAGTTAATGCATTTCCACAGGCATCTGTTCCCGCGTAATCGATGGTAATCGTTCCTCCATTACATGCATCAAAGGCGTCGGTTACTGTAGGGCTTAATGTTCCACTGATCAAACACGTACCAATATCACTATTGGTATAAGTAGCATCGGCAGGGGTAGCATAACTATCTGCACTTGCACAATCTAAAGTCGATGGTAAGCCTACTGGTAAACTTACTGTTGGCGATGCAGGTGGACTTACTGTGATTACATGTTGAGCAGTTAATGCATTTCCACAGGCATCTGTTCCCGCGTAATCGATGGTAATCGTTCCTCCATTACATGCATCAAAGGCGTCGGTTACTGTAGGGCTTAATGTTCCACTGATCAAACACGTACCAATATCACTATTGGTATAAGTAGCATCGGCAGGGGTAGCATAACTATCTGCACTTGCACAATCTAAAGTCGATGGTAAGCCTACTGGTAAACTTACTGTTGGCGATGCAGGTGGACTTACTGTGATTACATGTTGAGCAGTTAATGCATTTCCACAGGCATCTGTTCCCGCGTAATCGATGGTAATCGTTCCTCCATTACATGCATCAAAGGCGTCGGTTACTGTAGGGCTTAATGTTCCACTGATCAAACACGTACCAATATCACTATTGGTATAAGTAGCATCGGCAGGGGTAGCATAACTATCTGCACTTGCACAATCTAAAGTCGATGGTAAGCCTACTGGTAAACTTACTGTTGGCGATGCAGGTGGACTTACTGTGATTACATGTTGAGCAGTTAATGCATTTCCACAGGCATCTGTTCCCGCGTAATCGATGGTAATCGTTCCTCCATTACATGCATCAAAGGCGTCGGTTACTGTAGGGCTTAATGTTCCACTGATCAAACACGTACCAATATCACTATTGGTATAAGTAGCATCGGCAGGGGTAGCATAACTATCTGCACTTGCACAATCTAAAGTCGATGGTAAGCCTACTGGTAAACTTACTGTTGGCGATGCAGGTGGACTTACTGTGATTACATGTTGAGCAGTTAATGCATTTCCACAGGCATCTGTTCCCGCGTAATCGATGGTAATCGTTCCTCCATTACATGCATCAAAGGCGTCGGTTACTGTAGGGCTTAATGTTCCACTGATCAAACACGTACCAATATCACTATTGGTATAAGTAGCATCGGCAGGGGTAGCATAACTATCTGCACTTGCACAATCTAAAGTCGATGGTAAGCCTACTGGTAAACTTACTGTTGGCGATGCACAAATAACATCTGAGAGGGTAATACTTGCAGAAGCAGTACAACCTGAGTTATCTACAGCCGTAAAAGTATAGGAACCCGCCGTCAAGGAACTAACGGTATAGCTACCGCCAGAACTAGTGATCTCATTTCCGACTGGATCACCTGATGACGTTCCTGTCCAGCTGACGTTAACGGGTAGGGAACTACTTGAAACAGTAACTCCTATGGAACCCGAATTTATATCTACGCAAGTAGGGTTTGTATCGTCTAATGTCAAAGAAACTGCAGCCGGCTGATTAACTGTTACTATTGACGAATTCGTGCAACCATCTGAAGATGTAACGGTTAAAGTATACGTATCATTTGATAGATTCGTGAAAGTATGAGAAGTCGTAACAATGTTCGATAATATGTCGACTTGATTACCTGCTCCATCCGTCAACTCTACAGTATAATTTGCCGCTCCGTCCCAAGATGCTGCTATTTCACCATCAGTAAGTCCAAAACAGCTTATATCAGAAGCCACACCTGAAATTGAACAAGGTAAGATAATTGAACAATCAGTAGTACCTAAACCATTATATTGAACTAATTCCAAATACCCTGCTGTATTCGAATAATTCGTAACCAATAACATATAAATGTCTCCTGTCTGTACTGCATTAATGTTGGCATATTCAATCGATGCCACTGAATACGAACAGTCGATTGCAGGCGTAGAAGGCGAAATGGCAGCGCAAGCTGCAGTGACATCAGTGAATGGGCCCCACAATGCGAAATCAACATCTAAAGTACCTCCAAAATTATCAAACTGTGTAATTTGAATATCAATTTGACCCGGATTATCGATTTGAAAAAACATCCACATTGGATTTGGTGTAGAACCCAGGCAAAAGTTAGCATAAGATCCTAAATTCCCTGCACCCGTTGTATTACAATAAGTGTAAGATGTTCCCGTACAAAACGGGTCGGCAGTTCCACAAGAGTTATTCCCTCCACCCTCACACAAAACATCCTCTGCATTGATACAAAATTCAGCATACCCATTATTACCACAAGGCCCCCCTGGTGGATAGGACACCTGAACATAATAAGTACTACCAACAGTTAAACCAGATAGCGTAATAGCATCGTTGGCAGGCGCCGCAGATTCACAACCAATTTCAGTCAAAGAACCACAAGAACCAGAATAAACACTTGTCGCAAAATAACAACCTGTTGTAGTAATTAATTGAACAAAAACATTCATATCTGTTTGGGTCGCTAAAAACGAATACCAAACTCCTTCTGTCGATCCTGTAGGGCAAGATAAAGGCTCCACAGCACCACCCCCACATGTCGAACCATTGATACAGGCCGAGTTTGATGTCAATGCAATCGCTGATGAACATGATGTATTGGTTGGACTACAAGAAGCTAATTCTGTTGCGCAAATATCGAATGTCCCATTATTATCATCACCATATTCCCAAACACGAATCCAAATAGTAGCTCCAGGTGTAAGACCAATTAAAGTCAATAAGGGCATATCACCGTTTGCACTAGAAACGTCATCACATGCAATTAATGACAAAGAGCTGCAAGTTCCTGAATATGCAGCTGCTCCAGCATCAATCATCGTACCTGTGTTAAAATCAATTTCCACATTTCCTGTGCCGGGTACCGTAATAGAAAACCAAACATCACTTGATACATAATTAGCACAACCAGGCGCAGGAATACCAGCTGAACCAGTAGATGACTCATTGGAGAAAGTTTCAAAAACACAAGAAGAGTTCACTGCAATAGATTGCGCATTACATGGTTCATCATTTGCCGGAGCGACATTAGGATCAATAGCACAAATATCAAAAGTCCCACTAACGTCACCTCCATCCTCCCATACACGTATCCATATCGTAGAGCCCCCTGTTAGACCGGTAAGACTCAACAAGGGCATACTACCATTTGAACTGGTATTGTCGTCACAGCTTATTAAAGTTAACGATGAACAAGAACCAGAATAAGCAGCTGCGCCTCCATCAATGATGTCTCCTGTATTTAACTCAATATCAACCTCACCACTCGCAGGTACGACGACAGAAAACCAAACATCAGAACCTTGATAATTGGCACACCCCGGATCTGGAACCCCTGAATCTGTTGAAGTTGTATTCCAATAAGTCGCGTAAGAACATACTGTAGAAACAGGCAACATCACAGCTCCACAAGGATCGTCATTAGTAATTGCTGCATCATCTAAAGAAATGCAAAACTCTACACCTGTACCACAGGCACCACCTGCCCTACCATGTACCTGGACATAATAGGTCTGCCCTATTACAAGCCCTGTTAATGTAAAAAAAGCACTTGGAGAACCAGTTTGACAAGTAATTTCAGTTGGACTAGGGCAAGAACCAGAATAAATTGACGCTTTGAAGTTACAGTTACCTGAAACCCAATCAATATCGACATTCATGTCAGTTGATGAAGCAACAAATGAATACCAAACACTACTATTCGTTCCACCACCGCATGATTGCGAATAAACACTTCCTCCATTACAAACGGACCCATCGACACAAGGGTCGCCTGGAGTTAATGAAACCGCAGTAGCACAAGTCGGATTAGCAGTAGTACATTGACTTCTTAATACAGTCGAACTTAAAAGAAGAAACGAAAAAATAAATACCCTTAACATCTAATCCTTTTTGATTACTGAATGTGAATAAATAATTACTTCATGACGCTCATCAAGAATTACAATGATAGAATTATTTTGACCTCTGCTATTGGCAACTATACACTCCTCTTCTTTTTTTAATGGACGAGGAATTATTTCAGACCTAACCTGCTCTTCAAAGATTCCTTTTCGAATACGGACTTCATAAGTAGAAGGATGATTAAAACAAGAATCTTGCACAATCGACTGACTCAATAAAGTGAAATGAAATAGACTCAAAACGAGAGTCAAAACAGAAAAATTCATAGAGAGTATTAGTTTGGCAGAGTTTGAGTATTAGTTTTAGCACATTTAAAATGAAAACAGTTTCATAAGATGTCATATAAAATTACAATCTTAATTTGAAACCTAAAAATAATTTCATCTATAATTAGATAAAACAATGACGAAAAGCCAGCCGATTTAGTTGCCCCAAAAAAAAAATTAAACTCAGTTTATTCGCTCTAAGAAAAAAAAACAAATAAAGCTTTTCTATTAATTTAGAAATTGTTGATATTTGTATCGCACAATTAAAAGTCGTAATACTATGAAAATACTAGTGACCGGAGGAGCAGGATTCATAGGAAGTAATTTGTCTAGAAAACTTGTAAATGAAGGACATGAGGTGGCTGTTCTAGACTCCTTACTAAGAGGGAACAAATTGGACAAAGACACCTTTTCAAAAATTAACTTTTTCAAAGGAGACGTCAGAAGCAAACAACTTGTTCTCGAAGCCTCAAAAGGATGCGATGTGATATTTCATCTTGCCGCAGTTTTAGGTGTAGACATTGTAGCTGACAACCCCGTTGAAACAATGGATGTAGAAGTCATTGGAACAAGAAATGTCGTTGAAGCGTCTGAAACCAATAATGTAAAATATATACTCTACGCCTCCACAAGTGGTATTTATAGCCACTCAGCCATAGTAAAAAACGCGTTAACTGAGGAAGTCTTGGTAGACCCTAGAACGTCATATGCAATGGCCAAAAGATATAACGAAATCTATTTAGCCTCTCACCATCAAGAGAGAGGGCTTAACGTAATTTCAATACGTTTCTTTAATGTTTATGGATGGAATCAAGACAATAGAATGGTGGTCCCAAGATTCTTCGAGCAATGTGCAGCTGGTGATGATATTACTATTTTCGGAAGCGGCGAACAGACTAGAGATTTTACCTATATCGAAGATACAATTGAAGCTTGTTGTAAACTAATCGGAATAAAAGGTTCTCATATCGTCAACATTGCTAACGAGTCAGAATGGAGTATCTCCGAACTTGCAAACGAAGTTAAAAATATCACCCAATCGGATTCTAAAATAACATATTTAGACGCCCCGAAAAAAAGATACGATTACGAGGTAGAAAGGAGAGTAGGTAGTTCTCAAAAGCTTTTTAAACTTACTAACTTCAAACCAAATACGGAGCTAAAAGAAGGACTTCAGAAAATACACGAAATCAATTACCCAAAAGCCGTTAAAAATTGAGAGATGAATTAGTTTTCTCATTAATAAATGAGGAAAAAGAAAGACAAACAAAGGGCCTAGAGCTGATTGCATCTGAGAATTATGCAAGTCAAGAAGTTATTTCTGCAATGGGAAGTATCCTGACAAATAAGTATGCTGAGGGACTACCCGGAAAAAGATACTACGGAGGATGCGAAGTCGTTGACAAAATAGAACAATTGGCCATTGATCGTTTATGTAAACTTTTTGGTGCATCCTGGGCAAACGTGCAACCTCATTCAGGAGCTCAAGCAAATGCAGCAGTATTTTTAGCATGTCTTAAACCAGGTGATAAAATCCTTGGCTTTGATCTATCACATGGCGGACACCTTACGCATGGTTCTCCAGTTAATTTTTCAGGAAAACTATACCAGCCCTCATTTTACGGTGTTGATAAAGAAACAGGACAGATAGATTACGATGCACTTGAAAAAACTGCCCGTAAGGAAAATCCAAAAATGATTATCTGTGGTGCCTCAGCTTATTCAAGAGATTGGGATTACGTTCGAATTAGAAAAGTTGCCGATGAAATTGGAGCACTTGTGCTAGCAGATATCTCCCATCCTTCTGGCCTTATCGCAACACAGCTTCTCAATGACCCTTTAGACTATTGTCACATCATAACAACTACAACCCATAAGACTTTACGAGGACCAAGAGGTGGAGTAATCATGATGAGGGAAAATATAAAGAATCCATATGGATTAACATGGAAAAATGGAAATCTAAAATCCATGGGAGCACTTCTAGACGCTGCCGTTTTTCCAGGTATTCAAGGCGGGCCCCTTGAGCATGTTATAGGGGCAAAGGCTGTTGCCTTTGGGGAAGCCATGACCCCCGAATACGCCACCTACATGAAGCAAGTTAAAACAAATGCAAAACTCATGTCAGATGTCTTTCTTGAGAAAGGTTATCACATTGTTTCTGGAGGGACAGATAACCATTGTATGCTGATTGACTTACGGTCAAAAGGTCTTACGGGCAAGGATGCAGAAGAGCTTTTGGGATTAGCCGATATCACCGTTAATAAAAATATGGTTCCGTTTGACTCAGAATCACCATTTGTAACTTCAGGGGTACGAATAGGTACCGCAGCAATTACCACTAGAGGGATTAAAGAATCACATATCCCATCAATCGTAGAGATTATAGACCAAGCGTTAATGTCGAAAGGAAACAAAGAAATTCTGGACAAGGCACGTTTCAATACCCGCTCTATGATGTCACCTCTACCTTTATTCGAATGGTAAGCACATGAGCTTATTAAACAAATCCTGCCCCAGGCTATTAACAAAACTGTCTTTATAACTTTCGTTTACGGACTTAGAAAATAGGTGTTTATAATATTACTTTGGTAGTACTAAACCACACTCTTACCCCTATGTCAACCGCTGTACAAGAAGGTTCTATGACTTCCCAAACACGACAACCTTTATCCCGATTGGTTTCAGGGACACACCAACTGTATTGTATTTTAGTGATTCTTGGTATTTTCTACATTATTTTATATTCAAATCTAAGATGATAAAGGGCAGAACAATTCACGATGAAATTGATTCGCAGAATGCCGAAAATCTTGTTTTGTGTAAAAACAATCCGAAAGATGGTTTTCATAAATCCAATGAACTCCTTAAAAACGCGGAGCTTAATGACTACATTAAAGGAATAGGTGAGGCATATCGAAACTTGGCGTTTTCAAGTCAATTATTAGGCTTGATACCAGAAGCACACGAATATGCTAGAAAATCAGCACAAATATTTGAAACCAATAATGATAAAAAAAATCTTGCTCACGTTTACCATACGCTTGGCTTCATTCTAGACCATCTAGACAAACAAACGGAGCGACTTGAAGTTAATGAAAAATGCCTTCTTCTTAGTAGGGAACTCGATGAAGGAGACTGGATTTTACGCACACTGAATAACACCGGGGACTGCCACACAAAGCTAGGTAATTACAACGAAGCCATTACTTTTTTCAAAGAGTGTCTCAGCTTACTTGATGAGAATGACTCATTTATGAATTCAGTGGTTACATGTAACCTTGGGGAGGTTTATTATTGTAATAGACAATATGAACAAGCAATTATACAGTTTGAAAACAGTAAAGGCAATGCACAACTTAATCAATCGATAGGTATTGAAATCACTAATGTTCTTTTCATATCTAGATGCCTACATAAACAAGATCAAAACCTAAAGGCAATCGAGACGATGTACACGATATTGATCAAATTGAAAAAATTCACAAAACAACAAAAGACATTAGTTTTCACGAAAACGGCAGCTTAACCTCCCCTTCCCTATTGAAGGTGTCTATGGATATTGAAGCTGAAGTTTATAAGCATTATGCTGAACTTAGTGAGATTGATGGTAATTTAAAAAATGCCCTTATCGCCTTCAAGAAGCATAAAGAGATTGAGGAGAAACTAAACAAACAAAAGCATACCCAGGAATACGAGAGTATTGAACTACGAATGGAAATCTCACAGCTTGAAAGCATCGTTACAGAAAGAACTCAAGAACTTGAACAAACGCTTTCTGACCTCCAATTAAAGGAACAAAATACGAGACTAGTAATAGAAAATGCCGTTGATGCAATTCTCTTTTTTAATTGGGATGGGGAAATAATAGATTACAACAGGAAATCCTTAAATTATTTTAATATTGAGGATTCCATTGATCCAAGTAACATATGTGATCTACTTATGTTTTTAGCGGATAAAGACTTAGGGAGTTTCGTTAAAAACCTATACCACGAAGGGCATAATGACTTAAATAACAAACGTCACAGAATGAGGTCTGTTACTTCGCCCCTGTTTTTTGAAGTTGCATTCACGAAAATCAATACAAATGGAAACAGCCAAGGAGTTGCTTTCATTAGTGATATTACTGATAAAATCGAGTCAGAGGAGAAGAAAACCAGAGACCTAAAGACACAAACAGCAATTAATCTTCTATCACAAACTGTTCATGATGAAAGCGACTATTTTAATCTATTAAATAAAATTAGCAACCTCATCATAGAAGAATTTGAAGTTTCAAAGTGTGGTATACACGTTTTTGACAAGCAAAATGAGGGCGTTTTTGAGATTACAAATTTTAAAAACAAGGCAACTGCAGAGGAGTTCATTCAGGGTATTGGAGACGAAAAATACATCTTACAGGATGATCATAATTACACGAGAGAAATCATGAAGTCAAAGCTGACGATCCCACTTCGTTTTTCTGACGCATTGATCGGATATATTAAATTGGAGCATCTCTACTCGCATTTTTTTAACGAGACACATATTACCGTTTTAACATCGATATCATCTCTATTAGCGAGTCGTTTAGATAAAATACAAGAACAAAAAGAAAAAGAACTACTCCAAAACAAACTCTACGAAATAAACCAAAAACTAGAAGACGAAGTTTTCAATAAATCAAAGCAAATCAATGAACTTACTCATAAGTTCCATGAACAAGAAAAGGAATCCTTATTAGCCGATATGGCTAACGCAATATCTCATGAATTAAACACCCCATTTGGTATCATTAATTCTGGTGCCAGCGCCATGAAAGACATTATTGGCGAACTATTGGAATTTAAATTGAATCAAAATCTTGATCGTGAAGACTTTTCATTTGCATTAAGCGTTGCTAAATCAAATGAACTTGAACAAATAATAAGTGGTCGAGAAAAAAGAAAACGTATTCTTGAATTTAAAATACTTTTAGAATCCAAATCATATCCTGATTACAAGATCAATGAGTTAGCTTCAAAATTCGTAGACTCAAGCTTTCCGACCCACAAAACGACTGAAATTGATTTCATTTTAGCGCACCAACACCCCATCGAGCTGATGACCTTAATTAACAGGATTCAACAATCAATATCTTTCTCGGAAACGATTTCACAGACAAGCTCAAGAGCATCTAAAGTCGTTAAGGAACTAACTAAGGTTGCGAAACATGAAAATGAAAACAATCTAATCGAAGTTAATTTATCAGAGAACATACAATCAATACTTTCTGTCTATAAATACAAATTAGATGACACTGAGGTTCTAATTAACATACCCAATGACGCAGTAGTCACAGCTGTAGAAACCAAATTGTACCAGCTTTGGAAAAGCATGCTCATGATTGCATGTAATAATTATAAAGAGGAACCTGGTGAAAGAATGATGACTTTTGATTACTCAAGTAGTCCTGATTTTAGAATTGTTACGTTTATATTTAATGGTCCGCAAATAGAAAAATATATAATTGATGATATTCAAAACATAAGTGGTAACGACCAAAAAGGTGACGCTACCCTTAATTTAAATTTGAGAATTGTAAAAAAGATAATGACCGATTTAAATGGCGTATTTGAAATTGATTCAGCTCCAGACGCAAACATCTTTATTTCAAAAATCCCAAATAATTAAAACTTAACCGCATAAAAAAGCCTCACTAGGAGGCTTAAATATTTTGTAGTTCTAATTGTTACTCTTCAATAACTTCAAATTTCACTGTCTGAACAACACCTTTAAATAGGTTAACTTCAGCTTCATAACTACCCAGTTCCTTAATCGGCTCATCTTTAATTTTTAAAGATTTTCTGTCGACCTCAAAACCAGCTTTCTTTAAAGCATCAGATAATTGAATTGTATTGATTGAACCAAAGATCTTACCATTGTCTCCGGCCTTCGTTGCAATTTTAACTTCTAAAGCTCCCAACTTATCAGCAATTCCTTGGGCTTCTCCAAGAAGTTTTGCTTCCTTATGTGACTTTTGCTTTAAAATTTCCTGATGTGCTTTTTTAGCACTTGCTGTAGCTAAAACGGCATATCCCTGAGGAATTAAAAAGTTTCTACCATATCCAGGTTTAACTTTTACGATTTCATTGGAATATCCCAATTTGCTCACATTTTTCTTTAAAATAACTTCCATAACTTAAGTTTTGTAGAGTTTTACTTTAACATATCAGCCACGTAAGGCAAAATAGCAAGGTGTCGCGCTCTTTTGATCGCTTGATTCACTCTAGATTGATACTTAGCAGAAGTTCCAGTAATTCTTCTGGGCAGGATTTTCCCTTGTTCATTCAATAATTTCAATAAAAAGTTCGGATCCTTATAATCGATGTATTTAATACCGGATTTCTTAAAACGACAATATTTCTCTTTCTTAATATCAATATTAATAGGAGTTAGATATCTAATATCATTTGACATAATTAAAAATTTTAATGTTACTAAGCTTCAGCAGGAGCTGATTTACCTGATTTTTTGTTTCTTCTCGATTCCGCGTACTCTACGTGGTCCTCATTCATTTTAATGGTCAAGAACCTAAGTACTCTTTCGTCTCGCTTCATCATAAGCTCAAAGTCTGCAACGGTTGTGTTTCCAGCCTCGAACTCAAAAAGAAAATAAAAACCTGTTGATTTTTTCTGAATAGGATAGGCCATTTTCTTTAGCCCCCAGGTTTCAGATTGCTTGATCTTAGCACCAAAAGATTTAATTTCACTTTCAAACTTCTTGACTGCTTCCTTCGCCTGATCCTCAGACAAAACGGGAGTTAAAATGAAAACAGTTTCATAAGATGTCATAAATGTTTTTTTAATTTATAATTGGGGGCAAAGATACTTAATTTTTATAGAATGAACAACAATAAATAATGGTATTGATTTTCTTTCATGCAAAGCACGTAATTTATTTCTATTTTAGGCCCAAATATATGGGTAAATGGTAGATAGAATTTTAAACTGGATCAAGTCATTTTACAACGATTCAAATGATATTTTTTTAAAGGACACTTTTCAAAACGATACACCATGGATTACATTGATCTTGGTTCTTTGCTCAGCTGTTGTTTTCATAATTCTATGGTATATTTCAAGAACTGTAATGCGCGTAGCGGTTCAATTCTTCGCATCGAAAAGCAAAACCAAACTTGATGATTATCTGGTTTCTAAAAAGGTGTTTAGTTCTTTGGCACACATCGTCCCCTTAATGGCTCTTTACAGCCTACTCTCCTTAGCCTTTTTCGCCTATCCTGTCCTTTTTAACGTCATGTCTAAGTTTATTGATATTGTCATCATCATCGCTATTTGGATTACTGTAAACAGGGCCATTTCAGCAATTAATATGTTTTTCGAGGAGCTGGAGAAATTTAAAGACAAACCGATTGATTCCTATTTTCAAATCTTTAAAATTATTTTAGGTGTTATTTTCTTTCTTTTGATTTTATCTGAAATAACGGGACAATCCCCAGCCAGTTTTCTGGCTTATTTCGGTGCGTTTTCTGCTGTGATTTTACTTGTTTTTAAAGACACCATATTAGGTTTCGTCGGGAGTATTCAATTGTCGGCAAATGACATGATTCGCAAAGGAGATTGGATTACCATGGAGCGTTATGGTGCTGATGGAAATATTGAAGAAATAAACTTGACAACTGTTAAGGTTAGAAATTTTGACAGAACGATTACAACAATCCCTACCTACTCTTTTATTTCCGATTCATTTAACAATTGGAGAGGCATGGAAGAATCTGACGGAAGAAGGATCAAACGCTCCATGTTTATTGAAACAGATAGTATTGCCTTGGCATCAGAAAGTTTGATTCAAACTTTAGAAAAAAGCAAAATATTAGGAAGCTTTCTAAATCAAGAAATTGAAAATATTAAGCAATACAATGACCAACATGCGCTTGACACACAGCCTAACAAAAGGAAGTTTACAAATATTGGATTGTTTAGGCGCTATATTGAGTTTTATTTAAAAAATCACCCAGGCGTAAATTCCGAGATGACACTTATGGTAAGGCAGCTCCAACCTACTGACAAAGGTTTGCCGCTTGAAGTATATTGCTTCAGTCAAACCAAAGTTTGGGAAGCGTACGAACTGATCATAGCTGATCTGTTTGATCATTTTTATTCAGTCGTTCAAGAATTTGAGTTATACACATTTGAAAGCCCAAGTGGCAATGATATCCAAAAATTAAAATCTTAACATCTACAAAATGAAATACCTTTTACTCGCATTAATTATGGCCTCGAGTGCTCTTGTCCTTTCTCAAAAGGAATTAAGTTTGGAAGATGCCGTTATGCAACAATACAGAAAGTTTTATCCTGATAGACTTACTGGATTTCAATGGCTTCCCAACACGACACAATATGTTTACTTAAGCGAGGATAGAGGAACACTGTTAAAATCGGATGTCAATTCTGACAAAGAACAAATTCTTTTAAGTACCGAAGAATTAAATGAGATTCTAGATGCTGAATTCAGAGGCTTCTACCCTGTCTCTTTTAGCACCGAAAATGACTTCTATATCAATGATGGAGCTTCGTATTATGAAGTTGATCTCGTATCAAAAACAGGCAAAACACTTCATTCACTTGAGGGAAATGTGTCTAGCCCCACTTTTGAACCAGCTAGCAAGAAAATAGCCTACCTCATCGACAATAACGTTATGCTAAGCGATGAAAATGGTGAGATCATCAAGGTTACTCAGCACTCAGATCCAAACATTGTGTCAGGCCAGGCTATAGCTAGAAGTGAATTCGGAATTACAGGAGGGCTTTTTTGGTCGGCCAAGGGGAATTATCTTGCTTACTATCAAAAAGATGAAACTGCCGTTCACGATTACCCCCTATTAAATATCAATGATACTCCAGGTAGCTTGATGTCCATTAAATACCCAATGGCGGGGCAAAAATCCGAAAAATCGAAAATAGGGATTTTCAATACAAAATCACTTCAAACTGTATTTATTACACCGCTCGGAAATGAAGATGACTATTTGACCAATGTTAGTTTTACCCCTGATGAAAAATATTTATTTGTTGCGGAAGTCAATCGTGGACAGAACCACATGTGGCTCCATGTATACAGCGCTGAGACCGGTGATTTTGTAAAAACAATACTGGAGGAAACGAATTCAAAATGGGTTGAGCCGGAACACCCAGCTTACTTTCCTTGTGAGGACGAAAACAAATTTGTTTGGATGTCAGAAAAAGATGGATTCATGAATCTTTACTATTACGATTTCAACGGCAAGCTGATCGATCAGATCACCAATCACGACTTCGTCGTCAAGGAAATCCTCGGATTGAGCAAGGATAAAAAGCACCTTTACTACAGTGCAACGGGCCCTAATCCCTATGAACACTATGGTATATGACTATCACGTCAAAAAGAAAAAATCTAGCCTGCTCACCCCTGTTGAAGGAACCCATAGCGTGTCTGTATGCGGATCATCGGAGCTTATCTCTATGACAACTACAGCAACGGCAATACGCCTAGGAAAGCACTCATCTACACCAAGCAACGGGAAAATGGCAAAGCTCCTTCTAAACGCTGAAGAAAAGCTTAAAGATTACCAGGTCGGAACTACAGAAATAGGCACCTTAAATGCCAACGATGGAACGGCTCTTTATTACAGAATCATCAAACCTGATAATTTTGATCCAACGAAAAAATACCCTGTGCTCAATTATGTTTATGGAGGACCACATGCACAGCTGGTTACAAATTCTTGGTTAAATGGTGCGAGCTTATGGATGCACTGGATGGCCAATCAAGGCTATATCGTATTTACCCTAGACAACAGAGGCTCTGCAAATAGAGGCTTTGCTTTTGAATCTCAGATCCATAGACGTCTTGGAACACTGGAAATTGAGGACCAATTAACAGGGGTTGACTTTTTAAAATCATTGCCTTATGTGGATTCAAAAAGAATGGCAGTTCATGGTTGGTCTTACGGTGGGTTTATGACAACTTCACTCATGCTTAGGACTCCGGATGTGTATCAAGTAGGGGTTGCGGGAGGCCCAGTTACAGATTGGAAGTATTATGAAATTATGTACGGCGAGCGTTATATGGACCAGACCATCTGAAAACCCTGAGGGATATGAAACAGCCTCTTTATTTACAAATGCCAAGAATTTAAAAGGGGACTTATTACTCATTCATGGAACTGTCGATAACGTGGTGGTAATGCAACATAACCTGGCACTCGTTCAAAAATTTGTTAACCTAGGAATACAGATGGATTTCTTTCCCTACCCCATGCATGAGCACAATGTATATGGCCCAAATAGGGTTCATTTAATGGAAAAGATCTTGACCTACATCATGAAGAAGCAATCTATAAATGAATCAAATTGTTCAAAAATCTTTTTGGAAAGATGAGCAAGGCCGAGTTCGTTTAGAATTATTCTTGATTTTCTTCTTTGCTATTCACCTCATTGGTATCACCAATGCACCTTTGGAAGTTGCACATAATTGGAGGCAAGTTACGGGTCTCATGGTGGCGAGAAATTATTTTGAAACAGATCCTACATTTTGGTTTCCAAGGGTCGATCACACAAATGGAGCCACAGGAATCATAGGGATGGAATTCCCATTGTTGAACTACCTGCATTATTTAACGTCTCTGCTTTTTGATTATAACCATTGGTATGGGAGGTTGATCAACCTCATCATAACTCAAATAGGAATCCTCTATTTCTATAAACTTATTAAACAGCTTTTTAATGAAGATACAGCATACTTTTCGAGTCTTTTTATATTAGGTTCTATTTGGTTTACATATGAAAGGAAGATGATGTCTGATACTTTTTGTATTGCACTTTGTTTTATCGGTCTGTACTTTGCTTGGAAGTATTTAGCGAAAAAAAAGACGGCTTCACTACTTACTGCTTTCGCTTTTCTGACCCTCGGGTGCCTTTGTAAAATACCCGCAGTGATTTGCCTAATTGCCATACCGTTCATGAGCTATAAAAAATCAAACACATACCATGTTCTTCTTTTAAACTTGTTGACAGGCCTCTCTATTTTGATTACATACCTATGGTATTTTCAATGGAATACTTATCTATCGTCAACCTATGGTTCGTGGTACAATTCTGGAGGAACACTTGCACAGGGGGCTCAAGAAGTTTTATCCCATTTACAACTGACCGCTAAGCAGTTTTATTTTGGTAGCTTCCAAAGCTATGCCAGCTTTGGCCTTTTGCTTTTGTCTTTTTGGATCGTCGTTAAAAACAAGAAATTCAAGCTTTTATTCCTTTTCCTTAGCGCTTCTATCCTATTTATTCTATACATGCTGAAGTCAGGGAAAATATTTTATACCCATACCTATTACATCATTCCCATCATACCATTTTTCGCTGTATTCATGGGGTACACCGTGGGGATTATAAAAAACTATAAGCTTCAAATCGCCATTGTATTCATCTGCTTACTCGAATCAATTGGAAACCAACAACACGATCTATTCACAAAAGAATCCGAGCTATACAAGATGACTTTGGAAAAAAGAATGGATGCGCTAAGCAGTCAAGATGAACTCGTCGCTATTAATGGAAATGGAAATCCTCAGCAACTGTATTTAAGCCATAGGAAAGGATGGGTTATTGAAGACAAGCAAAGCCTGAACAAAGACTACATACAAACACTTGTATCAAAAGGATGCGCCTATTTAATTATTGATCGAAAAAACTTTTTAGAAAAGCCTGAATACCCCATTGTATTTGAGGACCTTAATTATAGCATCTATTCCCTTAAGGGATTGCTTACATTAAGTCAAGCCAAGAACCACCGTTAGAGCAATCGACTCCAATTGAAGAAAAATAATCATTGGCCATACCACTTCTTTGACCTGATTTGCAACAAAATATAATCGGGCCCTCTATCTTCTTTATTTCTTCAACACGCTGCATGATCTCTTGAACAGGAATATTTAAAGATCCCTCAACATTCCCAGCCTCAAATTCATCGACTGTTCTTACATCTATTATTGTTCCTTTCATTAAACAAAAATAAGAAGAATTATTTTCTGTGTCTAAACTCCTAAACAGAAAGTAAAAAGTATTGTACTTTTGCACTATGAAACATATATCACAGGAATCTATAGACAAGGCCATAGGTGTTATTGACGAATTAAATGACGACCAACTTGAAAAGATCTTTGAAGCGTTCGCTGAAGCACAACCTGTGCTCCTAGGGTACGTAATGACTGCGCCTCAAGAATATGAAAATGATGAGCTCGAGGGGCTTTTGGTTTATTATTTCTGTTTGATTTGTGAATGCTTTAAACAAGAGGGACTCACCTCTACTACAATTACTGAGAAACAAATTGAAGAACATCAAACGCCATACTTTGAAATGCTAGATGCCTATTTTGAGAATGACGATGACGAGCTTATTGATGCATATGTAGACCAACCTCAGTTATCAAAATTCATGGCGGTCGAGGTCTCAACTGAAGATGACGATGGAACATCTTTATCAGATGAAACAGCTTCACAAGTATTTATTGTTTGCCTGTCTGTGGTTGCTTTACTCAATCAATCAAACTCTGAAGAATAATTCTTCAACTTATTCGAAAGTTCTTAATATATTTGCGCGGGGTAAGTCTTCTACGACCAGCTCCCTCTGAATCCTCCAGGACGGGAACGTAGCAAAGGTGTGAGGTTGTAGCGGTGCGATAGAAGTAGCTTACCCCTCTTTTTTGAAATTTATTTCTAAAAAGTAATGCTTCGATTAATGAGAAATCCAATCTTTATTTTCGGTATAATATTTCTTCTCTTCGCTTGTGACATGAACGGTGAAAAAGTAATTGACAAGGGACCACTAAAAGTTTATTATAGTGATTCTGCTGATGAAAAAGTGATTTCTGCATTTTATGACTTTTGGACCAAGGAACAATATGTTGGAGAAAGAACGCAAAGCATTAAAATCACTAAAAACACCAAACGTAATATTTATGAGGTTAGAATCATATTGAGAAAAGACTTTGCCCCATCCCTTAAAATCGAATTTGAAGAGCTCAAGTTATTAAGTCAAATACAACAAGACCTGAATACCAACGTTTTTATGAAGGATCTGTGTGAATTGGTCATTTGTGACAATAAATTTCAGACATTAACCACGCCAATCCCTTTAAATCGTTAGAAATGAAAATATCTGCTTCTATATATAGTGACAAGCAACGCCCTCTAGAGCTCGTTATTCAAGATTTGGTTGGGCATCAAATTGATTTATTGCACGTTGATTGCAATGACTCTTTAGAAGTCTTTAAGGATATTGAGAACATTAGAACCTGGTGCAATACGCCTATCGATCTTCATATCATCACCAACGATCCTGAAAAGTTTTTCCCCTACCTAAAGAAAGCACCCTGTCGAATACATCACTTTTCAATACGAGGATTTAACGGGACCTCTAAATATCCCATCTGAGATCAAAGGAAAAAAAGGTTTGGCTGTGACTACACCAACAAATGTAGATGTCTTCGCTGAATTTGAATACATGGATTTCATTCTGATTATGGCCACTATTCCCGGGCAAAGCGGCGGCGTTTTTGACCAAGATAATTTTTCAAAAATCCGACAATTCAGAAAGCGATACCCAAGTAAATCTATTCATGTCGATGGCGGTGTAAATGCAGAGGTGTCGTTTATTTTAAGAAATATGGGGGTGAGTTCATCGGTTTCTGGTTCCTATTTATTCAATGAGGCAAGTATCGGAAATGCCCTAATGAATCTGACCCAAAGAGATATCCATTCTCACTATTGTATCAAAGATTTCATGACTCCATTAACCGAAGCGCCTTCTATTAAATTAGAAGGAGCAACTACCAAAACAATGCTTCAGAGTGTTGAAGATGGTAAAATGGGTTTTGCTTTAGTACTTGGTGAACAAACAGAACTTATTGGTTTGGTTTCAAGTGCCGATATTAGAAAAGCTTTATTAAAAAAGATAGAAAAGCCTTCAACAATTACAACTAAAGATTTAATGAACCTTCAACCCATTTCTATCCTCGGAAATGCTACTGTAAACGAACTCTTAAAAAAGATAAAATCTTGTCCTTTTCCAATAATGTATCTCCCCGTCATCGATGAAAATGGAAATGCCATTGGAATTGTTAATTTTGCGCACCTTATTAAAGGAGAAATATGATTATTGAACTCAAAAAAAATACAGACAGCGCTACCATTCAAAAAATGGCACTGCGCCTCAATGCATT
>CAJJBU010000010.1 GCA_905182495.1 Flavobacteriales bacterium UBA952
GATTGTGCCGATTGGTCTGTTGACAATGCTATAGATCTTGTTTCCTACATTGGTCAAAATGTCGCGATCAGGTTTGTTGGAATTAATGGTTGGGGAAACAATTTCTTCATGGACAATATCAATGTGATGGGGCAGATGAGCGGCGTGCATCACTTGACATCACCATTCTCGGTTTACCCCAATCCTAATGAAGGGAAATTCACGATTAGTCATTCCTTACAAAACCCTCAAATCGTTCTTTATTCAGCGGATGGACGCATTATTTTGGATAAGATCATTACCTCTCAAACAGCGGTTATTGAGATCGATGCCAAAGCCGGTATCTATCTGATTCATGTCAATGACGGGTTAAAAACGTATGTTGAAAAAATTACAATCAACTAGTCCAAAAAAAGCGCTAAAATTATTTATTTTATCCAAAATCAAATCAACTTATGAAATACATTATTCTACTGTTTGCAGCACTTTCTTACACTGCTTACGCACAAGAAAAACACACAATTGACGCAGGAACCGTATCTGCAGTTTCATTTAGAATGGTTGGGCCCGCATTAACATCCGGAAGGGTATCGGATCTTGCCATTCATCCCTCAAATACGAATACATGGTATGTTTCAACCGCTTCTGGTGGTTTATGGAAAACTAAAAATCACGGCATCACTTTTAGCCCAATTTTTGATTCCTATGATTCTTATTCTTTAGGCTGCGTCGAGATTGCACCAACTAATAAAAATACAGTTTGGGTGGGTACAGGAGAAAATAACAACCAAAGATCTGTTTCTTATGGAGACGGTGTCTATAAATCTCTCAATGGGGGAGAGACTTTTGAGAATATGGGGCTCAAGAACAGTGAGCATATAGGAAGCATAGTCATAGATCCCAATAATGAAAACATCATCTGGGTGGCGGCTTATGGTCCTCTATGGAGCAGTGGAGGTGACCGGGGCGTTTACAAAAGTATTGATGGAGGCAAAACATGGAATAGGACTTTATTTGTTTCTGAAAATACAGGAATAGCCGAAGTGCACATGGATCCCTCTAATCCAAATGTATTATATGCCTCGGCGCATCAGCGAAGACGACGAGAATGGACCTTTATAAGTGGAGGGCCGGAATCGGGTGTCTATAAATCTATTGATGGTGGAGAAACATGGAAAGAAATCAATAAAGGCCTGCCTGAGGGGTATATGGGTAGGGTGGGGCTGGCTATTTCACCAGTAGATTCAGATATCGTTTATGCCATCGTAGAGGCTCGATATGGTAAAAAAGGTTTTTACAAATCAGTCAATAAAGGAGAGAATTGGAGTAAACAAAGTGACTATGCAACAAGTGGCAATTATTACCAAGAAATTTTTTGCGACCCCAAAGATGTGGATAAAGTATTTTCAATGAATACCTATTTACACCATACAGAAGATGGTGGGAAAACATTTAAAAGAACGGGCGAAAAAAAGAAACACGTTGACAATCATTGTATTTGGATAGACCCGAGCGATACGGACCATTGGGTCGTAGGATGTGATGGCGGTGTTTACGAAACGTATACACATGCCAAGGAGTGGCGGTATTTCTCGAACATTCCAATCATTCAGTTTTATAAGGTCACAACGGATAACGATGCACCTTTCTATAATATCTATGGCGGAACACAAGACAATAATTCTATGGGAGGTCCATCATCAACAGGTAATGCGGCAGGGATTTTAAATTCAGACTGGTTCATCACCAATGGTGGTGACGGTTTCGAGTCAGCAACAGACTGGTCTAATCCGAATATCACTTACGCTCAGGCTCAATATGGTTGGCTCGTCCGTTATGATAAGGCGTCAGGAGAAAAAGTTCCAATTCAGCCGATGCCAGGTGAAAATGAAGCTGCTTATCGATGGAATTGGGATGCGCCGCTTCTTGTTTCAAGGCACGACGCTTCAACGGTTTATTTTGCAGCGAATAAATTATTTAAGTCCACCAATCGTGGAGATGATTGGACAACCATTTCAACTGATTTGTCTCGTCAATTGGATCGAAATAAGTTGTCGGTTATGGGCCAGGTGTGGAGCATGGATGCGGTGATGAAAAATAAGTCCACAACGATTTATGGAAATATCGTCGCTTTAGATGAGTCTCCATTAAAACAAGGGTTGCTGTATGCCGGTACCGATGATGGTTTGATTCAAGTAACAGATGATGATGGAAAGACTTGGAGAGAAATTGACAATATTAAAGGTGCTCCTGAGCAGACGAAAGTCAATATGGTGACGGCCTCATTACATGATGTAAATGAAGTGTTTGTTGCTTTTAACAGCCAGCGTTCTGGAGATTTCACACCCTATTTGTTTCATTCAAATGACCAAGGTAAGACCTGGGTGTCTATTGCTTCCAATTTGCCTGAAAGAGGAAATGTATATTGTATTAAGCAAGACCATGTGAATCCGAATCTATTATTTGTGGGGACAGAGTTTGGTGCTTTTTTCTCTGATGATAAAGGTGGAAATTGGACGAAGTTAGGTGGCTTACCGACTATTGCTGTTTATGATTTAGACATTCAGCAAAGAGAAAATGATCTTGTAGCCGCGACCTTTGGAAGGGGCTTTTATGTATTGGATAATTATACGCCACTCAGAACAATTGGAGAAGATATAGTGAGTAAAAGAGCGCATTTATTCCCAGTGAAAGATGCATTACTTTACATTCCTGCAACGCCATTAGGTGGTGGTGGAACAGGTTCCCAAGGACATAATATCTGGACTGCAAAAAACCCATCCTATGGTGCGACGTTTAGCTTGTATTTAAAGGGTGTGGAACCGATGCTGAAAGCCAAGCGTCAAAAGCAGGAAAAGAAGATTGAAAAGGAAGGAGAAGCTGTTTACTACCCATCCTTTGAGGAAATTAGGGCTGAGGATATGGAAGAAAAGGCAGTCTTAATTTGGCAAGTTTTTGATGCATCTGGTAACGAGATAAGAAGAATGAGTAGTAGTCCCAAAAAAGGGATTCAACGTCAGGTTTGGAATTTAAGATCAAATACAACCGATCCAATTGGTTCTAAAGGAAATGGATTTTTGGTAACGCCAGGCGCATATTCTGTTAGTGTGGTGATGGTGAAAGATGGGAAGTCTGACCTATTAATTGACAAGCAAAGCTTTATTGTTAAAGGTCTCAACAACCAAACCTTACTTGCTAAAAACCCAGATGAACTTAAATCATTTAGGGCGGATCTTGCAGAACTGAATCGAAAAGTAAGTGGTACGGAAAAAGTAATGAATGAAACTAAAGATCGCATCGAATTAATTGAGAAAGCTCTACTCAATTACCCGAATACCGACCTTGCACTTTTAGAATCAATAAGGGCAATGAAAGTTTCTTATAAAGATTTAGAGGTGTCAATGTGGGGAGATGATGCGCGCTCTTCAAGAGACTTTGAAACAGTCCCAAGTATCTCAGGTCGCTTAGGCATGGTGGGTTATCAGCTTTATCAAAATACGGCTGGTGTTTCCAAGACCCATAGAAAGAACAAAGAGATTGGAGAGCAGCAGTATAAAGCCTTAAAAGTAGATTTAAATAAAATCATTGAGGACCTTAATCTTGTTGAAGACAAGCTAGAGGGTATTATACCTTATACAAAGAATAAAGGTGAAAATTGGAAAAAAGACTAAGCCTCGGATTCCTCTATTTTTTTGATTTCGTCTAGAATATCGTTGGCTTCTTTGGTTAAGCGGTCACTTTCTGAGCGGTTGCTCGTAGACATCTTATAGGCAAGTTCAAGCTTTTTTTTGTACTGGTCGTTGAGCTTTTCTTTTTTACTTTTTCTTGTGAAGAATCCCATTATTATGATTTTAATTAAGAACACCCGTGACACGGGAAATGTTTAAATAAAAAAGGGATCCCATTTAAGTGATCCCTTTTGTAAGGTCGTTTTTTTGGTGAGGTCTTATTCGTCTCCGAATTGTTCAATTACCGGCTGTGTAACACCTGTGTTTGAAAAACCACCATCATGGAAAAGATTCTGCATGGTCACGTATTTGGTAAAATCTGAGAACATACTTAAGCAGTAATTGGCGCAGGCAACGGCGCTTGCGTTTCCTAGTGGAGACATCTGCTCAGAGAAGTTTATAAACTCCTTAAATCCTTTAATTCCTTGCCCTGCAGTCGTAACCGTTGGGGATTGTGAGATTGTATTGACACGAACTTTGTTTTTGATGCCATAATGGTATCCAAAAGAACGTGCGATAGATTCCAGAAGTGATTTTGCATCTGCCATATCGTTGTAGTCCGGAAAAATTCGTTGTGCTGCTATATAGGATAATGCGAGAACAGATCCCCATTCGCTCATGGCGTCATGCTTATATAAAGTTGCTAGTGTTTTGTGAAATGATATAGCCGAAACATCCATCGTCTGGCCATAATAACGATAATCATTCTCCGTGTAGTGCTTTCCTTTTCTAACGTTAGGAGACATACCAATGGAATGTAGAACAAAGTCAATTTTACCACCTAAAATCTCCATAGATTTTGTGACCAAGTTCTCCAGGTCCTCAACGCTGGTGGCATCTGCTGGAATAATCTCACTTCCAGTTTCTTCAGCTAGATTTTTAATTTCTCCCATACGCATCGCGATAGGAGCATTGGTAAGTACAAACGTAGCACCTTCTTCGTGCGCTCTTTGTGCCACTTTCCATGCGATAGATTGACTATTTAAAGCCCCAAATATGATTCCTCTTTTACCTTTTAATAAATCGTTTGCCATAGCTGAATATTTTGGACAAAATTAATAAAACTTGGGTGTTCAAAGCTTAAAACTTCTTTTTCATTGAACAATAGATTGTGGAAAGGGAGATTACGTTCTTTCTAAATTTTATTTAAACTTTGTTTTTAAGGTATTTGGAATCGATATAAAAGGTTCCAAATGGAATAAGTGATGCTGTAAAGAACAAAATACCCTTGGGCCAACTCCATTTTTTTTTAAGGGTTAGGGCTAGTAAATACAAACAATATAGCATAAAAACAATCCCATGAATCATCCCTACCACGTAATTGGGTTGCCCAAGCTCATAATAGTATTTTAAGGGCATGGTAATCCCAAAACTTAGATAGGATACTCCTTCGATGATTGCAAGAATTCTAAATTCTTGGACACGTATATTATTTAGCATTAGAATGATTTTTTGAGTTTTTGTAGTGCCCTCATTTTATCTCTGTATCCAGCCGCTTCAATAAATTCAAGGTCTTTTGCTGCTTTTTCCATAGCCTTTTTAATTGACTTAATCTCGTGGTCTAGACTGGCTTCGTTTTCATATGCCGATTTGAGAATAGAAACCGATTCGGGTGGCTTTTGACTAGGTTTGATTCCCTTTTCTATGTATTCGCCATCAGCCACTTTGGTTGATTCCAAAATAATCTCTTTAGACTTGTTCAGGCCTGTTGGAATGATTCCATGGACTCTATTATATTTCATTTGTAACTGTCTGCGATTTTCAGTTTTGTCAATGGTTCTTTGCATGGAATTCGTCATCCGATCTGCGAACATAAGGACAAAGCCATTTACATTACGTGCCGCACGCCCAACAGTTTGCACCAATGATCTTTCGTTTCTCAAAAAGCCTTCTTTGTCGGCATCTAAAATCGCAACAAACGAGACTTCGGGTAGGTCTAATCCTTCTCTAAGTAGGTTTACCCCAATCAGGACATCAAAAGTACCAAGTCGCAATTGCCGTAAAATTTCAACACGCTCGATGGTATCTATTTCACTGTGTATGTAGCGGCAAAGAATTCCCATTTTTGTGAGGTACTTTTGGAGTTCCTCTGCCATCCTTTTTGTTAACGTGGTAACAAGGGATCTTTCTTTTTTTGCAATCCGCTCCTGAATATGTGTAATTAGGGTGTCAATTTGGTTTTCACTTGGCTTAACCTGAATGACAGGATCAAGGAGACCAGTTGGACGTATAAGCTGTTCTACAATCACTCCTTTTGACAATTCGATTTCGTAATCAGCAGGTGTAGCAGAAACGTAAATACACTGCGCGTACATATTTTCGAATTCATCGAATTTCAATGGTCTGTTATCGATGGCAGCTTGAAGCCTGAAACCATAATCCACAAGGTTTGTTTTCCTCGCACGGTCACCACCATACATGCCTTTGACTTGAGGAAGCGTGACATGGCTTTCATCAACCACCATCAGGTAATCGTCGGGGAAGTAATCTAGCAAGCAAAAGGGCCTTTGTCCTGGGCTTCTTCTATCAAAATACCTCGAATAATTTTCAATACCGGAGCAATAACCAAGTTCTCTAATCATTTCTAGGTCATATTCAACGCGGTCCTTTAACCTTTGTCCTTCTTCAATTTTTCCTGATTCACGAAATGCTTCTACTTGAACCATCATGTCATCTTGGATTTCATGAATAGCCGTTTGGGTGTTTTCTGGGCTAGAAACAAATAAATTGGCTGGGTATATGAGGATGTCTTCTAGTTGTTCTATTTCATCGCCACTTTCTGGGTCAATTGAACAAATGTTTTCAATCTCATCTCCCCAAAATTCAAATCTAATCGCATAATCGGTATAAGCTAAATACAGATCGACTGTGTCTCCTTTCACTCTAAATGTTCCGCGTTCAAAATATTCTCCAGCGCGTGAATATAAATTGGCGACAAATTTCATGAGTAACTTATTTCTGGGTAGACTTTCTCCTTTCTTGACGCCTAGGATGCTTTTTTTGAATTCTGTTGGGTTCCCGATACCATAGATACAAGAAACGGATGCGACGACGATGACATCTCTTCGGCCTGAAAGTAAGGCTGAAGTTGCCGACAGTCTTAATTTCTCTATTTCATCATTGATCTGAAGGTCTTTTTCGATATAGGTTCCTGTAACGGGTAGGTAAGCTTCGGGTTGGTAGTAATCATAATAAGACACGAAATATTCTACTTTATTATTTGGGAAAAACTGTTTGAATTCCCCATATAACTGGGCGGCTAACGTTTTATTATGAGACAGTATTAATGTCGGTTTTTGTACCTCTTGAATAACATTGGCAATGGTAAATGTTTTTCCACTACCAGTTACACCAAGAAGGGTTTGATATTGTACCTTTTCGTCAATTCCAGAAACAAGTTCCTTAATTGCTTTGGGTTGGTCTCCGGTAGGTTTGAAATCGGATTTCAGGATAAAGTCCATTGCCTACAAAAATAGGCAATCATCTTGGACATAAAAAAAACGCCCGAAGGCGTTTTATTAATTTTTGCAGACCAATATTTTTTTATTCTTTAACTTTTTTACTTCAAAGGCCTTACTGTAATTTAATATAAATTGAACAGTCGTAAGTTTTGGTAAAGAATGCTTTTCATACGGTTTGCTTTCTGTAGTGTATTTATGCATCATAGGCAACGTTTTTTTTAATAACGAAGTTTCGTCAAAATTATTTTATGTGAGGTTTTTTTAAATTCTGTACCTTTGCGACATTAAATCAACAAACAATGAGTCATACCATTAAAACAGGTGTCGCTTCAGGAGATGAAGTACAAAAAATCTTCGCTTACGCCAAAGAGAAATCATTCGCTTTACCCGCTGTAAATGTTTCGAGTACAAGCACCGTAAATGCGGTTATGGAAACAGCGGCAAAGCTTAAATCGCCTGTTATTATTCAGTTTTCTCATGGAGGTTCTCAATTTTATGCGGGGAAATCTTTGAGTAATAAAAATGAACAAGCTACAATTTTAGGTGCATCTTCAGGGGCACGCCACGTTCATAGATTGGCCAAAGCCTATGGAGCTACGGTTATTTTGCATACAGATCATTGTCACAAGGCTAAACTACCATGGATTGATGGTTTGTTAACTGAAGGTGAGCAGTATTTTAAAGAGCATGGTGTTCCTTTGTATAGCTCTCATATGATTGATTTGTCCGAAGAACCAATAGAGGAAAATATTGATTTGTGTAAGGAATATCTAAAAAGAATGAGTGCCATTGGAATGACACTTGAGATTGAATTGGGAATTACAGGAGGAGAAGAAGATGGTGTAGATAATACTGATGTGGATAGTTCTAAACTTTATACGCAACCAGACGAAGTGGCGTATGCTTATGAAGAGTTAATGAAGGTCTCTCCACGATTTACAATTGCTGCCGCATTTGGAAATGTTCATGGTGTTTATAAGCCTGGAAATGTGAAGCTTACTCCAAAAATATTGAAAAACTCTCAGGCTTTTGTTCAAGATAAATTCAATACAATTGCCAACCCAATTGATTTTGTATTTCATGGTGGGTCTGGTTCAAGTCAAGATGAAATTAGAGAAGGGATTTCTTATGGCGTCATAAAAATGAACATAGATACCGACCTTCAATTTGCATTTACCGAGGGTTCAAGAGATTATATTCTAAAGAATCAGGATTATTTACATACTCAAATTGGAAATCCTGAGGGGGCCGAAATACCGAATAAGAAGTATTATGACCCCCGTAAATGGATGAGAGATGGTGAGCTAACTTTTGTTTCTAGATTAGAACAATGCTTTTCTGACCTAAATAATATTCACACGTTATAAATCTTTACTAATTTTGACCAAACAATTGAAATGAGTTGGTTTAAAAGAAATAAAGAAGGTATAACAACAACAACGAGCGAGAAGAAGGAAGTTCCTGAAGGCTTATGGTCTCGATGTTCAAATTGCAAAACGCTTTTTACGAAGGGAGACCTTGAGAAAAACAATTTCGTTTGCAACCGTTGCTCTCACCATGAGAGAATTGGTTCTGAGGAATATTTTTCAATTATTTTTGATAATGGAAAGTATACTGAACTTAATAAAGATATAACTTCTGGAGATCCTTTGTCTTTTGAAGACACGAAGAAGTATGTTGATCGAATCAAGACAACTCAAAAAAACACGGGGCTTACCGATGCGATTCGTACAGCAAAAGGAAAGTTATTTAAAAAAGAGATAATCATAGCAGCCATGGATTTCCGTTTTATTGGTGGATCGATGGGTTCCGTAATGGGCGAAAAAGTAGCCCGTGCTATAGATGAGGCTATAAAGTTGAATTGCCCGATTCTAATCATTTCTAAATCGGGTGGTGCGAGAATGATGGAAGCAGGATTCTCCTTGATGCAAATGGCGAAAATATCCGGTAAACTAGGTCAACTAGCCGATAAGGGACTACCTTATATTTCTTATTTGACTGATCCAACCACAGGAGGGGTAACCGCTTCTTTTGCAATGTTAGGAGATATTAATATTGCAGAACCTGGTGCCTTAATTGCTTTTGCTGGACCAAGAATTGTAAAAGAAACAATTGGAAGAGATCTTCCTGAAGGTTTTCAGACCTCAGAGTTTTTATTGGACCATGGTTTTTTAGACTTTATCATAGAAAGAACTGAAATTAGAGATCGCTTGTCCTTGTCCTTAGAGTTATTTGCTAAGTAGGTATTGGTATCAGTATTCTGAAAACCAAAGTTTTTATAATTTAATATTCTTGGGCTAGGTATATTTAATCATAGTCTTTTTCATTATTTTTGGTAAAAATTATATCATGACATTCAGCCGAATAATATCACTTCTATTTATTTTTCCTTTAGTAGGATCCCTGAACTTGCATTCTCAAGATACGACTTGGGTGCAGACTTTCACCTTCGACTCTATTTCTTCACGTCGGGCAGATTTCACTTTCCCAGCTGAGCTCAACGATAAAAAGTTTGAGAAAGTCCTAATGTATTATAAGCTAAAATGTAGTCCATTGACGACATGGGATCAATACAACTGCGGTGAATGGGATTATTTGACTTATACTAGAGTATTTGATCACACAGGGGTTTTTGATTCTGTGCGTGTAGACAGTGTCAAGTACCTTCACAATTATTCTTCAGTGAGTCCATATGATTATGAACCTTGGGGCTACACCTATAAAAACTCGTCAGAAGTACTTCAACATGACAGAACATCTGAGCCCTTAGATAATCACGAATTGAATTTAGTTTCTACTAGCTCAGCATTGTATCCTTTTGATTTGAATTCATACGGAGGGAAATACCAAATGATTATTTCTGAATCAGAATTAACAGCAGCCGGAATAGGCGCTGGAGATATACAGTCCTTGTCCTTGTTTGTTTCAAATATTGTGAATGGAGGAGAGTTATTACATCCTTTAATCCGAATTAAAGAAACGAATGAAACGTCCTTGTCTAATCTACATGAGGATGGTTTTACGTCGGTATATGACTTGAATAAAGATGTTCTCGGAAGCAATGAGTTGCAAGTTGGTGAAAACAAGTTTTTTTTCTACCAACCATTTAATTGGAATGGTACTGACAATTTGATTGTCGAATTTTCTTTTGATCAATCCGTGCCTTCATCTAATGAACTTGAATTTCAAACAGAAGATATTACAGCAGGAAAGGCTATGAATTATAGCGCTAAAAATGGGGTTCTAGAATTCGACGGTTCTAATCATGCACTTATAGAAATGTCTGATCTAGATATGGGGGATGACCTCACGATTTCTCTTTGGGTAAAAGGAGGTGGGAACACAGGTGCCAACACTTCATTACTAGAGGCATACGATACATTAAATCAAAGGGTTATAAATATACACATGCCTTGGAGCAACGGTAGGTTGTACTGGGATTGTGGAGAGGGGTCAAATTATGATCGTATTGACGCAGATATGTCTGCGGCAGGAATAGACAATGAATGGCACCATTGGACATTTGTCAAAACCCAGAGTACAGGAGAGATGTTTATTTATCGAGATGGCTCACTTTGGCATAGTGGATCTGGTTTAACAAAATCAGTGGGTTACTTGCACAGATTGGTTATCGGAGCAAATAAAAACCTAGGTAATTTATGGAAAGGTAAAATAGATGAGTTACAAATTTTCACAGCTGCATTAGATGCTTCGACAATTTCCAGTTGGTATCATAAATCTATTGATGTTTCCCATCCAAATTGGAGTGATTTAAAAGTGGCTTATACTTTCGATAATATACCTGTGGCTATCGACGCGAGCCCTAATAATTATTTATTAATGCCTTCTTCAATGGGAATGTTTGATTTTTCGGAATATCCTTTAGCAGGCTTGGACTCAGTAAATCGTATGAAAATAGCTTTTGGAACTGGAACTGTTACTTCTCAGATGACTGAAGAATTACGTTGGAAAGATAGCCGTGTTGAACCAGAAGTCATTTATGAGTTTCAAAACGTGGATAGGCATTTTCAAATAACGGATGCTTTTGTTGGTGCTCCTAGAGGCGCTGAATTAAAAACTGACATTTTAGGAAATTTAGTTTCTTCACTTGATTATGCTACTTCTGAGCTTATCACTAATGAACAAATCACTTACTATCAATTACCTTATGAAATTATTCATGATGTTGAGATTGCAAGGTACATTACACCTTATGGGATTCAGTTTGATCTTGGTCCGAATGGATTTGCCTGGATCTACGATGTAAGCGATTATCAAGATTACCTTAATGGGGTAGTCGATTTAGCAGCACATAACACACAAGAACTTTTAGATTTAAGTTTTGCATTTATTGAGGGAACCCCGCCAAGAGAGGTCCATAAAAGAGAGCCAATTTGGTCTGACTTTAGATCTTATAACTTCGCAGCTATGGCTGCAGATGAAGTTTTGGCTGAGAAAAAAATAATTCTTTCTGATACCTCAGGAGGTTTTAAAATTAAAACGAGAATGTCAGGTCATGCACAGGTAGGGAATGCTGCGTGTTGCGAATGGGTATCGAATGACCATAGTATAATGGTTGACGGTGTCACGAGATTTGAATGGGACATTTTTGAAGAGGAAGATTGCGGAAATAACCCCTTGATTGGGCAAGGAGGAACTTGGCCCTATGCTAGAGAAGGATGGTGTCCTGGTGACAAGGTAAAGGAGTATGAATTTGAATTAACACCTTTTGTAACGCCTGGAGATTCTGTGGCATTAGATTATGTAATCAATGAGGTACCTTCTTTTGACCAAGGACAAGGTGGTGGGAATTACAGGGCAGCTTTTGATTTGATTTCTTATTCTGCACCGAATTTTCAAAACGATGCTGCAATTTCGGAGATACTGAATCCAAGTAATTATGAATACTATAGAAAATGGAATCCAACCTGTTCGAATCCTCGGGTTGTTTTGAGAAACACAGGGTCTGAACCTTTAACCTCCTGCACGATCCAATGCTGGATCACCTATGGTGATAACATCAATTATGAATGGACAGGAAATCTTGGCTTCATGGAAGAAGAAATTGTGGAAATTCCTGTAACCTCAAATGCTTGGTGGACTGATTTAGATCAGAACATGACATTTACGGCCTACGTCCGCAATGTGAATGGGGCATTTGGAAATGATGACTATCTACAAAACAGTGTCAACACCTCTAAATTTGACGCACCTGAATTGATCGACGGACCATTTTTTGTTTGGTTTACCACGAACAATAAGGCCAATGAAAACTATTACGAATTATTTGATGGTGCTGGCGAATTGATTTTTGAGCGCGGACAGTTAACAAACAATACACAATACAAAGACACCTTTGATTTGGCTCCGGGATGCTATTCTATAGTTCTTACCGATACTGATGATGATGGCTTGTCATTTTGGTATTCAGCACAAGTCGAAGGAGAGACAGCAGGAGCCTTCAGACTCCGTAAGGTAGGAGGGAGCTATATTGAGATTTTCCCAGGTGACTTTGGCAGCCATCATCGGTATGACTTCTCTGTTGGTTTTTCTCTTGGTATAGATGAAGCGATCTTGTCAAATGAAATAAGTGTTTATCCGAATCCTGTAATTAATGAATTGACCATCGAAATTGAGGGCAAAATAGATGGTGCAGCACGAATCGAAATTACAGATCTGTCAGGAAGAATATTGATCAACGACCAAATGAATGCAACAGGCACTTTTGCAGAGTATATTACCCAGGTTTCAGATTTTAAAAAAGGAACTTATGTGATTAAAGTGTATACAACGAATGGGGTTTCTACCTCAAAGTTTGTAAAGGCATAGCTTTTTGTCATAGAGCGAAACGATTATTTTTTCTGGCAAGCTTAAACCCTCGTTTAAGAATTTCTTTTGATGCTTTACTATTGGGATCTAAAACGGGGTTGGTATGGTTAAAGTGGATGAAGTAAATTTTCGCTTTCTCTACCTTGTTTAGATTTTCGAATAACGTCATTGATTCTTGGATAAAAGGGTGAGGGATCTCAGAGATGTCCCGGTGCTCAATTTCTTCTCCGCTGAAAAAAGTTCCATCAATAAATGCATAGTCTACTTTTTCGATTTCCTTTACAATATCTTCCTCCCATTTTGACCATTTGTCAATATCCGGAATGAATAAAGCACTTTTATTGGGTCCTTTAATTGTAAACCCCACAGTCTCAGAATATTCATCGCGATGTGGTACAAGAAAAGGGGTGATGCTTAAGCGCTTATTTAAAACGAGTTCCTTGTTTTTCCGCATGGTATGAAGATCTATATTCCCATTGGACACCAATTGATTCCAAGGCCCATTACTATTAAGAAAGGTGCCCATTCGATCCATTGAATAGACTTTGATTGAATCGCCGTTCATTGCTTCTTTCCCCAAATACATAAGACCTGTGTAATGGCCAATATGGGCGTGGGTTATAAAGATACCGTCTGGCATTGATGAAAACCCTGAAACCCTTTGCATATTGCTGAGTTGCATGCTTAGGTTCGGTGTCGCTTCAAACAGATATTGTGTTTTAGAGATATGGTCTATTGCCCCTAAGGAAACGACCATTCTTTCTGTCAGGCCATTCGCAAGCAATTGTGCACAGCACTTTTTTTTACAGCCGATTTGAGGAGATCCTGCGTCTTGAACAGTACCTAGAACCATGAGTTCAATACCAGGTTTAATTTCATTTGATTCATCAGGGTTTCCGCATGAGCTTATGCTCAATAACAGAATGAAAAGAAAGGGTAATTTATTTAGTTTATTTTTTTTGAAATACCATACCATATACCATAGGGAGTTTTTGTTCAAGGTGCTTGATTCTATATTTGTCTTTTGCAATTTTTATACTCTGTTTGAAACAATCGAAAGGAGAGTAATCAAATTCTTTGAACTCACTAAGCACCAGGCCTTCTTCTAGAAAAGCGGTCATGATTTCAGATAGCGAATGGCTCCACCAAATTGAGGTCATTTCTTTTTTCTCTTCTCTGTTGGCATAACTTCCATTCTCAATTTCTATATAAGGTTTATCATTAAAGTAGGAGTACTCTATAGCTTTAAAATCGTCATCGAACATCCATAAAGCCGGATGAAAGTCCACCAAAATAAATTTGCCATTTATTTCAAGTTGCTTGTTGATTACTTCTGCCCATTTTTTTAAATCGGGTAACCATCCAACAATTCCATAACTACTAAATACAATTTCGTAGGGTTTGCTGTTAATCGATTCTAAATCGTAGACGTTTTCGCAAAGGAAAGTTGTATTTAGTTGGAGCTCTTTTTTAAGTTTTTCAGCATATGCTATCGCTTTCTCACTAAAATCTACGCCTGTTACATTAGCGCCCAAAACCTCAAGGCTTAAGGAGTCTAAGCCAAAATGACATTGGAGGTGTAGTATGTTTTTATTTTTCACATCACCCAATAAATCGAGTTCTATGCCGTGAAGAGAATTCTTGTTTTTCTTGAAACCAAGAACGTCATAAAATTTCGAATCGATATGTATATCGGTTCTTGTGTCCCATGATTTTTTGTTGATCTCCAGCCAATTATCGGGATCAGTATTAATTTTGTCTTCCATTTTTTATTTCCTCTACGACTTCTGGATTAAGCAAGGTGCTAATGTCACCAAAATTCGAGAAATCACCTTCCGCGATTTTTCGCAATATTCTTCTCATTATTTTACCTGACCTTGTTTTGGGTAATCCCTCTGTGAATTGAATTTTATCAAGCTTGGCTATCGGGCCAATTTTTTTTGAAATGAGCGTGTTAATGGCTTCCTTCATCCCATTAAGGTCAGGTAGGTCTTTATTCGGTGTTACAAAGCCATATAAAGCATGTCCTTTTATATCGTGAGGAAATCCGACGATGGCTGATTCCGCAATGTCAGGATGTTCATTTATGGCATCCTCAATTGGGGCTGTTCCAAGGTTGTGGCCTGAGACAATAATCACGTCATCTACGCGTCCTGTGATTCGATACATCCCCTCTTTATTTCTAAGGGCACCATCGCCGGTAAAATAGTATCCAGGGAAAGCCGTGAAGTAGGTTTCTTTATAGCGATTATGGTCTCCCCAAATCGTTCTCGCTATGGAAGGCCATGGGTATTTTATGCAAAGTTTTCCTGAGCCTTCGGTATCGGTAATTTCATTTCCGTTGTCGTCAATTAAGACGGGTTGGACACCAGGTAAAGGTGTGGTAGCGTATGTTGGAATTTGAGGTGAAATATGCGGAAGTGGTGATATTAAGATCCCGCCAGTTTCAGTTTGCCACCATGTATCTACAACAGGACACTTTTCTTTACCAATATTCTTGTGATACCATTGCCAAGCCTCCTCATTAATGGGCTCTCCAACTGTTCCTATGATTTTTAAAGAGGCTAAACTTCTGTTTTGAACATGTGATAAGGATTCCTTTGCCAATGCACGAATTGCTGTTGGTGCTGTATAAAATTGATTCACTCCAAATTTATCAATGACATCCCAAAACCTACCTGGATTTGGAAAGGTGGGTACACCTTCAAAAAGAAGGGAGGTCGCCCCGTTTAATAATGGGCCATATAAAATATAGGAGTGTCCGGTGATCCATCCAATATCGGCGGTGCACCAGTAAACATCCCTTTGTTCATATGCAAATACATTTTTAAATGTGTAGGCTGTATACACCATATATCCCCCCGTGGTATGGACCATTCCTTTTGGTTTTCCAGTTGATCCAGAGGTGTAAAGAATAAAAAGAGGGTCTTCAGCATCCATTGGTTCTGCTTCATTTATTTTTGAAGCTTCATCTAAAAGAGGCGCTAGATAAAAGTCTCTATTTTTTTTAATGGTGATGACCGTTTTTGTTCTTTCGGCGATCAATACTTTTTGTACCGAGGGACATTGCATTAAGGCTTCGTCCACAATGCTTTTAAGATCAATCGTTTTATTTCCTCTAAATCCCCCATCTGAAGTAATCACCATCTTACATTGTGAATCATTTATTCTTGCTGCCAAAGCCGAAGATGAAAAACCAGCAAAAATAACAGAGTGAATAGCACCGATTCTTGCACATGCAAGTAAACTAATCGCAAGTTCAGGTATCATAGGCAAGTAAATAGCGACTCTGTCTCCTTTGTGAACACCCATTTCAATCAGGACATTTGACATTTTGCAAACCTTTTCATGTAGCTCTTTATAGCTGATGTGTTGTGCTTCTTCTTTAGGTGAATTGGGCTCGAAAATGAGTGCTGTATGTTCGGCGTTTTTTTTTAGGTGCCGATCTATACAGTTGATTGTAATGTTTGTTTTAGCCCCCTTGAACCATTTGAAATCTGCACGTTCCATGTCGAATTCGCAAACCGTTTCCCAAGGTTTTGACCATGTAAACTGCTTTGCAATTTCGCTCCAAAAAAGATCAGGTTCATTAACAGAAGCAGTATAAACTGCTTTGTATTCTTGAAGTGTATTGATTTTAGATTTCATATATCCTTGTTGAATTATAATTATAAAAATAAGGAGATTCATTTAATTCCGTATTTTTAAGGTAGAATGAGTTGGAAAAAAACGATTTGGAAGTATTTCCCTGATGTCTGGCAGTATTTGGTAATTATTATTTTGTTCGTTTTAGCTCTTATTTTCTATCTATAAATCATAACAAACACATTACATCATGTCACTCACCTCAACTTATTCACTCAAATTTTTTTTATCATTTTCATTAATTATTTCTCTTAAAGCCTTACTTGGTCAAGCTGATTTAACTTTTGTTTCTCAAACTGATTTTGTCGCACTTCATAACACAGGCCTTAATGATGTTTGGGGATATGTCGATGAACAAGGCAATGAATATGCCATTGTAGGTACCGAGGACGGTACATCGATCATGAACTTAAGCGACCCTGCGAACCCCGTTGAGGTTTTTTGGCTTCCTGGGACCAATAGTATTTGGAGAGATCCATCCGTTTTTGGTGACTATGCCTACATAAGCACTGAGGCCGAGCAGGGACTTACCATTATTGATATGTCTCCCTTGCCTGAAAGTAATGTTTTGAATTCAACGATTTTCACGGGGGAGCCTGGATTGGAATGGCAGTCTGCTCATAATTGTCATGTTGATGCTGCTGGATACCTCTATATATTTGGAGCTAATTTTGGAGAAGGTGGTGTTCTAATATATGATGTGAATACGACACCTATGACTCCTACATTCGTCGGTGCTTTCGATAATTGGTATGTGCATGATGGAGTAG
The DNA here is from genome assembly GCA_905182495.1 of Flavobacteriales bacterium UBA952. Classification (GTDB taxonomy): domain Bacteria; phylum Bacteroidota; class Bacteroidia; order Flavobacteriales_D; family Crocinitomicaceae; genus UBA952. Next base: position 17,413 of record CAJJBU010000010.1, read on the forward strand.
CATTCGGTGACACACTTTACCTAGCACATGTCAATGATGGCTTTTTAAGTATCGTGGATATTTCCGATCCTTCGAGCCCTCAATTATTAGGCACAAAAATTTCTGCTGATTCTTTCACCCATAACATTTGGCCATCAGACAATAGAGAGGTAGTCTATACAACAGATGAATTACCAGATGCATTTATTGCGGCTTATGACATTACTGATGTGACCAATATTGTCGAATTAGACCGTGTTCAAAGCTCTCCTGGTTCCGATGTGATTCCGCACAATACGTTTGTTCTAAATGATTATTTGGTAACGAGTTATTATGCAGATGGAATAACCATTCACGATGCCAAATACCCGTACAATCTTATTGAGGTTGCTAGTTATGATACTTATCCTGGACAGACTCCGACTTATGACGGAAGCTGGGGAGCTTATGCCTATTTGCCATCAGGGATTATTTTAGCGTCAGATAGATCCGAAGGTTTGTTTGTTTTACAGCCTAACTACCAAAGAGCGGCTTACCTTGAAGGGATCGTTACAAATCAGGTTACGAATGAGCCTATTGATAATGTGGATGTCGATATAGTTGGAAATGATCAGGAGGAGCTTTCTAATAGTATTGGGTTTTATGCGACAGGCATGCCTTTATCAGGAACTTATAATGTTACTTATTCGAAGGTTGGGTATGAACCTCAAACGATTTCAGTAAGTATTTCTCAAGGAGATGTTTCAGCCCAAGATGTTCAATTGGTGCCCATTGAGCCCTTTGGATTGACCATTAAGGTGGAAGATTTATTTGGGAATCCTATACAGAATGCTAAAATTAAGTTGGTTCACTCCTTGATTACATATGATGGAGAAAGTAATGTCTTTGGAGAGGATGTTTTCGCTCTTTTTTATAGTGAATTACACAGTATTTATGTTGGTAAATGGGGATTTTTGACGTATTGTGATGAAATAAATATTAACCCCACCACAAATACTTTGACAATTGTTTTATTACAGGGCTATTATGATGATTTCACCTTTGACTTCGGTTGGACAGTTTCTGGAAATGCAGTTACCGGAATGTGGGAAAGAGGTGTGCCTAACCCCACCGATAATACAGTCATGGATGGTGATTTTGATGGTGATTGCGGCAACATGGCCTACGTCACTGGAAATGCGGACAACCCTGATGCAGATTTTGATGATTTAGATGATGGTAATACGATTCTTAGTTCACCAATTATGGATTTATCATCTTATTCTGATGCGCGTATTAATTTTAAAAGTGACTTTTTTTGCAACCATGGCCCAGGGGCAATTGATGATACCTTAAATGTAATTATTAGTGATGGGATTAATCTAGAGGTCATTTCTTTTGGACCACAAAGTGAAGAGATGAACTGGTCGGATGGTGGACCGTATTATGTTTCCATCTTTGGATTGAATTCGTCAAATATATCTGTTTCTTTTCAAGTGTCTGATTTGGCTGGAAATCCTAATATTACTGAGGCGGCAGTTGATCTGTTTGAAGTGGTGGAATATTCGGGCCTAAACGAGCAATCATATTATTCAACTTATTTTGTGACTCCGAATCCTTTTCAGGATATTTTTACAGTGTCAGCATCGAGCGTTGGTTCACTTTATAGCATTAAGTCTTTAAATGGAGCTATTTTAATGAATGGAGTTATAAATAATGATGAAGAACAAATTGATTTAAATAGATATTCCTCTGGTATTTATTTTATTTCGATAAATGGGATACAAAAGAAGATCGTAAAGCTTTAAGCATCCTATTATTTTGAGTTAACTTTAAAGATAATCCTTAAATTTGGCCTTATATGTCAAAGCAAATTTCCATTGTCGTTCCTTTATTTAATGAAGAGGAATCTCTTCCACATCTGATTGATTGGATCAAAAAAGTATTGGTCGGGAAGTATTCCTTCGAGGTTTTACTCATTGATGATGGTAGCAAGGACAGATCATGGGCGATCATAGAAGAATTGGTGCGTAAGGATGATTTTGTTCGTGGGATTAAGTTTCAACGGAATTATGGAAAGTCTGCAGCGCTCCAAAAAGGGTTTGAATCTTGTGTTGGAGATGTGGTTGTGACGATGGATGCCGATCTTCAAGATTCTCCGGAAGAAATACCTGAACTATACGACATGATCATAAACCAAGATTTTGACTTGGTTTCTGGTTGGAAGAAGACAAGACATGACCCATTATCTAAGACAATACCAACCAAACTATACAATTGGGCGGCGAGAAGAATCACAGGAATTTATTTACATGATTTCAACTGTGGTTTAAAAGCTTACAAAAGAACTGTTATTAAAAGTATTGAGCTTTATGGGGATATGCATCGTTATGTGCCTGCTTTAGCCAAATATTCTGGGTTCACCAATATTGGAGAAAAAGTGGTGCAGCATCAGGCCCGAAAGTTCGGAATCACGAAATTTGGATTGAATCGATTTTTAAATGGGCCCCTTGATTTAATTACTGTGGCTTTTATGGGCAAGTTTGGTAAAAAACCAATGCACTTTTTTGGAGCCTTAGGTACACTGATGTTTCTCATTGGATTTGCATTGATTTTGTATTTAGGAATTGACAAGCTCTTTATACATAAGAGCGCAAGACTTTTAGCGGACCGAAGTGAGTTTTATGTAGCATTAATCGCTATGGTCATGGGGATTCAGTTTTTTATGACAGGATTTATTTCGGAATTAATCGGAAGAAACTCTGCAAGTAGAAATGTTTATTTAATTGAGGAGGAAATAGGAAATGATGAAGGATTGGAATCTTGATGCTTCATGGTCTCTCTTTTTAGATCGAGATGGCGTCATCAATGAGCGCGTTTTTGGCGGTTATATTTTAAACAAGATGGACTTTGTTTTTAAGGAAGGCGTTCTCGAGACCGCTTCAGAGCTGTTTAGAAATTTCAACAGAGTTTGTGTTGTTACAAATCAGCAGTGTATTGGAAAGGGCTTGATTTCTGAAGAGAATATTCAAGAATTACATGCCTTTATGTGTAAGAAATTTAGTTCTAAAGGCGCTCATATTGACGAGGTTTTTATTGCCCGGGAAATCAATAATGAGCGTTCAATGGACAGGAAACCTCGCCCTAAAATGGGACTTCTAGCTAAAGCGCTTTATCCCGAAATTGACTTTTCAAAATCGATTATGGTTGGGGATACGGATTCAGATATTAATTTTGGTAAAAACCTTGGCATGAAAACTGTTCTTATTGTATCTGAAGAAGAATGTCATTCTTTACCTGATTTAAAAGTTTCATCATTAAAAGAATTCAACACCTTATTGAAATGAGATTAATAATTTATTTTGTCGTTCTGTTATCTATACTTGATATAAATGCTCAGATCAACCAATTAGATTCTTTAAATCGAAAACATGGTCTTTGGGTTAAAACCATCGAGGGTTCTAATAAGCTGGAATATAAAGGAAACTTTGAAAACGGAATCCCTGTGGGTCAATTCAGGTATTATTATCCAACGGGTGAAGTGAGATGTATAATTGAACACATGAATCGTATTGAAGCATATGTCACCTTTTATTTCACCAATACCGATGTAATGTCCGAGGGGTTTTATAGAAATCAACTACGTGATTCATTATGGTTAACTTATGACATTGAAGGTGCGACCGTATTTGCGGAGCGATTCAAGAATGGAAAACTTGATGGAAAAAGGGTTGTATTCTATCTCAGAGATCAAATTGAAAATGGACTTCTTAATGTCTTGTCTGAAACGAATTACAATGAGGGAGTCAAAGAAGGGGTTTACATAGCCCTCTTTTCATCTGGTAAGTTAAAGGAAAAAGGCGCATATCATTTAGATAAAAAACAGGGTTCATGGAAAACATATCATGCTGATGGGTACCTGGATCATAACAGTCGTTTTAAGAATGGAATGAAGCATGGTTGGTTTGAATTTTATAATGCAGAAGGAATAATTATTGACAGTGCATTATACCAAAATGACAATCGATTGAATCAGGAGCAAGCAAATCGTTTTTTGCAGCACTGTGAAAAAAAGGGGCTCGACCCTAACGATTAGATTTTGTAACTTTATTTTAGTATGAATAAATCTGTAAGCATCATTTTCTTTTTACTATTAGTATTAATATTATAAAGACCAACCGGTTGTTGATCTTAATCTATATGAATCATACTTCCCTCTCGAAATCGGGAGCTATGTAGACTATCAGGTTCTTGAGGTCAATCATGATCTTAATTCGGAGACCCCCCATGATACGTTGTCCTATTTTCTTAGAACTATAATTGGTGATACAATTACTGACAATGAAGGGCGTATTGCGAATAAGTTTATTAGAAAAAAGAGGAGCTCTCTGAACGATCCATGGATTGTTAGTGATGTTTGGACTGCTCTGATCAATCAAAACAAGCTTGAAGTCACAGAGGAAAATCAACGTAAAGTATGGTTGTGTTTACCTCCGAAACCCTTTACAGATTGGGATAAGAACGCATATAATCTAGAGAATCCAGTGATGTGTAATTATGAAATGATTCATGCTCCATTGACAATCGGGAATTTAAATTTCGATAGCGTACTCACTGTGGAGCAAGAGGATGTCTTGAATCTTGTTTCCTTTCGAAGGAAATACGAACAATATGCAAATCATGTGGGCCTTGTAAATCGATACTATAAAGACTTGAATATTTTGAATTTTGATACTTTAAATATTCAATCGGGAAGTGAGTTCAACTACAAATGCTTAGGTTTTGGAATCGAATAATAAGCCCCCTATAACGATTGCCTTTTTTTCAGCGCTACCTCCATTTAGAGGCGGTATTTCTAGTTTTAGTAAATTTCTGGTACAGGCATTAAAATCGAAAGTATTGGTTAATGCATTTACCTTTAAAAGGCAATACCCTAGTTTTTTGTTCCCTGGAGGAACGCAGTTTGAAGCGAATCAAAGGGAAGCGTATCCTCGGATTGTAACAAGCTACAATCCCTTCACGTACTTGCATTCATCAAGAATCCTAAGGGCTGATACTCCCACTGTTTTTATTGCAAATTATTGGATGCCTTTTTTTGCTCCTATGTATGTTTTTATGGCAAAGAGGTTTCATAAATCTGTATGCAAGGTGGCACTGATTCATAATTTGACGCCTCATGAAAAACGATTCTTTGATCAAAAAATGAACCAAT
>CAJJBU010000011.1 GCA_905182495.1 Flavobacteriales bacterium UBA952
AGCTATGAACTTTATAACCAAGGAGATCGCATAGAAGCTATATGGTATGACCATAACGGGAATGTTGAATACGAAAATTAAGAACAACCCCTCAAAATAAATTAAGTCTTTCTTCGATTCGAGATGCCTTCTTTAATATAGGCAATTCTATTCCTTCACTTCCACTCTAAATTCCAGTCAATTTGTTAATTTTAAAGTAATTTAGAAAAAGTCTTATTTTACTCTAAACCCTCAATTATTATTAGGGTTTTTAGGATGACATCGAATTAGAATGACGGATGAAATTTACATACAGAGATGCATTGATCTTGCCAAAAAAGGAGTAAGAGCGGTTGCTCCTAACCCAATGGTCGGATGCGTAATTGTACTCGAAGAAAAAATAATCGGTGAAGGGTATCATAAGGTTTACGGGGGACCCCATGCAGAGGTATTGGCCATAGAAAACGTTTCCGAAAAGCATCTTCTCAAAAAGGCGACCTTATACGTTACTCTGGAACCCTGTTCACATATTGGCAAAACCGCCCCTTGTGCTGACTTAATTATTAAATATGGAATAAGAAAGGTCATTATCGGAACAATTGACCCGAATCCGTTGGTAGGTGGTAAAGGGATTGAAAAGTTGAAAAATGCCGGGATTAAGGTGACTGAAGGAGTCCTTCAAGAACAATGCTTGGAACTTAACAAACGATTTTTTACTTTTCATCAAAAGCAGCGCCCATATGTGATTCTTAAGTGGGCTCAAACCTTAGATGGGTTTTTAGATCGTTTGAGAGAGGATGATACTGAAAAAGTGAATTGGATTTCAGCGCCTGAAACCAGAACACTTGTCCATAAATGGCGCAGTGAAGAGCAAAGCATATTGGTAGGACGAAATACGATAATCAATGACAACCCTTCATTAACCGTTAGAGAATACGGAGGTCTGAATCCGATTAGATTGGTAATTGATAGCCAACTTCAAATTAGTGAGTCCCTAAATGTTTATTCAAAAGAGGCGCCAACTATTGTTTTTAATAGAATAAAAGATGCAAAAGACAACAACATCGAATGGGTGAAAATCAAAGAAACAAGTACCAAGAATATTCTTGATGAATTATACAAAAGAGAGATACAATCTGTTTTTGTAGAAGGAGGAAGTCGAACACTTCAGTACTTCATCATTGACAATGTGTGGGATGAGGCACGAGTTATTGTTGGTCAAAAGTCTTTTAGTGAGGGATATAAAGCACCTGTTATTAACAAAATTCCTGTCAAGTCGATACCTTTTGGAAAAGACATGCTTCATTATTTCAAAAGAAAATGATTGCAATTATAGGCACCGTTGTTTGCTCAACATTAATCTTTGTGATTTTTAGAATTTTCGAAAGGTATAACATCCATACCTTTCAGGCCATCATCATCAATTATCTAACTGCTTTTCTATGTGGCTATTTAATTCACTTTAAAGAGGTTTCCAAAGAGGTATTCGTTCATTTAGAATGGTTGCCATTTGTTGGGTTTTCAGCACTCCTTTTCATCTCCTTATTTCTTTTAATGGCCATCAGCTCCCAAAAAAATGGAATTGCTGCCACATCCGTTGCCGTAAAAATGAGCATGGCTGTATCGATGATAGGGATGATCCTATTATATAATGAAGAAGTTTCTTACCCAAAAGTCATTGGAATCATATTGGCACTCGTTGGGGTGTACTTAATAGCTGCCCCTGGTCCGTCCGGTACAAAAAAGACATCCGCCTACATGTTAATTGTTCTTTTTGTTGGGAGCGGACTTTTGGATCTAAATCTAAATTATGCCCAAAACCATGTCTTGAATCACATTAGCTCGTCCTTATTTACCGCTTTCGGTTTCGGGGCAGCCTTTAGCATCGGTATTGTCGTTTATTTGATACAAATAATAAGGGCCAAGGCAGCACCGTTTCATTATAAAAATGCAATTGCGGGTATTCTTCTAGGTATCCCAAACTATTATTCAATTTATTTCCTCTTAGAATCTTACAATGCGATCTCATGGAATGACTCCAGTATTTTGGCCCTAGTGAATGTATCGGTTGTCATACTTTCTGTTTTGACTGGATTACTTGCTTACAAAGAGGTTCTCAATTCAAAAAAAATCGTGGGAATCGTGGCCTCCATACTCGCGATTTTGATGCTCTACATATCCTCTTAATTTGTACTTTTAAGCACTATGAAATTATTTTGCTTCATCTCAATTTTACTCCTGCCTTACTTTTACTTTGCGCAAAGTAAGATTACGCTAGCCGTTTTAAAATACAATGGCGGTGGTGACTACTACGCGAACCCGACGGCATTGCCGAACCTTATCAAATTCTGTAACAACAGCCTTGAAACCAATCTCAATGAAGAAGATGTTCCCTATGTAGAAGCAGGGAGCAAGGATCTTTTTCGATTTCCTTTCATTCATATGACAGGACATGGAAACGTTGTATTATCGCGACAAGAGGTTACGAACCTAAGACTTTACTTTGAAGCTGGTGGCTTTTTACACATTGATGACAATTACGGAATGGATCCCTTTATTCGAGTGGAACTTAAAAAAGTATTTCCGCAAACTGAGCTTATTGAAATCCCTGCGAATCACCCCATATTTCATCAAACATTCAATTTCCAGGGTATCCCTAAGATTCATGAGCACGATGGGAAAGCAGCGCAAGCATTTGGAATTCACCTTAACGGTCGGTTGGTCTGCTTATATACTTATGAAACGGATCTCAGTGATGGATGGGAAGATGCCAATGTGCACAATGACACTGAAATCAAAAGAAGAGAAGCACTCGAAATGGGAGCAAACATCATTCAATATGTTTTCACGAATTAATGATTGTGGTCATGCCCCTCGTGGTCATGCCCCTCGTGGCCCGAAGTCCCTTCCTTATTCTCGCTGAAATCAAGTAATTGGATGTCAAAAATCAAATCTGAATATGGCGGGATAGCTCCTTTTTTCCCAGCCTTACCATAGGCTTGGTAATAAGGGATAATTACTTTAATTTTCTCTCCTTTACCAATTAAGGCAATGCCTTCCTCAAAACCTGGAATCATTTTTTGCACCTTATATCGAAAGCTAAGAGGCTCATTTCTATCTAAAGAAGAATCAAATTTCTCCCCATTGGACCTAAAAGACCCTGTATAATGAAGAGTCACTTGCATACCTTCCTTTAATCCAGGAACGTTTTCACCTTTGCGGGCTTTTCTTCGCTTTTTCTCTTTAACATATACAAGGCCAGATTCAGTGAGCTTGGCACGACGGTGCTTCTTTTTCACCTGCTTGTACATGTATTTGCTATAGTCTTCCTCAGACATAGCTGAGATCATTTCTAATTCTTGTTTTCTAGATTCCTCCAATGCTTTTAACGGATCATAAACCGAATGAAAAGCTTCCATAGCATCAAAGTTAATTGCTGCGCTTCCAATACGAATGATTTTAACACTGCTGATTAGGTCATCTTTTTCGATCTCATTTACGATATCCATTCCCTCCAAGACATGTCCGAAAACCGTATGTTTCCGGTCTAACCAAGTCGTCGCTTTGTGCGTGATGAAAAACTGACTGCCATTCGTATTCGCTCCTGAATTAGCCATTGATAAAATACCAGGTCCGCTATGCGTCAAACCATCAACAATTTCATCATAAAATTCATATCCTGGATCGCCAGTACCATTGCCTAATGGACAACCTCCCTGAATCATGAAATCAGCAATGACGCGATGAAATTTCAAACCATCATAATATGGAGATTGAATGGAAATACCATCAACCGAAAATCCCCCCTCAGCCAAGCCTATAAAATTGCCTACTGTCATTGGCGTTTTCTCAAATTCCAATTGACAGATTATCAACCCTTTATTCGTGTTGAATTCCGCATAAATGCCATCACCCAAATCTGATTTTTGTCCATAAGAAACACTACTCCAAAATAGGAGTGATAATAAATAAATGAGATTTTTCATTTTAAATTAAATTATAATTATTCGTTTGTGAAGCCCAATAATTCGACCTCAAAGATTAAAGGCATAAAAGGTTTGATAAAAGCACCCTGTGGATTGGCTCCGTATGCTAGTTCTTGCGGGATGAAAAACTTAAATTTTGAACCAATTGACATTAATTGCAAGCCCTCGGTCCATCCTGGAATGACTTGGTTTAATCCAAATTCAATCGGTTCTCCACGATCAACAGAACTATCAAAGACCTCTCCTTTAGGAGTCGTGCCATGATAATGAACCTTTACTTTGGAAGTAGCAACAGGCTTTTCACCATTGCCTTTTTTCAAGACCATATATTGAAGACCGGATGCCGTTACTTGAATATCCTTATTCTTTTTATTTTCCTCAAGAAATTTTTCTCCTTCTACCTTGAGAATCAAATTGTCTTTTTCTGCTGCTTCCGCCTTAATTTTATTTTTATTCTGGAAATAAGAACTAATAATAGCGTTTCCCGGATCTAGACATAAGGGCTGAGAAGAATTTAGACCGTCTTTTAATCCTTGCACAACAAGTGCTTTATTGGCTTCACTTAAATCACGAAGAACATTGGTCGCAATGGATTGGCCGATTAAATAGGATACGCTGTCGATTTGTGAATTTAAAGTCGCTTGACTAAAGGTACTTGATGCCATCATAAGGAATAGCATAAATGTGGAGATTTTCATTTTCATTTAATTTCTGTTATCAATGCCCCAAAGCATTTTATTTCTAATTGTATCTAAAAAATTATTGTTTTCAAATTTAATGACTTTGATCATAAAATCAGCTTTTTTTATCACGATTTCTTGCCCCTGACGAATGCTAATTGATTTACCATCTAAACTCAATAAGTATGAACGACCTCTACCTTCAACATTCAAAGTAATAGGCATATGGTCAGGGATGACCATTGGTCTTACATTCAAGTTGTGAGGCGCAATAGGTGTAACAATATGCACTTGACATCCAGGGGTTACAATTGGACCTCCACAGCTTAAATTATAAGCCGTAGAACCTGTTGGGGTCGAGACAATCAAGCCATCAGACCAATACGTATTCAGGAAATTCCCATCTAAGGACACCCTAACCGTCATCATTGATGAAGAATCCTTTTTATGAAGTGCCAATTCATTCATGGCAAAAAAATCATTTTCTAACAATCCATCATCGGCGTGAACCCTTAATAAAGATCTTTCTTGATAAATATATTTTTTATCCCGGACCAATCCTAAGGCCTCTTGGATATTTTCTTTAGAAACATTTGCTAAAAATCCGAGTCTACCCGTATTAATCCCTAGTATAGGGAAACCTGAACTTCGGATATAATTAACAGACTTTAGAAAGGTACCATCTCCACCTATACTAATCATCAAATCGACTCCTGAAGTCAAATCATTAGCAGAAGAAAAGGTGTCAAATGGGAAATTTAAAGTGGTTTTTTGAGTGAGAGATTTTGACATTTCTTCTTCAAGAATCATTTCCCATCCAAAAGAACTCAACGTTTCAAATACTTCATTGAATGCTGGTAAGGTCTGCTTGGTAATTTTTCGTCCGTAAATTGCTACGCGCATAATTAGTATTTCAGGTAGTTCATCAGGATGTCATAACGCAATTTCAAGTCATCAGACCCCATTCCATTTTGATACTGTGCCTTTACGACATAATCATAACGTTCAAAGGTTTGAATAATATGCGTCAAATCCAGTTGATTAATTTTTAATGTAATATCCAGATTTGTAGATGACGCATCTGATAAAATAGTTGAACTTAATATTTTTGCATTATTACTTTCTACAATTTGGCCTATTTGAGCCATTGAATAATCGGATTGACTTACTTCTAAAACCAATATCCCACCTTTTTCTTTCATGCTGGAGGTATTGGCGATAGTAGTCATGAGCTCAAATATATTCGTGCAGCCAAGATATTTTTCTTGATCATCTAAAATAGGCATAACACTTATTTTAAATTCTGATATTTTTGCTAAAATCTCAAATAGGTGGGCATCTGCCTTCACATATGGACGCGGTAAATGTTGAAATAAGACATCTAAATCCTCACTAAAATCAAGCTTATCTAAAATATCTGTTTCAGAAACGAGCCCCACATAATTGCCGTTCTTTAAAACTGGAAGGTGTGAAACCTTGAATTCATCCATCCAATTCATCGCCTTCTCACCCGAATCAGTATGAACGAGAGGTGGAATATCATATGTTATTAAATCTATGGCGTTCATGACATGCAAAGTAGTTAAATCATTTAAGAGTTTGTAAATTTACTACTTCAAAATTAGTGCCATGATTAATTTGAGTGTCAATATTAATAAAATCGCTACGCTGCGTAATGCTAGAGGTGGTGACCTGCCAAATATTCTCCAATTTGCAAAGGATTGTGAACGCTTTGGAGCCGATGGAATAACCGTTCATCCCAGACCTGATGAACGGCATATTACGACACGTGATGTTTATGATTTAGAATCTGTGGTTCAAACAGAATTCAATATTGAAGGCTATCCTGACGATAGGTATATGAAAATAATCAAAGAAGTCCTGCCCATGCAGGCTACACTAGTTCCTGATCCTCCAGGAGTATTAACTTCAGACAATGGATGGAATATCGCCAAGAACAAAAAAAAGCTTGTGGATACAATTCAGGAACTTAAATCACTTGGGGTTAGATCCTCCATATTTGTTAATGCAGATATTGAAAGTATGCACTTGGCTCATGATGTCAAAGCGGATGCCATTGAACTATACACAGGCCCCTTTGCAAATAATTTCAGTATAGACCCTGAAATGTCTGTAGAGAATTACGTCAGTGCGGCAAAAATCGCTAATGAACTTGGTCTGAGAATTAATGCCGGGCATGACTTAAGTTTAAAAAATCTCAACTACTTTAAAAATCAAGTACAATTCCTTTCTGAAGTATCAATAGGACATGCTATCATTTCTGACGCATTATATCTAGGAATAGAAGCAGCAATTGCTGCTTATAAGACATGTCTTTCTTAATCCTGAGAAGGCATATGCACAGTTCTTTGAGGAAAAGGTATGCGGATATCGTGTTTCCTGAATAAGCGATCAATTTCAAATCTGATTTCCGATTTGTAGGTTTTAACATCCCAATGTTGATCTGCCCAAAATATGAGTTCGAGCTCAAGGCCATTCTCCCCAAAGTCCGATAACCTCACTATAATTTGATGGGTCTTTTTAACCTTTGGATGGGAATTCGCTGCTTCTTTCAGTAAATCTTTTACTAGCTCCGTATTCGTTCCGTATGCAACGGATACATTAATAATGAAACGTGTTAACTTAGAGCCATGACTCCAGTTTTCCACTTTCTCACGCGTCAATAAGGTATTGGGGATTACCAAAACATTGCCTTCCCAAGTTTGAATTTGAGTTGTTCTGATATTAATTTTTTTAATTCTTACAACCAGTTCATCTTGATCTGAAGTAGAAGATATTTTAATCACATCACCGACCCTTATATTTCCTTCAAGGAGTAAAATAAAACCAGCTATTAAATCTCGGAACGCATCTTGAAGACCTAAACCAACCCCAACCAATACCGCAGTAGAACCAATAAAAAGATTCGTAAGTGGGATGTCTAATGCCTGAAAGCAAAAGAGAAAAGCAAACACATAAATGACATACTTCGCTAATTGGGTATAGATATATTCATTCCCCTCATCGTGAGCGGGATTCACTCTAAGTCTCTTTAGTAAATATAATTTGGAGAAAAACACAGTTATTCTAGCAGAGAATATTATCGTTAGAATAACGATAATATGATAAAATGAAAACTCAAATTCTCCAATCTGAAAAATCGGATAATCAAGCATATCATTAAAGCCCACCAATGGATTATTCACCCTTAAGCTTATAATACACAAGTAAAATGCTAAGAAATAAACACTTTGGCTAATCAATTTAAGTCGCGCAAGCTTTTTACCTCTAATATTAATTTCAGTTTTAGCAACGTATTTATCTAGCAGCTTCAATGCTTCTTTCTTTCCTTTAAAGGCAAGGAAAAAAATCAATCCAATCATAAGAATATTCCATGCATTCACATCAAAAGGTCCACTATGGAAAAGTATTTCGCTCATTATTTTATTATTATTCTACCTAGCATTTCTGAAAGACGTTGTTTTATTTTCTCGAAACTCATTTGTTCTGCCAATAACTCGAGTACTCCATCACCCTCATTACCACCTTCCTTAATCTTATTCTTTATTTTCAGAATCATCTCATCTACTTTGTGATATTTAAAATTATAAACAGAATTCATCACCGATTTATAGATGTCATCACTTTCCGACTGTATAATGATATTGTACTTTTCTCGCCAATTGTAGCTTAACTCAATATCACTACTCTGTAAATGAGATACGAAAGATACGATTTTTTGATTTTCTAGATTCTTAAAATAGGAAGTGGATAGGAGTACCTGATTTTGAAGATTACTTTCAAATTCTTTATATATCATTCTATAGAGGGGACTTTCAAATTCAAGATCATCATTTGTAAGCTCATCATGTATCAATTCAATTACACTCGTTGTCTCCTTTTCTTCATCATCATCAGCAGAAATTATAATTTCTCTCGTTCCAAAAAGCAACATCAATCGGATTAAATCTAGCTCGTACTCAAAAGTAGAGGTTTCATCCTTCTTTTCAGCGGAGGGCTGAATGACTGCAGGCTGATGAGTCGTTCTTTGCTCTTGGTATGACTTTGCGCCTTGTTGATCCTTAGTGAGTTTTGCCCTTAAAAGCTTGATGAGCTCATTTGAAATCGTTTGTTCATTTATTTCAAACTTCTTTGCAATTTCCTGTACGTAAACACTACGGGTAATTTGGTCTGGAATTAAAGCAACGGATTGAACCACCTCTCGAATCAATTTTGATCGTTGAATAGGGTCATTATCCGTACCATCAATGAGAACAGAAGCCTTAAAAGATATAAAGTCCTGTTTATTTTCAGAGATCATCTCCTGAATTTCTGCTAACGAGTGATTTTTTGCGAAAGAATCTGGATCCTCGCCATCTGGAAACAAAACAACCTGAACATTCAAACCTTCCTCAAGAATCAGATCAATCCCTCTAAAAGAAGCCTTAATTCCAGCAGCATCGCCATCATAAAGAATGGTCAAGTTTTGCGTATACCTTTTAACTAAGCGCACCTGCTCTCTTGTCAGAGAAGTCCCTGAAGAGGAAACCACATTGGTGACTCCTGATTGAAACATTGAAATCACATCCGTATACCCTTCACAAAGAAGACATTCATCATTTTTGATAATAGCGCCTTTTGAAAAATATAGACCATATAGTATCTCGCTCTTATTATAGATCGGACTCTCTGGAGAGTTATAATACTTAGCAACTTTTTTATCGTTTTTAAGAGTTCTACCTCCAAAACCTAGAACACGACCTGAAATACTATGGATAGGAAACAGAACCCTACCCCTATAAAAATCAAAAGTATAATCCTCCTTCTGTTTGGTCAGCCCTACTTTCGTTAGGTACTCTATATTATAACCTTTTTCCAGCGCTGCCTTTGTAAAAGCATCGCTAACATCCAAGCAATAACCTAATTGAAATGTATCAATTGTTTCTTTGGTGAATCCTCTCTCCGTAAAATAAGTTAGACCTATCGCTTTGCCTTCCTTGTTTTCTTTAATATTATTTTGAAAATATTGATTTGCAAAATCATTGATGACAAAGAGGCTTTCTTTTTCAGAAATTTGGGCGAGCTCTTCTTTGGTTTGTTCTCGCGGCTCAGGAATATTTATGCCATACTTATCGGCCAACCATTTGAGCGCTTCAGGATATGTAAAATGCTCCTTTTCCATCAGGAAGGAAACTACTGTCCCTCCGAGCCCTGTTGAAAAACATTTGAAAATCTGTTTTGCAGGAGATACAACAAAAGAAGGGGTCTTTTCATCCGTAAAAGGACTCAAACCCTTTAAGTTTGAACCGGCCCTTTTCAACTGAACAAAATCTCCTATAACCTCCTCGATAATTGCGGTCTGCATGATTTCATCTACGATATGTTTAGGGATTTTACTCATGCTTTGATGAATAATTAGTCTCTGTAACTATTTTGCCAATTTGGTCATAGGTGGTCCATAAACCCGTTTTTAAATCGTTTTTATATTCGCCTCTATAATAGACTACACCATTGTCATATTTAACAATCGAAAAACCTTCTCGTGAGCCATGGGTGTAAGTGATCATTGATTTCTCCATACCTGATTCCAAATAATGAACCCATTTACCATGACGTCTCCCTTGTTTATCCAAATAGCCCTTAAACTTCAATTGTAATCTACCAGGATACCATTCCTTATAATCACCATTTAATGAATCTACAAGGACTTCTGTTTTACTAGGCTTCAGAGTCACGGCATTATTTGTCAACTCGTTTTCCGTGCAACTCATGACGCAAGCAAGTAAAACCATTAAGAAAACAAATGTCCGCATATTATTTCTCCCTATTCATCGTGTATTTCACCAATCCTTGTAACGAATATTTTGCCTCACTATCAGGTAATTCACTTAAGATAAGTAAAGCTTCTTGTGCATACTCGTTCATTTTTTTGTAAGCATAAACAATCCCACCATATTCAATGACCAAATCAGTAGCTCGTTTAACTTTAGCGCTATTCTCATTATGGTTTTTCACAATATTTTTTAGCTCAGTTTGAATCTTTGGAGGACAATTATCCATCGTGTATATTAATGGAAGTGTCATTTTTTGTTCTCTAATATCAATACCTGTTGGTTTCCCTATTTTATCCGGTGTTCCGTAGTCGAAAACATCATCTTTTATTTGAAATGCAAGCCCTACCTTTTCTCCAAAAACACGCATCTTTTCCCTATGTTCAGTCGCCCCAGCACTTATCGCTCCTGCCTCGCAACATGTTGAAATCAGAGATGCCGTCTTCTTTTTGATTACTTCAAAATAAACATCCTCAGTAATGTCTAATGAACGTGCTTTCTCCATTTGTAATAATTCACCCTCACTCATCTCTTTAACCGAGCGAGCAACAACCTCAAGTAGGTCAATGTTTCCTTTTTCAATAGAGAGTAAAAGGATTTTGGACAACATATAATCACCAACAAGAACCGCAATCTTATTTTTCCACAGAGCATTTACGGAGAAAAATCCTCTACGTTCATTTGCGTCATCAACCACATCGTCATGGACTAAAGTCGCTGTATGTAAGAGTTCTACAAGAGAAGCGGCATGAAACGTTGTGTCATTTGATTCACCAAACAATCTACAAGTAAGAAAAACAAAAAGCGGTCGCATTTGCTTCCCCTTCCTTTTTACAATGTATTTGGTGACTTTATCAAGCAAGGGTACATTTGATTCAAGCGCAGATTTGAAATAAGTTTCAAACGTACTCATTTCAGCTTTTACGGGTTGTACAATCTCTTCTATACGCTGCATAATACAAATATAAAAAAAGCGAAATTGGGAACCCGTAAAATTGCCATTAACGTGACAAATGCATATTTCTTTCAGAATAAACCTTGGTAAAAAACGGATCCTTTAGGTTGTCAATAAACCTGATTGCTTCACCTGTGGACTTCATTTCAGGACCAAGTTCTTTTTTTACATCTGGGAATTTTTCGTAGGAAAAAACAGGGATTTTAATCGCATAACCTTTCTTTCTTGGAGAAAAATTGAAATCTTTCACTTTCTTCTCTCCTAGCATCACCTTGGTTGCATAATTGACATATGGTTCATCATATGCCTTTGAAATAAATGGAACTGTACGAGAAGCCCGTGGATTCGCCTCGATTACATAAACCGTATCATCTTTTATAGCAAACTGAACATTAATTAAACCTACTGTTCTAAGTTCAACCGCTATTTTCTTAGTAATATCCTCTATCTGAGTCAGAACGAAATCGCCAAGATTAAAGGGTGGTAAAACAGCATATGAATCTCCAGAATGAATTCCTGCAGGCTCAATATGTTGCATGATACCTATGATATAAACATCTTCACCATCACAGATTGCATCCGCTTCCGCTTCAATCGCCCCTCCTATAAAGTGATCTAAAAGAATCTGATTATCACCCATTTCATTTATAATATCTACGACGTGATGCTCAAGCTCCTCTTTATTGATGACAATTTTCATTTTCTGACCACCTAGAACATAAGAGGGCCGTACCAAAAGAGGGAATCCGAGATCCTCCGAAAGTTCGACTGCCTGTTCAGCACTTTCAACGACGCCATATTTAGGAAATGGAATGTGGTTTGCTTCAAGAAGTTTAGAGAACCGACCTCTGTCTTCCGCAAGATCCAAAGCATCGAAACTCGTTCCAAGAACTTTTATTCCATAACGACTTAATTTTTCAGCCAGCTTCAATGCAGTTTGGCCACCAAGTTGTACGATGACGCCTTCTGGTTTTTCGTGTTGAATAATATCATAAATATGCTCCCAGAAAACGGGTTCAAAATATAACTTATCTGCAGTGTCAAAATCTGTAGAAACAGTTTCTGGATTGCAATTAATCATTATGGTTTCATAACCACATTCTTTTGCTGCAAGAACACCATGGACACATGAATAATCAAATTCTATTCCTTGGCCTATTCGATTCGGACCAGAACCTAATACAATTACTTTCTTTTTATTAGAGACTATGCTCTCATTTTCGTATTCAAACGTAGAATAATAATAAGGTGTTTGAGCCGAAAACTCAGCAGCGCAAGTGTCTACAAGTTTATAAACTCGCTTGAGCCCAATCGCATTTCTTTTAGTATAAACTTCTGACTCCAAACAGCTTACCAAGTGAGCGATTTGACGGTCTGCATACCCCTTCTGCTTTGCTTCAAAAAACAAATCATCTGGCAAATTCTCAATGTGAAATTTCTCGATCTTGTCTTCTAACTTGATCAGGTCTTCTATTTGCTTCAAGAACCAAATGTCTATTTTAGTTTTTTCAACAATCGTTTTGAATGGGATACCTAATTTGATCGCATCATAGATATGGAACAATCTATTCCAACTTGCATTTTCTAGAGAGTGAAGAATTTCGTTTTGATTCGTGAGCTCACGGCCATCAGCTCCTAGACCATTTCGATTAATTTCAAGTGATTGACAAGCCTTTTGTAGTGCTTCTTGAAATGATCTGCCAATTCCCATTACTTCACCAACAGACTTCATTTGAAGTCCTAGTCTGCGGTCTGTACCTGGGAATTTATTAAAATTCCAACGAGGGATTTTTACGATGACATAATCTAAGGTAGGTTCGAAAAGTGCGGATGTAGTTTTCGTTATTTGATTTTGAAGCTCATCTAAATAATAGCCTATAGCTAGTTTTGAAGCAATCTTTGCAATTGGATAACCTGTAGCCTTGGATGCTAAGGCAGAAGATCGACTTACTCTTGGATTAATTTCTATGGCAATAATATCTTCTTTTTCATCAGGGGAAACAGCAAACTGAACATTGCAACCACCAGCAAACTCACCGATAGATCGCATCATCTTTATTGCCATATCTCTCATTCTCTGAAAAGTAGTATCTGACAGTGTCATAGCCGGAGCAACTGTGATTGAATCTCCTGTATGAATCCCCATGGGATCAAAGTTCTCAATTGAACAAATAATAACTACGTTATCATTGGAGTCACGAAGAAGCTCCAATTCAAATTCCTTCCATCCCAATAAAGCTTTGTCTATCATGACCTCATGAATAGGAGACAATTGAAGGCCTCGCTCTAAAAGATTGTCAAATTCCTCAGGATCATGTAAAATAGAAGCTCCAGATCCTCCAAGCGTGTAGGATGGTCTTATACACAGGGGAAATCCAAACTCTTGAGCAATTTCTTTACCTTCTAAGAAAGATTTCGCTGTTTTTTGAGGAGCCATTGGAATGTCAATCTCATTCATTAATTCACGGAATGCTTCTCTGTTTTCCGTAATCTCAATAGCGTCTATATTGACACCTATTATTTTAACATTGTACTCCTCCCATATCCCCAGCTCATCGCACTTAATACAGAGGTTCAATGCAGTTTGCCCTCCCATAGTTGGAAGAACGGCGTCGATTTTATGATTTTCGAGAATCTGTTTTACACTTTCTGGCTCTAATGGTTGGAGATAGATATTATCCGCCACCACCTTATCCGTCATGATGGTTGCTGGATTAGAGTTAATCAACGTTACTTCAATACCTTCTTCGCGAAGAGAACGGGCGGCCTGAGAACCGGCATAATCAAATTCACAAGCTTGACCTATAACAATAGGGCCACTACCAATAATTAAAATAGACTTGATGGATAAATCTTTGGGCATAGAATGTTCAATTTAAATGAAATGACCTAACACAATAAATCGAGAGCAAATTTAATTGAATTACTAGGATTTAAAGTGATTTATTCAAATTGTTTATACACAAGTTTTAATGGTAATGTTAATTAATCTCTTTTGAGGCACCAAAATAAGGAACATATCGATTAAATTCGTTGAGAATGAATTCTTATAAAGTTAAAGAAGAGAATGTAAGCCTTGAGTACTATACACAGGGTAAAGGGGAAGATATTATTATCTGCATTCATGGACATGGAAGAGATGTGAATGACTTTCTTTTCTTAGAAAAAAGAAATCGAAAATTAATTCTGTTGGTACTCCCCCACCATGGGAAGTCTTTTTTTCCTGAACATAGAGTGGAGAACAACCCGCTTACTATCGATGAGTTTGATCGGCTTTTTCAGAAAATATTAGACCGAGAATCAATAAATCGTTTCAATTTCATTGGCTTCTCTCAAGGCGGGAGGTTCGTTCTAACATTATTGCCGCTTTACCAAAGTCGGATAAAAACAGTTCATCTCATTTCTCCAGATGGAATGGACAACGATAGCTTTTACAATAGGGCCTCGAGAAACAAATTTGCACGAAAATTATTCAAATCATGGGAAAATAATCCGGAATCGTTTATCAAATTTGCGAGAATCGGTTTAAAACTTAAACTCATTCGGCCAAAAGTATTTGCTTTCATTCAATTATTTGCAAGTAATAAAGAGGTCTTTAAAAGAGCATCCATTACTTGGAGAGGGTTTAGAAAAATAAGGCCAACTATTTCTTCAATTGCGCTTGCAATCGAAACCAATAATTTCTCCTTTAAAATTATTATGGGAAAATATGATCAAGTGATCAGAACCAAGCAGGCCATTGAATTCTTAAGCCAATTAGAAAAACCAAATGCGCTGGAAGAAATAGCATGCGGACATGACTTTTTCAAAGCGGACAACATTCAACTGTTATCCGAAGTTATACAAATCTAAAAAGGCACCCGAAGGTGCCTTTTACTATTCGCTTACGATTAAACTATAACGCGTTATTACTTTTTATCACTGACCTCTTCGAAGTCGACGTCAGTTACTTCATCCTGCGCATTTTCGGCTCCTTCACCCTCACCTTGAGGCTGAGCTGCATCTGCACCTTCTTGATTTGTTGCATTATACATTTCTTGAGAAGCTGCTTGAAAAACGGTGTTTAACTTCTCCATTGCTGGCTCTAGGTTCTCCATATTCTTAGCTTCAAATTCTTTCTTCAATTCAGCTAATGCATCTTCGATAGGTTGCTTTTTATCAGCCGGTAACTTATCGCCGTACTCTTTTATTTGACGCTCAGTTTGAAATATTGTAGAATCTGCTTTATTAACAAGCTCAACCTCTTCTTTCATTTTCTGATCGGCATCCGCATTTGCTTCTGCTTCAGCTTTCATTCTTTTGATTTCATCATCAGACAATCCAGAAGAAGCTTCAATTTTAATAGACTGCTCTTTTCCTGTTCCTTTATCTTTAGCTGAAATATTCATGATCCCATTCGCGTCAATATCGAAAGTTACTTCAATTTGAGGAACACCTCTTTGTGCTGCTGGAATATCACTCAACTGGAATCTACCTAGAGATTTGTTGTCATTCGCCATTGACCGCTCTCCTTGAAGGACATGTATGTCCACTGAAGGTTGGTTATCGGAAGCCGTTGAGAAAACCTCAGACTTCTTAGCTGGAATAGTTGTGTTTGATTCAATTAATTTTGTAAACACTCCGCCCATAGTTTCAATTCCAAGGGAAAGAGGAGTTACATCCAATAAAAGAACATCTTTTACTTCACCCGTTAATACACCACCTTGAATTGCTGCTCCAATTGCAACAACCTCATCTGGATTAACACCCTTTGATGGAGCTTTACCGAAGAAATTTTTAACAGCATCTTGAATCACAGGCATTCTTGTTGACCCACCAACGATAATTACTTCGTCAATATCTGCCGCGGTTAAACCTGCATTTTTAAGAGCTGATCTACATGGAGCTATCGTTCTTTCAACAATTTCTGAAATCAATTGCTCGAATTTTGAACGTTGTAGTGTGCGAACCAAATGCTTTGGAATACCGTCTACTGGCATGATATACGGCAAGTTTATTTCAGTTGACGTAGTAGAAGATAATTCAATTTTAGCTTTTTCTGCAGCTTCTTTTAAACGCTGAAGAGCCATTGGGTCTTGACGTAAATCCAAACCTTCGTCCTTCTTAAATTCATCAACCAACCAGCTAATGATCGTCTCATCAACGTCATCGCCACCAAGATGTGTATCACCGTCAGTTGAAAGCACTTCAAAAACGCCATCACCCAACTCAAGGATAGAAACATCATGAGTTCCGCCACCGAAGTCAAAAACAACGATCTTTTGATCAATTCCTTTTTTATCTAAACCATAAGCTAAAGCAGCTGCCGTTGGCTCATTGATGATTCTTTTAATAGTCAAGCCTGCAATCTCACCTGCTTCTTTTGTAGCTTGACGCTGAGAGTCATTAAAGTAAGCAGGAACTGTAACTACAGCCTCTGAAACTTCATGACCTAAATAATCTTCAGCGGTCTTTTTCATTTTCTGCAATATAATTGCTGAAATTTCTTGCGGAGAATACTTCCGGTCATCTATAGCGACACGCGGCGTATTGTTTTCTCCCTTCACCACTTTATATGGCATTCTTGATATCTCTAGTTTGCAATCGTCAAATTTGTTACCCATAAATCTCTTGATAGAGTAAATTGTTTTTCCAGGATTCGTAATTGCTTGTCTTTTTGCCGGATCACCCACTTTGCGTTCACCGCCCTCAACAAAAGCAACAACAGAAGGTGTCGTTCTTTTTCCTTCCGAATTCGCTATAACCACTGGTTCGTTTCCTTCCATGACCGAAACACAAGAGTTTGTTGTTCCTAAGTCAATTCCTATAATTTTTCCCATTGTAATATTTTTTTCAAACCAATCTCAATTAATATGCCACCGTAAAAAAGGGGGCTCTTTTATGACAAAACAACCCTTAAAAGACGCGAAATATGTCTAAATGTCAGATTATCTGACAGAACTTAGAAAGAAAATAACTTTGGAATTAAAAGATCTAATGAATAAAAATCTTTTGTGAAGTAAGACCTCCTTTAATAGGAGCCGTAACAAAATAAACACCTGTCTTAAAATCAGTTAAATCAACAACAGTTTGAGTGTTTTCTAATTTCACGCTGTGTAATTCAGCTCCAGATAAAGAAAAAACACGCAATTCACCTCCTAACAATTCATTGCTTATCGAAACCGATAAGGTGTTGCCATGATTAATCATTGAAATATGATCTTGCGTCATTTGATCCAAACTTAGTGTGTTTATTATCACGGATGTATTGGGTGTAGCATCATATCCATATGAATGCAAGGTGATTTGACTCCCATCCCCTAAAACCGATAATTCGATCCATCCGTAGTGCGTTTCAGTACCGATGAGAAAATCAGCTCCTAAAAAACCATGCCCACCAAGAAAAGCACCAAATTGATAAGGTATAAGTCCAATTACAGCGCTATTAATAAGTAAGTCTATCCCTAAGGCAAAACTCGCTTCCGTTCCAAATTCTTGAGAAGAAGAAACTTCGTCTCCTTCATTTAAATTAATCACTTCAAAGGCATTGGTTTCTGCCGAAATAGCACCTGCAGGCCTTCCATTTACAGCCTCCATAACAGACCCAGCACCAGCGTATGTCGCAGGCAAACCACCAATGGTTGTGTCCCCAGTTAAATCTTGAACCAAAAAGACAAACTCAATATCCCCATCTCCATTAAAATCAAAAGAATAAGGCCCGGTAGAAGCGTCAATAAGGATTTCAGGTTCAAATGAATTCATCACGACTTGTGAGATAAAACAATTACTTATAAAAATAACCGCAACTAAAATTGTAACCTTTAAAGAAGAATGAAACATAATTGATTTGAATTTAAAGTATAAATTTAAGTAAAAGCTAGGGATAATTCTAAAGCTTATTTTGGTTTTCTTTCTTTCCTGTTATTGCTTCATCGAAATGAATAAAAATATTTGCATACATGATCTTTGATAAACAAAACAAAAGAGGGCTTAAAACAATAATAAGCGTAATAAATACTGAGATTTGAATCCAGACAGATATGTCTGTGAAAAACCAATTTGCCGCTGCCCATATAGAAACAAAAAGTGCTACGCCTAAAGCATAGGAAACATACATGGCACCAAAGTAGAAACCAGGTTCCGGAATATAATTGGTTTTACATTTTGGGCATTCATTTAAAACATTCCCAAGCTTCCGAAGATCATAAACCTTAGATTCAAAAAAATCACCCTTCAAACATTTGGGACAACGGAATTTAAAAATGCTATAAAGTTTAACCATCATATAGGATACAAAGATAATGAATCTAATGTTTCACCATCAATAACGGCAGAAAGATCATTATTCTTTATTCCTATTAGAATTCCCTATATTTAGAACTCAAAACATAAACTATGAAAAACTTCTTCACTATTTTAACTGGTATTGTTTTAAGCTTTAATGCCTTCGGACAGTGCACCACTACCAACGCAACAAGTTGTGAATGTGTTGACGGTACGGACAATTGTTTATTACTTCCTGACATCACAGCATCTTGGATGGGGATTTCTAATAATGGTTGGACTGAATACCCTCAAACCGGAGCAGGAACCAATTACACGAACCAAGGACCGGATGATGGACGCCTTAGAGTTACAGGGTCGACACCGAATATTGGAAATGGCTCCTTTACAGTTCGAGGACAAGATTCAAATGGAAATAGAGCTTTCATTTGTGGTAACGATACTATTTTCGGCGTTAGTTCAACAGGATCTTTCACTTGTCCGAATGGAGAGGAAAACCCAAAGCAAATGTTATTACAAAGGGTCTATAAAAAGGAGGGGAATGCAATGTCATTTGTAGACACATGGACAGGAAGCATGACCTATCATGAAAGCCATGGTCATAATCATGTTGATGACTGGGCCGTCATGACTTTAAGAATTCCGACTACTAATCCAAACCCATTGAGCTGGCCCATCGTTGGAGACGGGGCTAAAATCGGTTTTTGTTTAATGGATTATGGACAATGTGGAAACACTGCAGGAAGCACGTATTATGGACATTGCAGAGATGATAATACGGTTTATAACGGAGGTAATGTAATGGCAAATATGGATTTCAACAACTGGAACCTAGGGGGTGGGAATTACGGATGTTCCATTGTGGAGCAAGGTATTTCGTCAGGCTGGACTGATGTATATGGAAAATGGCTTGATGGCATGTGGATCAACGTTCCTGAAAACACTTGTAATGGTGATTACTACATCGTCATGGAGGTAGATAAAAACAACTATTTCCAAGAAGAAAGTGACGAGAACAACTATACAGCTGTACCCGTAACGCTAACCCTACAGCACCCGGCAAATTCAGGCGTACTTCCTACGGTTACATCAAATGAGTCAAATAATTTATGCTATGGACAATCAATCACCTTAAACGCTACTGCTGGAACTGAATTCCTTTGGTCAACAGGAGAGACTACCCAAAGTATAACAATTAGCGCACCAGGGTCATACACATGCACAGTAACAAACTTTTGTGGATCAAATGCCTCATTACCTTATGAGGTGAACAGTGTTGTTCCAAATGCACCAATCGTTGCAGATGCTTCTGCATGCACGGGCACCTATGTTGGACTAGAAGCCACAACAACGGGTGATGTTGATTGGTTTGATGACAATGGTAATTATTTAACTAGTGGGCCAAATTACACAACAAATCCACTTGTAGAAAACATGACTATTTGGGTTCAAAATACTGATTCATACACCAATACATTAAATGCAGAACCCTATACCAATGGTATTGGTGGGGGAGGGTTTCTTACTTCGACTCAAGGAAGTGTCTTTCATGCCTACGAACCCTTTACCTTGAGGAGTGCTTTGGTATACGCATTGAACGGAGGGAGTGTAACGGTAGAGCTCCAAGACGAAAATGGAACCGTATTAGAAACGGTAACGGAAACCGTACCGGCTGGCGCTAGTAGAATTGACCTTAATTTTACTGTCCCAACGGGATATAACCATCAACTAGTAGGTATTAATTTACCTTCCGGAGGTTTGTATCGTAATAATAATTCAGCAACTTATCCTTATGTGCTGAACGACATACTTTCAATAGTTGGCGCTACTTCAAGCTCTTCTTACTACTATTATTTTTATGACTGGGAAATAATCGTAGAAAACGGAATCTGCACAAGCGATTTGGTCCCTGTTCAAATAACCGTAGCAGACCCTGAAGCTCCAGAAGCATCAGGAGTGACAATTTGTGCTAATGAAGTCGCTCAATTGAGCGCTACAGGTCAGGGGACTATAAATTGGCTCGATGCAAATGGATTTTTATTGGGAACTGGCTCTAATTTCTCAACTCCCGTTTTAACGGCTTCCACGATTTTCTACGTTCAATCTGCTGACAACGGATGTACCAGCGTCTCAGTTCCTGTTGAAGTAATCGTTGAGTCCTGCGCAAACCTCATTAACCTTAGCATCGAGAATACTGTGAGTATTTCTCCAAACCCATCAAATGGTACATTTGTTATCACTTATGGTTTAAATGAGAATCAAAAGGTTGAACTTGAAATCATTGATGCTTCAGGGAAAAGAATCTACAAAAGAAAATACCTAGATACCGAAGGAATGGTTTCTCATCAAATTAATTTAAAAAACGTGTCAGATGGTATGTATTCAATTCAGCTTAAGGCCGGTAATGAAAGCCATTCTGAGAGATTGATTCTAAAGAATGACTAATTGCATTCACTGCACGCTGATTTTATTGTTTTCTACGATTGCCCTTTTGGGGCAGTCGCAGAATATTAGTTCTTTTACCACTTCAAATTCACCTCTTCCCTTCAATACGGTTCGTTGCCTTGAACATGAGGGAAATACCCTATGGGTTGGTACGGACCAAGGATTAGCCAAGCTTGAAAACGAAAACGATTGGACCATTTACAATTCCGTTAATAGCGCCCTCTGGAATGATGATATTAGAGCACTAAAAGCTGATGGAGATTCTTTGCTATGGGTTGGAACCATTCAAGGGGGACTGTTTTGCTTTGATGGTACCAATTGGACCAACTATAACCCGAGTAATTCAGCCCTAGGAGATTACCTTGTAAGGGCCATTGAAGTAGATCTAGACGGGAATATATGGGTTGCCACAACGGAGGGCGTTTATATGTATGACCGAACCACATGGAGCTCCTGGACTAGTAATGAAGGTTTGCTTTCTAATAATATTACCGCACTCTGTATTGGAGACAATAAAAAATTTGTAGGGAGCATTAATGGTGGCGTATTGTATTTTGACGCAGCAAACAACTTCGAGAATCATACAATCATTAGCGCTGGTATTCCAGACAATTCCACTTTAAACATTGAAATTGACAATGAAGGTAAACCATGGTTTATCTCTCCCGCAGCCGGCTTGGTTGCAGATCAAGGAGATGGAGGTCCATGGATCTCTTTTAATGCCATTAATTCTGAGATGCCATCTAGTAGTTTGCTCTGTTTAAAGCATGGGCAGGGCGGAACTATTTATATTGGCTCTGAAACAGGGGGGGTCATTACAAAAAATCAAGATTTATATCAGCAGATAACAACCAATAATTCCAATCTGACAGATGACCATATCCTATGTATTGAAAAAGACAACCAAGGAGATTTGTGGGTGGGGACATTCGATGGCGGACTTTGTAAAATAGACCTAACCCTCGCTATTTCTCCACTCCCCTATCCCAATGGAATCAATCTTTTTCCCACAGTTATTAAAGACGAAAGATTGGTGTATTTCTCCAAGGAATTAACTTGCGAAATTGCAATTATCAATCAGATTGGAAGCGTAATGCATAAAGGTCACTGTGAAAGTGATTTTTTTCAAATTCCTATGGAATTAAATGCGGGATGGTTTTATATTCAATTTGAAATGGAAGGTTTATTTTATCGGAAAAAAATATTGCTCTTGTAATAAGGATTACCCTTGTAAAAAAGCCTTGTATTTTTGAAACAACAGATCTACCGCTCTACCCGTCGATAATTCTCCTGCGACTACCTTTTCCTCTAAAGACAACATATAGGCCTTTAAACCCGCGTCCGCATCAATTGAATTTAAAACAAGATCTGTCAAGTTCTCTTTTAAAAATTTAGAGTTTTGCTGACGACGATTGTGGTCGAAGTACCCACTTTGATGTACGGTATTAAAATAACGCTGAATAGATTCCCAGGTTTGTTCTAGCCCAACACGACTGACACTGCTCGTCGTTAGTACATTGGTCACCCAATTGCTTTCTTTCGGCGGGAATAAATGCACTGCATTGGCATACGCCCTACCTGCCAATTCAGATGCTTTTTCATTACCAGAATCAGACTTCGTAATTAAAATGGTATCTGCTAACTCCATAATTCCGCGCTTCATCCCTTGTAATTCATCTCCTGCCCCAGCAAGCAGTAAAAGAAGAAAATAATCAACCATACTATGTACCATTGTTTCTGACTGACCAACACCAACAGTCTCAATGAAAATAACATCAAAACCAGCGGTCTCGCACAAAAGCATAGCATCTCTTGAATTCCTGGCCACACCTCCTAAATTACCTCCCGCGGCCGTAGGGCGAATAAAAGCATTTTCCTCCCTTGAAAGGGTATCCATTCGAGTTTTATCCCCAAGGATACTTCCCCCTGTGACATTTGAAGAAGGATCTACGGCGAGCACTGCGAGTTTGTGCCCCGCTTCTAGGATCAGAGACCCAAAGGCTTCAATAAAAGTACTCTTTCCTACACCCGGAACACCTGTAATTCCTACCCTCCATGATTTTGATTTTACCTGAGCACAAAGCTCAATTAGTTTCACACTCTCTTTTCGGGCATCTGGATGCGTGCTTTCGATTAAGGTTATGGCAGAACTCAAAGCCTGCTTATCTCCACGAATAAGTAAGGGATACAATTCTTCTGCTTGTAAGGAATCTAGTCTTTTCTTACGTGATGAAATCCACTGTTCTATTTTTTTATTTGTAGACATGGTATTTAATTAGGCTTAGACAAAAATTTCAGCTTGAAATATTCCGACGCTTACTTTACTAATTTAGTGTAAATATCTTCATACATCGGTAGTATTTTTGATATTGTAAATACCCCCGCTTGCTTTAATGCATTGGCCCTAAACCTGTTCAAGTTATTTTCATCTAAAATATCCAATAGATTATTGGCCATATCGTCAACATCACCTACATCAGAAAGATAACCGGAAAAACCATGGATATTAACCTCGGGAATACCGCCGGAATTACTAGAAATAACAGGAACCCCCATAGCCATTGCTTCTAAAGCAGCCAAACCAAAACTCTCTGTTTCTGAAGGCAGGACAAAGACATCTGAAATCGCTAAAACCCCCGAAGTATCCCTTATTTTACCTAAAAATAAAATATGCTCACACAATGACAATTCTCGACATAATTGTTCACATCTGTAACGCTCAGGACCATCACCTACAAATAGAAGTTTTGAAGGCACCTTCTTTATCGTCTTGGCAAAAATTCGAATAACATCCTCAACGCGCTTCACTTTTCTAAAATTCGAAACATGACAAAGAATCCGTTGTTCATCAGTAGCATATAACGACCTATTAATTTCACTATCCTCGCGCTTCTTATCTAGAGAAATGAAATTGGGTATGACCGTAATGTCATTTTTAATATTGAAATGCTTTAAGGTATCTCTTTTAAGACTTTCTGAAACAGCCGTGACGGCATCCGATTCGTTAATACAAAAAGTTATCACGGGTTCAAAAGAAGGATCACGTCCGACAAGCGTAATATCTGTTCCGTGAAGCGTAGTCACATAGGGAATATTAATACCATGCGTTCTTAGAATTTGTTTCGCCATAAATGCGGCAGAAGCATGAGGAATCGCATAATGAACATGAATAAGGTCCAACTTCTCATACTTTACGACATCGACCATTTTACTAGCGAGTTCCGTTTCATAGGGCTGAAAATCAAACAAAGGATAATCCGTAACTGAAACTTCATGGTAAAATACGTTCTGGATAAACCCACCGAGCCTTACAGGTTGAGAATAGGTTATAAAATGAATTTCATGTCCTTTTTTCGCTAGAGCCTTCCCCAATTCCGTCGCCACCACACCGCTCCCGCCAAATGTCGGGTACAATACAATTCCTATTTTCATTTTATTTGTCTTTTTTATCTTTATTATTCCCAATTGGGAAAAAGAAATTAATTCGGTAAATTATTGGGAGTATTCGCTGAATTGCTCCTTCACTATTCTTGATCCGTATAGTATAACTACTACGAAAAGGACTGTTCTCTGCATTAATAACGTCATAGAAAACCCCAAGATTAATTCGGAATTTTTGGCTGTACTCCTTAGAAAAACCACCTCCAATAAATAAAGTTGGCGCCCACTTTTTATTTCCATCCGAAAGGTTTAATAGAATAGCTATTCCAAGTTTTTTCTAATTCAAAACCACCAAATTTTTTATTTGTTTTATCTTGCATGGGCATAAATACCTCCTCCAAAAATATTAAAATTAGTTTTTACACCTAAATTGTTATTCCAAGTTCTTTGCAGACGAAATGATGGTCCAACAGCAAAATGTTTATTTAAAATTGCGGCATATTTAAAACCCACACTGAAAGTCCCTCCATAATTAGATACACTTGCAGCATGAAGTTCTACACCTATTTCAGATCCGTTGAATTGGACCTGTCCCGATGCGAAAAGCGATATACAGATCAAAATTGAGGTAATTATTTTTTTCATTGTTCAATAGTTTTTACAAAGATAAGACGAATTACTTCTTTGGAAATAGAACCCTTATTATCTTTGTTAAAAAAACAGTCAAGCATGCAACGCTTAAATGGAAAAGAAACTGCTCAGAAGATCAGAACGGAATTAAAGGCTAAAGTTTCTGAAAGGAAATTAAGAGGCTCGAAAACGCCCCATCTTGCTGCTATTTTAGTGGGAAATGATGGAGGCTCCTTGTCTTATGTCACGGCTAAAGTACAAGCCTGTGAAGAAATTGGATTTGACAGTACACTGATCCGGTTTGACGATACTATTTCCGAAGAAGCGCTATTACTAAAAGTGATTGAACTCAATAAAAACGAATCTATTGACGGTTTTATTGTTCAGCTCCCTTTACCAAAGCATATTGACGAAACCAAGGTGACAGATACCATCAGTCCAAATAAAGACGTTGATGGATTTCATCCGATGAACTTGGGCAACATGCTGCTCAACCTACCTGGTTTTTTATCTGCTACGCCTGCTGGAATTATTGAACTTTTAAAAAGATACAATATCGAAACTTCCGGAAAGCATTGTGTTATTATTGGCCGTAGCAATATTGTCGGGACCCCTTTAAGTATCATGTTGAGTCGGAATTCAAACCCTGGAAACTGCACGGTAACACTTGCACACTCGAGAACCCAAAATCTCAAAGAGCTTTGCCTCCAAGCAGATATACTCATTGCTGCAATAGGAAAACCAGAATTCGTCACAGCCGACATGGTCAAAGTAGGTGCTGTTATTATCGATGTTGGAACCACTCGTGTTGACGATAACTCAAGAGAAAGAGGTTGGAGGCTCGTTGGCGATGTTAAATTCGCAGAAGTCGCCCCTAAAACAAGTTTTATTACACCAGTGCCTGGCGGTGTAGGTCCAATGACCATTGCCTCATTGATGATGAACACTTTAAAAGCGATGGAACTCAATGGAAAATAAAACAACTTTCAAAATTAACGGACCGTATATCGAGCTTTTGGCACTCTTAAAAGCCCTTGGCATCGCGCAAACTGGTGGTCACGCCAAAATGATTGTAGATTCTGAAGAAGTACTCAGGAATGGCCAAATTGAGCTCAGAAGAAGAGCCAAGTGTATTTCTGGAGATCTAATCATCATAGATGACCAGCAAATTCAACTTGAATAGTTTTACAAACGAGAAGGATATTTTATACCCAATGAGAATGGGATGAAAGATATATTCTTGTAAAGAAAAAAACGCCGCCTTTAATCCAGTTGATACCTCTTTTTTAGAATTGAAATAACCTCATCCTCGCTATTTTTTTTCTCAGCTGAATGATTATCTGTGGTCAAATAATTGTATTGATTTTGAATATTTACTGCCAAATAAGTGTCACCCCAATTGATATTACTGTCTGGGCTGTACTCTTGAACAATCGCCATGAACTGCTTAATGTACTTGTCATCGATCGTTTTTTTTGTAAATAATTGAAGTGTCCAAATCGAAACATCTTTAATGACAATAGCATTTGCCCCCTTTGTTCCAACGTTCCAATCGATCATATTGCCTATCTTTTTAGTTGGGATTCTGTAGGAAAAATCCAATTTATCAATAGATATGTAGACAATGTTTTCCTTAAGCGAGTGTTTAATCATGTTCGTTTTTAATTCGAAATTTAATCAGCAGTATGATTTGTATCAATTTTAGAAGACCAAACTTACGCAATCCTATGTGATTGGAAGGCCAGTGACGAAAGAACTTTAATTCGGATATAAACTTTATGATGGTTTAGGGCGTTATAATTAAGAGACAAACTATCTTTGTAGAATATGCTTAGTTATTCAGTTTATCGAAATGAAAACACCAAAAAATGGGTAACCTTTATTCATGGTGCTGGAGGCAGCAGTTCAATTTGGTTTCGACAAATCAGGGCTTTTAAAAGTGAATTTAACATCTTATTGATTGATTTACGTGGGCATGGAAACAGCAAATCTACTTCTAAAGAGGATAGCAAGCAGGAGTATACATTTGAAGTGATTACAAATGACATTATCGAAGTCTTAACCCATCTCACCATAGAAAAATCTCATTTTATTGGTATCTCATTGGGTACGATTTTAATAAGGGACCTGGCCGAGAGAAATCCTGATTTGGTAGAAAGCATGGTCATGGGGGGGGCTATTTTAAAACTTAATGTTCGCTCAAAACTATTGATGGGGTTTGGTAACTTTTTCAAATCGGTTGTGCCATATATCTTCTTATACAAGCTTTTCGCATTTATAATCATGCCAAAAAAGAATCACAAAGAGTCCCGTTTATTATTTGTCAAGGAGGCTAAAAAACTTTACCAAAAAGAATTCATCCGTTGGTACAGGCTAACTGCACAACTCAATCCTTTACTGAGGTTTTTCAGATTAAATGATATAAATATCCCGACACTTTATGTCATGGGAGAACAAGATCATTTGTTTTTACCATCAATTAAAAAAATCATTTCTGGGCATTTAAGCGCACAATTACATATCATTCAAAACTGCGGCCATGTTGTGAATGTTGAACAGCCTATAGAATTTAATACAACAGTCATTTCATTTTTAAAAGCACAAGATAATTAGTGCTTTTTTGAAGCATTGCGATTACAGAACCCATATCTTTTATTGAAAACCTGATTATTCTCGAGTGCAATAAGAGCAGTAAAAGTGCACCGCTCTATGTCAGTCAGCCCTTTAACGATATTAAAAGTCTGCTTTTATAATCATTTATGTTTTCTCTTATCCATTGGGCATTGCGATATATATATTGATAGTCGCTTGAATGAAATAAATTTTTCTTATAAATTCGATTTTCAAGTTCATATATTTCAATAGAATTTTGACGAAAAAAATCGTCTAAATAACTTTCTTTAGATATACGTTCAAGATGCCCTAAATACGCATCAATAAATTGCTTATTTACATATAAACCTGACCACTTTAGGTAATTCAAAGAAGGAGTGTCATAGGCAAAATCAGATTTCGTATGCCAACTAGAGCCATCAAAACCAATTGGTTCCAATCGGCGACTAGATGGGTTATAATAGAATCTTCTATTGTGCCAATTTAGCCCATGATGTGTATTTGTTAATTCCGAGATCGCCATATGTATCGCTAGTCTCTCAATGTCAAAAACCTCACTAATCTCCCTTTTATTATTTCTAAAATCATTTAAAAGAGCCTTTGCGCTTGCGCGCACATTTGAATCAAGAACGGCGTAATAATTAAACTCTTTAATAGGAGAGTTAAAGTAAATTTCTTTTGGCGTTTCGTATTTAACAGAATCATTTAATACGCCGTTATTCCACAAAACATCTTCAGAGATGCAAATGATGGGACCTCGAGGCCTCTTAAATCGGTCTGTTAAATGATGGGTGAAATGTTCTTCAAAAGTACATACCGTCTTATTCTGATTTACGTTTAATTCAACAACATCCGTGTGCAGAGAGAGTATATCGTGTTGCTCAAGAATTTTATGAAAAATCCATTCAGGCATAAAATTCCGTGCACCAAAATATTGAAGGGAAAATTTATTAGTGCCTAATACCGTTTTGTTTTTTAGCGTTCTTACGCGGTACGAGGGTGGATTGGTTTGGTAATGGTCTAGCTGATCCCCTTTTAAACGAATTTTTACATCTAAAATCTTGTCGTCGATTGTTAAAACCGCTTTTACAAAGGATTTATGCGACGCCTTGACAATTTGGGTTTTTAAAACGTCATTCCGCAACGAATCGATATAGAGAAAGTCGTCAATAGGGATTTCTAGAGTTATTTTTTCGATATTGGCCGATAAGGACCGATAATAATGATAAGGTTTAAAGATCAAATCTTGTCGAAAGAGATATATAACAGAGGCAAGAAAAAGAACGCCAACAATCCAAATTCTTAACCGTTTCGAAAGCATCAATTACTTTTTATTAAATCTGTCTTCAACAAACTCAACCTCATTCTTATGGTGAGCGATTGGCTTTCCGTCTTCGCCAAGATTAACCATAATGATTTTATCGACCGTAAGAATAGTTTCCCTAGTCATCTTGTTTCTCGCTTCGCATTTCAAGGTGATTGAAGTATTACCAAATTTGATGACTTCCATTCCAATCTCAACTATATCTCCTTTTTTAGCAGAGGCCATAAAATTAATTTCTGACATGTATTTGGTGACAATTCGAGGGTTTTCCAATTGGATAATTGTATATAAAGCCGCTTCTTCATCAATCCAGGCCAAAAGTTGGCCTCCAAAAAGAGTTTCGTTTGGGTTTAAGTCTTCGGGTTTTACCCATTTCCTTGTGTTAAATCTCATAAGACAAATAGTATAAACGATTCTTGAATTTGTATTATCTGAATCAAGTAATAACGTTATGACCTAAAAATATATTAAATATAAATAACAAAGTGTTCTGGATAGACAAACCTATAACTCTTTTACTTAAAACACGTGAGCTAAGGTGAACCAAGCGTAGTTTACTTATTCAAGATTTTCT
Organism: Flavobacteriales bacterium UBA952; assembly: GCA_905182495.1. GTDB lineage: Bacteria > Bacteroidota > Bacteroidia > Flavobacteriales_D > Crocinitomicaceae > UBA952. The sequence continues at coordinate 29,662 of CAJJBU010000011.1, forward strand.
CTGCAACTTGTTTCGCGTCACGGCAATACTTATCATCACCCTGTAATTTCCATTCACCTGTTTTCTCTATGTAATACCTCACGGTTTTCTCTACAACCTCTGAATACCCACCGTACGCATCTAACATACTTTGCAACTCTTCGGTATAATCACTCTTGCTTAATTCCTGCTTGAGTACTAGCCCCCATAATCTATTAATACGCTTAGATTTCTCTTTGTAAATTGGGTTTATTGTTTTATAAGCCATTAAAAAAAGAGAAAGCGCTTTGGCTTCGGCTGATGGTTTTTCTGTTTTGTTTTTCATACTCTTTGTTATCGATCAAATATAAGTGCTTATTCGTAATTCAATTTCTTTAAGTATAGTTCCATTTTCACATTAGACAAACTATAACTCATATCCTTTAAATCAATTTCTTTGAAATTAAACTTTTTATACAACGTAATTGCATTTTCTAGTTTCTTGTTCGTTTCAAGTACAATCTTTTTAGCGCCATTCTCTTTGCACCATTTTATACCTTATGACAGGAGTTTACTACCAATACCTTGGCGTTAATATGCCTGTTTCACTCCAAATTTCAACAATTCAAAAACAAATGCATCTATTTTTTTCAAAGCGACAGTCCCTACGACCTTATCCCAATATCCAACAAGAATTATATGGCCTCCATTTTTTAGAATAATTTCAGTTGGATTTTCTAACATGACTTTGTCGGCCTCTTCGAAGAGCTTATATTTCGTCAGCCATTCCCGTTACGTTTAACAAAGTCCTCATGATATTCACTGTAGCTAAATTTTTCAATTTAGGCATCTACATTTATTGTTGCTTTTCAATTTAACGATCGGTGTATACCATAGTATCGATGGATCTGAATTAAATATACTGTTTACTTATTTTTTAATCAATTCTATTAGGGTTTTTACTCATTTCAAAAATAATCTTCCCTCCGTTAACAATATGATTATGGGTTAAAGTAAGGCCATCTAATACTTTTCCATTTAGTATGATGCTTTTAACATAGACGTTTTCTATACTTTGGTTATTTACTACAATTGTAAAAGTTTTCCCATTATGTAAATGTATTTTAGCTTCTTTAACCAACGGGCTTCCGATTGCATAATTTGGTGACCCTGGTGTTACAGGGTAAAAGCCTAAAGCACTAAAAAGATACCAAGCACTCATTTGTCCAGCATCATCATTCCCACATAATCCTTCAACCGTTGGAGCATACATTGTATTCATAATCATACGAACACGTTCTTGGGTTTTTTCAGGATGACCTGTCCAATTGTATAAATAAGGGATATGGTGCCCTGGTTCATTTCCATGGACATAATTTCCTATGATACCATCGCGGGTAATATCTTCATGCTTTGCGATATACTTTTCATCAATAGACATCGTAAATAAAGAATCTAAATGTTTAGTGAATCTTTCTTTTCCACCCATCATATTTATCATTTTATCAATATTTTGCGGGACGTATAATCCATAATTCCAGGCATTCCCTTCGATAAAACCTTGTCCGTGCGTATCCATAGGGTCGAAATTTACACGAAACTTACCGTCCGCTAATTTTGGCCTCATGTAACCACTTTTAGAGTCGAATACATTATTGTAGTATTCTGAGCGAATCATAAACTCTTTTACCATTTCGGTATTGTCAACCTGCTTTGCTATTTGTGCAATACACCAATCATTATAAGCATATTCTAAGGTTTTAGAAACAGAAGAATGACTTTTATCGTCTGGGACATATTTGTAGTCCATATAATCTCCCAAACCATCAAAATACCTCACCTTAGCCGTGTTTACAGCAGCGATTAAAGCCTGTTTATGATCAAAGTCACCAACATTTTTAGCCATTGCATCTGCAATTACAGAACTTGCGTGATAACCAATCATGCACCAGTTCTCATTAGCATAATGACTCCAAATAGGTAGCATCTTATGTACACTTTGATCATGGTGCGCCAACATGGATTTTATCATGTCATTATTACGTTCAGGCTGAGTGATGTTAAAAAGAGGATGTAGAGCTCGATAGGTATCCCAAAGTGAAAAAACAGTGTAGTTTGTAAACCCTTGTGATTCGTGAATATTTTGATCTAACCCTCTGTATTTCCCATCAATATCTTCGTATAAAATAGGCGATAGATTGGTGTGATACATTGCCGTATAGAAATTATACTTATCGCCTTTACTCAAAGTATTTACCTCAATTTTTGAAAGTTCTTGATTCCATTTAGCTTTTGTTTCTTCTCTGGTTTTGTTAAAATCCCAATGCGGAATTTCAGCTTCCAAATTCTTCAAAGCTCCACCTGAACTAACTGAGGATAATGCAAATTTAATGTTGATTTCTTCAGCCTCTTGAGTCTCAAAATTGAAGAAAGCGCGTATGTCTTTCCCAGCCATTTCAGGAAAATTATCTGATTGATTAAAGCGTCTATAAAACCCATCATATTTTACCTGATCATATTTTTTATGGCCATAACTTTTAAATGGTTTTGAAAAACGCATTGCAAAAAAAACCTTCTTATCTCTTGCCCACCCCTTTGTTTGTCTGTATCCCGTAACTAAAGAGTCATTTTCTACACGAATAAAAGTCCAAACGTTTTTCTGGTCATGGTGATATACATTATAAACCATATCCAAAATGATATGCGCATCTTCTGATTCAGGAAAAGTATATTGGTGAAAACCGACACGCTCACTAGTTGTTAGTTCGGCCGTAACATTATAGTCCTCCAAATCGACTTTATAATAACCTGGAGAAGCGACTTCATTATCATGAGAAAATGTGGAATAAAACCCCTTGTTACCCTCCTTCGTTTTTAAGGGGTCAAGCACCAAATCCCCTATTGTTGGCATTACAAGGAAATCACCCAAATCAGAATGACCAGTGCCACTTAAATTTGTATGAGCAAATCCAATAATTATTGAATCTCGATATTGATAGCCAGCACAATACTCATAGGTCTCACTGTTGTAGCTACCGTCGCTGTTAAACATAACTTCAAAGTTAGTTTGAGGACTTAATTGTACCATTCCAAAAGGGGCGGATGCACCAGGAAAGACATGTCCCATTTTGCTTGTTCCGATAAAAGGATTTACATATTGTGTGTAATCTTCTTTTATTTCCTCCTTAGGAATAGGCGCTGTATTTAGACCGCCTTTACCACAAGCGCTAAGAATAATACCCCCTAATAATATGGCTGTGTTTTTCATGTTTAAATGCAATGCCCTAGATTGTAAAACTATAGGAATCAATATCAAATGTCAACTATGTGCTGTTAATTATATCTATTGTTTAATTATTCTTTTAGTATAAACTACATCATTTGATTTGATTTTAATGATATAAACGCCAGCGTCTAAATCCGTCACCTTAACTTTGGCCGCTGATGTAAAACAATCTTCACGTAAAAGTTCTCCGTTAAGTTTATATAATACAAAAGAGGAAGCTTCTGGATTTTCAGATTTGGATTCAATTAAGATATAATCCCATGCTGGATTGGGAGAAACCGTAAAGCGTTGATCAAACGGCGTATTTTCATGTATTGAAGTCTCTCCGCACCCCTTCAATAGATTAAATTTTGTCTGCAGTGAATCAATGGGTTCAATCCCATCATTATTCGATGTTTTTACCGATACTACAAATGAAGGAATACCAAAAACATCGGTAGGCTGGGCCACTTTTACAAATGCAAAGAGAGAAGAGGTTCCATTTGATGCACATCGAGTATCGGCACCAATCATATTCGCCCCCTGTAGCGCGGCCATTAATTTACATGCCAAATCGCCTTCCTCATTTAAAAAACGGACCTCCATAGAGTCCAGAACCTTTTGTCCTAAAAGAATATTTCCTTGTATGGAATAATTAGATCCCGTAATGTGATTCTTATAATCATCGGTTGCAGAACCCGTGTGAGCTGCAGTTTGAGGGCTTGAATTCATTAATGCTGCAATTCCGTATTGTCTAATTTCAGGTTGCCCAGAAACATCATTATTTATAAGCCAGTCAATGATTTCTGAAGGGCTATCCCCTAAATCCATCCTATTAGTGGCATTGTTTTGGTTTGTTGGCACGTAATAAGCTTGTGTATTAATCGCTCCAATACCTGGGAATAATTTACCTAAAAAGTGATCTGAAGGAAGCCCAAATTGAAATAAATCAACACAAGATGCGCCAGCACTTCCAACTTCCCCGGTAACTGAATCCACAGCAACAATAGAAAAGGTGTCTTGGGCGAAAAAAACTCTCGATGAAATAAATAATAAGCAGAAAATAAATAGGATTGTTTTCATAGTAGATGACTTTATATTAAATAACGTTTTAGCGAAACTGCAATTTAATCTAAATTAGGCGTTTTGTTACTGTTTCCAGATCGTCCTTCTAAAACTCGCATTGGAAAAGGCCTCACCATTTATTTCAGAATTGCCGGTAAATCCTCCAAGGTTACCCAAAATTATGCATTTTGAATTTAGAACTGCAGCACTTAAATCTGCCCCACAAGTTCCTTGTTCAAAGACATAAACTATTTTATCCTGAAAATCATATTCTAAAACTGCAGATCCTGAATCACAAATAGAATTCTCTTGAAATTCATAGATCTTATCCTGAATACATACCGGAGTTCTTTTGATCTTATTACAAGAAATCAATGCAAATAAAAAAACTAACAGAAAAAGTGATCTGTTCATATTATTCCCCACTATAGTTAAACCAATATCATGGATGTTTATTGTTGTTGTTGTTTTTGTTGTGGTTTATATAAAGGTAATTATGAAAGTGGATTTAGTGATGATCACACTGCACTTGTTATTCTTTTTTACATTTACCAAAAAAGTAATAAATCCCTAGAATCAAGAATATTTGGCATCACCCAAACTCCTATCATTGGAGGTCCGTTCTTATAAGTCTGAAAATTCGAATTGTTATTACAGCACAAAACTTTGTATTCTTTTTGTGCTAAAACAGAAGTTGCAGCAAGTTTCTTTTGAATTATTGGTGTTAGATTTTTGCAATGCTTCGAAACAAATTGTTGCATAAAGATTAGTAATTCCGATTGAGAAATCAGAAAGCTCGTATCGGCGGTGAATGAGAACTGTGAAACACCAGCAAATGTAGAATAAAGGCGGTTGCTTTCATCTGTACTCATTTGAAGCCTATTAAGTGCATCAAAAGCAGCTTGTTGTTCTTGAGTTCTTCCCAATCGGTATTCACTATTGTCATAAGGTGTATGCTCGTCCGTTGAATCTTTACTTTCTTCTACCTCTTCTTGAACGCTGGAGCATGAAAACGCTAAAAGGGATAAGATTAAAAAAATTATCGTTTTCATTCAATTTTTAAATTTTGGGCAACATTGATATAAAGAATTCGTGCTTCATTTTGATTTTACAGCTTGTTAAGCCGATTCTAAATCACGAATTAATACACTTCATTATTTTTTTAAAAATGCAATAACTGGTTTCAAACTTTGATAAGGACTCTCTTCCATTGGAACGTGTCCGACATTCCTTAAAATGACAAGTGTATCATTAGGCAGGTCATTATGAAACCGATACGCCATCTTCAGTGGGATCAACTTGTCTTGTTGCCCCCAAAGAACAAGTGTTCTCTTCTCTATCAATTTTATTTTTTCATAGGAACTCGTATCAAGCCTTACACTAAATCGATCGATAAAAGCCTGCCGATTTCCTTTCCTTAGGGTTAATTCAAAATAACGATCAACTAATTCCTTAGTTACTTTGGTCTTGTCATCATAGACATTTTCAATACTTGATTTTACCAATGATCGAGGCGTAATAAAAGTAAAGATGTTTTTAACAACAGGAATCTGTGCAATCTTAAAGGCTATTGGAGTACTCTCGGCCTCTGATGGATAACCAGCTGCATCAATTAGGATCATTTCTTCGACCATATCGGGATATTCGCTTGTAAAACTCCAGACGATTTGGCCTCCTAATGAGTTCCCAGCTAAGACGCAACTTTTAACCCCAAGGGCATTTAGAAAATGCTTAAGAAAAAGCACATAGTTTTCAATTGAATAATGCCTATGAGTAAAGGGGCCTGTGAGTCCATATCCGGGCAAATCCATCCGGATTACCCGATGGTCCGATATCAACTTATTTGTCCATTCATTATAGGTGTGTAAACTGGAGCCTGTACCATGAATCAGTACTATAGGAATCGAATCCGTAACTTCTCCTTCATCTCTATAATGAACATCCATTTGATCAACTGAGATAAATAAAGAGGGAGAAGACGCGTATTTTGACTTTAAATCCTCCAATAAGATGTCTTTATAACCGAAAATAAAGGCCATAAGAATAATCAAAAAAACCAAACTAAAAAGTATTCCTTTTACGATCTTAGTCAAGGCTTTTTTCATAGTATTAATTGTGTTTGACGATGCAATAGCTATTCGTTTATTTCATCACCAAAAACGACTAAAAACGGCTACTTCAAATATCTAAAATCTTGTCCGTCCTTAATTGACTTGACAGTTTCAAGAATGATACGTATGCAGTTCTCTACATCATCCTTATGGGTCATTTCAACAGTCGTATGCATGTACCTCAGTGGTAAAGAAATCAACGCACTTGTCACCCCTTTATTTGAATAAGCAAACGCATCTGTATCCGTTCCTGTCGACCTCGAAACTACCGCACGTTGAAAAGGAATCTTCTGTTTTTCTGCGGTCTTAAAAATTTGTTTTAGGAAATTATTTTGAACTGCTGGTCCATAAGTTAAAACGGGGCCTTCACCAGACTTTAAATCTCCATTTTCAATCTTGCTGACCATTGGGGTATTCGTGTCATGACAAACATCAGTAACCAAAGCGACATCAGGTTTAATGGTTTGCGCCATCATTTGAGCACCACGTAATCCGATTTCTTCCTGAACAGAATTCACAATATAAAGAGAGAAAGGTAATTTCGTTTTAGTTTCTTTTAAAAGACGAGCTACCTCAGCAATCATGAACCCTCCCATTCTATTATCTAGGGCTCGCCCTACATATTTATTTTTATTTAGAACCATAAATTCATCTTCAAAAGTGGCAACACACCCAACATGAACACCTAAGGCTTCCACCTCTTCTTTTGTACTGCATCCGCAATCCAAAAAGATGTTTTTCATACTTGGCGCCTCTTCTTTACCCTTTCGCATATGGATTGCAGGCCATCCAAAAACAGCCTTAACAGTCCCTTTTTCAGTATGGATGTTTACGCGTTTCGAAGGGGCAATCATGTGGTCTGACCCACCATTTCTCATGAGATATATGAAACCATCCTTAGTGATGTAATGCACAAACCATGATATTTCATCGGCATGGGCCTCGATAACCACTTTGTATTTTTTTCCTGGATTAATAATACCTGCTACACTTCCGTAGTTGTCCGTTATATACTCATCTATATAGGGTTGTATATAATCTAACCAAAGCTTTTGACCTTCAGATTCGAAACCTGTAGGACTTGCATTGTTTAAATATTTTTCAAGAAATTTTTCGGATTTTGCTGTTATGATTTTTTTCATTCTACCTCATTAAAGTTACGTTTCCTTTCACTATTGATTTCAATCCACCTATACAAGTAACGTCTAGGTAATAATCATATACATCCGGTTGTAATGGACTGTCTCTAAAGACCCCATCCCAACCTTGAGATACATCTTGAGATTCAAAAACCATTTCTCCCCATCGGTCAAATATTCTAAAAATGACTTTTTCAATATATAATCCGCGAACATACAAAACATCATTGTAACCATCCCCATTTGGTGAGAAGGCATTCGGAACAAAGACAAAAGGATCTTCACAAATAATTTCAAAAACCTTAATTTCCACTGTATCCTCTCTTGTACATATACCGTCTGAAACAGTCAGGGTATAGATAATGTCTTCATCAATGATAGCCTCCGTTTGTTGATTGGTAGGCGCATTCAATCCCGTTTCAGGAGTCCATTGATATGAACTTAGACCAGAAGGCGACCCAAATAAGGTAACCGTCCCTCCTGGAATGACACCATAAGAAGAGGCATAGGCAATAACCATTGTAGAATCAATGTCGGATACATTAATGAATATAGAATCAGAAACCGAACAACCTTCTGGAGAAGTCCCTGTAATATAAATGTATTGTGAAAAATCAGGATTTCCCTGTACCGTAGTTGTATTGCCCGGATTAATTAAAATAGAGGTTGGCTGCCACTCATAATCAAGAACAATTGAAGGGTTTAAGTTGGCCACCGAAACGTCTATGGTATCTCCAAGACATATGGAATTCTCGGTAATCAGAGACAATTCGGGTTCTATAAAAACAAACAAAACACTATCAATAATTGAGCAATCATCATTACTGGCTTCAATGTAATAGTATCCAGCTGTTGGAATATCAATACTAACATTTGGATCGCTTAATGGACTGTTCAATGTATCTGAAAAGAGATTGTTAGTGGACCATACAAATTGTGTAGAACCAGTCGTTGTTGGACTTATCGTAGTAGGTGCTGGGACACACAATTCTACAACATCTATCAAATCAATCGTTGGCTGAGGACTGACAGTTACCTGAGCCGTATCAGTATCAAAAACCCCACAAATGTCATCGTAAATATATAAAATCACCTCATAGGTACCTTCTGTATCGAAACTCAAGGTAGGATTGAAGTTCAAGGAATCAAGAATGTCATTTCCAAAATCCCACATGAAATCAGAATCTAAAAGTGAGTTATTCGTAAAATTGACAGTAACAGGAGAACATCCTTGGGTATTATCCAAGGAGAAATCTGCGATCGGTTCTTCACTGAAATCGACAAAGACACTGTCCTCTAAAGTACAAAAGCCATTACTGAGTGTGACATAATAAGTACCTCCTAAAGAAACCACAAGGCTTGAATCACCCGTTGGGTTCAGCACATTGGAAAGGTCAGGGACATCCGACCATGTAAAGGAATTTGCTGTACCGCTTGAATTGGCCGTTAATGTAGTACTGGACTGGTCACAGATGAGAACAGAATCTAGCCCCACAATCGTTACATCCGGTAAAACTGTTATTGTTACTTCGGCCGAATCAGAAACGGGACAAATCGAATCATAGATGTACAAAGTCACATTGTACTCTCCCGGAATCGTATACTCGATATTCGGTTCAAAAGTGGTCGAATCTAGATTGCCATTCCCAAAATCCCATAAAAAATAACTCGTCTGAACAGAGAAATTATTAAAACTCACAGACAAGGGTGCACAACCTATAGGATCAAGGGGTTCAAATTCAGCTTCAGGAGCACTATCAAACTGCACATTCACAGTGTCTATAGTTGAGCAGAATCCATTTCCAACCTGGATATAATAAACCCCCTCAGCTATCACGGTAATAACAGAATCTTCTGGCGCATTTAGCGGGTTAGAAAAATCAGAATTGAGTGACCAAATAAAATTAGTGGCCGTTCCATAGGTATTTACAGACATATCAAAAGGTTCACTATTACAAATATTAATAGGGTCAATAACCTCAGCAATTACAGAATCGACAACCACAACCGTTATTTGAGCTGAGTCTGTAAGTTGGCAAACACTATCAGTGACAAAAAGATTGACTTCATAAGATCCTGCTTCTGTATACGTCTGAACAGGGTTGTATGTCGTTGAGTCGAGTTCTCCATCACCAAAATCCCATAAATAGGTATCACTATCCGAAGAAATATTGTCAAATGTGACCGTGAAATCATTACATCCTATAGTTTGATCCACCGAGAAATCTGCGACAGGTATGATTTCGACATCAAATTTATAAATCAAATTGTTGCAATTCGAACTATTATTCACTGAAGACCAAGCGTCTGTAGTTGTAGGGAAGTCACTATTCCCTCCGCACCCACCGCAAACCGACTGGTAAACAATTCCATTTTTATCGAATCGAGAGGTACCTCCATCAACATGCTCGTCTGAATTAGGCCCCCCAAGATATGACCCATATAGTATATCCGAAAAATCTCTATACAGTACCATTAAATAAAAGTCAAATCCATTTGGAGAAGTCCCCTGAAAGGCATCGGGAGTGACAGGCATTCCATTAAGAGGAGTGCCTTGAAGAATATTAGCACCCCAACCTGAAACGTATAGATTCCCACAATTGTCAACAAGAAATGCAGCAGGTGATATGTGAATGTCAGGACTCCCATTACCAAATCGAGTAGAAGCAATATTCGTGGTCAAGGAAGAATCCAATTTAATGATAAAATTACTACTCGCTCCATTGGAATAAGTCGCATTTTGAATTGGGAAATTCCCTCCTACTGATTGTCCTAAAAGAAAGATGCTATTTACCCGGTCTATTTCAACAAAAAACACCTGATCATATTGATTCGTCCCTATGTAACTTGCTTGTGTAATTGAATTTCCTCCTGGGGGCATTTTTACTACAAATCCATCCGTTGACCCACCTGAATTGTTTACTTGAAATCCTCCGGTTGTTCCCAGTAAATCATTTGATGCTGTACCTCCAGCAAAAACAATGTTTTCACTCTCATCGACCTTTACAGAATAACAAGCATCATCACCAGAACCCCCATAATAACTTGAAAAAAGTAATTGCGTGAAATCCGATGAGATTTTAAAGACGACTCCATCTTGATTCCCTGCATTTGTGTTCTGAAAAGCGTTGACTGTTGGGAAGTTATTGGACTTGGTACAGGAAGCGACAATAACATTGTTTGCGGCATCTAGCATGATTTCTCCTCTAAATTGATCTCCATAATTGGAGACCAGACCATTGTAGAGATTTACAGCGTTATATGGCAATGAAGCAGCAGCATAATTCATCCCGTCATTACCAGACCCTCCAATAAATGAAGAACCCATTAAAGCGGAGCCATCCGCACTTATTTTGGAAACATACAAATCGACACCTTGCGCGTCGTGGGTTACTCCATTAAATTGAAATTGTGCAGCATCTCCTCCATTGTGAGTGGCATCAAATGCACCGGTACTTGTTGGGAAATCAGCACTTGAAGTTGCACCGAAAACATAAACATTATCATCCTGATCACAAATCAAACTGTGAGCGGTCTCAGTACCTTGATTGTTATTTCCTCCACCCAAAAACGTACTCCACAACATTTGTGTGCCATCGGCAGAGTACTTCGAAATAAAAACATCTGTTATGCCATATGCACCTGCGAAAACGGTAAAATTGGAGTTGATATCAAATGCTGAATTAGAGGGTGTTGGATAGTCATTGCCATAAACCGTTCCGCCAGAATATGCAGTCCCATCATAACCATAAGTAGCCGTCATTCCGAAATTGTCAGAGTTTGCTCCATTGTAGGTAGCAAAAATCAATATCGGATCAATGACAAGAGTGGCAGACTCATCATATGCTCCCAATTCAAAAGATACGTTAACTCCATCTAATATAAAGGAGCAATCCACTTGGGTTTTAATTCCATTGACCCATTGATATGCATAGGGGTGTCCCTCAAATATTTTACCCAAATTTGTTGTTATCTCCAAATCACCATCGGAAGTTATCCGAAGTGACTGTTGACCTGCATAATTGAGTTTGATAATTTCATGATTTTCATTCGGGGAAAGTATAAATTCATACTTAAAAACACCACTACTGCTACTAACGCTTAGGTCAATTCCATTATAAATATCCTTCATGATTCCCGTACCATATGAATGTACTTTTGAAGCCCATTTAGAAGGAGTATTTCCTTTAAAATAATTATAATAAAAGGCACTTTCGTCTAACTTCTTTACCTCGGTAACCGTATTACTGCCAACAAAATTCAAATGCACAAGCTCTTCTCTTATTTCTGTATTTAAAGTTTGGGCTCCAAATTGAGTATGGTTATCATGCATGGATGAAAAATCCTGCAGATGGTACACCATTTTATTTTGCTGCACCCAAACCTTTCCCCCATCAATAGAAGATTGGAAAATCACACCTTCAGGCCATTGTCCTTTGTTTTCAACGAGTGACTGTTTGGTCGTACTTAAATGAGCATGTTCACCAACATGCTTCACATGAGTATCTTGTGACAAAATATTCTGATGAAACAACAACATCAAAGCAAAGAAGTAAAATTGAATTTTCATAAACAGAAATAAGTGTTCTAAGATACACAATTTACATTAATTTTTTTGTTTAAAAAAACCCTTTAAGCCGAGTATAATCATTATAATATTTAATTTCGTTAACAAGCGATTTTATCGATTATGAAAAATAGCATTACCGAACTCTTCAATATAAAATATCCGATTGTCCAAGCAGGAATGATTTGGTGTTCGGGATGGGATCTGCCTCAGCTGTTTCTAATTCTATCGCTTGGGTATTATAGGCTCAGGATCTATGTACCCTGAGGTACTAGACGACCACATTGAAAAATGCAAAGACCATACGAAAAATGCATTTGCGGTGAATCTACCCATGCTCTACCCGAATATTGAAGACCACATCGCAACTATTATTCGGCACAAAGTTCCGATTGTTTTTACCTCTGCAGGCAATCCCAAAACGTACACTTCACTTTTACAAAAAGAAGGAATCAAAGTTGTACATGTTGTCTCGAGCCTAAAATTTGCTTTAAAGGCGCAAGCAGCAGGTGTAGATGCAATAGTCGCTGAAGGCTTTGAGGCCGGGGGACATAATGGACGTGACGAAACGACTACACTCTGCCTGATTCCAATGGTCAAAGAACAAATCAATATTCCATTAATTGCTGCAGGAGGAATCGCTTCAGGTAGGGCGATGCTCGCTTGCATGGTATTGGGTGCTGAAGGCGTTCAGATTGGAAGCCGTTTCGTTGCCTCTATTGAATCGAGTGCACACGCTAACTTTAAAAAAGCTGTTCTTGATGCAAAAGAGGGAGACACCCAACTCACCCTAAAAGAGCTCACGCCTGTGCGTTTGTTAAAGAATGACTTTTATAATCATGTTCAAAAGGCATATGAGCAAGGAGCTTCTAAAGAGGCCCTCATTGAATTGTTAGGTCGAGGTCGTGCTAAAAAAGGAATGTTCGAAGGGGATCTCACAGCGGGAGAGTTAGAGATAGGACAAATTGCAGGACTGATGTCTGAAGTGCTGCCAGCAAAGAAAATAATAGAAAACCTCATTGAAGAATTTGAAGAGGCGAAAAAAGAACTACTCACCGATTTATTTTAGGTTAATGATTGAATTTGAAAGCTACAAGCTAGCAAACGGGCTTAAAGTAATTCTGCATCACGATACCGCAACACCCATGGTTGTGGTAAATACATTATATGATGTAGGAGCAAGAGATGAACACGAGGACAAAACAGGTTTTGCGCACCTTTTTGAACACTTGATGTTTGGGGGCTCAATAAATATTGAGGACTTTGACAAAGAACTTCAGAAGGCAGGTGGTGAAAGTAATGCCTTCACCAGTAATGATTTGACTAATTATTATGAAATTATACCTGCAAACAATTTAGAAACAGCGCTATGGCTTGAAAGCGATAGAATGTTATCCTTAGCCTTTACAGAGAAGAGTCTTGAGATCCAAAGAAGTGTTGTTATCGAAGAATTCAAGCAGCGTTATCTAAATCAGCCTTACGGGGATGTTTGGCTTGAACTTAGACCTTTAGCCTATGAGAAACACCCTTACAAATGGGCAACTATAGGAAAGGATATCGCCCACATTGAAAAGGCAGAAATGGATGATGTTAGGGCATTTTTCAAAAAACACTACACACCTGCAAATGCGATTCTATGTGTATCCGGAAATTTCGTTAATGAAGAGATTAAGGAACTCATTGAAAAATATTATGGCGAGATTCCTGGAGGACTCAAACCAGCGCGAATTTTACCTGTAGAACCTATTCGTGAAAAATTCAAAACAAAGTCAATCGATAGGGACGTTCCTGCAGATGCATTTTATTATGCGTTCAAGATGTCAGAACGAAAAAGCGAAGGATATTATCTTGGGGATTTTCTGAGCGATGCAATGGGCAAGGACCAATCTTCGCTGCTAAACATTCGATTGAAAAAGGAACTCGGTTTGGTATCTGAAATCAATGCTTTTATTACTGGATCCATCGATGAAGGCCTCTTTTTAATAACAGGTAAGTTGTCAGAAAATGTGGACTTCGAAACTTTTGACAAGGCACTTTGGGCCAAACTTCAAGAAATAAAAGAAAAGGGATTCACTTCACGCAAAATAAAATCTTTAAAGAACAAAATGATTACCTCTAAGGCATTTCAGGATCAAGGTTTACTCAACAGATCTATCAATTTATGCATGTTTGAATTGCTCGGAGATGCTAATGGAATTAATGAAGAGGAAGAAATTTACCAGCGCATCGAAAACAAAGATATTCTTCGTTTCGCAAAGTCAACCCTTGTAAAAGAAAATTGTGCCCTACTTAAAATCAATAAAAAGAAATGAACCGACTCATCGCCCCCGTAACACATAAAATTGGTGCTATTTCATTTATTACTCCTGAAAAAATAACGTTAAAAGAACATGCGCCTCTTTATTGGATGCCAAAGGTTCCAAATAAGACAACACGCATTGATCTGTACTTTGACGCTGGCTTGCGTCAATCAAAAAACAGTATTGTAAGCATGACTTCTTCGATGATTTTATCTGGGACAGCAGAAAAAAGCTCAACTGAAATTCATAGCCAGCTCGATGATTTAGGCGCCTTCTTTGACATTGGTCTCTCTCACGAAGGAGTCATGATTTCTTTATTTGCCCTAAAGGAAAATGTATTAGAGGCATTTGAAGTATTAATAGATGCAATTCAAAATGCGAGTTTCCCTGAAGATGAGCTACAAGAAATGAAAGCGGAGAAAATACAGAATTTTAAAATAAATATCAACCGCGTGAGTACAATGGCACAGCGCGCTTTTCAGCAGAAGATTTTTCACAACACAGATTATGCAGAGCTCTCCGAAGAAGCTGACTTACATTCCATTCAAAGAAAAGAGCTTCAAGAGTTTCATCAAAAACACTATCAAAAAGGGCTTTCTAAAATTGCCATTGTGGGTGCACTTACGGAAGTTCAAGTCAACAAAATATCAGATTTATTATAGCCGTATTGCATCAGTCAATCACTACAATTCGAAAGTAAATTTTGCAATCAACCAGGACACCTTCATCTTGAAAAAGAAGATGCGGTTCAAACAGCAATTAGAATTGGAAAAACGCTTTTTAATAAAACACATTCAGATTTCTTAGACATGAGTATTCTTAGTACCATTTTAGGAGATTATTTTGGGAGTCGACTCATGAAGAACATCAGAGAAGACAAAGGATATACGTACGGAATAGGCACCGCTATTGCTGAAACAGGAGGGTCTGGTTATTTTCTAATTGGATCCGAGGTTGGCAAGGAGCACCTCAGTGCGACTTTAGCAGAAATTGAAAAAGAGCTGTTACTCTTACAAAATGAAAAGGTTAGTCAAGATGAACTCCATTTGGTCAAGAATCATTTATTTGGACAAATCTTAAAAATGTCCGATGGTCCTTATGCCATGATGGATTTATACTTAAGTGTTGAGTCTTATGGTTTTGAAACCGATTTTTACAATTCCTATATCCAAAGAATTCATGATATTAATGAAAATGATCTTTTAAAGATCGCAAATTCCCATCTCCATTGGAACGAGATGTCTATTATTTCTGCAGGTTAGCAACTTTATTTTATCGTTCTCGTTATAATACTACGTATTATGTTACGTTATATTTATATGCAAAAAGTCTTTGCCTTCTTTATATTCTTAAGCTTTTCATTAAGCTTTCATGCCTCGCATGTCATGGGAGGGGAAATAACATGGCGTTGTAGCGGAGCAAATACCTATGAATTTCAACTGGTATTCTACAGAGATTGTAACGGAGCAGAGGTTAATATTGTTTCTGAAGACCTCAGGGTCTGGAACCACCCCATATTATCTTCGATTATTTTAAATTTTATTTCGAGAGAGGACATATCCCCTACTTGCACTGTCGTTGCTGGGTCTCCATCGATGCTTGAATGCGGAACTGGTAGTGCCTCTGGAAACGGAGTAGGTGCAATTGAACGAATCACCTATCGAAGCAGCCCAATAACGATAGAAGGTATACCACCATCTGAAGGTTGGATTTTTACTTATGAAAATTTCTCAAGAAGTAATGCGCTTAGTAATATTTCTGACCCCGCATCATTTGGAATTACCTTAGCGGCGAAAATGTATGTGAACTTAAATAGCACCTCAAATTCTTGCACGGACTCCTCTCCAAACTTTTTACAACCCCCTCATTTTGTGACTTGTGCCGGTTCAGAATACAGATACAACATGAACGCCATTGATCCCGATCTAGATTCACTACATTTTCAATTTGGCATTCCCTATGACTATTTCCCAACGGGAAGCTACAACCCTCCTAGCAACCCAGCTCCAGTTCCATTCGAACCAGGGTTTTCATACAACTCACCAACGCCTGATCCGAATATTGACCCGAATAATATCGCTGCAACAATAGACCCATCCACCGGTGAGATCGTTTTTACAAGTTTTACAATTGGCAATTATAATATTAAAGTAAGCGTTCAGTCTTATAGGAATGGTATTTTAATATCGGAAGTAGAAAGAGAGATGCAGGTGGTTGTACTGCCTTGCTCAGAAGATAACGAAGCTCCTGCTATCTTAGCACCCTTCGCAGGTGATTCATTTGAAACAACGGTTAGTGCTGGTGACTTTATTAACTTTGACATACTGGCTACGGATTTAGATTTACTACAAGACGGGACATCTCAAAATGTGGTTATCAGTGCATCAGGGCCCATGTTCGGTACAGGATACATAAACCCTACAGGATGTGATATTGAACCTTGCGCTACCTTAAACGACCTCCCTCCTATTCAAGCTCCTATAAACGCTACCGCTACTTTTACTTGGCAAACTACTTGTGACCATCTTGTCAATCAGTTTGGAGGAGTTTCAGAAACAATTCCCTATGATTTTGTATTCAAGGTTCAGGACAACTTCTGTCAAGTACCTAAAATTACATATGCTACAATCAGAATCAATGTCATTAACCCAGGTGTTCTAAGCGCACCGAGCATAGATTGTATTCAAACAGATGAAAGTGGCAACCGCACCATTTATTGGACCCCCTCCCTGGATCCTACAGGATCATTTGTTGAATACAACCTCTACTCTGTTCAAAATGGTTTTATCGATGTGATTACCGATATTACAACGAGTAACTATACGGTAAGTACTTCTGCATTTTCACAGGACTATTATTTATCTGTTACATCAGGTTGTAATGGAAATACAATAACCTATTCTGATACAGTAGCGAACATCGTATTAAGTCTAAACAACCCTGGAAATGGAACCGCGTTATTAACATGGAACCCACCGTCAAATGAGCCCTTGCCTAACTCAGGAGCTTACTATCACATCTATAAAGAGTATCCAACAGCTACTTTTACCTTAATAGATAGTGTGCCCATAGGTACTCATATGTACATAGACACCATTGAACTATGTTCGGCATTTCTGAATTATCAAATTGTACTACCCGGAACATTTTGTGACTTCACATCGAACGTTGTAGGTGACTTTTATGAAGACCTACTGACTCCTGACATCCCAATCATCTATTCGGTTGGAATTGATACAGCAACCTCTTTAATGGTACTTGAATGGAATCAAAACCCACAGAGTGACACTTACGGTTATGTCATTTATACATTTGATGAAAATGGAATTCTATTTGAGCTCGACACGGTTTGGGGATTAGAATCCACTAATTATTCTTATGCAATTTCATTTGAAGATGGTCCATTTACATATTCCGTTGCAGCATTTGACTCATGTGAAACGAGCTCGACGCCAGTTACCTTTCAGACCAGTGCAAAAGCTCCACTTCATACAAGTATGGTTTCTGAATCAATAGTATACATGTGTGAACAAGAAGCTGTGATTACGTGGACGGAATACGAAGGGAGCCAAACCGATTTTTATGAAATATGGAGTCTTTCTAATGGCGTTTGGAATTTAGAGGAAATAACAGAAGAAACTTCTGTTACTATCCCCGTAAATGGAAACCAGAGTTATACGTTATTTATAAATTCAATTTTCACTGATGGGCACAACGCTTTTTCCTCACCAACATCGTTTATTGTACCCATTGCAGGTTCACCGAATTATAATTATTTAAAATTGGTCACCGTTATTGATGGAAACATTGAGCTTTATCAATATATCGATGAATCCGTTGGGATCACGGAAATTATTTTTCAAAGAAGAGAATATAACGGAGGGTTTCAAGAAATCGGAAGGTCAGATGCAAATGGGGATGTTGTCTTTTTCCTTGATGAGGATGCCGAAACTGAATTTCAAGCATGGGAATACAGAACTAAATATATAGATAGCTGTAATTTCGAAGGTGCATATTCTAATCCCGCCAAAACCATATTTTTAGAAGGTTCCGCAGATGATTATGATTACATCAATACACTTTCATGGTCTGACTATGAAGGTTTCGATGGAGATTTAACTACTTACAATTTATACCGCTCAATAAACGGGGAATATGACCCCGGTCCTATTGCCACTTTCACACCAGATGATAAAGAATATATTGATGACATAAATGATCTAGGCGTGCAATCCAAGGTGTGTTATTACATTGAGGGTGTAGAAGCATTTAATACTTATAACTTTTCTGAAATAAGTCGTTCGAATGAACTATGCCTTAGTTATAGCTCCAAAATATTTATACCTAATGCGTTTACACCAAATGGAATTAATCCCCTATTTATTCCTATTGTATCCCACATTAAGGCTGATACTTACCACCTAACTATTATTAACCGATGGGGACAGGAGGTTTTTGAGAGTTTTGATCAAAATGAGGGCTGGGATGGAAAATTACAAAGCAATGGTAAAAATGCGACAAACGACATCTATGTCTACCTATTTGAAGCTGAAGATGATGATGGGAACTTTATTCAAAAAAGAGGATTTGTCTCCTTAATTGAGTAATGAAAAAACGATTCTTAATCATACAAACTGCATTTATTGGTGATGTGATCCTCGCGACACCAGTCATCAACAATTTATTGAGTAATATTCCGGATTTAGAAATTGATGTATTGGTCAAAAAAGAGAATGTATCTGTTCTTCAGGGACATAAAGGAATTCACCAAATCTACTGCTTAGATAAGTCAAGAAAAATGAGTTCCTCATTTGAATTGATTCGGCTTTTTAGAAAAAACAAATATGACACCGTAATTAATCTACATCGCTTTGCTTCATCAGGAATAATCACAACCTTTTCAGGGGCCAAACAAAAAATTGGTTTTGACAAAAATCCATTCTCAATATTTTATTCGAAAAAATACGAGCATGTCATAGGTGATGGCACACATGAAGTAGATCGAAACTTGAGACTCATAAGTCAATGGGTGACAGATCCATCGAGAAGACCAGACCTAAAGATTGATGAGAACGAAAACGAAAATACTCACGACTTAAAAGAGGAGAAGTATATCTGTCTCGCGCCCGCATCAGTTTGGGCAACCAAAGAAGCTCCTTTAGAAGTATGGATCAAAACGATACAAAACACCAGTAAAGAAATTAAAGCAATCTATTTACTAGGCGCACCATCAGACACTGAGAAGTGCGAAGGACTAGCCAAAGCAACAAAACACAAACAGGTAATTAATCTCTGTGGAAAATTAAATTTGAGGGAATCTGCATCCCTTATGAAAGATGCGGCGATGAATTACGTGAATGATTCTGCACCTTTACATTTAGCCTCTAGCGTCAATGCACCAGTAACCGTTTTTTTCTGCTCCACTTCGCCTTCTTTCGGATTTGGACCTCTTTCATCAAATTCATCAATTATTGAAGTTCGAAATTTAGACTGCAAGCCATGCGGACTGCACGGACACAAGAACTGTCCCAAAGGACATTTTAGGTGCGGTAAAGAGCTCCTTAATTAAGCCAGTACCTCTTTCACCTTGTCAGCTGCCTCTTGAAGAAGAACTGCTGATTGAACATTTAATCCAGAATCGTCAATTAATTTTTTAGCTTCAACCGCATTTGTACCTTGCAGCCTTACTATAATGGGAACAGGTATTTGGCCCATGTTATGATAAGCATCTACAACTCCTTGAGCGACTCGATCACATCTAACAATTCCTCCGAAAATGTTAATTAAAATAGCCTTTACGTTTGGATCTTTAAGTATGATATGAAATGCCTTTTCAACACGTTCCGCATTAGCAGTACCACCAACATCTAAAAAGTTTGCTGGGTTTCCACCTGAAAGTTTTATGATATCCATAGTTGCCATTGCCAAACCAGCACCGTTCACCATACATCCCACATTTCCGTCAAGCTTTACAAAATTCAAACCAACCTCATCAGCTTCTACCTCCGTTGGATCTTCCTCTGATTTGTCACGCATCTCAGCATATTCAGGGTGGCGAAACAATCCATTACCATCTAGGGTTACTTTTGAATCAACTGCAATGATTTTATCATCGGAAGTTTTAAATAAAGGGTTTATTTCAAACATGGAAGCATCTATACCAATATAAGCATTGTATAAGCAGCCAACGAAACGTACCATTCCTTTAAAAGCTGTACCTGAAAGACCTAAATTAAATGCGATTTTACGAGCTTGAAAACCTTGCAAGCCTATATGTGGATCAATAAATTCTTTATAAATTTTATCTGGGGTATGCTCGGCTACATGCTCGATATCCATTCCTCCTTCTGTAGAGTAAATGATGACATTTTTACCTTGGTCACGGTCAAGAAGAACGGACATATAGAATTCCTTGATATCCGATTCACCAGGATAATATACATCTTGAGCAATAAGCACCTTGTTTACTTTTTTAGCGACCCCATTTGTTTGAATCGTTTCAAGATGTCCACCTAAGATACCCTTTACCGTTTCTTCAACTTTATCAATACCTTTAGCAAGAACAACACCGTGAGACCCTGTTTCTTCAACAGTTCCTTTCCCTCTGCCTCCTGCATGAATTTGAGCTTTAACAACAAACCAACTTGTGCCTGTTTCATCACTCAGCTTTTGAGCCGCACTAACAGCGTCCTCAACTCGGTCAATGACTACCCCTTCTTGGATAGCGACACCATAACTTTTTAAGATTGCTTTTCCTTGATACTCGTGTAAATTCATAGCTTATATTTTGTTAGGCAAAATTAATTTATTTAACGGAATAGACCCCTTCTATATTCGCTAATTATTTATTTGAATTATTTTTCCAAGAAGAAGTTATTTTTAAGGACCTAAAATCATGATTTTTTAAGGCCACTTCTCTGTCCCAAATTTCATCTATTGCAGACTCTAAAGCTTTTCCTTCATCCTTTAGTTCTTGATGAAGCAATGAGGTGTCAGGTAAATATTTTTTAATGAAATTGGTATCGAAGTCGCCGCTTCTAAAGTTAGCATGTTGCAATACGAATTTTCCAAAATCTAAGGTGGTAGAAACCCCTGATATCTGATAATTATCGATCGCATCAATGGTATTGTTTATACAAGTCTCCCGGTCTTCGCCCCAAACGACAAGTTTAGCAAGCATCGGGTCATAATAAATAGGAATCTCCATCCCTTGTTCAAAGGCATCATCGACGCGAATATTGTTTCCTTCTGGCCTTTGATATCGATTTAAAACACCAATATCGGGTGTGAATCCAGTACGTGCGTCTTCTGCATAAACGCGCACCTCGATGGCATGTCCATTTATGGTTAAATCACCTTGACTCAATGGAAGCTTTTCCCCTCTTGCAACGCGAACTTGCCATTCAACCAAGTCTACGCCCGTAATTTTTTCTGTAACAGGATGTTCAACTTGAAGGCGGGTATTCATCTCTAAAAAATAAAAATCAAGAGACGCATCTAATAAAAACTCTACGGTTCCAGCACCCGTATAATCACAAGCCTTGCAAACTGCTAATGCCGCCGCACCCATTTCTTCTCGCATCTTTGGAGTCAAAACAACACTCGGGGCCTCCTCTATGACTTTTTGATGACGACGTTGAATAGAACATTCACGCTCAAATAAATGAACCATATTACCATGTGTATCCGCAAATACTTGAATTTCTATATGTCGAGGTTTATTGACAAATTTTTCGATAAAAACGGCATCATCTGAAAAAGAGGACATGGCCTCATTTTGAGCCATTTTCATTTGCTCTTCAAATTCAGCTTCACCTTCAACCAAACGCATTCCTTTACCACCCCCACCAGCAGAAGCTTTTATAAGCACTGGGTAACCGATTTCCATTGCTATTTCCTTAGCACGCTTGACATCGGTAATGGCCTCGTCGATACCAGGAACCAAAGGGACTCCATAACTTTTAACGGCTTGCTTAGCCTTGAGCTTATCCCCCATAACCTCCATCGCTTCTGGAGAGGGACCAATTAAAATAACGCCAATCTCTTTTAGCTTTCTAGCGAATTCAGAATTTTCCGAAAGAAAACCATATCCAGGATGCACGGCATCAACCCCTAAATCTTTACAGGCTTTCAAGATCCTGTCTTGACGTAAATAGCTTTCAGAAGAAGGGCTAGCACCGAGGTGAACAGCTTCATCTGCTTCATCTACATGAGGCGCATTTTTATCGACATCAGAATATACAGCTACACTCTTGATGTTCATTTTTTTTAAGGTTCTAATCACCCTTCTTGCTATTTCACCTCTATTGGCGATAAGTACTTTTTTCATAGGATAAGTTATTTAAGAATCTATTTTGGTTAATCTCCTTTTCTTCTTAAGGAGAAATCTACGTTTGTCTTTAGGCCTGAAAATGTCAAAAAAGTACTGAAGTAATTTAAAATCTTTAACATTTGTGAAATCTTCTTGGTAACTAATTCCGGCGCCGTGGTTATAAGCTTTTTGTCCTGATTCATTATTACCCGCATTGTATGTATCAGCTTCTCGAAATGCGGTTGCTCTGAATGTTCCAGATTCGTTAATTAAATATTCTACAAATAAATCTCCGACAGGTATATAGCTAGCCTCGTCGCTATTGCCCGTGGAATCCTCCTCCAAACCAAAACTACCAGAAAGAATTAACCGATCATTAAAGAACCTTCTAGAAATACCAAATTCGATGAGGTTCAAACCTACTAGATCTTTTCCAACAACGGAACTGAAATTTAGGTCATACTCCTCACTTACATCTCCAAGTAATGCATTTACCTGAGACTCCGCAAGATCCATGGCGGCTGAAGCATGTGCTTCGATGGAGCTATTTAAAGGTTGGAATGACCTCAACAACAGTAGGGAGAAAAACTGTTTGCTCAACTCACTCTCTTCACTCAAGACTTCATTAAGAAGTGCCTTTCCTGTTTCAGGGGCATTGGGAGCATCAATATCAAAGCTGATTTGAGGAGCAAGTAAGGTTTCGTCTAAATTCAAATAACAAACTACATTTTGATTTTTCATTTGCTTACTTTCTTGGTCCGACAAGACCAACTCAGGAGCTAAATCTTTTAGAGATACTTTTTGCAAAGAGAATGATGTAACAAGTTCAATATCGGCATTATAGGGGTCCCCTGTCCATGAAATTGTAGAACCTTTTTCAATCGCAAAATCTTGTTTGATTAAACCCATCGCAAAATTATAGGTGCTCCCATCTGAAATTGTATAAGTTCCATTTAAATCAACCTCATAAAAAGGATTGAGTTTCATATTAATAGCACCAAAACCTCGAGCCAGAATTTGATCCCCACTGGAAGGGTCAAAAATGATGTTTAGCTTGGCCTGGGGCGTTAAATTGAAATTCAAATCTAAATCCAATCCTGAAAAATCAAACTTATCCGCAATTATTGCTTCAATATTTACATCACTTTTAAAGTTAACAAATTCAAAATCCTCATCAATCTCTGATGAGCCATACATGGGGAAATTAATTTCCGTATCGTCTTGAGTTGTGACATTTACGGTAATCATCATGTTGTCTCCGTAACCCGATATATTTGCATTTCCACGACCATATGCCTTTCCGAAATAAGAGTCACCGTCTTTATATTTCGTATCGAGCAACAGGAAACGATTCAAAGGTTCATATTGATAAGGGAAGGTCGTATGTTGCTTGGTGATATCGTCCTCAAAATTAATCTGAACATCATAAGACCATTCTTTAAAGTTCTTATGGAAAAAAGACCCCACCAAAGACCCTGTATTGCCATACATATCCTTTAATGGAATATTGTTAAGTGCAAATAAATCCTTTTGAACTTCGATTTCTCCATCCAAAAAATAATCGACCCCTAATAACTCCACCTTTGCACGAACATCATCTAATAAAAGCGAACCCTTTAATTCTGGATGATGCCATGGACCATCAACGCTTAAAGTACCATCTAGGTTCCCGGAAATGTTTTTAATGACCTCGGGGTCCATCAATGCATTTAAGAATGATATATCTGTGTTTTCAAACAATAGGTTCAGGTCTAACTCTTGACTTTTGGTAAAATAAGACCCAAGTATACTAAAGGTTTCCTGTGAATCAACATTCAATTCACCACGCATGTTAACGGCATTTTTCAGATTATCCCAACCCGTCCTTAAAAATACATCTCCGATTAATTCATTTGCAACATGAAACGCTTTAAGTGTTAAATCACCTATGTAATGGAAGTTTTCATAAGGATTTGAAAACACAGACCAACCAGATAGGACACCTTCAAGACTTCTTTCCAAACCTAAAATGGAGCTTATTTCCGATACATCAACATAGCGCAAAGCCAAGTATAGTTTATCAAAATCGTTTTCAGATAAACATCCGTTTATTTTAATATTTTGCTCCCCCCGACTTAACTCGAATTGTTCGATGTGTATATCTTCAGTAGTAATTGAAAAGTCGGATTCATTTACAATCTCCCAGCGATATGAATCTAAAGAGAAAAAAGAAGGCTGTAATAAAATATCAATGTGATCCTTATCATGAATAGTTGTATTCCAATTCACTTTTGAAAATTGATCTGTGCCCGGCTCCCAAGAAAGTTGACTTGACAATGTACCCTCAGTTCCATCCGTATAAAATTCAATTAAGTTAAATTTTAATGAATCTTTGAAGGAAACAAAATCAAGAATATAATCGGCAAAAATACTATCATTATGAAGACTTTGTTCTCCATACAGACTATTGACTTTCAGGTCGCCAAATTGAATTTCATCTGAACTAAGAACGAGATCTAAATCTTTCGAGAATGCATTGTAAGTACCCTGGATTTTTGATAAAGAATCAAGATACAGGCCAGGTATAAAAAAATTGAAGAAGCTATCGGTCATCTTACTTACGACCTCAAACGAGACAACATTGTTTTCTCGAATAAGAAGCGCCCCATCATCCCGTTTGTCTCCGACCTTTAGGGTCGGGAAGATCACCGCCAAATCATTATAGAAATTTTGAAATAAAGCCTCCCAATCAAAATCACCAGAAATTTTCGCATCAAAAAAATCACTTACCAATTCATAGGTATACTGCCCTTGATTGGAAGATATATTAATATCTACATACGGTGCAGTTAAGGTATCAAAACCTCTGTAATAAGAAAGTCCGCTGCAAGAGATGTTTCCACCCCAATCAATCTCTGTAGCCCCATCCAAATCGAAGGTGAAAGCAGCGGCTAAAACGGAACTATCAGAGGTGTAATTAAGCGCATCAAGATTAATTCTGTTTATTTTCGCCTCTCCTTTATAAGTCCTTGATGTCAAATCAATTTCGGCCCTTATATACATATCAAGGTTCTTGTCATTTACAGAAAGAACTAAATCGAGAACATTATCTTTAATAGAAGTGCTATCAATGGAAATACCCGAAACACTATAGCCATTAATATCAAAACGATCAAGCGCTCCTTGCCTGAAGTTTAATGCCAAATCACCTTCCTTACTTATGCTTAAAGAAGGGGTGAAAGAACCTTTCAAGGAACCTAGTATATCTTGTTTTAAAAAGGAACCCAAAGCAAATTCTTCGATTAAAAATGGATTTTCATTAGTTGAGTCTATGGGCTCTATTGATATCCCCAATGAATCTCTATGAAAACGCATAGGCGATGGGATCTGAATTTTACCATAATCTGTCTTGAAAAAGGATGCCGAAATATCTATATTCTCAAAATCTCCGGTCAACTTTAAATTTGAAACGGATAAAAACTTATTGTCTAAAACAGCCTCTAAATTCAATTCAGGCATGCCCTCAGGTAATTCAAATGCCTGCAGATCACTCAAGTCGATGAAGGCTGATTTAATAAATTGTGTGAACGCTCGTTCTACTGGAACTGAAAAATCAGGGAGCTGAAAATCTCCTTTTAAAAGAGATTTGTTTCCAAAAGCCAATTCCAAACCGAGCACCTCTAAATCATCAATGGAATTAATCACCTGCCCCTGAACCGTAATAACATCCTTCATCCCTTTTAAGGAAGGAGCAAAATAGGCGATATCCGCCATTGAAACTAAAGAACTATCTATAAATGAATTGAAAGCGACTGACTTGTTAAACGAATCAAAAGAAGACCACGATTTATAATTAAGTTCGAATAAAGGACTGTTAAGATTAGAATTCTCTGATTCTATAATTAGTCCGCTCAGCCCTATTTGTTTGTCCGTAATTCTCAATTCACTTTTAAAGTGCTCTAGAATGAAACCTGATTGCTCCTTAAAATGTAAATCCGCTATTTTCGCAGTGATTAATTTATCGCCGATAAATAAACCACTTAGATCTATACTCAAATCATTAAGAAAAAGATGGTTGAAATCGACACCATGATCTATTGATTTATGTCTTTTGTCATCATAGCGGAAATTTATATTAGAAAAAGTCACCTTTTTGATTTCAAAAATATTTTTGGTGGAACGCTTTGGGTTCTCAGTAGAGAAATAATCAAGAATAAATTGATAATTATATTGACCATCCTCTAGTCTTCTGTTAATATCAATCTCTCCTTCATTTAAGAAAACAGAATTTAAAACAAGGTCACTTTGGAAAAACGCAAATTGATCCATCTCGACCTTGAGTTCTTTTAAACTCAGTAGTCTTTGTCCTTTAGGATCAATTATGGAAATATCCTTTAAATAAACCTCATCAAAAAAAACAAATTCAATGGCGCCAATAGATAGCTCTGCATTTAATTCGTCAGATAAGTAATTCGTGACTTTTTCTCCTAAAAAGGTCTGTACCATATGTGAACGTATGGCAAATACGGAAAAGAGAATAACAATGAGTATCCACTCAGCAGATATGCTAACACTACGACCTAATATTTTCAGTAACTTTGACATCCTAAGGGTAACACAAAAATAACATTCTTTTGAGTCGAAAACACACAACTATTTTAGGAATAGAATCCTCTTGCGACGACACTTCCGCTGCCATTCTTTATGGAATGAAAATTGTTTCTAATTGTGTTTCTACACAAAAAATACACCAAAAATATGGAGGTGTTGTTCCCGAGCTAGCGAGCCGTGCCCATCAAGAACTGATTGTCCCTGTAATCGAAGAAGCGCTTAATGCTGCCAAAATTAGTATGGATGAGATTGATGCCATAGCAGTAACACGTGGCCCAGGCCTCATGGGTAGCCTTGTCGTTGGCGTCTCCTTTGCTAAAGCGCTTTCCCTAGCCTTGGATAAGCCTTTAATAGATGTCAATCATATGAAAGCGCACATACTTGCCCATTTTATTGAAGACAATAACATGGATACACCCCAATTTCCTTTTTTATGTTTAACCGTTTCTGGGGGCCATACACAGATTGTAGAGGTTCAATCACCGTAT
>CAJJBU010000012.1 GCA_905182495.1 Flavobacteriales bacterium UBA952
GAGCGATACCTCCTTATTCAGATTTAGTTTTTGATATCGAGCTTCTTGATTTCAAGGAAGCTAATAAAGGTGCTTCTGGCCATGATAACCATGATGGTCACGGTCACGAAGGTCATAACCACGATCGTTAGTTGGTGAAAACATATTGAATGATGTTGGCTCCCATTTCGAGTGCTTCTTTTCTTTTACTTTCAGAATCATTGTGCACATTCGCATCCTCCCAGCCATCACTAAGATCGGTTTCATAGGTGTACAAGCAGACCAACCGCCCATTTAGGTAGATACCAAAAGCTTGAGCTGCTTTTCCATCATGTTCATGAATCTTAGGTATGCCCTGAAAGTCGAATGTTTGATGAAATATGGGGTGGTTCGCAGGGATTTCAATCAGTTCTTCCGTGTGCGGAAATACTTTTTTAAGCTCCACGCGAATGAAAGGGATCCATTCCGTAATTGTCATCAATGTGTAAAAAGCCACCAGCTTCAAAGTACAAGCCTTAGGTTCGTAAGCCTCTTGTCGCGATAAGACAACGTTCCCATGTCCTGTCATGTGTATGAAAGGGTATCGAAATAAGATCCTTGCTCCCTGCTTCTACATAGGGAACGTCTTCTTCATTGAGATTCGTTTCTAGGCTGTACTGTTACAGAATTTGATGAGGTTCGGCAATGCCGTCGGGTTCGCGTAGTAGTCGCCTCCGCCATTGTATTTCAAAACGGCTAGCGTTATCTTTCTTTGCGCAAAGGTAAGCGTAAGGCAGGAGTAAGAATTGCGATGAGGCAAAAGAATTTCATAGTGCTTAAAAGTACAAATTAAGAGGATATGTAGAGCATCAAAATCGCGAGCAGGGAGGCCACGATTCCCACGGTTTTCTTTATGTATTGAGAAGCCTCCTTGTAGGCAAGCAATCCCAGTCAACACGGAAAGTACGACAACCGAGACATTCACCAGGGCCAAAATACTGGAGTCACTCCATGGGATCGCATTGTAAGATTCTAACAGGAAAGTAAATTGAATAATAGTTTGGGATTCCTAGAAGGAGACCCGCAATGGCATTTTTATAATGGAACGGTGCTGCCTTGGCCCTTAGTATTTGTATCAAACAAACGACAAGGCCGATGCTGAAAGGCGGCCCCGAAATCCGAAAGCGGTAAATAAGGACGCGCTTATGTGATTCAAGGCATGGTTTTGGGCATAGTTTAGATTGAGATCCAAAAGGCCGCTCCCTACGAATAGAACGATCAGCATGTAGGCGGATGTCTTTTTTGTATCCGGAAGCTCCTGGGGCTGCGATTAAGTACACGCCCATCGAGGGCCAATACTGATTCCGATGACCTTTGGGTACGATACGTCTTCATTATATAATAGGATCATCCCTATCATCGATACAGCCATGCTCATTTTGACCGCAACGGATGTGGCAGCAATTCCATTTTTTTGGGAGCTGATGGCCATTAAAAGAAATAAGGAGATGAAAAGGAGTGCTGAAAACCCAACAAATGGCAACCATTCTAAATGAACGAATACCTCTTTGGAAACCTCTTTAAAGTGAATTAAATAGCCACATAGAAAAGCAGTTAGATAATTGATGATGATGGCCTGAAAGGTATGGATGTTATACCTTTCGAAAATTCTAAAAATCACAAAGATTAATGTTGAGCAAACAACGGTGCCTATAATTGCAATCATTTTCTTTTGAAATAATGAAGCATGTCTTTTCCAAAAGGTATCGACTTGACAGGAATTTTGTTAATAACAGGTGCTTTATATCCCTCACTAAAAGACTTTTGACCAACAATAACTCGTGCCTCATCCCACACATTGTCAATGATGAAGTACTGAAGTGTTCGACTTCCTCCTTCTACAAAAACAGATTGTATCTCTCTTTTGTATAATTCATCAAGAATATTCTTGGTACTTGTTTCTTTGATTTTCACCCATTCGATGTTGTTGTCTTTTGCATCTTTTATTCTATTAAAAACAATAGTTGGCGCCTCTTTTGAATAAACATTTAGGGACTCACTAATTTGAAGTTGGCTATCAATTACCAATCTAATCGGATTCAGACCTCCGTATTCTCTAACGGTTAATGAAGGGTTGTCATTGATTATCGTATTTCGTCCTACCAATATGCTTTGCTCTTCACTGCGCCATTTATGGACAAGTGTTCTGGTTTCAGGCGCTGAAATCCAATTCACTTTTTCAGTATCATCCTCTCTCAAACGATCTAAAAACCCATCTAAGGTTTGAGCCCACTTAAGAATCACATATGGGCGCTGCTTTTGATGAAAAGTAAAAAATCGTTTGTTAAGTTCCAAGCATTGTTCTTGAAGGACTCCTTCAGTCACCTTAATCCCGGCATTTTTCAACTTTTCAATCCCTTTACCACCTACCAACGGATTCGGGTCAATTGTTCCGATAATGACCTTTCTTATTCCATATTTAATAATTAAGTCAGCACAAGGGGCGGTTTTGCCAATATGTGAACAGGGTTCCAGAGTAACGTATAAGGTCGCCTTTTTGAGAAGATGCTTTTCGGAAACGTTTTCTATGGCCAATACCTCTGCATGGGGCCCCCGTAAACCTTATGATACCCTTCACCGATTATTTTTTCTTCGAGTACAATTACGCATCCGACCATTGGGTTAGGAGCAACCGCTCTTACTCCTTTTTTGGCAAGATCAATGCATCTCTGTATGTAAATTTCATCCGTCATTCTAATTCGATGTCATCCTAAAAACCCTAATAATAATTGAGGGTTTAGAGTAAAATAAGACTTTTTCTAAATTACTTTAAAATTAACAAATTGACTGGAATTTAGAGTGGAAGTGAAGGAATAGAATTGCCTATATTAAAGAAGGCATCTCGAATCGAAGAAAGACTTAATTTATTTTGAGGGGTTGTTCTTAATTTTCGTATTCAACATTCCCGTTATGGTCATACCATATAGCTTCTATGCGATCTCCTTGGTTATAAAGTTCATAGCTTTTTATTTTACCGTTAATAAAATAGGTAATGTACTCACCATTATAATCACCGTTAGTATAAAAGGCATGCTCCCAAATCACTCCGTCATAATAGAATTCAAAATACTCACCATTTTTCTTCCCATCGATGTAGTTGACCTTGACGGATATTTGTCCATTTTTATAATATTCTCGGTAGTCTCCATGGAGCTCTGAATCCTTATAATGCTCCACTTCTTTAATTTGTCCATTTGGGTAGTATGTAATCCTCTTTGATACAAATTCATCAGTTCCTGAACCGCCATAGGTCACGATGAGTTTTTTCGCACCAGATTCATAACGTTCTACAATTTCTTCTCTTTTTTCTGAATGGTTACTAAAATCTTTATTGTCGTTTTGTTTTAGACGGGTAATTTCTGCTTTCAGCGTTTCTATTTCTTGCTTCGCATCATTGTTGGAGCAGCTCATAGAAACCATTGCGCTAACTATAACAAGAAAAAAAGAAAAATTTCTGATGTTCATGGTGATCAAAAAATATTTAATAAAAAAGAAATAGACGTCCCTCTAATACTAAGATGCAATTAAGCAGAAAAAGTTGCTTCCATATTGCAAATATAGAAGATTCTTATTTTTCAACTTGAATCATTGAATGCATGTCATAATGAAAAGAATTTTAAAGTTATTGTAATGAAAATGAAGTGATTACATTATATAAAAATTAATATTATGAAATATTTATTCGTTTTTTTGTTGGTTGGTTCGGTCTTTTGCGAATACTAAAGTAGAGGATTCATTGGATAAAACGGATTCCTTTAATTCTCTTGCCTATGAGTCACTTAGAGATAGGTGCCTGAGTATAGCTCAACAGTTTCTAATGACTGACGAACAAGAAAAACTTCCATTATCTTCGATATGTATATCATTAATTCAGTCGATACGATTTCTCACCGATTATCTTACATAGGGATGTTTATTACCAAGTAGAACATTCCGAACAGAACTTTGATCGGGCATCCAATCAATTTTCGTTTTTTAAGGAAATTAAAGATTATTTATCTTTATAATTATAATCAATGATATGACAGAAATAAGCAAAGACTTAAAAAAAGTTATTCAAACCAGCTGGTTTACTATAGAAAATGGTTTGTATGTGTATGCAAAGGTTACAAATGTTCATACTCCTGAAAAACATTTGATTGTGACCAGGGATTCAGATGAAATCACTGTAGTTACAAAGACGTCAAACCTAGCTGACTTAGGAGACTACGAGAGAAATCCAGACAATTGGGTTTTACTAAATATTAAATGTGGAAACCCTTTTTACTGCGAGGGCTTTCTTGCTGCAATTGCGTCAGCATTTGCTTCTAAGGGAATTGATATCACCTTGACATCAACATATACCAATGATTACGTAATGGTTCAGCAGAAGAATATAGATAAGGCCACCTCTCTTCTCAAAAACATTGGATTTAGGCAAAAAGACGTTCGAGCTTAAAAATAAAGACGACGACGCACAAACAATAGACGACCTACTTGACTTCATAGACACGAACTATGAGAAGCTATCTGACAAGAACTATGTAGACTTATGTAGAAGCACTATGCGGCTATATGAGTATAAGAGGCCAGGCACGAAAGAAAAAGCTTTAACACGAATTACCGTTGTTTATGTAGAATCGGTCATATAATCGGTCATATAATCGAAACTCTTAGAAAGCAAAAAGCCTTGAGAAGTTGATACTCTCAAGGCTTTTCTGTTCCACCAGCCATAGTGGCTTGCGGTCTGGACGGGACTCGAACCCGCGACCCCCTGCGTGACAGGCAGGTATTCTAACCAACTGAACTACCAAACCATTTTTTTAATCTTTCAATCTCTGACAACAGTCAGATTCAAAAATGAATAATCCTTAAAAAGGAGATACAAAAGTAAACTTAATTTCTGATTCAGAAAGACTTTTTTAAAAATGATTCGTAACTTTTATCATCTTTTTATTTATCAAGAAAATGAAACTACTTTTTTATGTTCTTTATGTCTTTGCAATCATTCCAGGATATATTCTTGTAGCTCAAGAAGTTGAAGTGCTGGATCATACCGCTAAAATTAATATTAGGGCGTTAGATGTTCTAAACACTGAATATCGTGAATGTAATCTATCATTACTTCCGGATGGCGAAGCCTTGTATTTTATGTCTACACGAATCGAAAATCCCAGGAATAGAAGCCTATATGGGCAGGGGGATCTTTATAAGTCTAATTTCCAGAAAAGTGGATTTTGGGGCGTCCCTCAAAAGGTTAGTGAATTAAATACAAGAAGGGGAGAGGATGAGCCCTCCGTTTCTTTTGATGGTCAAAAAATAGTTTTTCAAAGCTGGAAGGACAATTGGGCGGAAACGGGAGGTCCTTATTACGAAGCGCATTTCAAGGACGGAGTCGTTGAGTCTATTCGAGG
This sequence comes from Flavobacteriales bacterium UBA952, assembly GCA_905182495.1. Classification (GTDB taxonomy): domain Bacteria; phylum Bacteroidota; class Bacteroidia; order Flavobacteriales_D; family Crocinitomicaceae; genus UBA952. The sequence continues at coordinate 5,412 of CAJJBU010000012.1, forward strand.
TTTAGGTGGGGGCATTAATCAATATTTTAGAATGATGTTCAGGGCTCATTCAGGATATGCCACCGATGGTATGTCTATTTCTCCAGATGGGAATACTTTTATCGTAGCATGCGGCCCTTCGTATGCTGGAAATATGGATTTGTACTACAGTACAAAAAAACAAGGAAGTTGGAGCTACCCAAAATTATTAGGGGTGAGTACAAAAGCTGATGAACGTTCTGTTTTTATAGCGTCAGACAACACGACCTTTTATTTTTCTTCAGATGGGCATGGTGGATTTGGTGGTCTGGATATATTAAAATCGAGCTTAAAGAACGGGAAGGTAGGCTCAATAAGTAATATAGGTAAGCCTTTTAATTCGGCTAGCAACGATATGGGCTTTGTGATTTCAGGTGAAGGAGCAGCGGCTTTTTTTGTGCGGAATTTAGACATTTGGTTTGCAGACTTATCCCGACTAGCTTCGGATTTAAAACCAAAAAGGACAGCCTTGGTTTATGGTAAAATTGAGGTGAATCAGCAGCCGGTTCAAATGACGGTAGTGGTGACTTGTGACGATGAGATTTTAGGTCAAACAAGATCAAATGCTAAAGGGAATTACACCCTTTCAATACCAGGCTTAAGCAAGGTTGCCATTGTTTCTGTTTTAGATGACCGGGAAGGGCTCTTTTCTGAAAGGACCATTGAGCCTATCGAAAATGAAAGGTATACTGAATATTCAATAGATTTCATTGCAAGATTTTCTAAATCTAAAAAGTCGATAGCAGATTCATCTAATATTAAAAATCAAGAAAAGGAAATTGAGCTACTCGTTAATTTTGACTTTGATTCTTTTGGTGTCAATCCCATCGAGGCATCAAGAATTAAGCAAATAATTTCTGAATTCATTGACTCAAATAAATGTGAGTTTAAGCTTATTGGACATACTGATTTCATTGGTCCAGAAGCCTATAATATGAGGCTTTCCAAAAGTAGGGCCGTTGCTGTGGCTTCGGTACTCAAGAAGGACCTAGGTGTTGATTCTAATCTTATCTCAATTGACTTTAAAGGTGAGCAGAATCCATTGAATCCAGGAGTCAATCAAACAGACCGAGCCAAGAATAGACGCGTTGTCATTCGAATTACTAAAGTTTAATTTCTCAGGATTTTCCCGTACTTAACAATGCTTTCAATTCTCTCTAGTGTCTTTTTTTCACGGCACAATTCTAGGAATGCTTTACGCTCTAAGTCTAATAAGTATTGTTCGGATACGATCGTATTTTCGGAGAGATCCCCACCACAAAGAACAAAGCCCAGTTTTTCAGAGATAATCCGATCGTGTTCGGACATATAATTCCCAGACAACATCGAATTAGCACCAACATATACAATGCCTAATCCTTCTTGTCCAAGGACCGTGATGTTTTTTTCTCGTTTTGGAGGAACATAACCTTTTTCCGATAATTCTAGGCAGGCCCCCTTGGCTCTAGTTAATTGGTGGTCCCTTGAAACAACAACTTCATCGATTCCCTCTCTTAGGTAACCATAATCAAAGGCTTCATATGCGGACAGAGATACTTTAGCTTGGCCGACAGTTAAAAAGCGATCTCTTAAACGGTTGATTTTAATGTCTCCATCTCGAAGTTCGTCAGACAATCGTTTTGCAAATTCTTTGGTACCGCCACCCCCAGGGATGAGGCCTACACCAAATTCTACTAAGCCCATATAGGTTTCAGCATGAGCAACAACTTTATCGGCGTGTAATGATATTTCACAGCCACCTCCTAAGGTTAGATTGTGTGTGGCAACGATGACTGGTATGTTCGAGTACCTGATGCGCATGGTTGTATCTTGGAAAGCTTTCACTGCAAAATTCAATTCGTCAAAATCTTGGTCAGCCGCCATCATGAATATCATACCGACATTTGCGCCTGCTGAGAAATTCTGTCCCGTATTGGAGATTACTAGCCCTGAGTAGCGCTCTTCGGCAAGGTCAATCGCTTTATTGATTCCTTGTAGAACACCTCCACCAATGGTATTCATTTTGGTGTGAAACTCAAGATTTAATATACCATCCCCAATATGTACAAGTGTACAATCTGAATTGCCCCATACTTTGTTTTCGCTTCTCAGAGAATTCAAATCGACAATCTCTTCTGTTCCTGGAACAATTTTGTAGCTTTTGGATGCCATGTCAAAAAACAGTCTATTCCCATTTTCTATTTTATAGAATGTGGTCATTCCTGCATCTCTCATATCATTGATGGCATTACCCATCGTTTTTCCAGCATCCTTAATATACTTTGTTCCCTGCTCAAAGCCAAATAAATCCCATGATTCAAAGGGGCCTAGCTCCCAGCCAAATCCAGCTTTCAAAGCATCATCTATTTTATAGAAATCATCAGATATTTCGGGGATTCTGTTTGAAACGTATGCCAACAAGCCACCGAAAATACGTCTGTAAAATTCTCCAGCTTTATCCATACCCATGACGAGCATTTTAGTACGCTGGTGCAAATCTTCTATCGGCTTTGCCATCTCCAGTGTTGGGAATTTTACTTTCTCTGGTTTTTTGTATTCTAAGGTTTCTAGATCTAGAGCCAAGATGGTTTTCTTTCCATTTTCATCCTTTTCTTTTTTGTAAAAACCTTGTCCAGTTTTTGATCCAAGCCAATTTTTATCAACCATTTTTGATATGTAATCGGGCAATTCAAAAAGCTCTTTTTCCTCGTCGTTCGGACAATTCGCCTTCAAACCATTTGCAACATGAACAAGGGTGTCAAGTCCAACAACATCGCAGGTTCTAAAAGTGGCAGATTTTGGGCGTCCTAGAATGGGTCCAGATAGCTTATCGACTTCACTAACACTAAAACCCATTTCTTTCACAGCATGAAATAGGGCCATAATCGAATATACACCTACACGATTTGCAATGAAGGCGGGAGTGTCTTTACATAGTACAGTTTTCTTACCAAGGATCTTTGATCCATAATCCATTAAGAAATCAACAACGGTTTGGTCTGTTTTTGGAGTTGGTATGATTTCTAAAAGTTGTAAATATCTTGGGGGATTGAAGAAATGAGTTCCACAAAAGTGTTTCTGGAAATCTTCGCTTCTACCATCGAGCATCATATTAATAGGAATCCCAGAGGTGTTGGAAGAGATCAAGGTCCCCGCTTTTCTATGGACCTCAACTTTCTCAAAGAGCTGTTGCTTAATATCAAGTCGTTCGATAATCACTTCGATGATCCAGTCGCAATCTTTTATTTTCTGAAGATCATCATCAAAATTCCCTGTCTCAATTCTTGAGGCAAAAGACTTTTTGTAAATAGGTGAGGGGTTTGACTTTAGCGCAAATTGTAAGGATTGGTTAACAATTCTATTCCTTACAGCTGCTGCATCGATTGACAATCCTTTTTTAGCTTCTGCTGCATCAAGCTCTTTTGGAGGAATATCTAAAAGTAGAACTTCGCATCCTATGTTTGCAAAATGACAGGCGATCCTTGATCCCATAACTCCTGAACCCAAAACGGCTACTTTTCTAATAAATCTTTTCATAATGCGTGTAATTACAATTCGTTATTTTTTTTAGTTTCTACATCTTCAATGGCTAGGTCTACAGCATTCATGACATTCATGAATCCTTGTAAGTCACGGTCTTTAAACTTTGATTCGATTTTCTGATTAAAATCTAAAATGAAGTTTTTCACAAGCTTTCTTTTTGTAACTCCTTTTTTTGTCAGAAAAATATTTACTTTCCTTTTGTCTCCCGAGAATTCCTTTCTTTCAATTAAACCACTGGACTCCATATTGTTTAAAGTTCGAGAAAGAGAGGTGGGTTCCATGCCCATTTTGGGTCCAAGTTGTGTACTTGGGGTACCACTTTTTTCGACGATCATGAGAATAAAACCTACCGACATAGTCATTCCTTCGGTGCTCGCTGTGTTATTGTACATTCTCGAAACACGATGCCAAGCATGGCGAATTAGAAAGTCAATAAATAAAGGTTGTTCTTGCTCCATTCAATGACTAAATTAGTAAAAATTTATTATGCGTGCATAATTTTACCAAGGAATCTTTGAGATGTAAACAGTGCCTTTGAATATCGCAACAAGTTCGTTCTGTTGGTTGCTGACATTCACATGATAAACTCCGGTTTTCTTGCCTCTATGAATCTCTTTTGATTCCGCCTTGAGTACATCGGATTCTTGAACTTTGTGAAGATGTGAAATTGAAGTTTCGATACTAAAGCTTTGGTATCCATTACTATTGGCTGCGAAGGCTAAAGTCGTGTCTGCAATTGAATAAGCGATTCCTCCATGTGCAATTGAGAACCCATTGAGCATTTCTTTTCTTACGGTACAAGACAAGGAACAGTGACCTATATCAATTCGATCTACTTGGATATCAAGCCATTTGCTAAATTCATCCTTGAGCATCATCGCAGTTATGATTTCTTTTGGATTTTTTAATTCATGTAGGCGATCCATGCTTTTAAATTTAAGTCATTTCGTATGTTATCAATTTCAATTTCAGCTTGTTCTACAGTTGAATAGGAGAGGAAAACAACCCTATACCACCCTTTGTATTCACGAACATATTGAACCCCATATTCATTAAAGGAAGCTAAATCGAGCCAGTGGTTTGCGTTGGCTTCATTCATAAATGAACCAACAATAATGTGATAGTTTTTAGGCCCCTGTACTTCATATTCAAAGGGTATTACTTGTTCTGTTTCCATGAGTTCCTCTATTACCATTGTGTCCTCAGAAAAGACAACTTCTTTATTCTCTATCGAAGGGATTATTTGATCTGGAATCGTATCAGGGATTTTTGCATCGACAGAATGTATTTTTTGTGTGTTGTTTTCTGGAATTGACTCAGAATTGAAGATATAAAAACCGCCGCCTAAAACTATAATCACAATAACACTTAGGTATAATTTCCAAGGTTGCTTCTTTTTTTTGTCGAAATCGGCTTTTTCGAGGATTGGTTTTTTCGCTGTAGTTTTCTTATGCTGCAATGGTGGAAGGTCAAGGTCATCATTCCATTGGTCCTTCTCTGAATAGGATTTCGTAGGTTTTTTATCAGAAGAATTTGGTTCATTCATCTAAAACATTTCTTTAAAGTCAAAGCTTCGGTCCAGCCGAATTCCTTTTTCTGTTTCCATTAAGGTACAACATTCATTTATGGAATCATGCTCAAGAAACAATATATAATCCTCTTTTTGAGCTTTGATAAGGAAACATTTAGTTTTTTAAGGTAGTTAAGGGTTTCTTTATTTTGCATCACATAGGGAAGAGGTATGTGGCCTACGCTAGGTAATAAATCAGCCATGAAAACCAGTGTTTTGTTTTGATACTTGATGTGGGGAATCATCATGCTTTCTGTATGTCCATCAACGAAAAGAACATCAAAATTCTCAAATACATTCTTTTTGAAAGCCCCATCTCTTTCCACGAATTGAAGTTGACCGCTTTCTTGCAGCGGCATAATGTTTTCTTTTAAAAAGGAAGCCTTTTCGCGGTCATTAGGGGTTACGGCCCAATCCCAATGTGTTTTCGTGCTCCAATATCGTGCGTTTTTAAATGTGGGTCGATAGCCATTTTTTTCTTCGTTCCATTCTACGGCTCCTCCGCAATGGTCAAAGTGCAGGTGTGTTAGGAATACATCTGTGATGTCGTCACGAGAAAACCCAAGGGCTTTCAAGTTTTTGTCTAGTGCGTCTTCACCATGTAAATAATAGTAGGAAAAAAACTTTTCAGACTGCTTTTCCCCCATGCCTGTATCCACTAAGATCAGTCTGTCTCCCTGCTCTATAAGCATACATCTTAATGCCCATGAGCACATGTTATTTGAGTCAGCTTTGTTTGTTTTAGACCATAGGCTTTTAGGCACAACGCCGAACATAGCCCCGCCGTCTAGCTTGAAAAACCCAGTATTTAGAACGTGTATTTTCATGCTTAATTAAGTGATAGAGTAGTCCTCGAAGTCTTCAATAACTTCTTGGTCTACAGATTTAGTAACGGAAATAGGAACGTAATCCACGGTGACATTTGTTTTATCCAATCCGAAATCTTCAGCCGGTTTCAATCCCGTGCTTTTCACAAAACGATAGGCCTTAACGCAGATGTTTTGGAAAGGTGTGAGGTCATCATCGGCAGAAACTCTTGAATTAATTACAACAAAACGGTAATCAACTTCTTCAAATGTGCCTCTAACAGATTCAAATGCACTGTCTCCTGACAATTCATATTTTTCAACCATTTTTCTTTGAATTTTGCGCATCATGTATTCAATATGATGTTCTTCCTTAAATCCTAGCTGAAGACTCACATAGTAGCATGACTTGTCGATGATCTCATTCACTGAATAATGAACGCCCCAAGGCTCATTCTGAATATCTAAGTGAAGGAACCAAACGATATCCGCTTTTCTAGGTTTCTTTTTGAAAAGTGAATGGAAAACCGTTGTGTCAATTTTGTTAGGGGAATTACTCCGTGTAGGAAATACAAGATTCGTAGCCTCAAAGGGTATTTTTGGGTCGTTTTTAACCGCTGTAAGCAAGGGAATCACTTTTTTCATAGAAGTATACTCTGTGATGCTCGTTCGCAGCTCTCGAGCCTTGTAATACAAGTATAGTAGGGCAAAGAAAGAAGCTGCTAAAATTAAAGTGAACCAGCCACCAGAAACAATCTTACCAAGGTTTGACATTAGGAATACGCCTTCTATAGCAATGAAAAGCAAAAATATAGATAGGTACATAAGCTGTCTTTTAGGGTATTTGACGATTAGTAAAAAACCTAGAAGAATGGATGTCATCACCATGTCGATAGTAATTGCCAAGCCATAAGTGTGCTCCATAGCACTAGATTTTTTAAAAATAAAGATCACCAATAGACAGCCAAACATCAGGAACCAATTGATAAATGGAATGTAAATTTGCCCCTTATGATCCGTCGGATATTTTACTTTCAAGTTGGTCCATAGCTTTAGTTTAATTGCCTCATTCATAAGGGTAAATACACCTGTAATTAAAGCTTGGGAAGCGATGATTGTGGCTGCGGTAGCAATGGCAATCGCAAAGGGCATGATGTGTTCTGGAACCATGGAGTAGAATATTGTTTGATTCGTTTCTAATCCAAATCCTGGGCTTAAACACAATGCGGCTTGTCCCATGTAGTTCATTACCAATAAGGTTGCCACAAAAGCCCAACTTACTCTGATATTTCCCTTTCCACAATGTCCAAGATCAGAATAAAGAGCTTCGGCTCCAGTCGTGCAAAGGAATACAGATCCTAACACCCAAAACCCCCCATCAATATTAGCGACTAAATTAAATGCCCACCACGGGTTAAGTGCTTTGAGAACCGTCGGATTTTCAATAATTTGCATTGCTCCTAGATATCCTAGAAATGAAAACCAGATGATCATAAATGGCCCGAAAAATTTTCCGATTGCCATTGTGCCAAATTGCTGCACTGTAAATAATAAAACTACAATACCTGCAACGATTGGGATGACTGGTAGGTTAGGGTAGATTGTGTTGAGTCCTTCTACAGCCGAAGAAATAGATATGGCTGGTGTAATGAATCCATCGGCAATAAGCGTCGAGCAGCCTATTAGTGCCGGAATGATGATCCATCTAAATCGTCTTTCTTTTAATAATGCGAAAAGCGCAAAAATCCCTCCTTCTCCTTTGTTGTCTGCGTTTAAGGCAAAATAAACATACTTGAATGTTGCGATGAGTAGTAAGGTCCAAATAACACTAGATAGCCCACCAAGAATGAAACCTTCATTGATATTGGTTCCTCCTCCGGTGATTGCTTGAAACACATACAATGGCGACGTTCCAATGTCTCCGAAAACGATCCCGGTACTAATTAAAATCCCTGCGAATGTTATTTTACTAACTTTTGAATCACTCATGTATGTTTAATTACAATCAAAAGTAAATCAAATTTTTGTGATTTTTAGTTTATACGCATTCATTTATAAAATGAAAAATAGTCTATATTTGCAGTGAAAATGCCCACGTGGTGAAATTGGTAGACACGCCACCTTGAGGGGGTGGTGCCGCAAGGTGTGCTGGTTCGAGTCCAGTCGTGGGCACATTTTTTTTTAAGTTATTTTTTTTAATAAAAAAGACTTCTAAATTGATTTAAAATAAAACGTTAATAACATGAAAATAAGTATATTAGGTTTATTTACCTTAACACTTACATTAATAATGTCATCTTGTGGTTCTGATTTGCCTTTGGATGTTGTGATTAAGGAAGTTCCTGAGGTTAATTACAAGGAACAGGGAGAGGATTTCTTGAAAAAAAATGCAACAAGAGCGGGTGTTACGACAACATCATCGGGCTTGCAATATGAAATTGTTACGCCAAGCGAGGGACCAAAGCCAAATGCAACAACTAAAGTGAGCGTACATTATCATGGAACGACTCCGGAAGGAGATGTTTTTGACAGCTCGGTGGATCGCGATATGCCTTCTGAATTTAAATTGAATCAAGTTATTAGAGGATGGACAGAAGGACTTCAATTAATGAGTGTCGGGTCAAAATATAGGTTTTATATTCCTCAAGAACTAGCTTATGGAGCAAGTGGCAAGTCGGGAACGGTTATCAAGCCATTTATGCCCTTGGTATTTGAAGTGGAGTTGTTAGCGATTTTAGATGAAGAAGAACCAGTTGAAACAGCGCCTTTGACTTCCTTAAAGTTTGACAAAGAGCAACATGATTTTGGTAAAATAAAGGAAGACACGGACAATAAGACTGTGTTCAGGGTGACCAATACTGGAAAATCCCCGTTAATTATTAAAGATGTTAAAGCCAGTTGCGGTTGTACAACCCCATCAAAGCCAACAAAACCTATTGCACCTGGAAAAAGTGATAAGATTGAGGTGGTTTTCCATCCTAAAGTTGGTCAATTAAACAAACAGTCAAAGACGATTCGAGTTACAGCAAATACGGAGCCTAAAGAAACCGTATTGACTATTTCTGCTGTCGTCGAAAAGAAATAAAGACTACGTTTCGAAATAATCTAAATCTTTTCCAAAGGTTTCCTCAAGTTGGCTTAGGCTATATAGTGCGAGTATAATAAAGAATACGCCAATGATATAGGCTGAACTTGCATCTCCTATGTTCAAAGCGGTTAACAATCCAAAACTCAGCATAATTAGATTGACAGAACCTCTTACAAAATTTGGAATCGTATTCGCTGTTGTGGATCTAATATTCGTTCCAAACTGTTCTGCGGCGATAGAAACAAATAGCGCCCAATATCCTGTTGCCGTTCCTAACAAAAAGCACATCGTGTAGTAAAGGTCTTTTGATGCTCCATCCATGAAAAACAAGAAGGTGGTAATCAATAGAAGCGTAAATATGAGGTAGAGACGGACGACCTTTTTTCGACTACGAAGCCATTGGCTTAGTACTCCTGAAATGAGATCGCCTACTGATAATCCAATATAGGTATACATTACAGCTTGTCCATTTTCTATATCATGTATCCCCATAAGAGGTGCGAAGTTGTCTTTTGAATTCATGACGAGTAATCCGACCACATACCAAATTGGTATTCCGATGACTATACAATGAAGGTACTTTTTAAAAATTTCTTTACTCTTGAAAAGAATTTTCAAGTTTCCTTTTTCAACGGAATTATCTTGCTTCATATTTTGGAAGTATGAGGATTCAATCGTACCAACTCGAAGTAAAAGAAGGAGTAAACCAAGGCATCCGCCTACGAGATAGGTAACCTGCCAATTATATAATTGTGTCCCCGTAATGCTGAATATATAATCCGCAATAACGCCACCTTCGGATCCAACAACAGAGGCTGCAACTGCTCCAAGCGCACCAAAGGTGACGATCAGCATAGTTCCGTATCCACGTTTTTCTTTTGACATGGTTTCAGATACCAGTGTGATCCCTGCGCCAAGCTCTCCCGCCAAACCAATACCCGCGATTAATCTGACAATCGCATAGGTGGTTACATCGGTTACAAAAGCATTAATAAGGTTTGCAATCGAGTATAGAAGGATGGAGCCAAACAAAACTTTTAGTCTTCCTTTTTTATCTCCAAGTACGCCCCATAGGATTCCGCCTATGAGCATTCCTAGCATTTGAATGTTGAATAAAAATTTACCTTTAGAACTCTGTAATTCAAGTGATTGACCTTCCATTATTACACTTAAGCTTTCAGCCTTTACGACGCCAAATAACACCATGTCATATATGTCAACAAAGTAACCAAGTGCGGCAACGATAATTAAGATTGCGACCTTTTTGGAATCGTTATTTTTATTATTATTCATTTACGAATGTATTATTTTTTATAGAATAGGTAGGCTTAAGTTCTGTTGTTTATACGCCATTAATCTTTTTTTTCTACTTACTTTTATTACGAATAAAAACAGAATTAAATGCTGTACAACCTTTCCGATAATCCTTCTATTGCAAGTCATTATGTATCCGAGATTAGGGACGTAAACATCCAGAAGGATCCTATGAGATTTAGGTCAAATTTGGAACGCATCGCTTCGGTCTTGGGATATGAAGCTTCAAAAAAAATGGATTATATCCAAAGGGAAGTACAAACCCCCTTGGGCTTGTCTCAGGAATCTCATTTATCAGAGAATCCTGTTCTCATCACGATTTTAAGAGCAGGTTTAGCAATGCATAATGGGCTACTACATACTTTTGACCGCTGCGATAGCGCATTTGTATCAGCTTATCGGTCACATTCTACAAAAGAGGATTTTACGATTGAAGTAGAATATTTAGCGGCTCCGGATTTAGATGGTAAGATTTGGATAATTTCAGATCCTATGTTAGCTACTGGGAATTCGATGGTCGAGGTTTATAAAGCACTTCTGAAATTTGGCACCCCTAAGAAAGTAGTCGTTATTGTTTCTATTGCAACCCCACAAGCAATTGGTTTGCTTGAAAAGGAGTTGCCTAAATCTACGGATATTTGGACAGCTGCAATAGACCCTGAATTGACTTCGGAATCTTATATTGTTCCGGGTCTAGGTGATGCCGGTGATTTAGCTTTTGGCACAAAATTATAACAATGAATTGGTCTGCATATATCACCCTAGCATCCTTAGCCACAGTGAAATTCATGTTCTCGGCAATTCCGGGGCCTCATCTTGGAGTAACGTCCCTAGAAACGGCGATTTCTATATTCATCGGAGGGACTTTTGGTGCTGCCGTATTCTATTATTCTGCGGAATTCTTCATGAATCGAACGCGGATTAAAAGAGAAAAAGAGCGAATTGAAAAGGGAGGCTCCTTTGTGGAGAAAAATAAATTTACGCGGGTGAATAAGGGGATCGTGAAGTTAAAGAATCGATTTGGAAAGCTTGGGATTTGTTTCTGGGCTCCTTTTTTACTTTCAGTTCCCCTCGGATCTATAGTCGTTGCGAAATTTTTCGGTCGGGAGTCTTTTACCTTTTTATTTATAATCATTGGTATGGCAATCAATGCAACTTTAACCACCTTTATTGTTTATGTCTTTACCTAGAAAGCATGTGTTTTTTGATCTGGACCGTACCCTATGGGATTTTGATACGAATTCAAAAAAGGCTTTAAAAACTATTTTTAGCGCATTAAAACTTGAGGTTATATTTGGTTCTTTTGATCGATTTTATAATGCTTATGTGCCTCATAATGCTCGTTTGTGGGGACTGTATAGCAAAGGTCAACTCACAAAGGAAATCCTCCGATATGAGCGGTTTTATGCAACATTAAAACAATTTCATAAGGATGACCTCTACTTGGCACAACAGATGGCTGAGCAATATGTGAGTATCTCGCCGCTTCAAACGGGATTATTTCCGGGTACTATAGCATGTTTAAATGAGCTCAAAGATATCGGTTTCGTTATGCATATTATCACGAATGGCTTTGAGGAGGTGCAATATATCAAACTTAAGAATTGTGGTCTAGATACTTATTTTGATGTGATTGTTTGTTCAGAAGCAGTTGGGGAAAACAAGCCTTCTCGCGCTATTTTTCAATATGCGATGAAACAAGCAGGTTGCTCGGCTGTTGATGCTTTGATGATTGGAGATGATTTCAGGGCGGATGTTTCAGGTGCGTTAAATTCTGGTATGAAAGCCATCCACTTTGATCCACACCGAATCTCTAAAGAAAATTACGAATACACCTGTGGGGCTTTAGAGGAGCTTCCTGTCATGGTAACCCAGCTCTTGTACTCTACCTGATTTAGGAGCTTAGCGATCGAGCTCTTGTCTCATTTTTTCGTACAAAATAATACCTGTAGCAACACCTACGTTTAAAGAAGCGATAACACCCCGCATAGGAATATTAGTTCGTAGGTCTGCCATGTTAATCAGGTCAGAGGTGATGCCATTTTCTTCAGAACCCATTATGATTGCCATTGCTCCACGTAAATTTACCTCTTGCAAAGGCATGGATGACTTCTCTGTACATGCTACGATTCTGTATCCTGATTGTTGAATGTAAAACAAACTGTTCTTTAAGTTTTCTGTTTTGCAAACTGGAATACGGCTTAATGCTCCAGAAGAAGTTCTAACAGCGTCAGCGGTTACTAATGCAGAGCCTCTCGAAGGAATAAGAATCGCATCAACACCTTGACACTCTGCTGATCTAGCAATTGCTCCAAAGTTTCGCACATCTGTAATTCTATCTAGAACGAGTATACATGGTTTTTTTTCTTCTTCTATCCATTGATCTACAAGGGTTTCAATTTTTTGGTATTCAATAGGGGTTACGAATGCAACAACACCTTGGTGATTTCCAGCTGTTAAAGTGTTTAGTTTTTCAATGGGAACATATTGAATATAATAATCTTTGTCTGCAAGTGCGTCTTTAAGTTCTTTGAAATGCTCCTTTTCTATTCCTCTTTGGATCATGACTTTATTCAATTCTTGGCCAGATTTCACAGCTTCAATAACAGGATGGATTCCGAAGATGATATCTTTTTTTTCCTTCCTTTGATAGGTTTCTTTTTTATTTTCCATTTAGAGAAATTTATAATCGATTTGGACTTGATTTTCAAGTGTGATAGACACAGGGCAAGCCTTGGCTTCCTTGATTATTTTATTTAATGTATCGCTGTCCCATTCATTTTTTGACACGTAAAAAGTGACATTGATTTGTTCAATTTTTCTGGGGTTGTTCCCCATTAATTTTTCGACTTTGGCATCACAGTGCTCAAATTTAATGTCGTTTTTCTCACAATAAATTCCAATAATGGTCATCGCGCACGACGCTAATGACGTTGCGACCAAATCCGTTGGTGAAAAAGCTTGACCTTTCCCATTATTATCAACAGGGGCATCAGTAATAATAGTATCATTTGACTTAAGGTGCTTTGCCTCAGTTCTAAGATTTCCTAAATAGCTAACTTCTGAGATGATCATGAGTAGATTATTGAATCGCGAAGGTACTATATTTAGAGTCAATTCTTGCGTAAGTGAGCGAAAACGATTTGGTATTCTTTTTCCTTATCTTTAAATTTTTAAAAATAAACAATTATGAAATTCAGCCTCATTTTACTTCTTTCTCTAATATTTGGTTTCAATTTATCGGCGCAATTTGAACAGAAATATTCGGCAAACATTAATTCTCCAGATTGGATCAAATTGATGTACGAAGTATCCGTGGATCCCGAAAAGGTAATGATAGCTCATGATCTTTATTACCAATCACACCCCTTAGAGAAAAATGAACATACACAGTTTTATAAAAGATGGTTGCGGTCCTTTGGTCGGCAGGTAAGTTTTTCAATGGATTCAAAGGAGGATCTACTTTATGTAAAAAGATCAGAGACCTTGAACGCTAATAAAGATGTCAATTCTGAATGGATTTGCATAGGGCCTTATGATTTTGATAAGGAAGCCTCGAGCCGAAGCTATGCTCCAGGAGCGGCACACGTTTATACGGTAGAACGTTCTTTCAGTAATTCGGACATCATGTTTGCGGGTTCTGCCACTTCTGGTTTGTGGAAATCTATTGATGCGGGTTCTACCTGGAGCTTAAAAACAAGAAACCTTGTATTGAATAGAATATTTGCGTTAGAAATAGACCATAGCAATCCGGATATAGTTTACTTCGAAAGTAATGGGAAACTATATAATACTATTGATGGAGGAGAATCATGGTCTATAATTGGAGACCCTGTCTTTCAATCAGAATCTCATAATGTAAAGGACATCGTTATGCATCCCAATAGTTCATCAGAACTTTATTTGAGTTCAAATAAAGGGTTTTTTAAATCCATGGATTCGGGCTTAAATTGGTCCGAAATAATGGATGGAGAGTTTCAGGAAATTGAATTGCATCCTTCAAATCCATCGATTATATATACGATCAAGGTCGTCGACAACCACACTGAATTTTATAAATCAATCAATGGAGGTAGTTCTTTTACAATACAGACTAATGGTTGGCCAAGTCCTACAGGAACAGATGATCATCAGAAGCGTGTAGAGATTGCCGTTACACCCGCAAACCCAAGTTTGATTTATGCCAATGCTACCGGTTCGGCAAACGGTGGAAGCGGCACCTATGGTATTTACTTGTCTGAGGACGAGGGTGTAACTTGGACTTTTCAATGTTGTGGAAATCAACCTGCAGGACCACCCTCCTTGACCAATATCAACATGATGGGTTGGGATAAGGAAGGAGAGGACGACGGTGGACAGTATTATTACGATGTTGGACTGGCTGTCGATCCTGTAAATCCACAGAAACTTCATTTAGGAGGCGTTAATCATTGGGTTTCTACTGATGCAGGTGCGACATGGGTTTGCCCAGCAAAATGGTCTGAACCGGGAGAAATTGGGTATGTGCACGCAGACATCCATGATATTCGGTTTTTTGGTACAGAGCTATGGATCGCTTGTGATGGCGGTATTTTCATGTCCAATGATGGTGGGACCAATATGGATAAATCACAAGTTGGAATAGAGGGTACTGATTTTTGGGGATTTGGGGCAAGTCCTCAATCAGATGTAATGTTAGGCGGCGCATATCATAATGGAACCTTGTTAAAAGACAACGATACTTATATCAATGATTGGATTTGTACAGGTGGGGGTGATGGCGTTCGAGGCTTTGTTAATTTTGGTAATGATAGAATTGCTTATGATGATTATGAAGGCCGGATTCTTTCTGGAGATCGAACCATGAATATCAATGGATTTCAATTCGATTCATTACCGAATGCTTCTTACATTTTTGGAGAGTCTTCAACCATGGAGTGGGATCCTAGAAACAACCAGCATATATATCTAGGAAGAGGAAAGAATCTATTAAAAACCGAAGATAATGGATTAACGTTTGAACTTGTCTATTCTTTTCCGAGTAAGGTAATGAATCTTGAGATTTCTAGAGCCAATCTTGATGTAATGTACCTAGTGACGTATGAAAGTTGGTGGGGAGATAAAAAAATATGGCGTACGCAAGACGCTGGGGTCTCTTGGAATGAAATCACACCTCCAACTGCATTATTGAATGGAGAATTGTGGGTTCCTTTTGATATTGCAGTGAGTGCGAGTAATGCGAATGAACTCTGGGCCGTAAGAACCTCTCAATATGGCAATACCAACCTCAATGGGCGCATGGTGTTTAAATCAATGGACGGAGGCGCTACATGGACAAATTATACAAGCGCTTCTCTTGACGGCGAAGTCATCACGAATATAGAGCACCAGAAGGGAACAGCAGGTGGCGTTTATATTGGCACAAGACGTGCGGTGTATTACCGAAACAATACCATGAATGAATGGGCATTATTCAATAATAATTTGCCTTTAAGCACAACTTCTACAAAGCTTGTGATAAAATACAAAGAGGGCTTGCTTCGAAATGCAACGAACAGAAGTGTTTATGAGGTCGAAATGTATGAGAACTCAGAGCCCATGGCTCAAATTGCAGCTGATAAATTTAAGATTTCTTGTCTTGATAATCAGGTTCAATATATTGACAATTCGGTATTGTCATCTATGAATCCAATTTGGCAATGGACTTTTCCAGGGGGTACACCAGGAGCATCTAATGATCAGAATCCTATTGTACAATATGATACTCCAGGGTTTTATGACGTGACCTTGACGGTTACGGATGACTTCGGAACGAGTACCCAATCGTATTCCATGTTTATTGAATACGACGAAACGGTTGCTCCTCTTGATGTTGTAGAAGATTTTGAATTGGGGATTAGCGATTTTTGGACACAGTACAATGCAAACAATTCCTTTGGTTGGTCTCCTTTCTTTACGGATAATGGTCCCGACTGTAATGCTACAAACTGTGTGATGGTTAATCATTTCTCCATTAATCAAGTAGGTGATGAGGCTGAGTTGATGACACCAAAAATAGATTTGACAAATGCCTTAAGTGCAATGCTTGAGTTTGATTATGCTTACACCAAATGGGGGGGCTCCTATGAAGATGGTTTCCGCATTGATATCAGCTCTGATTGTTGGGATACCTATGATACTTTATTTTATGCTTTTGGTGATGATCTAATAACGATACCTAGCACAAATGATGATTGGTACCCATCGGATTGTGCCGATTGGTCTGTTGACAATGCTATAGATCTTGTTTCCTACATTGGTCAAAATGTCGCGATCAGGTTTGTTGGAATTAATGGTTGGGGAAACAATTTCTTCATGGACAATATCAATGTGATGGGGCAGATGAGCGGCGTGCATCACTTGACATCACCATTCTCGGTTTACCCCAATCCTAATGAAGGGAAATTCACGATTAGTCATTCCTTACAAAACCCTCAAATCGTTCTTTATTCAGCGGATGGACGCATTATTTTGGATAAGATCATTACCTCTCAAACAGCGGTTATTGAGATCGATGCCAAAGCCGGTATCTATCTGATTCATGTCAATGACGGGTTAAAAACGTATGTTGAAAAAATTACAATCAACTAGTCCAAAAAAAGCGCTAAAATTATTTATTTTATCCAAAATCAAATCAACTTATGAAATACATTATTCTACTGTTTGCAGCACTTTCTTACACTGCTTACGCACAAGAAAAACACACAATTGACGCAGGAACCGTATCTGCAGTTTCATTTAGAATGGTTGGGCCCGCATTAACATCCGGAAGGGTATCGGATCTTGCCATTCATCCCTCAAATACGAATACATGGTATGTTTCAACCGCTTCTGGTGGTTTATGGAAAACTAAAAATCACGGCATCACTTTTAGCCCAATTTTTGATTCCTATGATTCTTATTCTTTAGGCTGCGTCGAGATTGCACCAACTAATAAAAATACAGTTTGGGTGGGTACAGGAGAAAATAACAACCAAAGATCTGTTTCTTATGGAGACGGTGTCTATAAATCTCTCAATGGGGGAGAGACTTTTGAGAATATGGGGCTCAAGAACAGTGAGCATATAGGAAGCATAGTCATAGATCCCAATAATGAAAACATCATCTGGGTGGCGGCTTATGGTCCTCTATGGAGCAGTGGAGGTGACCGGGGCGTTTACAAAAGTATTGATGGAGGCAAAACATGGAATAGGACTTTATTTGTTTCTGAAAATACAGGAATAGCCGAAGTGCACATGGATCCCTCTAATCCAAATGTATTATATGCCTCGGCGCATCAGCGAAGACGACGAGAATGGACCTTTATAAGTGGAGGGCCGGAATCGGGTGTCTATAAATCTATTGATGGTGGAGAAACATGGAAAGAAATCAATAAAGGCCTGCCTGAGGGGTATATGGGTAGGGTGGGGCTGGCTATTTCACCAGTAGATTCAGATATCGTTTATGCCATCGTAGAGGCTCGATATGGTAAAAAAGGTTTTTACAAATCAGTCAATAAAGGAGAGAATTGGAGTAAACAAAGTGATTATGCAACAAGTGGCAATTATTACCAAGAAATTTTTTGCGACCCCAAAGATGTGGATAAAGTATTTTCAATGAATACCTATTTACACCATACAGAAGATGGTGGGAAAACATTTAAAAGAACGGGCGAAAAAAAGAAACACGTTGACAATCATTGTATTTGGATAGACCCGAGCGATACGGACCATTGGGTCGTAGGATGTGATGGCGGTGTTTACGAAACGTATACACATGCCAAGGAGTGGCGGTATTTCTCGAACATTCCAATCATTCAGTTTTATAAGGTCACAACGGATAACGATGCACCTTTCTATAATATCTATGGCGGAACACAAGACAATAATTCTATGGGAGGTCCATCATCAACAGGTAATGCGGCAGGGATTTTAAATTCAGACTGGTTCATCACCAATGGTGGTGACGGTTTCGAGTCAGCAACAGACTGGTCTAATCCGAATATCACTTACGCTCAGGCTCAATATGGTTGGCTCGTCCGTTATGATAAGGCGTCAGGAGAAAAAGTTCCAATTCAGCCGATGCCAGGTGAAAATGAAGCTGCTTATCGATGGAATTGGGATGCGCCGCTTCTTGTTTCAAGGCACGACGCTTCAACGGTTTATTTTGCAGCGAATAAATTATTTAAGTCCACCAATCGTGGAGATGATTGGACAACCATTTCAACTGATTTGTCTCGTCAATTGGATCGAAATAAGTTGTCGGTTATGGGCCAGGTGTGGAGCATGGATGCGGTGATGAAAAATAAGTCCACAACGATTTATGGAAATATCGTCGCTTTAGATGAGTCTCCATTAAAACAAGGGTTGCTGTATGCCGGTACCGATGATGGTTTGATTCAAGTAACAGATGATGATGGAAAGACTTGGAGAGAAATTGACAATATTAAAGGTGCTCCTGAGCAGACGAAAGTCAATATGGTGACGGCCTCATTACATGATGTAAATGAAGTGTTTGTTGCTTTTAACAGCCAGCGTTCTGGAGATTTCACACCCTATTTGTTTCATTCAAATGACCAAGGTAAGACCTGGGTGTCTATTGCTTCCAATTTGCCTGAAAGAGGAAATGTATATTGTATTAAGCAAGACCATGTGAATCCGAATCTATTATTTGTGGGGACAGAGTTTGGTGCTTTTTTCTCTGATGATAAAGGTGGAAATTGGACGAAGTTAGGTGGCTTACCGACTATTGCTGTTTATGATTTAGACATTCAGCAAAGAGAAAAT
>CAJJBU010000013.1 GCA_905182495.1 Flavobacteriales bacterium UBA952
ATTGAAAAAAAGATTTATATTTTTTAGACAAATAGATGGATAGGGCATCCAATCCCTATATAATGAGACTTTTAGATAAAAAATATTTTTAAAAAAACAATAAATTAAATCATCCCCAAATAAAACGCCATCGAAATATAGAGGATACCTGTCTCATTCAAGAGAATAAATGTATTCTCATTATTATAGTAATGGCAAATAGTTTATTTTTACAACTTAATTTCTCACTTAACAAAGACTAACATGAAAACAATTTTTACTTCAATCTTTGCGCTATTTATTGCAAGCAGCGTATATTCTCAAACTACACACACGATAAATGCAGGTAGTTTTTATTATGACCCTGAGGTCTTAACCATTGCTGTAGGCGACCTAGTCAACTGGGTTAATGACGGCGGAACCCATAATGTAAATGCTCAAAACAACTCGATTACGGGGGCCAGCTTTGGAAATCCAGAAAGCTTCATTTCTTCACCTACAACCGGAGCTAACCTGTACACACATACATTTACCGTTCTTGGAGAATACAATTACGACTGCTCAGTGGGGTCACATGCCGTAAATGGGATGACTGGAGTCGTTATCGTTGAAGAAAACACGAGCTCTGTAAATGAAACAGCTCATGATATGCTAAACAGAACCTTTCATGTTTTTCAATCAGGATATTCTAATTCATTATACGTGCAGTTTGACGCCTTTCAGTATACGAACCAATCAAATATTCAACTTATGAGCATGGACGGGAAAGTGGTGTTTTCCCAAGAAATGATTATTGAGAAAGGAAAAAATGTTCAAAACATTGTTTTAGACAATGCACTTACAAGCGGTATTTATATAGTCAATCTCTATATTGAAAACACTGTAGTTTCAAAGAAAATTGCCATTCAATAAGTTGGACATCGCTACTGAAAAAATCAGTTGACTCATTTAATAAGGCTCGTTTTAACGGGCCTTTCTCTTTTTACAAATTGCCTGCTAGATAAAAATGAAGCCCTGTATGATGAACAATATGACTGATTTTAGAAAAGCTTAATTATCTAATTTACCTTGTAATATCCAACATTGAAAGTATTGAATTAAAGAATCATTGAGCGCTGGGCCACCAGAGGGCATCAACTCATCTCCTGAAGCCTGCATAGCAATCAACATACGGTTCGCCTCATCAGCAA
This sequence comes from Flavobacteriales bacterium UBA952, assembly GCA_905182495.1. Lineage (GTDB taxonomy): Bacteria > Bacteroidota > Bacteroidia > Flavobacteriales_D > Crocinitomicaceae > UBA952. The sequence continues at coordinate 1,170 of CAJJBU010000013.1, forward strand.
TCTCTATGTGATTCGTTAAAAGAACATTTCCAGCCGGAGAAGGGGGTTTGTGACAATCGTAACAATTTGCCTGTATCAAAGGGGCGATTACCTCACTGAAAGAAACCGTATCGCTACACCCCGAAAACTCTGTAGGCACCTTTTCTTTAGTACAAGCAACATTTAATATTAATATCAGGGCGAGGAATACTCGTTTATTTGTTCTCATTTATCGGTAGTAAATTGGCGGCTTACACAGAAGCCCATTCTAAATTGCCCGTCCATCCAGTTCTGAAATGTATATGGAATAAATTGAGTCTCTCCCAATCCTTTAGAATTTGTGAAATTAATGGTGAAGTTATGTCCGAAAGTGGACCACTCAAGAGCTACTCCTAGGCTGTTTTTATAATCTTCTTGACGAAACGTATCCCCGTCAAAGCAATGGTAATACTCCATCAATAAAAAAAATTTCTTTGAAAGTTTTAACCGTATTGCAGCGCCCATTGAGAAAAGGGTATTCATGTCATCATTGGCAACATAATTCCTGTGAACAACAGTGGGCATTAGAGACAGGCTTAGGTAGTCCCCAAACCTTCGGGCTACATTCAGTTCCGAAAAATAGGCAAAACGATGTGCGACTTCTGGAAAATGATTCACATTACTGATGTCCGTTGATGACACTTGATACGTAAAAGAGGATCCGCCTATTAAGGATAGAGAAACTGGAATATCCTCTTTATTCTGTTTCAAAATGCGATATTTAATAAATCCATCAACTAAAGATCGGTAAGGAACACCCGTACCTTTAGCCCTTCCAAAACCCAACATAAGCTTTTCGGTAACACCATATTCAAGAGCAATTCTCATATCAGAGACGTTATCGAATCCGAACAGCGTCTGATAACCACCATTCTCACCAGCGATATCCCCAAAACGATGTTCAATTCTCATTTCAAAAGTTTTCTCAGGCAAAACCTCAACAGAATGACCCGAGATAATACGAGTCGAATTAAAAGTAACCTTATGGTCATCCTCGAATTCATCACTAAAATCAAATTCATCCTGAGCAACAAGACTACCCAACGATAATAAAAACAAAAAAAAGCTAAGAGACTTTGAAAATAGATACATACAACACAAATAATTTTTCATTCGACGATTAAATTATGAAAAAGGTTGGTTTAAACGAATGAAATCATAGATATTTGTTTGTGAACCGAGAAAAAAACAACCTCAGAAAGCAAATTAAATCAGAAAGGAATAACCTTTCTACAGACTTTCTTATCAAGTCATCTGAGGAAATCATTAAGCAACTCAACAACAATTGCAAATGGGATCAAATGATGGTTAACATTTTCCTTCCGATCAAGAAATTTAAAGAGATTGACCTTACATTACTCATTGGATATATAAATAGCCATGGGGGTCAAGTCTGCGTTAATCGTTCTGACTTTAGAAGCCTAGAAATGACGCCCATATTATGGGACGAAAAGCTCAAAATAAAAGAAAATGAATTTGGAATCCCCGAACCAGTTAAAGGCACGGAAGTTTCAATTTCTGACATTGACATTGTATTGGTTCCGTTATTGGCCTTTAATGAAAAAGGGCATCGATTAGGTTACGGAAAGGGGTTTTACGATCGTTTCCTCATGAAAACCAGTGAAAACTGTTTATTCATTGGTGTGAATCACCACAGTAAACCAATCCACTTCGAAGGAATTAATGAGCATGACATCAGACTTCATCAATTAGCAACACCAATAAGATTCAGAGAATTTATTTAACTACTTAAGGAAACTGTCATAAAAATCTCCAATAAGAAAAGACTTATCACCCACTTTTACATTTTGGATTTTATTCGCCCCTAGAAATCTTAATATCACCCTTCTCGACTTTGCGTCATTATTTACCATATTAAAGGTTACTTCTCGAGAGGAAACATCATAGCTTGTCTCAAAAAAAGCAGTGTAATACGCACTGTAACGATCAACATCATCAGCGCTTACTTCAATTGGAAGAATCATGGATATTGATCCATTAGAAACAGATTGAACCATCGCATCATAAGAAGAGACTGTTGCTTCTTGAGAAAAAGAAATAAAACTTGAAAGTAAAAATAAAGTGGGAAAAAGAATAGATTTCATATCAAATAATTTCTGCTAATCTACAATATTTTTAGCACTTTTAAGGAATGAGCGCTTTACAAGCATTTTGCAATAAAAACGTAGTGGAGGCTGGCTGTGATGAGGCTGGCAGAGGCTGTCTTTCAGGACCCGTTGTCGCCGGAGCAGTCGTGTTAAATCCTGACAACCCCATTAAAGGCCTTAATGATTCCAAAAAGCTTAGCGAGAAAAACAGACTGTTATTAAGAGATGAAATACTTAACAAGGCTCTTGATTATGGTGTAGGAATTGTTTCGAACATAGAAATTGATGAAATAAATATTCTCAATGCTAGCTTTTTAGCCATGCACAGAGCAGTTGATCAACTGAAAAAGATTAAGCCACAGCACCTACTTATCGATGGCAATCGTTTTAATAAATACGAATCGTTGCCGCACAGTTGTATCATAAAAGGAGATGGTATATATCAGTCAATTGCCGCCGCATCTATTTTAGCAAAAACGACCCGCGATCAAATTATGAGGGATGCGCATGATCAATATCCTATATATGACTGGTGTAATAATAAGGGATACCCGACTAAAAACCATAGAAAGGCAATTGCTGAATTTGGCACAAGCCCTCACCACAGAATGTCATTCAATCTACTAGGAAATGATTGGCAGTTAAGGCTGTTTAAGTAAACAATGCCTTGTTCATTTCATTTCTATAGTTTCTCCTTTTCATTTGCGATTCACCTTACCTTTGATATATGATTAAAAAAGGGTTTTTTGGACTCCTTGTGATTACGTGTCTTTACGCAACATTATCTACAGTTCAGGTATTGAGTGATCAAAACCTTAAACCAAAGGCTAGCCAATATTTCTCAAAGTTAGACAACAAGATCTACGCAATTTCGCATCCCAACACTATCGATTTAGAAAAGGAAAACATTCAGACTATTGATTTAAATAGTGACTTATACCAAAGCTTATCTCAAAGTATTCCTGACAATTGCACCGTTTACATGAGTCAAAAAAGAGGAGTCGTTGTCTTTGAGGGGGCTTATGAATGGAATGACGGCTCAATAAAAGAGCTCTTTCTAAACGGCAAGCACAAGGTTAATTTCACTGGCCATCATGAGCTAATTTACGGGGCTTATAATGGTTTCTATTCTAAAAATGTTCTTGTTCTATTCGAATCAACATTGAAAATAGATAAGGGACAGGTTGAGTTCCAAGTCGACAATAAAGCAAGCCATACCGTGATTGATGTCGGAGCAGAAATAAACGTCACAGACTATTACCGAAAAAAAGAAGCCCTCATTTCTTATGAACAAGAAACAAGTAATACAAAGAAATGTAGGAATATTAATGACCAAGATGTTTTTGCGAATTTTATTCCCGCAGAATTTGATTACTACGAGTTTTTTGAAAAGGATTACCTGAAATCAATAGATTCTGTTTTTAGCGCTAGTCCGATTTCAAATTGGACAAAGACTGGTTTGCTCTTCTTAAAAAAAGACAACATCCCTTTTGTTATTATCGAAATGAAAAATGGTCAAAAAGCTCTAGAAAACATGAGTGAATTATACGGAGATTATCAGTCCAATGAAAATTACGGTTTCTTTAAAAACATCAAATTGACCTCTTTTTTTGACAGTTCGATCACTTCAGGACTTTATGTCTCTGACCTTCAGGGCTATGCTATTATAGCGCCAAATAAATTACTTTTTGACCAATTGGGAACAGAAATTTCACTTGGAAATTCATTGAGAACCAATAAGTCAAAAATGAAACAACTCTACCAGATCTTACCAAGGGATGTTTTACATAGGGTCAGTAGGTCAAATGGCACGCAGTCTTCACTTTGTCAAGTTGGTCGTCAAAGAATTAGAACTACCGTTAAAGTCGATAAGGAACAAATCCTTAATGATGCTGAGGACTTTAAAGGGTATTTCGCGATGAACCCCAGTGAGAAAATAATTTCATTTTATGCTTATTCAGGGAGGGGCAACACCTTCTTAGTCACGGAGTCCAATAAATGGATACGCTATGAAAATGGTATTAGAATGTGGGAAAAGACATTTGACACTAAGGTGGTTAAAGAACCTAAGCTGATGGAAATGTCAACAGAGAAGAATCAAGACATCTCTATTTTATTTGAGAACGAAGCACTGATCGTAGATAAAGACGGCCGAATTCTGAATCGTTTCCCAACCTCTGGAGCAGTGCACCCCATCCGATTCCGTTTAAAAAACAAAATTTCATTTCTAATACCCAACACTAGAACGATGAGTGTCACGGACAACGATGGTCGTGAAAAATCAGTTTACACCTTTAGCTCTCGTATTCTTGACATGGTTCTTTTTAAAGAAGACGGCAGGAAGCATGTAGGTGTGTTATGCGAAAAAACATATTTCATTATTGACTTAGAGCAAAAAAGAACAAAAAGGAAAATACAAATAGCGGATGAATATCTTTTGCTCAAATATGATGCCTCCTCTGTGTTATTATCGGAGAATGGAAACCACACAATTGATCTATTAGGAAAACAATCAGAATTGAAGATGCCAGAAGGGTTTACTTATATGAACTCCTTCCATAATGGGGATTTACTTGAATTATTATATGCAAATGGCAATGAGCTTATTTCAGTCAATTCATTCGGTCAATTTATATGGCAAAAAACCATGAAATGTGCTTCTATTGATAGAATTTCAATATTTTCAAAAGATGATAGACCTATACAAATCGGCATTCTAGATGGAATTGAAAACAAAATTGTACTTTTGAGCCCGAAGGATTTGACCATAGAAAACGTCAAGCGCCATGGTGAAAAACAATTACAGTTAACTACATATGACCATCGAGGCATCTCAATTACAACTTTCCTCGGTGATATATTAATCCAATACACTAAATTTTAAATATGAAAAAAATCAGCTTTATTCTTCTCTTCTTAATTAGTTTTTCAGGTTATTCACAAAATTATCTCGGTGTTTCATCAAGTAATTATGCGGGAGCTATGGGTATTGATATTCAGCCTGCTAGTTTTGTTGACGGTCGTTTTAAATTTGATCTTAACCTATTTAGTACAAATTTTAGCGCCTACCAAAACGCATTCTCATTTAGCACAAGCGGAATGGATAAGTGGTGGATTAAGTCATTCAGTCCTGATGAAACAACGACCATAGACGATGACGGTAACGAGTCAACCACGTATGGCACACAAGTTGGCGGCTCCAATCCCTACAACGACTGGCTTCTTCCTGACTCTACATTTATGGACCGTTACTTGACGAGGAGATATGATCAAAATTCTCCTGGAGTTATTGGATTCAATACCAATTTTCAATTTGACTTACTAAACTTCATGGTTCACATCACACCGAAAATCGCCATTGGTTTCGGAGCCAAAATCAGATCTATTACCAACGTTGATAACATTGACCCTAAATTAGCTGTTTTGGGAGAGAACGATCTAGACATTCCAAGTTTATGGGATATTAAACTGAATGAAGAGCTGATCAATGTAAATCATATGACATGGGCAGAATACGGCTTCAACTATTCTCAAATCATTAAAGAAGAGGGACAGCATTTCGTCAAAGCAGGGGCAAACTTTAAATACCTCGCGGGATATGCTGCGGCTTATATGTTTAGTAATAATTTTGAATACAACCTTTTTGATGATGACTTTTCACAAGAGCTTTCAGGAGATTTTGGATATGGGTATTCACAATCCATCGAGGACCTTCAAAACACAGAGGATTTGGATGGGAATGGTACAGCTGATGTTTTAGAAGCCGGAATGTTTGGGCTTGCTCCAAAAGCTTCTGCGCACGGGTTTGGTTTGGACCTAGGTGTCGTATACGAGTGGAGACCAGATTTCAAAGATTACAAGTACGACATGGATGGGGAAATGAACCTATGGGCCCGTGACCAAAACAAATATAAATTACGCGTTGGTCTTTCCTTAACTGATTTGGGCGGTATGAGTTTTAAAAAAGGCGGCTTAAGCAGAGATTTCGGGGTGAACACAAGCAATCTATTTGATCTAAACACTTTTGATTCAGCTGATGGTCTTGAAGGGTTTGACATGATTATTGACTCTTTAATTGGCCAATCGACAGCTGCTGGAAATGGCGAATGGACTGCGGGAGAAAGAGATACGGCATCAACCTTTTTCATGAGAACACCATCCGCATTTAGTTTCCAAGTTGATTACCATATTTGGAAGTCCTTTTATATAAACGCTACTGGTATTTTCAATATCGTCTCAAAAAACCGAGATGCTAAAGTAAAAATAGCCAATCAATTTTCCATCACACCAAGTTTCGATTTCGCTTGGTTTGGTGTACACTTGCCTATCTCAATGAACGATTATAGTGGGTTTAAAGCAGGGATTGCAACGCGTCTTGGGCCCCTTACTCTTGGAATGACAGATTATAGAGTTTTGTTTGCAAAAGGGAATGTTCGTGGTTTAGAGTTTTACGCTGGTGTTCATGTTCCTATTTTATACACTGCTCCTAGTGACATAGATGGAGATAAAGTTTCTGATAAAGTAGATGACTGTATTACAGAGCCAGGCCCTTGGACGTTTAAGGGGTGTCCTGATACGGACAATGACGGCATTATAGATATGAAGGATGATTGTCCTGTTGATTCTGGATTGGTCGAATTCAAAGGATGTCCAGACAGAGATGGTGACGGAATCCCAGACAAAGTAGATGATTGTCCTGATACACCTGGTATTCCAGAATTCAATGGATGCCCAGACACCGATAAGGATGGCATCATGGATAAAGAAGATGATTGTCCACTCGATTCTGGATTGGTCCAATTCAAAGGATGCCCAGATACTGATCTGGATGGCATCATGGATAAAGAAGATGACTGCCCATTAGATTCAGGGTTAGTAGAATTCAATGGCTGCCCTGATACAGATGGAGATGGTATAAGTGATCAGGACGATGCGTGCCCTCTTGTTTATGGCGAAAAAGAATTCCAAGGCTGTCCGGATACGGATAAAGACGGAATCATTGACGGAATAGATGATTGCATTGACACTCCTGGTCCAAAAGAAAACAATGGTTGTCCTTGGCCAGATACAGATAACGATGGCTTATTAGATAAAGATGATGACTGTCCAACTATTCCTGGTCCAAAAGAAAATAATGGTTGCCCATATACAGATACCGACGAGGATGGAACATTGGATAAGGATGATGACTGTCCAAGTACACCGGGTCCGATTGAAAACAAAGGCTGTCCAGTAATTGAAGAAGAAGTAGTCGAGGTCTTACAAACTGCTTTTGACAACTTAGAATTCAGGTCAGCGAAGGACATTATTTTAACAGAATCTAAACCTTCCTTAGAAGAATTATCGGCAGTATTAGTAGAACGTCCGACATGGGTTCTAGAAATCACAGGACATACTGATGATGTTGGTAATGCTGATAAAAACATGGTTCTTTCTAAAAAGAGAGCAGAGTCCGTAAAACGCTTCTTAATCTCGAAGGGTGTCGACGAAAGCAAACTTACCATTAAGTTCTTTGGAGAAACAGATCCTATCGCTGATAACAAAACAGCTGAGGGACGTCAGAAAAACAGACGTGTCGAAATGAAAGTTATTTTCGAATAAAGCATAAATTAAATTCACCAAGTAAGGAACATCACCTTACTTGGTTTTTTATAAGAAATTAATAATAGTTTAACCTTCTAGTAACGTTTACGACGATTTACTCCCTTTACTTTGTTGTAAATGGGAAAACATATAATTAAGCCGACAATTCTAATTGTTGATGACGAAAAAGACATCCGTGATTTCCTGCAATACAATTTAGAAAAAGAGGAATACAACGTCTTTTTTGCTAAAGATGGAGAAGAAGCTGTTGAAATGACCAAAAAAGTTTCGCCTTCATTGATCCTTATGGATGTAATGATGCCAGAAATAGATGGAATTGAGGCTTGTAGAAAAATTAGAAATGATTTGACTATTCTTCAACCCATCATCATTTTTTTAACCGCCCGATCTGAAGACTATTCGCAAATTGCCGCATTTGATGCCGGCGCAGATGATTACATATCAAAGCCTATTCGCCCGCGTTTGTTGATTAAAAGACTAGAGGCTGTCGTTAGAAGAATCCAAAAAAAAGAGGAATCTCAAATAGTTTCTATAATTGGGGATTTATCAATCGATAGGAACCGCTTTTCAATTCATTTTAAAGGCGAGGAAATGTATATTCCTAAAAAGGAATTTCAACTTCTAGAATTGTTAATGGGTAAACCTGGGAGGGTTTTTAATCGTGATCAGATTTTAAACATTGTTTGGGGAGATGGTGCAATTGTAGGTGAAAGAACGATAGATGTGCATATCCGAAAATTACGAGAGAAGTTAGGGAATAACTATATTCGCACTATAAAAGGAGTCGGATATACATTCTCAGAACAGTGAAATACCCTAAACCAAGCTTATTAATTTTATATGGTAGCCTATCGACATTGGCCTTCGGTTTTGCCTTTACTTTATTTGTGCACCTTTTTATTTCTCAAGTTGAGTCCTATGTTTTCTTCTTAATTCCATTACTTGCAGCAGTTTTTGTTTTCATTATTTTCTATTTTCTATTGAAAAAATTTATACAACATCGGCTTTCTATATTGTATAGATCGGTTCATACCAAACAAGAGGATGTAAATCTTGATTATTTAGAAGAATCATTAGACGAAATGATCGAAAATGCAGAAGAGCAAGTAGAAGAATGGAAGAATTTTCAGGTCAGAGAAATTTCCAAACTTAAAGAACAAGAAGCATTTCGAAGAGAATTTTTGGGGAATCTAGCCCATGAACTTAAAACACCCGTTTTTTCTATTCAAGGCTATATTTTAACCCTATTAGAAGGCGGATTAGAAGATCGAAATGTAAACAGGAAATTTCTAGAAAGGGCTTCAATTTCTACGGATCGTATTGTAGGTATTTTGGATGATTTAGATAGCATTACGAGAATGGAAGATGAAAAGTTCCAGCTTAAAATGGAGTCTTTCAATATTGTAGATTTGGTCAACGAAACCTATGAAACCTTGGAGCTTATCGCGCAGAAAAGAGACATCTGCTTTGAATTATTACACACAGAGGAAGTCCTATTTGTCATGGGCGATCGAGAGAAAATTGGGCGGGTATTCACCAACCTAATACGCAATTCGATTTTTTATGGGAAGCAAGGGGGAGAGACTAAAATCACTATTTTCACCATTGATGATTTAATAACGATTGAAGTCGCCGACAATGGTATTGGAATTAGTGAATCAGAGCATTCACGACTTTTCGAAAGGTTCTATAGAGTTGAAAAAAGCAGAAACCGTCATGAAGGAGGTTCTGGACTTGGTCTTTCGATTGTTAAACACATCATAGAATCGCATAATCAAAATATTTCTGTTAAAAGTATCCCAGGTATTGGGAGTCAATTTTACTTTAGTTTGGATAAAAGTTAAAGATTTTATTCAGATTCCAATACATGTTGTACCTTTGCGCCAAATTTCGGAAAAAAACACGTTTTAATTAAACCCTATTTAAGATGAAAATACTTAAAATTCAAGCACTTAGAGGACCAAACATTTGGAGTATCAAAAGAACGAAGCTTATTCAAATGCGACTTGATTTAGAGGAGCTAGAAGAGCGCCCAACCGACAAAATTGAAGGTTTTAAAGAAAGGCTCGAAGAATTACTTCCTACCTTAATTGAGCACCGATGTTCTGAAGGTTGCCACGGAGGATTTTTCCAAAGAGTAGACCGAGGAACCTGGATGGGTCATGTCATTGAACATATTGCTCTTGAAATCCAAACATTGGCAGGAATGAATGTTGGATTTGGTAGAACGCGAGAAACCAAGACACCTGGTGTATATAACGTTGTATTTAATTATTTAGAGGAAAAGGTAGGGGTCTACTCTGCCAAGGCAGCCGTCCGAGTTGCCGAAGCCTTGATTGAAGGAGAGAAATATGACTTGACTGAAGACATTCAAAACATGAAAGAAATTCGTGAGGATGTTCGATTAGGACCTAGTACAGGAAGTATTGTTGAAGAAGCTGTTTCTAGAGAGATTCCATTTTTACGATTGGGTAGAAACTCCCTAATTCAACTTGGAGCAGGCGTAAATCAAATGCGTTTTCAAGCAACAATTACCTGTAAGACAAGTAACATCGCGGTAGACATCGCATGCAATAAAGAACAAACAAAAAAAATGTTGAGCGACGCTTCTATTCCTGTAGCGAGCGGCGACATTTGTTATGACGAAGAAGACTTACAAGAGACCATTGATGACATTGGTTATCCCATCGTCATTAAGCCTTTAGATGGCAATCATGGTAAAGGAGCTTCCATTAATGTCACGAATTGGGAGGATGCTGTTGAAGGTTTGCACTATGCAAAAAAACACTCTAGACGGGTTATTGTAGAAAAATTCATTACTGGTTTTGATTTCAGAGTATTGGTGATTAATAACGAAGTTATTGCTGCAGCACAAAGAGTTCCGGCGCATGTCATTGGAGATGGAATCCATACGATTCAAGAACTTATCGACGAAACTAATAAAGATCCAAGAAGAGGATATGGCCATGAAAATGTATTGACTGAAATTACTATTGATAGAGATTCAGAAGAACTTATAGCAAAAAGTGGAAACACACTTAGTACCGTTTTATCGAAGGGCGAAACGTTTTATTTAAAATCAACAGCAAATCTAAGTACGGGCGGAACTTCTGTCGATGTAACTGACTTAATGCACCCTGAAAATGTCTTTATCGCTGAAAGAATTTCGCGTGTTATTGGTCTTGATATTTGTGGAATTGATATTATGGCAGCCAACCTAACACAATCCTTAAAGGAAAACGGCGGGGTTGTATTAGAGGTTAATGCTGCACCTGGATTCAGAATGCACTTGGCTCCTTCTGAAGGGCTCCCTAGAAATGTTGCTGCACCGGTAATAGACATGTTGTACCCTCCGGGAAAACCCTCAAGAATTCCTATCATATCTGTTACAGGAACCAACGGTAAAACAACAACAACGAGACTTATCGCTCATATCGTAAAAAACAATGGGTTTAGAGTTGGATTTACCACTTCTGATGGTATTTATATTCAAAACCACATGATGGAAAAAGGGGATACAACTGGCCCGTTAAGCGCCGAGTATATTCTTCGTGATCCAAACGTTGAATTCGCCGTACTAGAAACAGCTAGAGGTGGTATTTTAAGATCCGGTTTAGGCTTTAAGATCTGTGACATTGGTGTCATTACCAATATCCAAGAAGACCATCTTGGGTTAAGTGACATCCATGACTTAAAAGATTTATCACGCGTAAAATCAGTGGTTGTAGAAAGTGTTAAAAAAGATGGCTGGGCAGTTCTTAACGGTGAAGATGAAAATTGTTTAGACATCGCACGCAGCTTATCTTGTAACGTGGCATTATTCAGTTTAAATGAAAACTGTCCTGCAATTATTGAGCATTGTGCTGAAGGAGGTATCGCCGCGATTTATGAAAATGGCTTTGTCACCATAAAGAAAGGGGACTGGAAGATTAGAGTAGAACGTGTTACTCATATCCCACTTACCTTAAATGGAAAAGCAAAATTCATGATTGCAAACGTACTTGCAGCCACACTATCTGCTTATCTATATGGTTTTAAAACGGAAGATATTAAATTGTCACTTGCGACTTTTATACCCAGTGCAGCGCAAACTCCTGGCCGAATGAACATCTTTGAGTTCTCTAAATTTAAAGTGCTCATCGATTTTGCCCATAACCCAACAAGTTATAGAGGTATTGAAGATTACTTGAGCAGCGTTGATGCCACAAGAAAAATTGGTATCATTTCTGGAGTTGGAGACAGAAGAGACCAAGATATAAAAGAATGCGCTCGGATTGCGGCAAGAATGTTTGACCATGTGATTATACGCCAAGAGAAGCACCTTAGAGGCCGTACGGAAAAAGAAATCATAGATCTTATTGTAAGCGGCTTAGCTGAAGGAGACGCTTCGGTTAGTCATGAAGTCGTTAGTTTGGAAATTGAGGCCATAAAACATGCCATTTCCCTAGCTGAAGAAGGAACATTTATCATTGCCCTAAGCGATGTGGTCGATAATGCAATCGATATTGTTCAGAATTATTTGGATTTAGAGATTGAAAATGGCCAAGCTATAAATAGCTAATCACTGAGAAATATTTCTTCATTGGCATTTTCCGACATAGGTTTCATTCATTCAAGCAATTTTAATATATTTATAGGACGATGTGCATCTTGATAAGATACATGATTAAATAATTAATGTCATTCTACTATTCTAGGTCCATAATTGATTTAGATCATGGATTTCGAAATGGCAGAGACATCATGAAAACAACCAATATAAATATAATATGAAATTACTTTTAGGTCTTTTTTTAACTGCGTTTTATGCCCTGTCGTTAAACGCCCAATCTCCTTGCACGGATGGCAGATATGCCAATGACGTTTTTAACGACTTTGTTAAAACTTCAAATATTACATTCGGGCAAAATGCTACATGGACGGGTGGGCAATACACATTAAAGCTAGACTTTTATGAGCCTGAAGGAGATACTGAAACGGAAAGACCCCTTTTAATTTGGGTGCATGGAGGTAGCTTTATTGGAGGTTCCAAAACAGACCCCGATATGGTCGCTTTCTCTGAACGATTTACAAAGAAAGGATACGCTTGTGCGTCAATTGATTATAGAATAGGTTTTTTTCCAATAGACTCTGCGAATGCCGTAAAAGCAGTAGTGCGTGCGACTCAAGATTTAAAAGCCGCGATTCGCTTTTTTTATAAAGACAAGCAAACGGCCAATACCTATAAAATAGACACCAATAAAATTTTCATCGGAGGAAGTTCCGCGGGTGCAATTACAGCTTTGCACGTTGCTTATTTAGATGATGCTTGTGAAATAGAGGATTACCTAAGTCAATCAACGATTGCATCCATGGGAGGAATCGAGGGAACAAGTGGAAATCCTGGTTATTCCTCAACGATACAAGGTGTAATTAACGGATGTGGTGCTCTCGCTAGATACAGTTGGATGGAGGCAGACGATGTGCCTTTGTGCTCTTTTCATGGGACTGCAGATGGTGTTGTAACCTACAATAGAGGAATTGTAAACCCTGGTGTCCCATTGATGTATTTAGACGGGAGTCGTATGCTTCACGAACGTGCCTGTGCAATAGGCCTAGAGGAATACTTCTATACTTACCAAGGAGCAGGGCATGTTCCTTACGCTAGTAATTCTGGTCTTATGAACCTCACCATCAATTTCATTCGAGACTTTTTAGTGCTGCAATTAGGGTGTAATGAAACCCCGCTGCAGCCAGAAAATGCACCGAGCGAAGAAGCCTTGTTGTATGCAATCGATGACTGTGATGGCAATCCTATTATTGATGAATGTACTTTATCTGGAATGGCTGAAAATGAGGAAAAAAGCTTCTCTATCTTTCCAAACCCATCTAGCGGACTTTTATCTGTAAACGCAGATTTTGAATTCGATAAGGCATCTGTCTTTAACATTCAGGGCCAAAAATTAAAGACACAAGTCGTTGCCTTAAACGGCACCAAGATTGACCTGTCTAAATTTAAAGCTGGAAGCTACCTGATTCAACTTGAAAAAAGCAATGGCACAGTTTCAAAAACCTTGAAGTTTGAATTGATTAAGTAAGTCAATGTCAATTAAATTTTTGGTTCTTATTGCGTTTTTCATTTTTTCATTTTTAGGCAATAGCCAAACCTATTTTGAGGAATTTGATGACATCAATACATTGAATGATTGGTATTTTCAAAACAATAGTGATTCCCCTAACGCTAATTGGCTTCAGGGAAATACGGCCAATTTTGCGGCGCATCAGGGTGGAGACCCTTCTTTTTTAGGTGTCGGTTATCAAAGCTCGAACGCGCTAGACCCTGTAACGCTTAGTAATTGGGCGATTTCACCTTCTAGGACATTTAACAATGGGGATATACTTACTTTTTACTCTAGGAGAAACGATTTCACCCCTGTTTTTCCAGACCGTTTAGAAGTTCGTTTTAGTCCCGAGGGAAATGAAATTAACATCGGGTTTTTACCCGAAGATGTCGGTTCATTTTCGACACTCTTATTGAGCATTAACCCAAACTTAACCGCAATTGGTTACCCCAATGTTTGGACACAATACACCATTGTTATTTCTGGATTATCTGGCCCTACAAATGGACGAGTTGGCTTCAGATATTATGTCACAGATGGCGGTCCTGGAGGAAGTAATTCAAATTATATTGGGATCGACTCTTTTACTTATTATTCATCGCTCAGCGCCATCGCTAACGATGATTGTGAAAATGCAATATCGGTGGATCATGATGTAGCGTGCATTCCAGAAAATGGAAGTTTGCAGGTCGCTACAGAATCTCTTCCGGGTTGCGACGGTACCGCTAATAACGATGTATGGTATCAATTCACGGCCAACACCAATGCCGCAAGCATAGAAGTGAACGGCTCAAGCGAAATGGATGCAGTTTTAGAGGTTTATTCGGGGACATGTGCAAACCTGAACTCACTCAATTGTATCAATAACAGTTATGATGGCGGTACAGAATCAAGCACTTTAAGTGGGCTGAATATCGGGCAGACTTATTATGTTCGGGTTTATGATTGGCACAATTGGGTGCCCAACACGTTGGATTTCTCCCTATGTATTGAAGCCTTCGAACAATGTAGCCTAAGCCCTGGCATCAATAGCACATCAGAAAATGAAGCTTGTGGAAACAATGAAAACGGCGGGTGTTTTGTTGCGAACCCGGCCTATCAAGACGTGAGTTGTAACGAAAGTGTATACGGCACTTCTTGGGCTCAAAATGGTTTGAAGGACTATGATTGGTATCGTGTCGAAATAGTCAATTCGGG
This sequence comes from Flavobacteriales bacterium UBA952, assembly GCA_905182495.1. Lineage (GTDB taxonomy): Bacteria > Bacteroidota > Bacteroidia > Flavobacteriales_D > Crocinitomicaceae > UBA952. Next base: position 16,198 of record CAJJBU010000013.1, read on the forward strand.
TGAAATCAATATCCCTATTCAAGCAGAGTTTCCAGTGACGGTAGATGTTTTCAATATTGCGAATTGTAATATTCCTCAACTCGTGACTTCTGGGAGCTTTAGCGCTTGCGATCAAGATATACTTACAAGTTCAATCTCACCTGGCACCTACGCCGTCGTGGTAAAACCCACCTCATCGAATAACTTGTTGTGCGGTGACTTTAATCATTATGAAGTTGGATTTAACCTTCCTTCTAGTATGGTCGAGTTGAATATAGCGGGAGATAGCCTTTCTTTTTGTGAAGGCAACGACACCTACCTTTCTTCAAATCAATTGGGAGGGACTTTCTCATGGATATTAGATGGCCAAAGCATGTCAAACCAAGACAGTATTTTATTGTCACAATCTGGAGCCTTATTTTTAAATTACACCAACGAAAACGGATGTGCCGGAAATACTTCTAATACGATTCAAATAGTAATGAATGCTATAAATTCAGCCGTATTTAATTATGAATCAAGTACCTTATGTGTCGGTCAAGGATCGGTTATAAATGACAATATAGAAGCGGGTTATTACACTACAGGTGAAGGGCTATCCATCGATTCATTAACCGGTATAATCAACACCGATCAGTCCCAACCGGGTAGCTATACGATTACCCATCAGACCCTTGGTCTTTGTCCTGATTCATCAAGCAGCCTCATTACAATAGGTACATATGTTGATCTTACCTTTACGCTCACTTCAGTTTTATGCGACACCTCGGTAGCGCTTCAATTAGAGGCCACGCCACTAGGAGGGGTCTTCTTGGGTAACGGGGTTATAAATGATGATTTTAACCCGAATATAGCAGGCCTTGGCATCCACGCCGTGAGCTACAGTTATGATAATAATGGCTGTATTACTACAGAAAGTCAAGAGATTTTGGTTGAGAATTGTTCGTCTGTAACGGAGATCGAATTTGAACACATTATTTGGCCGAATCCCTTTAATGACAGGATATTCATGAAAACACCTACAGAAACCCATTACACGCTGTTATCATTTCAGGGACAGGTTTTATTCAACGGAGTTCATGATGGGAGCACAGATTTGGAGATTGATGTTTCCCCTCTCAACGCGGGCATGTACATCATTCGCCTTGAAAACAACAATCAGGTAAAAATCGTCCCTGTACTTAAACGTTGAGTTTTTTGTTCAGGCATAAATTGACTAATTTTCAAAAAAAACAGATATGAAAAACATTTTAGTTCTCCTTTCATTATTTTCAGGTTTCCTTGCATTTGGTCAAACCTGGAGTTCTGAAGTCGCAGAGGTCTTTTACGAAAAATGCACGAAATGCCACCATGACGGTGGTGGAGCTCCATTTTCATTAGTAACACATGAAGAAGTCTCAAATGTTGCAAGTGCAATATACGACGCTGTATACCAAGAAAAAATGCCACCTTGGCCACCTAATGCGCCTTCTGCAGAATTCATGCATGACAGGTCCTTAAGTGAAACTGAAAAAACAACAATATTGAATTGGATGACTGCAGGCTATCCGGAAGGAAATGCTGCTGATGTACCACCACCACCCGTATATAATGGCGGAACGATCTTAGGTGACGGTGACCTAGAAATTCAAATCCCAACCTACGCTAGTAAGGCAATCACAATGGATGACTATGTATGCTTCTCTATTCCGACTAATCTCACTGAGGATAGAACAATAAGAGCCGTCGAAGTCATCCCTGGAAATCCAGAAATTGTACACCACGTGCTTGTTTATGTAGATCAAGATGGTGTTGAATCCACGGATACAATCGGAGGTAATTGTGCGAGTCCGGGTAGTACAAACACGAAATTAGTGGGTGGTTTCACACCTGGTGCGACTCCGATACTATTCCCGTCTCAAGACCCAATAAAACTAGGCGTAAAAGTCCAGGCCGGAGCAAAAATATACTTAAATATGCATTACCCCATTGGCAGTTATGGGCTTGTTGATAGCACCAGAGTCATTTTTCATTTCTACCCTCCAGGTGAAAATGACATACGTGAAATAAACTCAGAACCCCTACTGATCAATTACAGCTTTAATTTACCCCCTGAACAAGTTACAGATGTTGCGGCACAGTTTCCGAGTTCAGGAACGACACCTATTGATTTTTCATTGTATTCTATCTTTCCTCATATGCACCTTTTAGGTAAGGAAATTGGTTCTTACGCGATAAGACCTGGGCAGGACACCCTTCCATTGATTCATATACCCCATTGGGATTTTGATTGGCAAGATTTCTACAAATTCCGTTACCTACAGAAGCTTCCTAGTGGATCAAGGATCAAAGGCTACGGAACATTTGACAATACCTCATCTAATATTCACAATCCAAATTCGCCCCCTATTCCCATTAATTTCGGACTGAATACAACGGATGAAATGTTCATTACTTATTTTCAATTCCTACCCTATGTGAGCGGAGATGAAAATTACGATCTAACTGAACTGACAAGTCTTGGATTAAACGAATACCTCATAGAGTCTAATGCTAAGATTAACGCCTTCCCTAACCCATTTACTGACCAAGGGGTGCAACTTGTTTTAAAAGGAAATTTCATCGGTGATAAAAAAATAATCATCTATGATGGAAGCGGTAAAAAGATAAAAGAACTGAATCCAATTCACGAAAACAAAGTATTCTGGGATGGCACAAACAACAGGAATACCCCTGTGAAAAACGGCGTTTATTATGTGTCCGTTAATTCCAATGGGGTGTTTTTAAATAAAATATTAATCAAAGCAGATTAGTATTGAGAGGTTCTAAGGATTTTTGTATTTTTGGCTCGCTTAACGCAAGATGGTCTCGTGGCCGAGTGGCTTAGGCACCGGTCTGCAAAACCGGTTACAGCGGTTCGAATCCGCTCGAGACCTCACTTAAAAGTCCTAACACCCAATAAAAACAGGAGTTAGGATTTTTTTTGTCTTTATATATAACCGATTTCATAATCGATTCTACATAAACAACGGTAATTCGTGTACGCTTGAATAACTATTTGCGAAGTTGTTTAGTTCCTTAATTCGTGTTAAAGCTTTTTCTTTCGTGTCTGGCTTCTTATACTCATATAATTGCATTGTGCTTCTACATAACTAATCAAGATAATTGACTTGATGGGTCGTGAGACTACTTTTAAACCCAATACACCTCTTATCTATGTCTATGATGATGGAAGTACTGAGAAGGTGTTTAGCGTGGAGTATTAGTCTTCGTGTTTTTAAGCTTTTAGTTCTTCATTCTTCAATTGTAAAATTAAACCTGTATTTATTATCACTGTACTCACCCTTGTAGTTAAGCAGGAATGTGTAGTCCCCCTTGTCTGCTATGGCATTCTTGAAAACCTTGTAATCCTCATCAGAAAACAATACCAATCCCTTCTCGTAGCAGAAACCTACAACGGTCTTCACCTTTCCTGAGGGTGTCTTTATCTTTATATCTTGGGACGTACTCTCTATCCAACTCTCCTTGGTGTCTCTATCGTATGGGTAGATTGACACTGAAAACATCTCCTCCACCTCGTTGTGAATGATAAAGAATCCACAGGGAGCGTTTGTGGTGGCTGAGTTACTGAATAGTCCTACGGATTCAAGGTATTGGAAATCTTGTCCCGTTTCCTCTCCGAAGTCATCGACATAGGTCTCGGTCATCCACTGCGAGTGCGACGTTACTGATAGCATCACGGCCGTCGTAAGTATTAGAAAATTCATAGTTTTTCCTTTTGATTTCTTCTTAAATAGTCCTTTTTTTCTGATTCGTTACACCTATGATGATGTAAGTATAGAGAAGTTGTTTAGTGTGGAGTATTCGTTCGCGTTTTCTATCTTTAAGGCGTTTTTCGGCATCAAAAGCTTCACTTTACTTCTATTTGAATAGCCTGAAACTTGGTTTCATTACTTCATCTCATTTCCGATCTCTGAACAAATCATGCCTTAGCGATGTTACAAAGTAGTTGAACCTAATTCAATTATTTCTTTTTTAATTATAACTTTTAAACCAAGCACTATGAATCTAATGCAAATTTGGTCTTCCTACTACCCCGTCGTATTGGCCTTTCTTTCTTTTTTATTTTCCGTTTCACTATGGTTTTCAGGGAGTAAACTTGAAGGTATTTTTGTCGGAATTTGGGTGCCATCAATTCTCGGGTTCTCAGTAGCAATACGACAAATTAGAAGAGATACCAATCAACAAAAACCCAAAAGTCATGAATAATACAGTCATGTTTATCGTTGGACTGGTTATCTTCTGTGCTTATATGATCACCTATTTATCGATGATTAGCAAAGCCAATAAAGAGCAAGAAGAGGAAATGAATCGTAATTCAGAGTAATTCTATTACCCTATCGCGAAAGTATCATTTGTTATTTTGATTTCTAAAATTCACTTTCGCGTTTATTGTCTTGTAATCTCAATAATCTTCCAAACCTTGATGTCGTTAGAGTAATCCTTTAGTTCCATTGGAATGTGATCGCAATCAACTCATTATGTTGAGGGTTTACCTTATTAGGCGTAAGACCACTTTTAAATCCAATACCCGTTTTATCTATCTCTATGATGATGGAAATACAAAGAATGTGTTTACAAATGAATAAAAGGGAATCAGACGAACTAATTCCCAAAATTGAACGGCGAATTAGCGATATTTTTATCCAGCATTTTACTAACTTAGATTTATGAAATATACATTACTATTAGCAAGCTTCCTTTTGATCGGGTTTGGGTTTACTCAAAAACACGTTGCCCCTTTTACAGGAACTTATCAGTTAGACATTGATGAAACCAACCAGGTGATGATCGAAAAAGGAATGGCTTCTGCCGGTGAAAAAATTCCGGATGACGTTCGAAAACAAATGGAAAGTATCACCTTAAAAATAAATAAAGGAAGTATCTCCATGAATATGATGGGAAACGTCAGAGACATGAAATTTTCTGATCGTGAATCTTCTAGAAAAGACGGTCAATGTGATTTGGTCTTGATTCTTGATAAAGATAAAGCGGTTGAAGGTGCAAAAGAAAAATTCTTAACCATCATTACAACCGGCGAAGGTAAAATCCAATTGAAATCCGAAGATGGAGATCAAGACATGGATAACTTTATTTGGAGCCGAATCGAATAAATAGCTTACACTTCTTTTTCTGCAAAAACGGCAGCTGATGCTTGGGATGTCGCCATTAATGTCAGGTCATTTACATTGACGTGACTTGGTCTTGAACAAATAAACCAAAGTGTTTCGGCTATATCTTGAGCCACTAAGGGGTCATAACCGTCGTAAACACTCTTGGCTTGTTCTGCATCGCCTTTAAAACGCACGATTGAGAATTCCGTCTCCGCTGCTCCTGGGGCTAGGTTACTGACCCTAATCTTATAATTGACTAAGTCTATACGCATTGCACGAGACAGAGCGTCCACAGCATGCTTTGTTGCACAGTAAACGTTTCCTCCGGGATATACCTCTTTACCAGCGATACTTGCTATGTTTATAATATGGCCTTTCCCGTTTGCTTTTAAGATAGGGATCACTGCCCTTGTAACATAGAGTAATCCTTTGATGTTAGTGTCCACCATTCGGTCCCAATCATCGCTTAAACCTGAATCTATGGGGCCTTTTCCCACAGCAAGTCCTGCATTGTTTACCAGAATAGAAAGCCCATCCTTTACCTTTTTTGGCAGCCCATCAATGGCCTTATGTACTTGTTCTTCATTACGAACATCGGCCACAAGAATATGAGTTTCAATAGCAGAAGGTAGCTCAGAAACCAAAGCCTCCAAGCGCTCTTTTCTTCGTGCTAAAAGAACAAGGGAATAACCTTTTGATGCAAATAAACGAGCCGTAGACTCGCCAAAACCAGAACTGGCACCTGTTATAAAGATGTATGAAGCCATTTATATAATTTATTACGTGTAAAGTACTTGGGGAATTGTCTTGTATCTAGAAACATTAAAACCGTTATCCAAATGAATGGAGCAGCAGGAATCTTATAGCGCACCAAAGCCCCTGTAATTGGGGTTGTTAGACCTATGATTAAATAAAGAACCAAAGTAAATACCAAGCAAAATAAAATGAACTTAAACTGTAAACGAGCCAACTTTTTTCTCCAGTAAAAACAAAGTAATACTGCAAAAAGAAGTAAAATATTTTCGAAGAGCGGAGGGATAAATAAAACACTATTAACCTCGCCAATCCATGGTTTCGTAAATGCATTCAGGATCGCCTCAGGACTTGCTTTGAGAAGTGAGCCTAGATTGGCTTGTAGATAATCCATAGGAAAGGCACTATTCACATCAAAATGATGGGCTAAATTGATGAAGTCTCTTTGCTTATCCACAATTAATTCAATAAAATTCAGCTCGGGCTTGAAAGCACCTAGGGCACATGCTAGAATCAGGAAAGAAGTGAATAAACCTATATATATTGCGCTTGTTCTCTTCTGGTTTCTGGCTACATAATAGCAAATACATGCGGGAAGAAATGCCGCAAAAACATAGAGCTTCATCACGATTAAAATACCCGCCATAAATAACAAAACCAAGCCCTTTTTACGATTCCAGTTTCCTATTGAACCCTGATAAAATAGATAGAGGAATGCACCTAATGCAAAAAGCAAGATCGACTCTTTAAAAATCCCTGAACTCCAGAAAATTAAAGACGGGACTAAAAAAACGGTAAAGTAGCTTTTGAGCTTTGAGCCAGAAACAGTATAAAAAACCTTACCTATGTAAACACTTCCGATAAAGGCGATTAAATTAAAAACCAAGGCGTGAACATGGTAATTACCAAAGGAGAAAATTCTAATAAAGGCATTAAAGCGAATGATCAAGCGGTTGTCATTAAACAAGCCGTTATCATAAGAACGAACCCAATTAGACATTTGGTTGAAATATTCCTCATGAAAATAGTTCGTGTCACAATTAATTCCGAACAGCATCTGAAAATAATCCAAGGGATGATTCCATAAAGCTTGAGCCATATAATGGCTGTCATCAAAATACTTAAAAGTATCGGCCTCCCCTCGAACCGTGTAATATTCAGAATAAATATAGAACACCGCCAAACTTGATAAGGCACGAATCACGAATGCAAATTGAAGGGATGTCGATGAAAAAGGGCTCTTCTTAAAAAATTTATTTCGAGAAATCAAGATGATAATTCCTAAAAAAAATAAAACGGGGAATAATATATTGACAACCGACATCAAAGCAAAAATACAAGTTTTGAAGTCAGAATTTCCCTGATTTGACAATTTATTACAGCCAACTAAGACAAAGTGTCATATTTTTCAAAATGGCATACCAATTGCGAGGTGTTAGAAAAAATAACACTATGAAAACGGGAAGTATAAATGTACAAACGGAAAACATTTTTCCGATTATCAAGAAGTTTCTTTACTCGGACCACGAAATTTTTCTTCGTGAGCTCGTATCCAATGCAGTAGATGCATCACAAAAACTAAAGTTCTTTTCTTCAAATGGAGAATTTAAAGGAGACCTTGGAGACCTTCAGGTCGAAGTGATTTTGGATAAGAAAAAGAAAACCATTACCATCAAAGACAATGGTATCGGAATGACTGCTGATGAAATTGACAAATACATCAACCAGATTGCTTTTTCTGGAGCAGAGGAATTTGTGAAAAAATATGAAGGAAAAGAAGGAGCTGAGCAAATCATCGGTCACTTTGGTTTAGGATTCTACTCCGCGTTTATGGTAGCAGATAAAGTGCAAATCAAAACGCTTTCTCGCCACGATGGTTCACAAGCAGTACAATGGGAATCCAACGGAGACCCTGAATATACCTTAACGGACATTGACAAGACGGATAGAGGAACAGAAATTGTTTTGCATATCACCAAGGATTCCAAAGAGTTTCTTGAAAAAGAACGCATCTCGGGTATCCTTAACAAATACTGTAAGTTTTTGCCTGTTTCTATATTGTTTGGAACAAAAACAGATTACATAGATTCTCCAGAAGGAGAAAAAGATGAAGAAGGAAAAGTAAAAAGAGTTTCAGTAGAAGTTCCTAATTACATCAACAATACGACACCGGCTTGGTCAAAGAAACCAAAGGATTTGAGTGATGAAGACTATTCTTCATTCTACAGTGAATTATACCCTCAGACCTTTGATAAGCCTTTATTTCACATTCATTTGAATGTAGACTACCCCTTTAACCTTACGGGGATTTTGTATTTCCCAAAAATTAAAGAAAACGTAGAAGTCCAAAGAAATAAAATTAATCTTTATTCAAATCAGGTTTTTATAACCGATAGCGTTGAACAGATTGTTCCAGAATTTTTAACCTTGCTTCATGGGGTAATTGACTCTCCAGACATTCCATTGAATGTTTCTAGATCTTATCTACAAAGCGATAGCAATGTGAAAAAGATTTCTTCTCACATCACAAAAAAGGTGTCAGATAAATTGGCCGGCATGTTCAAGAAAGACAGAAAGGATTTTGAAGAAAAATGGAACGACTTACAAGTTTTTGTTCAGTACGGTATGCTTTCAGACGATAAATTTGCTGAGAAAGCAAAAGGATTCTCACTTGTGAAAAACACAGAGGGCGCCTGCTTTACTGTTGATGAATACAAAGAAAAAATAGCTGCATTACAGACGGATAAAGACGGAAAAGTAGTTTGTCTATATACCAACAACGTGGACGAGCAGTTTTCTTTTGTTAAAAACGCAAAAGATAGAGGGTATGACGTTCTTCATTTAGATGGGCCGCTAATGTCACATTGGATTCAAAAGATTGAGACCACCAATGAAAACATAACTTTCACAAGAGTAGATGCTGACTCTTTAGACAAGCTGATCAAAAAAACAGAGGATATTCCTTCCAAACTTTCTAAAGAAGATGAGGAAAAACTAAAGCCTGTTTTTGAAGAAAACGTGAACAAAGAGAAATTTATGGTTCAATTTGAATCCATGTCTGAAAATGAAGCTCCTATTATTATTACACAACCTGAGTTCATGAGAAGAATGATGGAGCAACAAAAAATGGGAGGCGGCGGAATGTTTGGTGCTTTTCCAGAAATGCACCATCTTGTTGTCAATGCAAATCACCCTAAAGTAAGTGCTTTGTTGAGTAAAAAAGAGGATGAACAAAAGCAAACAGTTAAACAGCTTATGGATCTCGCTCTTCTAAGTCAAGGCTTACTAAAAGGCAAGGCCTTAAATGATTTTGTAGAACGCAATATTGAACAAATAGCATAAGTTTAAATAGGGGGCTCCGGCCCCCTATTTCAATTAAACCACTTTTTCCTTGCAAAAAATATTTATTGCCTTTTTTGTAGCAACATATCCAAAAGCTATTGGATTGCGGTCGTTGCCTATTTGATTGCATCGGTTTTTGAGAAGGCAAATGTTCAGCAAAAAAAAGGTCAGGGAAGACAAACAAATGGAGGGTTTGCTCAAGATCCATTTGAATTTTATAGGCAGAGCTCTTCTAAATATGACATACCTACAATGCTCATGGCCCTTTCGGCCGTAGTAATGAAAGCAGATGGAAAAGTTTTGAAAGCAGAACTAGATTATGTGAAGCAATTCTTTTCTCAGCAATTAGGCAATCAATTCAGTTCTAGGCACCTGCAAGTGCTCAAGCAATTTTTGGATTCCGACAACATTCCATTAAACGAGATTTGTACTGACATTCGAAATAGAATGCCTTCAGAAGTTCGAGTGCAGCTTGTTCATTATTTGTTTGGAATTGCGAAGGCAGATGGAAATGTAGCCGAATCTGAAATGACCAGTATTCAAAACATTGCCAAGCTATTGGGTGTTTCTCAGCAGGAGTTTGTAAGTCTGAAAAACATGTTCTATCGGGATGTGAATTCGGATTACAGAATCTTAGGTGTTGAGTCAGACGCAAGTAATGACGAAGTGAAAAAAGCCTACCGAAAGATGGCCATTACCCACCATCCAGACAAAGTTGCATCGATGGGAGAGGAATACCAAAAGGGGGCCCAAGAAAAATTTATGAAAATCCAGGAGGCATACGAGAACATCAAGAAAACTAGAGGATTTAAATAACGTATCTTTATTGCATATGAAGCCTCTCTTACTACTCGGTTTTGTTCTAGCGCTGTTTTCAGGTCAATACAATGCGCAAATCGACCAAATTGATGTATCCCATTACAAAATAGACATTACCGTTAGTGATGACTCTGACACCATTAAGGTTTTAGAAACCATTCGTTTTCAACATATTGATCCCAGTGAACCTATTCTTTTCAATCTGGCATCGGTACAAAAAGATGGCAAAGGGATGGTGGTGCAAGAGCTTCTATTAAATCAGACAAAAGCACACTTTTTACATCGAAATGATAGCCTAAAGATCGATTGGAGAAAAGAGGAATCAAATCATACTTTTGAGCTTATCATTTTATTCAAAGGAATCCCAATTGATGGCTTGGTCATCGGTCAAAACAAATATGGTTCCAGAACCTTTTTTGGAGACAATTGGCCTACAAGAGCCCAAAACTGGTTTGCCTGCAACGACCATCTTTCTGATAAAGCAACGGTAGATTTTATGGTCACGGCGCCCAAAAAATATGATGTTGTTGCCAATGGAAGCCTACTTTCTGTGATAAAGGAGAAGCATACCAAGACCCACCACTACAGCTCGAGTATTCCATTACCCACCAAGGTGATGGTCGTTGGCATAGCAGAAATGTACTCGGAAGAGGCAGGCGTAATTAATGGAACAACGGTGAACAGCTACGTCTACCCTAACAACAATAAAAAAGCCGCTTATGATCTAGCCCTGGCCCCATCTATTTTAGCGTTTTATATCGATTACATCGCCCCATACGAATTCGAGAAACTTGACAACGTTCAATCTACCACACGTTTTGGGGGAATGGAAAATGCAGGATGCATTTTTTACGATGAGAATGCATTGAAAGGTTCAAGAAGCTCAGAAAATCTTATAGCGCATGAAATTGTTCACCAATGGTTTGGAAATTCTGCCACCGAAAAAGACTGGTCTCATTTGTGGTTAAGTGAAGGCTTTGCGACCTATTTGACCAATGTCTATATTGAACAAACAAAAGGAACTGAAGCATTTCAGACACAGCTTAGAAAGGATAGAATAAGGGTTTTGGCATTTGAAAAGAAATACAAACACCCCGTCATTGATACGAGTTACACAAGTCTAATGAATTTACTAAACCCAAATAGTTACCAAAAAGGGGCGTGGGTATTACATATGCTTAGAACTGAAATAGGCGATTCCTTATTTCACCTGAGTATTCAAAAATATTATCAGACCTATCGATTGTCAAACGCTAATTCCAAAGACTTTCAAAAAATCGTTGAAAACATTTGTAGACGAGACCTCAATTGGTTTTTTGAGCAATGGCTTTACAACGCTGGGCATCCCAAATTAAAAATAACCTCAAAAATCGATGGTCAAATCCTGACCTTAAAGATCACACAACAAACATCTCTATTCTCCTTTCCATTGAAAGTTGCCATTGAATTTGAAAGCGGTACGATGATTAATGAAGTCATCAACATTTCGAAAAAAAACACACTATTGGAATTCTACAGGGAGCACGAGTCAATCAAAAGTTTTGAATTAGACCCAAAAGTACAGCTCCTTTTTGAAGTCTTGGACTAACTTTTATTCAATATGAAAAACATGAGAAGACCATTCAATTTTCTAACTTTGTCATCTTAATCTGAATTATGTCAGACAATCGTTATCAATCAAGAGGAGTATCAGCAGGGAAGGAAGACGTCCATAATGCCATTAAAAAAGTAGATAAAGGCCTATTTCCTCAGGCTTTTTGTAAAATTGTTCCAGACTACTTAACTGGTGATGAGGACTATTGTTGCGTGATGCATGCAGATGGTGCAGGCACGAAATCCTCATTGGCTTATATGTACTGGAAAAAGACCGGAGATGTTAGTGTTTGGAAAGGAATTGCTCAAGATGCCCTAATCATGAATCTCGATGATTTACTTTGTGTGGGTGCTACAGGTCCTATCCTTCTATCTTCAACCATTGGAAGAAATAAGAACCTGATCACAGGCGAGGTGCTTTCTCAAATCATTAATGGCACAGAGGAGCTTCTAGAAGACCTCAGAGGGCATGGAATTGAAATTTATTCCACAGGTGGCGAAACCGCAGATGTCGGTGATTTGGTAAGAACCATCATCGTTGATTCCACGGTCATTGCTCGAATGAAAAGAAGCGATGTGATTTCCAATGAAAACATTATTGCAGGAGATGTGATTGTAGGTTTGTCTTCTTCTGGTCAAGCAAGCTATGAAAATCAATACAATGGCGGAATGGGAAGCAACGGACTCACCAGTGCACGTCATGATGTGTTTGACAAATCATTAGCGACTGAATTTCCAGAGAGTTTTGACCCAATGATTCCAAGTGATTTAATTTATAGCGGTTCAAAACTACTCACCGATTTTATTGAAAACAGTCCTATTGATGCAGGAAAGCTCGTGCTCTCACCTACACGAACGTATGCTCCGATTATAAAAGCAATTTTAGATGCCTATAAAGGCAAAGTGCATGGTATGGTACATTGTTCTGGGGGCGCACAAACAAAAATTCTACACTTTGTTAAAAAATTACATATTATAAAGGATAATTTATTTCCAATACCACCACTTTTTGAAATGATTCAAAAAGAATCACAAACTGATTGGGAAGAAATGTATAAGGTTTTCAATATGGGACACCGCATGGAAATCTATCTCCCAGAGGAGGATGCTGCGGGAATCATTGCCGTTTCTAAAGGTTTCGGTGTGGATGCACAAATCATTGGAAGGGTTGAGAATGCTGCTAAATCGCAGGTTACCATTGATGATTCTAAAGGAAAATACATCTATCATTAGAAAAACTTCGTTTTTTTTTTTATTACAAGCAATAGAATCCTTATTTTTGCCCTCCGTTCATTGAACATTGGAGAGGTGCCTGAGTGGCCGAAAGGACTTGTTTGCTAAACAAGCGTACCCTCAACCGGGTACCCGGGGTTCGAATCCCCGTCTCTCCGCAAAAAAAATAATACAATTAGATTGCAAAACGGAATTAAAATGACTTACTTTTGCACTCGAATTTGAGGATAACGTTTCTCAAAGTCCAATTTGGAAATCTTTTAGATGATCAATTTACACTCGGGGTGTAGCGTAGCCCGGTCATCGCGCCTCGTTTGGGACGAGGAGGTCGCAGGTTCGAATCCTGCCACCCCGACATTATTTGGGGATGAGAGATCATCCCCTTTTAGTTGATGGTTTTTTAACTAAAGGACTTACTCCCCTTAAAAGAGTATAGTGAGGGCTCAGTAGCTCAGCTGGATAGAGCACCTCCCTTCTAAGGAGGCGGTCAAAGGTTCGAATCTTGTCGGGGTCACTCTAGCGGAGAATTGGTTAAAATCAACTGGTTCTCCGCTTTTTATTTTTGCTAAATCCTTTGATAATAAAGGGATTGCGGAGAAAATAGAATTTACTCTTTTGGTTTGAACTTTGCCTTTTAACTTGTCGTAACCTATTCCGGATGGAAACACTAAACTTTGTATTTTCTTCTTTTGAGGTAAATCTCCAGAAGCCCAAAATTCACTAAGGTTAGAAGACATTTTTAATGCTTTATCTATTGCTATTTGAAGGTTTGAACTCGAAATTGTAGAACTGAATAAATTTGACTCCAACTTCTTTTCTTCCGATTCATATTTTGTTTTGAATTTCTTGTAGATTTCGTTGTCAATTTCTCCAATTGCAAAGCGTTCTTCAATTGTTTCAATTTTAGTCTTTAAGAGGTTCATTTGCTTCTTTACATTTGTTTCATTCTCTCCCAGTCTTCTATTAATAGAACCTCGGCTTTTGATGTTTTTATATCTTTGACGAAAACATAACTATGAAAAATTCACTTCTCTTCTTTTTACTTTTATTGACTGCGGGTGCTTTTAGTCAAAATGTAAACATTCCAGATGCTAACTTTAAGGCATACTTGGTAGATAATATTGAGATTAACACGAATGGTGATTCAGAAATTCAGGTCAGTGAAGCATCTTCCTTTAATTCTACTATGTATGCTAATAGCTTGTCGATTTCAGACCTAACCGGTATTGAAGCTTTTACAGCATTAACTTTATTAAAGTGCAATGATAATCAGCTTACAAGTCTCGATGTAAGTCAGAATATTTCTTTAACGTCATTGAATTGCAATGTCAATCAGCTAACAAGTCTAAACCTAAATCAGAATATTGCTTTAATTTCATTGAATTGCAATGAAAATCAGATTACAAGTTTAGACCTAAGTCAGAATATGGCTTTAGAAGATCTGAGCTGTGGGTCTAATCAACTTACAAGTCTAGATGTAAGTCAGAATACGGCTTTGTATGTCTTGTGGTGTCCCGAGAACCAACTCTCTTGCCTAAATGTTAGTAATGGAAATAACATCAACTTTTGGCAAATGTATGCATCCGATAATCCCGATTTATCCTGTATCGAAGTAGATGATGAAAATTGGGCAACAACTAATTGGGGAGATGATTCCCCAATCTCATATAGTGAAGACTGCAATAACGATTGTTCTACATCAACAGTAGGAATAACCGAAATCACAAGCTCCAAAACCCGCATCCAAATTCTTGACATGTTGGGTAGAGAAACCTCCTTTCAATCAAACACACCTCTTATCTATGTCTATGATGATGGGAGCACAGAGAAGGTGTATCGTGTTTCGTTTTAAAAAACCACATTCAAACATGAATATTTTTCAATCCTTAAAAAACAAGTTTTTTGGAGCGCCTATTGACTTCACTGCACTCGTGAAAGATGGAGCCATTATTGTAGATGTGCGATCTCCTCAGGAGTTTAAATCAGGGCATGCGAAAAAAAGTAAAAACATTCCCTTACCTGAATTGAAATCAAAAATAACATCCCTCAAAGGTAAAGCGGTCTTATTGGTTTGTAAATCTGGTGCAAGAGCTGGAATGGCAAAATCGATCCTTAAGAGTGAGGGTGTTGTTGCCCACAATCTGGGGGCTTGGCAAAAGGCTCATGATTTATAAATCATAAAAAGAGGTCCTTATTAGCTACACCCATGAATAAGTAATCCCTATAACGTCTTCTAGGTTAACCACAGCATGGTGGCAGCCGGCCGGAATATATACGACTTCCTTTTCATGTTGAATAAACACCTGTAACTCATCCAATACTCCAGGCTCAGAGAGCTCCGTATAGGCATCAAGAAACCATTGCATTGCGCTTGTTTTGATCTGACCGTAGCGCATGTTTTTTGTCTCTACAAATCGATTGTTTTTATCGGAATAAGGAAACATAATCCACAGCTTTTTGCCTGAGACAAGATAATTGAGGGCTTCTGAATGAATATGTAAATGCGTTCCAGAGTACTTCCCTCCAGCGAAGAGTCTTGAAATTCTTAAATCACGGATCGTCTTTTTTTTGAAAAAAGAGGGTATTGGTATTAGCTGCGGAATTAAGGAACATGCAATAGGATCCTTAAGAATATTATGAAAAACATATTTACGATTATCCTTTGGCATTACGCGCTTTATGAATTCATCAAAACTCAATGATCCCACGAGTTTTGTAGCCTCGCCTGATGCGGCATACTGTACTTCGACCTCCTTCAGCTTGGAGCAGAACGGTCCTTCAGCAATCAAATCTGGCATGGTCAATAAATGAACCTTTTTCTTTAAAGAACTTAGGTTTTTGATTGTGCTGTACTCTCTTTGTAAAGGAGTCAATAGCGAAATCCCTTCGAGGTATTGCCCAAAGCGCTTCTCACTATTTTTCTTTTTAAAAATTCCAAACATGACTCAAAAATCGATTTGCTCTAAAATACAAAAAAGGCTAAACCAAAAACCGAAACGGGGCAGGTTTGTCATTTGGCTTATCCGCGTAAATACCAAAGGCAGTCATTTGATACTTAGGGATGTATAATCTACCGGAATTCCAAGTTAAATGCCGACCACCACAAATTCATCGGTACTGTTTTACTTTTGGAACTACTCAAAATACGATAGCATCCATTTAAAGAAAGAAAAAGTAAGGCTGATCGTTGCGTCATTAATAGCTTTCTCCCTATCTTTAGGCCAGCTAAACTACAATTAATGCATCGCCTTTTAACCTTTTTCCTGCTTTTAGGAATGTGTAAAACAACCTTTGCCCAATTGGTTTTTGCTGAACTCCTCGGCGATCCAGTGAATACGGCCGGGTGGAATTTGACCGGTGCAGCTTTTATTGGAGATACATGGGGGGATCCTAATGCTGATTTTGATGAAGTTATTCTAACCAACCAAACGAACACAAGCAGTGGTGGTGTCTTTTTCACAGAGCCCCTGGATTTATCTACTTGTAACCAATGGCATGTCGATTTTGATTTTCGTGCTTGGGAAGGTAACGGTGCTGATGGCTTGGCCTTCTGCTTTTTAGACGTCCCTCCTACCGGCTTTGTTTCTGGCGGTGGTGTTGGTATTCCGTCAACAGCGAACGGGATAAAAGTAGTCTTCGACACTTATAATAACTGGGGAGGGGCAAATCCAGCGCTTCAAATCTACAGCGGAAGTGGCTATAATGAAAACCCTGTCATTTCACCGGGTATTGTATTTCTAGATAATATCGGTGGTAACTTGAGCTTTATTCGTTCAAACGCCTACAATTCTGCGACAATTACTTATAACAATGGTAACATAACTTTAACCGTCAATGGTACACTTTACTTGAATACCTTCTTTCCAGTTAACTTCGCCGGTTACATGGGCTTTACAGCAAGCACTGGAGGGCTTAATGACAAACACTCCATCAAAAATGTTCGAATTTTTGCTGACCTTCCTGAATCTAATGCGGGAAGTGACATTTCAATATGTAATGGGGAATCGGTACAAATTGGAGGGCCTAATGACCCCAACAACACTTATTCATGGACCTCAACGGATTTTCTTGACGACCCTTTTCTTTCCAATCCAACCGCAACTCTTGTCAATAATACGAATGCACTTATCGTACAACAGTATATCGTTGAAACTCTAATTACTGCAAATACTGGCGCATGTCCTGATTATGATACAGTTAATGTTACCGTTTTTCCTTCGGATACAAGTATTGAAAACATTTCCATCTGTGAAGGTCTCCTTCCTTTTGATTGGAATGGGTTGAGCCTCAACTCATCTATTAGCGAGACATTAAACCTACTTTCTATCAACAATTGTGATTCTGTAGCAATTTTAAATCTAATAGTCAACCTCACTAGTAGCAGTTCAAATGATACCACTGTTTGTGATACAGAAATCCCCTTTTTTTGGAATGGCTTGAACATTGATGACGCAGGTACTTTTTCTACCATTCTTATAAATGAAGCCGGCTGCGATTCGATAACTACCTTAAATGTCACTATAAATCCTACCTTAACGAGCGTGGCTGACACAATAGTATGTGCTACCCAAGTGCCCTTTAATTGGAACGGATTAACCTTTAATACGACAGGTTCTCAGACTGCAATCTTAACGAGTTTAGTTACTGGGTGTGATTCCCTTGTGTCCTTAAATTTAATCGTACAACCTACTTTAACGACTATTACAGACTCTATTGTTTGTGAAACAGAATTGCCTTTTATTTGGAATGGCTTGACCTTTAACGCTGAGGGGCAACAAGAGGCAACACTGCTGAGCCTCGTCACTGGGTGTGATTCACTAGCGACCTTAAGCCTTATTGTAAATCCAACGCTAACAAGCACAAGTGATATTGTCATTTGTGACCATCAGACCCCTTTTGATTGGAATGGTCTTCAACTTACCGAATCAGGCACAAGTACGGTAACGCTCCAAAGTACGGTCACTGGATGTGACTCGATTGCGACCTTGAATTTACTTGTAAACCCCACCTTAACAAGCGATACTGACACGACAGTATGTAGTTCAGAGCTCCCTTTTGATTGGAATGGATTGACTTTTTCTACTGCCGGGTCACAAACTGCAAGTTTAACAAGTTTAGTTACTGGGTGTGATTCTTTAGCAAGCTTAAATTGCAATATGATTAATGTTCCCGAGCTTGAAATTGTAGTTAGTGCCAATGGCGGGTGTGTTCCAATCAGTATCAACATCTCTAATCCATTTGCCACTGTAAATAGCTTATGTGAATGGGAAATCAGTAATGGTGCCAATTTTAGCACCTGCAGTAACATCATCTCATTTACAGCTGCGGGGTGCTACGACATTACGCTCACAAGTACTGAGATGGGGTGCACCTCGGCAATTTTAGAAACGGATATAATTTGTCTTGATGCGAAACCTGTTGCAGATTTCACCGCTGCCCCAGCGGTAATTACGCTTAGTAGCCAGTGGGTTCAATTTTACAATTCATCATCCTTTTCGGCAACAAACTTTGCATGGGATTTTGGTGATGATGAATTTTCTAATGATGAAAACCCGCAACATGAATATGTAAATAATTCAATCGGATATTTGGCCAGCTTGATTGCTAGTACGAATCAAGGTTGCGCCGATACCGCCTCTCTCTTCATAGAATGTAAAGAAGAACCGATTATATTTATTCCCAATACTTTTACTCCAGATGGAGACCAATACAACCAATATTTCATACCTAGAATTCCACCATCGATTGACGCATTCAACTACACCCTTTGGATATACAACCGATGGGGCGAATTGATTTTTGAATCGCATCAAATTGACATCGGGTGGGACGGTACTTATGGATCTGCGGGCATGGATGTAAAGGAAGGCTCTTATATTTGGAAAATAGTCTATAAGCTACCTGATACGGATGAGAGAAAAACAATTTCTGGACATGTAAACCTCATTCGCTAAACCCGATCTGTATTAGGCAATTAAACCAAAAAAAAATCGTTAATCAGGGAGAATTCTCTAAAGCTTAGTACGTATGTTTTCAAAATCAATCCCCTTATTCTTATTTTTATTTCAATTCTCGGTTTTAGCATATGCACAGCTTACGACCTCAAACCTCCCCATCATCAGTATCACTACAGCGGACGAAATTCCTGATGAGCCTAAAATTATTGGGGCCATGGGAATCATTTATGATACAAATGGCGGTATGAATTCGATAAACGATCCCTTTAACCACTACAACGGAAATATTGGAATTGAAACAAGAGGTAATTCAACGCAAGGTTTTGACAAAAAGACGTATTCTCTCGAATTGCGCAATGCTGCAAATGAAGATACGAGTGTCAATCTATTTGGAATGGGTAGTGAAGAAGATTGGATCCTGCATGCCATGGTGATCGATAAATCTCAGGTAAGAATACCAATGAGTTTTCACCTTGCACAGCGCATGGGCCAATACGCGACAGAGTTCAAATACGTCGAGCTCCTAATCAATGGTGATTATCGAGGCACATATATTCTTGTGGAAAAAATAAAACGAGACGATGATCGTGTTGATATCGCAAAATTAGACGCGGACGACCTTGCAGGAGATTCCCTGACGGGAGGTTATATATTAAGAATGGACTGGTTAGACAATCCACAGGGTTTTGAATCCGATTACAATTCGCAGGGAGGAAATCCAATGTTCTATCAGTGGTACTATCCCAAAGCGGAGAACATAAAACCGCAGCAGGCTAATTATATCAAAGACTGGATGTCTACATTTGAAGAAGCCCTATATTCAGATGACTACGAGAATGATCAAGGCATCAGATATACAGACTATATCGATGTGAATTCCTTTACAGATTTCTTATTAATCAATGAATTCAGTAAAAACGCAGACGGTTACAAGCTAAGCTCCTACGTGCACAAAGACAAAGACAGCAAGGGAGGAAAACTGGTCGCAGGCCCCATTTGGGATTTTGACCAGACCTATGGTGTTTCCTTAATTTGCTCCAATAACATTCCAAATGGATGGACCTACCTTCAAAACCAAGATTGTTGGGATCTCGAATCCATGCCGATGTGGTGGCAAAACATGATGGAAGATCCTTTGTTTCAAAACCGTCTGAAATGTCGTTGGACAAATTTTCGTCAGTCCTTTATGCATACAGATAGCGTTATCAATTGGATTTTGGAAGACACAACCTACCTCTCTGATGCCCTACAAAGAAACTTTCAAAAATGGGACGATTTTATCGGTGAATCTATTTGGATAGAACCGGATCCGATCCCACAATCCTATGAAGAAGAGATTAGCACAATGATTTCCTGGATTACAAACAGACTCAATTGGATGGATGCCAACATGCCGGGAGACTGCGCTCAGGATAATCTTTCTACAAATACAATTAGTATTGGAAATAAGATAAGATTCTATCCCAATCCGACTAAAGATCTAATACATATTGAATGCCCTATAAATAGTAGGATACTCATTCTTGATCTACATGGAAAAGGCTTCAAAGAAGTCTATTCCGAGGGCGGATATTCAAGTATAGATTTGAGCACATTAAGTCCCGGTGCTTATTTCGTCAGTATTGAAAACCTACTTGGTCGCGTGACTCATAAAGTAATACGCCAATAGCGTTTCGTGACAATTAGATTGAGCTAAATAAAATAACAAAATTTTCAGAAGCCCTCCTTGTTTTATCCGATAAGCCGACTTGTATTACAAGCTAATCTAAGTTTCCTCATCAAGAAAAATAAAGTCTACGTCACTTGATAATTAAAAGCACAATTATGTTATTTTCGTAGCATCAATTAAAAAAAATATCATGAAAAATCTTATTTCTTTACTTACTATTATCTTATTTACAAATATAGTATCAGCTCAAATGTCTATTGAAGTTCAAGCCAAAGGTGCTGCTAACTCCACCTGGCTTTTAAACAAAAATATCTCAGACAAGGGTGCTACACAAGATTATGCCGCTGCTTGGGGGTCTAGTTATGGAATCGCCGCCAATGCTTATTTCGGGATGACTGGAGTTGGTATTGAATTTCTATACAATACACATAATGCAAATTATACCGGTCAAGATGCACTTATTGCTGGGGATTATACCTCTTCTATTAAATTACAAACCATTCAAATCCCATTATTACTTAAGTTTCAGAGTGAGAAAGGGGCATATATTGAATTAGGACCACAACTAACCAACATTTCTAAAGCTACTTATAATATTGATGACCAGTTCGGTGTGTTATCTCTTATTCAAGATGGGGATAAGACAGAAGAATACTCAGGTTCTTATTTCTCGGGGGTACTTGGTTTTGGATCTAAAATTGCTTTTGGTGACTTGCCTTTAGGAATGCTTATCGGATTGAGACTTCAATACAGTTTTGGTGATCTTATGGGCGTCGATGGTCAAGGAAACACATTAGGAAGTGAAGAAAGTCCGAGCATTTGGCATCCTAGTCATGAGCCTACTCAGGCAGTCTCTGGCGGGATTGTTATCGGTCTAACTTATACAATTCAGTAAACTACTTCTTGACATATTGGGTGAGAATAACAATTTTTTGCCCATTTACTTTTCCTTCTATGTGTTCGACATTATCGTGCACTAAGGAGATGTTTCGTACGGCCGTTCCTCTTTTGGCCGTGAAGCCTGCTCCCTTTACTTTTAAATCCTTTATTAGAACAACAGAATCCCCCATGGACAAGACGACTCCGTTGGCATCTTTGTGTTCTAAAGTTTCTGAATATTTTTGGCCATAGGCAGCCCATGACTTTGTTTCCTCATCCAAGTAAAGCATCTCAAGTAAATCAATGGGCCATCCTTCGTCTTTGAGAGCGTTTAGTAATCTCCAAGCAACAACCTGGACTGCTTGGGTCTCACTCCACATACTATCACTAAGGCATCGCCAATGATTGGGCTTTAGATCTGTCACGCCTTCAATTTGGTCTTTACAAGCCTTACATACGGCAACTACCTCATCTAATTGAGCACCCGTTTTGGGCGCAACAGTCAGCATTTCGACTTCTTCTGATTTCGAACAGAGCTCGCATTGATTCCCACTCCTTTTTAATATCTCCTGCAAAAGGCTCATAAATAATTTTTAGGCTAAGATAAAGTTTTGGGTCAAGTATATGCAACGTAAATAGTTTACGCTCTCTTGTTATTTATTTGTAATCTAAAATCCTGCTATGAAACTACTTACTGAAGACGAAAGATTTAGAGAATACCTTATGGGCTTTGATGAATATCGATTGTGTGAAGAAGCCAAAGAATATATCCCGACTGAAGTCAAACGAAAATCTCTCATTGAGTCTGCGGAGAACTTGAGTGATTTTATCACAGACAATTTCGATCAAGAAGCCGTAGATATTGATGCTCCCGAGGAGCTACAGCAAATGCAGGTCGTTGCTTATTTGGAATCTATACCGCGTAGAACCGTGCATTCACTTTACCATAATTACATGGAATCCTATGGCGTTATTGAGGATTTGATGATCCTCAATGAACATAATAGGTTGCATTTAATTTATCATTTGACCCCCCACTCCTTTGAATATTTAGAGCTGTTAAATAAAGAAATTCTAAACTAATCTTCTGGGTAATGACCAAACCAAACCGTTGCATAACCTTGAAACAATCCGATCCCAATTGCCAACCAAGGTTCATCCCAGACGTCTAAATTGATCATCACATCATTATGGCTTTTACTGGTTTTCCATGATTTTAAGGCAGCAACTGCACGCAATGGATTACTACCAACGCAGGAAATCTCATACCCCGGATGGTTGTACGAACTCAACTCCTTTGGCTTATCCCACATACAGCTCGCTTTGGCATGATCAGAGGTATAACAACACGAGGTCCACTTTCCTTTTTCAGACCAGCTATGCGCATTACAATTGCCTTGGTCAGGACGGTTTAGAGCCAAATCTTTACTGTGAAGTTGAGCGACTTTTGTCAACGATTTTGACAATGGTATAAGGCCAAGGCCTTTGTCCTTTCGGTATTCCATTATCAAATCATATAGGATTTCTTCTTCAGCGCTCTGCTCTTGGCTAAACGATGAAAAACAAACAATACAACATAAAAAGAAGAGAGTCCTTGGTGTCGGATGCATCAAAAAGAATTATTTCGCCTTATCCTTCATGATCTGTCGCCTTAAAGCTTCAACAGCTACGTCGGCTGCTTCCTCAAAACTTTTACACTGCTTTTTTGCAAACAGTTCCTTACCCGGAACGTGCAATTTTATTTCAGCGATTTTATTTTCCTTATCACGGTCATTATCTATTCTCAAAAAAACTTCAGCGGATACAATGTTATCATTGAATTGCTCTAACTTATTCAGTTTTTCTTGAATGAAATTCAATAACTTTTGATCTGCTTTAAAATGAACAGCGTGCATTTGAGTATCCATAATTTAATTGGTTTTACGCCCACGTGGATGGGCTTGTGAATAAATAGAATTTAACTTTGCAAACGAGTTATGGGTATAAACCTGTGTTGCTGAAAGATTTGCATGTCCTAAAAGATCCTTAAGGGTCTCAAGTCCAGTGCCACGGTTAAGCATGTGTGTTGCAAAGGTGTGCCGCAATACATGAGGGCTCTTCTTATCCAAGGTCGTTATCTTTCCAAGGTAGAGATTTATTTTGCGATAAGCAAATGCGGGATATAGTTTATTACCGCTCCTTAGAACAAGTAATTCAGGCGTTTCTGATGAAAGATCTGAACGAAGTACAAGGTACTCTTGTATTTGCTGATGAAGCAGTTTAGAAATAGGAATGATCCTTTCCTTATTGCGTTTACCAAGCACTTTTAGCTTACCATTTTGAATATCCTTTAACTTCAGATTAATAAGCTCGCTCAAACGCATGCCGGTTTGATAGAATATCTCAAACATTAAGTTATCCCTTTTACCTTCAAAGTCATCGGTGAATAACCCCTTGAGATTTTCCATTTTTATTTCTGACTCTTTTACGAACTGCGGTAAATTCTTTTCGCTTTTGGGCCCGTTGACTTTGACCATTGGGGATTTTTCAATGATTTGTTCTTTTCGCATCCATTTATATAGACTTCTCAAGGATGCAAGCTTTCGATTTACGGATCTATTTTTCAATCCATTTTCAATAAGGTGAACTATCCAAGAGCGAATATATGAGGAGCTAAGTTCTGAAAAATCTTTGAGTTCTTTGAGTTCTGAATAATCTAGGAAATCATTCAAATCCCTTTCATAGGCCTTAACGGTATGCACCGAATAGCGCTTTTCAAACTGAAGATATGAAATGAATTTTTCGAACATAAAAAAAGGAGTCCTTAGACTCCTTTTCTTAACGTATATTTTGTTAGAAGGTTACACTTCTAATGACTGCATTCTTTGCTTATAAGACGCTTTAATTATTTGCTGTCTTTTCGTGATTGAAGGTTTTTCAAACTGCTTACGGCCACGTAACTGTAGCATAACTTTAGTTTTCTCGAATTTCTTCTTGTACTTCTTTAAAGCTCTTTCGATGTTCTCTCCTTCTTTGATCGGTATAATTAACATATTCTTTGATATTTATTATTGATATCGGTTGGCAAAGATAAGTTATTTTCTATATCCTACAAGAAATTATTTTAAAATTTCACGAGAAATTACAATTTTTTGAATTTCAGAGGTGCCTTCTCCAATAGTCATCAATTTTGCATCACGTAAAAACTTCTCTGCAGGGTATTCTTTTGTGTAACCATAGCCACCCATTACTTGTACAGCTTCATTGCCGCATGTCACAGCGACTTCTGATGCAAAATATTTCGCATACGCTCCGGCTTTCGTAACAGGTTTCTTCAAGTCTTTAAGATACGCCGCCTGATAAGTTAGTAATTCTGCCGCATCAACTTCTGTAGCCATATCTGCTATTTTAAAGGCAATCGCCTGAAAATGTGCTATTGGTTTTCCAAACTGCTCTCTTTCTTTAGCATACTTAACGGATGCCTCATAAGCCCCACGTGCAATACCACAGCTTAAGGATGCGATAGAAACTCTTCCTCCATCAAGAACTTGCATGGCTTGTTTAAAGCCATCGCCAATATTACCAATAACATTGGCTTCAGGCACACGAACATTGTCAAAGATCAGCTCAGCTGTTTCACTAGCCCGCACACCTAACTTCTCCTTTATTTGAACTGCTGAAAAACCAGGCATTCCTTTTTCAATAATAAATGCTGTAATACCATTACTATCTAAAAGGTCACCTGTTCGAATTAACACAACCGCTACATCGCCAGATAAACCATGAGTGATCCAATTTTTCGTGCCATTCAACACCCAATCGTCACCATCCTTGACGGCTGTGGCTTGCATTCTCATCGCATCCGAGCCAGTATTTGCCTCTGTAAGACCCCATGCGCCAATCCATTCGCCGCTGGCAAGTTTAGGTAAGTATTTTCTTTTTTGCGCTTCATTACCATGGTAATAAATATGTCCAGTACACAATGAGTTATGGGCGGCAACGCTCAAGCCAATACCCCCACAAACTTTTCCAAGTTCCATTAAGGCTGTCGCATATTCTGCATATCCAAAACCAGAGCCACCATATTCTTCTGGAACAAAGATTCCCAAAAGACCAAGTTCTCCTAATTTCTTCATTGTTTCAACAGGGAATATCTCATGGTCGTCCCAGTTTTTCATTTGAGGTCGAATTTCTTTTTCTGCGAAATCACGAACCATTTGCGAAATCATGAGTTGATTCTCGTTAAGTTCAAAATTCATATTGATTGATTGATTTGTTGTTGATTAATAGGAAACTAAATTAATAATATTTGAAGAATGTTTTTCGAGCTTTTTATCGCCATTTAAAAAGCTTAAGTTGACTAAGAAATTAAACCCTGCAATAGTCCCGCCACATTTTTTAACAAGCTCAGAAGCTGCATCCGCAGACCCACCTGTCGCTAATAAATCATCGTGTATTAGAACTTTTTGACCCGCTATAACAGCATCCTCATGCATTTCAATTTCGGCACTCCCATATTCCAAATGATAAGCATGGCTTACTTTCTTGTAAGGGAGTTTCCCTTTTTTTCTAATTAAAATAAAAGGAACCCTCAAGGCCATAGCCAGTGGGTAACCAAATAAAAAACCCCGACTCTCAATCCCTGCTATAGCATCAATTTTCACGTCTTTATAGAGGTGCGCTAAATGATCAACGATTTCTTTTGACAATTCAGGATTCAACATGATTGGTGAGATATCTTTAAAGAGAATCCCTGGTTTGGGAAAATCAGGCACATCTCTGATGATTTTTTTAAGCTTGTCTTCAATTGTCATGCGCAAATTTAAGGAAGGTTGATAGGATTAAGAACTTTATACACTTCTTTTTTATCGAAAAAAGGAAATCAAGTATTGAGGCACTGAAATTAATGTTGCAATGTCTGTCCATATTTAATGCACCAAGGAATCTTCCTTTTATAAAAAAAAGTAAATTTTAACAAACTTTTAGTACTATGTATTGCATAGTTCATTTTTTTACCTATATCTTTGTATAGTATATTATAAAACACTTGAATAAATTAAGTATATGAAATTGGAAAATACCAAAGCGCAGATGCGAAAAGGAGTTTTAGAATTCTGTATCCTTTCGATACTAAAGGTTAAGGAGGCTTATCCATCAGAAATAATTGTTGCATTAAAGGAAGCCAAATTAATTGTGGTTGAGGGTACACTTTACCCATTACTTACAAGATTGAAAAATGCAGGACTACTTTCTTATAGATGGGAGGAGTCATTATCTGGTCCACCAAGAAAGTATTACAAGCTCACGGAAATGGGAGAAGACTTCCTGGGCGAATTATCCGGGACTTGGAAAGAACTTAATACGGCAGTAAACAAAATCAGTAAAAACAGTACAAAATGAAAAAAACAGTATCAGTAAATATCAAAGGGATCAATTTCTTGATTGAAGAGGATGCATACGGCCTGTTACAAGACTACCTTGACCGACTATCTCGGGCCTTAAACAACCTTGAGGGGCATAAAGAAATCATCGAAGATGTTGAGTTAAGAATTGCAGAATTATGTTCTTCGAAATTAAAAGAATCCAAAACAGTCATAGAACTTGCTGACATAGAAGAAATCATTGCTGCTCTTGGAAACCCAGAAGATTACATAGAAGAAAGTGATGGGGAAACATCGGATTCTAGTCCAGCGCAAAACATTGAAAAGACGCACGAAAAAAGACTCTTTAGGGATGTTGATGACGGCTCTATTGCCGGGGTATGCATGGGTCTTTCAAATTATTTAAGTATCGATGTAGTCATCGTTAGGGCCATCTTTTTAGTTATTCTTTTATTCGGTGGTTTTGGCGCACCATTATATCTTGTTCTATGGGTTATTGTTCCAAAAGCAAAGAGTACGATTGATCGCTTAAGAATGAAAGGCAGACCAATTACTGTGGAAAGTTTGAGAGAAGAAGTAGGAAGCGCAGCTGATAAGATTAAAGACAGCGGCAAAAACATGGCGCAACGCGTTAGAAAAGATGACAGGTACCAGCGTTCAATATCAAAAGGGGCGAGAATATTGAGAACGATTGTTGCACTTGGCCTGTTTGGCTGCGGATTATCACTTCTTATTCCTTTCTTAATCTTCGTTATTGGTGGGGCACAAGTCATTCCTGTCCAAAGCGCTGATGGTTTTCTATCATTAAGTGAGCTAGGTGAAATCACTTTAATTAACCAAACGGACTTTAATATAGCCTGGTGGGGAGCTATAATGGGATGCTTTAGCGCTGTACTATTCCTTTTCCTAATAGGTATCAGTCTTGTATTTAATTTAAAAAATAAATGGTTAAAAATAAGTTTACTCGGCCTTTTCCTAACTGGAATAATCGGCGGTGTGATGGGGGTTTCTATAGGCATCAGGACAGCTAGAGACTTGGCAATTGAAGCCGAAATTGAAAGCGAATTTGCTTCTTTTTCTGCTAACGAACTAACGATTATCCCTACACTTGAAGCTCTCGATTCTGAAGGGAATTATGAAGTGAAAAGCAATGGGAATTGGGGTTTAATGGGGATAAACAATGATAGCATAACACTACACGGCGTCCACATAAGATATGTGAAGTCTGCGGATTCACTATACCACATCACAAAAAACATAAGTTCACGCAGTCATTCTTACCAACAAGGAATCACTAAATGTCAAAACATTAAGCATGAAATGAGTCTAAATAGCGATACCTTAAAGATTGCATCTGCCTACAGTTTCCCTAGGAAAGACAAATTAAGAGATCAGGAAGTATACATCACCATTGAAATACCTGAAAAAGGAAAAGTTTTAATTGATAATCGCATCGTTCAATTGGATCAAGTTGATCAGCTAAGTCATTACATTGAAAACGGTTTGGTTTGTGGAGATGGAAAATACCGTAAACTGACTTTTTATATTGATTAATTCAGTTCAATGATAGATAAGGCAGCATACGCTCATAAGTCCCCCGGTCAATTAATTTTGAAGACAATATATCTTCTATAGAAGCAAAGCCCCCTTGCTGTAATCTCATTTTCACAATGGAATTGGCTTGAGCGTAACTCAAATAAGGGTGCGCATATAGGTTGTCAAAGGATACGGTGTTTAATGCGATTTTTCGAATGTTTTCGCTGTCAATAATAAGTTGTGAAATCAACTGTTCATACGTCTCAGTCTTCATCTTCCAGACCTCAAGGAGCTGCTCTTTTTTATAATAACCTCCAATTTTTATACGGTATTTTAAAATCTGAGAAGCATAAAATGGCCCTACTCCTCTGAGGGAAACCAATTCAACAGAATCTATGGCATTTAACTCCATCATCCTTTGAACGAATAATTGCTTTTCTTCAGTCTTGGTTTCTAGTTTCAACTCTTTGGTTTTTGAGGGGTAAATCGTTGAGTCCTTAATCAAAACGTAAAGTTCTTTAGGCAAGACATATATTTTTTCTAAAGCTTCGTTAGATACGATTCCGTTCTTTAGAAATTTCAAAATAACTTTCACCTGTTTATAAGAAAGCCCGAGAGCCAACCATTCCTCCTGAGAATAGAGATTTGGGTCGAAGCGCTTTGGAGGGGTTTTATATTCTTTTCTTTTCTTTTCTTTAGGTTTTTTCCAGTGGCCATCTACATCAGATTTTTGGATGGTGGCTGCTTCTAGTTTCTGAAGGTCTTCGACAGTTAAAATTACCTCAGGAGGTGATTCAAAAAAAGATAATAATTTCGGTATAAAGACGATGAAAACACCTATTACAAAAAACAGAGCCAGGCCGCGTCTACTTTTTTTAGAAATATAAAAATGACTTTTAATAGACTTCTATTTTAATCATACTTCTTTAGATTTTTTAATTGCGCTTAAGTAGCGATGTAGCTCCTTCTTTACAACTGGAAACAAGAAAAACAGTCCAACCATATTGGGAAAGACCATTGCGAAAATCATGGCATCGGAAAAGGCCCAAATTGAGTCCATACTTGCTGCGGCACCTACAACAACAAAACTCAGAAAGAGAAGCTTATATACCATGTCTGCTGCCTTGCCCCTCCCAAATAAATACTTCCATGATTGAAGTCCATAATAAGACCAAGAAATCATAGTCGAAACCGCAAATAGAACAACAGCGATCGTTAAGAATACGTTAGAGTATGGTATATACTGTCCAAAAGCCTTTGAGGTAATTCCGGCTCCTTCATAGGCTACACCATCAATCATAACAGCACCCTCGCCTCCATATTCAAATGCACCGCCAAAATTATAAATAATGATGACCAATGCTGTCATCGTACAAATCACAACCGTATCTATGAAAGGTTCTAGTAAAGCCACTAGTCCTTCTGAAGCTGAATATTTAGTTTTAACTGCAGAGTGTGCGATGGAAGCAGAACCCGCTCCAGCTTCGTTTGAAAAGGCTGCTCTTCTAAAACCTACTAATAAAACACCTATCACACCACCAACACCAATCGCTTGAGGATTAAAAGCTTCTCTAAAAATCAATGCAAAGGCATTGTCTATCAAACTAAAATTACTTAAGATAATATACAAACACGCCGCAATATAAAGCACCGCCATAAAAGGCACTACCTTTTCAGTAACAGAGGCAATTCTTTTGATTCCTCCAATAATTATAACCCCTACCAAAATTGCTAAAACAACGCCTATAATAGCACCTGCATTGGTGCTTTCCCAGCCCATTAATTCTTTAAGAACAATGGTTGCCTGATTACTCTGAGCAGCATTTCCACCACCAAATGAACCTCCAATACAAAATATAGCAAAAAGAACGGCCGTTATTTTACCGAGCAGAGCAAAACCTTTTTCCTTAAGCCCCTTACTTAAGTAGTACATTGGGTCCTCCATAAACTGTACCATCATCGCCAATATCTCTATATTGAACGCCTAAGGTACATTCCACAAACTTGGAAGACATCCCTAACAATCCACAAACCACCATCCAAAAAGTAGCTCCTGGACCGCCTAATGCGATAGCCAATGCCACACCTGCAATATTTCCATTTCCTACAGTACCTGAAACAGCAGTCGCTAGCGCTTGAAAATGAGTCACTTCTCCTTCCTTACTTTCATCAGCGATTGTGTCTTTTATATCTCCATCAATCGCCAAGTCTTTATTCCCGGAGGAAGTGTGGTCGACATGGTCATATTTACCTCTGACTACATTAATTGCTTTGCTGAAAAACCTGATATTTGGAAACCCAAAATAAATCGTGAAAAACAAAGCACTTAAAACCAACAGAATAATTACAAATGGCGCACCCTCAAAAACTTCAAAGAAAATAATCTTTGAAATAAAATCTGAAATTGGTTTGAAAGCTGCATCTATTTTTTGGTCCAATCCGACTTCATTTTGAGCAAAGCTTAACACGGGTAATAATAAGGCTAGTAAGGCAAATATTCCTTTTTTCATGGAGTGACTTTATGGTTTATTTTTAATTGTTCCCAAGATAGTATTTTTCACGCTAGGATAAAAGCCCTAAACTATCCTCAAAGGTCATCGGTTGATACCCAAGATCCTTTCTTGCTTTACTTAAGTCAAAACCCGTTTTCGGCGGTCTTTTTGCAGCTTGATTTAAGGAAGCACTATCCGTTTTACGGAGAGATTTGGTTTCAAGATTATAAAACTTTGCCACCCGCAAAACTAGGTCATAAATGGAAAAAGTATCCGGTCCGGAAATATGATAAATTCCATTTTTATTCAATTCAGATATCCGAATGCATGCCCAAGCCAAATCATCTGCCCATGTTGGGGCTCGAAATTGATCGTCAATAATATGAAGGTCTTTATTTGAAGAAAGAGCTCCTTTGGCCCACAAAACAATGTTGGACCTAGATAGGTTTTGTCCTTCACCAAAAACGATGATGGTTCGTACAATGGACCAATTTCGATACTCTGATTGCTTCAGAAGATTCTCCGCATCAACTTTCGATTCGGCATAAATACTCAAGGGATTAGGGGTATCCTTTTCAGAATAATTTCCTTTTAAGCCATCAAAAACAAAATCTGTTGAAAGCAAAATGAAATGCGCCCCAATATCTTTTGCTGACTTGAATAAATATGCAGTTGCAATTACATTAATCAAATGACAGGGCTCAGGGTTCACCTCACAATCATCGACATTGGTCATAGCTGCAGTATGAATGATGGCATCAGGTCTATACCTATTAAGCAATAGGTCTACTTGTAATTGATCAGTAATATCTAAAGATTCGTATTTGCTTTCTTGGCAGTCCGGATTTCTGTTTACACCAAGAGAAGTTGCTAAAAAAGAAACGTGGGTTTTCTTATTAAGCTGTTTTACTAGCTTTTGGCCTAATAAGCCATTGGAACCTGTAATTAAAATCTTCATATCCCTGTATTACAGTTCCCAGATTGATTTCTTTCTTTTGGAAGAGAATGTGAAATAATGCTTATGCTCAAGTAGCCAAGCCATTATTAAATAAATTAATAGTGGAGAACCAAGTGTAACAAAGGAAAAATAAATAAATCCTAAACGGACTTTAGATGTTCGAATCCCTAATTTCCTAGCCCACCATTCACAAACACCATAGGATTGCATCTCAAAAAAAAAGAGAAACTTTTGAAGTGTTCGTTTCATTTATAAGATTGATTATAAAGAGATTACCTCAATGGCTTAAACTCCATCCATTCTGCGTTCGCAGGTGCAGCAGTAGCAGGGTCAAAATCTGTACTTGTAATTCTCGCTGTTGTTCTACGGTTAATTTGATGTAACTTTTCAAACATAACATTGTCAGAGCGACGGAACTTATTAATGAAGCTCTCTTGAAGGAGTACTTCATTACCAGATTCATTTATCCATCTTGCAGGGTCTGCTTCACCTTTTCCAATGGGTTGAATTCTTCGTGCATCAATACCTTTCTCCTCAACTAAAAACTTGTAAACAGCTTTGGCTCTGTTTTCAGACAAAACCTGATTGTATTGTGCAGAAGATCTTGAATCCGTATGTGAGAACAGGTCAATTGTAATATAAGGGTGTGTACTTAAAAGGTTGTATAGAAACTCTAAAGAATCTACAGACTTACACGTGGAATCGTTAATAAACGTCCATTCATTCAATGGATAACGTACCTCAGGCGTACGGATTTCTTCTACAATTGGGACCAATTCGATTTCAACAATAAATGACTGACTTTCTTTCAATCCTACAGTTGTGATTTTTGTCGCATTTGGATTTTGAAGATACCCCTCTTTCATGGCATTTATGGAATAGGTAACATCTTCATTTATGTATCTTTGATTCCCGCTTTTAACATCATATTTGATGGTTGTTCCAGATTCATTTGTTTCACCATTCCAATCGGACTCATCAGTACCATTGAACATAACCTGCGCTTCTGTTATTCTTTTGTTTTTGTTTCCAAACTCATGAACAATGACTTTTACATCATATAAATTAGGGGGAACACTATAGCTCCATACATCAGGGGCGTAATTATTATTGTTCAAACGACGTTCAGAGGTGAAATAACCTTTTTTTCCGCGGCTTGTTATAGCATAATCGTTACTTGGAGAGTTGATCGGATACCCCATATTTTGGACAGCACCCCACGTGTTTTTTTCCTCTGTTGGCTTACACATGAAAATGTCCATCCCGCCAATTCCCTTATGCCCATCACTAGCAAAGAAGAATTCTCCATTTAAACCGATTGAAGGAAATAACTCATTTCCAGATGTATTGTATTTAGATCCCAAGTTTTTTGGAATAGAATCCCATACTTTTGCTTTTTTGTTATACGTAATGTACCATAGATCTCTCCCTCCAAAAGAATTATCACCTCCACTTGATTCCATGTCAGAAGCAAAAATGAGCATCCTGCCATCTTTTGACAAGCATGGGTGACCTACAGAAACTTTTTCATCACGCTTCAGATTCATTTTCACTGGCTCTACAAACTTTCCATCTAAAATATTAACGGTCCATATATCACAACCCAATTCTGCCCGATCATTACTTGGACATCTTGTAAAATACATTGTGTTAAATTTCTTATCAAAGCAAACCGTTCCTTCATTTTGAGAAGTGTTTACGACACCGTCTTCATCGATTGAAACAACATTTGTTGGGTCGCCATTTTTATCAAAATCTGCAACATAAATATCCATGTATTTTTCGCCTGTAATGGGATCTCTTCCTGATCCAAAACTTTCCTCTCTGCTCGACGAAAAATAAATTTTAAGTCCTTTCTTATCTGCAAAAGCTGGGGACATATCAAACTCTTTACGATTCACCTTCGTCTCACACTTGACCACATAGTTGATTTCCGGCTCCATCATGTCATAGAATTTATATTCTTCACACGACTTTAGTGCCACAGCAACCTCTTCTGATCGAGAACCATTGGAGATTTTCTTAAACTCATTATAACTTTTTTCCGCCTTACCATAGTCTCCCATTTTACGCAAGGCTTCCCCTTTCTTAAAGTAAATATCTGGGTTAACATCAAAGTATTTAAGCTCTATACAAACATCTAACCATTCGTTTGCACTTTCATAGCGTTCCAATAATCTAAACGATTCCGAAATTTTGAATGCCATATCACCTTTTTGTTTTAGAGACCCTTTAGATCCTAATTTGGTGAATGCTGCCTGACATTTATCAATCGCTTCGAAAAACTTTCCCGATTCAAACGACGCATATGCTTCTTTCACATATTTAGGTTCATAGTTTTGAGCTGAGAACGTATAAGTGATCAATATAAATAAGAGTAAAGTAAAATTTTTATTCATGGTTAAATAGTCATTAAACCTTAATATAGGCGAAGCAAAAATAAAGAAAAAATATCATTATCTACAATAATCTCGAAATCGCTTAAGGGCCATTTCAAAATAATCCGGTAGTACTGAGTCAAAATGGACGTCTAGCTTACTTATTGGGTGCTTAAAACCTAAGGATTTCGCATGTAAAGCTTGGCCTTTAAATAAAGCGAAATTATTTTCTATAAACTTTTGATACTTAGAGGTTTTTAAGCCCTTTAACACTTTACAACCTCCGTACTCAGGGTCATTAAATAAGGGGTGGCCAATCCACTTTAAATGCACGCGTATTTGATGGGTTCTTCCAGTCTCTAAGCGACATTCCACTAAGGTGACATATCCAAAGCGTTCGATGACTTTAAAATGCGTAACGGCATGTTTGCCTTCATCTCCGTCGGGGTAAACAGACATAACTTTTCGGTTTTTTTTAGATCTAGCAATATGCCC
Source organism: Flavobacteriales bacterium UBA952 (assembly GCA_905182495.1). GTDB lineage: Bacteria > Bacteroidota > Bacteroidia > Flavobacteriales_D > Crocinitomicaceae > UBA952. The sequence goes on from CAJJBU010000013.1 coordinate 50,794, forward strand.
CGTAATCGTTCCTTCATCTTCCTCTACATCTCCCCAAACCAAAGCCAAATACTTTCTTGATGTGGTCTTGTCATAAAATTGCTTTGCCAATACAGTTAAGGCGTTTTCCGTTTTAGCAACGACTAATAAACCAGACGTATTCTTATCTATACGATGAACCAAACCTGGCCTGCCAGAATAGTCCGATGGAAGCTCAGGAAGCTGGTCAAAATGATACAACAATGCATTCACTAAGGTTCCGTCATAATTGCCATGCCCTGGATGGACAACCAAACCCGCATTTTTATTCACAATAACAAAGCTGTCATCCTCAAATGCGATTTCAATGGGAATATCCTGGGCGATGAGTTCAAACTCTCTAACAGGGTATGGGAGCACCAAAGCAACAATATCTCCAGGTTTTACTCTGTAGTTCTGTTTTACTTTTTCATCATTGACAATAATATTTCCATTCTTGGCAGCAATTTGAATTTTATTCCTCGAAGTATTAGCTAATCTTTCTCCTAAAAACTTATCGATTCTTATTAACTCTTGGCCAGGGTCTGCTTGAAATTTGTAATGTTCAAAAAGATCTTCCTGATCGGAGTCTATCATAGGTTCATCCATTATTGCTTAATGACTTTAATTAGACTTCCTGAGTGCTCAGGAATGGACACGAAATAAACCCCAGACTTCAATGTCCTGAGGTCAAAATAATCTTCTCTTGTTTCAAATAAAACACGCCCTAATGCGTCTAGCAATAACTTTTTGGAGTCCTTTAAACCAGAAGAATTAACTATAAAAACCTTGTCTAATGTCGGATTAGGATAAACACTAAATTCAAATTCTTTAGGGTAATGGGTTTCAATTCCTAAAGAAGAATCCATTCCTGTAGAAAAAAGAGGACGAACCATCGCACTTCCTGAGAAAGGTGAAATCAACCATGAAAACCCACCATCAACACTATAAAATATTTCATCCGATTGGTCAATATTTCTGTCAAAACCTAAGTTCAACCGCTCAGGATCTAACTGTCTCCAACCTACAAAAAAGGACGACTCTACGGGCACTTTCATGGTATCAATAAAAAAGTAAGACAGGAATTTATTTTTAGAATCATTGTAGACCGGTGATCTCGGATTAAAAACATCATCCTCATACAAAACGGCACCAGGCTCCCCATTATCATCTTCCCAAACTGTAAGAAGAAAAAGTTTGTCTGAGACGTCATTTACAGATGGGACAAAACACAAGTCAACACCAATGAGACTATCTGATTCATAGGCATCGAAATGAATAGCCAACCTTGCTTGTACTCCTGTTGGACCAAAAGCCGCCTCAGCAGAGCCGTCATCATAACTATAAAAATTATAAAACCCTTGTGTGAAAGCCGTAGAATCGTTGGGTTCAAAATTAGGGTACTGAGCCGAGGCATTCGCACGAACGTCAAATTCCTCGTAATCACCTGTCAAACCTCTTGAGAATTCATAACCACTCTTCAAATCATGGTAAGAAGTGGCAAAGTCCAAGGGGGCATAATTTATCTGCTGCTCAGCAAGCGTAAAACCTTGTAAGGTAAAAGCCCCTTCGCTCAATCCATTATAAAAAATCTCTAGGGCACCATCTTGATAATTTTCAGGCCCACTGCTGCCGTTAAAAACTTTGATCTCCAATGCCTCACTCATTTTATTATCTAAGGACTCTTTATAATGGTCCCATGGAGCGGAGGTGTAATCATTGAGTAAGGTATTTAAGGGATAGACAAAAGAGAAATCTTTAAAGATTGTGTCTGCTACATTAGAAATATTACGAAGATAAACCATATCTAGATGGAATTGATCTAGCCCGCCTGAAAGGCCTCCATAATTTCTAAACCTAAATTGAAAAGCATTCGTAAAATAGGCTTCATCTGTCATAGGTATATGTTCTACTGAAAAAGGCTCAACACTTCTTCCTGTGTCCCCCCAAATATGATTCCACTCGCTATTGTCTGAATCATAAAATTCTAAAACCAAAGAATCCGTTGACTCAGGTTCATCACCAAGACCTTGGGGTTGGTATATAAACGAAATATAAATAGAATCAGACGGTGCTGCGAGGGTTAAATCAATCGGTTTTGACGTTAGTACGTCCGCATAACCTGAGGATGTAGTACCAATGGCATATGGATATCCTTGCGCATTCAAACCATCAAAAGTCATTACTCCTAGGGTTCTAGGATGGTCAGCAAATCTATAATTATGGTATACCTGATCGTCCAACCATAGTCTTGTTGGGTCAGAAACGGGCTGGAAGAACTGTCTCGCCGAATCCTGAAAATAAGGAGGGTTCTGAATCCAAACAGTATCTGAAATATCATCTACACTTAGTGTATCATAAATAAAATAAGGAGGGTATAGGTTAATCGGCTCATAAACCACCGGATAGGAAGAAAAGTCTGCGACCTCTATAGCTTGAAAAGGAAATACCGTATCTGTATATGTCCCCGTAAGTGGGTCATAATATCTATTAAAAGTAATTTGATTTGTAAAAAAAATACCATTGTCTATGGGCAGATCAGTTGCCTGATCAATTAGATAGTAAAAGACACTACTTGTTATCTGAGGATTAGAAAAATCAGGATTGTAATTCTGTATTTTATTCGTTGTGAAGTCATCAAAGAAAGGTATACTCACGGTATCAGTTGTGAACAAAAAAGAACTATCAATACCGCCAGCCTTTTGAGGCGTTTTACCGGTTTCAAATCGGTTTTGGGTTAAAGGTGCAATTTCAAGTTGTTGACCAAATGAATAATTGAAAATCAATAGGGTCAATCCGATAAAAAAAGAGGTTATTAGCTTCATTAAAATGGATTTTCAGAGGAAATTTCACCCGCATTTATAAGAACAGAGACATTCGTAGAACGCTCTACCGTTTTATTTTCAAAATATTCAGGAGACTGACCAAAAACCACTGCATTCAGGGAGTCTGACCTGCTTTCACAATCATTGCATATGGTTGTTATCGATTGGAAACCTGCCGTATTCAATAAGTTTAAAGCATCTGCATAATTCATTCCCACTAGATTTGGGAGATCAAGTAAAACGCCTATCTCCTTTCTGCCGACGACCAATGTGATTTCAGAACCTCGAGGTATTCTCGCTCCCGACTCTATAATGATGCCCTCATATTTCTGCTCTAATACGGAACCATTTGCTTCCGTTGTAGGTTCGTATTCAATATTTGGACTAGAAAAGCCCAAATCCACTAACATTTCTTTAGCAAATTCAACCTCATTATATAGTAATTGTGGCATCTCGGTCAGCTCTTTGCTCTTGGAAAGTTGAAGGCCAATCACTCTATTAGATTTCACAAATACTTTTGACTTGCTAGTTGGCTCAATAAGTTGCTTTAATACAATCCCATTAGGTTTTTTAGGGTCATAAATACTATCCAAAATCTCATAACTTAAACCAAGATCTTCCAACTTTAATTTAGCCTGTGTAGAGGTCAATCCAAGTAGATCTGGAACAGCAATTTTTTCCCCATGATTTGTGAATGAATCAAGGTATCGCATGGTTCCAAAAAGTATTCCACCATACAATAGCATTAAGACCACGAACTCAACAAAAAAGTCTTCGACCAAAAAAACTGTTTGATCACAAGAAATATTCTATATTTAAATATGGACTTAATCTTATCTTTCACACTACAAATATAGACTCTTTTGAAGAATTAGAAGTTCGGTGTCAAGGAATGCGTACGAAAGAAATCCTCAATGTATTCAACAGCTTCCTCAGGGGTGTCCACTAAGCAAAATAGATCCATGTCCGATGGTGAAATATTTTTTTCTGCATCTAACATTGTTTTCTTAATCCAATCGGTCATTCCAGACCAATAATCCTTACCTACCAAGACCACAGGTCGTCGTGCAATCTTTTTTGTTTGAATAAGTGTTAATGCCTCGAAAAGCTCATCCAAGGTGCCGAAGCCTCCAGGAAGACCGACAAAGGCCTGTGAATATTTTACAAAAATCACTTTGCGGACAAAAAAGTAATCAAATTCGAGGTTATGAGCAGGATCGATATAGGGATTGTGGTTTTGTTCAAAAGGCAAGTCAATATTTAAGCCAACAGAAGGTCCAACTCCTTTTTGAGCGCCTCTATTTGCCGCTTCCATAATACCGGGGCCGCCACCAGAAATAATACCATAGCCTCTTTTAGACAACTCTTCAGCAAGGTCAACACCCAATTGGTAGTGAGGATTGTCCTCTTGGGTCCTGGCTGATCCAAAAATAGAAACGCAAGGGCCGATTTTAGACATACGGTCAAACCCATCCACAAACTCAGACATTATTTTAAAGATTGACCAACTATCGTTACTCTTTATGTCTTTCCAATCCTTTCTACTATTTACCATATGTTATTGATTTTTCTTTAAATGTAGTGTAAATTTAATAACGTAAAAAACTGAGATATATTCTCTAAATTCGAAGCATGAGGCTTATTTTAACTTTAGTTCTTATTTCATTTGTTTTAAGCGTTCAAGCTCAGCCTATTCAATACTCGTTGGAAGAAACTAAAAATAAAAAGAGATTAACTTGGACGAGTGCCACACTTGGAGTCGCTTCATTCGGGAGTATTTATGGCTTAAATAAGTTATGGTATAGTAAAGAGAGTCAAAGTAGCTTTCATCTTTTTGACGATTCAAAAAACTGGATGCAAATGGATAAAATGGGCCACACTTTTACCTGTTATCAGCTCACAAACGGTCTCAATCAAACTTTCTCTTGGTGTGGTTTAAATAAAAGGAAAAGTCTTTTTCTGTCTGCAGGTATTAGCCTTGGTTATTTGAGTGCTATAGAAATAATGGATGGATTTAGTCAGGACTGGGGGTTTTCATTGAGCGACATGGCATTCAACACCTTAGGTGTTGGTCTCTATTTATTTCAGGAGTTCTATTTTGAAAGACAGCTATTCAAACTTAAGTTTTCGTTTCATCAAACCGAATTCGCACCACTCCGGCCCCATGTTTTAGGCCATAACTATATTGAATCTCTGTTGAAGGATTACAATGGTCAAACTTATTGGTTAGGTTTCTCTCCTGGACAAATGGGGCTTGAAAAATGGCCAAAATGGCTCATGCTAAGCTTTGGGCACAGCATAAGGGGGAGACTTAAGGGAGATTCTAAAATATACCAAGGTATAGAGAGTCACAGAGAATTGCTTTTCTCATTAGATCTTGATTTAACAGAAATCAAAGTGAAGTCAAAATTTTTAAAAGCCTTGTTTGAAGGGCTAAATACACTCAAGATTCCATTTCCTTCCTTGATTTACTCAAATGGCAAGCTCAATGCGCATCCCCTGTATTTTTAGGGAGAATTTTAATTTCGAATGCGCTATCCCAATATTTACCGGTTAACCAAAAAGAGTTCGTTTTCTTTCGATAAGCAATCCCATTGGGGACGTTTTTAGCTGCTGCCTTTTGGAATAAATCCATAACATCTAAATAGTGTTCCACCGCACCTGTTTGAGGATTTATGACCACTATTTTCGTTAGACTCATTCGAGAATCGTGCTGAAAGCGACGCTCGCTCATCCAAACATTTGCGTAAATACGCCCGTTGAAAAACTCTAACTCATTCAGGTTTGTAACGGGACCTCGATCGGAATGAACATTTACTGTTTTAATGATTTCAAAGGTTTCTGGATCGCGATAGGTCAAAACATGACTCCCATCGGACATAATGATAAATTGATCATCATTACACAAGCCCCAACCTTCGCCTGAGTAGATCAAAGTATCAATTAAATTAAAGTCATATAAACCATCATAGACAAAACACTTTTGATCTTGCCATGAGATTTGATAAATTTTTGAGCCTAGAACAGTAATCCCTTCCCCGAAAATAGGATTAGGAAGCGTAATTTCATGAATCGACGCCCCTGTTTCAGGATCAATTTCAGCAACTTTTGTAGCATTGTTTTGCTCCGGATTACCTGTGGATTCAAATAATCTATCATTGTAAAACTCATAACCCTGCGTGAAATTATTAGGATCATGTGGATGCGTGTCCAATATTTCATAGCTCAATTCGGTCGTCTTTTTGTTGGAGTTAACAAATAGAAATCGGTCGTCTGAACTGACCACCTCATTATCTTGATACCCCCTCAGTTCAATTGAATAAGTCCCTATTTCTAAATCAGTGGTCGTCATTTCAAAATCAACAAGCGACTTGTCGCTTATCTTCCAACCTTGATTCACTTGGCCATCAATTGAAACTTCCATCCTGTCAATGTTTTCAATACCAGAACACTTGAAATAAAAGAGTTTGCCCTGCTGAACAGACATATATCTGAGACTGGAATCAAAACCAAATTCGACATTGGCCGGAACATTCTCGTCGTCCTCATTTTGGAGATATCGTAAAATAAAAACGATCAATAAACCAATTGCCAAAATAATGGCTACTATTTTCTTCATTTGATGCTGCGGATTGCGGATTCAATTTCATTTGCATCAATACCAGAATGTGACGCATGATGAATAAGCTTACCTTGAAACAGAACTAAAACCTGAGGGGATTCATGACGCACATTTAAATCATCGGCAAGGGCATTAGAAATCGATCTAGATTCCAAAACATTTAATAGCCAAAAGTCGTCAGATCCAGATTTATAAAATTCAGATTTCTCGAAATTCCGCAGAACCATTGAGGAAATACCACATCTCGGACTGTGTTTGAAAATTAATTGAGGTTTTTCTTCCGACGCAAAACTGTTAATCGTTTCTATCGCATTAAGTTCTTGCCAAGCCATTTTACAGTGTTGATTTGAATTGATCAAGAAATCGAATGTCATTTTCTGAATACATCCTTAAATCATTGACTTTATATTTCAGTTGGGCAATGCGCTCCACTCCCATTCCAAAAGCAAATCCAGAATATTTTTCTGAATCGATTCCTGAAGCTTCTAGGACATTAGGGTCGACCATACCACAGCCTAATATCTCAAGCCATCCAGTGTATTTACAAACGTTGCACCCTTTTGATTTGCAAATCGTACACGATACATCCACCTCGGCACTTGGCTCGGTGAAAGGAAAATAAGACGGTCGCAAACGTATTTTAGTTTTTTCACCAAATACCTCTTGGGCAAAAAACAATAAAGTTTGTTTCAAATCAGCAAATGAAACACCTTCATCAATATACAAGCCTTCAATTTGATGAAAAAAACAATGGGCTCTTGCCGAAATGGCTTCATTTCGATATACCCTTCCAGGTGAAATCGTTCGAATGGGTGGGGTGCTATTTTCCATTACTCGAACCTGAACAGAACTGGTATGGGTCCTTAAAGCAATTTCGTTTTCTCCCTTTTCAATAAAGAAGGTATCCTGCATGTCTCTTGCGGGATGTTCTGGCGGGAAATTCAATGCCGAAAAATTATGCCAATCATCTTCAATTTCAGGGCCTTCTGAAACAGAGAAACCTATTTTTCTAAAAACATCAATGATTTCCCTTCGAATGATAGACAAAGGATGGTGACTTCCTAGCTTGGCTTCCGCTGGCTTGGTTAAGTCTTCTTTTTTTTCTTTAGGATCAGTATTGGACGTCTGTTTTTTAGTTTCTTCTACTATTTTTTCAGCCTTTTCTTTCAAGGCATTTATCTGCTGACCGCAGTCCTTTTTCTGTTCATTTGGAACATCACGTAACAAAGCGTATAATCCTTTTATCGCCCCTTTTGAACCCAAAAAATGAATTCGAAACTTTTCAGCGGCGTCAGATGCCTTGAATTCATAACTCAATAGCTCCTTTTCAATTTTTTGAATCTGTTCAATCATTTTATTGCGCCTGTAACTTTTAATTAAGTCTAATTGTACTATACAAAGGTACAATAAAAACATTTTTGAATGCCATTACGATTTTCTTGTTTCTTATTTTTGATGCTTATTATACTTACTTCCTGTTACAAAACGACAGCAACAAGTTTAACTGTTGAAGTAACAGACAGTTCAGGGAGTTTAATTTCGGGAGCCATTGTTAAACTGAAAGCGGAACCGACACAAAATATATCAGAAAATGAAGTTCTTATTGATTATGAGGAAGCAACCAATAGTGCAGGAATTGCGTTTTTCATATTGAGTGACATCTATAAAGCTGGACAATCGGGAGTAGCGATTGTTAATGTTATTGTCCATAAAGATGGATTTACTGCAGAGGGTATAATGGAATTGATTGGAGATTACGATAACCGCATCGATATTGTTCTTCAGTAACACTTTTAGAATTGATACGTATAGAATGAAAAATATTTAACTTAACTTTGACATCCACAACTAGAAAGATGAAAAACATTTTACCAATAAGCTTTATATTCGCCTTGCTTGTTTTAACAGGTTGCACTTCTAAAGACCCCGCTATACTTAAAGTTTTTGTTCGTTCGTCAACGAATCAATTGGTTTATGGCGCGAAGGTTATTATTATTGGAGATCAACAGTCTAATCCTGCGACTCTAGCATATGTTGATACAACTTATACAAATAGCTCGGGTTTCACGACTTTTGATATGAATGAATATTTCGATGTGTCAGGGCCAGAAAACACAACAGGATATTTTGACATATTAGTCAAATCAAATACAAAAGAATCCTCCGGATATACACGGTGTAGAATACATACGACCTCAGTGGAAACTATATACTTACCAAACTAAGTCATCATGAAAATGAAGTACCTTTTAATACCTTTCACCCTTATTTTAATAACGCTTTCAGGAATGACTTCTTGCAAGAAAAAAGGGGATACTCTCGCAAACATCTACGTACGTGATGAAGGTAATGCCGTAGTAGAGGGCGCTATGGTTGTTCTGTATGGCACAAATACTCAGAACCCACCTGTTCAAGTAGTCGCTGTTTATGATACGTCTTATACGAACGCTGCCGGATTGGCTAGTTTTAACTATAATGACATATACCAACTCGGCCAGGCAGGTGTTGCAGTTTTGGATATTAAGGCACAATTGCTCAATAAAGTCGGACAAGGTATTATTAAAATAGAGCCGGAACAGGTGAACGAAGAAACCGTCTTTATTCAGCCTTAAGCACGAATCATTTTAAAATCCTGGGATTGTGATTCTGATTGCAATTCTGAAAAAGAAAGTTCATTTCCTGAAATCTTTTCGAAATTGAATTTATATTCACTGTAATCTTTATCAGTATAGGATATAAGATAATCGTAGATTGAAACATCCGGATTTATTTTCTGAATCGCATTCAATAACCTATTGGTTTGTGAAACATCAATTTTCAGTGTGTATTCACTTTTTAAAAAGCCTTTCACAATGTTTCCTTGTAAACTAATCCAGTCATTAAAGGAATTGAATTCTAACTTTTGAATTTGAAATTTTGGCATAGTTCTTAATTTTTAAACAAATCTATGCTACAACAACGTAAACGTTTTACGTCCAACTATGTGTTTTGTCTTGATTTATAGATATTGAAGGTTTATTCTGCCTTTTGGTTAAATTTGTATCACATTAACAAAGACATTGAAAGATCAAAAAAGCAAAAAGAATTTAGACCAAATGTCATTTCTTGAGCACCTTGAGGAGTTGAGGTGGAGACTTGTGCGTTCTGCAATTGCGGTTTTGTTAATCGGTATCGTAATATGGAGCTATCAAGAATGGATCATGAACAACGTATTCATGTCTATGAAGAAAAAAGATTTTTTCTCTTTTAGAATGATGTGTGAATGGTTTGGAACATGCGTGGAAGACATTCCTGTTCAGCTCCAAAGCATGACGGTTTCAGGCCAATTTGGATACGCCTTGATGATGAGCTTCATGGGTGGGATTGTTTTGGGGTTCCCATTTATATTTTATCAAATATGGGCTTTTCTTAAGCCTGGTCTGAAATTTAAAGAAAAAAATATAGCACGGGGAATTGTCTTTTATGTAAGCCTGCTTTTTTTCTTAGGAATATTATTTGGCTATTATGTGGTCGCTCCTTTAAGTATTCAGTTTTTCGGATCCTATCAAATTTCCAGCGAGATAAGAAATGACTTCACAATCAGCTCCTATATGACTATGATTATTTCTACTGTGTTTTACACAGGGTTGTTTTTCTTGCTCCCCGTAGTGACTTATCTCTTAACCAAGATTGGCCTTCTTGGCCCCGAATTTTTAGTTAAATACCGGAAACATGCTATTGTTATGATTCTGATTTTATCAGCCATTATAACACCGCCAGATATCATTTCACAGGTGATTACTATGGGTATTTTCTTTTTGTATGAAATAGGCATTATGATTTCAAGAAGAGTAGTCAAAGGGGCTAAATAATAGAATATGATAAAGAACCTCATCTTATTCTTGTTGCTAGGACTATCCATCATAGCTCGTGGCCAGTCATTCATCTTAAGAGGGAAAATCATTGACCTGAAAACAAAAGCTGCGATACCTTTCGCGACCGTCAAGACGTTCCCATCTAAAAAAGCAACACTTTCAGACTCAATCGGCTATTTTAAAATAACAAGCCTCAAGGGAGATGACTCCTTAGAAATCTCGGCAAGTGGATATGGGAAACAAAAGGTTTCCATCAATTCATTGCGCGACCAAGTAAAGGAAGGGAAAAGCTCAGCATTAATAAGTATGAAGAGTTTGTATCTTGATTTTAATGAGGTCACTGTGCGGGCGCCGGGAGAATTAAGGTCTACTATTCTTCATCGAAATCTCATTGCCAATAAGGAGCGTAATGATAAAAGTAAGTTAAACGCTTATGAATACAAACTCTACAACAAAATTCAATTTGACCTCAATAACATAAGTCAAGAAATAGAAAACAACAGACGCGTTCAAAAACTGGAAGTGCTTTTGAATTACCTAGATTCTACTAAAGACGGGGTCAGTTACTTGCCCCTGATCCTCAACGAGACCATTTCTAGGTTTTACTTTAAACGAAAACCAAGAGAGAAAAAAGAAGTTATTTATGCCACAAGAACTACGGGTGTTGAGAACCTTCAAGTCAATCAGTTTTTAGGAGATATGTATCTCGATCTAAACATCTATGACAACACCTATACAATCTTTGGGAAGTCCTTTGTTAGTCCGATTGCTGAGAACTCCAAGCTATTTTATAAATACTACCTCGAGGACTCCACTTTGAAAGGCAAGCATTGGTGCTATAATTTAAAGTTCGTTCCTAAAAGAAAGGGGGAGCTCACCTTTTCGGGTTCTATGTGGATCGCCGACTCCAGCTTTGCTGTAAAAGAATTTGAAGCAAACGTTTCACCTGAAGTCAACCTTAATTTTGTCAATGACTTTTACTTCAAACATGAATTTGAGCAAATTGACCAAACCACATGGATGTTGAAAAAAGAAAGACTGATTGCAGACATTCAGCTTACAAAAGGTTCAAAACTAAGTGGGTTTTACGCCCGGAAATCAAGTGACCGAAGTGAGTATGTTATCAATCAGGAGAAAGACACTCCGTTCTACAAATCTAAAAACACAGTTGAATTTATTGATGGGGCCAACGAAAAGACTAAAGAGGAATGGACGAGGCTCAGGCCAATCGAGTTATCAAAACAAGAAGCAGGGATCGGAAACATGATAGACTCGCTGAACACTAATCCATACTTTAAACGGCTTAAAAACATCACCTATTTGGCGGCAAGTGGTTTCTACCAAATAGGGAAGATTGAGCTGGGAGACATTTATTCTTTAGCCAGCACAAATCCAGTAGAAAAATTTAGAACAGGACTTTCTCTTAGAACATCAAATGCCTTTTCCAGAAGGGTAGAATTTGGAATTAAAGGAGCCTATGGTTTCGGTGATAAGAGATGGAAATATGGCGCCACCTTTCGATTCAACATCACCCCAAAGAAGAGGGGTGTACTTTCGTTATATTACAATTATGACATTGAACAAATTGGCTTGTCCCCATATGCAATAGGCGTTGGAAATACTTTCGCTACATTATTTAGCACCGCACCGTTTGACAAATTAACCTTTCTAAAAAAGATCGGAGGGAATTTAGAAAAGGACCTAAGGAAGGACCTCATCATAAATATAGGTGCAGAGTGGAGGCAGTATAACCCTTTGGGAACAGCAAATTTCCTGCGGACAAACCAGCTAAGCGGGCAATTGGATACGATTAGCCAACTTACCACCTCAGAAATAAAAGCAAGCATTCGTTGGGCAAAAGATGAAGAGTTTATTTCTGGTGCCTTTGACCGCACAAGTATTCGCTCTCGATTTCCGGCCATTTCTCTCCAAGGGGTATTTGGTATAAAAAACATTTTCGGTAGTGAATACAACTATCAAAAAATAGAACTTATTATTGAACATAAAACACAAATTGGAATATTTGGAAGCCTCGATTATGGAGCAAATATCGGTTGTATATTTGGCAACGTTGCATACCCACTCCTCCACGCTATCCCAGGGAATCAATCACTCTGGCTCATGACGTCGGCATTTAACAAGCTAAACTTCTTGGAGTTTGTCTGTGATCGTTATACGGGAGGTTATATTGAGCACCATTGGGATGGCTTCGTTATGAACAAAATCCCTTTCGTTAAAAAACTTAACTTAAGACTTGTGACTTCTGGCCGTTTGGCCTACGGAGCATTAAGCCACAGGCATGAATCAAACATGATCTATCCTACGTTTATAAAAAAATTCAATAAGGTGCCTTATGCAGAGACGACTGTGGGTATCGAAAATATATTTAAATTTTTCAGAGTTGATCTGGTATGGCGAATGACTTATCTAGACAACCAAATAAACCCACTAGGCATACGGGCCAAATTTGCATTGAATTTTTAGTACCTTGGAAATATGAAACTCTACACAAATAACATCCAAAAAAGCTATAAAGGGAAACAGGTTGTAAAAGACGTTTCCATAGAAGTTGGACAGGGAGAAATTGTAGGGCTACTTGGGCCAAATGGCGCAGGAAAAACGACTTCATTTTATATGATTGTTGGGCTTGTCCGACCGGACCAAGGGAATGTCTATCTGAATGATATGGACATTACAAAGCTCCCTATGTATAAAAGAGCACAAATGGGAATCGGGTATCTTCCTCAGGAAATCTCTGTCTTTAGAAAGCTAAGTGTTGAGGACAATATCATGGCAATACTGGAAATGACTTCAAAAACTCCAATAGAACGAAAACACCGATTGGAAGAGCTTCTTGAAGAATTTCATCTCAATGATTTCAGAAAGACATTGGGGAACAGATTGTCAGGTGGAGAGAAGAGAAGAACGGAAATCGCCCGATCTTTAGCTACGGATCCTAAATTTGTTCTTTTAGATGAACCATTTGCGGGTGTTGACCCCATTGCTGTTGAAGATATACAGAGTATTGTTTATGATTTAAAAAAGAAAAATATAGGGATTTTGATTACCGATCATAATGTTCAAGAAACCCTCTCAATCACGGACCGAACCTATCTTCTATTTGAAGGCAGCATCTTAAAATCTGGAACAGCTGAGGAGTTGGCTTCTGACGAACAAGTTAGACGTGTTTATTTAGGCCGTAATTTTGAATTAAAGAAGAAGGTGCCTAGCGAATAAGATTGACAAAGCCTTTGATAAGCTTAGATTCAATCGGGTTTGCGCAAGACTTATAGGTCACCGTGTAAATGTATACACCATCCGGACAGGCTTTCCCCTCAAAGGACCCATCCCAACCAATACTCGGTTCATTTTGCAAATAAACGAGTTCTCCCCAGCGATTGTAAATACTTAAATCCCACTCGTAGATTTCATAATCGGTTACAGGAACAAACCAATCATTCAATCCATCACCATCAGGAATAAATGTGTTTGGAATATAAATAGTGAAAGGCTCAACGAAAACCTCCTCGCGTATTGAGTCAGAACAACCAAATTCATTATAAACCACTTGTAAAGGATAATCAGAACCTGACTGTGTATAAGCGTGTGTGAAGTCTGAATCTTCAGTCATGAATTGTCCGCCGTCATAAAAATAAGCATACGAATTAGCCCCTATTGATTGATTGATAAAACTCACCTCGTTCTCACAAACATCTATTTTGTCAGGATTCACTAGAAACCCAGCACTTGGAGATGGGTATACATTTATAAGATCCTGTTGCATCAGATATAAAGTATCTGTACAACCTTCAAGAGCCATCAAAGTCAAACCGACACTATAACTACCAATTTCTGTATAAGTGTTTGATGGATTCATTAGCGCAGAACCATTACCGTCTCCAAACTCCCATGCATATATGACATCTCCTTCTACCTGGCTTAGATTCACAAATTGTGCTATACTCGGCGCACATTGGACACCATCTATATATGCAAAGTCAATAAAGGGTTCTGAATAAACATAAAGCGTAGATTGAACCGAGTCTATGCATTGATCAAAAGATCCAGTAAGCTGAATGTGTTGGAGACCAGGGTTAAAATATTGAATCCCGGAAACGGTTAGTTCGTTCGAATTAGTGACCGACGCATTTTCACCAAAGTCCCATGTAAACACGGCGTCTATGGGCCCACTTACATTGGCTTCAAAGTTGAATAAGCCCTCGGTTATACATAACGAGTCATTATGGTTTATCTCCATCTCTAACAGCTCGTTAAGTTCGATTTCAATTTCTGAAGTATCCGAACAATTAGGGGCGCTACTTCCAATTAATTGAACCGTATAATTTCCGGGTACATCATAGGTGAAACTTGGATTAAATAATGCACTTTGATCCGTATCCGTATCACTAGATCCAAAATCCCAAATAATAGTATTCACCTCAGATGTAATACTTTCAAAATCAACAGTTAAACCTAAGCAAGCTAATTCATCAGGCAATTCGATCCCTACGATTGGTTCCGCATAAATGTATATCGAATCCTCAAAAATGGTTTCACAATCTCCATCATCTCCAAACAAGGTAACTGTGTGAAAACCAGGAGAATTAAAACTAATGACAGGCACATCCGTTCCGTTCCATTGTTGGATATTGGCATCGAAATCAAATGTCCATTCAAAACTTGCATTTTGATTACTCGAAAGGAGATCAAAATCAAATGCATTATCTATAATACATATAGAATCTTGAGATGACCATCCAACAGAAAAAGGATTCCCAACGGTTAATGCAATATATGCAGTGTCGGTACATTCCAATCCAGGATTTACTATTAGCGTAGTAAGATAGTTTCCAGGGCCGGGAAATGTAAATGTTGGTGCAAAAGAACTACTGACATCGCTGGATTGTTCTTGCACCCCAAAATCCCATGAATAAGCCGAACCCCCATATGAATTATTCTCAAATTGGACCGTTAATCCCTGACAATAAGAGACAAAAGTCGAGAGATCTTCTTGTAGGGGTAAAATAGCTTGCATTGTAATATTGCAATCAAAAACTTTAAACAAAAAGTCTCTAATGGTCTCTCCTATTAAGACGCCATTTCTGTATTCCTGAACGCGTACACCAACCACAAAGAGACCAGAAATATTGGGGTCCACTGATAACAGGCCATCGGAATCAACCGCAGTTATTGAGCCAGGACCGAGTGGCGCCTGTGCACCAAAGCCTCCAAGCCATTGTATAGGAAAATAGGGCGGCGGCGGAGCGGTTGCAGGAGCCGGGTCAAATGAATCCGCTCCAGCAAATGGGGTCACTAAGGAATAAACCAATTCGTCGCCATCAGGATCAGTCGCTGAATGGTCAAAAAGGAGTTGTTCATTATTGCAAATCAAGATCGGAGGGTAATTCACAAACCTCGGGCTGCTATTATTTGCAAATCCAGTTTCGACACCTGGAATATGGGTCGTGAGCGTTAAGCCTGTGTCATCAGGGTTAAGAATATTAATGATATCTGGGCCTCTACAGCACCTTTGGTAACTAACTGTATAACCACCTGGCGTAGCTGGTAAATTCAATACCGTTTCGTAAATCGCTCGCTCTACACAGATATTTGAAGGTGCTGTTGCACATGGGTTATCGAAATTAACTGGAAGTAAAACACTCCCCGGAAAAGGCACATTTACATTTTGATATAAGTCTTGATTCACCTTGTAAACAGATAACTTTAGCGGGTTGTCATATTCTGCACCTGAGGAATTACAATCTCGATAAATTGTAATGAAAAACCGATAGTTCCCTCCCCCTAAATCATCGTAATAAATATCTCCACCAATAATATGAGACCCCTTGGCGCTAATGGCCAACAGCATAAAAAAGAAGAGGGGTAAGTATCTCATTATTAGTATAGACGCATAAATTCTCTAATTGTTGTTTACAATCACTTTATCAAGTAATGAAATGTCATAAATATCATTTTCATATTCAAACTGAAAATCAGAAGCAAATTTTGAGCCATCAATTTTTTTACCCTTACCGTTTTTTTCAAATTCAATACGCTTTTGAAATATCTTTTCAGATATCTCATTGTAATATTTCCGTTTTAAAGGGTTATTGGGGTAGCATAAATTATATACTCCAAATTTCTGAGCTTGCGCTATCACCAAAATAATAGCTCGGACAATGTCCATTCGATGAATCAAATTAACGGGTGCATTACCGTTAGGATTTAAGGATTTTCGTAAGAAATAAATAACCGGATGACGATCCCGACCAATCAATCCTGAAAGTCGCAAGATTGTATGGTTTTTTGGATATGCGGCTTTGATCAGGTTTTCAGCCATGACAATAGGGTGGTCTATTTTTAAAGCGCTGTGTTCATTTACCCAACCCTCATTGTCTAGATAAACTCCTGTAGAACTGGTGAACAAGAAATGCAGAACCGTTGGGAACTGTTTGCAAATTGAAGCTATTGTGTTGGCATAATCACCCATTGCTGAAGGAGGCAGCATGACCATAATTTCATCTATAACATATGGTATTTCGATATCAAATTGGACCGAGCCATTTTCATCATAGCCAATTTGGAAGAACTCTAAATAAAGCTCGTTTTTCTTGCCTTTTAAATCTCTAGTGGCAATGATTATTCGCCGATTAGAGGAAACTAAAGGTCTGATTAAACGATGAGCCAGCCAGCCAGAACCAAAAATTAAAACCGTTTTCATTAGAACAAAAATATACAAGTACAATCAAGGAATCTAATCTCCATACTAAAATCATGAAGTAGCACGTAAAATCAAAAGGACTTGACGCCTAAAGTATAGTTGATGTTTGTTATCTTTGTCAAAAAAATTGAACTATGTACGACGTCATTGTTATCGGGTCGGGACCCGGAGGTTATGTAGCCGCGATTAGAAGCGCTCAGCTAGGAATGAAAACTGCAATCGTTGAAAAATACAGCACTTTAGGTGGGACATGCTTAAATGTAGGCTGCATTCCGTCAAAAGCATTACTTGATTCTTCAGAACACTATCACAATGCAACGCATACCTTTAAAACACATGGTATTGACATTGAGAATCCAAAAGTAAATCTAAAGCAGATGATGACGCGTAAAGATGAGGTGATCAGTCAAACCTGTGATGGCGTTAAGTATTTAATGGATAAAAATAAAATTGAGGTCTTTCATGGAATTGGCTCATTCGTCAATAGTACAACCATTCAAGTATTGTCCGATGACAAGAAAAAAAAGAATATTGAAGGAAAAAACATCATTATAGCAACGGGTTCTAAACCGAACTATTTCCCAGGGATGGAGCCAGATAAGAAACGAATTATAACAAGCACTGAGGCCCTAAAACTAAAGGAAATTCCGGTTAAGATGTTAGTTATTGGTGCTGGTGTGATAGGTTTAGAGTTGGGATCTGTATATAAAAGATTAGGTAGTCAGGTTGAGGTCATTGAATTTGCACCTCAAATTTTGCCTACGATGGACCTGAGTATTGGTAAAGATTTTTCTAAAATTCTCAAAAAAGAAGGGTTTAAGTTTCATCTAGAACACAGGGTTCAAAAAGTAGAAAACAAAGGGAAAAAGGTCATTGTCAAAGCATTAAATAAAAAAGGCGTCGAAGTTGAAATCGAGGGAGACTATTGTTTAGTTGCAGTAGGACGAAAGGCTTTTACTGCTGGCTTACATCTTAAAAATGCTGGTATTGACTCCAATGAAAGAGGTCAAATCGTCGTTAATGAACATCTACAATCCAATGTCCCCAATATTTATGCTATCGGAGATGTCGTCCGTGGGGCGATGCTCGCTCACAAAGCTGAAGAAGAGGGTGTGTATGCAGCTGAATTCATTTCAGGACAGAAGCCACATATTAATCACAATTTAATCCCTGGAGTTGTTTACACATGGCCAGAGATAGCCGCTGTAGGTAAGACAGAACAAGAATTGATTGCAGATAAAATAGAATTTAAGTCAGGTATTTTTCCGATACGTGCTTTGGGTAGAGCCCGAGCAAGTATGGATACGAATGGAATGGTTAAAATTCTTGCAGATAAGGAAACAGATGAGATTCTAGGGGTTCATATGATTGCTCCAAGAGCTGCGGATCTTATTATGGAGGCAGTAACCGCTATGGAGTACAGAGCTTCAGCAGAAGATCTCGCTCGGATTTGTCATCCTCACCCAACATATACTGAAGCGATTAAAGAAGCGGCATTGGCGGCGACAGAGAACAGGCCGCTGCACATCTAAAGACGCTTAGGAAGTCCAAATATCCCAGCTCTTCAAGGCTTGTTGATGAAGCATACTATTCCCATTTAAGACTAAGGTTCCTTGTTGACTCGATTTTTTTAAAAAATTCGTTTCTTCAGGATTATAAATAAGGTCAATTACGAGGTGTTCGGGCGATAAAAATTGGAACGGAAAAGGAATGGTTTTGCTTATTTCAGGAAACATTCCTACTGGAGTGCAGTTCACTATGAGTTTGCAGGAATTGACCATGTTTTCATTAATGTCAGAATAAGCAAATTGATTCTTATTCTTCGGCGCACGTGAAATGTAAAAAACATCTAATCCAATTTTCTGAAGTACATAAGCGACCGCCTTAGCAGCTCCTCCAGTACCTAGAATCAAAGCGCGATGATGGTTAAAATTTAAAAATGGCTTTATACTTTGATGAAAACCAAATGCATCTGTATTGTAACCAACCGAACGGCCATCTTTTAACCTTTTAATCGTATTAACGGCACCGATTTCTAATGCTTCCTCGCTAATCTCATCAAGAAAAGGCATCACTTTTTGTTTATATGGAATCGTTACGTTGATTCCAGAATATAAAGGAAAGAGCTTCCTAAAAAAGACGGGGAGCAGATTTTGGGATTCAATTTCTATCAAATCATATGTCGCTGAGACTCCTTTTTCAACAAATAAATCGCTAAAAAAATCTTTAGAAAAAGAATGCTCTAAAGATTGCCCTAAAAGACCGTATTTTGATTCTGGCACGTACAAAAATACAACTATTTCAATGGTTTTCTTTCCATTACCTTCCAAGTCAATTACCTTTGTACTATGCAGGGAGAAGTTATAAAGTCAACAGGGAAATGGTACAAGGTACTTATAGCTGATGGAACTATAATTCAGGCATCGATAAAAGGGAAGCTCCGTCTCGAAGGATTAAGAACAACAAACCCTATAGCTGCAGGCGATGTAGTTAGGTTAACAATGGTGAGTTCCTCAAACGAGACCATTTACACCATTCATGGAGTTGAAGAACGCAAAAACTATTTGGTGCGAAAATCAACCAACCTTAGCAAGCAAATGCAAATCATTGCTGCCAATATAGATCGAGTATACCTTCTTGTTACCCTGAGGTCTCCTGTAACACAAATTGCATTTATAGATCGTTTTTTAGTCGCTGCAGAGTCTTTTAGAATTCCGACGACCGTTTTATTTAATAAAATTGACCTATACGAACCGGAGGACCTAGTGCTTAGGGATTATTTAACAGAAATATATGAAGGTTTAGGCTATCCTTGCAAAAGCATAATTGCAGAAAAGGCAGAAACTATATCTTTTTTAAAGGACGAAATAAAAGGAAAAAAAGTGATGATCTCAGGGAATAGCGGCGTAGGGAAAACAACCCTCGTCAACTCCTTAGACTCCAGTCTCTCTCTTCGTGTAGGAGAGATTTCCCAAGCGCATTCGCAAGGGAAGCATACCACCACTTTCTCAGAAATGCATGCCCTTCAGAGCGGAGGTTTTATAATTGACACACCCGGTATTAGGGCGTTTGGACTTGTGGATCTTGAGAAAGCACATTTTGCGCACTATTTTCCAGAGATGAGAGCACTAATGGGGCAATGTAAGTTTCATAATTGTATGCATATTGAAGAGCCACGTTGTGCAATCAAGAAGGCCGTGGAAACAAAAGAGATTTCAGAATCTAGATACATCACTTACCTACAGCTGATGACAGAAGATAGTAGCGATAACCATCGCAGAAACGATTTCAAATGAGAGTTCTTGTTCAACGAGTTACTGAAGCAGAAGTAAAGATTAATCAAAGTAGTTACTCTAAAATTCAACAAGGATTATTGGTCTTTATTGGCGTTGAACATGAGGATGAGAAGAAGGATGCGGACTACCTCGTTCAAAAAATAACTAACCTGCGTATTTTTGAAGATGTACAAAAAAAAATGAACCTAAATATTAATGAAGTAAATGGCGAAATAATGGTGATCAGCCAATTTACCTTACATGCCAAAACTAAAAAAGGAAATCGCCCGAGCTTCATTAATGCCGCAGCACCTGAGAAGGCGATACCTCTATACAATTACTTTTGTGAACAGCTAGATTCACAACTAGATCCCGGATTGAAAACGGGTGAGTTTGGGGCAGATATGCAAGTTCAACTCATTAATGATGGTCCTGTGACCCTTCTCTTAGATTCAAAAGACAAGCAATAGCAGACTTTTCTTACATTTGATTATGAAATTTCTTACCGAACCAGAGGTCGATTCATTACTTGAAGGGCAAAGGACGTTCTTTGCAACGCAACAAACTAAGGCAATTACATTCAGAAGGGGCGCCCTTAAAAAGCTTCTCATAGCTTGTAAAAAGTATGAACCAGAAATTACAACAGCACTTTATCAAGATCTTAAAAAATCAAAAGAAGAGGCCTTTTTAACTGAATTTAGCCTCGTTGTCTCCGAGATTAAATTACATCTCAAAAAACTAGACGAATGGAGTGCCCCTAAGCGGGTTAAAACACCCTTTTACTTATGGCCATCTGTTAGTCGTATTCACTATGAACCTTTAGGTATTCATCTAGTCATTGCTCCTTGGAACTATCCTTTCTTGCTACTTTTCACTCCTTTGATTGGCGTTTTATCTTCGGGTTCATGTGCGGTCCTTAAACCATCGCCAGATGCACAACATACAGCAATCGTAATGGAAAAGATCATCAAAGAAACTTTTCAACCGGAACACATCACCATTGTTCATGGTGAAAAAAAAGAAAATCAAATACTTTTCAAAAAACGATTTGACCACATTTTCTTTACTGGAGGAAGCGCTCTTGGGAAAATTGTAATGCGCGCGGCCTCAGAGTATCTAACTCCTGTAACACTTGAGTTAGGAGGTAAATCTCCTTGTATTGTTGACAAATCAGCAAACATAAAAATTGCAGCCAAAAGAATTGCATGGTCTAAAACAATCAATTCGGGTCAAACCTGCATCGCCCCTGATTATATTTTAGTTGACCAGCAAATCAAGGAAGAATTGATGACAAAAATCCATGAGGAATGGAATAAAATGTACGGTACACCGATATTAGAAAGTGAAAACTATCCAAGAATTATTCACAGAGGGCATTATGATCGTTTAATTGGATTAATGAACGGTTCTCGAGTAAAATATGGTGGCCAAACAAAAGAATCGACCTTACAGATATCGCCAACTATTCTTGATGAAGTTTCACTTGAAGATCCCATAATGAAGGAAGAAATATTCGGGCCTATTTTGCCCGTCATAGGATTCGATAAAATTGAGGACGCTATAAATATCATTGAGCAATTTGAGAAACCACTTGCACTATATTACTACGGAAAAGATTCGAGGTCTCTGCTTCAGAGAACGAGTTCTGGTGGTGTCTGCATTAATGACGGAATGCTTCACATAGCGAATCCAAACTTACCTTTCGGAGGTGTGGGTCATAGTGGACATGGATCCTACCATGGTTATCAAAGCTTTTTATGCTTTAGTCATGCAAAAGCCGTCGTTAAATCTCAGACATGGATTGACTTACCATTCAAGTACGTCCCCTTCAAAGGATTCAAATGGTTGCGGAAGTTTTTGGCATAAAAAAAGCCCCGAAGGGCTTTATTTTTTTATGAAGACAAATTAAACTTTAGATACATTAACAGCGTTTAACCCTCTTTTACCTTGTTCCATTTCAAATTCAACTTCATCATCTTCTTGGATGTTATCAACCAAACCTGTTTTGTGTACAAACACATCCTCTTTAGAATCTGAATCTACGATAAAACCGAAACCCTTTTCATTGTTATAGAATTTCACTACTCCTCTTTTCATTGTAATTGTATTATATGTTAGTAATCTTTTGTTTCATCTCTATTCTGTGCTTTTTGTTCCATCTCGTCTTGCGTCATGGTCTTATTTTCCGGAGCACTTTCCCAGTCAATTTCGCTCCCTCCAGTGGAAGATGCCCTTCTATTTTCTTTCTTTTCGAATTTTTCTTTCTTCTTACGCTCACGGTTTTTTTCCCGCTGCTTTTTAAAAAATGTTTCTTGTGACCTTCCCATTGTTAGCTCTTATTAGGTTTCAAAGATAATGTATAATATCCATTCCTATCTATATCAGCGCATAAACAACTAAACAACCCATTGTGAAGAATTTTATTGCCGAATAAATATTTTGACTGTAGTATCCTATTTCTAATTTATAGACAAAAAAAGATCCTGCCTTAAAATCATCAATACATCAGACTAAATCAAAGCATAAAGATAATTCAAATTGTTAATCAAGTCAAGCGATCCGTTCTTTTTAAGAAAAAAACCCCCCGAAAAGCACAAGGTATTGAATTTCAGTAATTTAACTCCGGTCGGTTAGGATATTGATAAAAGCGTATACTAAATGTAACCTAAGAGAAAATAATGCGTAAACTTGCTCAAACTAAATTAAAAGACATGAAAAAATTATTACTTATTGCAGGCTTCGGATTATTTATGAGCTCAAGCCTTTTTGCTCAAACTCCCGTTATGCAGGGGAGTATCTTAATTGATGGAGGTATTGGTTGGCCAACTGGTAACCTTGCATGGAATACTGCTTCTGATGGTGAAGAGAACTACAAAGTTAACGGTGGTCAATTTGCTTACGGTGGACGTGTTGAGTATATGTTAGCAGATGATTTTGGAATTGCTATAGACGGAAACTACGTTAAAACCGGATATAATTATGATAGAATTGATACAATATCTGTCTACGACCCTGTATCTATGACATTTTCCGATTCATCCTATTCAGATAATTTTGATTACACCGCTAAAAAAACGCGTATTATGATCCGTTTGAATAAGCATATTGTTCAAAATGATCTTGTAGATGCGTACATCGGTGCTGGAGTAGGTTATAAAGCCGTTAGCAGAGTCTTTTCAACAAATGACGAAATAGATGCAGAACAAGAGGAAGCTTTACTACCTATTACCTTTAGGTTTGCATTTGGCGCGAGGTTTTTCTTCACAGATAACATTGGAGCGCACATTGAACTAGGTGCTTGGGGTGGTTCGCCGCTTCAATTTGGATTATCTTTCAAATTCTAATTAGAACATCAATAATATTTATTAAAGCCGAGCTCGTCTCGGCTTTTTTTATGAGCTATATTTTGACAAACCTTAAGGTCTTCCTACAAAGCTGTATGAACTGAGGTATTTAGCACCCTTTTTTCTAGTATGGAATTTTGTTGGCAACGTATATTGAACTCCTTTTTGATTATAGCTATAGACCATAAAATGTAAATGAGGCATGGAAGAAAACCCTGTGCTACCTGATTTACCAATTGGATCACCTGTCTCAACCTCATCTCCTACTTCAACGATTGCGCCATCCTGCATCAAATGCCAATAGCCACCATAAGTTCCGTCCCCATGAGCGATAACCACATAGTTTGCTTTGTGAATGTACTTGATGTTCGCTCCTCCTTCGCTGTTATGTTCTACAACCTTTATAACCTTCCCTCCTCTTGCTGCACACGCAATTCTTCCCTTGCGCAACCTAAAGTCTAAAGCAAACTTATTCTTATGGGAGAACGTACCGTTATAACCCTGCATAATTAGAACCGTTTTATCGGCTTCAAAAGGCAATTGATAGACATGCGCATGCATTGACGGGTTAAAATCGCTCTGCCCCAAAACCAGAAACCCCTGCAAGAATAAAGTGACGATCATTAAACGCATAAAAAAGCCGTTAAAGTTCCTTCTAAATTACGTATTCAAAAGGAATTAATTAACGGCAAATGAATATAACATTCGCAGATAATCACCTGGTGATTCTCTTACGAGCGCTTAGGAAACCACCTTAATACTTGAGCATAATGGTATAAAGTTCAACATCCTTGGCATTAGCTGCTGCAACAACTGTAGTTTCAGAATTGAAATTTTCTCCTGACTCAATAAATTCATCAGTTATGGTAATGACCATGCGTTTTCTGTTTTTCCATGTATTGGATTTTATGGCTCTCAGGAGCGCATCATAATGCGACTCACTGCTGAAATACTTTCTTTTTTTAGTAATGAAATCCATAGCGTATTGATGGTCCTCATTAAGATCTGAAAAATTGAACCAGTTAAGGCTTTTCGAAAATTTAAAGGTAGCTCCACCAAGTCTTGAACCAAATGGCATCGAAGAAAGGATGGCATTACTTTCTTTGGTAATAGATTTGATGTTATTCCCCATGCTTCCTGAAATATCAACCAGGATGACAATATCGGTTGAATCATTTGCATTTTGGATGATCACATCCTCTAGAGCTCTTACTAATTGTTGGTGGCCATATTCTACATATTGACCTCCTGTCAAGGTTGACAATCTATCATATTCTGAACGCGTTCCTGAAACTGTTACTATCGGTCCATACGTGCTGTAATACCCAGTATTAGCATGTGATCCTGATGATTGTGAATAATAACTTGTGTTATTTGTGCCGGAAGATGACGAGGTTGAAGTTGAATTATTCGTAGTAGACGAATTGACAACGGGGTTGCGATCTGAAGATGTATTCGAAGAGTTTACGGTATGAGGGGCTGGATTTCTCGTGTTGTGACGTTGAATGCTCTGGGCCTCAAAAGCAGAGGAAGAAGGTGTAGAACTCGAAGAAGGTTTTCTCGTATTGTGACGCTGAATTGAAGGTGCCGAATGTGATGAAGATGGAGTCGAAACCCTAGGCGTCGATCTTACCGACTGCTTTGGAGATGATGACTTGATATTAACAGATCCGAAACTTGACTTTTTTTGGCCAAATGAAGTAAGGGAAATTGCAAAGCAAAAAAGAAGTATTGGTGTTTTCATGTGAGTGGGTTTGATGAATAAAATAAATTTAAAGTCTCGTTTGAATTTTTTTAAAGATTCCGGTCTGACTCACAACCACTTATACGATAACCATGCCAAAACCAAAAAAAAATCAGCGTAAAGAAAATAAAATAAAACTAAAAACACCTACCTGTCTCAAATACATCAGGTAAATAAAATCTCGTTTAAGACCTTAAAAACTTCCTTTGGAGATTCAATATGGCACATGTGTCCCCCATCTTTTATAATAAAAACGTTCTCTGAATTTATAATATGATGGTCAATCTGCCCACGAGAAAGAAGACGGTCATTCGCTCCATGAATCAGATAATAATCCCCCTTGGGATTTAAGTTTTTCCAGTTTTTTCGGGCCGCCATTGCTAATGAGGAAAAAGCAATCGCTTCAGCCTTGATTTGGAAGGCTTCATCTAGTAATAATGTCACCTCTTTTTGATATTTCTTTGGATCAATAAACAAACTTGGTATAGCCTTTCGGATGAAATAATTCTTGGATTCAAAAGCTAATTTTGCAATTCTTTTTCTATCTCTTTTTTTCGGGACAGCGTCTTCCCAATAGTTTGAATTGAGTAATACTACTTTTTGGCATAATGGTCTTTTGTTTTTCACTTCCAAAGCGACGTAACCTCCCATGGAGTGACCGACAATGTTAAATTCTTTTATGCCTAGATGATCGATAAGTTCAATAACCTCATCTGCCATTTGACCGACACTTCTATTTTTAGAAAATTCATCGGAGAGCGGAGACGATCCATGCCCTGGTAGATCAATGAGAATACTTTGAATCTTTAACGTTTCTAAAGGAAGGTCTTTCCACATTGAGGATGATTCAAGAAACCCGTGCAAAAAAACACAAGGCTTCCCTGATCCTATACTTCGAAATACTAACAACGTTTTAAGAATTCATCTTGTCTTCAATCTCTTCGGCTTCCAATGGGATATCTGCCATTAAGTTGAAAGGCGCCCCGCTTTGCTGAACGATAAGGTCATCTTCTAAACGAATCCCAAGATTCTCTTCTGGAATATAGATACCCGGCTCACATGTAAAAGCCATTCCTGCCTGAATCGGCTCGTGCCAAATACCTACGTCATGGGTATCTAAACCAATAAAATGAGAAGTTCCGTGCATAAAGTACTTTTTATATGCAGGCCAATCAGAATTTTGATTTTTTATATCTTCCATCGAAATAAGCTTTAGCTTAACAAGCTGTTCTTCCATAAGTAAACCGACCTGCTTGTGGTATGCTGCCATCATGGTTCCTGGAACTAAAAGTTTTTCGGATTCATTTTTAACGTGAAGTACAGCGTTGTAAACTTCCTTTTGACGGGGAGTAAATCTGCCATTGACAGGAATACAACGCGTTAAGTCAGAAGCATAATTTGCATACTCAGCTCCTACATCTAGAAGAATGACATCGCCATCAAAACATTCCTTATTGTTTTCAATATAATGCAAAACACAGGCGTTTTTACCTGAGGCAACAATAGGTGTATAAGCAAAACCACGTGAGGAATTCATAAGAAATTCATGTGCAAGTTCAGCCTCAATATGATGTTCCCAAACACCCGGCTTAATAAACTCTAGGAGTCTATTTACTCCTGATTTCGTAATGTCACAAGCCTGTTGCATAACCTCAATTTCAAGGGTGTCTTTTACGGATCTCAAACGATGTAAAATAGGAGCAGATTTATAAACCTGATGCGTAGGGTAATCTGACTTCACATTGTTGATGAAACGATCCTCTCTCGTTTGAACCTCTGTATTTGCACGGAGATGCTCGTTTTTATTTAAATAAATCCCTGAAGCTTCAGCCATCATTTGCTTAAAAACCGTTGGAAAATCTTGTAACCAATGCACCGATGCAATACCTGAAACTTCTAATGCACGCTTTTTGTCCAGTTTTTCTCCTTCCCAAATGGCGATCAATTCACTCGTTTCCTTCAAAAACAACACTTCTCTTTGCTTGGCATTTGAAGCCCCTGGAAACAACACCAAAATCGATTCCTCTTGGTCCACTCCCGTTAGATACAAAATATCACGATGCTGCTGAAAAGGCATGGAGCTATCTGCACTTATTGGAAAAATATCATTTGAATTAAAAACGGCGAGTGTCCCTTCTGACATCTGCGACATGAAGTTATCACGGTTTTTAATATAGAGGCTCGAATCTAGAGGTTGGTATTTCATCTCATTTGTTTTTCGCTAAATTACTTAAAAAGTCCAAGTTGATTCAAGAAGTGAATTTAAACGTAATGAAACTAAAATACTTTACACTTGAATCAATTTTTGTACAAAAACTTCTCGTCTCCTAAAAAATACAAATGTCTTAATAACAGTTACTTATGTTTTGTAATCGTTTTTTTCAAAAAAAATGTTCAAATCCATGAACTTTTTGAACCTATTTTTGTTTTAGACCTATAACCAAAAACTAAACAATATGAATAATTTATTTTTAATGGTGCCTAAAATGGCAACCGATGATTATGTTGGCTTTACATTTTTTGTAGGGTGTATGGCGATGATGGCAGCAGCTGTCTTCTTTTTCTTTTCTATAAACTCTGTTGATAGGAAATGGAGAACTTCGATTCTCGTTTCAGGATTGATCACTTTTATAGCTGCAGTGCATTATTATTACATGCGAGACTATTGGGCTAGCACACAAGAATCGCCTACTTTCTTCCGATATGTAGACTGGATTTTAACTGTTCCATTGATGTGTGTAGAGTTTTATCTAATTCTAAAAGTAGCAGGCGCAACGAAAAAACTTTTATGGACACTTATCGGTGCATCTGTTGTTATGTTGGTCACAGGATACTTTGGAGAAGCTGTTTATGTCGAAAGCGCAGCCATGTGGGGATTAATTTCAGGTCTTGCATATTTCTACATCGTTTACTTAATAATGTTTGGAGAAGCAAAAGCCTTGGCCACAAAAGCTGGTGGCAATGTTTTAAACGCTCACAATATGTTGTGTAAGTTTGTTCTTATTGGCTGGGCAATCTACCCATTAGGATATATGATTGGAACGGCAAGTGGACAATGGTATTCATTCATGGGAAATCTTGGTATTGATATGAATGTCGTGTACAACATAGGTGACGCCATTAATAAAATTGGATTTGGACTTGTTGTATATAGTTTAGCTGTTGCATCGTCTAAAGAAGTTGCATAATTAATTTCTTTAAATTTTAGATTAAAAGCGGTTTGAAAAAGCCGCTTTTTTTATTTAAACCAAGAAGAATACTTGATATAATTCTTAGAGATTCGCGCTACCTCTCCCTTAAATAATTCGGGTGATAGGGTTTTTACTTTTTTAGCAGGTACCCCAGCATAAATACTCCAAGATTCTACCCTTGTGCCTTCTAAAAGCACAGCGCCGGCCGCAATGATTGTATTCGACTCAACATGACAGTTGTCCATCACAATCGCTCCCATGCCAATTAAAACATTGCTCTCAATACTACAACCGTGAATAAGCGCATTATGTCCAATCGAAACGTTATCTCCGATCACTACTTTTGTCTTTTCATAAGTACAGTGCAAAACAGCGCCATCCTGAACGTTGACCCGGTTCCCAATTCTTATCGAATTCACATCGCCTCTGATGACTGCATTGAACCAAACTGAGCATTGATCTCCCATTTCTATATCACCTACAAGCGTTGCGTTCTCCGCCAACCAGCAATCTTCACCGAGTTTAGGTTCAAAACCTCTACATTTCTTTATAAGAGCCATTTTATTCTACACTAACAAATTCTAGATCGACCTGTCGCTTGCGCGGACTAACTTCATAAACACGAACAGTTACCGTATCACCAAAATTGAATTCTTTTTTAGTTTTCGATCCTCGAATACAAAATTTATCTTGATCAAAATAGAATC
The DNA here is from genome assembly GCA_905182495.1 of Flavobacteriales bacterium UBA952. Lineage (GTDB taxonomy): Bacteria > Bacteroidota > Bacteroidia > Flavobacteriales_D > Crocinitomicaceae > UBA952. Next base: position 80,074 of record CAJJBU010000013.1, read on the forward strand.
GATCACCTGGGATTTGATTCATTTGAATCATACCCTCACAATGATTTTCATTCATACGAACGTACATACCATGCTCAGCAATTCCTGAGATCGTACCCTCAAAAACATCGCCAATATGCTCTTGAACAAAAAGTGTTTGGAAGTACTTCGTTGATTCCCTTTCGGCCTCAGATGCCTTACGTTCATTTGCGGAAATATGTTTGCATATTTGCTCCAATCCCTTTGAATAAGGGTGCTTATGACCCTCGACTTTTGCCTCTAAAATTCTGTGTATAATGAGGTCTGAATACCTACGAATCGGCGACGTAAAATGCGTATAATAGTCAAATGCCAAACCATAATGTCCAATGTTGTCTATTTCATAGACCGCCTTAGCCATGGAGCGAATAGCCATCGATTGGATTAAAGAAAATTCATTTTTTAAACGAACGTCACTTAATAGTTTATTTATGTTTTTAGCAATCTGCCCTGGTTCAGTTAGGTCAACTTTATAACCAAATTTATTAATGAAAACTGAAAAGATGTCTAGCTTTGAAGGATCTGGACGGTCGTGAGTACGGTACAAACTAATGTCACCCTTTCCCCCATTTTCCTTAGGTTTTCCCAAAAATATAGCCACTTGCTTATTGGCTAAAAGCATAAACTCTTCTACCAATTTATGAGCCTCTTGAGATGTTTTAATAACGACCTCAGCTGGAAAGCCCTCTTCATTGAGACGAAACCTCATCTCTTCAGACTCAATGCTTAAAGCACCATTTTTAAGCCTTCTTTTTCGCAAAGTTTTTGCGATTTTATTCATTAAAGAAATCTCTGTTTTGTGATCTCCTTCTGCTCCCATTATAATTTCTTGAGCCTCTTCATAAGTGAATCTTCTATCGGAATGAATCACCGTTTTACCGAACCACTCTTTAAATATTTTACCTGTTTCGTCTAATTCAAATACTGCTGAAAAACTAAACTTATCTTCATTGGGACGCAAAGAACAAACGACATTTGAAAGCTGCTCAGGGAGCATTGGAATTACGCGGTCCACCAAATAAACTGAATTCGACCTTTTTAAGGCTTCTGCATCCATTGCGCTATTTTCTTGCACATAATGACTTACGTCCGCAATATGAATTCCTATTTCTAAATTACCATTGGACAATCTTTGAATTGATAAAGCATCGTCAAAATCTCTAGCGTCTAATGGATCAATTGTAAAGGTTAGTATCTCTCTAAAATCTCTTCTTCTTTTTATCTCTTCAGGATCTAGCTCAATTTTAACATACTCGGCTTCATCCATTACAGCATCCGGGAAAACGGGTTCAATACCTTGGTTGTACAAAATCCCGAGCATCTCGGCATCATTGCTGCCATTGGCACCAAGTATAGCGGTAACCTCTCCAAAAGGAGTCTCTCTCCCCTGTGGCCATGTCGTTATTTTTACGAGTACTTTATCTCCGCTTTTAGCATCGTTCAATTTGTTTCTAGGCACCTGTATTTCCATCCCCAATCTAGGGTTATCAGGAATAAGAACCGCGAATTTCTCCATGATTTTGAGTACTCCAACAAATTGCTCTTTATCTCTTTTGATGACTTCAACAACAACAGCTTCGGCTCTAGAACGCCCCTGTTTGATTACCTTAATTTTCACTAAATCCCCATGAAGCGCTTTATTGGTGTTTTGAGGGGCTACATAAAAATCCTTTTCATACCCTTCGCAGGTAATAAATCCTGATCCACGTTGAGTGATATCAATCTTACCCTCCAGGTATAACTTGTTTCCTTTGGCTTTAAATGTAAAGTGATTTATTCTTTCGACAGAGCCATGCTTAACGAGCTCATTGAGCTCATCAAAAACGTTTTGTCGCGAATTCGGATCACGCGCATCTACAATTTGACAAATTTCTTTGTGACTAAGTTCTTTTGAATCGTGTTTTTCAAACACACGAATAAGTAGTGTTCTTATAGATTTTCTTCCAACACCAACAGACCTGGTTTTAGACCTTTTCTTTGACATAAAACGAAAGTAGACAATTTAATTGTCTAAGTAAGACCACTGATGTGAAAAATATATTAATGTTTGATGATGACTTTTCGCACAATCGCTTGAGAACCAGGAGCCGTAAACGACATGATGTAAACACCATTCCTGAATGAGGATATATCAAAAACAGAAGATGAAACCACTTGTTGATTAAGGACTTCGCTTCCTAATACGTTTACCATTTTCATATTTGCTGAAGTAACACCATTTAATTTAACTTGGATATAATCTGATGCTGGATTTGGAATAATAGCAACTGAAATTGGTTCTACCTCTTCCACGTCAAGAACATAATCAAATTTTATGTCAACAGAATCGATATAGTTGGATCCATCAAATGAAACGTAGTATCGATAATGACCAAGTCCTACAACTCCTTCAGCAGGCTTGATTGTAGACTTAAGTTTTCCGTATTCTTCAGGGGTTTGACCCGACTCAATCCAAAATGCTGCAGAGGATCCGGTGGTCCAAGGGTTTGAGTTCATTTGACTGGAAGAATAACATGTCCCTCCAAAAGCATCAGTTGAGTGTCCCCAACAAAGGTTATTTTGCCAACCTTCTGGATCAGAAATCATATATCGCGTCACACGATATTTTGCAGAGTCAGCTGGCCCATCAAAATGAACGCTAAAAGAAATATCTGTTGATGCTGAAGATGATGTAGTAACTTCATGAGCCCCCCCAGAAAGAACATCGCTAGAACCTTCTAACGAAATCCATGTTTGAGCAAACAAAAATGATGGTAAAACAAGAAGAATGGTGAAGTAGAGTTTTTTCATAGAAACAAATATAAGTTATTCCAAACGTAATGTCAAAACTTTATCAAAATCAGTGCCAAATACATCCTAACGATTTTTATTACATTTGGCGTGGCATTCTTTTTGCATTACGTTAAAAAACAAATTATGAAAATCACTTTTACACTTCTATTTAGCCTATTTGTGGGCTGTTTATTTGCACAAGAAACGGAAACGTCTCAAAAGAAAATTCCTTCTGTCATTCTAAAAGACATGAAAGGGGAGTCAATAAACACTGCTGAAATGGGCTTTGAAGGCCCCGTTGTCATAAGCTTTTGGGCGACCTGGTGCTCGCCTTGTAAGAAAGAGCTCAATACCATTCATGACTTATACCCAGATTGGCAAGATGAAACCGGTGTAACATTGGTTGCTGTTTCAATTGATGATGAAAAAACCAAAAGACAGGTGGCTATTTATGCGAATGGAAAGGCATGGGATTATAAAGTTCTCATGGACCCCAATGGGGATTTTAAAAGAGCGATGGGGGTGAATAATGTGCCACATACTTTCTTAATTGATAATGAAGGAAATATTGTATATTCACACAATAACTATGCTCCCGGTGATGAAGAAGAACTTTATGAAGAAATTCTTAAACTTGGCACGAAATAGGAAAAAATGAATTTGAAATACTTGCTTTTAGCTCCCTTTTTATTGGGGGCTTCTTTTTTGTTTTCTCAAGGCTCCATATCCGGTAATGCGGAATCAACTTTTCAATACCTTAATGAAGATCTTGTTATCGGCGCAAATCAACCGCCTTCAAAAGGTTTAATCAACTCGTATATGAACGTGTTTTATACGAACAGGAATTTTAAAGCTGGTATGCGACTCGAGTCTTATCTCCCCAGAATTCAAGGTTACCCCAATCGATTTGATGGCACTGGCATAGGGATGCGGTATGTTGGGTATGCAAATGATTTTGTGGATGTTACCTTAGGTTCCTTTTATGAGCAATTCGGAAGTGGATTAGCACTACGAACGTATGAAGATAGAGCCTTAGGTTACGATAATTTATTAGATGGGGCAAGGGTTATTGTAAAGCCCAGAAAAGGCGTTGTACTTAAAGGGGTTTATGGCTACCAACGCTTGTCTTTCCAGAGTGGTAGAATGGTTCATGGAGATGGTATTGTAAGGGGGGTCGATGGTGAAATTCATTTGAATGAAACATTCGATAAGCTCAGTAATTCTAAGTTAGATATTGTGCTAGGAGCCTCTTTTGTGAGTAAATACCAAAGAGATGACAATTCCACATTAATTCTTCCGGAAAATGTTGGTGCATATGGTGGTCGATTTCAACTCATGTACAAGGATTTCACACTTGATGGAGAGTACATTCAGAAAGAGCAGGACCCGAGTAATGACAACAACAACATCTACAACTATGGTCATGCAAGTGTCTTCAATTTAAGTTATACTAAAAAGGGAATAGGTATTCTATTTTCGGCAAAATCAGTCGACAATATGAGCTATCGTTCGGACCGAACAAAAGACTTACAAGATGTTTTTATCAACTACCTTCCGGCGCTGAACAAGACGCATACCTATAATTTAGTGGCAACATTATATCCATATGCAACGCAACCGGTTGGAGAGGTGGCATATCAAATGGACTTCTTATACACATTTAAGAGAAAGTCAAAAATCGGTGGAAAATACGGCACTACGATTGGAGCTAACTTTTCAACTACCTACCAACCGAAAATGGATATAAGTGGGATTAACCCTGCGGACTCTAATGGAATTACGTACACAAGTAAACCTTTCGTAATGAGCGATAGTCTTTACTGGCAGGATATCAATTTCAACATCACAAAGAAATTTTCTAAAAAATTCTCTGCCATATTGAGCTATTACAATATCAAGATCAACAATGATGTTGCGAAAATATCAAATGATGCTCAGGGTATAATAAATGCACATATTGGCGTCGTCGAAGTGCTCTATAAGATTGCTTCAAAACACGCAATACGAGCCGAGATTCAAGGCTTATTTGTGAAGCCGCAGTCAAATGGAGATATCAATGACAAAGGAGATTGGTTTACCGCTCTTGTTGAGTATACCGTATCACCACATTACTTTTTCAGCTTTATGAACCAATACAACTACGGTAATCCCGATGCCGCCAAGAGGGTCAACTACCCCATTATCACATGCGGATATATTAAAGAGGCTACGAGGTTTACAGTCTCTTACGGTAGACAAAGAGCTGGCCTATTTTGTGTAGGTGGTGTTTGTCGTTTTGTTCCAGCAAACAATGGTCTTACCCTTAGTTTTACTCAAAGTTTTTAAATATGCACCATCTAATTTCATTCGGTATTATCTTATTCGTGTTTTGTTCTTGTGATCATGTGGAAAACCCATATCCTCCTCAAGTCGATTTGGAATTAGACACAACTATCTATCCTGGTTTATGGTCTGATTATCAGAATAACGAATGGCCTAATTTTACGGCAAATTCAAATACGAACAGGAATGTCATCATTGAAGATTTCACCGGACACAAATGTGTCTTTTGTCCTGCCGCTGCGGAATTAGCACACGCCCTTCATGAAGCTAATCCAAGTAGAGTATATACGGCTTCCATTCATGCTGGCCCAGGCGGTATAGGTGATTTTCAAAGTGTTTCACCTCCCGATTACCCCTTAGACTTTACAAATGCTCAAGGCGTTGAAATAGGTCAGTACTTTGGCCAAAACGATGGTGGATTCGTTGGGAACCCTAGAGGAACCGTAAATCGATATAACAATGGAACGATCTTTCAGAGCCCTAATCAATGGACAAACATGATGAATGAGGTCATTACAAATAATGATCTAAAAGTAAATATTCAGGCTGGTTTAAATTATTATGATGCTACCCATGGAGCCTATTTACACGTTGAAATAGACCCGCTTGATCAAAGTACAATTGAAGACCTTGCTCTTGTCGTTTACCTCATAGAGGACTCGTTAGTTGGAGACCAGAAAATGAGCGACAACTCTCACAATTCTTCATACACACACCGGGATATTCATCGCGGTAATTTAAATAATGAAACTTTTGGTAGGCCGATTACAAGTGAGGACTTAATTGATGGAAAGTATTATGTCAATTATAGTTTTTTTGTACCCAATCAACTTGACGAGGTATATAATTCATCGAATATGCATCTTCTGATATATGCCTTCGATCAATCAACTTGGGAAATTTACCAGGTCATCAAGCAAAAAATAGAGTAAAGAATATATTAACTCTTTTTTAACGTTTTTACATCTATTCTTCTTTTTTAATCGGGTTTTTATACCTTATATTTGAAGGAAGACTAGATTATGGCATTACGACAACATCTTACTCAAAAACTAGATCAAAGGCTCTCTCCGCAGCAAATTCAACTCATGAAATTATTGCAGGTTCCGACTATGGAGCTTGACCAGAGAATAAAGCAAGAAATTGAAGAAAATCCGGCCCTAGAAGAAGGAAAAGAGGAACTCGATGATGATTATTCAAATGAAGAAGAATTTGAAGAGCGAGAAGATGAAGAATTTGATGTCTCTGACTATTTACAAGATGATGTTGCCGATTACAAAACCAAAACAAGCAATCAATCAAAAGATACAGATGATAAAGTGATTCCTTTTTCAGGTGGAACTACATTTCGCGAAAAGTTATCTGAACAGCTCCAATTATCAAAATTAGACGAAGGTCAGGAGTTAATTGCAGATATATTAATAGGGAATTTAGATGAAGCTGGCTACCTAAATAGAGACCTCGAGGCAATTGTTGATGATTTAGCCTTTAGTCTAAACGCTCACTGCAAGGAAGAGGAAGTATTAGAGGTGTTGAAAGTAATTCAAGGGCTAGACCCCGCTGGTGTAGGCGCAAGAAACCTTCAAGAATGTCTTCTTTTGCAGATGAACAGAAGACAAGATGGCAATATCGAAAGGTTCACAGCAAAGACGATTCTAGAAAAACATTTCGAAGAATTCACGAAAAAACACTACGATAAGATTGCTAAAAAACTAGAAATCGATGACGTCGATTTGAAAGACGCAATAGGTGAAATATTAAAGCTAAACCCAAAGCCTGGAGGTGCATCAAAAGGAATCACAAAGAATTTTCAACAAATAATTCCTGATTTCATTATCTATGAAAATGAAGGCCGCCTTGACCTTAGTATTAATTCAAGAAATGCTCCTGAATTAAGAATAAGTCGAGATTATGAAAATATGCTCCGTTCCTATTCTGAAGGAGCAAAAACCTCTAAGACGGATAAAGAAGCCGTTAACTTTGTGAAACACAAATTAGACAATGCAAAATGGTTTATTGATGCTATTCGACAACGACAAAATACTTTGTTAACGACAATGACGGCTATTATGAGATTTCAGGAAGGTTATTTTATTTCAGGTGATGAAACACAGATGAAGCCCATGATTTTGAAAGATATCGCAGAGATTGTGAATTTGGATATATCGACGGTATCAAGGGTTGCAAATAGTAAATATGTACAAACTCATTTCGGTGTGTTTTCATTAAAGTACTTTTTCTCAGAATCACTTTCTACAGATAGTGGAGAAGAGGTATCAACAAGAGAAGTGAAAAAAATCCTCTCGGAAGCCATTGATGCAGAAAACAAAAGAGCTCCGTTAACAGATGAGAAACTGATGAACCTGTTGAGAGGGAAGGGCTACAATATAGCCAGGAGAACAGTCGCTAAATATAGAGAGCAGTTAAATATACCTGTTGCAAGAATGCGAAAAGAGTTATAATGCGCTATGTAGCCAAAGTGATTTCTTGGGTCTTCCTTCCATTGTTTATGCCCATATATGGCTTGTGCATTACGTTATATTTTCCTTCAGAAGAAATAGACATAAGTAGGCCTTCACTATATTTATTAACGGAAGAACTCAAATCACAAATTTTATTTCTATTTCTTGTCTTTGTAACTATAGCTCCTGGAATCTCATTCATTTTAATGTATCGAAGAGGACTGCTTTCTTCTGTTGAGATGGATCAAAGAAGGGAAAGATTATTCCCGCTTTTCGTGATGTTCTCCTATTGTATTTTGTTGTTTTTTCTTTTCTGGAAGAAAGCTCCAAATAATGTTCTTCCCATCTACATATATTCCCTACCGCTTACCGGGGCCATTGTAGCCTTAATATTCATAGCTTTCACATCAAAATTCAAAATATCACTACATGCGGCGGGGGCGGGGATTTTAACTGGATATTTAATCGCATTTTCGTCCAATCAAATTGAATTCAATAATGGCTTAATTATTCTTAGTTTTTTACTGTCCGGAATCATTTTATCGGCAAGATTATTTCTGAAAAAACACACCCCTTTTGAGGTCTACTTCGGTTGGGGGGTTGCTTTTTTCATAACCTACATTAGCACATTAGCGCTTCCTCTATTTTTATAGAATGCTATCTATCCATTCCACTTCTTTCTTAAAGACAGCTAGCTTTTCTGGCTCATTATGGATTTCGTGATACAAGCCTTCCCATAGGTGAAAAGTGACATTTGATTTTGCTTTGGCATAAAATTCTTTACTTCCTTCCGGAGAGGTTAAACGATCTAGCGATCCATGCATCAATAATAGAGGCGTTTTAATTTCTGCCGCTTGGGCTATTGCAGAAATACCAGCATAATGAATATTGAGGAAAAAGGATGCTGTGATTTTATCATGAACCAATGTGTCATTTTTATACTCCGCGATTACCTGTGGCATTCTAGATAGGGCTCCTTGGTCAAGACCTGTGGGTTGAGATAGTGCTGGATAAATATTTGCAGAAAGTTTGGCAAGAAGCACCTTCCACCTTGGAGGTTCAAAACCTAGTCTTAGATACGGACTTGTTACGATTGCCCCGACTATGTTATCCGTATATCGAAGTAAGTAATTAAGGATTAAGTTTCCTCCCATGCTATGGCCATACAAAACAATAGGTAAATTAGGATAGCTATTGGATATTGTACTAACTGAAAGCTGTAAATCATCCATTACATGGTCATAAGAGGGCATGTGTCCGCGCTTTCCTTGTGAGTCACCATGGCCACGGAGATCAATAGCTACAACGGCAATGTTTACATTTTTAAAGTATTCACTGACATGTGCATACCGTTTGGCATGTTCACCCATCCCATGAACAAGAAACACAACTGCTTTTGGGGTTTTTACGTCTGACCTATAAAGCACTAACTCTAGATTATCTCCTGTATTTATCTTTTTAAAAGGCTTCATTTTGTGTTTATTGAATCTATGTTTAAGGTAGCGAAATAATTTCATTTAGAAACTAATTACCAGATAATTACGAGGCATTAAAACACAAAAACATAGCCTTAATGTCATAAATACACTTATTTATATTTATATTCGTACAACTCAAAACTATTACTCGTGTTTAACTCAATTATTCTCACGCTATTTAGCGTTATTTTCACGACCACCATTCTTTCTCAATCAATTACCCTAAATGGCACTGTTGTAACTCCAACTGGACCTATTCCAGGATCATGTGACGCCAATACATTCCAGACTGTTGGTACAGCGAACGTTAACGGAACTTGTATTGATATGAATACTCCTGGCAACTTTCAACAAGGAGCCGTTTGGGTCTGTAATACGATAAGCTTATTCCAAAGCTTTAAATTATCTTTTAAAGCAAATTTTGGTAGCAACCAAGCAACAGGTGATGGTATTGCTTTTGTCCTCCAAGGGGAGGGGCTAAACGTATTAGGTGGAACCGGTGGGGGAATGGGTTACGCCCCGGGAAATCCGATTAACTGTCTTGGTGGCGGTTGTCCAATAGATCCTAGTGTTGCTGTTGAATTTGACACCTATAACGGGGCCGCTTTTGGTGATAACGATATTAATTGTAACCATTCATCTATGCAAGTTGATGGCTCTACGAATAGTGCAGCTACAATTTCAGGACCAGACTGTTTACTGCCATCTGGAGGCTCTGTCGTTGATGGAATTGATCATGATATTTGTATTACGTGGAATGCAATTTCCTTATTATACAATGTCTATTTCGATGATGCCCTCGTTTCATCGTACAGTGGAAACATCCGCAACTTCTTCTTCTCTCCCGCTTCTGTGTATTGGGGATTTACGGCGTCTTCAGGAGGAGCGACACAAATTCATTCCATCTGTGAGGTTGAAATGCAAACGAACGTGTCTGATCCCTCATGCATTTGTTCCAGTCCTAACTTAATCATAACGGATCCCGCGCCTTTCTGTGGAGTAGGAAACATAACCGATGCCTCTATTACAGCAGGTAGTGATGCGGGGACATTAACCTATTGGAACAATGCATTATGTACGAATCCTGTTACCAATCCTAATTCCTTATTAAACACAGGGGTTTTTTATATTCAACTGGAAACAGTACCCGGTTGTATTACTTCGGAAGCTGTTAACCTTACGGTTAACAATTCAATAACACCCACCTTTGACCCTATTCCGTTTATTTGTGTTGGCGAACCGGTAATACTGCCCTCCACAAGCCTTGAGGGGGTATCCGGAACGTGGTCGCCCGCTCTGAATAATACAGTCACGACAACTTATACCTTTACTCCTGATCCGGGAGAGTGCGCTAACGCAACTGCCACTACCACCGTCCAGGTAAGACCGGCGCCAACGGTTGATCCTATAGCGGATATTGTCATTTGCAATGGCGATATTCCAGGTTTCACCGCTGTCGTTAGTGGCTTAGGAACAACTATAAACTGGTCTTCTCTTGACGGAATTTTTTCTAATCCAACAGACTTATCGACCTCCTTCACTCCTAGTATTTCCAGTGGGTCAGCTATAATTACCGCTATTGCCTCTAGTCCCATTTGTAGTATTACAGCACAAGAAATTATTACTGTAACTATAAATGCTAATAATATTACACCAAGCTTCAACCCTATAGCAGATATCTGTAGTGGCGATGCCTTGACTCTGCCGGTTACATCTACCAATAGTATAAATGGAACGTGGTCTCCTGTAATTGATAACACATTGACTACCAACTATACATTTACACCTGCCCCAGGTCAATGTGCTTCTAATGCTTCTATGACAGTTGTTGATTACAAACTCCACACAGGAACAGATACCCAAGCTTCTTGTGATACCTATACTTGGATTGATGGCAATACGTATACTGCAAGTAACAACTCGGCTACTGTTCTATTAACGAATGCTGCAGGATGTGACAGTACAGTAACTTTAGATCTTACGATTACGAACTCCACAACTGGAACAGATACCCAAACGGCATGTGATACCTATACTTGGATTGATGGCAATACGTATACTGCAAGTAACAATTCGGCTACTGTCCTATTAACGAATGCTGCAGGATGCGACAGTACAGTAACTCTTGATTTAACGATTACAAACTCCACAACTGGAACAGATACCCAAACGGCTTGTGATACCTATACCTGGATTGATGGCAATACGTATACTGTAAGTAACAACTCGGCTACTGTCCTATTAACGAATGCTGCGGGATGCGACAGTACCGTAACTCTTGATTTAACGATTACAAACTCCACAACTGGAACAGATACCCAAACGGCTTGTGATACTTACACCTGGATTGATGGCAATACGTA
>CAJJBU010000014.1 GCA_905182495.1 Flavobacteriales bacterium UBA952
AGCTAAAATCAAAAAAGCACATGACCATGACATGGAGCTTACTATAAAGTATACCGCAGCAAAGTCCAAAAGAAAGATTGGCGATAAAATATCTGGAAAAGAAGCAGAGAAACAATACTACGCGTCATTATACAGTGGTATTCCTAAAGTGACTTACGGTGCTAAATGGTTTGAAGATGGAGAACATTGGTTGCCTACAAAAAATGAATATGGGCCTCAACAATATGCTCATTTTTTCTTCTTCATTACTGGCTTTCATGGTTTCCATGTTTTCTCTGGAGTGATGATTAATATTTTGATTTTGTTTGGTGCCATGAAGGGCACTTACCATAAAAGAGGGCATTATGAAATGGTTGAAAAAACCGGACTTTATTGGCACTTTGTTGATTTAGTATGGGTATTTGTATTCACCTTCTTTTACCTTGTATAATTTTAAAAAGACCTGAGCCGAATGGAAAGAGATGATTTAATTGAATATTCTTTAGATACGCATCATTCTGAAGAAGAAGGAAAAAAGATTAGAAGTAAAATTGTAAAAGTCACCATCTTACTTACTTTAATCACCGTTATTGAGGTTGCACTTGGAGCCTTCATAAAGCAATCTGCTGATTTTTGGCCTTTTGTTAAATGGACTTTTATTGTACTTACCTTATTAAAGGCAGGATACATTGTCATGGTATTCATGCACCTTGGAGACGAAAGAAAATGGATGCGTAACGTCATCTTAATTCCTTATGCGACCTTTATCGCATACTTGATTTTCATAGCGCTGTGGGAAGCTCTTGCTGTAGGAGACGCTTGGTCATCAGTTGCCGCTTAACTGAAGCCCTTGTCGAAAAATAGATTCAATAAGTTTATTGGTTTTTTTCTTGTATTTGGCCCAGCCATGTTGCTCGTATTTATAGGCACAAGAAGTTGTGAGCATAAATTCGAAGAGCTCGATGACTACGGTCAGATGCCTTCATTTGAATTTACGGATGCTTTTGGTAATAACAGATCATCAGAAGAGTTTAAAGGAGAACTCTTACTAATCAATACGCTACAAAGTTCCTGTCCTGATAGTTGCTCAGTATTAATGTGGCACTTGAATCAAACTATCTATCAGCACGTATGGAACAACAAAACGAAAAAAACGAAAAGAATTAGAATGATTTCGTTTCTTACGGATGGAAATGGAAACCCCGAAACGGATCTCTCTATTATCAATGCCGCTGTGAATGACCTCGCAGAGCACTATGACCCCTCAATTTGGATGATAGCAACTGGCGATGTCAAAAAAATATATGACATCAAAAGCAACGGTGTTAACCTCGTCGATAGCGGAGGAGACTTCCAAGAGCTCATGCTCCTTTTAGACAAAGAGCACCATTTAAGAATGGTTTTATCAGGGAAAGTTGAAGGGCAAATAAGAAGAATGAAGCAGAGTATGGCCCTACTTCAAAAACAATACGACAAAAAATCATCAACGAAAGAATGATGCGCTTTTTTCCACTCTTTTTATTACTCATTCTATGTGCTTGTTCGGATGATGAATCAAAAGTCAAGCTTCCCTACATCGGACATTACGACCTTGAGTATAGTACTAAAGACGGTATAAAACTTGTTGATACGGTTTACCAACCAATTCTTGATTTCTCTTATCTCAATCAAGATTCTATATCGGTATCGAATGCCACTTACAAAAACAAGATTTGGATTACCGAATTCTTTTTTGCGACCTGCCCAACGATTTGTCCCATAATGAATGGTGAAATGAAACGACTTCAGGAAATGATTCAAGAGATTGATAGTGATTCAAGAGTACAATTTCTATCCTTTTCTATAGACCCAAAAAAAGACAGCCCCGCAGCACTAAAACAGTACAAACGCCGTTATTGTAAAGACTGCGAAAACTGGGACTTTTTAACAGGCGACGAAGCGTTTACCCATCGCTTAGGTATTGAAAGCTTTAAAGTATTTGCAGGTAGAGAAGAACAAGCAGAGGGTGGATATGCTCACTCGGGTGCATTTTCTTTGGTAGACCCTGATGGGTTCTTAAGAGGCGTCTATAACATAACAGATTTCGATGGAATCGTAAACAATAAAGAATCTCAGCGGTTAATTAAAGACTTACACTTACTTATAGAGAACACAAGTGTCAAAACAAATTGAATACATAGAAGAGCAATTGAACCCGTTAAGGGATAAGCTAAAAAACCATAGCCTATATGATCATTTGCAAAGTATTGAAGACGTTAAAATCTTTATGTCTATGCACGTATTTGCTGTTTGGGATTTCATGTCTCTATTAAAGGCTTTGCAGATTCAGTTAACAACAACAACAATTCCTTGGACACCAAAACCCAAAGCCTCTTTGGCTAGGTTTATTAATGAGATCGTTCATGGTGAGGAGAGTGATATCAATGAATTAGGTGAGCCAAAAAGTCATTTTGAAATGTACATTGAGTCTATGGAGCAGATCGGTGCAGACTCCAATGAAGTAAGAATCCTGGTGCAAAAAATAGAAAATGGAGTTGGGATCATGGAAGCTCTTGAGGCGGCAAATATCGATCCTTCTGTTAAAGATTTCGTTCGCTTTTCTTTTGAGGTGATTGACTCCGGAAAAGGCCACTGCATTGCTGCTGCTTTCACTTTTGGGCGTGAGGATTTAATACCTGACATGTTCATTGAAATTTTAAAGCAGGCGGACACGAAAAACACCTTGTATAATAAGCTTCGGTATTATTTAGACAGGCACATAGAATTAGATGGCGATGAGCACGGTCCCCTTTCACTTCAAATGGTAGAGGAGCTGTGTGAAAATGACAGTACTAAAACCCTAGAGGTCCTTGAAACATCGAAAAAAGCCCTTCAACACAGAATCAATTTATGGGATGGAATCTACTAGAAAAATTGTTGCTCAAAAAGGAAGAGTACAACGCATAGTGCAGAAACAAACAAAAAACTTGATAAAGTTATTCTTGCCGTTTCTATCGTCATTCCTTTAGCCGTGGCTATTCTTTTTGGCGTAAAGATTGAAGGGCTTGACTTTTCTTTTTTACCCCCAATCTACGCAGGATTAAATGGCTTGACTGCTGTGGGACTTATTGCCGCACTTGCTGCTATTAAATTAAAAAACAAGGCCATACATCAAAAGATCATTCAGCTGTGCCTACTTAGCTCTATTCTTTTCTTATTGCTCTATGTTCTATACCATATGACTTCTAGTTCAACTAAGTATGGAGACCTTAATGGAAATGGGATTCTAGAAGCAGCTGAGCAACTTCAAATTGCAAGCACACAAACGCTATATTATGTGATTTTGATTTCACATATTTTTTTAAGCCTTGTCGTAATTCCAATGGTTTTGTTTACCTATAAATTTGCTTGGGAAGGAGATTTTGTGAAGCACAAAAAATGGACTCGATTTGCATTCCCAATATGGTTATATGTAGCTATTACCGGTGTGGTTGTCTTTTTTATGATTTCGCCTTATTATTCCTAGCTACTTACTTAATAAGAATCTCAACACGCCTATTGGCCTCTTTTTCCATTTCGTTCTGAGGTAATTTATAAACCGGATTTGAAAACCCAAAACCTTTTGCACTCAGTCTTTTAGAAGATATGCCAGCCGATATTAGGTGTCGAACAATTTCTTTTGCGCGCTTTTTTGAAAGCCTCTTTGAACTAAATCTTTGGGTACCATCTCCATTTACGTGACCTTGTATTTCAATATTTACTCCTGCATTTACCAATAAAAAATCGCGCAATCGATTCAGCTTTGGCCCCGACTCTTCAAGAATATCAGAAAGACCTGCTGAGAAGTAAATCTCATCAATTTTAGCGACCGCCCCTCTTACTAAGGGCTTCAATAAAATGGTGTCATTTAAACCGTTTTTTACTAAAATAGAATGCGCTGCATTGTCAAATGAAAAATAACCCTCTGCATCTACCTTAAGTTCACAAATCTTGATGTTCTTTCGAATATTTAGAATTAAGTCGCTTGCTACATAAGCCCCATCAATATCGTTTGAACCCGTAAGAGATATTTTACTTTTTACTGGTCTTTTAGTGATTCCATCTCTGATATGAAGTTCATATTCCAAAGCACCATGATGCGAGCTAAGGTCAAACATTAAAGAGTCTATAATTTCATTCCCGTATTTATCCTGAGGAGAAAAATCAAAAGAGAATTCTAAAGAATCTTTGACACCATCATCAGCCATTAACAATACGGCATACCTCAATGCTTCTTCAGTAAATAAAAATGCCGAGCCAAGGTCTGTAGTGCTCGGTTCTGAAAAGATCAGCTTTGCTTTTTTTGCATTTAACTCATCACATAGATCCCCCCCTTTTTCCTTGAATATATAAGTGTGAAAAGGAGTCTTCGTGTTTTTAATATTGAGACTTAACAAGCCTGATGAGGGCGGGTCAAAAAACAACCAAATTTGATTTTTTGTAACCTCAATCGTTTTTTCATAACCATATAAATTCTTCTTATCTATTCCTTTTTTTCCCTGAAAAGAAAGCGAATAAAAATTATTCGGAGAAAGTGAAATCCCACCCGTGCATTTGGTATACCCCATTTCTTGAGTCCATGATTGACTAAAGAAGCAGAGAAATAAAAACAAAATGTATGTTTTTTTACTCATTATTTATTCTATTCCAACTGTTAAAGAACCTGTCAGGCTTGCCCGAACATATAAATGGGAATCACTCAATAAAATATCCCTAACCCTTAACTCGTCGAGCTTTCCCTTTACATGAACACCTGAAGCAAGCTCTCCATTTAATTTGCTTTCCAATGTGCTACGTAAAGAATTTAGTTTAGTGGACATGTCTATTTGTGCCTTTTGTTCTATCTCTTTTTTAATTTTATTTCCAAGAAGCCATTTTGCTGACTTCAATAATAATGCCTTTGTCTTTATGTCAAAATCAACCTCTGTTAACGAAAGTGTTTGCGTTTCGCTATTCATTACTGGGCGACAAACCAAATAAAGTGTTCCTTTTCGAAAGCCTTCAAAATCTAATCTCAATATAAGTTTATTAGATTGACTTCCAATGATCCTAATCTCACGAACGATTACTTGCTTTCCTTTCACAGATATCACTTCGCTCTTAAAGGTTCTTTGAAGTATAGACGTTAAAGAGTCGTATCTGGCTGCAAGGTCAGCCATAATTTCAAACCCATCCCCTCTTTTTTCATTACTCATTTCCTGAAATTGCACATATGGAGAAGGTGTTTTCTCGCTGCTTATAACTGGAGAAAAGAATAAGCTTAAAGAGAATTTAGCAATATTGCCCTTGTAGCTAAGCGGAGTAGCAGAGAAAGAGATTGGATTGATCTGAAAAAAACCATATGAATCTAATCCTATTGGCTTCTGTAGTTCCTTCCAAGCTGCCTCTATTTTAGAACGTGTATCTGTCGCTGCTAAATCTTTATCGATCCCTTTCTGCAAGGTTTTTAATTCTTTTTCGATTTCTGCTTGAACCCGATCTGTAACATCGTAATTAAAGAACGTGATTTCACAAGGGTCTTGAATAGTAAATGCTTTAAGTTTTGTTTTAGCAGTCAATCGATAATCCTTGCTTAAACCAAGACTTGTGAGGTAGCTCATTTCATACCTCCGTCTTTTTTCATTGATCCCGCATGATCCATAAATCCTTGGAACCGTGCAAGACTCTTTGCCGCTCCATAGCGTAATACATAAAGGACAATAGCTTAAATCTAAGGAGAAGTCTCCTCGAATTTTTGTTTCGAGTTGTGTAGGTCGGGTGGAAAAAAGAATAGGGCTGCGGTAAAACTTATAATCATAGCTGACCCCTTCGCATATCGATGACTTTCCACTAAAGTTTAATGGCGTGTTCTTTTCTGCCTTATCAAACAAAGAAGACATATTGAATTCTAAATCTATATTCAGGCGAGAAACTATGGGCTCAATCTTATCCCTTTTATCAGAATAAAGCGCAGGAACTACGGGCGCTATCGTCCTGCAAGAAGACAAAGCTAAAAGCAACAGGACACAATTAATAATTGTCATTTTACCTAACATACACGGTTGTGATAAAGAGTCTGACTAAATTAATTGAAATTTTTAGATCGATGCGCAAGGGAATACACAAAAAAATAGAGTGCTGTTGCACTATGTAACTTCCTGAGAATAGTTAATTTTGCGTGCACATAAATCTCAAGCAAATCACACCTATGCAAAAGTCTAAAATTATATATACGAAAACGGACGAGGCACCAGCCTTGGCAACTTATTCATTTTTACCGATTGTAAAAGCTTTCTCATCTGCTGCGAATGTTGATGTTGAAACACGAGACATCTCCTTATCCGGTCGGATTTTAGCACACTTTTCAGATTTTCTTGATGACACCCAAAAGGTAAGTGACGCTTTATCTGAGCTTGGTGACTTGGCAAAGTCACCTGAAGCAAACATTATAAAACTTCCAAACATTAGTGCCTCAGTGCCTCAGCTCAAAGAGACTATTAAAGAACTTCAAGCCCAAGGATATAGCATTCCAGATTATCCCGAGGATGCAAAAACAGAGGAAGACAAAAAAATAGAAGCAACCTATAACAAAATCAAAGGGAGCGCCGTAAATCCAGTTCTAAGAGAAGGGAATTCGGATCGAAGAGCGCCTAAAGCAGTAAAGAACTACGCGAAACAAAACCCGCATTCAATGGGTTCGTGGTCTAGTGATTCTCAAACACATGTTTCTACAATGCAAACAGGGGACTTCAAGTCCAATGAGAAATCCGTAACGATTGAGCAAGCAGGTTGGGTTCAAATCTCCCATACAAATTCCACTGGCGACAAGACCATTTTAAAGGACCGTATAGAGGTTCTAAAGGGTGAAATAATAGATGGAACCTCCCTTTCTTTAAAAGCGTTGCTTTCCTTTTTGGAGACAGAGATTATAGAGGCTAAAGAAAAAGGCCTTTTACTTTCCTTACACATGAAGGCAACAATGATGAAGGTTTCAGACCCTATCATTTTTGGACATGCCGTAAGGGTGTTTTTTAAACCCGTTTTTGACAGGTTTCAAGAAACATTGGATCGCATTGGCGTAGATGTTAACAATGGGTTCGGAGATCTTATTGCAAAAATAAAACAACTCAAAGAAGAAGAACGATTAGAGATTGAAGCAGCCATTTTAGATTGTTACAATAAACGACCTGACTTGGCCATGGTAAATTCAGACAAGGGGATTACCAATTTGCACGTGCCCAGCGATGTCATTATAGATGCTTCGATGCCCGCGATGATTAGAACCTCAGGTAAAATGTGGAATATCGAAGGAAAGCTACAAGATACAAAGGCTGTGATTCCAGATTCATCGTATGCAGGCGTTTACAAAGCAACTATTGATTTTTGTAAGAAGAACGGAGCTTTCGACCCAACAACGATGGGAAGCGTTTCCAATGTTGGACTTATGGCGCAGAAAGCAGAAGAATATGGCTCTCATGACAAAACATTTGAAATCAAACAAAATGGAACTGTACAGGTGACGGACCAGAATGGAACCCTATTAATTGATCATAATGTGGAACGAGGTGATCTCTGGAGAATGTGTCAGGTTAAAGACCTACCCATTCAGGATTGGGTGAAGCTGGCTGTTAATAGAGCAAAATCTACAGGGTTACCAACCGTATTTTGGCTTGATAAAAATAGAGCGCATGATTCACAGCTGATTAAAAAAGTAAATCAATACCTTCCATCTTACGACACTTCAAGCTTAGAAATTAAAATTCTAGCACCTGAAGAGGCAACCAATTTCTCTCTTGAAAGAATAGCAAAAGGACTAGATACAATTTCGGTCACAGGAAATGTGCTTCGTGATTATTTAACGGATTTATTTCCTATACTCGAGCTAGGTACCTCGGCAAAAATGCTTTCGATTGTTCCCCTAATGAACGGCGGAGGTCTATTTGAAACAGGGGCAGGAGGATCAGCACCAAAACATGTGGAACAATTTACCAAAGAAAACCATTTAAGATGGGATTCATTAGGTGAATTTTTAGCCTTAGCGGTTTCTTTAGAACATCTATCTGAGGCCAACAAGAATCTAGAAGCAAAGGTCTTAGGGGAGGCTCTTGACGCTGCAACGGGTAAGTTTTTACTTAACGACAAGTCGCCATCTCGAAAGTGTGGAGAATTAGACAATAGGGGGAGTCACTTTTACCTTGCCATGTATTGGGCACAGGAGCTAGCTAATCAAGATGAAAATCAGGAGCTTAAAACTACTTTTATAGACTTGGCAGCACAGCTTTCCCAAAATGAAAGTAAGATTATTGAAGAGCTAAGGGAGGTCCAGGGACAAGCTATGAACATTGGTGGATACTACAAACCAAATGATGAATTGGCTGAAAAAGCAATGCGTCCGAGCCCTACATTAAATGGAATAATTGACGCTTTTACTTCTTAGTTATTCTAGCGCGATAGACTCTCTATATCTTCTTATTTTACTTAACTTTGGATATCATGCTAATAACTCGGGACGCTAAAATTAATTACCTCAACATTGGTCTCATGCTCATGAGTGCCGTGTTTGCATTCCTGATGCCTTTCGAGACATTTCTATTTGCCTATGCCTTTCTTGGGCCTTTGCACTACCTAACAGAAATCAGTTGGCTACATGACAAGCAATATTTTACCAAAGGGAAATACGATTTTACTTTTTTATTAATTATTGGCGTGGTTCTTTCAATTGCAGCCTTTGCAAATGACTTTAAGTTTTTAAACTTTGATCTTTCCCCACCATTGGTTGACGTAAAAACGGATTTTGTCTCATGGTACTACAGTATGAGTATCGGTGACATTTCAATTATGTTGGCACTTTTCAGCGCCGTTCTCTTTGTCTTATTTAAAAACATCAAACTGAAGCTGGCATCTATTTTAATCCTGTATGTCATTGTCTATTTCTCATTTAACCTCGACATGGATTTATTGGGAATATTTATCCTATTGGCGCTATTTAGCGCTGCTTTATTTGTCTTTGTAAAAAACGTCTATATAAAACTTGCCTGTATCGCTTTACTGTATTTTGGCATCTATTATAATTACAACGCCGATTGGTTTGGTTTAGATACAGAATTCTTGACCCAAGAAGATGTTTCTGCAGCCAAATCAGAAAAGAATCAATTCAAGAACAGCTCGGTCATCTTTGCATTAACTTCATTAGTTCCAACCTTGATTCATGTCTATGTTTTCACTGGCTTATTTATGCTCTTTGGAGCACTAAAATCAAGAAGTAAAACAGGACTCTTATCTATTGCTTTCTTTATTGGAATCCCTCTTCTTTTGGTTTTTTCTTTACCCGTGAAAAGTGAAGGGAATTACCTTTCTAACTACGGGAAAGAAGCCTATTACGCAGACGGAACCGGTTTTTTCAATACCAACGTAAGTATAATGAGGCAATTCGAGCTTTCAAAAAACATGTCAAATAATGATTATATCGATTACTTCGTAAAGGATTCGGTGGAGAAGCAACGAATGAAGGTTATGTTCAAGGATAGCTTGAATAAGGATTTCATTATTCAGAATGAAGAGCACCCCTATTACCTAAAGCCTATTGCTTTGGCGGATGTTAAACAGGGTAGCTATAAAGACAATTGGTGGTCCGCAGTTTTCCTATCCAGTGCTGGACTCATGTTAATGCGTTTTATTGCTTTTGCTTATTTATACCATTATTTAAATTGGTTCAGTAAAACAGAAATCATACGCTGGCATAAAGTGCCCAAAGTTCGTTTTATTGGTGTGGTCACACTATGGATTATCTCCTGTGGGTTATACGTATATGATTATGCTATAGGCCTAAGCTTTTTATTCTTCTTAAGTTTCACACATGTATTGCTTGAATTCCCCTTGAACATCACATCCATTATTGGCATCGGAAAGGAAACAAGGTCTATCCTTAAAAATGGATTTTCTAAAAAACAGCCCAACTAAAACCAATTATCAAAGATGAAATCTCTTCTATTTTTAGCTATCGTATTCTTTAGTTTTCATTTGTGTTCTCAGGAAGTATCCCTGGTTCAAACGCGAGAAGATGGTCGCTATACACTTTCACCCGAAGGCGCCTCCTATTTTGCAAAGCTTTCTCTTGAATGCACCGGGAAAGCCGCTCCCCATTTTATTGAACGGGTATATGAGAACAGGTATAAATGGAGGTTCGTAGATACGGTCTCAGGGAAAGATTACTGGCCCGCACTTCGTGGCCTTGAGCAAGAGCCTTCTGCAAAAGATTTATGGCCCTCTTTTTATGGGTGCTTTGATTGGCATAGCAGTGTGCACAATCATTGGTGTTTGGTAAAACTATTGAAATCATACCCCGATATTGACGAGGCCCAAGCCATTCGAGAGAAATTACAATTGAGCTTTAGCCCTGAAAACATCGTTAAAGAATTAAGCTTTGTTCAAAACAATGAGTTTGGTCTTTTTGAGTTTCCTTACGGGCAATCATGGTTACTTAAGGTCGCTGATGAATTGGCTGGCTGGGAGGACCCTGATGCAAAAGTTTGGCTCAAAAACATCGCGCCTCTTGTTGAATACATCGCTGGTGCTCACAAGTGGTATTGGGTTAACGTTACACCTGAAGAAATAGTCAGCGGAAGTCATGACAGCCCATCCATGGGATTGGCATTTGCGTATGATTATGCTGTTACCTTTAAGGATGATGAGCTGAAAGAAATCGTTGTATCGACAGCCCTAAAATATTATAAACGCTATGGTTACAAGGACCTATCCAAAGAACCTTTAGATTATGACTTTATGTCTGGAGGGCTTCTCGTCACTGATATTATGAGAAAAATCCTTCCCCCTAAAAAGCTGAAAAAATGGTTGGGAAAATATTCCCCTGAATTGCTTGATGAAAAGCAAGTATCAAAAGTCATGCAAATCAAAAAAACAGACAAACACGATGAATACGAATCACATTGGGATGGTTATCATTTAAATAGGATCTGGTGCCTTAATGGCCTGCTGATTTCCCTAAACACAAAAAAAATGAAACCTGAGCTCAAGACACAATGGATACAGGGCATGAATGCGATGTGGGATTACGCTCAAGAAAGTATTGGTAAAGGAAATTATGACATTGACCATTGGCTCTCTTCCTTCTCTGTTTTTGCTCTAATTGGTTACGAAGATTAAACAAGAAACCCCTTGCTGAACTATTAGCGCATTTGTTTCTCTGATTTTTTTGGGCCTAAGGAGGCATTTTCCTGAAGTTCTTTTAGCTTATTTTCCGCCTCTTCGCCCTGATAAATACGGGTCGTTGTTTTTCCATTTATAGTCTCTTTTATTTCTAAAGTTTTCACCCCCTGAATCTCTCTGAATTGAACCTCTACTGATTTTGAAGTGCCCTTAACCGAACCCTCTTTTCCGAGCACATCATTACTCGAATACTTTACTTGTTGGTTAAACTCCTTCAATTTCTGAACAGCGGCTTTTCCTGAATAAATCTCCTCTTTTGAAATACCATTAGCGGTAGTACGTATAATAACAGACACTGAATCTCCATCTTGACGTGATTCAATTGCTACCGTTTTATCATTTTGTTGAGCAAAGCATGAGGCTGATAAAACCAAACTGCAAAAAATTATTAGTCGATTCATTTTTATGATCTTAATGTGATTTTACTTTTTTTAATTGAGACAATGCTGCATTCAGCTCAAATCCAAGAAGCAATAAAATAGCATTGATGTAAATGTATAACATCAAAACTAAAAGAGCTCCTATTGAACCATATAGCTCATTATAGTTCGAGAACTTAGCGACATAGATACCAAAGATATAGGTTGTAACCAAAAATAAAAGAGCGGTCATAAATGCACCTGGTGAAAAAAACCGTTCCTTTCTCCCTCCTGGCGTTCCAAAGTAATAAAGTGTTGATGAAAACAGGAGTGCAACACCTATTGTAAATAACAATTTAAACCCAATAATAGAATAGTATAGATCTAGCAAATCTAATTTGGTATAGGCACTTTTCAGATAAAATAATATATATATATATCCGGCTACTGCAGAAACAATAAGAATAGAAAGCAGAAGGCCAACGATAATACTATAAATATATTGACGGATAAAAGATCGGGTTACTCTAATATGATGAGAACCCTGGAACCCAGAAAAAATAGCCCGCACACCATTCCCCATAAAAATAATGGAAAGTAAGAAGCTAGAAGACAATAAACCACCGCGTTGGTTTCCTTGTATATCGGAGTAAATTGACATAAAAAACTCTTGTGAAGACGCAGGCAATGTAGAAGCAACAAAACTCGAAAAAGTTTCTGTAAAATTCTCAATAGGGATATAAGGAATCAAATTAAGAACGAATAGAAGTGCGGGAAATAAAGCCATAAAAAAGCTAAAAGAAATACTGCCAGCCCTAGAGGTCAGGGCTCCCTTAATCAATCCAGATAAGTACATATTAAAAAGATCGTAAAACGAAAACCCCGCATAGCGCGGAAGCTGCCTCTTCTTTAGCCATCCCTTTAAAATATTATAAAGGGGTCCTAGATTTATGTGGTTTTCTTTTTTCAATCTATACTTAATCGTTTAGCGAAGATACATATTGCACAATAAAAAATCAGAAACAAACACATCTGATTCAATCACAAAAACGCATGCAACCTTTTTTGATAACTTTGACTATACCTTTATGAGGCTGCAACGGACCAAGGATTTTTATCACGGGGCTCCTTTATAAAACGATAAAAAGAAGAAAACTCAGCACTAACAATTAGGCTGTTATAAAGCAATGAACTAAATGTCGCCACAAGAAACAGAATTTCTTATTGCTCAGGTGAAAAAAGGCCATCAGGCATCAATAACAGAGCTTTATGAAACACACAAATCCTATTGGTTTCGGATCTGTTTGAGGTACGCGAAAAATAGAGATGAGGCGCAGGATGTATTTCAGGATGGTGTCGCAAAAATATTTGAAAAAATAGACACTTTTAATGCACACAAAGGGTCTTTTAACGCATGGTCAAATAAAGTGCTTGTGCATGAAGTTCTGAGATCGCTAAAAAAACACCAATGGCAAAATTCATTTAGCAGCGTAGAGGGGTACGAAAACGAGGCCTATGAGCATGACCAGGCCATAGAGCGCATTAGTGCAAAGGAGCTGACTGAAGTGATTCAGGCATTGCCATTGGGTTATCGAATCGTTTTCAACATGTATGAAATTGAGGGGTATACCCATAAAGAAATAGCTGAAGCATTGAATATCTCCACTGGGACCTCCAAGTCACAACTGTCAAGGGCCAAAAAAGTGTTGCAAAACGAGATTGTAAAACTTTTTGAAATCAATTAAAAATGGAAAACAACAATTTAGGAGATTTTATTCGAGGTAAGCTAAACCAAACTGGTTCAGGCGAAGTCTGGGCCAACCCCGACGAGAAGGTAGATATATCTGTACTGAATAAAATCAATGCATCCAAAAAGTCCAGGCTCGGAGGGAATAAAACAATGGCTTTTGTAGGTGGAGTCGTGGTTTCCTTATTGTTTCTTGGTGTCTTTATCTATATGCAAAACGAAAAAATAAATACATTATACCAGCAGGTAAAGGGTCAAAAAGAGAAAATCATTTCGCTAAAAACAGATAAAATTGCCCCCAAAGAATCCATTCCTAAAGTAAGCTTAAGCAATATTGAACTATTGGAAACAAAAAAAGAAGTTGAGGTTTTAGAAAATGAAAATAAAAAACTAATCGCTGAAAACAGCGCCTTGTTACAAAAAAGTCAATCCAAACAGCAACGAACAACGAAAGCTTCCGTAAAAACGAAGCAAGAGAAAGAGAAACCTATAGAATATGATTTATCTTCAACGACAACCGAAGCTAAAGATTTCGAACCTCAAAAAATAGTATTGGAAAATGATTTAAAGGAGCAGAAAAACCTATTTTCCAATCTAAAAGCAAGAGAAAGAAAGCTTTTAGATAGTATATCCGCGCTAACAGCTATGCTCCCAGATACAGTCTCAAATATTGCTCCTGTGCCTCCACAAGTGGAAATAACAAGACCTATTAAAGAAAGGAAATTCTCAGTCGGCTACGATTACTCCCTAAATTATTGGGACGCTCCCATTGACAGAAACGTAGAAGAACATGAAGTTGCATCTTCTAAGGGTGGATTTACAAAAGTCTCATCTGTGGTAAATGGGTTTACATTCGGGTATGCTCCGAACCCTAGAATAAGGTTAATCGGAGGGTTTCGACTTTCACGTTTCAATGTTTACAGCGCCTATGACCTTTCCCTTGCCTACTCTTCTAATCAAGAAACATTAGGTTCTGGTGGCTCTGTATACAACCGCTTCAACCTCACAACAAGTACGCCATACAATACCATGTATAATGAATCTATTGTGACCTTTGACGAGAATAGCGCCCCATCAGATGGTGACTTTATTGGTTGTTTCAATGAAGTCGATTTGTCCTTTAATGAATATCAAATTCCTTTGGGTGTAGAATATCTATTGAGTGCCAAGAAAACCAGGTTCTTTTTTCAGGCAGGCCTTCAGCTAAACCTACTTCAATTGCAGGATTTCAGCCACAACACGTATCTTTATGACAGTGAATTTGAATTATTAGAAACGGTTAGCAACGATTTGAGTAGCCAAAGAATAGAAAACGAATTTAATTTTGGTGCCTATGGTGCACTTGGCATTGAACAACCGGTTTTTACAAACTTTTATTTCAGAGGTTCGTTTAATTTTAGCCGAACGTTCCTGAAATCAGAGTACAATGACCTCACACCCTCGTACAATTCAAATACATGGCGGTTTGGCATTGGATATAGATTTTAGATAAAAAAACAAATATAAAAAATGAAAAAAACAATCCTTTTATTATTTCTTTTAAGCTTTTCATTTCTGAGCTTTTCACAAAAATTCACCATAAGCGGAACCATAAAAGAAGCAAAATCTGGAGAGCCGATTATTGGAGCGAAGGTCTATGATTTAAAATCTAAAAAAGGAACACTCTCCAACGAATATGGGTTCTACAGTATAACATTGCCCAAAGACAGTGTCTACTTAAGGGTCTCGTATATCGGGTATACAGCCATGGAATATCAGTTTGACGGCGTGAAAAACTATGCCTTATCTGTTGACCTAATGACCATACAAGAGCTTGATGAAGTTACGGTTACCGCGGAAAAAAACATTGAGGAGCGGACACAGATGAGCTCCTTTGATGTATCCATTGAAAAAATTAAAGCACTCCCAGTTTTCTTAGGAGAGAAAGACATCATCAAAACCATTCAGCTCTTTCCTGGTGTTCAGTCAGGTAGTGAGGGGTCCAGTGGAATTTACGTTCGGGGTGGGGGGCAAGACCAAAACCTCATGCTTTTAGACGGTGTCCCAATCTACAACGCGACTCACTTATTTGGCTTCTTTTCCATATTCAATGCAGATGCCATCAATAAAGTAACGATGATCAAAGGAGGGTTTCCTGCACGCTACGGTGGCAGACTATCTTCTGTGCTAGATATTCGAATGAAAGAAGGGAATATGAAGGAGTTTCATGGAGAAGGTAGTATTGGACTGATCTCTTCGAAGCTATCTCTAGAAGGCCCAATTAAAAAAGACAAAACTTCTTTTATCATCTCAGGAAGACGGACGTATATAGATGTACTCGCTCGGCCTTTTATTAATATGCGTAATAGAAACCAAGGCGGTGGAAAAGGCGAAGGTGGTTCTAATGAAACACAAACTGGGGGGTATTACTTTTGGGATTTAAATGCGAAAATCAACCATAAGTTTTCTGAGACCAGCCGACTCTACTTGAGTGGCTACTTTGGAAGAGACCGTTTTTATAATGATGCCAACAATAGCTACACAACAGCCGAAGACACGTCAAGTACAGACGAAACTTCAAGCAATGGATTGCGATGGGGAAATGCAATAGCAGCAGTGCGTTGGAACAAGATCATCAGTCCAAAGCTATTTATGAATCTAACCGGGACATTTAGTCAGTACCAGTTTAGAGTTGGAGGTCAGAACCAATCCACAACGACTTATCCCAATGAACCAACCACAAGTCAAAGCACTATTTTTAACTATGATTCAGGGATTCAAGATTGGACAGTTAAAGCTGATTTCGATTACAGACCCAATCCAAATCACACCATTAAGTTTGGATTTGGAGATACCTACCACACCTTTGTACCAGGTGTGAATCAAATAGCGCTTACAAACAATACTTCAAGCGGTATTGATACAACATTTGGGTCTTCAAGACAATATGGTCATGAGCACTGGGCTTATTTTGAAGATGATTGGGAAATTTCAGCACGTCTGAAATTAAACGTAGGGGTACATTTTTCAGGATTCAAAGCAAATCAGGAATGGTACCCAAGCATTCAGCCTAGGTTCGCAGCAAGGTATATGCTCAATGAAAATTCATCATTGAAGATGTCCTACTCAAGCATGACTCAGTTTTTACACTTATTAACCAACCCTACAATAGGCCTACCTACAGACCTATGGGTTCCTGTCACAGACCGAGTTGCGCCAGAGTACTCAAATCAATTTGCACTTGGTTATGCACAAACCCTAACTAAAGGCTTCCAGTTTTCCGTAGAAGGATACTATAAAGACATGAGGAATTTAATTGCCTACAAAGAGGGAGTTAGCTTTTTTGGGTCTTCACAAGATTGGCAAGATAAAATCACGGTAGGAAATGGAAATAGCTATGGACTAGAGCTATTGGTGGAAAAAAAAATAGGCAAAACTTCTGGATGGATCGGCTATACCCTGAGCTGGTCAAACAGACAGTTCGACTCTCTAAATTTTGGGAATCCATACCCATATATATATGACAGAAGACATGATATTGGGCTTGCCGTGACACATAAGTTTAATGACCGCGTGGATATTGGTGTCGTTTGGGTCTTTGGATCAGGATATGCCACAACACTCGCACAACAAACCTATTTAGGGGTGGATGGTCTTGGCATTGGCGCAAATACGCCTTACGAACCTATCGAGCATATTGAGGCACGCAACGACTATAGAATGCCGGCCTACCACAGGCTAGATATAGGTGTAAACCTTCACAAGAAAAAGAAAAAATGGGAGAGTACATGGAGCTTTGGTCTCTATAATGCTTATTCCCGTCAAAATGCATTCTTTCTCTTTTTTGAGGAAGGGAATAATGGAACAAGGACGCTAAATCAGCTTAGCTTATTTCCTGTTCTTCCTAGTGTTTCTTATAGCTTTAAATTTTAAAAAAATGAAAAAACTTATTTTATTTTTATCCGCCACATCTTTTCTATTATTCACAAATTGCACAAAACAAATTGAGTTTGATGCACAGGATATTGCACCACGAATTGTGGTCAATAGTCTTTTTACAAATGACTCTTTATGGGCTGCCAATATTAGCCGAAGTGTTGGCGTATTAGAAACAACAAGCTATACGAGTATTGAAGACGCAGATGTCTCAATTTTCGATGGAGACGGCGTTCAGGTGACGACACTTACGAACCAAGGAGATGGGCTTTACACCTCCCCCACAGGCGCAACGCCTGTAGCCGACGAGCTATACACGATTGAAGTTAGTGCACCTGGGTATACACCCGTAAGCGCAACAAATAGGATTCCTACAGCCGTTCAGATCAATAGCATTGATACGGTTAGTAGTACCAATAGCGATGGACAGACTATCTTGGAAACAACAATTAATTTTCAAGACCCGCCCGCAAATGCAAACTACTACATGGTGGAAGTTTTGGTCAAAGGAACATGGATAGACTTCTTTGAAGGGGATACGATTGAATTTCGGGAACCTTTAGAAATTTCTTGCACTGATGTTAATGTAGAAACGGTAAATAGATTCAATTTCGGAGGCTTTGAAAACACCTATCTATACCTTATGCTCAAGGATGAAAATTTTGATGGGGAAGATTACGCACTCACCTTTAGTGTGATCAATTACGCTGAGCTAAAAGACCTAGAGCTTTTTGGTGAAATTAGATTGGTCAACACTAGCGAGGCTTATTTCAACTATCTGAAATCCTTTAATCTGTATCAAAGAGCAAGTGGAAATCCATTTGCAACACCGGTTCAAGTATACTCGAACGTAGAAAATGGAATGGGAATATTCGCAGGAGGAACGCTCACATATTGGGATGTAGGATTTTGATTATAAGAAATAAACATACCGCATTTATCCTCTTTTTCTTTGGCACATTGCTCCTTAGTATCGGAAGCTGCAAAAAAAGGATATGAAGCTAGATTTGGCCATTTTTACATCCTTAACGACAGCACGTTTCTCGTAAATGGTGACATGGGCAGCAGAGTAGACAATCAGGTAGAAAGGTTGCTCAATAAATACCCAGACATTAGCTACGCTATTATGGAAAAGTGCCCTGGCTCTCGGGATGATGAAGAGCTTTTTAAAGCCGCACGCATGATCTATAATCAAAGCGTTCATATCCACCTTCCGCCGAATGCTAAAATTGAATCCGGCGCGGTAGATCTCTTTTTGGCAGGAACTACACGAACGATGGACGATGGAGCCAAAATAGGAGTAAATGCTTGGAGTGATGGAAATACATCTGCCACAGAATATCCCGTTGGACATGAAGAGCACGAGATCTATATTGACTACTATGCCAGTATTGGTTATTCACAACAAGAGGCAGAAAATCTATATTATTTTATCATCAATGCTGCTGAGCCAAACAACATTCACTATATGACAGCCGAAGAAATTGAAGTATATTCTATTTTGAATCCGTAAAATCCATTTTTCAAATGGAGTAATGAACCCATGATCGACTTGGCTGTAAACTATAAAAAAGAATATGGAAAAGCCCCAAATTAGAATTTCAAAGCCTTGCAAGGAAGACTGGAGCAAAATGTCTATAAATGAGCTCGGAAAACACTGTCAGCTTTGTGACAAAACCGTAGTTGATTTCACAATAATGTCTTCAGATCAAATTGCAGCTTATCTTATGAGAAAAAGCAAAGAAAGCATATGCGGACGTATTTTAAGCACTACTCCTATTACTCAATTATCGAAAAAGCAACAATGGTTCAATTGGCTATACAAAAAAATTGAACTCGGGAGTCAGCTTTCAACCTATAAGGGTGTCACTCCTGAGCATGCCTTGAGTGTCTTAATGCTTGTCATGGGTTGCCAGCAAGACAGACCTGGGACAGAAAAACACAGCTCCTTGAGCTTCCTGCCGTAGAGCTCGGCGATTCCATTGCTCCGATGCCCGATACTTTAAATCACAAAGGATCTATGAAAGGTGACAGTAGAAGACAGCAATGTAATTAAGACGCTAGGTCTAATTAGGCGGCCTGAATTTATTAAACCTCGAGAGGATAAAAAACACAACATCGAACAAGTTTCTATCGAACCTACACCAATCGTTGGAAAAGTTGTTCGGATTGAGGAAATTGGCGAGGTTGTACCATTAGAAATAATTAAAGGGGATATAACCGTAGGTCAAAAAAATGACTCTTTAAAATAAAATCAAATTAGGCCTTAATAAAAACCTAACTTTGCCCCCAAAATATTTGGTATGGAAGGTGCAAGGATTACAATTATAGGCTGTGGAAACCTCGGAGAGTCAATTCTTAAGGGATTGATCGCAAAAGAAACCATCCCGAGCGAACAATTAGTTGTTACCAAAAGAAATCCCGAAAACCTGAAGCATTATGAGAAGCACGGCGTTCGCGTATTATCCGACAATATAGAAGCCATCAAAAGTGCCGACCTTATTCTCTTGGCACTTAAACCTTATAATGTCTTGGGCGTGCTAAAAGAACTCGCTCCCGCAATAAACCCGGATAGACAGGTTGTCGTTTCTTTAGCGACCGGAGTTTCAATTGAAGCGCTGCAAAAAAACATGCAAAACAATACCCCTATTTATAGAGCAATGCCCAATACGGCAGCTGATGTAGGTGCTTCAATGACATGCATTGCATCCAATAACACAAGCCATGATGCTCTTGTAGAAAACTGCTTTAATACCATAGGAGAAAGTATCCGAGTCGATGAGAATTTAATGGATGCAGCGACTGTTTTAGGCGCTTGTGGTGTGGCATTCGCGCTTCGGTTTATTAGAGGAATGGTACAAGGGGGTATTCAAATTGGTTTCGACTCTAATACAGCCAGTGCCATTGTAAATCAAACCGTAAAAGGAGCCGCAGAACTGTTGTTACAAGGACATCAGCACCCTGAATATGAGATAGATAAAGTTACCACACCAAAAGGGTGCACTATTTCGGGACTCAATGAAATGGAGCACAATGGATTTAGCTCTGCATTAATTAAAGGGATTGTAACCTCCTTTGAGTCGATAGATTCTTAAGGTTTTTTGTTTTGAACAATACTACTTATCTTTAGAGTAACAATTAGGATAACGCCCAAGGGCTGATTACACAATTTTAAACAATTTATTATGAAAAAAAACTTCTACTTACTTATGCTATTGATTTGTCTACCTTTTATCAATAATGCACAACTCAACAATTTTTCGGTAGGTGATGTTGCGCCTGATTTTACAGTTACCGATATTCACGGACACACACACAACTTAAGTGACTACGCTGGTAAATATGTAGTCGTTGATTTATTTGCATATTGGTGTGGACCTTGCGCGGCAATTGCGCCCACTATAAATGAATTCTACAAAAAATACGGCTGTAATGCATACGATGTGGTTGTTTTATCTGTTGAATATGAGGGAACTGAGCAACAAACAATCGACTTTGAAAATGCAAATGGTGGAGATGCAAATTTCCCAACACCTACAGCTAGCGGTATAGAAGGTGGTGGAGCTGCGGTACATGCTGTATATGGAGCAGCAGCCTTTCCAACAATTTTCTTGGTGGGCCCAGATGGGACAATCAAAAACGAAGATATCTGGCCAATAAGCGGTGTCGGCACCTTTGAAGGTGCAATCGCTTCTGCAGGAGGTGCTAACGCTCTAGTTCCTAACGCTTGTGTACTCGGTATTGAAGAGCTTAGCCTTGAATCGATTACTGTATTTCCAAACCCGTCAAATGGTGATTTTTCAATCAACCTTTCTAATATAACATCAGAAAACATTAAGGTAGAAATGATCTCGTTGGTTGGGCAAGTGGTTTACACGAATCAATTTGATACAATGGCAGAAGAAAACAAGTTAACCGTCAGTACTGAAAAGATTGAGGCTGGTTCTTATCTCGTAAAACTGACTGGATTGGATTCAGGAAAATCCGTTACGACAAGTATCAGTATCAGATAATACTTAAATAACTTTAAAGGGAGGGCATTTTGTTTTTCCTTTTTTTATGCACTAAAATTGAAATAAACCATGCTGAATTCTAACGTATTTCCATTTCTAGAGGCTCTTAAAGAAAACAATAACAGAGCGTGGTTCGCAGAAAACAAGTCTTCTCATGACGACGCAAGAAAACACGTTGTTGAATTCACTAAAATATTATTTGAGCGCTTAAGTGACCTAAACCATCTAGACAATCAAAAGGTATTTAGAGTGTATAGAGACGTGCGTTTTTCAAAAAATAAAACTCCTTACAAATCTCATTTCGGCATAGGATTTCACCGTACTAAGCCGATTTACAGGGGGGGGTATTATTTGCACCTTGAACCCGGTGCTTCTTTCTTAGCGGCTGGTTTTTGGGCCCCAAACAAAGACGACCTCTTTCGCATCAGAAAAGAAATTGAAACGGATCATGAGCAATTTGATAAAATATCGAACGGTGTCAAGCTCATCAAGTATTGGGGCCCCATGAAAGGAGAGCAATTGAAAACAGCGCCAAAAGGATTTGATAAAGAACACCTTGGAATCAAGCACCTCCGATTTAAGCAATTCATATTCACGAAAGAGATCTCAGACGACATGCTTTTTGACCCTGAATTTAGCCATTGGGTAGTTGCTCAGTTCAACGCTATTCGCCCTTTTCTAAATTATATGGGAGAGGTGCTCACTACGGACCTTAATGGGGAACCTGTCCTCTAGAGCCCAATGAGAAAAGGGTTTCAGAATGGAAAAATAAAGCGGTATCTTTAGCCCTACGTTGTAAGTAATTGACAGAATCAAAAAGTGCAAGATTTAATCACCAAAATAAAAAGTAGCATAGCCATCAGTGCAGAAGCTGAAGATCATCTTTTTTCCATTTCAAAAGAGAAAATAGTTGCTAAAGGGGAGGTTTTAATCCGCCAAGGACAAGCAGTGAAAAATTCGTTTTTTGTGACAACTGGTTGCCTAAGGTCCTATTGTATTGACAAAAATGGTAAAGAACATACTTTGCAGTTTGCGATTAAAGATTGGTGGATTAGTGATTTTATTGCTATTTATAATAATGAACTCGCAACATTAACTGTGGAATGTATCACTGATTCAAGCATCATTGAGTTTAACGCTAAAGAATTAGACAGAATACACTCGCTATTCCCTGAATTTGAGGCTTATCAACGAAAAAATTTGGAACGTCATGTGGTTAGTTTGCATAAAAGAATTTTAAATCAATTACAATTAACTGCTACAGAGAGATATGCTTTGTTTCTGGAACAATATCCTGATATTGAGCAGTACACTCCAAATTATCACATCGCATCTTATTTAGGAATCACGCAACAAAGCTTGAGCCGTATTAGAGTAGAGAAAGTAAATAAATAGCTTTCTTACCATAGGGTAAGTTTTACCCGTTGCGCCTGTTCTATTTTTGTATCAACTAATTACAAATCGATACAAAGATGATAGCATTACAATTAATAAAATACGGTGAGATTAAAGATGGTTTAGCCTTTAGTGAGGTCGACAAACCAACGGTACAAGTAAAAGATGTACTTATAGAAGTTAAGGCAGCTGCCATTAATCCTATAGACAAAAGTATTATACTAGGAAACCTAAAAGGCTTACTCCCTATTTCACTTCCGAGTATCGTGGCCTATGATGTTAGTGGCACTGTAGTTGAAACTGGAGATGAAGTCAGTGATTTCAAAATTGGCGACTTGGTTTATTCTAGAGTCCCTCAAGAACAAATGGGCACTATAGCGGAATATGTTGCCGTAAGTAGTATTGCAGTCTCAAAAAAACCAGGAAACATCACTTTTGAAGAAGCTGCTGGCTTACCTCTTGCGGGACTTACTGCCCTACAATCCTTGGAATATGCCGGAATAAAGGAAAATGATAAGGTACTTATTCACGCAGGATCAGGCGGCGTGGGTAGTTTCGCTATTCAGTATGCAAAATCAAAAGGCGCTTACGTTTACACGACTACCAGTACAAATAATGTAAATTGGGTAAAAGAGCTCGGTGCAGACAGCGTGATCGACTACAAAACGGAAGATTACAAAGCCATCGTGAAAGACGCGGATATCGTATTTGATACACTTGGGCAAAACTACACCCTGGATGCGTTTAAGGTCGTTAAACAAGGTGGAAAAGTGGTGAGCGTTGTTGGCCCTTTAGATGAGAGGACTGCCGAAAGTTTCGGAATACCTGACTACAAATTACCAGAAGAATTAGCGCAGCTAAGTAGGGATAAAAATGCGGAATACAAATTCATTTTCATGCATCCAAATGGAACTCATTTAAATGAGATTAAATCACTCATTGAAGATGAAAAAATCAAACCAATCATTGATAAAGTTTATTCATTTTCACAAAGTATTGAAGCTTTCACTCACCTTGCGTCGGGAAGAGCAAAGGGTAAAGTTGTTATCAAAATAAACTAAGTCTTCATTTCAAAAACAAAACAATCACGAATTAAAAAATAAAAATATGTTGAAAAAAATATTAGGAATTGCACCAAAGTTAGAATCAGACGGTTCTTACAGTCCGTCAAAACTTGCTCTAAAATTAGCAACGGTTCAAAAAACTGATTTTCAAAACACTTCATACAAGAAATACGAAGGAAAGAAGTCCAAGGTCTTGGTGATTTTTACTGAGCAAAAAAACTTGAAGATGAAAAATGGCAAATTGTTTTCAACAGGGAACCATCCCGTAGAAGCTCTATTACCTATGCTGCATCTTAGAAATGCTGGATTTGATTTTGAGATAGCTACACCAACAGGAAAGCCTGTCGTTTTTGAAATGTGGGCCTTTCCTGAAAAGGATGAACATGTAAAGGCAATTTATAATGACCTTAAACCTCAATTCGATAAGCCGTTAAAAATAAAGGACTTCATTGAAAATTCATTCAATGACGCAGGTTCATATGCCGCAGTATTTGTACCCGGTGGACATGGAGCAATGATCGGAATTCCTGAAGATAAAAACGTAGGAAAAGCATTGATTTGGGCACATGAAAATGACTTATTTACGATTACTCTTTGTCATGGACCAGGTTCTTTATTATCAACCACTCTTAACAATCAGAAATTTATTTATGAAGGATACAAAATGGCCGTTTTTCCTGATTCAGTAGACAAAAAAACACCTATGATTGGTTATTTACCCGGACAAATGCCTCATGGCTTAAGTGAAAAAATAAAGAGCTTAGGAGCGACTATTGTAAACACTAAATCAGACAAAACGGTTTGTTTGGATAGAAAACTAATAACAGGCGCAAGTCCTTTAGCTTCTAATGAATTAGGAAAGCTTGCTGCAAAAACCTTGTTGAAGGAACTGATTTAAAAACTACTTACGACAATCTATAAGAGTAAAAGCGGTTTGGGTGTGAAATCAAGCCGTTTTGTTTTTAATTAAATGTCTTGGTCTACGAAAAGCACCTTTGTTTTAAGCAATACATATGCACGAAAGAGATCCTGTTTCATGGCTAAGATTATACTAGATCCAAGAAATAAAGGCCGAAAATAAACGCAATACATTTTGGCGCGCATTTCGCTGTGGTTGAATTAGAATTTGGGGTTTAAGACAAAAAACCTGCTACAAAATCCGTAGCGTGAGTCGTGGAAAGCACCGGGAAGTCAAACCAGTTTTGCAATTCCTTTTCGAAGCCAACCTTATTCAAATAACAATTCAAGGCATGGTTTAGCCCCTTAGTGTATTTAAGATGATCGGCGCCTTCCGGGTCCTCATGGAATAAATCATTTTGAGCAAATCCCTCGAAAACTGGTCCTGTAATTTTTATACCGAATTGTTGAGGGTTCTGACCAATTGGACTATGAACCGTTGTTGTAAATTGGTGCCAAAATGCAGACTGAATGCAGTTTATTTCAAACAACTGCCGCACAACCTCCAATGAATCAATCGTTTCTTGCTCAGTTTGGGTTGGGAACCCATACATCAGGTATGCGTGAACCATGATGTTGTGCTTAGAAAAATTATGAGTTACTCTTGTCACTTGACAAATGTCAACTCCCTTTTTCATCTTAGCCAATAAACGGTCTGAAGCGACTTCCAAGCCCCCAGTGATCGCAACACAACCTGATTGTGCCATTAATTGACATAATTCAAGGTCAAATGTCTTTTCGAATCGAATATTGGTCCACCAAGAGATCATTACATTTCTTTCTATCAATTTTTCTGATAAGGCCCTTAGCATTTTAGGAGGAGCAGCTTCATCAACAAAATGAAAACCAGTAATGCCCGTATCTTTAATTATTTTCTCGATTTTGTCTACCAAATTCTCGGCTGTAGTGTTTTGGTAATTGCCAATATAATCCAAACTCACATCACAAAAAGAACATTGTTTCCAATAACATCCGTGTGAAATAGTCAGTTTATTCCACCTCTTATCGGTCCACATACGATGCATTGGATTGACGACATCCAAAAAAGACAGGTATTTATCAAAAGGCAACTGCGAATAATTAGGGGCAGGTAAGTTTTTATGATGGAAAATGGTGTTTGGCGTTTTATTCTTGTAAACAACTTGATTGTTTTCCAGTACAAAAGTTCTTTCGAGGGCATTTATGTCAACTTTACCATCTATATAATTGACGATATTTAGCAAAGGCCCTTCTCCGTCATCGAGTGAGATGAAATCAATAAATTTAAAAATCCTCGGGTCCTCTAGGGAACGTAATTCTGTATTGCAATACCCTCCACCAATAGCAATGCGAATGTTTGGATAAAATTGTTTGATGAACTGAGAAGATCTAAGGGCGGCGAACAAATTACCAGGAAAAGGAATGCTAAAACAGACCAAATCAGGAGAATGCATACTGATTTGCCTTTCTAAAATATCCAACATTTTATCTTCAATGAGCGTCGGCTGGTAATTTAAAAACTCCTCTATTTGATCAAAACTACTCGCCGATGTCGAGATCTGTTCGGCATATTTCGTAAATGAAAAAAACTCATCCACATTGGCCTGAATAAAGTCTCCAATTTCTTCAATAAAAAGTGTTGAAAAATGCTTTGCCTTATCGATTACTCCAACATCTCCAGCATCCCATTTAATTTCGATGTTAACCTTTTCCAATCGATGTCCCGCAGGCAAGAAATCAGCAGCCAAGATTCTATTTGCCGTTTTAACATCCTGTTTTTGAAGAAATCCAATGACCACATCAACCCTTGACATGTACTGATCCTTTAGTTCATAAACTAAAGGATGGTGAAAACTCTCAAGGTCCTCTGCCTCCAGAAAAATAGAACGCAAAAAATCACTTGTAAAGATGGAAATAAACAGTTCGATACTTAAATCAAAATGCGAAACAGACACCTTGTATTGTTCTAAAAACCCTTTCAGATAAGCCGTTGCCGGATAAGCCGTGTTCAACTGAGTAAATGGAGGTGTAACCAAAAGGAGTTTAGGTTGCATGATGCAAAGATAGAGTTCTTTACAAAGAAATTGAATGAAAAAGGACTCTTTTATCTTGTACGAAATAGGAGCTGAACTAAGCTGAGTATAGAGACACAAGTTTTCCTACATCAAATACCCAAAGACAAACCACTTGTCCTTGATCTGAGCGTAGCCGAAAATCTATTCTTGACCCTTTTTTTCCAAGCTTCAGTTCTAACTCTTCATTCAGTCTTTCTTACCTGTTAAAGTGCATCAAAAATGATTCAATTTTAAGGTATATTTACATGAACCATTAATTATTTAAAATATGAAAAAACAAAAATTTATTATTGTTGTGGGCATTGCAGCGATGACATTGGCTTCCTGCGGGGGGGCAACAGAAAAGAAAACGTCAGATGAAGAATCAAATGACAAGACCGAAATAAGTAATGAGGAGGAAATAAAGATTAGTAGCGATGAAGAGGAAATAGAGGCTTCTGAGCAGGAGGTTGTTTCTGAGGAGACTTCGTCATCTGATGAATGGAATGAAGTGCTTGACGGTTATGAGAGTTATGTGGATGATTACGTGGCAATCATTAAAAAACAAAGAACTGACCCTTCTGACATGTCGCTGATGACCGAGTATCAAGCATTAATGCTAAAAGGTACGGATTGGGCGACTAAAATGTCTGAGCTGTCTTCCGATTTTGGTTCTGAACAAATTTCAAGAATGCTTGAAATTCAGATGAAACTTTCAAAAGCAGCAATGTGATCAATCATTTTTTAATACAAAGAGGGGCTTCGGTCCCTCTTTTTCTTTTAGAACAATACCATTAGTACCATGTAATTCCCATTCAATGGGTTTAATACATAAAATAACCACATTTGAATACGTGGTTTGTTTCTTTTAATGACCTGAGTGAGGGCATTTGTTTAGCAATCAGTCTGGATTTATTGATCTGTATCGTCCTTATCCTATATTTTCGGACAGTAAAAGCAATTAAAAAGGTGTTTGATTAAAATAAAAGATTTCATAAAAATCTATAAAACGTCTTAAATCGAATGAGTGTTTAAACCTCTAAGGGTGATTTCATTACTATCTTTAAAGACTTTAATAGATATCATGAATACTCATTTCCTTAAAAAAAGAAAATTCTGGGCGCGCTTGCTAAGCGCTGTTCTTTTGCTTCCGGTACTGATTTTTAGTGTTCTACTGCTCTTTATATACCTCAAGCAAGATCAAATCATTCAGTCTGAAATAGATGCATTAAACAAGGGGCACAATGGGCAGGTATTCATAGGGGACATACATCTAGAGCCTTTTAAGAGCTTTCCTTACCTTTCTATTAAGGTCGATAATGTGCGAGTCACGGAGTTTAAGGGTAAAGGTGCTGAAGAGATCTTAAATGTAGAAGACATTTATGCCGGTTTTAATTTATGGGATCTTTTGAGTGGACGTTTTGACATTCAATACCTACTCATAGAGAATGGGGTTTTTAACCTCGTATTACATAAAGATGGAACAACCAACCTCCAAAATGCGCTTGCAACTTCAGGTGAGAAGGGAGTCGAAGAACCCATGGATATACATTTAAAAAACATTGAGCTTAGAAACCTTGATGTACATAAGTTGGATGAAGCAACCAATGTGGATGTCGAAACTTTTATTTATTCTGCGGATGGCGGTTTTAAAACAGAAGGTCAACTCATTAATGCACATATTGATACCGAATTCGAATTGAATGTTATCGATGATGGTGACTCTACTTATATCAACCACAAACATTTTGAATTTCACACCGACATCACCCTCAATGAAAAAGAAGGGTTGCTTGTCTTAAAACCTTCCGGAATTCGTATGGAACACGGAGATTTTAATATTGAAGGGTCAATAGATGTAAAGAATGACCTAACATTGGACCTTGATATAAAGGGAACGAAACCCAACTTTGATATGCTTATTGCCTTTGCACCACAGGATCTGATTCCCGTATTAGAGCGTTATAAAAATGCAGGGAATATTTATTTTAATGCCATCATTCAAGGACCGACGCTTCATGGTGCTATGCCTTTTATAGATGTGAATTTTGGCGCAAGTGAAGCCTTTCTTGAAAACACAGGAGAAGGCAAAATCATAGATGATATGGGGTTTGAGGGCCACTTCACAAATGGAAAAAAACGTAACTTAAAAACGATGGAGTTCTCCCTGACCGGTATGACCGCAAAATTAGAAACAGGTCGTTTTTTGGGATCCGTATCTGTCATCAATTTCGAAGAACCCGAAGTTGATATGCAGCTGAATGCAGACTTCAACCTTGAGTTTTTAACACGCTTCTTGAGTTTGAGTGGGGTAAAAGCCACTGGGAGTGCCGAGCTTGAGATGAGGTTTCATGATATCGTAGATCTAGACAATCCTGAGCTTGCGTTAAACGACCTAAACCAAGCCTATTTCAGTGAGTTGAAAATCCAGAACCTCTCTCTACAATCAACAGATTTACCCGTGCCCTTAGAAAACCTAGATATGCATCTGATTATGAAGGGTAAAAAAGCAGAGCTTGATTTGTTCGAGATGAAATTCGGAAATTCCGACCTGTCAATCCAAGGATATCTTTCAGACCTTCCTTCAATTGTACATCATACCAATATCCCTGTTGACGCTCACCTAGAAATAGAATCTAAGGTTCTCGATCTCGCCGAAATCACAGACTACTCAAAAAAGGACAGTACAGGGATTGATGAACGCATTAAGGGCCTAAGTCTGGGGCTTTCATTTAGCTCATCAGCTAGAGCATTTACGGAGTCTAAAAACCTTCCGGTTGGAGAGTTTTTCATTGACAATCTTCATGCCCAGCTCAAGCATTACCCTCACGAATTACATGATTTCCATGCGGATATAATGGTAGGGGACCGAGACTTGAGAATCAAGGAATTCACGGGGTACATTGATGATTCGGATTTTCATTTTAATGGAATGGCACACGATTATGGGTTTTGGATGCGAGAGGTACTCGATGGGGATGTTGATTTAGACATTACCTTAAGCTCTGACCTACTTCGACTAGAAGACGTGTTCTCCTATAGAGGGGAAAACTTTGTGCCTGAAGATTACCGCCACGAGGAAGTTGATCACCTGGTTCTTCACGTGAACTCAAGCATGCATTATAAAGCATCTAAGCTCCACTCTATAGACCTTGATCTAGATCGACTCAATGCAAAGATGCATGTACATCCAATGCGTTTTGAAGATTTTAAAGGCCGCTTTCATTATGAAGACGACCACCTTATGATCGAAAATCTCCATGGAAAAATTGGACACACGGCTTTTGATATCGATATGAATTACTACTTAGGGAAAAATTCCGAAATCAGAAAAAGAGACAACCACTTTGGGCTCAAAGCAAATTATATTGACTTTGACCAGCTCTTTAATTTTAACCTGACCCGGCCATCCGAAACTTTATCGACACCACCTGAAAAGAACAAAGCACAGTCTACAGCAGACGTTGAAGAACATGCAGATGCCTTCAATCTTTATGAACTCCCTTTTACCGATATGACCTTTGATATTGATGTTGGACATTTCATCTATCACCGCATCGACTTACAAAATATACACACTCGCTTACGCACGAGTCATAACCATTACATCTATGTTGATACACTAGATCTAAATGCTGCAGGCGGAAATATAACAATGACGGGTTATTTTAACGGAAGTGATCCAAAGCACATTTATCTAAAACCAGACCTTCGGTTTAGAAATGTCGATCTCGACAAACTCCTTTTTAAATTTGAAAATTTCGGGCAAGACGCCATTGTCTCTGAGAACCTACACGGAAAACTAACCGCTGATATAAAAGGTAAAATAAGAATGTACCCAGATATGATTCCAGACATCGACCAATCAGAAATTCATATGAATGTACAGGTTTTAGATGGACGGCTTGAAAACTATGAGTACATGCTTTTACTGTTCCGATTATCTAGGAGATAAGGACCTCTCTTCAGTTCGATTTGACACCCTCCAAAACCACATGGATATTAAAAATGGCCAGCTAACGATTCCCAATATGACCATCGAATCGACGATTGGACATTTCGAATTATCTGGCAAACAGGATATGAATTTTAATATGGAGTACTTTATCAGAATTCCCTGGGCTGTTATAAAAGAAGGTGCGCGTTATACTGTTTTTGGTAATAAAAAAACAGCAGATGGCCAAACAGGTGATGACGAAATTATTGAAGTAGACCCGAACAAAAAGGTGCGCTACTTAAACCTAAAAATCCATGGTAATATGGAGGATTATAAAATCACTCTCGGTAAAGGGAAAAAACGAATGCGCTGATTAAGAAATATAAAAGTCAATAATTACTTGAACAATAAAGAGCTTCCCTTTTTATTAGGATAAGACAAATTCGAATTAAGCATGAAAAAACGAAGCATAAAAAAAATAATCCCTGCTCAACGCGTCAATATGGGCGGGCATCTTTTAGACCAGCCACTTCCCGTTCAAGGCGTAGAGATGATTGATCCTTTTTTATTAATACATCATTGGAATGAACCTCTAGCTAAGGGGGGGCGGCAAAGTGAATTAGGTGTAGGGCCACATCCACATAGAGGGTTCTCTCCTGTTACGTTTATTTTTAAGGGAAGTGTTCGGCACCAAGACTCTATAGGTAATACCGCTGTTATTTCTTCGGGAGGAACACAATGGATGCATGCAGGAAATGGCATCGTACATAGCGAACGTCCCGGTATTGAATTAGTCAAAAACGGGGGTGAGCAGGAGTTTATTCAATTCTGGGTCAATACACCCGCTAAATATAAAATGGAGGCGCCCTACTACTTGCCCATTACTGCCGAGGATACCCCAGAGATCAAGACCGAAAAATCAACTATTGGCGTTGTTGCTGGAGAGTTTGAAACACTTAAAGGGCCAGCAAAAACGTACAGCCCCCAGACCCTGCTCCGCGGTGAAGCACAAGCAGGAGCAATCTTAAACCTTTCTTTTCCACCGAACTACAACGTTTTGCTTTACTTACTCGATGGCAGCCTATCTGTTGATGGCAAGAAAGCCCGAGTAAAAGATCTTATTTGGTTCAATAACGACGGCGAAGGGATCAATATTCATATTGAGGAGCAGACACGATTCATCGTGCTTTCCGGCGAGCCAATTAATGAACCCGTCGCTTCTTATGGCCCTTTTGTAATGAATACGCAGCAGGAATTGCAACAGGCCGTTAATGATTTCCAAAATGGAAGTATGGGAGATCTCGAGGAGACTTTTGAGTCTTAATTCTGAGTTCTTAGGCGCTCCTACAATTGTCTTTAATCAGAGAATCCTACTTATATTTACGAATATTACTTCAGAAAAGAAAACTACAAAATATAAATTATGGGATTTTTAGATCATATTATTTTAGACAATTCAATTAAAGATTGGTCCATTTCTCTTGGGATTATTCTTGCAGCGTTTATCGCAACAAAGGTGGTGTATTGGTTTATTTCTAATATTATTAAAAGACTCACCTCTAAAACAAAAACAAATCTTGACGATGTATTAATTGAAAAGCTAGAAAAACCGATTCAATATTCAATATTGATTTTGGGTTACTGGATTGCGATACACTACCTAAATATTGCCAACGATTCCTTAATTGCCTTTTTAGAAGGTGTTGCTTCTTTGGCTACAGTGTTAACCTTAACATCCATCGCCTCGAAAGTTTTTGATGCCTTGGTTACTGAAATCGTTTTGCCTTATGTCGAAAAAAGTGAGGGGGGTGGCGATAATTATATGCTCCCTATTCTCTCAAAAACAGTGAAGGCCGTTATTTGGACCTTTG
Organism: Flavobacteriales bacterium UBA952; assembly: GCA_905182495.1. Taxonomy (GTDB): domain Bacteria; phylum Bacteroidota; class Bacteroidia; order Flavobacteriales_D; family Crocinitomicaceae; genus UBA952. The sequence goes on from CAJJBU010000014.1 coordinate 32,494, forward strand.
GCGTTGTGATTGGCTTAGATAATATTGGTTTTGATATTACGGCTATGATTGCTGGCCTTGGAATTGGTGGCTTGGCTTTGGCTTTGGCTGCACAAGATTCCGTGAAAAACATTTTTGCCGGCGTCATGATTTTCCTAGACAAACCTTTTAAGATAAAAGACCGGATTCAGATTCAGGAATTTGATGGAGTCGTTGAAGAAGTAGGCTTAAGAAGTACAAGGATTCGAACTTTAGACGGTAGAATAGTAACCATTCCTAACAGCACATTTACAGACAATAGTGTGGTAAACGTAACCTCTCAACCCGCTTTAAAAATAGTTTTAAACTTAGGTTTAACCTATGATACCGATGAGGTCGGTATGCAAAAAGCTGTAGATGTTTTGCGACAAATTGTTGTGGATAATGCGGCTATTTTAGAAGCTGATTGTTCCGCTGGTTTCAAAGACTTTGGAGACTTCTCTTTAGGAATTCTATTTATCTATTACGTCAAACCAGAGGCACATTGGTTAGATTCTCAAAACGATATAAGCAAAGAGGTCCTCAAGCGATTTGCAGAAGCAAAACTAGACTTTGCCTTCCCAACCCAGACATTACTTAATAAGGCGATCGATTAAAAAAATGCTTTTTAGAGTCTCCTGAATTTATGGGTTTTAAGGTTTCCTTAGACAAGTATTGCTTGTTTAAATTTCAAGAAATACTTCTATTCACTTATTTACTATACAGCTAAAAAAATTAAAAACAGACTTAAAGCTAATGCCCAAGCATTTTTGAAGGGTCAACGATTGCGTCATAATCGGCTTCAGAAACATGTCCTAAGGTAATTGCGGCTTCCCTTAAAGTCGTTCCTTTTTTATGTGCAAATTTTGCGATTTCGGCAGCTTTATAATACCCGATTTTTGTGTTTAAGGCAGTAACTAGCATCAAAGAGTTTTCCAAATGCATTTTTAGTATGGGTTCATTTGCCTTGATCCCAACAATACAATTATCAGTAAAGGACTGACATGCATCACCAATTAATCTTGCAGATTCAAGAACATTTTTAGCCATGACAGGTTTAAAAACATTGAGTTCAAAATGACCATTCGATCCTGCAATTGAAACAGTAACATCATTGCCCATTACTTGGGCACAAACCATGGTTAATGCTTCTGGTTGGGTTGGGTTAACCTTCCCCGGCATAATAGAAGAGCCTGGCTCATTGTCTGGAATCACTAATTCTCCAATTCCACATCGTGGTCCTGATGACAACATGCGAATATCATTACCGATCTTCATTAAAGAAACCGCAGCTCTCTTTAAGGCAGAAGACAATTCCACCATAGCATCATGCGCTGCAAGAGCCTCAAATTTATTCGCTGCAGTTACAAAGGGAAGACCAGTGAATTCTGCAATTTTCGCAGCGACCAAGACATCGTATCCTTTTGGTGTATTCAGGCCTGTACCAACCGCTGTTCCTCCTAATGCGATCTCCCTAATCGCAAATAACGCGTTGTTTATAGCGCGTTCTGCATGATCCAACTGTGCTACATAACCGCTGAACTCTTGGCCCAAAGTAAGGGGGGTCGCATCCATAAAATGAGTTCGACCTGTCTTTACAATATCCTTAAACTCTACCACTTTTTTCCCTAAAGCTGATCTCAGGTTTTTTATTCCCGGCAAGGTGATTTCTACAATTTGTTTGTATGCTGCTATATGCATTGCAGTAGGAAATGTGTCGTTTGAAGATTGGCTCTTATTCACGTCATCATTAGGATTAAGTACTTTTTTACTATCCGTTAACGCACCACCTTGAAGAACATGACCCCGATTTGCGATGACTTCGTTACAATTCATGTTGGATTGAGTTCCAGAACCCGTTTGCCATACAACAAGTGGAAATTCATGGTCATGCATTCCTGAAATAATCTCATCGCAGACCTTAGAAATCAGTTCTTTTTTAGAGGCATCAAGCACCCCAAGTTCAGCATTAGTATGTGCTGCAGCTTTTTTAAGGTATGCAAAAGCATGCACAATCTCAATAGGCATTGATCCAGGTTCGCCTATCTTAAAATTGTTTCTTGAACGTTCCGTTTGAGCCCCCCAATAGCGAGATGAAGGGACCTTTACCTCCCCCATTGTATCTTTTTCTATTCTATATTCCATTTTATAATGAATTATTTACATTAATTTTTTAATTTTGCTACAGCGTACAGCAAAAATAACAGAACATGAGCACTTTCGGTATAGTTTTATTTCTTTTAATTGGAGGCATGGCCTTTTGGATGTTATTATTCTTAATGGGATTCATTCTCCCATATTGGATTACGCTTGGTCTTTTTGAGCAACTTCGTCCAAAAAGAGTTCTTGACGAAGAGGAAAAGTAAACCTCCTTTTTAATCATTCTGTTTTCTTTGAGTCCACTAGAATGATTCGGTTATGACCTGGCAATCTGTGCTCCCGATTTATGTATTAAATAATAAGATCTGACGTAGGTAGGGCTAAATCCAAAAATTTTTCTTGGCATCTCACCATCATATTTTGTTCAAACAAAATAACTAACTTCGAATTATCATTATATCTGAATTACAAGTAAATGGAGATTACCCCTGAAATCAAGCAGCGATTAGAACAGTTAAGTAACAAATATGCTGCTATAGGACAAGACTTAGTTTCCTATCTAGACGGATTGATTTACGCCAACCCATTGAATTATTGGGACTATATCGAAGTAGAAGCTCTGCTGAGTTTACAAAAACCGAAAACGGATTATCCCGACGAAAAAATATTTATCGTTTACCATCAAATTACGGAACTTTACTTCAACTTAATTATTCATGAGATCGATCAAATTTGCCGTAATGGAAAAGTGATATCAGAAACGGGACAAGATTTAGGTTGGAATGAAAAGCTAAGTACTGATTTCTTTATTTCTAGACTGAAGCGTTGTAACATGTATTTCACTACGCTTACGAGCTCCTTTGACGTCATGCGTTTCGGTATGGAAAAAGAGCAATTCACCAAATTTCGAATGTCTCTTTTATCATCAAGTGGGTTTCAGACTGCAGCATATCGGCGTATAGAAATTGCTTGTACCGATCTTAAATATCTTGTGTACGAAAAAGAACGGGAACGTTTGAAAGATTCTGATTTCCATGAGCAGCTTGACAACGTCTACTGGAGAAGAGGCGCTATTGTTGAAGAAACTGGACAAAAGGCACTAACTCTTAAGGATTTCGAAGACAAATACCTTCAAGAGTTTCATGACTTTGCCGATACCTATCAACCCATGAATCTATGGAAAAAGTTCTCTAGCCTTTCAGAATCAGACCGCAAAAACCCATCGCTATTAAAGGAGCTAAGAGAGCTTGATATAAATATCAATGTGAACTGGCCCTTGGCACACTATAAAACGGCTGTGCATTATCTAGCGAGAGGAACTGGCGATGAAAAAGGAACCGGCGGCACCAATTGGCAGAAATATTTACCTCCACGTTTTCAAAGAAGAATATTTTATCCTGAGCTATGGAACGACCAAGAAAAACAAGATTGGGGTAAAAAATGGGTGAATGAGGTATTATCCGATCAAATCAAAACGGGTTCCAAGATCTAAAAAAGCCATAAAAGAGAGCCTTTTGTTTATTTACTGAATGGGTTTTAAATATGCTCTAGATAAATCAAGAATTCCAAATGAGTTTACCTGAGCACCGCGCAGTCTTAGATTAATGACAACAACTAAGTCTTCAAAATACAAAGGCACAATTGGGGCCTCTCTGTTTAAAATATTAACGCAAGAATTGAAATATTCATTACGTTTCGATGGATCCTCCTCCCCTCTTGATGCATCTAAATTATTATCAAACTCTTTATTACTAAAGTTGTTCATGTTTAAGGTTCGAACTTCTTTGTTTTTTGAATAATACGGCATTAAAAAAGATTCTGCGTCGGGATAATCTGAAATATAAGCCGTCTTCCACATGGCTGCTTCACCTTTTTCAATCATGTTCATTTTATCCATAAAGCTGACATGAACTAATTTTAATTGTAAGTTTAAGTTTTTATCAAGGTGGTTTACCAAGCTATTGCACCATTGGTCTTCAGGTGAGCCTTCTATAGAATTAACATAAAAAGAAATTGTATCTCCTATTTTATAACTACTCTTTCGAAGATGACTTTTTGCCAAACGCATATTATAAGGATTCATCGTTCGGCCCGTATAACTAAAAAAGGGGACTGAGGGAAGGACGCCTAGTTCCGCGGGGGAACCCTCACCGTATAGAAATTCTCGGCATATTTGTTGACGATCTACAGCATGATAAATCGCCCTGCGGAGGTTGGGGTCATTAAATGGAGGTCGGCTACAATCAAATTCTAAATAATTTACTTTTAAGCCCTTTTTATACTGAACCTTATGTAATATGTTCTTTCCTTCCTGAGCGTCTATAAGGGTTCCGAATAGGGAGTTGATTTCATTAATCGGTATTGAAGAAAGCAAGTCCGTATTTTGAGAAGCGAAAGACTTAAAAATATCTTGGCCCACTTTTTTAAATTTTATAGTCAGTGTGTCTAAAAAAGGTAACGCATTATTATACGAGTCACGTTTCCAATATTTCGGGTTTCTAGTAAACAACAAATTCGCTTTTGTTTTTTGATTAAAAATAAAGGGACCAGTTCCAATGGGGTGTTCGGGTATTTTTTCGCCATAAAAATCATAAGCGCGCCGAGAGATAACAGAAAGGCTTTGATGGGTTAAGATTTTCAATATCGTCTGGGTCGAATCAAGAAGGCTCAACCTTAAAACTGAATCAGAGAGCACCTTAACCCCGCTGACACCTTGGTTAAAATCACATCCCTTATCCTTTGTAAATTCCGCAGCTCCCATTATTTTTGACGTCAAAAGATGTCCTTGACGATTCAGATGATGAGAAGAGCATGCAAAGTCTATTGTGAATTTCACATCCGTTGCAGTTAAGCGGCCAAAGCCGTTATTAAAACAAGGGTCTGGGTGAAAATAAACTCCATTTCTTATTTTTAAATCAACATATGAGTTATCTGTAGAAAACGCATAGTCCTTGATTAGATTGGAAACCAACTTCTGGTCTTCTTCATTATATGCTAGTAGGGTTTCAAATACGGGAGCAGAAGCTCTTTGATCATACATTGACACGCCTGCCATAGGAAATATTGGTCCTGTTTTTTCCGAAGCATAATAAGCCACATTTCCACCATAAACACGGCCCCCTTTTGCGATGAGCTTTGTTTCTTCTTCAGGAGTAGTGCATGCCGATAGTATAAAAAAAAGAAATACCATTAAATTGAAAGAAAGTCTTGACATTTAGTTCGAAATTCTGATTATCGGTTCTTTTTGTACACCAAATTTATTTCTTAAACTTAAATAATATAAACCATTTGAGTGGGGGGAAAGGTCAATAAAATCAGTTTCAAATTTCGAGGGCATTCGTTTTTCCTGGCGACTACGTATTTGAATCGTCTGATAACCAAGGCTTAAATAGATAATCCCTTTAGGTGGATTTAGAGGGGTTCGAAATTTTTTAGGTCCTGAAATTATCCTCTAGAATGCTATAAAACTTCAGTTGCAACGCAAGTGGAAAGGAAAGGTAACAAGGTTTTCAATGCCACTAGAGGTATTGTTAGCGAATTAGATGCACAAAACCATGGCCTTCTAAAATGACTGGTTCTGCATCTCCGAAGGTGTCTTCAAGGCCCACTGCAACATACTTGTAAAAGTAAACACCTTCTTCCGCTTCTTTTCCGGAATTGTTAATAAGGCCATTCCAAGATGGGTTTATGTTGTCTGGGTCAACACTTGTTTCATTATAAACAATATTACCCCACCTATTAAAAATAAATAACTCAAGTTCAGATAAGTTTTCATAGGTTAAATAAAAGGCTTCATTCGTATTATCTTCATCAGCGTTTGGTGTAAAAACATTCGGCGCTGTTACAAGCGGTTCAGGTGGAACAGGATAAGTACATGATCCATCATCAAAGTTCGCAGTAGGTTCGTAATTAAGAGCGTCTATATCTGTGCAACCACAGATATTCATCGTAATTTGAACCTGTGTAGTATCTTTACAATTCACTCCTTGAGATACAATAAGTTGAGCGGTAAATACAGCCGCAGAAACGCCGTCATAAGTATTAGTCATTTCTTCAACGATCACGCTAGACTGAGATGTGGCATCACCAAAAGTGAGGTCATACGCATCTCCATTCTGGCTTCCGCTATAATCAAAAGAAACAATCAATGGTGCGCAACCTTGCTCTGGAGTGGCAACGAGAGATGCTATAGGCGGGTCAAGAAGTTCTATAAAAGCACTGTCTGAGGTTGTACATACGGCATCTTCAACCGAAATATAATACCACCCCGAAGGGAGGTCTGTCCATACAGATGCTGCAGGTCCCGTTGTTCCTAGTGCGTTCGTCCAAGAATAATAAACCCCATGTTCGGGGGTCGTTGTTTCACCTGAAACTATTGCTGAAACATAGCCATCTGGCTCACAAGTCGCGGAGCCAATAAATATAGTGTCTATTGAAAGTGTTTGGTTCAAGGTCAAGGTAACCGTATCGACACCGGAAAAACCACAATTGTCCGTTGCAGTCACCAAAACATCAATAAATCCATTTTCTGAAATGCCTTGATAAATACTATCCCCTGTTCCAATGGAATTCCCTAGCGTATCAGTCCAAGAAAAAGAGTAAGGGGCATAGCCCCCAAAAGCCGAAACATACAAAGGTACACTATCATTAGCACATAGAACGAGTGTGTCAGATTCCGTAATATTCAAAATAGGACCGTCACCTATGTAAATGATTCCGGATGAAATAATTGTATCTCCACAAATATTTACTAACTCAACTGTAATAGTAACAGACTCAAAACCTTCATCCAGGCCGTCCTGAAAAGGCGATAGATTTACAACTACGGAATCTTCTCCTGGAAGAAAAATGATAGAATCAGGTAATGCGTTGTAATCCGTTCCTTCTATTGCCTCGCCATCAATCTCGTAATTAATGACTAAGGTATCTCCTGTTTCTCCTTCCGGTCTAGTAAAAATAAAATTAGCATCCGTGCATCCTTCAACGATAGTTGTGTCTCCAGAAACTGTTGCCACAGTAACATCAACAGCATCTGAAAAGAAGCTACCTGCCTCAATAAAAACAGCCGTATTCAAATATGTATCTTGACAATCGGCAATTGCAAATTTAAAATGATACGTCTCTCCACATTGAACACTTAGTTCAACAGGAATAGGGGTCGTAAATCCATTGTGGGTGTGTGTTGTTCCTCCGGCGTTGCTCACATAGAACGCAGCGTTCAAGCCTGGGTGAATCGTGCTGATTGTAATGGGTGTATTCGTCCCAGGTAATACGGCAACGTTCTGTGCACCACCTGGAAAACCAGCAGGAGAAGCAAAGGGGCCAGTTATACCGGGGCCACTAACAAAAAAAGCAAATACATCATTAAATACAGAATTGATGTACGTTAGGTATTCGTCCGAAGAAAAAACAAAATTAAAGCCAGCGACATTTGAAGAGGGAACAAAATCAAATTCAAGGATCGCGGCATCATTTGTTGAGTTAATGTTTCCTGATTGGGGGTTTGAGGTTACTGATTGTGCAACAGATAATAAGCCAGGGTCAGACAATCCACTTCCTGGTTGGCCTGCGTCAGCAGTGCCTGCTGCGCCTACTAGACCTGTTACCGGACCTGCTGCTATGATCACTCCTGAGGGGAAGCCAATATTTGAAGCAGTCCCATTAAAGTTTCCTATTTGGCTAGGAGCTCCTGTATAAACAACATTAGAAACAGTAATCCCTCCACCAACAAGACTTTCAACGTATTGCGTAGGTGTCATGCCGGTTGTAACTGTCAGTTGAGCACTTGAGTAGGTAGACAAAAACAAAAGAGAAAAAAAGATAAATAAACCTTGTTTCAAAATTCTAATAATTGATAAATGTATTTTAAAGACGGGTCTTTTATATACGTAGTTGCACGCAAAAATAAACAATAATTCACGACTAAAAAAACCATAATTAATTCCTCCTATTTTAAACCAGTATAATTTATTAAGATTTTGATAATTTATAATGGTTCCATAATGCGATTAGCCCTTTTCTCTCGAGTTTACTTTAAGGCAAACCCGCCATTTGCTTATTGGGTTTTATTCAAAAAAAACCACCATGTTGATTTCAATAATTCATCACTCACAAAAAAGCAGTATTTTGCAAGCCAAAAAAACAATCATGATTCATACTCAAAAATATATTTCAGAAAATAAAGAACTTTTTTTAAATGGCTTATTAAGCTTATTGAGAATACCGTCCGTTTCCGCAGATTCTTCATATAATGAGGATGTTGCAAAATGTGCAGAACTTCTTTCCAAGGATTTAATAAAAATTGGTCTTGATCGCGTAGAAATATGTCAGACTCATGGCCACCCAATTGTTTATGGTGAGAAAATAATTGATCCTAAATTGCCTACCGTACTTGTTTATGGGCATTATGATGTTCAACCTGCAGATCCAATCGATTTATGGACCTCCCCTCCCTTTGAACCCGTAATTAAAAAAACAGACTTGCATCCTATGGGGGCAATATTTGCTAGAGGTGCATGTGATGATAAAGGGCAAATGTATATGCACGTTAAGGCTGTTGAAGCGATGCTGGCAAAAAAAGAACTTCCCTGTAATGTGAAATTCATGATTGAAGGAGAAGAAGAGGTTGGCAGTGAAAATCTTGCTGTTTTTGTTATGAATGAAAAAAAACGCTTAGCCGCGGATATTATTTTAGTGTCTGATACGGGTATGTTAGCAAATGATGTGCCTTCTATTACCACCGGTTTAAGAGGCTTAAGCTATGTTGAAGTTGAAGTGACTGGACCCAATAGAGATCTACACTCAGGTCTATATGGTGGCTGCGTTGCAAATCCTATCAATGTTTTGTGTAAGATGATTGAGTCCTTGCAAGACAGTGATAAAAAAATTACTATCCCTGGGTTTTACGATGATGTTGCGATGCTGTCAACGGGTGAACGTGCAGAAATGGCAAAAGCGCCATTCTCTCATGATGCATATTGCGGCGCTCTGGATATTGAAGATACCTACGGAGAAGTTGATTATTCAACCCCTGAGCGTGGGTCAATTCGTCCATCTTTAGATGTAAATGGCATTTGGGGAGGGTATACAGGTGAAGGTGCTAAAACAGTAATTGCTTCAAAAGCATATGCGAAAATATCTATGCGATTGGTGCCTAATCAAGACCCTCATAAGATCACAGAATTGTTCAGTTCGCATTTCAACTCGATTGCACCAAAAGGCGTTACCGTAAAAGTCACTCCTCACCATGGAGGTGAGCCTGCAGTCACCCCTGTCGATTCCATTGGATACCTTGCAGCGAGTGATGCATACGAAAAATCTTTTGGGGTAAAACCCATTCCTGTTCGAAGCGGTGGAAGCATTCCAATTGTTGCCATGTTTGAAAAAGAGCTCGGATTAAAAACGGTTCTTATGGGCTTCGGGCTTGACAGCGATGCCATACACTCTCCCAATGAGCATTACGGTTTGTTCAATTTTTACAAAGGAATTGAAACGATTCCTTACTTTTTTGAAGCCTTTGCCAAACGCATGAAATAAAATGAAAGTCTCTTTTGTTTTTCTTTCCTTATTTGTTTTAAGTGCCTGTGCGGAGCTGAGATCTCCAGAGATCATAAGCTTTGACGGGGTTTCCGATTTTTCCTTAAAAGAACGGTCCGTTTTTGTAACAGTTAAAGCCCAAGTCATAAACCCCAATAATAAAACGATAACAATCCATAAAGTGGATTCTGAAGTTGAAGCAAACAACCGTAACTTAGGGCAATTGAAAACGCTCCAAAAAATACGTTTTAAAAAAAGAGATACCTTAAAAATCGCTATCCCTCTTGTAATTGAACTTGAAAAAGGCGCAATGTTCCAATTGGGAATGCTTGCTCTTCGCGATTCAGCGAATTTTGTTTTTAAAGGAAATGTTTTGGGCGGGTGGGGGATTTTTAAAAAAAGCGTACCTTTTGAAATAGAAAAAAAATTACCTACAAAATCATTAATCCGTCCATAAATGCTATCGGCAGAACACCCAAAAAAATTATTCCTCCTTGATGCGTATGCATTGATATATCGGGCATATTTCGCTTTTTCAAAAAACCCTAGGGTCAACTCGTTAGGCCAAAATACCTCAGCCGCATTTGGGTTTACCAATGTATTGATTGATATTCTCAAAAATGAACGGCCAACTCATATCGCAGTCGTGTTTGATCCGCCTGGGGGCTCTACCGTTCGTAAGGAAGATTATAAAGAGTATAAAGCGCACAGAGAGGCCATGCCTGAGGATATTCGGTCGATGATAGAACCGATTAAAAACCTCATCCGTTCTTTTAATATCGAAGTCGTTGAAGTCGCTGGTTATGAGGCCGATGATGTCATAGGGGCGCTTTGTAAAATGGCGGAAAAGAAAGGTTTCTCGACCTACATGATGACTCCGGATAAGGATTATGCGCAGCTCGTTAGCGAATGTTCTTTCATCTACAAACCAGGAAGAGGTGGGGCTCCTGCTCAAATTCTCGGAATCCCAGAGGTTCAGGAGAAGTTCGGCGTTGAGAACCCTCTGCAGGTCATTGACATTTTGGGGCTTTGGGGTGATGCTGCAGATAATATTCCTGGAATCCCCGGAATCGGAGAGAAGACTTCGAAAATATTAGTAGCAAAGTATGGCTCCATCGAAGGGTTAATTGACAACGTTGAAGACTTGAAAGGAAAGCAAAAAGAAAATGTGATCGCATTCGCCAAACAAGGTCTTCTTTCTAAAAAATTAGCCACTATTATTACCGATATTGATTTGCCTTTTGATGAAGAAAAACTAAAAGTCAAACCCGTAGATAAAGAAAAATTGAAAGCCTCTTTTACGTCCCTTGAATTTAGAACATTAGGGAAAAGAGTGCTCGGTGAGGAAATTCAAATCCAAGAGAAACCCGATTTGCTTGTTCCCAACATCAAAACTCCAACTAAGGACGCCTCTCAACTTGATTTATTTGGCGCACAAAGCTTGCTCGAAGATAAGGATCCGATCCCAACATCTTCATTTAGTACCATTGCCACAGAGGGTGCCAAATACCATCTAGCAAATACAGATGAGGAAATAGAGAAACTCATTAATTTATTATCTAATCAAAAGGAATTTTGCTTTGATACTGAAACAGACAATATTGAGGCAAGGCATGCCAATCTTGTTGGGATTTCTTTTTGTTTTCAGGAGAAAGAAGCCTACTATGTACCCATACCAGATGAAAAAGACCTGTCTAAGAGCCGTGTTCATTTATTTTCAAAGGTCCTACTTAACCCTAACATTATAAAAATCGGTCACAATTTGAAATATGACCTTAAAGTCTTAGATCGCTATGGAATTCATATTCCATCTTCCTGCTTTGATACAATGATTGCCCACTACCTAATTAATCCAGAATCTAAACAGAGTATGGATTATTTGGCCGAACAGCACTTAAACTACCAAACCATTTCTATTGAGTCTTTAATTGGTAAGAAAGGAAAGAATCAAAAAAACATGAAGGATTTAAGTTCTGAACAGGTTTGTGATTATGCATGTGAAGATGCAGACATTACCTATCGTTTAAAGCTAGAATTCGAAAAAGAAATCCAAAAGCCTCATCTGAAGAATTTATTCGAAGAAGTCGAAATGCCGCTGATGTTTGTTTTGAAAAACATGGAAAATGAAGGGATTGCAATAGATGTTGGGGCACTTAAGACTTTTGGCGAAGCCCTTCACAAGGACTTACTTCGTCTAAGTGCAGAAATCATAAGTGCAGCTGGAGAAGAATTTAACATTGACTCTCCACGACAATTAGGGAATATTCTCTTTGAGAAAATGCAAATCTCTAGTAAGGCGAAAAAAACAAAAACTGGGCAATATGCGACCTCTGAAGATATCCTTCAAAAGCATAAAAACGACCACCCTATTGTTATTAATATTCTTGAATATAGGCAGCTGAAAAAGTTGAAAAGCACTTATGTAGATCCCCTTCCTGAGCTTTGTGATTCAATAGATGGTCGTATTCACACCAATTTTATGCAGACCGTAACAGCAACAGGTCGATTGAGTTCTAACCACCCGAACCTTCAAAACATTCCCATTCGAACGGCAAAGGGGAGAGAAATTAGAAAGGCTTTTGTTCCTAGAGAAAAGACATATCAGCTTTTGGCAGTAGATTACTCTCAGATTGAATTGCGTATCATAGCCGCTCTTAGTGATGACAAGTCAATGATTGAAGCCTTTCAAAAAGGCATTGATATTCACACGGCTACAGCTTCCAAAGTCTTCAAAATCCCAGTGACCGAAATTACTCGTGATCAAAGAAGTCAGGCCAAGGCTGTTAATTTCGGGATCATTTATGGGCAATCTGCTTTCGGTTTGGCCCAGAATTTAAATATAAGTCGAAAAGAAGCAAAAGGTATTATTGATAATTATTTCGAAGAATATCCGACCATTAAAAAATACATGGAGAACGTTGTTTCCGAAGCGAGAGAACAGGGCTACGTTAAAACCGTTCTTGATCGCAGACGCTACCTTCCGGACATCAACAGCACCAATGCAATTGTCAGAGGTTATGCCGAAAGAAATGCTGTTAATGCACCCATACAGGGTTCTGCAGCAGACGTAATTAAATTAGCGATGGTCGCCGTACAAAAAGATATGTTTGCATTGAAAATGAAGTCAAAAATGATCCTTCAGGTGCATGATGAACTGGTTTTTGACGTGCACCCTGACGAAAAAGAAGTCCTTGAAAAGCTTGTTAAGGAAAGCATGGAAGGTGCATTAAAATTAAGTGTCCCCCTAGAAGTTGAATATAAAATTGCCGACAACTGGTTAGAGGCCCATTGATAATATTTGTTAATCCATTCTTTACTTGCCAAAATGACTCTTGAATAGTTGTATCTTTGTGTCTCAAATTTTGATAATGGACATTTGGATTAAAGCTGCACAATTATTTTTATCTCTTGCTATTTTAGTTACCCTTCATGAATTGGGTCATTTCATTCCGGCAAAACTCTTTAAAACACGTATAGAAAAATTCTACCTGTTTTTTAACCCTTGGTTTTCTTTACTACGTTATAAAAAAGTTAACGGAAAGAAGAAATACTCTTGGTTTACAAAGGAATCACCTGAAGCCTGGAAAGAAGATGAACAAACAACCGAGTGGGGACTTGGATGGCTTCCTCTAGGGGGTTATGTCAAAATTGCCGGTATGATTGATGAGTCTATGGACAAAGAGCAAATGGATAAACCTGCTCAGCCATGGGAGTTTCGTTCCAAGCCAGCATGGCAACGCCTGATCATTATGATTGGCGGGGTAACGGTTAACCTTCTTTTAGGGTTTTTCATATATACCATGGTCCTTTTTGCTTGGGGGCGCGTACAAATAAACCCTCAAAAAATGTCTAATGGAGCAAGTGTACATCCCTATATAACGGAAAATTATGGCATAAATTCAGGGGATCAAATTCTCAAGGTAGATGGAGAGGTTTTAACAAATCTCGATGAACTAAATAAAATCATAATGCTACGCGACTTGGAAAGCTTGACCGTAAAGCATGAAAATGGTCTGACAGAAACCATTTCCTTTCCTGAAGACATTGGTTCTGAACTTTTTGAAAATGGCGCTTTCCCTGCATTTGGGATGCGAACTAAATCATCCTTTATTGAAAGTGTTGACGGCGGCTCTTTGGCCGAAGAAGCTGGATTAAAATCTAAAGATAAAATTATTGAAATCGATGGTGAAAAACTAGAATACTTTGACCAGATACAGAGTGCCCTTTACCAAAACAAAAATAAAGCAGTAATGCTTTCTGTGCTTCGTGAAGATGAAAACAAGGCATTAGATACGCTCCTACTTGAAGCAAAAGTTGACCCTGACGGTAAGCTTGGTTTTGCCGTAGGTATCAGTGAGGTTGCAGACTCTTCAGCGGTTGAATCGATAGCCTATACGTTTGGAAATAGTATTGTCGAAGGAACTAAGTATGGTTTAAATACCCTTGGAGACTACGTTAGTCAATTCAAGTTTATTTTCACTAAAAAGGGAGCTGGCTCCATAGGTGGTTTTGCTACGATAGGAAATCTTTTTCCTCCTGTATGGGATTGGCATGCGTTCTGGATGCAAACGGCATTGCTATCCATTATTCTTGCCTTTATGAATATTTTACCCATCCCAGCGCTTGATGGTGGCCATGTTGTTTTCTTAATTTATGAGATGATAACTGGAAAAGAAGCTCCTCTAAAAGTTTTAGAATACGCCCAGTATGTAGGGATTTTTCTTTTACTTGGATTGATGGTCTATGCCAACGGAAACGATTTGGTTCGTTGGATTAATGGTGCGTTTTAGCGCGTTTCTGTAATTGACTAGAATCGAATTCAAATGAATTTTGTTTCTTTATAAAAAATATACAAATGAATTATACTCGTCCAACCTTAACTTTCTTTTTTGCTCTAGCAGCAACATTATTTCTTGTTTCATGTGGAGGCACATCTGCTTGTGACTGCAAAAACAATGATAAAATGGGAAATGCTAGCGATACAGAACTAGAAGAAAAATGCAAAGAAGCTGAAAACAACATGTCTTCCGAAGAAAAAGCAGACTACATCTCTTCCTACAAGGACTGTAAATAAATTCAGCTTTCTAAATATATCTAGGCGCAAATGCAATCTGCTTTTGCAGATTCGGTTGCTTCTTAGTGAACCTAAAAACAGACTTGTATGCAAGACTTTCAAAACTATATTCTTGGCGCCTGGGGCAATGGTAAAGGCTCAGAAACCGATCTTTTTAATGCAATTAATGGAGATCCCTTAGGTTGCGTTTCAAGTGCAGGAATTGACTACAAAGAAGTCCTGCAATATGGAAGGTCTGTTGGAGGTCCATCACTGCGAAAAATGACATTTCAAGAAAGGGGAAGAATGCTCAAAGCATTGGCTTTTTATCTTCTTGACCGTAAAGACTCGTATTACAAGGTTAGTGCTTGGACTGGTGCAACGAAAATCGATTCTTGGATTGATATTGAAGGCGGAATTGGCAATTTATTTGCTAATGCATCCTTAAGAAAGCAGTTTCCTGACCTGCCTTATTATGTAGATGGCGTTGCCGCACCCTTATCTAAAGGAGGGAGTTTTATTGGGCACCATATTATGGTGCCAAAAGAAGGGGTCGCTATACATATCAATGCTTTTAATTTTCCAATATGGGGAATGCTCGAAAAAATCGCGGTAAACCTTATGGCTGGTGTTCCTGCAATTGTTAAACCTTCTGAATTCACTTGCTATTTAACAGAAGTAATGGTTCGAGATATCATTGCCTCACAAATCCTTCCTGAAGGAGCGCTTCAGCTTATTTGTGGTTTGGGCAGGGGAATTATAGACCACGTAGACTCTAGAGATACAGTAACCTTCACGGGAAGTGCCTCGACGGGGAAAGTCCTAAAAGGATTGCCTCACATCACTGAACAAAGTGTTTCGTTTAATCTTGAGGCAGACTCTTTAAATGCATCGGTCCTTGGTATGTATGCGACTCCGGGAACGATAGAGTTTGATCTTTTCGTAAAAGAATGTGTTAAGGAAATCACGATTAAAGCCGGTCAAAAATGTACGGCCGTCCGAAGAATACTTGTACCTGAAAACCTATTAGATGAGGTGCAAAAGGCAATAAGCGAAAAGCTAAACAAAACAAAAATTGGCGACCCATCAATAGCGGGTGTTCGGATGGGGGCATTAGCCTCAAAACTACAAGTAGAGAGGGTTAGAGCAAGTGTAGACCTTCTCGCTAAATCTCAAAGTATTGTCTCAGGTGACCTAGACAATTTTGAAGTTCATGGAGCAGATAAGAATAAGGGCGCTTTCTTTTCGCCAATTCTATTTCGAAATGACGATCCTTTTAAAAATATAGCTTGTCATGAAATTGAGGCATTTGGTCCAGTATCTACGATTATGCCATATAAAAATATCGATGAGGCAATTGAACTTGCAAAAATGGGTAAAGGTTCATTGGTATCATCCATAGTCACCCCTGATAACAAAGAGGCACGAGATTATGTGGTAGGTGCGGCGAGTATGCACGGAAGAATCTTAGTGCTCAATAAAGATTGTGCAAAAGAAAGCACAGGTCATGGCTCTCCCATGCCTTTACTCACGCATGGTGGTCCTGGTCGCGCTGGAGGAGGCGAAGAGATGGGCGGTAAGCGTGGGATTCTACATTACTTACAAAGAACTGCTATTCAAGGTCATCCGACTACAATTACTGCAATAACAGAGCAATTTCAAATAGGGGCAGAAATGCCAGAAGCAAACCCACATGTCTTTAGAAAGCACTTTGAAGAATTGGTCGTTGGAGAAACCGTATTCACGCACAAACACACTGTCACAGATGCAGATATTGTAAACTTTGCCAATGTGTCTGGTGACAACTTTTATGCGCACATGGATGCGACCTCGCTTGACGGAACTATTTTTGAGCAGCGTGTAGCGCATGGTTATTTTATTTTATCCAAAGCTGCAGGCTTATTTGTCGATCCTAAAAAAGGGCCTGTATTACTCAATTATGGTTTGGATGATGCGCGTTTTATTAAACCCGTATATCCTGGAGCAACAATTGGCGTTCGATTTACGGTTAAAGAAAAAATGGACCAAGAAAAACGTAGTGAAGACGATATATCAAAAGGGATTGTCCGTTTTCTTGTCGATGTTTACGATGAAACAGGTGAGACCGTAGCCTTGGCGACCATCTTGACAATGGTTAAAAAGCTTGATCAATCTTATTAATACGTTCCTCTATTTTTTAATGCTACAAAAAGCGGAACACAGAATTTGATTTCTATCAATTAATAGGGAGCTTTATTTGCCTAAGTGTCATTTATACACTAAGTTTGTTTTAACCCTCTAAAATAAAACTTATGATTACTTCCAAAAAAAGATCTCTAAACGAAATTAGACAAACAAAAGATTCTTATTACGTCGTTCCATCAACAGTTACAAAATCCCTCACCGAACAGGTGATCGGAGATTTTTTTAAAAGGGACAGCGGTCAATCGACAATCACAATAGAAAATTATTCAGAATTAACAGACTTTTTACGAACGAATCGTTTCATTATCACAAAGGAATAATTCATGAAAAAAAACTGGGGCAGTAAACTCAACTTTGTGTTATTGGCCATCCTTGTTTGTGTTGTTTTATTTGAGAATGACCCCTATGATTATTCGACCAGTCATCTTCCAATAGATAGTGGAGATACTGCATGGATGATCGTAGCAAGCGCCTTTGTCTTATTGATGACGCCGGGACTTGCTTTTTTCTATGGCGGAATGGTGAATATTAAAAATGTTATTTCCACCATGTTACAGAGCTTTGTAGCGCTGGGGGTAATAAGCGTAGCCTGGGTTGTTATCGGGTTTAGTTTGGCCTTTGGGGACAGTTTTTATGGAATCATTGGTAGCCCTATTACCTATTTCAGTTTTAAAAATGTAACTCTTGCCCCACACCCTGAATTTGGTCCAACAATTCCCTTCTTAATTTTCGCTTTTTTTCAACTAAAGTTTGCGATTATCACACCGGCGCTTATCTCAGGAAGTTTTGCGGGACGGATTCGTTTTCGGTCCTATATTCTATTTATGCTGCTATTTACTATTTTCATTTACTCTCCCTTAGCCCATATGACATGGCATCCGGAAGGTCTTTTAAGGAAGTGGGGGGTTATCGATTTTGCAGGTGGGACAGTCGTTCATATGTCCGCTGGATTGGCTGCTCTTGCTGGTGCATTGTTTTTAGGGAAACGTAAAATACTCGAAGAAAAACCTGCAAATATTCCTTTTGTCATTTTAGGGACAGGGCTTCTTTGGTTTGGGTGGTTTGGATTTAATGCCGGCTCCGCTTTGGGAGCAAACTTTGATGCTGTTGTCGCTTTTGCAAACACAAACCTAGCATCGGCAACGAGTATGATTACATGGATATTCTTTGATAGATTTCGAGACGGAAAGATGTCTGCTCTTGGTGCCTGCATTGGTGCCATTGTCGGACTTGTCGCAATAACTCCTGCTGCCGGCGTGGTCACGCTCGGACAAAGTATATTTATTGGTTTTATTGCCGCTATTATAAGCAATTTAGCCATTGGAGTCTTTCGTAAATTGAACATAGACGACACTCTAGATGTCTTTCCGACACACGGAATTGGAGGTATAGTTGGAATGGTTCTTACCTCTGTTTTTGCGGCAGATGTGGGCTTGGTTTACGGCGAGTACAACACCTTTTTGATGCACCTCGTTGCCATTTTAGTTATAGGTGTTTATACACTTGGCATGAGTTATCTTTTGTTTAAAATCGTCAATTTAATTACCCCTCTTCGGGTTCGTGAAGATCAAGAAGAAAGAGGGCTTGATGCCTCACAGCACGGCGAGTATTTTAATTAGGCTTTTCTAATAGAGGAAGTTGTTATACGGATATCTAACCTTAAAGATCTCTTGTACTTCCTTATAAATCGTGTTTCGAAGCTCTTCCATATTCTCCTTGCTTTTGGCAGATATGAAAATCACTTTTTCGGGACCGAGCTTTGACATCCATGTTTTTTGCAGAGCCTCCAATGAGGATAAACCATCCGGATCTTCCAGCTCATATTCTGGCGGTAAATAAGCATCTATTTTATTAAAGACGACTAAGGTCGGCTTTTCAGTTTTATCAATTTCACTTAAAGTTTCATTTACTACACGGTAATGGTCTTCAAAATTCGGGTGAGAAATATCCAGTACATGAATTAATAAGTCCGCTTCTCGTACCTCATCAAGAGTTGATTTAAACGACTCCATCAGCTGTTTCGGAAGTTTTCTAATAAACCCAACAGTGTCCGTTAGTAGCAACGGCAGGTTGCCTATAACAACTTTACGAACCGTCGTGTCAAGTGTTGCAAAAAGCTTGTTCTCTGCAAAAACCTTAGACTTTGAAAGTACATTCATTAAGGTGCTTTTACCTGCATTGGTATAACCAACTAAGGCAACTCTGACCAGCTGCCCCCGATTACCCCTTTGCGCACTCATTTGCTTGTCGATTCGACTTCAATCGCTCTTTCATTAAGGAAATACGTGTATTGATAATCCTTCTATCGGTCTCGATTTGAGACTCTCCTGGACCACGAAGCCCAATACCACCTTTTTGTCTTTCTAGGTGTGTCCACAATCGTGTCAATCGAGGGAGCATATACTGAAGCTGAGCCAATTCAACTTGTGTCTTTGCATGAAAGGACATTGCCCTATTCGCGAAAATGTCTAAAATAAGAATGGTGCGGTCCAATATTTTACATTCCAGTTCTTTTTCGATATTTCGCAGCTGAGAAGGTGAAAGTTCATCATCAAAAATAACCATCTCAATATCCTTAGCGTTTATATATTCTTTGATTTCTTCTAGTTTTCCGGTCCCAACAAATGTTTTGGGATTAGGCATAGGTAGTTTTTGAAGAAATTGATGCTGTGTTTCGGCACCGGCCGTTTCAGCTAAAAACCTAAGCTCATCTAAATGCTCAAGAGCCTCCTCTTCAGATATTTTAGCATGCGCCACACCAACAATTATACAAAATTCATGTTCCTCTTTAATTGTTGCTTGTGGTTTTCCCATTACTTTCTTAAGGTTAATACAAATTCAGATAGCCAAGCTACCTTTTCCTCCGATTGCAGTGTTTGTCCATACGCAGGCATCGCACCTTTTCCCTGCATAATGATTTGCTGTATTTCAGCACTGGTAAGTACGCTAATTTTTAGATTCTTGGAGCCGCTTGCGCCCAAATCACCAGAAGCACCATGACACCTCAGACAATGAATGTTATATAGCGTTTCACCATTTTCCAGTGGTGAATCAGTTAAAACTTCTTCCACAGAACTACTACACCCAGCAAGTGTAAATAAAAGTCCAAAAAAGAGTGTTCTTAGAACCATGATCCATTAAGCGCTTCTCTAAATGGCCAAGGAATAGAGAGTAAAATAAGAACCAGTCCTATCGTATACCATACCGCTATTTTTTTGTTTTTTTGTGCCGGAAATTCTTGCTTTTCAGCTATTTTACGACCGATTGTTACGATTATTATTGCTGCCAACATTCCTAGAAGGTGTTCCATACCATAGAACCGTGTAATAGGACTCTTCATCCATCCAGATTCAAAAGAAACATTGCCTGAAGTGTAGTAAAGAATGAGCCCTAATAAAAGCTGAATGTGAAGAGAAACCATCGCGAAAAGATTAACCATCTTGTTTTTTTTCTCATAGCTGTTTTTCCCTGCCACGGCGATATAAATCGCATAAATAAGTAGTCCTAATACCAACCACCTTAACCCTGAATGTGTGTGTACTAACATGTTTTATTTTTAGTCGTTCAACTTTAATACGGCAAGAAAAGCCTCTTGAGGGACCTCTACGCGTCCGATCTGTCGCATTCTTTTCTTTCCTGCTTTTTGTTTTTCTAATAACTTCCTTTTTCGAGAAATATCACCACCATAACATTTCGCGGTAACATCTTTACGCAATGCTTTTATTGTTTCTCTAGCGATTACTTTAGCGCCTATAGCGGCTTGAATAGGTATTTCAAACTGCTGTCTCGGAATCAGTTCTTTAAGCTTTAAACAGATTCGTTTACCCAAATCAAAGGCATTGCTTCTATGCACAAGTGCAGACAATGCATCTACCTGCTCCCCATTGAGTAATAAATCCATTTTAATTAAATCTGATGTTTTATAATCTGTTGGATGGTAATCAAAGGATGCGTACCCTCTAGAAACAGACTTTAATCGGTCATAAAAATCGAAAACAATTTCGGCCAAAGGCATTTCAAAAGTAATTTCGACTCTGTCTTGTGTAAGGTAAACTTGATTTTGAAGTTCTCCCCTTTTTTCTATACAGAGCGTCATGATCGCGCCAACATATTCTGTCTTTGTGATGACTTGAGCTCGTATGTAGGGCTCTTCTATACGTTCCATTCCAGAAGGATCTGGAAGCTCAGATGGGTTATTTACAATATTAATCTGATCAGGTGTTTTCTTCATGTACGACTTGTACGAGACATTCGGTACTGTTGTAATCACAACCATATTAAACTCCCGCTCCAATCTTTCTTGGATAATTTCCATATGCAGCATTCCTAGAAAACCACAACGGAACCCAAAACCGAGTGCCGCAGATGATTCAGGCTCAAAAACCAAAGAAGAATCATTTAGTTGTAGCTTTTCCATCGAATACCTTAACTCTTCATAGTCTTCAGAGTCTACGGGGTAGATTCCTGCAAACACCATGGGTTTGACGTCTTCAAATCCTTTAATTGCAACTTCACAAGGGTTTTCGGAAGCCGTTATCGTATCGCCAACTTTAACCTCATTGGCCTGTTTGATTCCTGAAATAATATAACCCACGTCACCTGTTCTTAATTCTTTTTTCGGCTTTAAGCCCATTTTAAGAATGCCTATTTCGTCTGCGTTATAATCTTTATTTGTGTTTAAAAAACGGATGCGTTGGCCCTTACGAAGCATCCCGTTTTTAATTCTAAAGTATGCGATAATCCCACGAAATGGGTTAAAGACCGAATCAAAAATCATGGCTTGCAATGGGGCATCATCATCGCCTACAGGAGAAGGGATTCGATTGATAACGGCCTCTAGAATTGCATCAACACCTAGGCCTGTTTTACCGGAAGCTTCAATAATTTCTTCAAATTCGCAACCTATAAGTTCAACGATTTGATCAGAAACCTCTTCGGGCATTGCCCCGGGGAGATCCATTTTATTAAGTATAGGTATGATCTTTAAATCGTGTTCAAGCGCTAAATACAAATTCGAAATTGTTTGTGCCTCTATCCCTTGAGATGCATCTACTATAAGTAAAGCGCCTTCACAGGCGGCAATAGATCTAGAAACCTCATACGAAAAGTCGACATGCCCAGGAGTATCAATCAGATTGAGAATATAATCCTCGCCTTCAAAGGTATAACTCATTTGAACGGCATGACTCTTAATGGTAATTCCTCGCTCCCGCTCTAGGTCCATATCATCGAGTGCTTGATTTTGCATTTCACGATCTGATATCGTTCCTGTTGTTTGAAGAAGCCGATCTGCTAAAGTGCTTTTCCCATGGTCAATGTGGGCAATAATGCAAAAATTCCGAATGTGTTTCATGAACTATCAAAATTACACTTTAAATCTGAATTTATCTTCGTTTGAAGTGCTATTTATAAAACGAGTTTTACTTGTATAGTCGCGAGAATAGAACTTCTTTATGCAATGGTTTTTCCGCTAAAATATAATCCGCCATCTCCAAAGACAACAAGGGGGCTAACATGTATCCTTTTGTCCCAAGGCCATTGAATATATATAGCCCGTTATGCTCGGGATGTTCTCCCATAACGGGTCTTCGATCTGCCACCGTGGGTCGAATCCCAACATATTGCTCTTCAACCGTGTAATCAGCATCTGAAATTGCTTTTAATGTCAATTCTAATTTAGCGCGCGCTTCAGCTGTAACTTCCAGGCTTGGCTCATTCCATTCATAGGTTGCACCTAATTTATACTCGTTTCCTCCCAAAGGCAATAGAAATCCTTTTTTATTCCAGGACTCGTTTTTTGATAAGTTTTTACTTGTTATTTTTAACATTTGGCCCCGATTATGCTGAATATTTGCTTTGGTAAAAAAAGGAAGTGCATCGTTGTCAGCACCGCAACAAAATACGATAGCATCGTATGACTTCGTCTTATAAGTACAAGTTTCTAATTCGAGACTCGAGACATCGAACGGGGCATAGGATAAAACACCTTTACTTATGAGATAGGCGTGTAGTTGCTTCATGAAGACTTCAGGATGGATCCAAAAAGCACTTTTTACCAATCCTGACCCAAATTCATTTTTTGAATTCGGTATTGATTCATCAAAATCATCGTGAATCGTGAGGTAATCCTGATAAGCCGTTTCATGCTGCTTTGTTTCCCAAAACCCTCGCTCTTGAGCTGAAGAAAAAAAGCGCCTTATCTTAAGTTCGTTAAAGAACTTGGTATCAAATTTTTTTTCTAACTCCAAATAAAAACGACGGGCATAAGGCAATAATTCTTGAACACGCCATGATAAATTCATTCTCCTAAAAACCATAGGGTTAACCATCCCTGATGCCACCAATGAAGAGTGGTTATCTCCTCTGTCAATCACGCGAACCTCAACCCCTTTTTTAATCAGTTGAATGGCTAAACTTCCTCCTGCTACGCCTCCACCAATTATCAAAATCTTCTTCATCATGTATTTGCTATCGCGAGGCTAAAAATAGTTATTTGCAAGTTCTCATTCTTTTTAACCAAGATTTCACATATCGAATTTAACGTAGCACCAGTTGTTATAACATCGTCAACAATAGCCACTGTGCTGTGCTCAATAATCTTATCTGAAACAGAGAACGTCCCCTTGGTGTTTTCTTTACGCTCTTCTTTAGAGAGTTTGGTTTGACTTTTGGTGTTTTTGGTTTTCTTTAGAAGATTGTTTCCCACAGGGACACCAATGACAGATGATATTCCTAATGCGATCAATTCGCTTTGGTTATAACCCCTGTCATATCTTTTATTGTGATGAACAGGGACAGGTATGAGTACATCAAATTCTGCTTTTGAATGTAGGGCAAAATATTGCTGCCCTAAGAGGGTTCCAAAGTAAACCGCCGCAGACCGATTGAATTTGTATTTAATTTGGTGAATTACGGTCTGAACGGGTGAGTCCCGTTCAAAGTTGAAAAGGACACAAGATTCGATTATTTTTGAGCCAAGAATAGCCTGTTCTAATAGGTGATGCGCCTCCTTTTTTCTCCATTTTACTAATTCCATTTTTGAAAGACATCCATAACATAGAAACGGTGTTTTTATCGTTAGCTCTCTATGGCAATGAAGACATACGTCTGGATATAAAAGATGAATTATCGATTTTAAAAAAAAAAATATCCTGTCAAAAATCCTATGTAACCAAGGCATAAAAGGAATCTAAGTTTATATGAACATTTCGATGTGAAAAAAGCATTTAGGTTTAATGTAAAAAGGTAGTAAAAGTCATATATATTTATATGTATATAATATTGTAAAAAAATCAATACACTTTGTCAAAAACATCAATAAAAGTTTTACATTTTTCAATTGAAGCTTTGTGGATATCTTTCGGCCGCGTGTTTATAATCGCTGAAAGGTCTGTCGTTAAATGGATTGCGGTTTAAAGTGTTGAAAACATTGCGGAATTGTTAATTTCTTTACTTTGATTGTCTGAGATTTTTAACAATTTTTGTATGCCTCAGTCATCTGAAACTCTTCTTTCAAAAAGTGTTTTATTCGGCGGCTAGGGAAGCAAGAGTGTTTAGGGAAAATAAAAAAGGAAAATCACGGATTTAGATGTCCCTGACCGAAATTGTTGCCTCTTTAAATTAGAAACCAAATAACTAAATAAATATGGCGGAAAAAAACGAGCCGATTCTTCAAGGAAACAACAATAGATTTGTTCTTTTCCCGATTCAACATGATGATATTTGGTCTTTTTATAAACGGGCTGAAGCAAGCTTCTGGACAGCAGAAGAAATTGACTTGTCTCCTGACCTAATTGACTGGGAAAACAAACTCAATGATGACGAAAAGCATTTTATAAAACATGTTTTGGCGTTCTTTGCAGCTTCTGATGGGATCGTAAATGAGAATCTTGCAGAAAACTTTCTTGCAGAGGTTCAATACACCGAGGCAAAATTCTTTTATGGCTTCCAAATTGCAATGGAAAATGTTCACTCAGAAACTTATTCGCTTTTAATTGACTCTTATATTAAAGATACCGATGAAAAGAAACATTTATTCAATGCGATAGACACCCTAGAGTGTGTCAAGAAAAAAGCAGAATGGGCATTGAGGTGGATTGATAAAGGTTCTTATGCAGAACGCTTAGTGGCATTTGCAGCTGTCGAAGGGATATTCTTTTCCGGATCTTTTTGTTCTATTTTTTGGCTGAAAAAAAGAGGGCTAATGCCAGGTCTTGCTTTTTCAAATGAATTAATTTCAAGAGATGAAGGTCTTCATTGTGACTTTGCTTGCTTGCTTTACACGCAACATTTGGTAAACATGCTTCCTAAAGAACAAGTCGCAGCAATTATAAAAGATGCCGTAGAAATTGAAAAGGAATTTGTGACAGATGCGATTCCTGTTAGGTTAATTGGAATGAATAGTGATTTGATGTCCAAGTACATTGAATTTGTAGCAGATCGTCTCCTTGTAGAGCTTGGAAACGAAAAGATTTATAATACCGAGAATCCGTTTGATTTCATGGAAATGATTTCCATACAGGGTAAAACGAACTTCTTCGAAAAAAGAGTGGGTGAGTACCAAAAAGCCGGTGTTCTTACTGGAGAGAATGACAAGGACTTCACCGTTGATGAAGATTTTTAATAACCGAATAAAGAGGATAGCAGATGTACGTAGTTAAAAGAGATAGTAGAAAAGAGCCTGTAAAATTCGATAAAATTACAGCTAGAATAATAAAGATGTGTTATGGCTTAGATCCTTTGGTTTCACCTGAGGCTGTAGCAATGAAGGTTATTGAAGGGATTTATGACGGGGTAACAACAACGGATTTGGATAACCTCGCCGCTGAGGTTGCTGCGGCAAAGACAATTGATCATCCTGATTATGCTTTATTAGCATCTCGAATTGCAGTATCGAATCTTCACAAGGACACCAAGAAAACATTTTCGGATGTCATGAGTGATTTATACAATTATATAGATCCAAAAACAGGAGAAAATGCGGCGCTTTTATCGGAAGAGGTTTTTTCCATTATTATGGATAACAAAGACCTTTTTGATTCAAGTATCATCTATGACCGTGACTTTAGATACGACTACTTCGGGTTCAAAACCTTAACGCGTTCTTACCTCATGAAGCTTCATGGAAAAATTGCTGAAAGACCACAGCAA
This sequence comes from Flavobacteriales bacterium UBA952, assembly GCA_905182495.1. GTDB lineage: Bacteria > Bacteroidota > Bacteroidia > Flavobacteriales_D > Crocinitomicaceae > UBA952. Next base: position 58,514 of record CAJJBU010000014.1, read on the forward strand.
ATGCTTATGAGGGTTTCAATTGGTATTCATAAAAACGATGTGGAATCCGCTTTAAAGACCTATAACTTGATGTCTGAAGGTTGGTTTACGCATGCGACACCAACGCTATTTAACTCGGGAACGCCTAAACCTCAAATGTCATCGTGCTTCCTTTTAACAACGAAGGAAGATAGTATTGATGGGATTTATGACACGCTTAAATCGTGTGCTCAAATTTCTCAATCCGCAGGAGGTATTGGTCTTTCTATTCACGACATTCGCGCGACAGGTTCCTACATTAAAGGAACCAATGGTGAGTCCAACGGAATTGTGCCTATGCTACGTGTTTTTAATGACACAGCTAGATACGTTGATCAAGGTGGGGGTAAAAGAAAAGGCTCTTTCGCAATTTATCTTGAACCGTGGCATGCCGATGTTTTTGATTTTCTTGATTTAAAAAAGAATCATGGAAAAGAAGAACAACGTGCAAGAGATCTATTTTATGCCCTTTGGATTCCAGATTTATTTATGAAACGTGTTAAAGAAAATGGGGATTGGACCTTAATGTGTCCACACGAATGCCCAGGCTTGTCAGACACGCATAGCAAAGAGTTTGAGGCGCTTTACACCAAGTATGAAAAAGCAGGTAAAGGCCGAAAAACGATTAAAGCCCAAGACCTTTGGTTTAAGATTCTAGAGTCTCAAATCGAAACGGGTACGCCGTATATGTTATATAAAGACGCTGCAAATGCAAAATCTAATCAACAAAACCTTGGCGTAATCAAGTCTTCAAACTTATGCACTGAAATTATTGAATATACCGCTCCAGATGAAGTCGCTGTTTGTAATCTTGCTTCATTAGCGCTACCTAAATACATTAAAGAAGACAAAACATTTGATTTCGAGAAGTTATTTAATGTGACCTATCAGGCTACCTTGAATCTTAATAAAATTATTGATGGGAACTTCTACCCCGTTGAAGAGGCGAGAAACTCTAACATGAGACACCGACCTATTGGTCTCGGCGTTCAAGGTTTGGCTGATGCTTTCATCCTTATGGGATATCCTTTTGAGTCGCCAGAAGCAAAGGCACTTAATAGAGAGGTGTTTGAAACAATGTATTTCGCTTCAATGACTGCATCGAAAGATTTGGCAAAAGAATTAGGCCATTACGAATCTTACCCAGGCTCACCTATTTCTAAAGGTGTTTTCCAATATGATATGTGGAATGTGACCCCGACTGATCGTTGGGAATGGAAGTTGCTAAAGGCTGAAGTTAAAAAGTATGGTGTTAGAAACTCATTGTTATTGGCGCCAATGCCAACAGCATCTACAGCACAGATTCTTGGAAATAATGAGTGCTTCGAGCCTTATACGTCAAACATCTATACAAGACGCGTCCTCTCAGGAGAGTTCATCATTGTCAATAAGCACTTGTTAAAAGATCTTGTTAAAGAAAACTTGTGGACTGCTGACATGAGAAATAAAATTAAGGGAGCAAGTGGGTCGATTCAAAATATCGATGAAGTCCCTCAGCGTCTTAAAGATCTATATAAAACAGCTTGGGAAATCTCCCAGAAAGCGATTATTGATCAGGCTGCTGACCGTGGTGCTTATATCTGTCAAAGTCAATCTTTGAATATTTTCATGGAGAATGCAAACTTTGGAAAACTAACCTCTATGCATTTCTATGGATGGGAGAAGGGATTAAAAACAGGGATGTATTACCTGAGAACAAAAGCTGCTACTGATGCCATTAAGTTTACAGTGGACAAGACTGTCGTTTCAAATAGCACCCCTAAATCAGAAGAAGAAATCGCTTGTGCAATAGACGATGGGGACGACTGCGAAATGTGTTCTGGTTAATCAAAAACTAATTATTCGTAAATAAATAGGGGGATGCTTAACGCTCCCCCATTTCTTTTTCAAGGAAAAAAACTAATACGACAGGGTCATGAAAAAAATTAAATCCGCTCTTATTTCGGTATACTACAAAGACGGTTTAGATGAAATCGTTAAAGAGTTACATAAGAACAACGTTGAAATTTATTCAACGGGAGGGACTCAATCTTTCATTGAATCCTTAGGGGTCCCCGTTATTCCTGTTGAAGACTTAACAGAATATCCTTCTATATTAGGAGGTCGCGTAAAAACCTTACACCCCAAGATATTTGGAGGCATCCTGAATCGTAGGAGCTTAAAACAAGATCAAGAAACAATAGAGGAGTACAATATCCCAGCACTTGATTTGGTTATTGTTGATTTATATCCTTTTGAAAAAGTTGTTGCATCAAAAGCTACTCACGATGAGGTTATTGAAAAGGTAGATATAGGCGGCATTTCTCTTATAAGAGCTGCTGCAAAAAACTATATCGACGTCATGGTGGTTTCATCAACAAATCAGTATTCGAAATTCTTGGAAACACTAAAACAACAAGAAGGTGCTTTTAACCTTGAACAAAGAAGAGCATACGCGACTGCGTCTTTTCAAATATCTTCACATTATGACACCTCTATTTTTAATTATTTTTCCGGCGACTCCTCAGAGGTTTTAAAAATCAGTAATTCCCAAAAAAGATCCTTGAGGTATGGCGAAAACCCACATCAAAAAGGGATGTTTTTCGGTGACTTCGATGCGGTATTCAAACAGCTTCATGGTAAAGAGCTCTCCTACAACAATTTATTAGATGTTGATGCGGCAACTAATTTAATGGGTGAGTTTTTAGACGATGGGCCCACTTTTGCGATTATGAAGCATAATAACGCTTGTGGTTTAAGTACAAGGTCAACGATTGTTGATGCCTATAAAGATGCTTTAGCAGCCGACCCGGTAAGTGCCTTTGGCGGCGTTCTTATTTCTAATACCCGAATAGACGCAGGGACAGCCGAACTTATCAGCACTTTGTTTTGCGAGGTACTCATCGCTCCTTCTTTTGATGCTGAAGGACTTGAAATTCTTAAGCAAAAGAAAAATAGAATTTTACTAGAGTCTAAGCCAATAGAAACGACGAAGCAAACGGTAAGGTCTGTTTTAAATGGTTATCTCGTTCAAGATAAAGATCTTGCCATTGAAAATGAATCAGCGCTTCAAAATGAAACACTGCTTTCTCCCTCAAAAAATGAAATAAAAGATCTCCTTTTTGCAAATAAAATTTCAAAACACACAAAATCAAACACCATTGTTTTAGCTAAAAACCTTCAACTTCTAGCCAGTGGGACTGGTCAAACATCACGAGTTGATGCATTAAGACAAGCCATACACAAAGCAAAGTCTTTCGATTTCGACCTGAAAGGGGCGGTCATGGCAAGTGATGCGTTTTTTCCTTTTCCTGATTGTGTTGAAATTGCTCACATTCAGGGTATTGATACCGTAATACAACCTGGAGGGTCAATTAAAGACCAACTCTCTATAAAATATTGTGATGCCCATAATATGAAAATGGTTTTTACAGGTATTCGTCATTTCAAACATTAACTTTAGTATATTTGAAAGAGCTTCTTTATTTCAAAAGAAATCATTCAATTTACTAGCAAAGAAGGAATCGTCAATATGGGTATTTTTAGTTTTTTAACACAAGAGATAGCGATCGATTTAGGCACCGCAAATACACTCATTATTTGGAATGACAAGGTTGTTGTTGATGAGCCCTCAATAGTCGCTAGAGACATTAAATCCGGAAAAATTGTTGCAATCGGTAAAAAGGCGCAACAAATGCATGGTAAAACCCACAAGCTTATTGAAACGGTTAGACCACTTAAAGACGGCGTTATTGCTGATTTTCAGAGTGCTGAACAGATGATTCGAGGAATGATTAAAATGATCAATACTGGAAGAAGTCTATTTAACCCAACCCTTCGAATGGTGATTTGTATCCCCTCAGGTATTACGGAAGTTGAAAAAAGAGCTGTTCGTGACTCGGCAGAACACGCAGGCGCAAAGGAGGTTTATCTTATACACGAACCGATGGCAGCTGCAATTGGAATTGGAATTGACGTTGAGGAGCCCATGGGCAATATGATTATTGACATTGGCGGCGGTACTTCGGAAATTGCTGTGATTGCCCTTGGAGGAATCGTTTGCGACAAATCGATCCGTATCGCGGGAGATGATTTCACGAGTGATATTGAAGAGTATATGAGAAGACAGCACAATATTCTTGTTGGGGAAAGAACGGCCGAGCAAATTAAAATTGAAGTGGGTGCTGCGCTTCCAGAACTCGCGAATCCGCCAGAAGAATATGCGGTACGGGGCAGAGACTTGATGACGGGAATTCCAAAAGAAATATTGGTTTCGTATACCGAAATATCATACGCATTAGATAAAACCATTTCAAAAATTGAAGAAGCAATATTAAGCGCATTAGAGATGACCCCTCCAGAATTATCTGCAGATATATACAAAACGGGTATTTATCTTGCGGGAGGAGGTTCAATGCTACGCGGATTAGATGACAGGATTTCAGCCAAAACAAAGCTCCCTGTGCATATTGCAGAAGACCCTTTGCGAGCCGTAGCTCGAGGGACAAGTATCGCTCTTAAAAACATCGATAAATACCAGTTCTTAATCAAGGATTAATCTTATTGAATTTTAAAAAGTCTAGGCGCTACTCTTAGGTACTTTCTTATCTTTGAACATGCAGAACTTAATAGCCTTTATTAGACGGTTACGTTTCCTTATCGTTTTTCTGTTATTTCAGTTTTTTGCTCTGTCCATGTATGTCACTTATATGTCTACTCCAAAAAGCAGCTACTTTACCACGGCCTCTGTTATTACAGGGAGTTTGTTTGAAATAAGGCATTCTATCTCCCAACATTTTCAGCTAGAAGAAAACAATGAACAGCTTCAAGAGGAAAACATTGAATTGCGAAAAAGCTCCTCCTTATTTCTATATAATTCAAGCTTTTCGACACTGCACACCCAAGACTCTATTTATGCCCAGCAGTATGATTATATAGCAGGCACAATTATTAATTCAACAACGACAAAAAGAAATAACTTTTTCACCTTAAATGTTGGGGAAATTCAGGGTGTAGAAAAAGGCATGGGTGTGTTTTCTAGCAATGGAGTCGTTGGGATTATACACAACACGAGCCCTCACTACAGCGTTGTTAAAAGCGTACTGACAAAAAACATTAATATAGATGTTCTTCTAACTGATGTCGGTGCACACGGAATGTTAAAGTGGGACGGTGAAGACCCAAGAATCGGCAAGGTCACAGGCATTAGCAACGACATCGCCATTCCAATTGGTAGTAAGTTGATTACACGTGGAGGAAGTGGGATTTTCCCCAAAGGAATCGATGTCGGTTTTGTTAAAGCAATTAAACCTATTGAAGGTGAGGCCTCTTGGCATATCGATTTAGAATTTACCGAATCCTATGCCACTCTCGAAAACATTTACATCGTTAAGAATTTGTTCTTAAATGAATTTAACAATATTCAAAACTGAGAAATGCCACAACTTCAAATTTACTTTCTGCGGCTTCTCCTGTTTGTTTTCTTGCAGGCTTTTATTTTCAATCAACTTGAGATTAGCCCTCTGATTCATATCATGGTTGTTCCACTATATATCTTCCTACTTCCTTTCGATCGTTCAGTAATCAGCCTGCTTTTTATCGCATTAATTCTAGGGATAGGTGTAGATGCTGCCTCTAACACCTTTGGGTTGCACACCTCTGCACTACTTCTATTTGCATACCTAAGGCCCTTTGTCTTTAAGTTTTTTTCGCCTCGGGATGGATACGACCCCCTAAAGTCACCTTCTATCTTTGATATGGGTAACCGTTGGTTTATTTCCTCTTTTTCGGTGCTTCTCATTATTCACCATTCGTGGTTTTTTATTTTAGAGGCTTTTTCATTCAATGAAGCTTGGCTCGTCCTTCAGAAATCCATTTTGAGTGTTGGCATTTCATTTGTAGTTTGCGTTATCCTACAAACTATCTTTATAAAACGAACCTGATCCTTGAATGTAGAAAATAGAAGATATGTAATTATTGCCTTTATATTAACTGTAGGGGTGATGTATGTATCGCGTCTTTTTTATATGCAGGTAATCGATGATTCCTGGAGCAATAGAGCCCATCAAATCAGTGAAAAAAGAAGAGAAATCACGCCCCCAAGAGCCGTTATTTTTGACCGGAACAAGAACAAGATTGTAGCCAATAAAACCTATTTTAATCTTATGGTCATTGAAGATAAGATGGGAGAGGACTTCGATACAATTGGTTTTTCAAAATTAATTGGTTTAACAACAAATGACATTCATGACCGATTTGCTGAAATCGTAAAGGGAGAGGGTATTTATTACAACAAGCACAACAACACGCGGGTTTCAAATTACCAGAAAATCAGACCTTATCCATTTCTTAAAGAGCTTACAAAGGATGAAATGGCAAAAATAGCCCCGTATTTAGATGCTTTTCCAGGCTTTTATGAGGAAGAGACGAGTATGCGTTATTACCCCTACCCCAATGCTGCGAATATTCTTGGATACCTCTCTGAAGTAAACGCAAGAGAAGTAAGAGAAGATAAGTTTTACAAACCAAGCTACAATATAGGACGTGCAGGAATTGAACGCTATTATGAAAAAGAACTTCGGGGATTAAAAGGAGTTCATTATGTGGTTAGGTCCGCTCTTAATAACGATGTGAAGAAATATGAAAATGGGCGTTTCGACACCGTCGCGCTGCAGGCCCAGCCAATACAGCTAGGGCTTGATATCAATCTTCAAGCCTACGGTGAGCGTCTTATGCAAAATAAAAAAGGCTGTATCGTTGCAATAGAACCCCAAAGCGGGGAGATTCTTTCGATGATCTCCGCTCCTTCCTTTGACCCCAATTTACTCGTTGGAAGAAAAAACGTAAGCTTGAATTATCCCCAACTTTTAAAAAATGAAGGGAAACCTTTATTTCCAAGGCCGACCCAGGCAGAATACCCCCCGGGCTCAATCTTTAAGCTGGTGCAGGGCTTAATCGGTCTTCAAGAAGGTGTCATCACCCCAAATACCGGTTTTGCTTGTAACAAATCCCTCGTGGGCTGTCACAATCACCCTGCCCCAAGTTCTATTGAAAAAGCAGTTCAATTTTCTTGTAACCCATATTTTTATTATGCCGTGAAAAAAATAATCCAACAAGGGAAAGAAGATAATATATATAGAGATTCCGAAAAAGGGTTGAATCTTTGGAATGACTATATGCACAGCTTTGGATTTGGAGAGAAACTCCAAAGTGACTTAACAGGCCTTCGTTCTGGGCTCATTCCCAATGCGGCTTATTATGACAGATGGTATGGCAAACACCGTTGGGCTTTTTCCACCATTCGTTCAATTTCAATTGGCCAGGGAGAGGTTAAGCTCACGCCGCTACACATGGCAAACCTTGCCGCTATTATGGCAAATAGAGGGTGGTATTACGACCCGCATTTTGCTAAAAAAATTGGGGATAAACCAATATCAAATTTTACAAAAAGAAAAACCATGGTGGACGCAAAACATTTTGAGCCTATTATTTCCGGGATGTGGAACGTGGTAAACGCTAATGCAGGCACAGCAAGAAAAGCAGAAATTGCAGGAATTGACGTGTGTGGAAAAACGGGGACGGTGCAAAACCCGCATGGAAAAGATCATTCTGTTTTTATTGCATTCGCCCCAATGGATAATCCAAAAATCGCCATCGCTGTTATTGTCGAAAATGCGGGGTATGGTGGAACTTGGGCAGCCCCAATCGCTAGTTTAATGATAGAAAAGTATCTACTTAAAGAATTCAAAAGTATGGCTAAAGAATCTAGAATCCTAAATGCTATTCTAGTAGAACCCTGACATGAGAAAAAGTAATTCACTTATTAATAATTTAGATTGGCCTTTGTTTTTTGGGTTTATCTCCCTCATTATTTTCGGGTTGGTCACTATCTATTCTGTTGCTTTTAACGAAGAACACCCTAGTCTATTCAGTTTTTCTGAAAAATATGGTAAACAGGTAATCTGGATTGGCATTGCCTTATTTCTAGGTGTCATGGTTTTTCTTATTGATTCCGATATTTATAAAAAGTTTGCGCTTCCTATCTATCTAGCGACACTCTCCTTGCTCGTTGTTGTTTTGTTTTTGCCTCCGATTAACGGGGCTAGGGCGTGGCTCGGTGTTGGTAGCATGGGAATACAACCTGCAGAATTTGCTAAAATAGCAACAGCTTTGCTCCTTGCAAAATATGTAAGCTCTTTGAACATGAAGCAATTAAGCTCTAAAAATGTGCTCTTAGCCTTGCTGATTCTTATTCTACCAATGGTATTGATTTTGATGCAACCCGATGCCGGAACGTTTGTGGTGTTTACGGCCTTTTTCTTTGTCTTATATCGTGAGGGCTTAACTTTTGACCCCTTTCTTTTAAAGTTTGTGAACCTCATTCCAAAAGTAAAGTTTAAACAAACTTGGATTGGGAGTCACTTTATTCCCATCTTATTTGTCTTTATATTTTTATCGGTGATCACCTTATTGTTTGGTGAAAGAAATATCCCCTTCATACCTGGGCTTAAACTATACGGGTCTATGGGTATCATTTCAAGCCTCTTTTTAATAGCTGGTATAGGAAGTTTTTTTGTGCAACGTTTTGGGTTAAAAAGAGCACGTTCTAAAGCACAATTTGTTATTATCCTGAGTTTCCTTGTGGGCAGTTCTATCTCATTAACTGTAGAGAAATCATTTGGTAGTCTGGCACCACATCAAAAGGACAGAATCGAACTTTTCCTTGGTTTGAAAGAAGACCCTAATGGAAAAGACTACAACCGTAATAGGGCTATGGCGGCAGTGGGTTCTGGTGGGCTTTTGGGAAAAGGTTATAAAAAGGCCTCTGTTTCTAGCGTTAAAACAAACCATGTTCCTGAAAGTGAAACGGACTTTATCTTTTGTCCATTTGCTGAAGAATGGGGTTTTGTTGGAAGCTTGTTTCTAGTGCTCCTTTATTTATTTATTATCGTTCGAATTCTTATTATTGCCGAGCGCCAAAGGTCACAGTTCAATCGTATTTACGCCTACTCTGTTGGCATGTTTTTTTTCTATCATTTTGCCGTGAACATTGGGATGAATATTGGATTTGCTCCGGTCATTGGGATCCCCCTTCCTTTTTTTAGTTACGGAGGTTCGTCTATGCTTTCATTTTCAATAATGATATTTATTTTACTAAAATTAGACAGTCAAAGAAGACACGTCCTTAGATAAAAGATAAATTGTAATTTTAACAAATGAACGAGGAAAATAGGAATATCACTAAAATTGAAAAACGTTTCCTTTACGTCCTTTTTTGGCTGCTCGGGCTTTTTCCGTTAATGGTTATTTCTTCCTTGTATCTCTTGCAATCAGAAGATGATTTGCCTCCTGTCGCTATGCTCGCTAATCCCCCTGAATTACTTGCCTCAAATATCATTGCAAATTCAGCCAATGGAGATACTGTTATCATAGGGAAGTTTTGGCAAGTCAACAGATCTAGTGTCTCATATTCTGAAATATCGCCCTTTGTTGTGGATGCCCTTATCGCAACTGAAGACGAACGCTTTATGCAACATTCAGGAATCGATTTCCGAGCACTCATGAGATCGGTATCATCTATGGGAAGTTCTGGCGGGGCATCTACTATTCCTCAGCAGCTTGCAAAGCTTCTATTTACACTTCAAAAAAGATCAAAAGAGAAAACCGAAACAAAATCCATGACGGCAACTATTCTTGGGAAGTTTGGAAGAATAAATGAGAAAGCCCAAGAACATATTATTGCAACAAGACTGGAGCAAACCTTTACGAAAAAGGAAATTATTACAATGTATTTGAATCAGTTTGACTACCTATATAATGCCGTAGGAATAGAAAATGCTGCTATGGTGTATTTTAATAAAAAAGCAATAGATTTATCAAAAACAGAGGCAGCAACACTTGTGGGGATGTGCAAGAATCCTGGCTTATATAATCCTCATTCCTATTCAACAAGGAATTATGGCAGAAGACTTTCCGTTCGGAATAAAATAAAAATAGAAGAGGTTAAACAGGTTGAGATTGATGAAGCCCGGGCTAAGGATTCTATAAGGGCCATCAGTAGAAGAAATCAAGTTCTTTTCCAATGGTTAAGAAATAGTGAAAGGAACAATCCGGATCTTTCCTATAGATTAACGAGAAATGAATATGACTCATTAAAGCAAACCCCGATTGTTATTGATTATACAACGGTTGATCACAAAGAGGGCTTAGCGCCATATTTCCGAGAAAGTTTGAGGCAAGAAGTCAGTCAATTGTTAAAACAAAAAAATAAAACCGGGGAATATCAATATGCAAAAAAAGATGGGACCCCTTATAACATTTATCGAGATGGTCTTAAAATTTACACAACACTAAATACCTCTCTTCAAGAAAAAGCAGAGGCTGCTGTAGAAAAGCACTTAAGCGGTAAAGATCCTTTGAATAAAAATGCGGCGGCCGTCCCTTCCTTACAACAGCAATTTGATCGGAATAACAGAGGGCTTCGACGCTTTCCTTTCTCAAATAAACTAAGTAAAGAAACAGTCAATTCAATTTTAAATAGAGCAAAAAACGGTAGTGCACGATCTAGAGCGATGAAACGCGCAGGCTTGAGTATCGGGGAAATTGAAAATGCTTTCAATATACCCACTCAAATGAAGGTTTTCAGCTGGAATGGGGAAATTGATACCGTTATGACACCGTTCGACTCCATAAGATATTACAAATCCTATTTGCATACTGGATTAATTTCTATTGATCCAAGAACGGGTTTTGTAAAGGCTTGGGTAGGGGGCGCAAATTTCAAACACTTTTCCTATGACCACGCTCGACAGGGAAAACGTCAAGTCGGTTCGACTATTAAGCCCTTCGTTTATGCAACTGCCTTATCGATGCATGTTGTGAATCCATGCACAAAATTTAATGAAAATGAACATTGTGTGGATATTGTAGATGAAAACAATGTCTTAATTAAACAATACTGTCCAGGAGGTGATGCCGCTGAAACGGTTAGTCTAGGGATTTCTAAATCATCCAACCCAACGACCGCAGGGGTTATGGGAAGAATGGGGCGCTTCAATTCTTTTCTAAAGACGGGCGGGCCGTTTCAAATAAATAAGCTTTTAAGAAAAATGAATATCTTTCTAAGGCCTGAGGATCTAGTTCCCGCCATGTGTTTGGGTAGTATGGACCTTTCCTTATATGAGCTTGTTTCAGCTCAATGCGTATTCGTAAATGATGGCGTTTACAATAAGCCAACAACAATTTTACGAATTGAAGATCGTAATGGGAAAAAAATCTATGAGGCAAAACAAGAAAGGGAAAAAGTAATGAGCCCTACAGTTGCTTATGAAATACTTAAGATGATGATAGGGGTGGTGCAAGGGGGTACAGGCTCTAGCCTACGAGGAACTTGGAAGCCTTGGGGTGGAGTAAGTGCGCCAACAGCTGGAAAAACAGGTACAACGCAAAACAACTCTGACGGATGGTTTATGGGGCTTACTCCTGGTCTTGTAACAGGCGTTTGGGTCGGTGCTGAAGACCGTTCTGTTCGCTTTAAGACCATGACTTGGGGACAGGGTGCAAGAATGGCCCTTCCTATATATGGATACTACATGCAAAAAGTCTATGCCGATCGGAAGTTAAATTGGAGTAAAGAAGACTTTGCCGTTCCTGAAAATTATAACCCCGAAGAATTCAAATGTGAAGAAATTGCCACACCGGACAATGGAGGCCTGGGTGGCGAAGAACCTGATTTTTAAAATATGAATAAAGAAATAGGAAACGTTCATGGAGCCCTAAAGGGACTTGAAAGTGGAATGACATTAATGTTAGGCGGTTTTGGGCTATGCGGTATCCCTGAAAACTCAATTAATGAAATTGTAAAACTTGGTGTAACGAATCTAACCTGTATCAGTAACAATGCTGGGGTTGATAACTTTGGACTAGGTCTACTTCTACAAAACCGTCAAATTAAAAAAATGGTTAGCTCCTACGTTGGAGAGAATGATGAATTTGAAAGACAAATGCTTTCAGGAGAGCTTGAAGTTGACTTAATTCCGCAAGGAAGCCTTGCTGAACGTTGTAGAGCTGGCGGTGCTGGTATTCCCGCTTTTTTCACACCTGCAGGATACGGAACCGAAGTTGCCGAAGGAAAAGAGGTTCGAGATTTCAATGGCAAGCCTCATATTTTAGAAAGTGCCCTACATGCAGATTTTGCTATTGTAAAGGCATGGAAAGGGGATACAGAAGGGAATTTGGTCTATAAAGCAACAGCAAGAAACTTTAATCCAATGATGGCTATGGCAGGGAAAATAACGATCGCTGAGGTTGAAGAATTGGTGCCTGCTGGTAAGCTGGATCCTAATGAAATTCATACTCCGGGGATTTTTGTCCAACGGATTTTTCAAGGAGAAAAATTTGAAAAGAGAATAGAGCAACGAACGACAAGAAGTAAATAAAATGGCATTAGATAAAACCGGTATCGCACAAAGAATAGCACAAGAGCTTAGGGACGGTTGGTACGTCAATTTAGGAATTGGTATCCCAACTCTTGTTGCAAACTATATCCCTCAGGGAATAGAGGTTGAGTTTCAATCCGAAAATGGCGTTTTAGGTATGGGGCCTTTCCCTTTTGAGGGGGAAGAAGATGCCGATCTCATTAACGCCGGAAAACAAACCATAACCACCATGAAAGGCGCTTCTTTTTTTGATTCTGCGACCTCTTTTGCAATGATTAGAGGACAACATGTACAACTAACAGTGTTAGGCGCCATGGAGGTTTCCGAAAACGGAGATATTGCCAACTGGAAAATACCGGGTAAAATGGTAAAAGGAATGGGGGGAGCAATGGATTTGGTCGCTTCTGCAGATAATATAATCGTTGCCATGATGCACAGCAATAGGGCTGGTGCCTCTAAACTTCTTAAGTCCTGCTCTTTACCTTTAACTGGAGTTGCTTGTGTAAAAAAAGTAGTCACTGAGCTCGCCGTTCTTGAAATAAAAGACGGTGCATTTCATTTAATTGAAAGGGCTCCCGGTGTAAGCGTCGAAGAGATTCAATCCAAAACAGAGGGGAACCTTGTGGTCAATGGAACTATTCCTGAAATGTCATTATAGAATTATGAAAGAATTAGAGGTTAAATATCAAACGGCAATTCTAGCGGCAGTGGAGGCGTCTCAGATCATTATGGACATCTATGAAAATGATTTTGATACGATTATAAAAGACGACGGGTCTCCCTTGACCAAGGCCGACTTGGCTTCAACAAAAATAATTCACAAACATCTTGAGCCATTGAAGATTCCTATTACAGGAGAAGAAACAGACAAGATGCCCTTTTCGGAAAGAAAGACATGGAAAGAATGCTGGTGTATTGACCCATTAGATGGTACCAAAGAATTTATAAATAGAAATGGCGAGTTTGCAGTTAACATCGCATTGCTTCGTGATGGAAAACCGGTGTTTGGACTCATCGCTTCCCCTGTTCAAAAAATAATTTTTTTTGGCGGCGCAGAAACGGGGGTCTATAAAATGTCATACGAGGATATTGATTCCCCACAAAATTGGGAGCACATAACTGAGCCAACCCAGGTGAATTCGCCCATGGTAATGACCTGCTCAAGGAGCCATCATTCGGGACCTGTGCTTAGTTTTATCAACGAGCTTAAACAAATATCACCTACCATTGAGTTTGCAAAGAAAGGGTCTTCTTTAAAGTTCTTTGACCTTGCAAGTGGAGCGGCAGATGCATATCCTCGATTTGCGCCAACTATGGAATGGGATATTGCAGCGGGACAAGCCATCTTGGAAGCTTTAGGGGGTTCGGTTGTTCACGCCGAAACAGGACTCCCGCTCTACTACAACAAAGAAAACCTCACAAATCCTTATTTCATAGCCAAAACCAAACCCCTATTAGCATTGTCGTCATGAAAAAATTAAGCTGCTTGCTTTTGATGCTCATTGCGTTTTCGACGCATGCTCAAGAAACATTGGTGGGCCATTCTTTTTTTAGAGATCACGACCAAAACCCAGCTTTTGCAGACGATAAACCTTCGATTTGCGATGTTGGATTTCAAAAAGACACGACCAAAGCTTCCTTTTTAAAGAAATTAAAACAACATTTTTTCGATCAATACCTTTTTGAGGTTCATGAAAAAAATGTCAATCTATATATCTCCCCTGTTGTTAATTTTCAGCTTGGACAAAACTGGCTGGATTCAGATGGGCCGTCTTTATTCCAAAATACAAGAGGTCTATATGTAAACGGTGAGCTTTTAAAAAACTTCTCCTTTAGTAGCGCTTTTGTTGAAAATCAGGCGCGATTCAGTGAATATGAAACAAACTTCATCACCAATCATGGGGAGTTCTATCCCAATGCATCTAGCATTCAACAAAATGGCGTGGTCCCTGGAGGAGGCCGCACAAAACCATTTAAAGACGGAGGATATGATTATGCTTATGCCATCGGCTCGTTTCTTTATAAGCCCATAGAAAACCTTGAAATAAGAGTCGGAAATGCACCTTCATTTATTGGTTCAGGATATCGATCACTAATCCTATCTGACAACAGTTACCAAGCACCAAGCTTAGACGTCAAATATTCCTTTCTGAAAAAATGGAGCTATGGTGCGCGAAGAACGCGTCTGTTTAACTTAATTCGTAAAAACGCATTTTCTACCGTAGAGGGATACTATCAGCCAAAGGCATCGGCTTTACACTATATAACTTATGACGTAACTCCGAAAGTAACCATCGGGTTCTTTGAAAATGCAATTTGGTCCATGGGAGACACGATCACAGAAAAGCCCACTGGCCTGTATTACGCGCCTATTCCGTTTCTTGGCTTATTACAGTCTGAGAACTTCTCGCTTTATGGTTTCGACGCCACTGAGACTGTTGGTGAAAAAGTGCGATTTTATCAGCAGTTTGTTTTGTCTGGTTTTAAATCTCAAAACATGGGCTTCCAGCTTGGTGTGCGTTTTTACGATCTGCTTCCAAATTCGATGCTTCAGTTTGAATACAATAAGGTGGGAACGGACTTATATACTGCTGAAGCACCCAACATGAGTTACACGCATTATAACTTACCGCTGGCCCATCCTAAAGGGCAAGGATTTGATGAGCTCATCGTTCGCGCGAATATCTCCATTAAGCGCTTTTATGGCGAGAGTAAAACGGTTTGTTATTGGCTAAAAAACTACAACGAACGCATCCTACTTCCAATGAACAATGAGAGCGTCGAGATTGAAGATGTTATCGTTCATCAGCAATTTGAATTGGGATACCGAATCAATCCAAAGATTAATTTTTGCTTTTTTGGTAGGGCTGTACTCCGGGTTTCTGATATTGAACCCACGCAATTACTGCTTCATGTTGGCTTAAGTACAAACCTATTTAACAGCTACAATGATTATTAATAAGGCCCTGACTATTCTCGTTGTACTCCTGGCCTTTGGCGCTTGGAACCAATCGGATATTGGATATTTAAATGGGAGCCTTGTGACTACTCTTCGTTCAGAAGCGCCAAAAGACAGCTCTTCTGTTTCTGTTTCCCTTCATCATTCAGACTTAAGACCTAGTCTAAGGTTAAATAATTCAAGTCTTGGGTTTCGTCTATCAAAAAAAGAGCCCGAAAAAATCAATCTGATTCCCTTAATTGACCTTGGTATTCAATATAATGATGAATTGAGCCACAGAGGTGGCTTGGGTTTTCTTCTAGAAGCAAGGCCCATTAAAAAAAGTTATGTGCGGATTGGGGGGCTTGTTAATGTCTCCAATTCTGCGCTGCTCAACCCCGGTAATATAAACCTCTCCGAACTTGGAACAAGCCAAGAGCTTTGGTTTTTGCCCTTGACGAGATTGGCCTATACGCCTAATGAGGTGTTTTCATTTCAGGTGGGGTACGATAAAAATTTTATTGGAGCGGGAAGACGGTCCCTATTTCTAAGCGACTATGGGAAACCGATGCCTTTTGGCCAGATTCGAGCTCAGTTTTGGCATATGGAATACAGTGTGAACTACCAGTTTTTATCCGAAAACTACAATGGCCAAAAACGATCTAAGTATGTTACGAGCCATTACCTGAGTTGGGATATTTTACCTTGGTTGAACCTAGGTATTTTTGAGGCTGTTGTTTTTCAGCCAAAAGACACCTTACTCAATCGTGGATACGATGTAGAATACCTGAATCCTTTTGTTTTTTACCGACCCCAAGAGTATTCCATGGGCTCCTCAGATAATGTCGTCATTGGGGCCGCATTAAAAGCTTCCATAAAAAACACAATCATATACGCTCAGGTTGTGCTAGATGAGTTCTTACTTTCTGAAATACGGGCAAGAAGCGGTTGGTGGGCAAATAAGTTTGGCTTTCAGTTGGGCGTTTCTGGATTTTTTGATTTAGGACTCTCATGGCTAAGTTATCGCATAGAAAGCAACCTCGTTAGACCTTACACTTTTTCACACTTAACACCTTTACAGGTATATGGGAATAACGGATCACCCCTGGCACACCCCTATGGAAGTAACTTTTCCGAAATTCTGATAGAACTCAATTGGAGAAAACGAATAAACGGTAAATTAAAATTGTCCTTTTTCGGTTCTTATGGCATTCAAGGCGTAGATATTAATGGGCTGAACTACGGATCTGACATATACCAACCCTACATTAACCGACCCAACGATTACGGAAATTTCATTGGACAAGGAATACAACAGAACTTTTTGAGAACGAATACACGTGCTTCCTACAACATTTCGCAGAAAGGGTATCTTCATGCCTTTGTCGAGCTTCAGACACAGTACTTAAAGATCGATGAATTCCGTGGGTTGCGCGTTATTCCCATGGTCGGTTTGCGGTCTTATTTATGGAACGATTATAGAAATTATTAATGAGCGGAGATCAAAAAAACAACCCCTTACACGGCTTAAAGCTTATAGACATTCTGGAAGCATTGGTTGAAAAACATGGTTGGGAAGAGCTTGGGTACCGCATCAATATTCGTTGTTTTAATTATGACCCCTCCATTAAGTCGAGTTTGCAGTTTTTAAGGAGAACACCATGGGCAAGAGAAAAAGTTGAACGTTTATATTTAAGGTCATTCAAATGAGAAGAAAAAAGTCTAAGCGCGGAAAACTTGGAACCTGGTTGGTTATATTGGGTCTTTTCGGTGGGTTTTATTTGTTGTCTTCAAAGCAAGAAGTCGTAAAACGTATTGTTAAAAAAACCATTAATTATACCAAGCTACAAGTTAAAGAAACCTATAGTTCGAAGCTCAAAGATAAAATGCCGGCTTATATTGAATCAGTTGCGAGAACGGGTATTGTCCCCTGCCGAAATGGCAAACTAATCAAATCCCACCCGAATTTATTTAAAGTAGAGGATCGCCGCTACTATCAAATTGATCACTTAGACTACAGCCATCCATACCTAACCCAAAAAGGATTGGCCCTACTAAATAAAATCGCGGAGAATTTTGGAAAAAAAATCGCATCTACAGACCTCCATGACTCTAAATTTATCGTAACCTCACTGACCCGAAGCAAGGAGAATGTACGCCGCCTAAGAAGAAACAATGGCAATGCCAGCGAGCGCAGTGCACATCTTTATGGAGGGTGTTTTGACATCACATATGCCCGTTTTTCGAATGCTAAAAAGTCCCTGTCGGGAAATGACGTTTATCGATTAAAGGAAACGCTAGCAGAGGTAATCTATGAGCTTAAAAAAAGAGATAAATGCTGGGCGATTACCGAGAAGAATCAGCCTTGCTTCCATGTCGTTTGTAAGTAATCTCCTTTTGAATTCGTATTCGTATCTTAGCTAAAACGTAAACCTATGTCTAAAATAGCTACATCATTAATTGCTTTAACTTTTTCCATTGTCACACTTAATACTTGGAGTCAATCTATAAGCGTCGGTCCTTATCTGCAAGATGCACATCCCAACGCGATGACCATGATGTGGGAGACAAACAGCATTGACGAGAGTATTATTGAATGGGGAGCTACAAATAGTCTTGGGTCTACGTCCATCGGCACCTTTGTTACTGGGAGCGGTTTATCACGTGTGCACACAGTCGTATTAGAGAATTTAAATCCTGACACCCGTTATTTCTACCGGATAAGCACAGATGATGTTCAAAGCGCAATTTTCGACTTTATCACCCCGCCTTTACCAGAAAGTGAAAAGAACTTTAATCTTATTTCAATGAGTGATATGCAACAAGACGGATCACACCCCGAGGTCTTTAGCGACATCATCAATAATGAATTAATCCCTTTTGTAAATGACAGATTTGGGAATGATTTAGCTACAGATATTGCTTATGTTTTTATTCCTGGAGACCTTGTGTCTGTTGGGGGCAATTACCCCTCCTGGAAGAGCACCTTTTTTGATCCCGCACAGGCGATATTTCAGCATGTTCCTGTATATCCTGTTGCCGGAAATCATGAACAAAATTCCGCGAACTATTTCCGGTATTTTAACTTGCCTGAAAATGGGACAAATCAAAGTGACTATCTCGAACATTGGTATTATAAAGATTACTCGAATGTTCGTCTTATTGGCCTAGAATCAAATAATGGTTATCGCATTCAAGAGCAGCTGGACTGGCTACAATCTGTGCTCAATGATGCTTGCGCAGATGAACATATAGACTTTGTTTTTGCACAACTACACCACCCCCATCATTCGGAATTATGGATTGACGGTAACACCGATTATACAGGAGATGTCATTGAGAAACTTGAAATTTTTTCGTCAGGATGTGGGAAGCCTAGCGTTCATTTCTTCGGACACACACATGGATATTCAAGAGGCCAAAGTCGCGACCACCAGCACCTGATGGTCAACGTCGCTTCTGCAGGTGGTGCCATAGACAACTGGGGTGAATACGCACAACAAGATTACAAGGAATATTCGAAAAGCACCGACGATTATGGTTTTGTCTTGGTCGAGGTTGAAGCAGGTGAAAACCCTCAATTTTTGTTGTCGCGTGTGAGTCATGGTAGCTTTGAAAATGGTCTTGTGAATGCAGAGATTAGAGATACGATTCGAGTGATGAAAAACAACATCGCTCCAGACCAACCCATAGGCCTATTCCCTATTGAAGGAGTATCTCTTCGGCCTGATTGCATTACGTTTTTGGGTTCTGATTTCAATGATACTAACGGGGGTGATCAGGGTGCAGTGCATTGGCAAATTGCAACGGACCCTAGCTTTTTCAGCTTGGTGTATGACGATTGGTTTCAGCATGAAAACTGGTATTTCGATGAAGATCTTGAAGCGGATAATAGCATGACTGAAAGAGAAGTTACGATGCTCAATGAAAACACAAATTATTATTGGAGGGTTCGTTACCGTGATAGAAACTTATCCTGGAGTGATTGGTCTGGAGGCATTTCCTTTCAAACGACGGAATCTACGCTAAGTGAAAACCTATTGCTTAATGCTGGTGCAGAAGAGGGAACGTCAAACTGGACCTCTGTAAGTGGGTCGTTCGAGGCTATTTCGAGTGGTGAATGTGCTGGAAACAATGCCTATGCAGGGAGCTATTTATTCGCCGTTGGTGGTGTTTGTAACCCTATGGCTTATGGTGAAGCTTATCAGGAGGTGTCCATAGAGGCTTATGGGGTCAGTATCGATAATGACTCTGCCTATGTGAATTTTGGAGGATACCTCAGCGATTATTCTGGAGACGACCTGCCAGAGTTTAAATTAGAGTTCTATAACCAAACTGGAGGATTAATTTCTTTTACTACAAATTACCCCAATCAAAGCCCTGAATGGACCTATCTACAGGATATTCTTCCTATTCCTAGTGGTGCACGCGCCATTCGTATGGTCCTTATGGGAACGCGAAATGCCGGCTCGGATAACGATTCCTATTTTGATAACATGTTTCTACGGGTCCAAACTTCGATTGAAGACTGTGAAGAACAAGTCATTGGCCTAGATGCTTTAGATGATTCAGGTGTGCTTTACCTTTATCCCAATCCTTCCGATGGTGAAATCTCAATACAAGTCCCTCCAATTCTCGATGCACAAGAATATTTTGTGAGCAATGCCCTTGGTGAAAACGTTAAGCTCGGGGTTTTGAAAAAAGGAATTCAAACCATTGACCTTTCTGACTTAAACAAGGGTGTTTATTTTTTAAATGTTCCCGGGGGGGCTCTTGGAGCACGTTTTGTACTTCAATAAAGCAAGCCTTTCTTCAAAAATTGTATTTCCGATTAAGGTAAAATTAAGGTACTTTGTATCGTCATGACTGAAGAAGAAAAAGGAGAGGTAAAAAAGCGAATTCTACACGAACTGGAAAAGACGCGGGAGTCTATTGAGGATTACAAGGAGTCGACAAAGCCCATTTCTCCTGAAAATGCAATTGGTCGCATATCTCGTATGGATGCCATCAATAATAAAAGTGTCGTTGAGGCCGCCCTGAGAAAATCACAAGAGAAATTCAATAAACTAAAGCTTGTTCTCGGCAAGGTCGAAGATCCTGATTTTGGAAAATGCATGCAATGCGGCATTGAAATTCCCATTGGTAGAATTCTTCTAATGCCCCAAAGTAGGAAATGCGTTCGTTGTGCTCAATAAATGCCTGTTAGTCTGTATATTACGAAAAAATGTATCTTTAAGATAAGCTCCAGAAATAAACGTATTACGTTTAGCCCCTAGTTATGTAAAATAAAAAATGGTGAAAAAAAGCAGAAAATAGACCTTAAATAGAAGTATACACAGATTTAAAATAACAACATGAAAAATTTATTGATTTTAGTAGCGATGATACTTACGTTTGGAATGACAAATGCACAAAAAATATTCAGTGTGTCAAATCAAGCTTATGCTGATGTTAAAGTATTCGTAGTTGATAACCAGGCATATGCCGATTTATTGGTTTATAAAGTATCAAATCAAGCCTATGCAGGTAAAAATGATGGAAAATGGTTTTTCGTAAATAATCAGGCATATGCAAAGAAAAAAATATATTTCGTTGATAATCAAGCATATGCGGACTTGAAAATATATTTCGTTGATAATCAAGCATACGCCGGTTGGAAAAACGCCTCTAAAAAAAGTTTGATGTATTAAGCCTGCCCATAACCAGGTATATGAGCCAATAGCGGTTTTAGCCCAAGCGCCGGTATAACAAATCTTATAATACGAACATTCATTAGAAGTAAACGGGATAAAGCAATGTGTAAACTGAATATTAACGTATTTTACACGTACCGTAATGAACGAGAATGGAGAATCTTTCTAACAGAGCATTAATTAGTCGGCTATATAGTTCCGCCGATCAACAACTTGAGGACGCTAACTTTGATAATGAAAGTTGGTCGGAGTGGTATAAGGCTGTTCAAGGAATGACTGGTCCTGAAAAGATGGTTTATGTGATCGTGAAATTAAATCAAAGTGTCACAAGTGGTGGTTTTTCTGAATTTTACGATACCTCATTTGGTGTGTTTGCTCCCGAAATTATTCATGCGCTGAACGAAATTAAGGCCGTTGCAACTGCCGAAATTGTTTCTAGTTCTTTGCCTATTGTAAATCCGACAGGACTTTTGGATGATGCATACAAAGATTTTGTTTTCAACCTTCAGCTATCAGAACAACAAAGGGCGCAACTTTATTCTCAGGATATGCAGTACGACGAACTGCACGGACATGAGAATTTAGAGGACCTACTAGGTGAGTATTTACAAGAGATGATCAAATGACATTCGATACAATAGCTATACTGAATTAAATCTTGATCTAGCCGAACCCTTATTTTGTGAAAACATAAACAAAACAGTGCCGATCATTCTTCTTTAAGGGAACGAGGGTGCCCATTATTATAAAATACAAATGCGATACTTCATACACTTAGGATACGATGGCAGCAACTATAGGGGATGGCAGAGACAAGGCGAAACGCATAATACGGTTCAAGAGCTTATAGAAAAAACACTTTCTAGGATCTTTAAAAAAGAAGTAAGTGTATATGGTTGCGGGCGAACCGATGCCGGTGTTCACGCCAGTCAATATGTCATTCAAATCAATCTTGATGAGGCTCCCGTATTCGATTTAAAGTTTCGTCTCAACAAAAGCTTACCTGATGATATCGCCGTATTTGAAATCATAGAAGTGAAGGAGAATGAGCATTGTCGACATGGTGCTATTGAGCGCACCTATGATTATTTTATTCATTGGAACAAAGACCCCCTACTTTTTCGATACAGTTCCTTTTATGAAGACTTGGCATTAGACTTCGACCTGATGAAAAAAGCTGCGGCGCTTATTCTAGAAACGAGTGACTTTAAACCGCTCTGTAAACAACCAAATGCGTACAAGAGTACTTTGTGTCAAATAAGTAATTGTGAGTTGTTCGTCAATGAGGATCAAGGGCGCTTGCGATTCACCATCACCGCCAATCGCTTTCTTCGAGGGATGGTAAGGATTTGCGTTTTCTTTTTGCTCGAAGTGGGAAGTGGTAAAATGACTTTAAAGCAATTTGAGGCCGTATTAAATCAAGAAGAAGATTTGATTGAGAAGCTTCCCGCGTATCCAAATGGGCTTTTTCTTAGCCGCATTAAATATCCATTTTTAGAATTAACGGATTCACATAAATTAATAAAAATGTTGAAGGCTGGATTGGATTAGGTGCCACCTATGATAAAGGGTTTGGCTGAGCAATACACTAGCGTAAA
This sequence comes from Flavobacteriales bacterium UBA952, assembly GCA_905182495.1. Classification (GTDB taxonomy): domain Bacteria; phylum Bacteroidota; class Bacteroidia; order Flavobacteriales_D; family Crocinitomicaceae; genus UBA952. The sequence continues at coordinate 81,177 of CAJJBU010000014.1, forward strand.
TACAAGCAGAAATTAACGGGGTAGAATAAACGAAGATTTTGTATTAAATTTACTTACCTAAGTACCTATAAGAGGTGAGAAAATAAAACCGTTCTTAATACTCAAATGGAAATAAACAAAGCAAGATTTTCAATACTACAACGCTATCCTTCAGCAACTACGACTATGAATACACCTATTCTGTTTTCTTTACTTTTTTTACTTTGCTTTGGCCTTAATGGCCAGCAGCTTAATGACCCACAATCCCTATACGATGCTCCTGGAGGCATTTTTGATGTGGACTCTATTAGGGACCTGAAACTCGATTTTGAAGAGCCAAACTACCACAACATTCTAGTGAATTCTTTTTTCAATGATCCAAGCTACAGAATTCCCGCTACGCTTACCTTTAAAGGCGTTTCTTATGATAGTGTTGGTGTGAGATATAAAGGAAATTCAACTTTTTGTCTTCCCAATGACGAGGGCAATCCCAAGGTGCCTTACAATATAGAACTGAATCATTTTATATCGGGTCAAAAACTTGAAAATCTCAAAAAAATAAAACTGGCAAATGCATGGGTGGACCCAACCTTTGCAAAAGAAGTCACGGCAAGTAAAATCTACCGAAAATACCTACCCACCCCAGAAGCCAATTTATTACGCCTTATCTCACAAGGAAACTACGTGGGCATCTATGCACATACTGAATCTGTGGATAAGCAATTCTTGCAGAAACATTTCGATGAAAAAGACGGCGTCTTTTTCAAGTGTGACCCCATACAGGTTTTTTGTGGAGGCTCAAATGGGCAGGGAAATCCAGACTTAAAATGGCTTGGGGCTGATAGTGCCAGCTACTACAGCAGCTATGACCTAAAATCAGATAAGGGGTGGGCTGACCTTATGGGGCTCATTGAAACGCTTCATTTTGACTTTGATAATTTGGGGGAGGTTCTAAATATCGACCGCGTACTTTGGGCTTTTGCGGTGAACTCAGCAATCCTCAATCTCGATACTTATAACGGCTACTATGTTCACAATTACTATCTATACCAAACTGAAGATGGCTTGTTTCAGATGATCCCTTGGGACTTTGATAATGCCTTTGTTGGAGCTATTTTAGGCTTTGACTATTTTACCCCCGCGTTAGTTCACAATTATGATACCTACGGAGGGCAATATGCCACAAACGAAAGACCACTTCTCGAAAAACTCTTGAATGACCCCTTGCGCAAAAAACAATACAATGCCCATTTAAAGACGATCCTTACAGAAACCCTTTTAGATACAGATGGTATTCGAAGTGGTATCAACCAACTGCAAGATGTTGCCTTCTCTTCGGTACAATCAGACCCTAATAAATTGTTCTCCATGACGCAATACAACGAAAATGTAGAAGAAGACCTTTGGACAGGCTGGGGCTTTGGAGGAATCATGTCGATGCTCGACGCTAGAAATGAATATCTGTCTGGACTTCAAACCATGGTAATGCCTACTCCAGAAATCTCAAATATGAGTCTTAACGATGGCATACTTACTGTAGATGTGACATTGGCCGCTCAAGTTGAGGTTATGGCAACAACTAGTGTTCACAATTCCAAATTTGAGGCCTTTACAATGTATGATGATGGCACCAATGGTGACCTTTTTGCCAATGACAATACCTATACCGCCTATCTTCCTTATGTCGTTTCGGGCGATGCAGTGAAGTTCTATATTCGCGCACAAAACTCAAGTAACATGAAACTGCTTCCTGAACGGGCAGAATATGAGTTTTTTATATTTGACCCATTTGCAGAAATAGATAGCCCTGCCACAAATGAAGCATTCAATGTCTATCCAAATCCCGCTAGTACTATATTAAATGTACGTGGTAAACAGTCTCAGAAACTCAGCTGCCATATCTATACGATGATGGGGAAAGAGGTCCTAACACAAGATTACTGGGGTAAATCGGCAATCCTTCAGATCTCCGAACTCCCCGCTGGGGCATATTTACTAAAGGTAAACAATCAAACTTTTAAAGTTCTAAAACAATAAAACGATGGCACAATATTTGGATTACCGAGGAGGTTATTAATAATTCACTACTTTTAGTGCCAAATCAAAAAAAAATATGCTACGATTTAAATTTCAATTAGTCCTTTCCTTTTTCTTTCTTTCTTTTTTTACCTTTTCTCAATCCAATACACTTGTTGTTTTCTCTCAAGATCCAACTCCTTTTTATGTGATATTAGATGGGGTAAAGAAAAATGAAACTGCAGAAACAAGAGTTATTGTTCCCGGGATCCAACAAACCAATAGCAGTGTGCAAATATTCTTTAAAGATGAAAGTATCGCATCAATCTCAAAAACCATTTGGTGGGAAGAAGGACATAAAAACGATGAAGTTACTTTTCGAATTGTTCCTGTCAAAAAAGGATATAAGCTGCGTTTTTTCAGCACAAAACTTAACACGTCTACACCCGTTGCGTCTACCCCCCCCCCACCTCCGGTACAAAGTGTTCAACCAACCACTACAACAACTGTTACCGAAACGACTACGGTCCGTCAAGACAACACGACGGGCAGTAATGATATGAACATGAATACCAATATGAATTCAGGAGCAGATATGAATGGTGGAAACATCAGCATGAATATCAATGTTAATGATGGCACAAACACATCTTCAGGTAATGAAAATTTGAATATGAGTATGAACATCAATATGAATGATGGTAATATGAATGGTGCTGACCTTAACAATGGAAATATTAATGTCAACATGAACATGAATGATGCGGATATGAACAGTGCGATGAACGAAGCCAATACCAGCATGAATGTTAATATGAATGGAATGAATTCAAATACTGGTCAAACAAATAATACTGCAGTCAATGAAACCGTTACTACGACAGTAACAACTACAACAATAAACGAAACGCCAGCGGCGGCAGCTCCGGTATCATTAGGAGGCTGCTCAAACCCCGTTCAAAATATGGCAAGTATTATGGCTGCTATTGATGAAGAAAGTTTTGATGATGGAAAAATGATTGTTGCAAAGCAAGCGACTTCAAATTCATGCTTGACCGTAGATCAAATCAAAAAAATTATAGAAGAATTTAGTTTTAGCAAGAACCAACTTGAATTTGCTAAATATGGATATGGTAGATGTTACAATCCAGATGAATACTATCAAGTAAATTCTTCCTTTGATTTCAGCTCAGAAAAAGAAGCGCTAAACGACTATATCAAATCGAGAAACGGAGAATAATCGTGCGCTTAGATATTTAAATATCAATGACCTCATCTAAAGAATGATGAGGTCATTGATTTCTATTTCTGAAAACATTTTTCGCAAGCCCTTGTCGTGATAAAAGCGACTAACAATACGTCCTTCTATTGCGATGTCTGTTCCTGTGGTTCCGTATTCATTTAAAACCTGTACCCATTTACCCCAAGCTGCCAGAGTGTGCCAATTCTTACGAATCTTTTTTGCCCCTTTCAGGTCAAGGTAAGTCTCCTGGGTTGTTAAAGTAAACTTCACCTGCTTTCTCCCATTGGAGAGCAGGTGAAGTTCTGGCTTCGAATGAATCGTCCCAATCAAATGGACCAAGTTCACGTTACTCGGCTTCTTCTGGGGTGAAGGGCTTGGTGAGCAATAAAAACTCATTTGCCTCAACGATGGTCCTGTTTTTTCGTTCACCCTCTTTTGTTTCATAGGTTTGGTGAAGTAGGCGTCCTTCGACCATCACCTTACTTCCCTTTTCAAGCGCTTCTCGCATCTTATCTCCTAAAGGACCCCAGGCATTGATGTTGTGCCATTGGACTTGTTCATCCCAATCGCCGTTTTTTTGCTTGTAGCGTTGGTGTGTAGCCATGCTAAATTTGGTTACCGATTTTCCGGAATCAAAAGCGATCGTTTCTGGATCTCTTCCTAGTCTTCCGATTAAACTGACTTTGTTTCGTAATGCATTCATAATGTAAAAATTTAAAAGTTTGAAATAATTGTTTGCCGCTAAATTCGACAGGACAAAATTGAGAAGGAATAAAAACCGAAAATGGTTGTTTGTCGTTTGTTGTCGATATTTAGTCGTTTGTAATTGATTAATGAGCGAATAAGTATAGAAATTCTTTGATGTTTGTACCATGAAACTCATAGAACAAATCATTCAAAAGATGCGTGTCAAGCGCTATAGCGCCAATACCATTAAGACATACGCCTCGTGCTTACAACTCTTTTTTAAATACTTCGAGGGGGCGGATACGGCCAATCTCAACCGGGAAGATATTATTTCCTATATGGATGACTTGGTTCAAAGAGGCTATTCAAAAAGTGCACAAAACCAATATATCAATGCCATTAAATTCTATTATGAAAAACACCTCGGTCGTGAGCGCACCTTTTATTTCATAGAACGCCCCTTTAAGGATCAACGCGTGCCTATCGTACTAAGTAAAGCCGAAACCCAGAGATTGTTCCATGCTGTTGAAAATCTAAAACACAGAACAATTCTATATACGATATATGGATGCGGCCTACGTATCTCAGAGCTCATCAATCTAAAAATGAGTGATATTGACCGTGAATACATGTGTCTTTGGATCAGGAAAGGTAAAGGAAATAAAGACCGTCAAATACCCGTATCATTAAAATTGCTCGAATTGCTTGAGCGCTATTATAAAGTATATAAACCCACAGTGTATTTGATCAATGGGCAGAATGGGCTTCAGTACTCATCGGGGAGCATTCAGAAAATTATAAAAGTAGCAAGCCAAAGAGCATCTATACAAAAACATGTGACCCCCCATACGCTGCGACATAGCTTTGCTACACATCTGCTAGAAAATGGCACAGATTTACGATGTATTCAAAGCATTTTAGGCCATAATGATATCAAAACCACACAGATCTATACCCACGTTACATCGGCCCATCTTAACAACATCAAAAACCCATTTGATGATATGGAAATCCTCTGAAAAATATAACAGAAATAAACGTAATACGTTTAGCCCCCCAATTTTAAATAAATCACAGGCAAAATGACCCTTTAAAAGAGAGCGAAATGACCCCAAAGTAACGGTTAAACAACTCTTTAGGTGACTTCTCTAATATTTGAATTATATTTGATTATAAACTGAGGAAATAAACGAGATCATACACAATCACGTTAGCAAATATAAAGATCACTTGTGAAGGAGTTATTACAGGAAATATCAAGATGTACCGTTTGCGTTCCTCATTTAGAACTTGGTCCCCGACCCGTTTTATCCGCAAGTATTAAAAGCAAGATAATTATTATTGGACAAGCTCCAGGAACTGTGGTTCATGAAAGTGGTATCCCATGGGATGATAAGAGTGGAGAAAATTTAAGAAAATGGATGGATGTTAACAAAACGACTTTTTATGACCCTCAAAAAGTTGCTTTAGTTCCTATGGGGTTTTGTTATCCTGGAAAAGGAAAATCAGGAGATTTAGCTCCAAGAAAAGAATGTGCCCCACTTTGGCATAATTCACTCATAACACAAATGAAAGAAGTGGAATTAATTTTATTGGTGGGAAAATATGCTCAAGATTATTATCTCCAAGAAAAAACTAAAAAAAATCTTACAGAAACTGTACGTCACTATAAAGAGTATTATCCAAATTATTTTGTCTTACCTCACCCTTCACCAAGAAATAATATTTGGCAAGCCAAAAATGATTGGTTTAAACTGAAGGTAATACCTGATTTGCAGCTAAGAGTAAAAGAAATCTTAAATTAAACATTTGCTAACAAAACCTAAACTGCATTAAAACGCAGTTTACCCAAACGTTATAGACAATTTTAATAGAATGCATAATTCAGAGCTTCAAGAAACATTAAAATCACTCTTTCCAGATTTAGAAGAAGAATCTCTGAATGCCCTTATGAAACATTCTTCGTATTTGAAATATGACAAGGGTACAAAATTGATTTTGGAAGGCAAGAGACATGGTTATTTCTACTTAATCTTAAATGGAGGGGTCAAATCGTACTATTTAAAAGAATCACGAGAAGTATGCATGTGGTTCGCATTCGAAAAGGAAGCGATAGGAACAATCACAACATATGAAGGTTTGCTATCCAAAGAAACCGTTGAATTATTGCAAGACTCTGAATTGATCAGATTCGAAATTGAAAAAATAAAAGAACTTTCGCGAACAGATATATCTATTATTCACCTGCTAAATAATCTTATAATAGAACATACTCTATGCATTGAAGAAAGACTTTATCAGTTACAGTTCATGTCCAGCAAAGAACGCTATAAAGTACTTCTTGAAACGACTCCTGAAATATTACAAACAGTATCACTAACTGATATAGCTTCCTATTTGGGGATTTATAGAGAAACTTTGAGTCGAATAAGGTCAGAACTATGATTTTGTGACATATGTCAAGTGAATTCAATTTTTAAACAATTAATATTGTTCTTTACTAGTCCTTAAATAAAGCATTATGAAAAAACATATAAAAATAACATCCCTAGTTTCTCTAGTCTCTATCATTCTCGCAATGTTAGTTATGTCATGCAAAAAAGATGAAACTCCACCCCCAATGCCGCTGCCCGCTGGCTCAGAAAATACCGAAACTGAGTTTCAAGGAAATGTAATTATTGTGGGGGCCGGAGCTGCTGGATTAGCTGCTGCAAAAAAGCTAGAAGAAGAAGGTGTTAGTTATCAAATATTAGAAGCAACTGATAAGCTTGGTGGTAGAATCCAGAAAGATGAAACCTTTGCAGATTTTCCTATCGATTTGGGTGCTGAGTGGATTCATGAAGATAAATCAATTCTAAACTATTTAATAAATCAGCCAGGAAACGAGCCATATGTTGAAACGATTTTATATCAGCCAATGAATGTGAAAGAAGTAGTCGGGAATAATATTTCTCAAATTTCAAATCAAGATATGGTAGATTATTATGCAGATTATATTACAGAATATAAATTTAAAAGTACTACTTGGTATGATTTCATTAATGAGAATTTTGCTCAACAAGTAGAGCAAAATATTATCTATAACTCTAAAGTTACAATTATAGACTATACAGGAAATCAAGTCGTATTAACGACAGAGAATGGTATAGAATACCAAGTAGACAAAGTCATTTTAACAGTTTCCCTTGGTGTACTTAGATCTAATGCCATTACTTTTATCCCTTCCTTACCTGCAAAAAAGATTGCGGCTATAGAAGATGTTGAATATTTATCTGGGTTTAAATTGTTTATGAAGTTCTCTAATCAATTTTATCCAGATGTCATTACATGTGAAACAAGTAGTGGAGAAAAAACATTTTATGATGTCGCATACGGAAAGGAATCACAAGATCATGTTTTAGGATTATTATCTACTGGTATTTCAGCGGAAGAATATTATTTATTAGCTAATTCAGATTCAATTGTGAATGCTGTAATTCAAGAGTTAGATGGTTATTTTAATGGACTTGCCTCTCAGAATTATTTAGGGTCATATATATATGAAGATTGGGGTCAACAAACATATACACAAGGAACTTGGACGTCTGATTTTCAAGCTGCTTCCCAAGATCTAATTGCTCCACTTGATGATAAAGTCTATTTTGCTGGAGAAAGTTATAGTACTCATGGTATAATTCCTATTCAAGGTTTTTATATTATTCGTGGATCTGTACAAAGTGCTATTTTATCAGCTTATGAAGCTGTTGATAGCTTATTGGAGTAGATATCTATACCTGAACAACTGGCTATAACAATGTATAAAAGCAATAGCGGTTTGGGAGTAATCTCAAACCGTTTTTGCATTTAATTAAGTATTTTGCTTCCCGAAAGGTAAGAGCATTTAAATCCGCTACTACTCTTATACTAAACGTTGGCGAGCATAACTCAAAAGGTAAAAAACGAATAGAACATGATCACAAGAAGAAATATACATCCTAAAATAATATTCATTTTTTCATGGAAGTTACTATTATACGCTAGTTTACTTTCTACTGCGGTTTGTGTTTGCTATGAAATATTAGGATGGAAATTTCTTTCCATTCCCTTTCTCCCCATTGCTACTATTGGTACAGCTGTAGCATTTTATATTGGCTTTAAAAACAATGCTTCTTATGACAGACTGTGGGAAGCGCGTAAAATTTGGGGGGGGGTCGTAAATAGCAGCAGAACCTTTGGCACTTGGGTTTCAAATTGGCTAAATGATGACGGTTTGAGTGATGATGAATTACAAAAAATAAAAAAAGAGCTTATCTACAGGCATTTGGCTTATATCAATGTACTAAGAACTCAATTGAGAAAAACTTCTGTCTGGGATGGCCATAACTATCATGAAATCTCATCAAGAGCAACAGGTGAAACGCTGGAAGAAATGTACATTAAAAATGTAAAATATATTTCAGAAAACTATCTCAATGAAAAAGAAAAGAAGGAGCTACCCCATAAAACGAACAAGGCCACCTATTTACTAAAAGAACAAAGTGCTCAGCTGACGGAATTAAAAAGAAAAAGGTTATTCACTGAATTTGAGCATAGCGATATAGAAAAAATGATAGAAGCGTTCTTCAATTACCAAGGAGCTGCAGAAAGAATTAAGACATTTCCCTTTCCAAGACAATATGGTTTTTTCAGTCAAGTATTTGTAGCAATTTTCATAACTCTGTTGCCCTTCGGGCTCGTTTCAGTTATCGCTGAGCACAGTTTTGTTTGGATAACTATACCTACTTCTATTTTAATTTCTTGGATTTTTCAAACCATGGAAGATGTCGGGGATTCAAGTGAAAACCCTTTCGAAAATGGAATAAATGATGTCCCATTAAATGCAATTTGTAGAACCATAGAAATTGATTTAAAAGAAATGCTTGATGAAGCAAATATTCCAGAAAAGCTAAAGCCCGTGAATGATGTATTAATGTAAAACGACACGCCAACAATATGTATAAGAAGTAGCGGTTTGGGAGTAATCTCCAACCACGTTTTTGTTTTAATTAAGCATCTTGCTAATTGAAAAGTAAGTGGGTTTTAAACCGCTACTTCTCATACATTGAACGTTGTATGCAATAGACGATTAGGCTCGATGATACCCGCTAACGGTAAGTGCTCGCCTCCTCTATTTTCGCAATACATTTCGTTCTTCAAATCATTAATACTGGGACCATTTTACTGTGTGCCTCTCTGTGTTTGATCCTAATAGTGTGAATTAAGACCTGGGTAGGCAGTTATACCATGTGCTACTCGTGCTGGATTTATCACACACATTGCTCACACTATTCACCCACAGTAAAACAGAGACATAAGTTGTGTGTGAATTAATTGCTGGATGCTAAAAATACAAACACAACACCTAGTGTTCATGACCTCCATGATCATGACCGCCTCCCTCTACTTCTATTAATTCAAAAGATGTAGCAATAAATTTGTCGCCAACGACCTTACCAATTACTTTGGCTTGACGAACTTCATTACACATTCCATGAGCTGAGTGAGCATTTCCGTGATCATTCATTTTTGCACCCTCGACGTAATAACTCTTTCCATCAATTCGAACTGCAAGATCGCACGAATTCCCCTCCATAGAGAATTGGCAGATACCACAGGATGCTTCAACGGTTTGTTCTTTTTGTTTTTCCTTAATCACGGTTTCTTGTGCGATTGAATTCAGAGAAAAGATCACAAATAATCCTAGCGTCAATAATAATTTCATCTTTTTTAATTTTTAGTTTCATTTAAGTTAAACAATTATCATAATATCGCGGTAAACATCCTTATGATCGTTAAATTGCGATTCGCATTAGAACTAGCTCTACACTACATGAAAAAGTGCATATAACACTACCTAAAATGTATGCTTCGTTTATGCTTCGAACAACTAATACATTAGGAAATGACTACCTTTAGTACAACGCTTAATCAAGGGTAAATGGCACACGTCATTTTAGCCCAAGCCGTTATATATCTGAAGATGGGAAAACATGGGGGTATCTTTATGGGAAGCTTAAAGAAAACCCTAAGTATGGTTACGATAGATATACCGAATATTACCTGAGTCCCCACAATGATAACGTGATAGGACCGTTAACATATAAACACAAGTCGAGTAAACCTGATGATAAAGAAATGTTCTTTTGGGCTATCGATTGTGAACTATACATTACCGCCAATGGAAGCTATGTTGTTCTAGATTTAGTTGATGGCGGCTGGACAACAGTCTACAACGGTGTACTATTGAACTACGACTTAAAAAAGCCAGAGGTTATTGTTCAAAATGATAAAGTTGTAATTCATTGTTTTGAGTGGCGTCAATCAGCACTAAAAAGATATGAATTGGAGTAAGAGGATTATGACGGGTTTTCCGCTCGATTCTTTAGTCTAATTTATTTCGTTTGAAGATATTGATCAACTAAATTTGAATTACATTAAATCTCACTTGTAACAACAAGACCTAAACTGCATTAAAACGGATCTTATGCTAAAGTTACCTGTAAGTAAAAAACACACCTAAAGAGTCTCATCCTAATTCATATTAAAACGCTTGTTGTTGTTTTAAAAAATACGCTACATAGCGTACTAATTTTCGGCAACTCACAAAACAAGAAGGGCGTCTTACTTATAGAATAAGTACCTACAACTAATTTAAAATCTTCAGTGTGAAAATTAATAACCTTATAATTCTAACACTGTCAGTAATGATACAATTGACCTATATTAGACAAACAAGAATATTATGAGAAAATTTTTAACATTAAGTTTATTTTGCGCAATTGTAAGCGTTAATTGTACTGCTCAAGATGGAGATAATATATATGATGACACTTATATTCATATTGTAGAAATCAACTCTATTGAGCCTCTGTCGTATAATGATTTCCACACAGAACTTTACAATAGTCACCAAGCAGTATTTTGGGATTACTCGGGGGAAAAGCCTTATTTCCATGCTGTTGTTGCAATTGATGGAAATATTGTTGATTCCGTAGGCCTAAGATATAAAGGAATATCTTCCTTTGAAGCTGCACCTGGTATTGAAAAATATGCTTTAAAAATTGACCTAAATGAATTCGTTTCAGGTCAAAGTTACGATGGTATAAAAAAGATAAACTTAAATAATAATATACAAGATGTTAGCTGTATGCGTGCCAAACTTGCTTCGGAAATCATGCACCGAATGGGTATAGCAGCTCCAAGAGTGGCTCATGCCAAGGTCTATGTAAATGGGAGTTACCGGGGCATCTACTCTTTAGTGGAGCAAATAGACAAAACATTTGTAAGAAATAACTATGCAGCTGATTCTACCGGTTACTTGCACAAGGCTTGGGGACTTTCAATTGGTTATGGAACCCCTACATGGGGTGGTCAAGACACATCTCAGTTGTATCTTTCAGCGTGGTCTCCTCTAAAAACCAAACAATCTACTAATAATTACCAACCATTAAGAGAGTTTATTGACGCCTGTAATAATGTAACAGATCTTGAGTTTGAAAATGATGTCAATGGCATGTTCGATTTAGAGACTTTCATAGAACAACAAGCCATTAATATGATATTAAGTGATCGAGATCATTACTGCGCAGCTAATTGGAATTTCTATATGTATCTTAACCCAGAGGATAACAAATGGCATATGATACCATGGGACTATGATTTATCTTTTGGAACACAAATTCCATGGACTCATATTGAAAATCCTGCAGATCCTAATTTATATAATCAAACAAGTGATTTATTTGATCAAGATCGGTGTTTACTAAATAGACGCATGTTTGATTCTCCTAGTCTGAAAAATCGTTATCATGAAGCCTTGTGTGAAGTTATAAATTATGGAATGGATAGCCTTTGGATAAATAATCGAATTGACGAGATCAGAGACCTAATAGGTACGGAAGTAGAAAATGATCCATTCTTCCATAATATATCGAGTTATAATACCTACTTAAATGATACTCTATTTATTAGTGGCACAGGAAATTGGCTTTTGGACGGTGTTTCTAATCAAGGAATAAGAGAATATATAAATCAAAGATTTCAAGAGGTTAGGCAAAGTTTGTTAGATAATGGTTTTGATTGTAATTCAGCGACGATAGAATTAGATGAAGATGGGTTTTCAAACTCAATAATTAATATTTATCCAAATCCTGCTATTGATATCATCAATATAGATGTTTCGAGCAATCTGAAATACGAGGCAACTATTTTTGACTTACAAGGAAGTGTAATTATCAGCACAACAAATCAATCTGTAATTGATATTCAGCCCTTCCCTCAAGGGGTCTACCTAATTAAAATCATAGACCTAGATACTGGCCAAAAAGTAATTAAGAAAATAATAAAGGGAAAATAAATAAAAACTCATAACATGCTAAATAAGTATTTAATTTCGGGATTTATTTTCCTAACTTTTAATCACGCTTCTGCCCAAACATTTGGTGCAAAACAAGTTATATCGAGCAGTGCAAATGGTGCACGCTCGGTCTTTGCAGTTGACTTGAATGGAGATAACAAACCTGATGTACTTTCAGCATCGGTAAATGATAATAAAATATCATGGTATGATAACTTAGGAAATGGAGGTTTTGGACCACAGCAAATTATAGGTGCAAATGCTGGTTCAGCATGCGTTTTTGCTGCTGATATTGATGGTGATGGCGATGCTGATGTACTTAATTCAACAATTAATTCAAACGAATTGTCGTGGTATGAAAATCTTGGAAATGGAAGTTTTTCAACAAAACAAATCATTCTATCAACTCTTGATTTTGCAGGATCTGTTTATACTTCGGATCTTGATGGCGACGGAGATCAAGATGTTCTTTCCACATCTCGCTACACAAATTTGGTAACTTGGTATGAAAACCTTGGAAGCGGTAATTTTGGTCCTCAGCAGGAAATAACTAATAATGCATCTGGAGCCATGAATGTATACACAAGCGATCTAGATGGAGATAATGATCTGGATGTGTTATCTGCGTCATTTAATGATGGTAAAATAGCTTGGTATGAAAACCTAGGAGGCGGGAATTTTGGTCCCCAATTAGTGATTTCTAATAATTCTCTGGGTGCTACAGGAATTTATACCTCTGATGTAGATTTAGATGGAGATATGGATGTCTTCTCTGCTTCTCAATCAGATAATAAAGTGGCATGGTATGAGAACTTAGGAAATGGAAATTTTAGTAGCGAAAAGATAATATCTAGTAATTCGCTTGGTGCGATGAGCGTTTACTCAGGTGACTTTGATAATGATGGATATCCAGATGTATTATCAGGGTCATGGGGTGATCATAAAGTGGCATGGTACAAGAACTTAGGAAATGGGAGTTTTGGTACAGAGCAAATCTTATCGACCAACGCAACAGCTGTGCATTCCGTTTATGCTTTTGATCTTGATGGAGATAACGATTTGGATGTGCTCTCTGGTTCTTTTGATGACTTTAAAATAGCATGGTATGAGAACCTCAATACAACTACTTCAACGAGTGAAGTTGAAGGGATGTCTTCATTTAAAGCAATAGTTTATCCAAACCCTGCTATTGATATCATCAATATTGATGTTTCGGGCAATCTGAAATACGAGGCAACTATTTTTGACTTACAGGGAAGAATAATGATTCGTGAAATAAACAAGTCTGTAATTAATATTCAAACCTTACCTCATGGTACTTATCTCATTGAAATCGAAGACCTAGTTACAGGACAAAAAGTAATTGAAAAAATAATAAAGCGCAATTATAATTTTAAAATAAATTAAACCTAAATGGCATTTGAACGCAGTTTAGCATAAACGTAATGGAAGTATATAAAGGTCCCCATTTAGTCATCAATCACGAACAAGCGAATTCAAGGCTCATTAGCACTTGGAAATCTAGTCCGCCAAATGATTTAGCGTACAGAAAAGAGTTGATACAACATCTATACATCGTCGAGGAAATAAAACCTGCTCAAGTAATGTGGCTAATGGAAAACCTTACTTTTAAAGTAGATGATGCCACAAAAATATGGGCTGACGAAAATATTTCTAAACCAATATTTAAATCTGGATTTATAGCCAAACGCCAAGATGGGTTTCATCAAGTAGCAATCATTGTCGGACATGATGTATTGGCTTACATTGAAGTAACGGAAATTTTTAATGAGCATTCAAACAGTGGCTTTAAACCAAAATATTTTGCAACCGAAACAGAAGCTAAAAGTTGGTTGAATGGAGACCTCAACATAAAAGATTTCAAGAGTGGAGATGAATTAATAATTAATTTTAAAGGAATAGATGACAAAGGCAAAGCAGTTTTTGAGTTTAAAGAACAGGTCTCTAATTTTGCCAGCACTATTAACTCATTTAAAACTATTATTGAGCAACCTCATTTTATAAAAAATAATATTGACAAATATTCTAACTTAACTAAAAGAGAAAAGGAAACACTCAAATTCATCATCAATGGAGATGATAATAAACAGATAGCTGAAAAAATGCATGTTTCTCCCAATACCATCCGAACTCATAGAAATAGAATTTGGCAGAAACTTGAAATCCAGAATTTAAGACAATGCTTAAGATATGCATGTTTTTTTAATTAAACTCCTTTATTAAATTACGCTTTATAGCGTATTGTGTTAACTAACCGTATGACTTGATTTTTCTTTCCAATGGTTCGGTTTGGGCAATGTGATAGACAACAAATAGTTGACAATTACAATAATATATATTTAGGAAGTGAGGTTTCCTCCTAACAAAACGTTTTTGCGTAATTTTAGCCAGAGCCGTTGTAGGTAACTAAATACTAACTTAAACTATAAGTAATCCCAATCAAATAAATTCAAAAATGAAAAATATACTGATTATAAGTGCTATAATATGGGCTGTTGTAATTCTATTCGCTTCATATCTATACAGTGATACTGAAAATTACAAATATCTATTTGGTGTATTACTAGTTGCAGCAGGGTTACAAAATGCACTTATTTATAATGGGCTAAAAAAACAATATTCGGTGAAATAAGCCCTTTAAATCTTCCATATTGATACAAAATAATAAGAAATCCAGAATATCAAAACTAACTACAACAATATATATAGCACATTAAAACGCGCCATATAATCAACGTTAAACTCCTCCATGAATCAATCCTATTTATGAAAACAAAAAAAGAAATTGTAACCAATTGGTTGCCTAGATATACCGGGACGCCTCTCGAAAACTTTGGGGAATATATTTTACTCACCAACTTTATTGGATACGTCAATATTTTTGCTCAGAAGTATGGTGTAAAAACTTTAGGCACGGATAAAGCCATGCAAACTGCAACTCATCGTAATATAACCATTATTAATTTTGGAATGGGGAGCGCAATGGCCGCTACTGTTATGGATTTACTATCAGCCATTACACCAAAAGCAGTGTTGTTTTTGGGTAAATGTGGAGGCTTAAAAAAGAAAACTGTTTTGGGCGACTTTATCATTCCTATGGCAGCCATTCGTGGCGAAGGAACCAGTAATGAATACTTGCCTCAAGAAGTTCCTGCGCTGCCCTCTTTTAGATTGCAACGAACAATTTCATCGGCTATGAAAGAGTTTGAAACTGATTACTGGACGGGTGTTATTTTTACTACTAATCGAAGAGTTTGGGAGCATGACGAAGCGTTTAAAAACCGCTTAACCGAGGCTCGAGCTATTGGAATTGATATGGAGACAGCGACCCTATTTACAGCTGGTTTTGCAAACGGGATCCCCCGGGGAGCCTTACTTTTGGTTAGCGATAATCCCATGATACCTAGTGGTGTAAAAACAAGCGAAAGTGACAAGTCGGTTACTTCAAACTTTGTGGACTTACATGTAAACATTGGCATACGGTCCTTGGAAGAATTGCGCGACTCTGGCGATAGTGTAAAGCATATGAAATTTGACCATCGACCTTAGGCGTTTGTTGTCATTTAGCAACAGCCTTGAAACCTGTTGTTGTTTATTCAACGAAACAAGATCTAACTTGCGTAAGTCTTTAATAGCAAGGATTCACAATGGAAAAATAAAGATGTATCTTAAGCCCTAGGATATAGGTAATTAAAATGAAGTATACCGCAAATCCTAAATATAAACAGAGTAGGGGGCATTTAAAAAAAATAAAAAAAGTCATACTATGCAAACAAACGCAATGAAATTATATAGTGCTTGAGATTTATATGATAATTCAACCGGAACAATTGGGAAAACGTCTGATCAATTTATGAATATTATGACTTTTGATCGTAATACAATAGTAGTACAAGGAGTTTCTCTTGGTGGACTTTATTGGTTTGGTTTAGGATAAATTAGGGATTATGAAGGCTTTTTTGATTGTCGGTTCAATGATGGACGATATGGATAAACTACTTTTATGGTTAATGAAAATGGAGATCTAGATGCTATAAGTTTGAGTATTAACTTTGAGTTCAAGTATCGGGCTAAAAAAAGATCCTAATTGAGATTGTTTAATCCATAACAAAACCTAAACTGCATTAAAACACAGTTTAGCAAGAACGTTAAATAAAACAAATATAATATGCCTTTATTAAATAAACTTTATCAATTTTTTCTATCTGAAACCGCTAAAAGGCGGATTGAAAAAACAATACTCTATGTTGCGTTAATCGGCTTTTTCATCCACTTAATTTTAATATACTTATCAAAATTCAGTATTCTAAATTTTCATTTAGAAGCAGAATTATTTCAAAATCCGATATCGGCAGTGTACACACCTTTCTCATTTATAATTATTTATGAAGTTTACTTGTTAATCTATTACTTGCCAAAGTCATTTACCACATACATCACTAAACAGTATGAGATTATAACACTTATTATTATTCGAAAATTATTTAAAGATTTATCTGCAATTGAACTTTCATCTGATTGGTTTGAGATAAAAGGAGATTTACAATTTACATATGATCTTTTGGCATCTATCATTCTTTTCTATCTAATTTTTCAGTTTGAAAAACAAGGAACGAGAAAATCACTGCCACAAAATGAGAATAAACCAAAAATCGAAAGATTTATTAGTCGAAAGAAAATAATTGCCGTTGTTTTAGTTCCAATATTTTTTACAATGGCTTTAATCACACTTTTTAATTGGACATCCGATATTACTTTTACTTCAAACAAATTGCCCAGTTTTGAAACAATTAATAATTTATTTTTTGACGAGTTTTTTACCGTTCTAATATTAGTAGATGTCGTTCTTCTGTTGATTTCCTTCTTTTACACAGATAAATTTCACAAAATAATAAGAAATTCTGGCTTTGTAGTTTCAACGATTTTAATCCGTATGTCATTCGGAGTAAGCGGATTAATAAGTACAATTTTAATTGTAGTCGCTGTTCTTTTTGGACTAGCAATAATTACAATCCATAACAAATACGAAAACAACACGATGCCTAACAATAGATGAAATTAAGTGCATTCCTAATTTCTCAGTCGCCCATATCAATGTAGTCAATGATTTTATTCATAGGAATGATCGTTATGGTTTTTGCTGTTAAATCCATTTCTATTTGTCTATAAAGAAAACGATAAGGACCCTAAAGTTGGTTAACGCAAGACGCATAGATTGGCAAGCCTTTGTAACCAAACTGTTATCTAATTTAGATACATACAAAAACCATCCGTCGTCTTTTTTGCAAGAACCCCAAGCTTGGATTGAATTCCGTACGACGGCATCGCTCAGAACCTTGGCATTCATGACGCGGAACAAAACGACTTAATTCTCTTTTATAAAAATCTTATTATTGTATCTTGCCGTGCTATCTTAAAAGATGGAAATTATGAATGACAATAAAACACTACATTATCTTAAAGATGTATTAGAAAATATGCCAACTGCTTGGTTGAAGCTAACGACCCATCGGCTAGATATATATGATGAAGGCTTGGCTAAAACACAGTTTTTAGATCAGTTTGAAAACTTATTTAGGGACAGTAATTCTAAAGAAACGTCATTAAGCGAATTGCCCACAGCGTTCGACTATATTAGATTAGGCCACCCCTTGTCTTGTGTATTGGAATGGGTAATTGCCGCCTCAAATAAGCTAAATCCAAATCATGTAATCAGCTTTTCTTCTAAGACAATGCCTGCATTGGCAATTCTAAGAAAAAACTTATTGGAGAATAGAAATACTCAAATAATCTATACCGGGGCACTTCCAGGTTCTTTTGATGCTGAGGTGCTGAGAAAAATCTATGGTTATAAATTTGAGTTAAAAAGAGTGGCGAACACTGAAGATGTTGCCGAATTTAACGGAAGCACTATTTTTATTTCACAGCAAGATGACATATGTGCTTTTGACCTCAATAAAAATATTGACTTCTTTATCAATATTCATCCAAACTTAGGAAGTATTTTATTGGTGAATGGTGGGCAAAATGAAAGTTATATCTCAGAAATTCAGCATGTCCGAAGAAGAGAAACAATCGCGATGACACCAGCCAACTCCTTGGCTGTCTTAAGGTCGCTAACAGAGCTATCTTCGTTAGGAAATATGCATAGTCGTTCAGGCGCCAATAAAACAAGTGTAAGGGCTTCCCTTAAAGAGATTACTGGTGCAAATACAACGGCCCTAGTGGCCTCTAGTGGTTTGTCTATTCAATATGCTATTTTAATGGGCCTCATTCATGATGCCGTACAAAAACATGAAGGAAAAGCGATCAAAATCATTGTTCCTCCAAATTGTTATGGTGGAACCAATGACCAAGCAAGACGTGTTGCTGCTTGCCTCGATCATGTTGAAGTACTGGATTTACCCGTAGATGGTGGTCATGATATGGTTCAAAGTATTGATCTAGTTTTAAATAACATTGCTGCCGAAGATGCGGTCCCATATATCATCGCGGAAATCCCTACAAACCCTCGAGTTGAAGTTCCCGACCTCCTAAAGTTAAAATCCGTTTTAAGTGCCGTCCGTAAAACAGCAACGGGTAAGATTGCTGTTGATCCTGTATTTATATTAGACCAAACATTTTGTCCTAATGTTTACTTTTTAGGAGAGGGTGAGGTCCTCTCATCAATTAGGGCTATTTCATATGCTAGTGGATCTAAATTTCCAAGCGGCGGGCAATGCACCGCGGGCTATTGTGTAGCAAATGAAAAAGCGGATACTTTAATGGGGAAAATAGAATTGCATCTGAGTATTTGTGATAACGAGGCTACTGACCTTCAATATGAAGTATTGGCAAGGCAGTTGCCTTCAATGAACCAACGAATTTATGATGCTTATTTGAATACACGCGATTTTGTCAACTTTATAAAGGAAACTTTGCCTGAGGCGAAAATCAACTTTGTGTCAGAAGAATTAGCTAAGGAAGGATTCACACCCTCCGTGTTTTCATTGGACCTTCCCACAAAAGGAAGTTCCGATGAAGAAAGAGAAGTTTATAAAAGAACTTTGAATCATAAATTAATCCAATTAATGATTACAGAAATTCCTGATGAAAGCAAGTATTGTGTGAGCTATGGGCAGTTAAAGGGGTGCTATTGGACGATCCCCGCTACGTCAACTCAAGGAACAACTAAAGAAGGCGACAAAGATTATATTGCACGTGTATCCCTTTCTGCTAATATGGATCTTGACCTTCATAAAAAAGTCTTTTCAGATTTTGTTGCCGAAATTTGATTGCGGGGAAGGAGCACTCTTTCAAGTATAATTAGCATAAATGCACTGACTTAAGGAATTTTCTTAATTACTTTACAGAATGAATACTTTCGAAGACTTCAACATTAAAAAGCAATTGCGAAAAGCGATTGACGATTTAGGTTTTGAAAAACCAACGCCAATTCAACAAGCGTCTTATTCTACGATTCTTGGAGGCTTCGATTTTGTGGGTATTGCACAAACCGGAACCGGGAAAACAATCGCGTACTTGCTTCCTATTTTACAGGATTTAAAGTATTCAGAACAGCTACAGCCAAGAGTCTTGATTCTTGCTCCTACTAGAGAGCTCGTGATACAAATAGTAGAACAAATTGAAATATTAACACCCTACCTTAGTGTTAGGGCGCTAGGTGTTTATGGTGGTAGCAACAACATCATCGCACAGAAACAAGCCCTTACTTTAGGAGTCGATATCATCGTGGGGACGCCTAGAAGATTATATGACCTTGCGCTTAGCAATCTATTGCGACTAAAATCGATCAAAAAGCTAGTGATTGACGAAGTAGATATCATGCTTGATTTTGGCTATAAAACACAGTTGAAAAACATATTTGATCACCTCCCTGTAAAACGACAAAATATACTCTTCTCTGCTACAATGACGAGTTATGTCGATGAATTAACCGATGATTTTCTGGTGAACCCTGTTAAGAAAACCATTTCCATTAGTGGAACGCCTTTGGATAATATTAGTCAGGAATGTTATGCCGTTCCTAATTTCTATACCAAGGCGAACTTATTAAAGCATTTATTAGAAGATAAAACAGAATTTAGTAAAGTCTTGGTTTTTGTAGGCACAAAAGTGCATGCAGATAGCCTGTTTGAGATCTTAAATTCCGAATCAGAAGTTTCTGTTATTCACTCAAGCAAAGAACAAAACCACCGGACAAAATCGATAGAGAAGTTCGTCGATGGTACCAGCAGAATTCTGATTGCAACCGATGTTATTGCCCGTGGAATTGATATTGAAAAAATCACTGCCGTAGTCAGCTTTAATACGCCATTCTACCCCGAGAATTATATCCACCGGATTGGACGAACCGGGCGGGCCAAACAGCAAGGAAGGGCCATTCTTTTCTACACCGAAAAAGAAACGGAGTTAAAAGAAGCAATAGAGGGCTTGATGAACTATACCATTCCATTAAGTAAACTCCCTGAAGAATTAGAGATTAGTACCCAGCTCACTCCTGAGGAAAAGGACAAACCTTTAGATCAAATGAAGCTGTCCGATAATAACTCGCTGACGGCATCTGGTGCTTCTTTTCATGAAAAATCAGCCAAGAACAATAAAGCCAAAACGGAAAAAAAGAGTTATAGTAAATCCTTAAAAGAGAAGTTTAAAAAACCAATTAGGCGAGGCGACAAAATTCAAAACATGAAAAAGAAAAGGAAAAAATAATTTTTAGACCCATTATTATTCGTCGTCATCTACATACTCCATAATATCCCCGGGTTGACAATTTAAGGCCGAACAAATCGCGTTTAATGTAGTGAAGCGGATTGCCTTTACTTTACCTTGCTTTAGGATCGAAAGATTAACATTAGAAACGCCAATAATTGCCGAGAGCTCCTTTAGCTTCATCTTTCTTTGTGCCAGCACAACATCAAGGTTTATTATAATTGCCATGACTTTTATACAATTAAGGAATCTTCGATTTCCAATACCATTTTATCAAAATTCTGTTCGTTTTTTCCCCAGGTATAAACTTGGAGGGCGGTGGATATGATATTGATTTTCGTTTTTCCTGGTTCGCGTTCCTCTATGTCTATGTATATGTTTTCACCCCAGGATTTAAAGCTCATTGTTGTTGTTACAAAAATCTCTTTTTTATCCTTGTCTGAGTATTGAACCTTATAATTTGAGCCAACCAAAACCTCGAGCATTTTTTCAAACATCAAACCAGATGAAATATTCGTCTCACTACTTGATGTGTGTGTTGCTGTCAAGAAATTCCAATTGCTCATAAAGTAGGGCTTAAAATATATGCGCTTACGAAAAGCCAGATTAAAACAAAAACCTAACAAAAGAGGGAAGGCGATTATCAGTAGTAAATGATGCTGTGGGTACTTGATGTTCAGGAACAGAATTAATCCCATTGCCGATAATGCCAGAAGGTGTTTGCTTGTTTTCATGTGATTTAGTGATAATGGTATAGCACTACAAATATAATGATATAAATATATTAATTAATGATATTCGTTAACTTTATTATAAACAACATGACTTTAAAAAGAAAGAATAACCTTTCGGAATTCGGAAAATTGCGCAAGAGATTAAAGGGCGGACTTGTACAATGATCTGATTTTTTAATCCCTTATGAAAAATCTATTCGAATCATAAAACCCTAGATCTATTCTATATGTCCTTCAAAAAAAATTAATACTTTGTGTATTCGAGAAAATAAGATGCCCAAAACAAATTGATGTGAAAAAAATAGAGGTAAAAAAAGGACAGATTCTACAAAGAAAAGGGGATTTAAGCTCCCGAAAATATTCTGTGGAAAAAGGGCTACTTCGCAGTTACACCATTGACGAAAAAGGCAAAGAACACCTCTTTATGTTTGCTCCTGAAGGGTGGATTATAGCTGATGCTTCATCAGTCAATGGGCCTACAGATCTTTTTATTGAAGCCCTCGAAAATTCCATTATTTTGGTTTTGGATGAAGGGGTGCAATTCACCGAGTCAGACACCATTAGATTGATAAAGCGTATTGCTGTTCTTCAAAAAAGAGCGATTATGCTTATGAGCGCATCGGCAATTGAACGGTATGACGATTTTCTTAAAACCTACCCAGACATCGTGCAGCGAGTGCCTCAAAAAATGATAGCCTCATATTTAGGAATCACGCCTGAAGCATTAAGTAAAGTTAAAAGCGCTAAGACTAAAGGCTTATGATTTTAGGCCTTTCTTAACCTAGATTAATGCACAAGGTTCTTTAAATGTTGACTTTTGTCTAAAAAAATTTAGAGCCTATGAAAAAAGCAAAATTAATCATTAGACTACTTTTGGGTTTCATGTTAGTTGTCTTTGGACTTAACAAGTTCCTTCAGTTTATGCCCATGCCACCGATGACACAGGCAGCAGTTGATTTTATGGGAGCGCTCGTAAAAAGTGGCTATATAATGTCTATTGTGGCAATCGTTGAAATTATTACGGGGCTGTTACTGCTAGTAAACAAATACCAAGCTTTGGCTTTGGTTGTTTTGTTTCCCGTCTTGCTTAATGCCTTTTTATTCCATCTGTTCTTAGACCCTGCTGGTATTGGAGGGGGGGCTATGGCTTTAGCAATGACTCTATTTTTAATCTTTGCTAATAAAGACGCTTATAAATCATTGCTAAGAGCCCAATAAAGAAACATTCAAACTAAAAAATGATGAAACAACCAAAAGTCGCGGGCAAAGCACCGCAAATGGAAAATTTAGAAAAAGACAAAACATATGCCTGGTGCACATGTGGTAATTCAGAAAATCAACCATGGTGCAATGGAGCGCATCAAGGAAGTGAATTTTCCCCCAAAGTTTTTAAAGCAGAAGAATCTAAAAAGGCAGCCATTTGTTTGTGTAAACAGACAAAGAACCCTCCTTATTGTGATGGCTCGCATGTGGGTTTATAAATAGCGCATTTATAACTAGCTAGTTAACAAAATCGAGGTTTATTATATTCATTTATCTTTAGCTTATCAAAGGGTGTTCGCTTATCAAATAGCGAACGTGCCTAAAACCTAAGCTAAAATGAAGTTATCTGTTATAATATTCGTATTGTGTTCTTCTCTTCTCTTTTTGAGTAACACCCATGATATAAGTCCCGTTTCGAAGAATACGGAGACTAAACCATTAAATAATAATTTCGAAGTCAAGGAGGCGGATCAGCTGCTATTAGGCGCGTTTTCCGTTAGCCTGAGTGTAAAAGACTTAGGCGTTTCAAAAGTGTTTTATGAAAACCTTGGCTTTGCCATTCTGGGCGGAAGTATGGAGGCAAAGTATCTTATTATGAAAAATGAAAGTGCTCTAATTGGCCTATTTCAGGGAATGTTTGAAGGAAACATACTAACGTTCAACCCGGGTTGGGACGAAAATGGTAAAAATCTCGAAAATTTCACTGACATTAGGGAAATTCAAAATCAACTATTAAAAAAAGGGACGATCCCTAGTTCACAAATCGAAGCTAAAACGAGTGGGCCTGCAAGTATAATCATTTCCGATCCTGATGGAAATAAAATTTTTCTAGACCAACACCGTTAATCCCACTTTGATTGCCATCAGTGCTAGTAATACAGCTGAATTTTAACTGCTCTTTCTTCAAGAATCGTTGACTATTTAAAAATGTCAGTTGCTTTTTAAAAACTGTTCAACCGTTTTCATCTCGACCCTTTTGACCAATTTATATTTCTTCTTTAAGTTGTTCAATTCCTCCTGGACTCGAATGTTTCGCTCGCCGATTTTCTGAAGGTTGTCGATCTCATTTGGGGTTGGGGCGCCATAATTGTTCTCTATACGTTGAAAAAGGCTCGTCATGTTTTCTCTTAATTGGGGTTCTGCTGCTCCAACATAATTGTCGCCCGTGGTAATGACCATCGTTTCTTTCAATGCGTTTAATTTTCCACTAAGCTTGCTGTTCTTTTCGCGCTGAGCATATGCCAAATATTCATCTACACAATAGACGTCATAAGCCAAAGCCTCAATCATATTGTAAAGCTCCATTACCTTCTCTTGCTTTAATTTCCGATCTGACATTGCAATCGTACTTTTTGGGTCATAAATCAAATCAAAAGAATGCTCAAAAGAATCTTTCCCCTTTGTGATGATAGCCGTATAACTTCCCGCGGGAAGCGTCGGGGCTGTAAATCCTCCAAAAGAAAAGGTTTTCCCTTTTGCCACTTTGGGCTGTTTCATACTGTAATTCCATTTTACGATATTAATCCCTTTAGACTTTCCAGGAGTTAATTCAGAAACAGTATCACCTTTAGTATTCATAATAACCATATTCATTTTACCAAAAGTATGGCGTTTTTTAAGATGGTATTTGATCTTTGCAAGTGTAGACTCATTGCTCCCCACAAATTGAGTTTCTGCACCAAAGGAGCCTGAAAAGCTTTGGTTTTCATCAATAATCGTCGGTTCACTTTCAAAAAAGTGGAGTTTTTCTTGAAGGCTCGTTGCATTTAACTCACGAAGGGGAGAAATATCATCTATGATAATTACGCCTCGTCCATGAGTTCCTAAAACAAGGTCATTGGTCTGTTTTTGTAAATCAATATAATGTGTCGCCACTGAAGGCATGTTGTTGCTAAACTTATACCATTCTGCCCCTCCGTTCAACGTGATATAAAGGCCCAATTCTGTTCCTAGAAATAGCAGGTCAGGGTTGACGTAGTCCACTTGTATGTTTCGTACGACACCCTCGATTCCCGGAGAAATGATACTTGTCCATGTCTGTCCGTAATCCGCAGTTTTATAAGCGTAAGGAGTCTTGTCATTGGCTGTATGTCCATCGAAAACAGCATATGCAGTCGCTTTATCTAGCGTGCTTAATTCAATATGATAGCACCACGTGTTTAAAGGGAGGTTTGGAATATTAGCCGCAGTATTGACCCATGATTTACCTCCATCACGAGTAACTTGAACGTTTCCATCATCCGTACCCACCCAAATTACGTTTGCGTCTAATTCAGACTCCGCAATCGTAAATATCGTCGTATGGTTTTCTGCACCAGAATTATCCATAGAAAGGCCTCCAGAATTTCCTTGGTCTTGTTTGCTCGGATCATTGGTGGTGAGATCAGGGGAGATGATTTGCCAAGATTCTCCCATGTTCTCTGACCTGTGCAAGTATTGACTCCCCATATAAATCCTATCGGGTTTCGTTGTGCTCAAAGCCATTGGGGCATTCCAATTGAACCTCAATTTATCGTGCCCATCTTTGGGAAGCGGTTGTATTGTTTTCACCAATCTATTTTCATTATCAATCCGCCAAACATTTTCAGCGCCCTGCATCTCAGAATAAACGATGTTTTTAGTGCTGTGTTTGAGGACCCTAAAACCATCTCCTGCACCTAAGGATTTCCAATCCCGTGCCTGAATACCTCCCGGTGATGATGAAGGTCCATACCATGAGCCATTGTCCTGAAGGCCTCCATAAATATTGTATGGGGACTCATTATCAACACTGATCTGATAAAATTGGGACAAGGGTAAATTCTCAACAATTTCACAAGTTATACCCCCGTTCCAGCTGCGATAGACCCCACCATCTGTTCCGAAGTACATGATGTCAGAATGAATATTTGAAAATACAATATCGTGTATATCACTGTGCATGTTTCCGAGACCCTTAAAGGTTTTACCTCCGTCTCTAGAAATAGAACCCTGTAGTCCCGCTTTACAGATCACATTTTCATTCCTAGGATCAACAACTATTCTTGAAAAGTAAAAGGGACGGACTGTGATTTCAAAGTCGTTGTTCATTTGTGCCCAAGTTTCTCCAAGATCATCACTTCTGTACAACCCCTTGTCTTTTTTGTTTTCGGCTTCAATAACTGTATAAAGTACATCTGGGTTGCTTTGTGCCATTGCAATTCCCATTCGCCCCAATTTACCTTCAGGTAAGCCTTTATGAATTTTATTCCACGACTTCCCCCCATCAATGGATTTATATAAGGCACTATTTTCACCACCAGAATCAAATGACCAAGCTGTGCGTCTAAACTCCCACATGGAAGCATAAAGTACAGCGGGGTTTCTGGGGTCAATAAGCAAGTCTGAGCACCCCGTTTTAGCATTCACATACAAAACCCTGCTCCAGGTTTCGCCGCCATCTGAAGACTTAAAAACCCCTCTTTCTTCATTGTCGCCCCACAAGGCACCTAGCGCAGCCACATAAATCTCTTGAGAGTTCAAAGGGTTTATAACAATTGCAGCAATTCTTTCGGAGTTTTCAAGTCCTATTTTTTTCCAATTAGAACCTCCATCTGTCGTTTTATATAAACCATTCCCATAGGAGACACTATTTCTAGTCCAGGTTTCCCCTGTACCCACATAAATTGTGTTATCGGGGTCATTTGGGTCTAGAGTAACGGTACCGATGGATTGGATATAGTCATCAAAAATAGGGTTGAATGTCGCTCCTCCATCATTTGACTTCCAGACACCACCGCCTGCCGCTCCTAAATAGACTATTTTACTGTTTTTTGGATGTAATTCAAGGTCATTGATTCGCCCGCTCATAAGAGCCGGTCCAATATGCCTCGCCGTAAGATCTCCAAAAAGAGACGCGCCGTTTGCAATCGTTGAGTTTTGTGAAAAGGATAGTGTGCTCGTGAATATAAATATCCAAAAGACATTAGAACTAAGGTTTCTCATTGTAAAGGATTTGTCTTAAAAATTATTTTTTCTCTGGGAAAGTAAACTCTGCATCATCTACTTTTGGATTCAAGACAATGGCTGTCATTGAAATAGGCTCTCCTGGCTTTCCTTTTTCTCCTTGTGACATGCTAAAAGGAAAGTAAAGACCATCGACTTCCTGATAATCACTAAATGTTGTTTCGGCGATCATCCCTTTGGCTGGGCCTACTTTAACCTCGCTTTGCATAGCTATTGGAACAAAATTCTCTGTGTCGAAAAAGTAAAAAGAGATTGATTCTTCTTTTTTACCTTCAACGGTAACGGGTTCTTGAATCAATTTAATTTTAAAAGTCTCGGTCCCCTCAATGGTTTCATTTCCCATTAGTTCAATGGAATAACCCTTCTCTTCGTAATTCAAAAACGGATTTGGAAAATCATTAAGTTCTAACTTAAAATTGGATGCCGTCTCTGCGTCGCTCTCTTCGGCTTCCATAGTCATGAAATTGTGAGACCATAGTTGTTTCCCATCATAGACCTGCTGCTTAATCTCTTTTCCCTGAAATGTAATCACTGTCATTTGTCTGCCATCTTTTAGGTTATACATTTCTATAGGAATCTCCATGCCGCCATTACTAACTTTTGCAGTCATTTTAATACCTTGAAGCTTATTCCATGCTTCAGCACCTCCTGTGTTTTCAATATAGTTTGAAATAATTTCTTCTTTGGTTTGGGCAAAATATGCCTGACAAGAAAAAAAAAGAATCATCAACGTAAATAATTTGTTTTGTAGCATGTCCGTTTTTTTATTTTTTTATTAATCGTTTACAAGTTATAGCTTTTCAATGTCAAAATCCGTCTTTTCACTCTTCTTAACAAAAAAGGGGGGCGCTACTATTGACGGGTTAACCATTTATACAATTTGTGCCTTTCGCCCAATCAACATCTATTAATACTCCTCTACAAAATATACTTCCTTTTTAGCTAGGTGGTTACGATGCTAAATTAAGGCATAAAAAAAGGGCGCCGAAGCGCCCTAATATTTTATAGTATTGTAATTATCTGATTACAACATTTGAGTTTGAAGTCAAACCATTTGCAATAACAGAAACAACATAAGTCCCTTTAGCAAAACCTTCCGTAGAAATAGAAACTACTTGAGTTCCATTGGAAACAGAAGCAACTTGCGTTACTAAAACTCTTCCTTGAAGGTCCATAATCGAAACCAAAGTCTCGTTAATTGAGTTTTCAAAAGAAATATTTACAATATCAGAAGCTGGGTTAGGATAAACCTCAATATTCTGAGCTGTCATTTCATCAAGAGATGCAGTAAGGTTTTTAATCAATCCAGCATCAGATGCTTCATAATTAACTGCTGATTCAGATAGTATAACGGTACCATTATTGTCTTTTACAGACCAGTTACCACCATTTCCTTCTTGAAGACCATCACCATAGTAATCATAAATAGTGAACGTATAACAATCTACAGCTGTCAAAGTAACAGGCCAGCTATAAGCGGTTGCATTTTCAAGAGGAGATGTTGGGTCTGCAGGAGGAGGGAATTGACCTGTTCCGTAGTTTCCTTGAACATTTTCATTTCCTTCAGACCAAACAATATCACCATTTGAATTTGTGATTTCCATCCAAACCTCATCTGCATAAGTATCTGTTAAGACCTCAACAGTAATGGTCGCTGACGTTTCCTGAGCAGTATTAATTGTCGCTGAGACTGTATTGTCTGCTGCGTTGTCATCTGAGGATAACTCAATTGAATATGTAGTCGTGTTTGTTGGTGTAACTGTAC
>CAJJBU010000015.1 GCA_905182495.1 Flavobacteriales bacterium UBA952
AGGCAACTAAAGAACAAAATGTTTTGAACGTTGTTTTTCTCGAGTTAGCTATTTGATCCTTCCTAATTATATTTACAACTTCGACGCCAGCCAGAGTCCGCTATAGCGGAAAACAGAATCATCAACAGCTCAATATCTCCCTCCAAAAAGTTCGAGAAGCCTCCCTCCGGCTCCACGAAATCACAAAAGTGATTCAGCACGCCACAGGCGTGTCAGCGACGAAACCAGTCTCAACTGAAGCTCGCTTCAGGTTGAGGATGGTGAAGTTGTTGTGTCTTGCGAAGCAAGCTGATGCATATGCTGTGATGAGTTGCCGGAGAGGAAATTTTATTGGAATAAATTCCTCTGGACTTAGGAAAGATCTAGCGGATATTGTAGGGTATATAAGAGTACGCTTTATAGCGTATTGTACTATCTAATGTGTTTGTCTAATTTTAAAAAAAGAATTTTATGACACTAAATAAATGGTTGTTGTTGATGATTGATCATTTAAGAATTTCAAATAACAAAATGTAAACTAAAAAACAATGAGGTATTTATATGCAATATTAGTTCTCTTGGTTACTATAAACGTATCAGCACAAACAACAGATTGGGTAAAATCATTTGGTGGTGATTTAGCAGATAAAGGAATAAGTATTGGGACAGATTCTCTTGGATATATTTATATAAGTGGATATTTTAATACTGCCGCTGACTTTGGAGAAATTAGTCTGAGTAACCCCTTTCCAGAGGGGTCAAATAAAGAAGCCTTTTTATGCAAGGTAGATCCTTTGGGTAATGTTTTATGGGCTTTAGCTGGAGGTGATGCAGGAGGGTGGTGTTGTGATGATAGGGCACTTGGCATGCATGTCACACCCGGTGGAGATGTATACATTACCGGAACCTTTTGGGGGGCCTTTGTTATGGGCAGTTGCCCAAATCCAGGAGCAGATGCTAATGACACCTCTGTACTCGCTAAAATTGATTCAGATGGCAATTGTGTTTGGACTATTGCTTTTGGCGCTACAGAAGGGGCTGGAGACTTGCCTGAATGTCCTTCTCCAATATATGATGCTGATGACCAATCTTATGATGTAAAAGTAGATTCAGACGGGTTCATTTATGTGACTGGATTCTTTTCTGGTCTTAGCGCAGATTTTGATGACTTTTCTATTCAAAATACTGATTGGAGCACCAACTGCACGCCAATGGGATATGTAGGTAAGTTAGACCAGAATGGCAATTGGTTGTGGGTAGATAAATTTGATGGCATAGAGGATAATAAAGGTTCTAGAGACAATAGAATAGCTATTGACTCCTATTCTAATATATATGTTTGTGGTGGCTTTGAAAACACAGCTAATTACGGTCCTCTTAGTGTTACTTCTGAAGGAGAATTTGATGCCTTTGTTTTTAAAATGGATACAGAGGGCAATTGGATATGGGTGAAAAATGTAGGTAGTAATAAAAGTGATAGAGCTAACGGAATTGCCATAGATCGATGCGATAATATTTATATTAATGGTGAATATAGAAACCCGATGGTCTTTGAAGGAGGAAACGCTTCAAATGGCACAGCCACCTTAAGTCACAAGCAAAAAAGAGATGTTTTTGTAGCAAAATGTACAATGGATGGTGAATGGATTTGGGCAAAGAGAGCTAGAAGCTCAGGTGTTGACAAAGCTTATCAAATGTTCGTAGATTATAACTCGCAAGTTTATGTTTGTGGAACAACTTCCGATACTACTATTTTTAGTCAAGATGTTGTGGTTATTCCTCCAAATGAAAGTGACACTACTAGTTCGGCTTTTGTTGCACAGTTAGATGGAAATGGTGATGGAGAATGGCTGTGGGCAAAAGTAGCAGGAACTACTAGTTCAGATGAGGATAGGACAAACGATATATGTGCTGATGGGTTTGGCAATGTATATGCCGTGGGCTTCTATGAAAATGAGGCCACTTTTGATGATACAACACTAACGGCTGTGGGGAGTAAAGATATTTTCCTTTGGAAACTACAGACTCAAGAAATACAGGGCAATTGCGAGGACGATATTGTAGCGGTAAATGAATTAGACATACCTGTGGTAAATATTTACCCAAATCCAGTTCGTCATCACATGACGATTGCAGGAGCAGGAGGATTTGAAGTGCGTATTACTGATACTTTCGGACGACTTATTCTCACTAAAACAATCATCGGGGATAAAGAATTATTGGAGGTTTCTGGTTTTTCCGCAGGTATTTATTTTTTAACTTTTCACAAAGAGGGAGTTACAGTCTTAACCAAAATGGTTGTGGTTGAGGATTGATCATTTAAGAATTTCAAATAACAAAATGTAAACTAAAAAACAATGAGGTATTTATACGCAACATTATTCCTCTTGGTTACTATAAACGTATCAGCACAAACAACAGATTGGGTAAAATCATTTGGTGGTGATTTAGCAGATAAAGGAATAAGTATTGGGACAGATTCTCTTGGATATATTTATATAAGTGGATATTTTAATACTGCCGCTGACTTTGGAGAAATTAGTCTGAGTAACCCCTTTCCAGAGGGGTCAAATAAAGAAGCCTTTTTATGCAAGGTAGATCCTTTGGGTAATGTTTTATGGGCTTTAGCTGGTGGTGATGCAGGAGGGTGGTGTTGTGATGATAGGGCACTTGGCATGCATGTCACACCCGGTGGAGATGTATACATTACCGGAACCTTTTGGGGGGCCTTTGTTATGGGCAGTTGCCCAAATCCAGGAGCAGATGCTAATGACACCTCTGTACTCGCTAAAATTGATTCAGATGGCAATTGTGTTTGGACTATTGCTTTTGGCGCTACAGAAGGGGCTGGAGACTTGCCTGAATGTCCTTCTCCAATATATGATGCTGATGACCAATCTTATGATGTAAAAGTAGATTCAGACGGGTTCATTTATGTGACTGGATTCTTTTCTGGTCTTAGCGCAGATTTTGATGACTTTTCTATTCAAAATACTGATTGGAGCACCAACTGCACGCCAATGGGATATGTAGGTAAGTTAGACCAGAATGGCAATTGGTTGTGGGTAGATAAATTTGATGGCATAGAGGACAATAAAGGTTCTAGAGACAATAGAATAGCTATTGACTCCTATTCTAATATATATGTTTGTGGTGGCTTTGAAAACACAGCGAATTACGGTCCTCTTAGTGTTACTTCTGAAGGAGAATTTGATGCCTTTGTTTTTAAAATGGATACAGAGGGCAATTGGATATGGGTGAAAAATGTAGGTAGTAATAAAAGTGATAGAGCTAACGGGATTGCCATAGATCGATGCGATAATATTTATATTAATGGTGAATATAGAAACCCGATGGTCTTTGAAGGAGGAAACGCTTCAAATGGCACAGCCACCTTAAGTCACAAGCAAAAAAGAGATGTTTTTGTAGCAAAATGTACAATGGATGGTGAATGGATTTGGGCAAAGAGAGCTAGAAGCTCAGGTGTTGACAAAGCTTATCAAATGTTCGTAGATTATAACTCGCAAGTTTATGTTTGTGGAACAACTTCCGATACTACTATTTTTAGTCAAGATGTTGTGGTTATTCCTCCAAATGAAAGTGACACTACTAGTTCGGCTTTTGTTGCACAGTTAGATGGAAATGGTGATGGAGAATGGCTGTGGGCAAAAGTAGCAGGAACTACTAGTTCAGATGAGGATAGGACAAACGATATATGTGCTGATGGGTTTGGCAATGTATATGCCGTGGGCTTCTATGAAAATGAGGCCACTTTTGATGATACAACACTAACGGCTGTGGGGAGTAAAGATATTTTCCTTTGGAAACTACAGACTCAAGAAATACAAGGCAATTGCGAGGACGATATTGTAGCGGTAAATGAATTAGACATACCTGTGGTAAATGTTTACCCAAATCCGGTAATAGATATGATCAATATTGATGTTTCGGGCAACCTAAAATATGAGGCAACTATTTATGATTTACAAGGAAGAATAATGATCAGTACAACAAACCAGTCTACAATTGATATTCAAACCTTACCTCAAGGAACTTATTTAATTAAAATCACAGACTTAGACTCTGGTCAAAATGTAAGTGAAAAAATAATTATAGAATAAACGCTTAACAAACAACTAAGATTATGAAAAAATTACTACTAGTATTAATTTGCTTACCCTCTATTGGGTTTGGGCAATGTGATAGACAACAAATAGTTGACAATTACAATAATATATATTTAGGCAGTGAGGTTTCAACACTTCAATTAGGATGGACGGGAAATATAAACACTTGTGATCCCGGTACAATCTCAACTCTCTCAATAAACAATACACTAGATAGAATAAACTATTTTAGAGATTTAGTAGGATTGCCTTCAGACATTATCTTTGACCCAATTTTAAATCAAAAATGCCAAGAATCAGCATTAATGATGGAGGCAAATGGAACAGTAGATCATTACCCTCCAGCAAGTTGGAATTGTTATACCACAGATGGAGCATCTGCTGCTGCAATATCCAATTTAGCTTTTGGTATACATTCCTCAGACGCTATCACTGGACTTATACAGGACCCTGGAATTAACAATTACCTTGTTGGACATAGAAGATGGCTCTTATACACTAGAGCAAATACTTTTGGAACAGGTTCTACTGAAAATACAAATGTAACCTGGGTGATAGATATACCGAGTTTTAACGAGCCATTCTATGAATTTGTAGCTTATCCATCTGAAGGTTTTTTTCCTGCTCCCTTAGTATTTGAGAGATGGTCTTTTTCTTTACCAGATGCAGACTTTAGTAATACTACAATATCTATGACTGATGAGCAAGGAATAAATATTCCTCTAACAATTGAACCGGCGTTTTCTGGAGCTGGTGATAATACAATAGTATGGGTGCCTGATCAGGCTTATTTAAACCTAAATAGCTCTGAGGATGAAAAATATACTATAAACATATCAAGTTTTTCTATAGTACTACCCATTGCAAACGTACCGCCCATTATTGTACCTCCTTACAGCTATGAAGTTATTATAATGACTGAAATGAATGGTTCTAATCTAGTTCACCCACCAAATTGCCCTAACTTGACTGTATGGGATGAAGACTCCTGCTCCTGTATCAATCAAAGTACATCTTTATTCACTATCCCAACACCATCTACTCGAAAGCTTGATAAAGTAGTTGATGCTTTAGGAAGAGAAGTCAATCACACTTACAACCAAATCCTATTCTACATCTATGATGATGGTTCAGTAGAGCAGAAGTTTTTTGTTGAGTAGTTTTCAAGGCCTGATTTTAAACCCCTCCAAATCCTCCTCAAAATGTTTCGACTTCTCGCCACGCTTCTCCGGGCTATTAACTATATCATTTGACATATTTTAAATTAATTGGATTCTTTTCCCTTCGAGGTGACTTCACCTTGAATTTCACCTAGTACACCTACCATTTCCGCCTCCATTTTTCGCAACTCTAGCATTTTCAAATCTTTGTCATATTCAAAATCTCCCGTCTGAATCCATTCCATGATCTCCTCTTTATAAGCATGCTCATAGGCTAAAGCCTCCTCGGATTCATGCTCGACGATATACAGAATATACAATTCCCGACCTTCATTTGTCTTTTCCATAGGAACGACAAAACCGACACTTAACAACCAACTAAAAATCAAACTACTCATATTCATAAATATTATTTATTTATGACCATAACGCAATTAATTGAAAGAGATACAGAACATCGAAAATATTGACTAATTTCAAACCTAGAAGGTGGTGAAAAAAGCACGATTTGTCGCTATTGTGTCACCAACGAAAATAAAATAAGCGCAATAACCCTAGTATTTAAAAGGCTTTAGAGTAGGTTTCGAATCCCAGAGGGATCACTTGGAGAAATCCAAAATCTATCTAAAAAAATATTTTTTTGAATGTCTTTCACAACGGATTTGAAATAAGGTTCAAACACTTCTATTGGGATCTTAAACCTACTGCTTAATGAAAACTGTAGGTATAAAGTTTCCTTCAATATGAATCGTATAAGTTCCTGTAGCGAGTTTCCCGAGTGACACCTCGGTATAAATCCCCTCAAGCATCCCATTGACCACCTGACGTCCCTGCTGATCGTATATTGAGAACTTGTTGTTCAAGGAACTTTCTGATTGTATGGTAATTATGTCTGAAGTTGGGTTTGGATGCAGCTGATACAGTTGAGTTGTATTTTCATGGATGGAAGACATACCCGTAGTAAAAATATAATCCGTTTCAATAAGGTCATCTGAACAGGACCCATTCAAATCGGCTGCAGACAAAACAACAGAAAAAGAACCATTTGAGATATACTCGTGGAATACATTTAGGTTATTGGATTGAATTGTGGTGCCGTCTCCAAAATCCCATGAGAAATTGTAATTCTCCATATTTGGAGTTGTGTTGGTGAATTGCACTGCAAATGGAGGCGCAGTAAATAACTGTTGGCTGGCATTAAAGCTCAATTCAAAACCCACATCAATAAATGTGAAATCCAATACCACAATTGAGTCACAGCCATTGCCCCCCTCAAAGTTCTGCGTATATGATCCTGAATCATAAATCAAATCTCCATTCCAGTCATAAATCGATCCACAAACAGCAGAATCACTAATGTAGTTTGTCGTTGGTGCAGCCGTATTTATAGAAACATATGCGGTATCACTACACTCTCCGTTATTGACATAAAGTATCGCAGAGGCGTCAATTGCGTCGGAATAAAAATGGCTAATATTTTCAGGTATGGAACCATTGTAGTAGGTGCCGTCACCAAAATCCAGATAGAAATAATCTCCGACGCTAACGCTGTAATCAAAAGCAACAATGATTGGTACACACCCCAGGACGGGAGCAATATCCATAGATGCTGTTATTGCATTAATCGCAATAGCTATTGTGGTATCATAACTACAACCAAAATCATCCATGACATTGAAAGTATAGCTTCCACCAACATTTTCAGGAGCCACAATGATCGATGAATCTCCGATATTGTTTAAAATCGTTGCGTTAGGCGACCACCATGCCGAATCCAATGTGTTTTGATAACCAGACACGCCACTTGTTGACTCATAAAAATCTATACCCCAACCGAAAATATAACCGTCATCAATACCTAAATTATCCTGTATAAAAAGGGTCCATTCGCCGTTAAAGGGACATCCTGTAAAATCAGAAAAAGAATTATCTGGCTCGTAAATATTTTCTGGACTTACTGATGGGTTCCCATTCCCAAAGATTGGAGCAGGAATAGTATTTCCCCAGTTTTGCGTCATTGGACCTATATCGTTGAGCACAGAGCTAAAACAATATTCCCAGCCTTCACCAGGGCTACCGCCTCCAAAATCATCAATAGGATCTCCCAAATACGTCCCACCGCCGCTATTTCCCCCAGGCAAGGCGCCACCACCACCACCATATGAATTTACAAGAGCTACTGTTGTTCCGTTTGGACATTCTAACCAAATCTCCAGGTCACCCGAGTAGGAATGCTCCATAGTAACACACACCTGACTGAGGTCTTGAGCGCTTGTAATTGTGCCTCCAGGAGAAAAACCTTCTATCGTAATAGGAGCTTCATACTGAGCTCCTGAACCATCTGGCAGATAGGTCAAGCCATCAAAATACTGTGAAGAACCAAAACTACCACCCGGAATAGTAAAGGACGACCCTTCACCATTCGCTCCACCAATTATTTGTGTGCTCGAACCTTCACATATTGAATCCTCTAATACATACACGCCCGAGAAATCGGGTGGTATACCTACGCGTATTTTACTCGTGATTTCTAAACTCCCTCCGATTTGATCGGTGACAATGAGGTTTACCAAATAACCATTGGCTAAACTTGCCACGAAAATAATAGTATCGTTATTGGAATAGGTGAGATCACCAATACTCCATGCAAAATCAATATTTACATTCACATCTTGGGAATAACCTATACCTGTAGATTCTAATGAATTATAAAAATCAGGTGTTGCTACATATACAACGGTATCGCCCATACAAATATCTACAAAACCCGTATCTGAAGGGTTTAAATCATTCACTAAAGATCCATTCACATAGGCCTCCATGTGCGAAATGAAAACTTGATTGGTTTGAGATTTCAGCGATTGTAAACAAAAAAATAAATTAAGGATAAGAATATATTTCATATTTCAAATTGATTACACTAAATATAGATATATATTCAAGAATTATTTCCACTTGATACTGCACCCCACAGAAGGCTGTTGGTTTTCGGTAATCAATTCACCATTTAATAAGCTGTTTAAAGCCCCCCTCAGGTCTTTACCAGAAACCTCAATTTCATTCCCTGGAGAGGAATCATCAAGCCTACCTCGATACACCAATGTATTGTTTTTATCATAAAGGTAGAACTCAGGGGTGCATTCAGCCTTTAAAGTTTTCGCTACGTTTTGCGTTTCATCAAACAAATAAGGAAAGCCCAACCCCAAACTAGTAAAAAGCCTTTTCATCTCGCTAGGTCCATCCTGAGGGTAATTACTGACATCATTTGAGCCAATAGCCACCAAATCTATTTGAGTGCCAATAGCACCGGCCAATCGCTGAAGCTCTTCATGGTAATGAATCACGTAAGGGCAATGGTTGCAAATCAGCATGATTAAAGTCGGTTTCTCGTTATTTAGAGAAGTTGATGAATACAATCGATCATCTAAAGAGTTTACAAGCTCAAATTCCGGAATTTTAGTTCCTAAATCAAGCATAGAAGAATACTTTAAAGCCATTTTTTTACTTATAATTCAAGGCAAAAACCATTACGGAATTACCTCCTTTATTACTTTTCCCTTGAGAGGTCACTATCAATTCAGAATCATCCGCAGAAATTGCCATACCCACAGGATAGGAATCGGCAGAGATCTTAGCTACGACCTTCATGTCTGAGGTTCTTACGGCAACAATCTTAGAAACACTATTTGCCGCTGCAAACAAATACTTACCATCTGAAGTCAAAACAATTGTACGTGCACCTGTGCCCACATAAACATTTTCAAAGGCACTATAATTGACTTTCTTTTCCTTGCTATCCAAACGTGACTTTACGAGTTCTCGCCAATTACATCGCTGTACATAGCCTGGTCGATTACAGCTGATGTAGAGGTATTCATCTTTGATTACAAGGTGTCTAACATTAGACATCATACCGAATATTGTACCTAAATAATCGTAGGTCTTTGCATCAAAAATAGCGATGCCCCCCCCACCCATTCTTCCGATCATAAGAAATTGACCGTCAGGTGTATAGGTAGTTCCTCTTAAACAAAATCCACAGCTAGCATCTCGGTTCACATGAGAGGAAGAAAACTCCGTAGACATTTTATAGTCTACAACGGAATGTTTGACAAATTTGAAATCAAAAGGATCTTCTGAATCAATATCAATTATGGCCACAGTATTATCGCCCCAATGGGTTACTGCTATTCTTTTATTGTCTGGAGAACAAGCAATCATTTTAGGCAAAGGCCCCGTAGGCATCACACGGACAATTACATCCCGTTCTGTATCAATGATGGCGACTGCTGAAGGAGATTGTGCAATTGGGTCAAAGTCTCTTCTATAATAGGTCACCCATAAATATTTGCCATGATGCGAAAAGCAAGACTCTACAGGTTTACCCAAGAAAACATTCTTTTGAGTACGCTTTTGTTTGTAGGGATAATTGTAAATCGTGGTTTCCCCACCCTTAAACAAGCTATCGTTTGCTGTGGTGAATTCATGAATTAGTGTTTTTATAAGCGTCTTTGAATCTGAGCCATAGATGGAGGTTGTGTACCCCTCTAAAGACTGAACATAAAACTTGCTACCATCTTTTGAATACTTAACGGACTTAGGTGAATTAATGGATGTGTCGTAATGATCAAACTTCTGCTTTGGATTCCAATTGTAGCTCTGAAATCGATGCGCGAGTTTCATCACGACTTCTCCCGTGGTATCTGATGACTTTCCGATCTTAATTCGCGTGATTTGTGCATTTACACAAAGCGTTTGAAGAATTAAAACAACAACTAAAATTCCTTTATTCATTCTATCTACTTTAAAAATCTTATAAAATATCCATTTCCTGGATTTGATGACCTGAGCTTCACTTTCCCTGAAAAATGCTCAACACTTAGGCTATTAAATTCTTCGAAATCCCTATTTGGAAAAACCCAAAAGGAATGAAAGCCTAAATTATAAAAATTACCATTCGCGTTTCTCTCGGTTGTATAAAGCTCCTGAGCTGTACCAATAACCTTGATTTTCGCATGGGTGTTTTTAGGAAAAACACGAGAAACCGAATCTGTTAGCCAATGCCTATTTTGGAAGCCCAACCTTTTGATAAAGTATCCATTGTATAAGACGCCTTTTGAATGCATGGGATCAATATAGCACCAAGCAGGCTGTTTATTTTTTGAAGCCTCTTGCCATTCATTTTTAGATTGAGCCTGCTGCATTTCAACTCCATCCAAAAGACCATTGTGCGTTGTCGTCCAATTCTCAAATTGAATCGTGTCAATACTTAAAAAGACGACCTCACGTTGATTTGTTTTTATGGATGGGAATTGGGGACTCGTTTTATGCTCATCTTCACCTCCGCAAGAAGTCAAAAGAAACAAAAAGAAAAGAAAAACGAATGCTACAAGTCGCATACACAAATGTAAACATTTGCACCTTTCTATTTGTCAAGCATGAATTCTGATGTTCTATGTGAAAGGTAAGATCTGGGTAGTCTCGCTCCGCCATCGTTAATAGAAACGTAGTCTCCGCAAGAAACACCAAGTTGTCATCCTTGTCGCGTGCGAGCAGGTTGTACTTCGCCTTTTTGAAGGTCTCCAATTGCTCCTCATTTTCCGTTGTAATCCAACAGGCCTTAAAATAGTTCCGCGGTACAAATTGACATTTGGCGCCATATTCGTTAATCAATCGGTAATTGATTACCTCAAACTGAAGCTGACCAACGGTACCAACAATTTTACGGTTACCTGGCTGCTGAATAAAGAGCTGGGCCACCCCTTCATCAATGAGCTGGCGAATTCCTTTCTCCAATTGCTTAGACTTCATCGGGTCTAGGTTCTCCAACTCTTGAAATATCTCAGGAGAAAAGCTAGGAATTCCTTTAAACATGATTTTCTCGCCCTCGGTTAAGGTATCTCCAATTTTAAAATTCCCGTATCATACAACCCAATTACATCTCCTGGAAAGGCGTTTTCAATGACACTTTTATCCTGCGCCATAAATGAGGTAGGATTTGGGAATTTCATTTTTTTATCTAAACGAATATGTCTGTAGAACTTTTTGCGTTCAAAAGTTCCCGATCCAACGCGTAAAAAGGCAATCCGATCCCTGTGCTTCGGGATCTAAGTTTGCGTGAATTTTGAAAACGAAACCACTGAATTTTTCTCGTAGGGATCAATAGCTCTGACATCGGTTACTCTCCCTCTTGGAGAAGGAGATATTTCGCAGAAGGTATCCAAAAGCTCCTTGACACCAAAATTGTTTACCGCAGAACCAAAAAATACTGGCGCGACATCTCCAGACAAATAGGTTCTCTATCGAAAGCATCATAAACCCCTTCTACCATTTCTAATTCTTCACGTAATTCCTCTGCTGGCTCCTCACCAATAATATCATCTAATTCCTTAGCATGAATGTCTTCTACTGCGATATACATCTTCTGCGATCTTTGTTTTATTTGCAGAAAAAAGGTTCAAGCCTTTTTGATGGATATTGTAGACGCCTTGAAAACGATCTCCCATACCAATAGGCCAGGTAAGGGGACAGACCTTGATGTCCAAAGACTGTTCAAGCTCATCCAATAAATCAAATGACTCTTTACCTTCACGGTCCATCTTATTAATGAAAATAATAACCGGGGTCTTCCGCATTCGGCAGACCTCCATCAACTTTTTGGTTTGTCGCCTCGACTCCATTTGCACAATCAATTACATTATTAACCTATCCACTGCGGTAAGTGTTCTGAAAGGTATCTTCAGCAAAATCTTTGTGCCCGGAGTGTCCAGAATATTAATCTGCTTATTCTTTATAGCCAAAAGCCATTACGGACGTAGCGACAGAGATTCCTCTCTGTTTTTCAATTTCCATAAATCGGAAGTCGCTGTCTTTTTAATCTTATTGTTTTTAACGGCTCCAGCAGATTGAATCGCACCACCAAAAAGCAATAGCTTTTCTGTGAGGGTTGTTTTACCCGCATCAGGATGGGAGATTATCCCAAAAGTTCTTCTTTTCTGTATGGCCTCGTTAAAATTCATGGCAAAAAAAAGGGCCTAAAAGCCCCTTTATTAATTTTTTAAATGTTTAGTGCACTTCTGAAGCAGAAAAATGAAATTCTCCTTCAATCGCTGCGTTCTCATCTGAATCAGAACCATGAACGGCATTTCTACCTTTATTCTCAGCATATGCCTTTCTAATTGTTCCGTCAGCTGCATCTGCAGGATCCGTTGCGCCAATCAAAGCTCTGAAATCTGCTACCGCATTCTCTTTTTCTAAGAATTGCCGCCACAATTGGTCCTGAAGTCATGTAAGTCACTAGCTCTCCATAGAAAGGTCTTTCTGCATGTACTTCGTAAAATTCTTTTGCCTGTGCTTCAGTTACAGCTGTGTATACTTCATCGCTTTAATAGAAAACCCAGCTTCAGTAATCATATTTATAATATTGCCAATGTGTCCATTTTCGACAGCATCTGGCTTAATCATTGTAAAAGTTCTGTTCGTTGCCATGTATTTAATTTTGGGTGCAAAGATATGAATTTGGAAGAAATCTATGCCTATTCTGCATCATTATTAAGTAAGACTCGTTTTTATTACCGCTATTTTTAGTTTCTTTTGTTGAAAATAAACTAAAAATGAAAAAGGCTACCTGGCTCCTCTCCCGACTTTTCTTCCTGATAATATTGAGCACTTTTTATGCCATTGGGTCTAAAATAAATCCGATCCCCGCGCTAAATACAATCCTTTGGTTTACGCTAATTTATTGCGTTATATCTTCGGTTAAAGAGATCGGTAATTCTTCAAAAACACAAGCCCCTTTCATTATTGGAATTGCGATTATACTATGCTACGTCATCACGGCTATTCAAAACGCGCATTATATTGCCTCTTATAATGAGTTATATCTAACGGGAATCAATTCGGTTTTTCCTGAAACGTGGCTCGAAGACAGTTTAACATCAATTCTTCATCCTTCGGTATGGTATCAAAAATTAAAATTCACAATGGGATTCGAACATCTCGTTATTCATTTAGGTAGCCACTATAAAATTGACTTCGGAGTTTTAGGCACAAATTTGATTCGTTTCGCAGAATACTTAGGCTTCTTTATTACCCCTTTTTTATACCGTTATGATATCTGTAAAACAACTATATAAATCAAAAAAAACAGACTAATTAACAAAAACAAGCTACAGGAAGCTATAAATTGTTAATAACATAGATATCTAATAATTTATAAAGTCTATCATATTCCCGATTTTTGAAGTCTAAACTTTCTTCAATGCTCCAGTATTTCATTCCCTCAAAACTATTTCTTTTAATGTATTAGTTTTTTCTTTTCAGTCAAATCATTATGGTCAAACTACAATTTAATAATTTCTGAATATTCCGAAGGAACGCTCAAACAACAATACATTGACATACAACGGTACAGGTGCCAGATGTGACTTTCAAACTATCAATTTGGAGAATTTCCAATGGTGGTTAACTTGGACAGAATGCACACCTTCAAT
Source organism: Flavobacteriales bacterium UBA952 (assembly GCA_905182495.1). Classification (GTDB taxonomy): domain Bacteria; phylum Bacteroidota; class Bacteroidia; order Flavobacteriales_D; family Crocinitomicaceae; genus UBA952. Next base: position 13,759 of record CAJJBU010000015.1, read on the forward strand.
TGAGCTGGTACTCTAAATGACGGGGATGTATATGTGATTTACAACAGTAGATTCAGACCAAGCAATCATTGCCTCAGGAGACCTCTGGGTGATCTGCATGGAATGGAGATGACGCTCGTATGGACTTGCACAAAACTATTTCAGGCAACCATGACATTAATCGATGCTGTTGGAAGACGGTCTGATCCAGGCAGGATGGAGATTGCTGGAGTCATCAAACGCAACTACAGAAAACACAATCGTTCGGAAACCTGTCTATCTGTAACTCCCAACCCCAACTGGATCTAGCTTCTGCAGGAACCAATACACGTAGATTCACGAATGGACGTTCTATGTCGAGGACACATGGTCTTACATCGGCATCATTCATTCAGCTGCAGTGGTATCTTCAGCTAACAACACCCTCCGCGCCCACTATTTCGAGTATTGAAAACGGCGAAGGTCAAGTGACAGTCAATTTTACGGCTGGAGCCGATGGAGGCGCATCAATAAGCGACTTTGAATATTCTATTGATGGAGGTTCAAATTTTACCTCAATGGGCATTACCAGTAGCCCATATATAATAACAGGTTTAACAAATGGCACCGACTACAACATTCAAATACGCGCTGTAAATTCGGAAGGAGCCGGTTCAGCTTCAGTTACATCAATAGGTTCTCCTTATCTAAACGAATATTCACTCTCTAGTTTTAATTCTTCGGTCACTGAAACATTTAATAACTTAGCAAGTTCGGGTACCTCTACCACATTACCTACAGGTATATATCTTGATGAATCTGGAAGCAACGCTAATACAAGTTACTCCACAAGCACAGGAACATCTACAGGAGGAAACACATACAGTTTTGGTTCAGATAGCGATAGAGCGCTTGGTGGTGTTGCAAGTGGAAGCTTGCAGACATCTTTCGGAGCCAAAATCAGAAATGAAACGGGTACGACTTTAAATTCAGTGGTAATATCTTATACCGGTGAGTCTTGGCGTATTGGTTCGGCAAACAGATTAGATCAATTAGACTTTCAATATAGCACTGATGCCACCAGTTTGGATGATGGCACATGGACGGATTTCAACGATTTGGACTATGTAAATACAGGACAAGCAACAGGTAGCGGAAGTATTCAACACACTGCGAGTTTAGCCGACACACTGACAAGTCTTGGAGTAACAAACAATGGATTGTTATGGATAAGATGGAATGACCTCAACGCTTCTGGTGCAGATGACGGGATGGCTGTCGATGATTTGAGCATCACTGCTATTTGTAAAGCAGGTTCAATTGCCACTTCCCATGAGAATATCTTAATCGGAAATGATATCACTTGGACGTATACAGGAACAGACTTCACCTGTTATGAATACCATTGGGGAGACAATTTATGGAATACACCTTTTTTAACAAACGAGACAGACTCATGGGGATTAAATCAGGGAGGTAGCCAAGCTATTTTATATATCAGAGCTAAAGCTAGTTGTGCTTCTGAAGTGTCATATTCGAATATTGTTTCTACGTTCTGGACGAACTGCTATACCGAGCCTATTACTGCTACGGTTGATGGTTCTAGTATTCTATCTGGCGGGGAATTCACTATTAATTCAACGGTAATATGGACATGGCCAACTGTAGGAAGTGGTGATGGTGCTGGCCATAAATTGGGCTATTATTGGGATTCTGACCCCGCAGACCCTTCAAATTACAATTGGGTATGGGGTGGAGATGATGCAATGGGCGGGCCTCAATCGTGGAGTGACAATGCTGGGAGCAATTTCTCATCTGTAGATAAGCTATTATATGTTAAAAGCAGATCGACCGGTATAAGTTCGTGCACCAATTATTCTCAACCTTTTGTCATTACCCTAAAAAAACCAACTATTACAGTATCCCAAATCTCAGGGAGCTTAGCGTCATGTTCTGGTTCTGCCTCATTGAATAGTGAAATGTTTTCAATTTCTGGCGACTACATATCGAATAACTCTGGAATCACGGTAACTGCCCCTACTGGATTTGAAGTATCCACAGATGATTCTAATTTCTCCGGTAGTTTGATTCTCTCTACAAGCTCTGGAGCTATTTCTAATACAACGATATACGTTCGTATTACTGCCAGTGCGAGTGGGACTCCGACTGGCGATATCATTTGTACCGCTACGCAGGCGACTAATCAGAATATCTCATTAACAGGGACTATATCTGCCCCCCCCTCAATTACATCGCCAAGCTCGAGCACATCTGATGCTGCTACTTGTGGTGAAAATACGTATGCAATAGCTATGGCTAATTCAATTAGTGGTTCATGGGCTCAATCACCTGCAGCTGCGACATTAATTGAAACTTCACAAGGTGCTCAAAACATTACTGTTAATCCATTCACTGGTTTAAATACAAACATTACACTTACATGGACGGAAAACACAGGCGCGTGCAATGGTATTACTGCACAAAAAACCATTGCCTTCAATCAGCCTACCGCAGTAGGTAGCCCAGACACAGATTGTTATTTATGGGGAGGATTAACAGATATAGATTGGTCAACGGGTAGCAATTGGTACAAATGGAATAGCAATATGTGGATGTCTCAAACAGAAGCCCCGAGTTCTTCATTAGCGAAAGTTTATCTGAACGATAAGACAACGGGGAATATATGTATCAGCGCGATAAATACACCAACTGCAATAAATGGGACCTATGCGTCGATCAATATAGATTCGAATTCACAAATTGACTTTGGATCAGCTTCATTAACTATTAACGGAGGTATTACAAATGAAGGAACAATTTTAGCTGGAACAACAAGCACAGTAACTTTAACTTCGTCCGTAAATCAAACTTTTTCGGGCGCTGGAAGTACATCCTTTAACAATTTAATATTAAATAAATCTTCGGGTGATTTGTTTTTAAATTCGCCTATAACCGTTGCAGGCACCTTGACCATGTCCAAAGGAAATATTGTTAATGGTACGAATGTTCTTACCATAGGGACTTCAAGTTCGAGCCCTGGCGCGATAAGTCACATCTCAGGGTCTGTAACAGGCAAGTTGAGAAGATATTTTGCAGATGGTTCAAGTTCATCAAAGTTTTTCCCAATTGGTACAGCTTCAAAAATTAGAGATGTTACGGTTGCTTTTCCAACCACCCCTGGAACAGACCAATACTTGACAGCCTCATACAATGCGGGGTATGCTCAATTGAGTGGTGCCAACTTGTATGCTGGCCTGCCTTTAACAACGGCTGATGGTCAATTGATTCAAAACTACGATGATGAAGGCTATTGGGAAATTAATCCAGGGTCTACTGCCACAGTTGGAGGGAATATTTATTCTTCAGATATCAATTCAACGGCTTATAATGTCACCATTCACATGAATGGCTTGACAGGAGCTGATGGCGTTACAAGTATGGACCGAGATAAAGTTCGTTTGATTAAGAGTGCTGGTCCTGGTCACACATCTTGGGAAGCATTGACGCATGGTACTATTGGAGGAACAGACGCGAACAATGACTACACGGTTACGGCTTCAGGGTCAGGGTTTAGTTTCTTCGGAGCGGGAACTGAAGATGGCAATGCATTACCTGTCGAGTTGGTTTCCTTTAATGCAAACTGTAATGATGGTGTTGTTGATCTATTATGGGAGACTGCATCGGAGAACAATAGTGAAGATTTCGAAGTTGAGTATTCTAGAGATGGCGTCATATGGAATACAATCCATACAGAACCAGCGGCAGGATTTAGCACAGAATTAATTAGTTATTCTTATACGCACAATGCACGCTTTAGGAGGTGACAACTACTACCGCCTAACTCAAAATGATGTGGACGGTGCTTCAGTGACCTATGATAATTTGATTATCAATGCAAATTGCCAATCCGCTGCGACAGGTTACTTCTCCGTATTCCCGAACCCTAGTTCAGATGTATTTAATGTGCTGATTCAAAATACAGACAAAGAGAATTCTGGAGACTTCAAAATCATGGATACGAAGGGAAACATTGTACTAACGAAGTCCTTCATTCTATTTAAAGGCATAAACATCCAAACCATTCAACATCGTCTCTTACCAGGTATCTATTACTTGATGATCGATAGCCTTAGTCATCCAAATGAAGTGATAAAAATTTCAATTCAGTAAACTTAACGCAACCTTAACATCTCAAGTTCTGAATGATGCAACTATACTCTATACTTATGCGTCTCTAGAAAGTAATAAGAGAGTTTAAGTTATGAGTAACCAATCACAAAGAGTGAATCTAAGGGTTAAACACCTGTTTTTAAGCACCTTGCTTATGGTTTTTTGTTCTTCAGATTTGTTTGGACAATTCTGTAACAATGGAGTAACTACAGAATTAATTTCCATAACAACTATTGAGCAACAAACGACAAGCTATTCTAATGGAAGGCGTGTTTTTACATTTGCTGCTATCGAAGGAAACACCTACACCTTTTCTACATGTAACACAACCACAGGAGATACAAAATTAAGATTGTATGCAACTTCTACGGGAGGCACTGAGTTATCGGTAAGCGATAATGATTGCGGAGCGAATGGAAAACAATCAGAAATAATTTGGCTTTGCCCTTCCTCAAGTACATATTCAATTTTATTAACGAAGAAGGATTGTAAGAATCTAAACTTCTCGGCTTCTATCGCTTATTCTATGTCTGTTCCTGACCCATGTTCAGGAATAACATTAAACGTAGAAGCTGGATCTAATTTTTCATTGTGCAATGGATCAGCATCTGAGATAAATGCAAGCGCATCAATAACATATGATTCACCAAGTTATAGCCATTGCGCTTCTAGTGGGAATTTAGATTTCGTAACCGCAGTTACAAATTTTACTTTTAACGGGGAAACGACAATCAACAACTCAACAGGAAAAACACAAGCATATACTGACTATAGTTCTACAATAATTGGTGAAGCCATCGCGGGAACGACGTATTCAAATGGCCTTTCAATGAAAATTAATTCCGCAGGAAACTGGACCATATTAGGAATTATTTGGATTGACTGGAACAGAAACGACATTTTTGAAAATACGGAGGGGTATGAAATGGGGTCTACAACAAATTCAACGAATGGCTTAACCACACTTTCACCCATGGCTATAACCGTTCCGGCAAATACTACACCTGGCTATGTTAAAGTTCGTGTTGCTTGTAAATGGGATAACTATTCTACCCAATGTGAAACCAATTTTGACGGAGAGGCAGAAGATTATGCCATACTAGTGACAACGCCATTAATCTATAGTTGGAGTCCAGCAACAGAAATTAGCAATGGGAATATTTTGAATCCAAATTGCAGCGCAACAGGCAACAGATCTTATGCCTTAACAGTAAGTACAGCAAATGGATGTGATCTTTCTGACAATGTCAGTGTCTCTGTTGAAAACCCGCCTGTAATCACCACTTCAACCAATGTAACTGGAAGTGAAACTTGTGGGGAAATCTCGATTGAGGTAGCCACAGATGCTCAAAGTGGCGCAGGCTCTTGGTCACATACGAATGGCTTTGGTCTTTTTGGATTTCCTACGGATGCGACGACAACATTCACAACCAATACTTTTGATATTGAACAAACTTTAACTTGGACCCAAAGTAATGGTATATGCACAGGAAGTACTGCGATCATAGCAGCAAAGTTTAACCAACCCAATACTGAAAACATCGATAACCTTGCAGCAAGTACTTCATGGCTATGGGGAGGACTGACTGATGCCGTATTTAATGAATCTACAAACTGGTATAAATGGGATGGAGCCAAGTGGTTAGTAGAATCCTCCTCTCTACCTAGCGATCAAGATGCTATTTTTGTTCAGTCGAACAATGAATCAGGACTGTGTGTGAGCGAGACTTCATTTTTATCAATCGATACAGATATAGAATCACTCAACCTAACTGACGGACTGGCGACAACACAAATAACAGGAGACATTAGTATTACTGGTCATATTTCAAACAATGGCCTGCTAAACGCTGTCACTGGAACAATAAGTTTTAATGGTTCGAATGATCAAAGCATCAATGGTACTGGTACTACAAGTCTTTACAACGTAGTCTTAAACAAAACATCTGGCAACCTTATTCTCAATTCTCCCATTACCATCATAAATGACTTAAACCTTACATCAGGAAACATTTTAAACGGTTCAGACATCCTGACTATTGGCATATCAAGTAGCTCTACAGGAAGCATCACCTATAACAGCGGAAGTGTAATCGGAAAGTTAAGAAGGTATTTCGGAAACGGAAGTGGCTCTGTTTTATTTCCAGTTGGCAACGCTAACAATACAAGAGATATAAGCGTGAATATACAAGGCTCACCCGGGACCAATCAATATTTAACAATTCAATACGTTAATGGGTACGCACAAGATGCGTCTGGAAATTTAGTAAACGGCTTGCCGTTAACGACCAGTACAGGTCAATACATTGACAACGTTGATGATGAAGGTTATTGGGAAATTTCACCGACAGACGATGATTACACCTCTACAATTAATAGCAAGAATTACGACATTGCTATTCACGCTAAAAATATCACCGGGGTTGCAGACTTAAATCAAGTTAGAATGTTAAAAAGCCCAGGATCCAATACACCAAGTGAAAACCATAATATTTGGATGGCTCCAAACCATATTAGTTCAACTGGAAGCGTTGATGATTTTATTGTAACAGCTTCAGGAAGTGGTTTTAGCTTTTTCACAATTGGAGGCTCTGGTTCTAACGCATTACCGGTCGAATTGAGTTACTTTGGAGCAAATTGTATCGATCATCAAACGAATATTACTTGGGAAACGGAATCAGAATATAATAGTTCTCATTTCATTGTGGAAGAATCAAGAAATGGTCAAGAATGGGATTTAATAGCCTCAGTGCAGGCCATGGGAATAAGTACAAGCCCCGTCGTTTATTCAATTGACCATGAGGCACTTTCCTCGGAGATTACATATTATCGATTATCTCAATACGATATAGATGGCGCTTATGAAATATTTGAAGATAAAATAATAGCACTCACCTGTTCCAATATTTCAGACCAAGAAATAAACATCTATCCGAACCCAAATACTGGAGATTTCAATGTTATTATTCGAGCTAAAGATTCAGGAGATTATTTTGCAAAACTTGACATCATTAATACAAACGGATCTATTGTTCACCGTTTGGATTTAGATATCCATTCAGGAATTAATGTTTATTCGATCCGTGAAGGATTAAGCAGTGGTATCTATTTTATTAGAGTCGTCTCAGATACTCAAAATGAGCAGCGAATTAAATTTGTTGTGAGATAAATCCGTCATGTTTCGCCTTTCAATAAGAAGATTTTAGAATATTACGAAATAGTTACATTGTAATAAAGTAAAATAATATTATTTAATAAAAATTACTTCAAAATACTGAGCAACATTCCGGAATATTTAACACTCTCGTAAGTCAACCATCTGTAATAAGAGAAAATGGGGAATTGCTAATACAAAACACACTTGGACTCCTAACATACGTAAGCCAGATAGAAATCAACACAGGAACAAATTTAAAGGCGATTAACGAAAACCTATCTAAAGGCTTTTATTTAATTACCTTCGAAAAAAGGAACAGCTGATAAATGCATTCTTTTTGTAGTTCTATAAAACGACTATTTCTTTAGTTTAAACTCCACTACAATTCCCAAGGTAGGCTGAATGATCCCAGATGCATTATCGATAAGCTTTGTTTGGTAGCGCGTTGGATCAGCGGGGTCTTCAATCGGATTACCGTCAATATCTGTATCGAGAAGAAGAACTGGAGCAAGGTTCGCTTTGAAGGCATATGCATTTTGTAGGTCTAAATAAAAATTTAAGGAGAATTTATCAAAAAACCATTTCTTGTCGAAACGTATATTTAACTGATGAAAATTGCCTTCCCGCCGCGTATTTAGGAGTGAATAATCTCGTATTCCAAGACCATTGATGTCCCAATTCTGCTTCAAACTAGAGGTCGCTATATCATACGGCGTGTAGGGTGAGCCTCCTGAATAGAGCCAACGAAACCCTATCTCCCATCCACTCTTAAACCGCTTCCCTCCTGTTAGAGAAATGATATGTTTACTATCCCAAGCTGTCGGCACATAGGTATCATTTTTATCCTTGAATTCTGAATTAACTAAAGTGTAAGCCAATATGGCATAAAATCCTTTCAATAACTTTTGCTGGTATAAGAACTCTAACCCATAACTCCTACCATTGGAAGATGAATTAACCTCTTCATTTCCAACAACGCCAAAATCTGAACCAATATTTGCTAGACTTATAGAGTCGTTAATTGAAAAAGGGTAACGAGAATAGTTCTTATAAAACCCTTCAAGGGTAAATCTTGATTTCCATTTGGTTAAATACTCTGCTCCCAATACCGCATGATCCGCTCGGATATATTTAATTTCATTTGCTTTATTCGCTAATTCCCCCATCTGGTTACGGTAACCAAGGATTGTGTAGGACGGCAATTGATGGTAACGAGCTAGATTAGCACTTATTGACCATGAGTTCGTCAATCGATAACTCATAGAAAAACTTGGCGAAAGTTGGTCTAATGGATTGGATAAGCTTTTCGAATAACTACTGAAATCTGTTCGCAACCCGAATGAGGTCGATAATTTCTCATTGAAATATGCCTTACTTACCTGAGAAAACAAACTAAATTTACTCATATTTAGATTTGATTCATAATCTATAATCAAAGGAAATCCTTGCACAGTTACATTGTTATATGTTGAATTAAAATAACGGGCAAACTCATAACCTAAGCCCGCATTAATTCGCCATCCATTCTTATTATAAGTATGCTCAAATCGAAACTTGTTCTCTGCCTCAAAAGAGGAATAGTCCAATAATAAATTCTCGTCTGTTTCGACATTATCTTTATATCGAATCGATTGATTATTTAGCATATTTCTGCTCACAACAAAGTTCTGATATGAGTTCTTGGAATAATGCAGCCAATTCATTCCCAAGGCGTAATTCCATTGCTTCTGAAGCGGTAGGTTTCCTAAGATAAAGTTATTGTAAGCTCTGGATTCCGGATCAGTTACATTATCATTTACCGAAGAATTCAAGTTGAAATCGTCTATTGCGCCTAAACCTATAAACGAAACTTTATTCTTCTTGTTTACCCTCAAATTTACTTTAAACTGAAAATCATTATAAGTAGGAAGTATTGGCAATTGAAGTGCCGCGAATAAAAACTGTAAATATGAACGACGTGCCGAAAAAATAATATTCGCCTTATCCCCCAAGGGGCCATCCAAGGTTAATGCAGCATCACTAGAACCCAAGGCGAAATTAGCGATCAAACCATCGCTATTGCCTTCCTTTTGCTTAAATGCCAATACAGAACTCAATCCATTTGCCCGATTTGAGGGAAATGCTCCTGAATAAAAATCAACTTCTCGAACAAAATTTACATTTAAAAGCCCCACAGGACCACCACTACTCCCTTGTGTCGCAAAATGATTAATATTTGGAACCTCTATACCGTCCAAGTAAAATTTATTTTCACCCGGAGAACCTCCTCGAATAATAATATCATTCCTGAAAGTTGCTCTTGACGCAACACCTGGAAGCGCTGCAATAACTTTACTGACATCTCTGTTTGCACCAGGTAATCTCTCAATTTCCGTTGCATTGAGCGTCTTTAGAGACACTGGAGATTCTTTTCTTTTAAGAAACGGTGAAGCCGTAACGGTCACCTCTTCCTGCTCCAAAAAAAGCTCTTCCATGGAAAACTCAAGTACCTCTACCCTCGTTTTTGTTATAGATACCTCACTTAAATAAAAAGTTTTAAAACCAGCCGCCGTAGCCTTAAAAGAATAAACACCTGGGGATAAATCAGCAATTTCAAAAGTTCCATCCTCAGCACTCACTGCTCCTATTTGCTCATTAATAATTTTAATCGTCGCAAACGCCAAAGGGGCATTATTCAAACTATTAAATACCCTTCCGCTAACCTTTGCTCCTTGAGCATTCAGTAAAGAAGGTATAAGAACTATAAAATCAAGTTGCATTCCAAGATTTATTTTTTTTTGAATAAACAACAACGAGCAAATATAGTTCAGATTTAACTCAGTTTTATAAAATTAATTAACAGCTCTTTGCCATGACTTGAAAGAATAGACTCGGGATGAAACTGAACTCCGTACATTTTTTTTGAATCACAAGATATTGCCATTACTTTACCATTCTCCAACCGAGCATCTACAAATTCATCATCTAAATGAACGATACACCAACTATGGTATAATCCTACATCAAATGACGATGGTAAATTATTAAAGATTCTTTTGGAATTATCTACAAAAATGCGTTCAGAAACACCATGCTTCACCTCTCCCATATTCACGAGCTCTCCCCCTAAAAACTGACCAATAGCCTGCATGCCCAGACAAATGCCTAAAACGGGAATTCTTTCAGAACAATAAGCTACTATTTCCTGCAAATTTTCTTTTTCAGACGGCAAACCTGGTCCGGGAGATAACACAACGTGTGAATAGTCATCCAAAAAAATTAAGCTTTTGATTTTATCATTTCGAATGATGTCAACCTCAATTTCTTGATACTCCAAATAGTGAAGTAGATTAAAGGTGAAAGAATCGTAAAAGTCGACCAACAATATTCTCATAAGTTTTTTTGTCGTTTCTTTGTAAAAGTATAAAACCTAGTATAATTTGCTGTCCAAAGATGAAAAAAGCAATAGATATTCCAAATGCACCAAAACCAGTAGGTTCATATAGCCAGGCGGTCTTAAAAAACAACACGCTTTATGTTAGTGGACAGATCCCAATGAACCCGACTACTCAAAAACTAGAAATAGAATCCATAGAAAAGGCAACTGAGCAAGTCATGTGTAATATTGAATCTCTTTTAAATGCCGCAGACATGACCCTAAATGACGTTTTAAAGTGCAGTATTTTTTTAAAAAACATGAATGATTTTACTGCTGTAAATAAAATTTATTCGTCTTATTTCCAAGGAACCTACCCGGCTAGAGAAACAGTGCAGGTGGCCAAATTACCTTTGGATGTGCCCCTTGAAATATCTTGTATTGCATCAAAGTAATGGATTCTGTTAAAAACCCTATTGATTTATCAGTCGTTATCGTTAATTACAACGTTGAATACTTCTTAGAACAATGTTTAAACTCAGTACATAAAGCATCCCTAAAATGCAATACGGAAGTTTTTGTGGTTGATAACAACAGCAGCGATCATTCTGTAGAAATGGTCAAGGATAAATTTCCTGATGTTCATCTTATAGCAAACAAGGACAACAAAGGATTTTCTATGGCGAACAATCAAGCCATTAAGATCTCAAAGGGTAAATACATATTACTACTGAACCCGGATACTGTTGTTGAAGAAAATACTTTTGAGAAGATCATTCAATTCATGACTAAAACACCATTATGTGGCGGTCTAGGTGTAAGGATGGTTGATGGGAATGGAGATTTTTTACCTGAATCCAAACGCGGATTACCTACACCCGCAGTAGCTTTTTATAAAATATTCGGTCTTTCATCACTCTTTCCTAAATCAAAACGATTCGGCGCTTATCATTTGGGTTATCTTTCCGAACATGAAATTCATGAAATCGATATAATGAGCGGTGCTTTCTTATGCGTGAGTAGAAAAGCCATTGACAAAATAGGTTTACTTGATGAAACTTTTTTCATGTATGGGGAAGACATTGATTTTTCCTATCGAATTACAAAAGCTGGCTTTAAAAATTATTACTTTCCGAAAACGACGATCATACATTACAAGGGCGAAAGCACAAAAAAGAGTTCTGTTAATTACGTATTTGTTTTTTACAGGGCAATGGTCATATTTGCTCAAAAACATTTCTCAAAAAAGAACGCAAAAACATTTTCCTTCGCGATTCATGCTGCAATTTACTTTCGTGCATTTTTGGCCATTACAAATCGGTTTATTAAGTTTTTATTTCCTTTAGTTTTAGATTTCGGAATCATTTTATTAGGGTTGATTTTACTGACGAACCAATGGAAATCGTCAGATATACATTTCCCTGATTTTGTTTTTAGATATTCAATACCTATTTACGGAATTACATGGCTGTTGTCTTCGCTGTTCTTTGGCGTTTATGACAAAGAACCTAAACCCACTTCAATTATTAAGTCCACGCTTTTCGGAACAGCGCTCATTCTTCTTGTTTACGCCCTACTCCCGAAGGACGCACAATTCTCGAGAGTCTTTATTCTCCTAGGAGGTCTTTGGGTAATTTGTGCTCATTTTCTTAAAACATCTTTGATCAATCTTTTTGTAAACGATTCATTAAAATATCAAAATGTCCAAACGAAGCATTTTATGATTTGTGGAGATGAGCAAGAATCAAATCGCGTTAAAGGGCTTTTAAAGGAAACCTATCTCAGTATAGGCTCAATAATATCCTTTGACGAAAAAACGAATTTAAGCAATGAAATAACTAAATATATTCACAAGGATAAGAGCATAAAATTTAATGAACTTATTTTTTGCGCTAAAAATGTAACCCCTAGTGAAATTATTTCTTGCATGAATCAGCTGGCTGGTCAAGAATTACATTTTAAAATAGCACAACCAGATACAAGTTTTATTATAGGTAGTAATTCCATTGAAACAAGAGGTGACCTATATGCAATGAAAATTAATTCAATCCTGAGACCCGATAACCTTCGGTCTAAAAGGTTATTTGATTTATTCACAAGCATGATTGGCTTAACCCTATGCCCTATTCTAATATGGTTTTATAGCGACAAGAAACAATTTGTAATTAACCTGTTTTCTGTATGTAAAGGAAATGTTTCAGTTGTCGGCTATTGCTCAATTCCGCCAGAGAATAATGGAAATCAACACGTTCTCCCCTCTCTAAAAAAAGGACTTTTAAATTCCTTAACCGGCAATACAGTTAAGGATCACAAAATAATAGATCAGGTCAATATTAATTATGCCAAAGATTATTCAATCCTCAAGGACATGCGCGTATTAATAAATAAATGGACATATTTAGACTTATAGCTTTTGCGCTTCGTCTTTGTTTTCTATCTTTACACCTGTGAATTTTGAAGGAAATTAAATGGCAGAAATTGAAATCCGTCTTCCTAAAATGGGAGAAAGTGTTACAGAGGCAACAATAACGAATTGGTTAAAAAACCCAGGTGATATAATCGCTATGGATGAGCCCTTAGTCGAGGTTGCTACAGACAAGGTAGACAATGAGCTTCCTTCAGAGGCTGAAGGCGTGCTTATAAAACAACTTTTCCAAAAGGATGAGGTCGCTCAAGTTGGGGATGTGATTGCCATAATCTCAACAGATTCTGAAGCTAAAATAGAAGTGAGCACTCCAGATTCTAACAATACAGAGAAATCTGAGAATCTAAACGTTGCAAATAGTGGTCTTGAATCTCAAAAAGAAGTGCTTAATAGCGTTTCGGAATCTAGCCGTATTTCTAAAAATGGATCAAATGGGAAATTCTATTCACCTTTGGTTCGCAGCATTGCCGAAAAGGAAGGTCTATCTCAAAATGAACTTGAAAAAATCACCGGTTCCGGCGCTGAAGGTCGGGTAACTAAAAAAGATGTTTTAGCACATCTTACTGGTGGGGTTAGTGCAAAAATCAGTCCAACGAAAAGCAATTCAGTTGTATCGACATCTGCCCCCAAATTATCTGCTCCGGTAGTTATACCTAGTGGTGAAGATCAAATCATAGAAATGGATCGCATGAGAAAAATCATTGCTGATCATATGGTTATGTCCAAGCAGGTATCTCCTCACGTGACCTCATATGTAGAGGCAGACGTAACAAACCTTGTGAATTGGAGAAATAAAATAAAGAAATCTTATAAGGAACGAGAAGGCGAAAATATCACCTTTACGCCCATTCTAATTGAAGCGATTGTTAAAGCAATCAAAGACTTTCCTATGATTAATGTTTCTGTATCTGGAACTCAGATTATTGTAAAGAAGAATATTAATATTGGCATGGCTACTGCTTTGCCTACTGGAAACCTGATTGTTCCAGTTATCAAAAATGCTGATCGCTTAAGTCTTACGGGACTCACACAAAGCGTAAATAAACTGGCCGCTAATGCCCGAGACAATAAATTAAAACCTGAAGATATTCAGGGCGGAACCTATACAGTTACTAATGTGGGGTCATTTGGCAACGTCATGGGAACCCCAATTATTAACCAGCCTCAGGCTGCTATTATGGCCTTAGGCGCTATACGAAAAGTCCCCGCTGTTATTGAGACACCTGATGGCGATTTTATTGGGATTAGACACAAAATGTTCCTTTCACATGCCTATGATCATCGTGTCATAGATGGTGCACTTGGGGGGAGGTTTGTAAGAAAAGTCGCTGACTATTTAGAAGAATTCGACATTAATCGCGATATTTAATCCTACAAGAGTTGAAATTATGAAAAAATTAAGTTTTGCATTTGTCTTTATGGCGATACAATTATTATCATTTGAAAGCTTTGCTCAGATATCTGAAATTGAGGTTAAGAATTCAATCACCCAATCTTCAGAGAAAGAACTTGTGGTTGAATGCTCTCGAATGCTTCAAGAAAATTTCTTTCATTACGCTGATTTAATTACAGACAAGCTACTAGAAATAAATCCTGAAAGCAGTAATTATAAATACCGAAAGGGATTTATTGAATTAACAATGCGCCAAGATTACTTGAAAGCAATTTCATTATTCTCGACCTCAACAGGTATTATTGAAAGGAATTATGACATGTACTCGACTAAGGAGGGATCTGTTCCTGCGGATATTTTTTATCACCTAGGTAGAGCCCATCACTTAAATGAAGATTTCGAAAAAGCGACAAAGAACTATAATGAATTCCTAATTCAAACCCATAAAGGTTCTGAATTGATTGCATCTGCCAAAACAAGAATTGCGCAATGTAAGGTTGCTAAAGCTTTAATGGGATCACCAAAAGATGTTATTGTAGAAAACCTTGGAGATTCAATCAATACGCAGTATGCAGACTTTTCTTCGAATATATCTTTAGATGGTAGAGCATTGTATTTTACCTCTAGACGCCCTTGGGCCAATGCGGCATCGAACGGTTTTAAAGACCCCATGCTGAATCATTTTCCCGAAGATATTTACCAATCTGCATTGACAAGTGATGAAAAATGGTTCAGCCCAACGAGAATGGACATGTGTAAACCAAACTTAAATGAAGCCAGTGTGAGTGTTAGTATTGATGAACGTAGAGTCTATACTTACAACGATAAAAAAGGATTTGGTGATATTTATTTTAGTGACCTCAAAAATGGCTCATATAGCCCAATAGCCCCTGTATCAAAATCAGGTGTTAACACAGAAACACGATGGGAAACACACTACACCGTTTCTCCTGATGGTAAAATGATCTTTTTCGTGTCTGATAAAGAAAGTGGATATGGTAAACGAGACATCTACTTTATGGAAAATAAAAATGGCGCGTGGTCAGAGCCTAAAAACATTGGCGGCACTATTAATTCTGTGTGGGATGAAGACTCGCCCTTCATGGGACTTGATAACAACGTTCTTTACTTCTCAAGCAATGATTCAACCAGTATGGGGGAATTCGATGTGTTTATGACCGTTCTAGATGAAAACGGGATTTGGTCGACGCCAGTTAATCTGGGCTACCCCATTAACTCTGTTGGCGATGACCTATTTTATACACATACTGCTGACGGAAAAAAAGCCTATCTCAGCTCTTTCAGAAAAGGTGGAAAAGGTGAAAAAGATGTCTATCGTATAAATGTAAACAGCAATGTTAGAAATATTGCTTTTTTAAACGGTGAAATCGTACATTCTCAAAACAAACAGATTCCAGAAGAATCATATATCGAAATCACGTGCCTAAACTGTGATGATAAAAACACAACCACATTAAAACCACGTATACGAGATGGAATCTTTCTTTCCAAATTAGAAAAGTGCAAAGAGTACGAACTTGCATACTATTACAATGACCAAACGACTGATCCTTATACAGACAAGTTCTCTACCAATTGTGATCTAGCTTACGAGGAGATATACAAGCGCGTTTTATTAGACGAAGAAAACCAAGTTATCATACCATTCTTTGAATACTTACTTGAGGGAATTGTAGCAGACCGCAAATCAGGCGAAATGATACCAAACGCTAAGGTATTATTTTCAATTGGTGATGAAGAGGCAGAACGCTTAACTACAGATTCATTAGGCGCCTTTATTTCAGCACTGGTTGATCGAAAGTCTTTTGGTTATAAACTAGATTACACGGTGACTGTAAGCGCTGAGGGATACCTTCTGGCTACTTATGAATTCAATACCACATTAGGCGCCGATTCTTTAATCAGTTTAACTTATTTGCTTGATAAGAAGGAAATTGGAACAGATTTAGGACCATTTATGATTTATTATAACTTCGACAAATTTGACATTAGAGAAGATGCGATGGTTGAGTTAAATAAAGTCGTTAAAATAATGAACGAAAATCCTGAAGTAAAAATAGAACTAGGCTCTCATACAGATTGCAGAGGTTCTTCTTCATATAACTTAAGATTATCAAAGAAAAGAGCAAAATCTGCTGCTGGATATATTGCTGAAAGAATCACCAATCCTGATAGAATTATATCAAAAGGATATGGAGAATCTAAACTCATTAACGACTGTAACTGTTCCTCAAGATGTTCCAAAGAGGATCACCAATTCAATCGTAGAACGGAGTTCATTATTATTCCATAGCATTCAATTGCGCTTAAGTATATGAATATAAAACTCAAGAATCCTCTTTGCGTTTTTGACTTGGAAACTACGGGTCTTCAAATCACAAAGGATCGTATCGTTCAAATTGCTATTCTCAAGGTTCACCCTGACTCCTCGCAAGAAGAACTTAATCTAATAGTGAATCCTGAAATGAATATCCCACAGGAGGTTATAGACATACATGGAATCACGAATGAAACCGCACTACAGGCACCAACCTTCAAAGAAGTAGCCCAAGAGGTTAAGGACTTTATAGGCGATTCGGATTTGGCAGGTTTCAATTCAAATAAATTTGACATACCTGTGCTTGCTGAAGAGTTTTTACGCGTCGGGTTAGAATTTGATCTTACACATAGAAGCTTCATTGATGTTCAAAATATCTTTCATAAGATGGAGCAAAGAACATTAGTTGCTGCCTATAAATTTTACTGCGAAAAAGAACTCAAAAATGCTCACGATGCAATGCATGATACCAAAGCTACATGGGAAGTCTTAGAGAAGCAACTCGATAAATATGATATTGGTTGCAATGTGACTGCTTTAGCTGATTTCTCTAGAGCAGGAGCCAATAAGGTTATCGACATGGCGGGGCGTATCGCTTTAAATAGCAAAAATCAAGTAATTTATAATTTCGGGAAGCACAAAGGAAAAACAATAGAAGAGATTTCCATAAACGAACCTGGTTATTACGGTTGGATGCTTGAAGCTGACTTCCCTCTTTATACTAAGTCCGTGCTCCGTAAGGCAATGAATGACTTAAAAGAAAAAAGAAGAGCCAATTCAGAAAAAAATATGGGTAAAAAACTGGATGACTTACAAAAGAGATTTAATTCATGAAAATAATTTGTATTGGACGGAATTATGCGGAACATGCGAAGGAAATGAATTCACCACTTCCCTCCTCTCCGATTTTCTTCATGAAGCCTGAGACATCATTATTACGAACGAGAGATTTCTTCTATCCGAAATTCACCAATGACCTACATTACGAATGTGAAATTGTTTTAAAGATTGACAAAGTGGGTAAAAACATACAGGAAAAATTTGCGAACACTTATTATTCTTCATTTACATTAGGTATTGATTTTACAGCTCGCGATCTTCAAAAAAATTGTAAAGAAAAAGGGCTTCCTTGGGAAATCGCTAAAAGCTTCGACCAAAGCGCTCCTCTTTCCAAAAAGTGGTTTCCAATAAAGGGAATTCAAGAAAACATTGATTTCGATTTAAAACTAAATGGTGAAATAGTCCAAGAAGGCAGCAGTAAGGATATGCTTTTTTCTTTTGATCAGATTATTTCTTATGTTTCAAAATATCTTACGCTGAAAAAAGGCGATTTAATTTTCACGGGAACTCCTTCTGGTGTTGGGGAAGTGCAGATTGGTGATCATCTTAAAGCCTCTTTAATGGGGAAGGAAGTATTAAACTTCAATATCCGATAGTTATAGCTTAATCAATTTTATAGCTTCCTGAGAATCATTAAACCTTAAATAATAGACACCAGGATTCAAGCCATTCATGTTCACATTATTGACCTTAGCTTTTAAGCTAAATGTATCCTGACATTTGCCTGTAAGATCATAGAGGAATGCCGTTTTCCCTAAGGAGACTTCACTGATTTCAATTTTCAGAATATGCGTAACAGGATTTGGCCAAACCTTAAACTCGGCGTCCCTTACATTTTCATCAATACCAAGGTTCCCGCTGGCATTATCTTCTAAATAAAAAAGCCCCCCTAAATCCTGACCAATAAATAAATCCAAATGGTTGTCTGAATCAAGATCCCCTATAGCCGATGCACTGTAACCGCCAACGTTAATACCAAGGAACTCTTCATCTACATTTTCAAAAGATTCACCATCTGCAATATGCCCATCAATTCCTTGAACAAACCTCAATCGACCATCAATAGAACCCACGATGGCAAATGTCGTGTCGTTTAAACCAAAAAAGCAGGGTACTGCATAGCCATTGGGCGTTGACTCTGATACATCAATTCCACCCAACAGCGATGTAACCAATTGAAAAGAAGGATTGAGTGCTGA
The DNA here is from genome assembly GCA_905182495.1 of Flavobacteriales bacterium UBA952. Classification (GTDB taxonomy): domain Bacteria; phylum Bacteroidota; class Bacteroidia; order Flavobacteriales_D; family Crocinitomicaceae; genus UBA952. The sequence goes on from CAJJBU010000015.1 coordinate 32,594, forward strand.
TCCTATATTCTGATAATAAACAAGTTCACCGGTTTTAATACCAATGATTAAATCCAGTAGACCATCTTTATTCAAATCAAATAACTGAGGAGCTGCATAGAGTCCATTTTGAATTACTGTATTGTTGTTATCCTTATAGTTTAATATAGGTGCAGCAAAAGCGGGAGTTGAACCGATTGAAATGTTTTCAAAGTATGCCAATGTACCATCTTCGAAGCCTAAAAACATATCTTTTTTATTATCACCATTAAGGTCTCCAAACGTAGGTACAAATCTTAATCCCAAATTTAACTGCGATAGGTTTTGAAAATCTGAATCAACCAAAGTAAAACGAGGTTGCGTAGCCGTACCCATGTTTTTGTAGTAAGCAATACGGCTTTCTTTATTAAGTACTGCCTTGTATGCAAAGAAATTGGAGACCATCAAGTCGATGAGGCCATCTCCATCAACATCTGATAAAACAGGAATGGATCCAGTACCATGGTCAATCATGTCTCCCTGTAGAAAATCTTTTGTCTGAAAAACGAAATTAGAAACCTCATTGCTTCCTGTGTTTTTTTTAGGAGGATATGTCATAGCATTTTCAGAAATATTCTTAGCATTTGGAGCAACGATCAAATCTTTGACCCCATCAAAATCAACATCGAGGTTGTAAGATGCAGGGAATAATTGCATATTGGCAGGAATGCTATTTGAGGGGAAAAAAGGGTCTGTTGAGACCATCGCAGAGTTTTGGTTTACAGAGTCCCCTCCATTAATCAGTAGATTTAGATTTGAGAATGCAACATCACCTAAAACGATATCCATCACTCCTGAACCATCTATATCTAGCGCTAGTATAGTGGAACCCGAATGAGCTTTCAGTCCTGCTTCCTTCTTCGTGTCAATAGTTGGAGATTCAGGGTTAGGAACATTTCCAACAGAACAAGGTGTTGTATCGTCGTTTAAAAAAACAGAATTTGTGCTAACGTCTTCACGAAAAGTACCCCAACACTCATTCTTTAATTCAAAAATCAATGAATCAGCGTGGCCATACAAATCCATACTTTGATTTTGGTGGTACCGCAGGTATTCCCCACCAATATGAAAGGTCAATACATCTATATCTCCATCACCATCTACATCTGCAATTCCTGGGATATCACTAGAACTTACATACAAACTTAATGGCGTGCCCCAATTGTCAGAGTACAATAACTCTTTAGCCACGATCCAAGACAGTCCATTAGAATTATCGCCAGTATTTCGATAAACCTTTAAACCACCAATCCCATACGCAAACAAATCTTTTCTTCCGTCGCCGTCGTAATCGATCGCAAATAAACGGTATCTCAAATCTTCTGGAAAAAGAGCTGCCGCTTGGGGATCGTAGTTGTAATGCGGAATACCTCCAAGAAGCTGATTTTGAGTAAAGACCTTTAATTGATTATTACTCCTGTCAAAAACCAATAAATCCAAATCACCATCAAAATCATAATCAATAGATGAAAACTGAGGATAATTCAAACCGCCTGCCCAAGGCATTTCCAATTCCAGATTATTACTTGTGACCGAAATTGAATCCGAATATAAAAACTGAAATTGCCCCCATAAACAAGAAGGCGAGCACAGAAATAAAATTAATTTGAGATAGTTCATTCTCGAGTTTGTTTTTCAAATATAAATGATTTACGTGGCTATAACAATAATTAACATAGGCAAAACTCTTTTAAACTATTATCATTGCACGTTTATTAAGCAATGACTATTTTTACCTCCCCAGCCTATAAAACTAAGTAACCGATACATGAAAAAAAATCAAATTATCCTATTCTTCCTTACGATTGGGATTACAGGTATTCTATATTTCATTGTTTTATCAAATAAAAAAGAAGAAATTAAGGAGAAAAAAGGAGTTGAAACCAGTAAATACATCTCAGTCGCACCCGTCAAAAATGAAAAAAGAGCACTAACGATAAGTTCTTATGGACAAATCACTGCGTTTACAGAGATTGATGTTGCTTTTGAAATACAAGGCAGGCTTCAACAAGGAGAGACTGTTTTAAAGCCAGGTAGCCGCTTCAAAAGAAATCAACTATTGTATAAAGTTGGATCAGAAGAGATGTTCTATTCACTAAACGCGAGAAAAGCACAACTCTCAAATCTTGTGATTTCTATACTTCCCGATATTTCTATTGATTATGCTGATACCTATCAAAAATGGAATGAATTCCTTAATGCGATAAAGCCTTCTTCTTTTTTACCAAACCTTCCTTCCTTTGATACTGAAAAAGAAAAGATGTTCATCACCTCTAAAGGTATTTATGGAGAATATTGGAATATTAAGAGTTTGGAAGAAAAAATTTCTAAATACATTTATTTGGCGCCCTTCGATGGTTCAGTGACCGCTGTTTATACGGAGCCCGGCTCTATTGTGAATCCTGGTGGCAGAATATCAAGAATATCAAACATCGAAAACATGGAAGTTAAATTACCCATACCCATTGATGCCTTGGACAAATTCAAAGCAAAAGGTGCCGTTACCTTTTTTAACGCAAAAGGAAATAAAATAGGTGATGGTAAGCTACTCCGTTTAGCGAGTGAATTGAACATGAACACGCAATCTATCGATGCATACTATTCCATAAAGCCAATAAGTAAAGAAACTCTTTTGGCGGGTCAATATGTAACTGCAAGTATAAATAATCTTATCTCAGAATCTGTTGCGGTCATCCCCTCTTCGGCTGTTAAACAGAATAAGGTGTATGTCATAGAGAACTTTCAATTAATACCAAAAGATATTCGCATTTTAAGTCAAAAACAAGATTCTCTTTTTGTTGAAGGCTTATCCAATGAGGATACCCTTATTGTTCAATACCGACTGCCATCAAAAGATATTAAAAAGTACATCGGAATCACCCAAGAAAAATGAGGAAACTAATTACTTTTTTTGTCAATAGACCCGTTTGGGGTAATGCATTTATTGCCATTGTTGTCATCTTTGGGCTATTTGCGTTATTCAACACCAAAAAATCTTTTTTTCCTGAACTCGACCCACAAACAATCATCGTTTCTGTATTTTATCCTGGAGCCTCTCCAACAGAAATGGAAGAAGGTGTCACTATTAAAATAGAACAAGCCATCAAGGGGCTTTCTGCGATTGAAGAGATCAATTCAACCTCCTCCGAAAACAGTGCATCGGTTAGAATAAAAGCGTATCAAGATGCAAACATGGATGAGCTATTAAGTGAGGTGGAAAATTCTATTAATTCTATTAATTCATTGCTGGCGCTGAAAAACCCATATTGAATAAGTTAACCTCGGGAGGTATGGGCAGTGTGGTTTCTTTCATTGGTATCTCAGCAAAAAACGAATCTATTACAGATATAGCTCTTGTGGACCTTGCTACAAAAGTTGAACAGGATTTGCTCAACACCAAAAACATCACTGAAATAGTAAAAATGGGGTTCCCTACTAAAGAATTCGCTATTAATATTCGTGAAGATGATATGGTTCGCTATAATACATCGTTTCAAGAAGTTTCAGTTGCTATTAGTAGTCAAAACCTAAATATCACAACCGGTTTAATTCGAGGTAATTCGCAAGACATGAGCATTCGCTCAAACAACCGTGTTTTAACCGCCCAGGAAATAGCAGAAATCACCTTAAGAACTACACAAGGCGGTGAAAGAGTTACGATTGGTGATGTTGCAGATGTCAATCTAGGCTACTCCGAAAGTTCTCAGAAATCTTCTTTTAATGGACTACCTGCAGTTTCCTTTCAAATCGAAAAAACAAAAGACCAAGACATTGAGAAAATATCCAACACCTTACATGACTATCAAAAAAAGTTTAACGAAACAAATCCTGATTTCCAATTCGATATTTATTTTGAATTCAATGAGCTCCTTGAGGGAAGAATTGACTTATTAACTAGAAATGGACTTACAGGATTGATACTTGTACTCTTGTTTTTAGGGCTGTTTTTAAATATCAAACTCTCAAGTTGGGTGGCATTCGGAATTCCATTCTCATTTTTAGGGATGTTCATTTTAGGAACATTCTACGGAATCACCCTCAATATGATTTCTTTATTTGGTATGATTCTCGTTGTTGGGATTTTGGTAGATGATGGTATTGTAATCGCTGAAAACATTTATGCCCATTTCGAGAAGGGAAAAACGGCCAAACAAGCAGCTATTGATGGCACCATGGAAGTCTTGCCTTCCGTTTGCACATCCGTTTTTACCACAATCGTCGCGTTTTCTGTTCTCTTCTTTGTCGAGGGCTTAGAAATGATGCGAGAAATGGCATTTGTTACGATTGCTTGTCTGATTTTCTCAATACTCGAGGGAATAATCACACTCCCCTCTCACCTCTCAAAAAAGACCGTTTTAGAAGACAACAAAGAACAACGATTCTCTACTATGCTTGGATTGATATTAATCATTATTGGAATAGGCTCATTTATTTCAGGTTACTATCTATATCCTTCAGACCCAAGTTGGGATGTGTTATTCCCCGTCGCCTTGTTTTTGTTTGGGATTTACATAGGGTTGGCAGGATTTTCAAAATCACCCATTGAATCAAAGGTAAGAGCATTAGCAGATGCCTTCATCAAATGGATAAGAGATGATGTCTTTACTGGCTCAGTTGGTCTTTTAGTGGGTAAAAAAAGAAAGTGGTACCGATTCACCTTTTTCATCCCACTATTTTTTACTGTCTTTGTTATTTCTATGCTCATTAACGGAACGCTATCCGCTACCTTTTTTCCAAATATACAACCCGATTTCTTTACGTGGACAATCCCACCTGAACGAATGAAAAAGAAACGGAAAAATTCATTGAAGAAGCTACTCTTATATTAATAGAGGAAAACGACCGAATAAAAAAAGAGAGTGGTGACGAAATCATGACCTATTATACGAGTACAATCGGCTTTACACAAAATATTGGTCAAGCCGGAAATCACACTGGAGGTATTAGCGTATTTGTAAATGCCGAAGACTCTAAAACCCCACTTGACACGCTTATGAACCGTATCAATAAAAGAATCAACAATCTTAACCAAGGTAAAATTGCTGAAGACCTCTATGTAGGAGGTTTCAATCGCTTTGGAAAAGAAATTGAGATTGGACTTTCTTCAAGCAATGATAAAAACCTCATGTCGGCAAGAGATTTAGTCAAAAAAGAGCTTAATGCCATGAACGGTGTTATCAATGTTAAAGACAATTTACCACCCGGAAGAAATGAAATACAGCTCAAGATGAAACCTCAAGCGGAGCAATTTGGCATATCAAAAGGAGCGGTATTAACCCAAATAAGACAAGGTTTCTTTGGCCAAGAAGCCCAACGCGTCATTATCGGAACGGATGAAATTAAAATATGGGTACGTTACCCAATAGAAGACAGAAACAGCACATACGACCTATTCGAAATGAAAATAAAAAATGCACAGGGGATGCGCATTCCATTAAGGGAAATATGTGAATATACGATGGGGCGAGCACCTGAAAGTTTAAAAAGAAGAAATGGTCAGCGTATTGTAAAAATAGATGCCGAAACGATTGACCCCGAAGAAGTCGCGACTATAAACACGGTGATATTTGATTCGATAATCCCGAAAAGCACCTCCTTGTTTCCCGACGTGGAAGCCTTAAAACTCGGACAATTTGAAAGAAGTCAGAAAACAGGTAATTCAATGCAATATGTTACCATAGTATTGATTTTCCTCATGTTTGTCATCTTGATGTTACATTTCAACAGTTTATCTCAGGCCTTCTTAATTATGCTGGTAATACCTTCGGGAATAGCAGGTTCTATTTTAGGACATGGACTTGTAGGCATACCCGTTTCAATACTCTCCGTCTTCGGTATGATTGCTTTAATTGGCGTTCTTGTAAATGACGCAATTGTATTTTTAGACCGATACAACGGCCTATTAATTTCAGGTAAAAGTACGAGAGATGCGGCTATAGCGGCGGCTTCATCTCGTTTCAGGCCGATTTTACTTACATCGCTTACAACGGTAGCTGGTTTGTTACCTATGATTTCTGAGAAAAGTATGCAGGCACAATTCCTAATACCGATGGCTACTTCTATTGCATTTGGAGTGTTATTTGGAACCATCTTTATTTTATTTTTCTATCCTTCTGCTATTTTACTTTGGAATGATCGTGTAAGATTAGGGAGACTTATTTTAACTGGAAAAAGAATAACAGATCTCGAAGCAGAACCTGTCTTTAAATTGAAAAAAAACACGGAACATGAAGCTTAGTCTTATTTTATTTCTCACACTTTGCACTTCTTATGGCTTTACACAGGACAATAAACTAGATACATTATCTGCAAAAAACGCAGTCTTTATTGCACTTGAGAAAAATTATGCTGTTCAAATTAGCAAAGCGCAATCAGCTATAAACGTAAAAAACAATACCTGGAGCGAGGCTGGTCTATATCCAACCATCGCATTAAATGTAGGCGTCAATACCAATATACAAGACAATTCAAATAACCCTTTTACGTTTACTCCTGGAGTCATCTTATCGACGAGTTTATCACCGAATTTGTCCTTAAACATGAATTTGTTTAGCGGTATGGCAGTCAGGATTTCAAAAAATAGGTTAGATCAATTAGAACAACAAAGCAATGGCAATGCCCTACTGGTTATTGAATCAACAATTTTAGATGTGTTAAAATCATATTATTCTGCAGTCGTTCAAAGGGATCGCTTATTAGTTCTAGAGGTTTTGAAAAAAAACGCTTTAGATCGTTTCAAATATTATGACCGGAAACAAGATATTGGAACGGGATCTTCATTAGAAGAATTACAATTTAAAAACCTATACTATTCTGATAGCATAAATGCACTCGTACAAAAAACATCCTATGAAAACAGCTTGAGAAATCTGTACCTCCTGATGAACGCTACTCTTACGATAGAGAGTCTACCTTATTTAAGCGATTCTCTATCCATAAATTTCCCTTTGATAAATTACCAAGAAGCCCTGGCTGAGCTACCTAATTCTAACCAAGAACTGAAAAACCAGTACATCGCATTAGAATTACAGCGCACAAATACCGCATTTCAGAAATCCTTTTTATATCCGACGTTGAGTCTTCAAGGTGGCTTTACGCCTTCCAAAAGTTGGTTCAGAGATTTAAATGATCCGAGTCTTCAAATTAATACAGAAGTACTTTTATATAATGCCGGTCTTAACCTGAGATATAATTTATTTAACAATTGGAAGAACAAACGTGCCGTTGAGACCTCTAAAATTCAGGAATCAATTAGTCAAATGACCTATGATCGTATAAGAAAGTCGATTGAAACCACATTGAGCTCGTTAATCAATTCTTATAAAGGGAGTGCCCAAATCGTGGATATCTCTTCACGTAATTTAAACTATGCAAAAAAAGCTTGGGAACTCGCAGAAACAAGGTTTAATCTAGGTACCTTAAACTCTGTCGATCTCGTTAATTTCAAGAACAGCTATCAAAACCAAACGCTTCAGCATTTTGAATTTATTTACACAAAAATCAGTACCTATCTTGAACTGTATAAACTTTCAGGTAAACTCAGGTTAGATTATATCAATCCTTGATACTTAAAGACCTTTATACAACGATCATCACTACAAGAAATAAAAGTAGTCGAATCTAACACTATTAATTTATTGACAGAATGTTGGTGGCCAAAATTGGTTTTGTCTATTTTTTGAACAACTTCCTCATAATTTCCATTCCAAACTTTGATCGATCCGTCGCGACTAGCTGATAAAGTGATTTGGTCATTAAACCTGGCGAGCCCATAAACTACATAACGATGAGCAGGAATTGCCTTTTTAAGATTGCCCTGTAAATCCCATATTCTAATATAAGCATCCTTACCTCCTGAAATTATCTGTTTATGCGTCGGGTTAAAATCCAAGGAAGAGACTCCATCATCATGGGCTTTAAAAGAAATCACTTCATTATAAAACTCCGTTTCAAAGATGCCTATTTCACCATTTTGTTTAGCTACAAATAACAAACCCTCTTCTGGAGAGAAATGAATTGCTTTGATTTTACCACAGTTTAAATCCAAAATCAAAAGTAGTTCCCATGAGGCTGCATCCCAAACGGACAAATACCCTTCTGTATCGCCCATATAAAAGTGACCTTGATTTTCATTAAATTCCATAGAGAAAACCGCAGCCTTATGCTGGTGAAAACACCTCAATTCCTTTTTTAACTTTGTGTCTATCACGTGAACGTTACCATTATTCAAACCCACAACAAGATTAGACGTTCCTTTTACTGTTAAAATACTATAGGGTACATAATCAAGTTGAATAGCAAAACGATCTTGACTTCCGTCGGAAATAAGCCAACGGGTTACATATTTATCCCCTGATGCCGAATAAATATAATCTCCATCGGAACAAATCGAATAAACAGGTGAAGAATGACCGATGAAAGTCGATTCCTCTTTAAAAAGATTGTTTTTTATCGAATTAGATTTCGGGGTCATCTATATCATTCTCATCATTGACCTGTTTTAATCGCTCCTCATAATCCTTGGGAAGAAATTCAAAAAAGGTGTCCCCGCGAAGACCGAGCCTTAAACATTCTAGCGGAATCATGTCATGCGCCGCTATGTTTCCAAGATTAACTTCAGCACCAAATAGTTTAATGAACCAAACCTGTTGGTTTTTAATAGGAGCCTCCCAAAGTATGTCTGATGGATTTATCTTAGCGATTATTCTGTTAATCAATAGCGTATGAGCGGTTCCATTAGGTCTAAAAACACCTACATTACCTGACTCTCTACCTTCCGCGATGACCTTCCAACTTCCAGCTTCGAGTTCTGATTGCATCATACGAATCCATTTAGCAGGAGAAATAAGGATGCCTGAATCCTTCGACCCTACCTCTGACATTACTGTGAAATCCTTCGACATCTGGCGAATCAACTCGCACTTGTCGTCGTGAGGTATAATAATAGAACCGTCAGAAATTTCAGCCAAGTCTAAATTATATTTCGAACACAACTTCATGTATTCCGTAAATTGACCACGGGCATAAAAAGCTTCAAATAAAGTACCGCCAAAATAACAACGGATTCCAGCTGATTTATACAACTTGATTTTTTCTTCAAGATTTTGTGTGACGAATGCTGTACCAAAACCAAATTTCACAATGTCAGTAAGGCCTCCAGATGATTCGATAAAGTCCTCTGTTTGTCGTAAACTGAGACCTTTGTCCATCATCATTGTAACACCTTGTTGCCGAGGTTTTTCCGATCTTTTCGGAATGTAAGATAAATTAAAATTCATGTGATTTAGTCTTGTGATAGATTTATAAAATCCTGATCATCTAATAAATTAGGGTTAATATCAAAGATAGATTTAGCCTTCTTATCATTCTCCTGTAAACATTTAGAAAACAAGTGTAAGGCTTCTTCTCTTTGGCCTCTCAACCAATACAGATTAACTTTAAGAACGGCAGCAATGCTATTCTCTTTATGCTCTGCTATGAAGTTTTGTAAAACTTCAAAAGCATGGGTTGGAGATTCTTCAGTTAATAGCTCTATATAATCCGACAAGCACTCCTCGTCATGTGGATTGAGCTCCAGTGATTGTTTGTAAAATTCTTTTGCCAATTCGTGTTCAGCTATTTTCTCATAAGCACCTGCGAGAACATGCATGATTCCAGAATTATCTGGCTCAAACTCTAAGGCCTTTTCAATTAAAATAATGCCTTCTCGTGTACGGCCTTCTAGGTCCTCAATGATCCCTAGTCCCAGCCATGCTTCAGAAAGCATTGGCGCAAGCTCAATACTTCTTTTATAATTATGCTTTGAAAGTTCAAGTTCATTTAATTGCTCGTAACACTCGCCAATATAACAATAAGCAGATGCATCATCCCCATCTATACGCATGCACTCATTAAAGTGCTCAATCGCCTTATTGTACTTCTCTTGAGATAAATAGGCATTGGCAATGTTAAAATGAGCGGGACCAAAGTCTTTATTAATCAGTAGAGAGTAATCATATGACCAAATGGCCTTTGAATAATCCTCAAGCTTACTATGAGCGTTTCCTAAGTTATACCAAGCCGTAAAAGAGAATGGATTTTCATCGATAAACTGAGAATAACAAGAGATTGCTTGCTGATAATCACCAAGCTGATCATAACAAAATGCAATCTCATACAAAGCACCTTCGTTTTGAGGGTTCACCGAAATCGCCGTTTTCAAAACACCTATTGCCTCAGTAAACTTACCTAGATTTTGATACTCTAAAGCGATATCTAAATAAATATCATCAATGTCTTCTTCCTCAGCTTCATCTATGGCAAGCGTGTAATTTTTTATAGCATTTTTTGAATCCTTTAGTTGGCTAAATATTGAAGCCTTGGTTAAGTAAAACTCAAAAGAAGGAATACCAAAAGTCTGAATACCGTTTAAAATATCAAGGGCTTCATTTAATTTACCAAGCCCACCTAGCGCTTGGGCTTTCCTTAATGAAAACAACCCATTATAAGAAAAATGAGACATCGCCATGTCTGCGGCTGACTTGGCCTTCGAGTAATTACCATTCACCAAATAATGATCAATTATCGCTTCCAAGCGATCGCTATCAATAAAAACGGTTTCATTCTTTTTTAAGTAGGACTCAAATCTTTCTAAGTCTTCTTTTAAATAATTATCACCGCTTGCGTCATCGTCGTCATCAAACATAGGCCGTTTTTATTAAAGTTATATTTATTTTAAACGCTCCCATATCTTATGCGTATAATATTATCAACATTGAACATGTTTATATCATGATTATTTTAATGAAAATTGTTTTTCTGCTTCTAATGACACATAATCACCAATAGCCAATGAAGCTGTAGCTGCTGGAGAAGGCGCATTCAAAACATGTATAGAGTTCCCATGGTACTCAATTCTAAAATCGTCCCTAGTATCCCCATCCTGCGACAAAAGAAGGGCTCTCACCCCTGCTCTTCCCGGTCTTATATCACCTGGTTCAAGCGATGGTATCATTCGTTGAAGCGTTTTTAAAAATAGTCGTTTTGAAAAAGCGCGACGGTACTCATTAATACCAAAAGACATATTGTTGAAAAATAATTTCCATGTGCCCTTATAAGACAGTGCATCTATCGTATCCGTTAATGAAAAGTCAGTTTTTTGATACCCCTCTCTTTTGAAAGTAAAAACAGCATTAGGACCACATTCAATCTCCCCATTTGTCATTCGGGTGAAGTGAACGCCTAAAAACGGGAAATCTGGATTTGGTACCGGGTAAATTAAATTTTTGACCTTGTGATGTGCCTGAGGGGTTAATTCGTAATAATCTCCTCTAAAACCTACTACTTTTTCTTTAAGCTTTACATCATCTTTTCGAGCCAATCTATCGGCTTGAAGACCACCGCAAACACCAAGTAATTTGCCTCATAATTCCCTTTGCTCGTATTTAGCACAGAGAAATTTTCGTTTTTCTCAACTCCTTTAACTTCGCAACCGGTATAAACCTTACTTTCTTTATTAATAGACAATGCAAGATCTACCATTTTCTTAGCCGCTCCAACAAAATCTATAATCCCAGTGCAAGGCACCCAAATACCACCAATAGACTTAACATGAGGTTCTATATCCCTCACCTGATCTGCTGTTATTTTTTCAATACCTTCAATCTTGTTTTCGGCACCAATCGATAGTATGCGATCCATATGAGGAAGTTCTTTTTCTTCCGTTGCCACAACTACTTTGCCACAAACATCATGATCAATACCGTACTCTTTGGCAAATGAAACAAGCTCATGACGTCCCTCAATACAATTTTTTGCTTTTAAAGACCCTGGCTTATAATACAAGCCAGAATGGATAACACCTGAATTATGCCCCGTTTGATGAGCTGCCAATGCTTCCTCCTTTTCAAATAAGGCAATGACAAGATTTGGGTTTCTTTTCTGCAACTTATAAAAAGTTGCTGCACCAACAATACCTCCTCCAATCACCGCAATGTCAAATTTCATGGCATTTAATTTTCTGCAAATTTAGGGATATTATAGGGTAATTACTCTAGAAAACACCAATAAGATGATCAACTTATTTGCTTTGACGAGTTGAACGCTTAAATTTGCAAACACATTCTAATGAATCAATTTAAAAAAGTTGCCTTTTACACCCTTGGGTGTAAGTTGAATTTCTCAGAAACTTCAACCTTATCTCGACTGTTCGAAGATGCGGGCATTGCCAAAGTCACCTTTGAGGAGCAGCCAGATATTTATGTAATCAATACCTGTTCTGTCACAGAAAATGCAGATAAAAAATGTAGACAGTTGGTTCGAAAGGCTAAGCGAATCAATCCAGACTCATTCGTTATCATTGTAGGTTGTTTCGCACAACTAAAACCAATTGAAATCAGTGAGATACCAGGAGTCGACATGGTTTTAGGGGCAAATGAAAAATTTAATGTCCTCAACCATTTAGATCAACTTAGTGTCGAAAACACCAATGTTATTGTTGATTATGACAATATCAAAAACACAAAAGAATTTGTCCCCGCATACTCAATGGGAGACCGCACTAGGTCTTTTTTAAAAATTCAAGATGGCTGTGATTATTTCTGCACCTTTTGCACGATTCCTTTAGCTAGAGGAAAAAGCCGAAACGCCAGTATAGAAAAGACAATTCAAGAAGCCAAAAAAATAGCTTTAACAGATGTGAAGGAAGTCGTTTTGACTGGCGTGAATATTGGTGACTTTGGGCAAGGTGGAAAAGAAAATTTCTTTCAGCTCATTAAAGGACTTGAAAAAGTGGAAGGAATCGATCGTTTTAGAATCTCTTCGATAGAACCCAATCTTTTGAGTAATGAGATCATACGTTTTTGTCTGTTGGAATCTAAAAAGTTTGTGCCTCATTTTCATATCCCCTTGCAGTCTGGGAATGACACCCTTTTGAAAACGATGAGAAGAAAGTACGATACAGCGCTCTATAGAGACCGTATCGCCTATATAAAAAAGTTGAACCCCAGCACTTGTATTGGCGTCGACGTCATCGTCGGGTTCCCAGGTGAAACAGACGCCATATTTCAAGAAACTGTTGAATTCCTCAAAAATTTAGAAGTTTCCTATCTTCATGTCTTTACTTATTCAGAGAGAGCAAATACGGGTGCCAATAAAATGAATGAAGTCGTTCCTATTCCAATACGAAAAGAACGGAGTAAAATTCTACATTTGTTGTCTGATCGGAAAAAACGTTTTTTTTATGAGAAAAATAAAGGTTCCATGAGAAAGGTTCTATTTGAAGAAGAAGACCATCAGGGATACCTCCATGGATTTACAGAGAATTACATTAAAATTAAAACACCGTACATAGCGGATTGGACAAACACCTTTCGTCAAGTTGAATTAAAAGAACTTGACAGAGATGGCTTGTATAAATCGCCAACAGAATCTACTTTAGAAATACTTTGAAAATGAAAACTATTTTTATTACAAGAAGAGAAACCTTTAATGCTGCGCATCGACTAAGAAGAGAAGATTGGTCAGATTCCAAAAACGATGAGATTTTCGGGAAATGCAGTAATAAAAATTGGCACGGTCATAATTTTGAATTATTTGTGACTGTTAAAGGTTTGCCGAACCCAGATACCGGGTTTGTAATCAACTTAAAAGATCTAGGAAGTATTATTAAGGAAAACGTCATTGAAAAAATAGACCACAAAAACATCAACTTAGACGTGCCTTTTATGTCGGGAATGATGTCCTCGACAGAAAACCTAGCCATAGGGATCTGGGAAGAAATGGAATCTCTAATTGAGAATAAAGGTGGCGAACTTGTTAAAATAAAACTGATTGAAACCGAAAATAATTACGTAGAATATTTCGGGGGGAAAGAACCATTTTAGGTTCATAACGTTTATCTTATAAATAACTATTTTGGATTCAAAAATACTAGAAAAAAATTACCGCGAAATTCTTTTAGAATTGGGAGAGAACCCGGATCGCGAAGGTCTAATCAGGACACCTGAACGCATGTCGAAGGCCATGAAGTTTTTAACGAATGGATACGCCATAGACCCTGATTCGATTGTTAAACAAGCCATTTTTCACGAGGAATATTCAGAAATGGTACTTGTAAAGGACATTGAGGTCTATTCTTTGTGTGAACATCATTTGCTTCCTTTTTTTGGAAAAGCACACATCGCTTATATTCCTGATGGGAAAATCGTTGGATTAAGTAAAATCCCAAGAGTCCTCGATTGCTATGCTAGACGACTTCAAGTACAAGAAAGGTTAACTATTGAAATTAGAGATTGTCTTCAAAGAACGCTAAACCCTAAGGGTGTAGCTGTTGTTCTGGAATGCTCTCACATGTGTATGCAGATGAGAGGGGTCCAAAAACAAAGTTCGGCAACTACCACAAGTGCATTTACGGGTCTTTTTCTTAAAAATGATACGACTAGAAAAGAATTTATAAATTTGATTAAATAACAAATTATGAATACGATTATAGATAATAGCCAGACTGAGCATTCAGCAGAAGCCACCAGGTCGTTCTTTAGATCCGTATACACATATATGTTTGCTGCCTTAGGCATCTCAGGTATTATTGCCTTTCGGGTGGGGAACGACCCGATGTTATTTCAAGAATATTTTGTGACTGTATCAGGGAGCTTTTCTCCTCTATTTTGGGTCATCATGTTTTCACCTATTGCCTTGAGCTTTGTAATTCAATGGGGTTATCATAAACTTTCAACCTTTTCTTTAACCTTACTTTTTATCCTCTATTCTGGTTTAATGGGTTTAATGCTATCAAGTATTTTTCTGATTTATGATATTCAAGCAATTGCGAATACTTTCTTTGTCTCAGCCGGTGCTTTTGCGGGCATGGCGATCCTTGGGTACACTACTAAAGCTGACTTGTCGAAGTTTGGCAGCTTGTTATATATGGTCTTTATCGGAATGTTCATTGCCTCCATCATGAATCTGTTTATTGGCAGTGACGGGATGGGCTTTATCATCGCTTGTTTGGGCGTATTTGTATTTACCGGTCTGACAGCATACCACATGCAGGCCCTCAAAAATCTTGCTCAAAACACACAAATGGATGGTGAACAAAAAAACAAACTAGAGATAGACCAATTGCAGCTTTACATCTTATTTATCAACTTGTTCCTTTCACTCCTCCGAATTATGGGCGGAAGGGATTAATGTAAATTCAATGTCGAGTGAACTATCCTTTTAATTATTTTTGCATCAAATAAAATTTAAAACATGTCTGACAATTTTTTTGAAGAATCAACGAGTGCAATTGGCACTATTGTTACTATTGTTCTCCTTGGTGTTATCGTAAGTATTCTTATGTGGGGCTAAACCCGTGAACTTTATTTATTGCCATGCCTTTTAATACCGTTTTTTCGCATATTATTAAAAAGCGCTTACCTAGAATAAAGAATTATTCTCAAAATCCAATTGATTGTCAAAAATCAGTACTCAAACAATTACTTCATAAATCACTCAATACAAGTTTTGGTCTAGCCCATAAATTTGAGGATGTTAAATCTTACGAAGATTTCATACGTCACGTTCCTCTTAGTAATTATGATACGCTTCATCCCTTTATAAAAAGACAAATTAAAGGAGAAGAAAATGTTCTGTGGCCTGGAAAAACATCTTGGTTCGCGAAGTCTTCAGGAACGAGCACTCAGACGGCAAAGCTTTTGCCTATTACTGTTGATTCATTATACGAGAATCACTATGCAGGAGGAAAAGATTTACTCGCTATTTATTACGAAAATCACACGAATAGAAAGCTCTATAATGCCAAGCATCTGGTCATCGGAGGTAGCACACAAATAAACACCCTTACCAATGAAAATAGTATTGGAGACCTATCCGCTTTCATTGTAGAGAACCTTCCCTGGTGGACTGAAATAAGACGAACGCCCAAGAGAAAAATTGCCTTAATGGACAATTGGGAGGATAAACTCGATCAGATGGCACACGCAACGATAAATGATAACATTTGTATTGTCGCTGGACTACCAAGCTGGACCCTAGTGCTTTTCCAGCGTGTTTTAGACATCACTGGCAAAGCAAATATTCACGAGGTATGGCCAAATCTTGAGCTTTATATTCATGGCGGCATGAATATCGCTCCTTATCAATTGACTTTTGATAAAATGCTTCCTAAACCCGAAATGAATTATGTTCAATCTTACAATTCATCAGAAGGTTATTTTGGTTTACAAGATCAAAAACATACATCAGACATGTTGCTTCTTACTGACGCTCAAATCTACTATGAGTTCATTCCTATGGATGAATTCAAAGAATTAGAGTCTACCCGAATCATTCACCTAAAGCATGTTGAAGCGAATAAGGACTACGCTATAGTCATTACTACTTCTGCCGGTTTATGGAGATACATTATTGGAGATACAATTCGATTTACATCGACCAAGCCTTTTAGATTTGAAGTTACAGGAAGGACAACACACTTTATTAATGCCTTCGGAGAAAAAACCATTATATCACACGTAGAAGAGGCGCTATCAAAAGCGGCGAGAGAAAATAAAGTTGACATTATTGATTTTACAGTAGCGCCCTATTTTGAAGATAAAAAAGGATCCGGTGGGCATCAATGGTTGGTCGCTATTAAAAACTCAAAAGGACTTGATACCAAAAAATTCGAAAAGGACATTGAAGCTAATATGCAGTCACTGAATGGGGATTACCTAGGTAAAAGAAAGCAATCCATAAATATGCTTCCTCCCAAATTTGAATACGTAAATAAGCAATTATTTGAAACATGGCTGAAGAAAAAGAACAAGCTAGGAGGACAACATAAAATACCTCGCGTTCAAAATGATAGAAAACTTATAGAAGAACTTCTAGAAATCAACAGAGATGTAACTAGAATTCTCTAAATTTAGATATGCATCGTTTATTCTTACTTTTTATAGCATGGTTTTTTGTTTTTCAAATCTTTGGCCAGCTTAGCCTCACAGAAAAAAATGAGCATTATCCCATAGCACAAAACGTAAATTGGATACCCGATGTCATTGGCAACCTACTATTCTTTAGCGAAAATGAATTCTATAAAGCGAAAAAAGGCCAACTTCCAGAGTTCTCTCAAAGTATTCGTTCAACAGGAGAAATTACCCAGTTACTCCCTATAAATGCATTTAAAACGATTCTTTTTTCTGCAGACCAGCAACAAATCTGCTTTTTAGACAACACTTTTAGTTCAAATGGCAACTGTATCGACCTTGAGGACTACGATATACAAAATGCAAAAATATGCGCAATCTCGGCGAGACCAAATCTAATTTACGTTTACGATGAACTTAACAGTTCTTTATACCTTATCGACCTCGTCAAAAAGAAGACTATTCAGAGCGTCATTAACATGCAGGCATTAATCGGTAGAAGTATTGATGCTAAATCACTTAAAGAGCATAACAACTCTTTATTCCTTTTAAATAACGATTCTTCAATTTTCGTTTTTGATATGTTTTTAAGCCTGAAGGGACAACTTGAAAAAAAATATAAAGCTTTAAATTTCTGGAACGATTATGTCATTCAATTAGACAAAGGGAAAATTAATTTTCATTCACTTGAAAATAAACAAATCACTGTCGTCGTAGATTGCCCACTCTCCGATCGCCTTAGTGTGCATGGAAATTCTTTTTATTTTAGCACCGATGGTGTGATTTCAAGATATGAATTAAAATCTCAATAATCGACAAGGATACGACCAATTATACTAATTTAGCAAACGAAAAAAAAGAAGTTATGCATATTGCAATTGCAGGAAATATAGGATCAGGAAAAACAACCTTAACAAACATGCTTTCAAAGCATTATGGATGGGAGACACATTTCGAAGATGTTGAACACAACCCCTATTTGAATGACTTCTATCATGATATGCAGCGCTGGTCATTTAACCTCCAGATCTATTATTTAAATAGTCGATTTACCCAAGTACAAGAGATTAAATCAACCAAGAATACGGTCATTCAAGACCGAACCATTTATGAAGATGCATTTATCTTTGCACCGAATCTTCACTCTATGGGATTAATGACGACTAGGGACTTTGAGAATTATTTTTCTCTTTTTACGCTAATGGATTCATTTGTGTCGCCACCAGACCTACTCATATACCTAAGAGCTAGCGTACCTACCCTAGTGAATCAAATTCAACAAAGAGGTAGAGAATATGAGGAAAGTATTCGTTTAGACTATTTAAAGAGGCTTAACGAGCGCTACGAGGCTTGGGTTTCTACTTATGACAAAGGAAAGTTGTTAATTATTGATATTGACAATAATAGGTTTCCAGATAATCAAGAAGATTTGGGTCAAATTATCAATTCTATAGACGCCGAAATTAACGGCTTATTTTAGTCCTATGATTGTAGTTACAGGAGCGGCGGGTTTTATTGCCAGTTTTCTTGGGCAACAATTAAATGAATCGGGTATTTCGAACCTGGTACTTGTAGACGACTTTTCAAGAAAGGACAAAGAAAACAACCACAAAAACATTCAATGCGAATTGAAAATTGATCGATCGGATTTTATGGATTGGTTTTCCAAGAACCACACTTCCGTTAATTTTGTATTTCACCTAGGGGCAAGAACAGACACAACAGAAATGGACTACCGCATTCATCAAGAATTGAATGTCAATTATAGCCAAGATATTTGGGGGATTTGCACCAAGCAGAACATCCCCTTAATTTACGCAAGTAGTGCCGCAACTTATGGATTGGGAGAGCATGGTTATCAAGACAGTCATGAGGTCGTCCACAAGTTAGCTCCCTTAAATCCTTACGGAGAATCAAAAAATAATTTCGACAAATGGGCCTTGAGCCAAACGCAGTCGCCACCATTTTGGGCTGGGTTAAAATTCTTTAATGTTTACGGTCCAAATGAAAACCATAAAGGACGAATGGCCAGTGTCGTTTTTCATGCCTTTCATCAGATAAAAAAAACCGGTGGAATGAAACTTTTTGGTTCACACCATAAAGACTACAAAGACGGAGAGCAACTTAGAGATTTTATTTATGTAAAGGATGTTGTGTCTATAATGATGTTCTTACATCATAAAAACGCACCTTCCGGATTGTATAATGTCGGCACCGGGAAAGCGAGAACATTTTACGATTTGGCAAGTTTGACTTTTAAAGCACTAAATAGAGCCCCGAAAATCTCCTTCATTGATACCCCTATTGACATCAGAGACAAATACCAGTATTTCACCGAGGCGGCTATGCACAAATTACGGGATGTAGGTTACACAAAGCCTTTCCATAGTCTTGAAGAAGGTGTTACAGATTATGTGAAAAATTACCTAAATACTTAGATTTGTTCATTTCCTGTTGATAAATATTCATTGAAGTTTTCATATTAAGTCATATTCGAGTAATTTTGTTACTCAATGTTAGATGCGTTAATTACATCGAAGACAAGGGTACGCTTGTTGGTCAAATTTTTTTTGAATCCAACCATGAAGGCCTATTTACGAGAATTAGCGAAAGAATTTGACGAAAGCACCAATTCCGTTCGTATTGAATTAAATCGTTTAAAAGATGCTGGATTACTTGAGAGTAGCTCTAAAGGAAACACAATTCTATACCAAGCAAAAACAAGCCACCCACTATTTCCTGAAATAAAGAGTATTGTTAGTAAAATTACCGGGATTGACTCTGTAATAGAATCGGTAATAGAAAGACTTGGGTCCATTGACAATGCCTACCTGATTGGAGACTATGCCAAAGGAAAAGACTCTGGGGTCATAGATATTGTTATGATAGGAAGTGTGAATAAAATAATACTACAAGAACTTATAGAAAAGGCGGAAGAACTGGTAGCGCGTAAAATTCGCACCATGGTGATGTCTAGTGATGAGTTCGGTACTTATACAAAACAACAAAACGAACCTTTTCTGCTTCTTTGGAGTAAAAGTTTGTAATTAAAAATTAAAAAAAACCGCTCATCTCCTATGTTTTAAAGGGACTGAGAATGGCGAAGCCGTATAATGATAATAGATCTTTTTTTATTTAAAGACCCCTCTGTAAAGAGACATGTCGCTAAAACAATCACCTGGCGGATCGTTGGCACCCTAGATACCATGATGATTGGATGGTTGATTACAGGAAATATAATGACTGGATTAAAAATCGGAGGTGTAGAAGTGGTCACTAAAATGGTTCTCTATTACTTTCATGAACGTATTTGGTTTAAGGTGAATCTAGGGCTGCCAAACAGGACTCATAACGAGGGTGATCATTCTGTAACCAAAGAAAATGACTGATTTAAAACAACAACTTTACCAAATTGGAAGACCCGATTTCGAAAAGAGAAATGGACATAAGGGAATAGCGATTTGGTTAACAGGCCTATCGGGGTCAGGGAAATCAACAATAGCGAATGGCCTTCATAAAAAACTATTCGATAATGGAAAGGTGTCCTTTGTCTTAGACGGTGACAATACTAGACTCGGTGTCAATAGCGATTTGTCATTTTCAGATGCGGACCGAAATGAAAATATCAGAAGGGTGTCTGAAATAACGAAGCTATTCGTTGAAAATGGACAGGTTGTTATTACCGCTTTTATATCCCCTTTCAGCTCCGATCGATTACAAGCAAAAAAATGTATTGGTAGTGATGACTTTATTGAGGTTTTCATAGACTGCCCTATTGAAGAATGCGAGAAACGAGATGTGAAAGGACTCTATTTAAAAGCAAGGAATGGGGAAATAAAAAATTTCACGGGAATAACATCTCCTTTTGAAGCCCCAAAAAATGCAGACGTCCACATCCCAACTAATGAAATGTCAATTTCTGAAAGTGTTGACTATATATTTGATCATTTAATAAACAAAATATGAGTTACCGCATAGAACATCTTGAAGAACTGGAAGCAGAGTCCATATTTGTATTACGTGAAGCTTTTTCTCAATTTGAGAATCCCTGCATTCTATTTTCAGGAGGGAAAGATTCTATTGTTGTCACTCACCTAGCATTAAAGGCTTTTTATCCAGCAAAAATCCCTTTTCCTTTAGTTCATATTGATACCGGACATAATTTTGAGGAGACCCTAGAGTTTAGAGATCGATTAATTAAAAAGATTGATGCTCAATTGATTGTAGGAAGTGTCCAAGAAGCGATTGACAATGGTCTAGCTTCAGATGAAAAAGGTATTCATGCGACTAGAAACACTGCGCAAATCCCTACCCTTTTAAATACGATTGAAATAAATAGATTCGATGCCGCCATGGGGGGCGCTAGAAGGGATGAAGAAAAAGCTCGAGCCAAAGAACGTTTTTTCTCTCACCGTGATGATTTTGGGCAATGGGATCCTAAAAACCAAAGACCTGAATTATGGAATCTCTTCAATGGTAAAAAAAAGTACGGCGAACATTTTCGAGTTTTCCCTATCAGCAATTGGACAGAGATGGATATCTGGCAATACATAAAAAAAGAGAACATTGAATTACCTAGTCTTTATTTCTCCCATCAAAGAGAAGTGGTACGAAGAGGCAACACAATTCTAGCAAATTCACCATTCCTACAACTTAAACCCGACGAAAAAGTTACAAAAGAAATCATTAGATTCAGGACAATAGGAGATTTAACGATTACAGGAGCTATTGAATCAAATGCATCATCAATCGATGATATAATACTCGAAGTTGCTGCTGCAAGAGAAACAGAACGCGGTAATAGAGCTGATGACCAAAGGTCTGAGGCTGCAATGGAGGAAAGAAAAAGAGAAGGATATTTTTGATATGAAAGGAGAAATTTTAAGATTTACAACTGCAGGAAGTGTTGATGATGGAAAAAGCACCCTTATAGGACGCTTGCTCTATGATTCCAAGAGTATATTTCAAGATCAACTAAATGCAATAGAAGCAACAAGTAAAAAGAAAGGACTAGATGAAATTGACTTCTCTCTTTTAACAGATGGCTTAAAGGATGAACGTGAACAAGGCATTACGATTGATGTAGCCTATCGTTATTTTACAACACCCAAGCGAAAGTTTATCATTGCGGATACTCCTGGGCACATTCAATACACACGTAATATGGTCACGGGTGCATCTACAGCCAACGCTGCATTAATTTTAATTGATGCCCGAAATGGTGTGGTAGAACAGACGAAAAGGCACAGCTATATTGCATCCTTACTTCAGATTCCACATGTATTGGTTTGCATAAATAAAATGGACTTGGTCAATTATGACAATGACCGATATGAAGAAATAAAGGAACAGTATAAAGATTTTGCTGCTAAATTAGACATCCAAGATTTTAAATTCATTCCAATATCAGCGTTAAAAGGCGATAATGTCGTTAACCGTTCGGAAAAGATGACATGGTACGACGGCTCTACCCTACTTTACGCATTGGAAAACATACCTGTAGCAAACGATATCAACCATTTAGATTTTCGCCTTCCTGTACAAACCGTTATTAGACCTCACACGGAGGAGCATCATGATTACAGGGCTTATGCAGGGCAAATATCAAGTGGTATTATAAGGATTGGTGATGAGATTACTGCATTC
Source organism: Flavobacteriales bacterium UBA952 (assembly GCA_905182495.1). GTDB lineage: Bacteria > Bacteroidota > Bacteroidia > Flavobacteriales_D > Crocinitomicaceae > UBA952. The sequence goes on from CAJJBU010000015.1 coordinate 55,147, forward strand.
CCATCTCAGCTGCAAAGCCGGATTAAAAAAATCCATAATGCCAGCCGCGAATTAAACGAGGCCTACGCACCTCAATCTATTAGCATCGAATTAGAAGACGATATTGACATTGGCCGTGGTGATATGTTGGTCAAAACAAATAACCAACCCGAACATGGACAAGAGATTGATGCGATGATATGCTGGATGGGTAATTCTCCTATGAATTTGAATGGGAAATATATTATTAAACATACATCAAGAGAAGGACGCGCCATCATAAAAGCAATTGTATACGAAATGGATTTAAATTCGTTAAAACGGATTACTGAGCAAAACAAGCTGGAAATGAACGGAATCGCCCGAATCAAATTAAAAACCACGACCCCACTCTTTTTTGATCCCTATAGAAAAAACAGAAGCACGGGTTCCTTTATTTTAATAGATGAAACTAATTTTAATACCGTTGGGGCGGGGATGATTATTTAGTATGGAAGAAGAAAATTGGGATAAAATCATAAAACCTAAAAGAAGTCTTTTAGACCTAAACCTAAAGAGTATTTGGCGTTATCGGGATTTATTATTGCTATTTGTAAAAAGAGATATCATTATAATTTATAAGCAGACGATTCTAGGTCCCTTATGGTTCTTCATTCAGCCGATAATGACCACCTTAATCTATATATTTGTCTTTGGTAACATTGCAAATATCTCAACTGATGGATTAC
>CAJJBU010000016.1 GCA_905182495.1 Flavobacteriales bacterium UBA952
GGATTAAGAAGCTAGGATCTTTGGGCACAGGTAGCCTGAGTGGTAATACCCCCCTTTTTAAGTGACGCTTTAAGTAGGGAGTTAAATTACAGTGGCTAATTTTTGCATCGGTGTTATGCCACCCAATGCCATATTGGGCCTCTCATGATTATAAGTCCATAGCCACTTAGTTGAATAATCTTGCAATTCAGCAATATCCGTCCAGAGATACTGTTCTAACCAGTCGTAACGCACCGTTCGGTTATATCGCTCGATATACGCATTTTGTTGGGGATTTCCTGGCTGAATAAAATTCAGCCTAATCTCATTATCTTTTGCCCAGTTCGCCAGTGCATCACTGATATATTCTGGCCCATTATCGCTTCTCAATTCGCGGGGCTTACCGCGCCATTCTATGATTTGATCCAACGAGCGTATCACCCGCACCGCAGGCAGGGAAAAGTCAATTTCAATGCCCAAGCCCTCACGATTATGATCATCAATGACATTAAATAGGCGCAGGGGTCGTCCATCCGTGAGCTTGTGGTGCATAAAGTCCATTGACCAACATGGGTTGATGCTATCAGGCACAGCTAACGGTACGGGCTTCTCTCGCACGATACGTTTCTTCGGTTTAATCCTTAGATTAAGTTCTAATTCACGATATATGCGATAAACGCGCTTGTGGTTCCAAACAAAACCTTTGACGTTGCGTCAATATAAAAAACATCGTTTGAATCCCCCGTTTCTCTGGCTGTGCGTTAGGCGTATTAACCAATCGGCTATGCGCTCATTTTCTGAATTCAATGTAGGCTGATAGCGATCACAGGTCTCGCTGATTGAGAAAAGTACACATGAAAATCGAATGCCAATAGACTGCTGTGCAACCGTTTCTTTGGCCATCTCGCGTCTGGCAGATGGCCTCACCACTTTTTTGCCATGGCTTCTTTGAGTCTGTCTTGACCGAGCTTAGCTTCGGCGTACATTTTCTTAAGACGCTTGTTCTCAGATTCCAACTCTTTAAGCTGCTTCATCATGGACGCATCCATACCGCCAAACTTAGAGCGCCACTTGTAGAAGGTAGCACTGCTCATGCCGTGCTCTCGGCAGAGTTCTGGCGTGGGAACACCAGATTCAGATTGCTTTAGGATGGCCATGATTTGGCTGTCTGAATATTTTGATTGTCGCATTGTAGAACCTCTAATTTAAGTTTATAGAAAATCCTACTTATTAGGTCACTTATTTATTGGGGGCATTACCGCCCGCCTTGTCACCAACGCCATCATCTATTTTAACTCCAGCATACTCAGTCAGCTGTTGACGAGCTTCGAACATCAGAACGACAACACAAGGATACAGATCGTCAAGCAAGCTTCTCCTGTCGCCTGGTATAACATCAACCTAAAAGGGACTTACAACTTCGAATTGAGTGAAAAACTGCCAAATCTAGAGGAGCTGATGCGTTCAATCGAGGGCTATTTGCCAGTTAAGGAAAAGTAATACCCTCTTGGAGGCTTTTAGGGGCGAGGGCTTCAGCGTTTTTTGTCGTTTTTGGACGGAAAATCCCTAGTACCCCTTAATGTATCATTTTGTGTGGATACCTAAGTATCGTCACAAAGTATTTAGTGAGCCATATCGTAGTGAGCTTTGGTAGAGAAAGCTCAAGACACGATAGAAGCTGATCAAGCTGAAAAAATGATGAAGCGGTTTAAAAAAGGTCAATTCAAGTGATGGCAATATGGACAAGGCCTCTTAGGAGAGATTCGTCTAATGACTAACCGCCGAACACTCCTAACCAAATATAAGATTCTTCTATGCTAATAATCTACTCAGACTAATGCCTAAAAGAACAACACTAGAGGATGTTTGGATTTATAAACCTTACTTGTTTAATCCTTAAATCAAACAATGCCTTGTTATGTAATTAAAAAACCACCCAAGCAAGCTTGGGTGGTGAATACCCAGCCATTCGGCTGGGTCAAAGTGCCAAAGATGGCGAAATCAATCCCTTAGGCAGCGAACACTAAACCCGTCTGCCTTATTGCCGGAATTGCGGTACACCCTGGCGTTACTGGTGTTCAGGACGCGAGCTGACTCGGTACTACTCCACAAGAACGAGTAGTCACCACGACCGTAGAAACTACCAGTGATACCGCGGGCACCTGCTAACTTAGCCTCGAAGCCACTAGAGCCACCTACTTTTAGTTTTGTGCCTTCATCAGTACCACGCCACCCCGTCGCATTTTGAGCAGCAATACTCATACCTAAAAAGCCTTCTAAAGTCTTCCAATCGGTGTCTGAAGGCAAGCGCCAACCACTAGGACAAACATTCATCGCTGCATCCCAAGTGTAGTAATAACCGTCGTCATCTGTTGCACTACCTGCGGTACCTGAAGAAGCATTCCAATAATCAGTACCTAGAATGTTATTTGCAGTAGGCACTAATGAAACATTAGACACACTCCAGGTTTGCGTGCCGATAACGACACTTGCAAGGCCATCATCCGTCACCGATGCGGTGACGTTAGCAGAAGTAACAGCGGAGTAATCATTGCCTGCAATGGTATGGCTAATGATGACCGATTCATCCGTTACGTCACCATCAGCAACGCCCGTTACCGTAACCGTTTGCGGTGTGCTCCAGGTAGCCGTCGTAAAGGTCATATGCTCACTTAGTACCGTCGTGAGCACCAGCCCGATGATTTGGACTTCCTATTGGCGGACCTAACGGGCCGAAGCCTGCCGGAAGTACTTGTTCTACCTACTATTATTCAGTTGAATTAAGCCAATTAACTATCAGTTAATTAAGCAGCAAGTGCGTATGACGTATTGTCAATTATAGTTTGTGACGTGATATTTAAGAGGTTCACCACAACCCTCTGCATGCTGACACTTGACTAATGCTACCGCTGTCAAATCCAATGTCGACCCCAAAGAACGTTTTTTACAAAGTTAGAACTAATAACGGGTAAATTCAACAAGGGTTCAAAAAGGATTAAAAATAATCTAGAATGATGGGGTTCCGGTCATTCGGAATTTTTTCGGTCGATCTGAGTAAGATCCACGAGCTCTGATAATGGTTCTTGGGTAGTCCGTAATGATGGCGTCTATCCCAAGGCCCATCATCTTATGAGCATCTTTTGTGTCGTTGACAGTCCATGCGTATACAGATACTTCTTTGGACCGCAATTGCTTTAGTTTTCTTTTGTTAATCGTCAGATGATACATGCCTAAAGCAAAGGGTGTAAAAGACAATTTTTTTAAATATCCTTTAGCAGATTTTTTAGGCAAATAAGTAAGATAGGCGAGTCGGAGCTCTGGTGCTTTTTTGTGAAGTTCTTCTATGATGTTTTTGTCAAAGCTCATGTAAACTACATTTGGGAGTTTATACAATGCGACTTCTTTGAGTATGAGGTCTACATAGGCTTCGGGGTATGGTTGAGAGATTCCGTACTCTGGTTCGTCTGATTTGATCTCAAATAAAATAAGCTTGCCTCTTGTTCTTGATTGTAATTGTTCAACGACCTCCTTTAAGAGGGGCTTGGTAGTAAAGATCTTCTTTTGCTCAGGGAAATTTTTATGAACTTTAGAGCCACAATCAAAGGTCGCAATTTTCGCCTGACTCATCTTGTAGATATTGTAAAGCTTCTCATCCGTAATTTCATTGGCTTCAGGATCTAAGCAAAAGTCCTTGTGAAAGTAAGGCTCATGAGATACCACAAGCTTTCCTTCTCCATTCACTACGACATCCCACTCGATACCATCTGAGCCATCTTCTATGGCTTTTTGGAAACCTGCAACTGTGTTCTCAGGCATGATGCCACGGCATCCTCTATGTCCTATGACGCGCATCGTATTTTGAGTGTGAGCAGTATTTAGGCATGCAAGAAAAATGATTAGAGATAATTGCTTCATAAAGTATCGAATAACAAAAAAGGCTTCCTAAGAAGCCTTTTAAAATTTATATTACAATCTGCCAAGCATTCCTTTTTTAAGTTTTGCACTGGCAGGCTTGTCACCAAGCCAAATGGCATACAGTCTCTTTTTAAATTCGAGACCTTCAACCAGTCCTTTAAACTTCCCATTAATGGTAACCGCAACTCCTTTTCCGGGAACATAGATCATTAAGATTTCATCTTTTACATTAAAAGCATCTACAAAGAAGCCTTTAAACTGTCCGATTTGTGCTGCAGTTGCCTTTCCAGTAGTCGCATTTTCGAAACCATCTTTGACCGACTCATTAAACTTATCGCGAGTTACTTTACTTGAAGTAATTACAATTTTGATGGCCGACATTTCATCTGCAGCCATTACTTTATTGGCGTCCATCGTCGTTTTTTCTAGATATAATCCTGCGACATATAGATCGAGGGTATACTTTTCTCTAAGTCCACAGCCATTAAAAAACAATGATTTTCCTTTGATGTCTAATTTAGGAAGGAAAGTAACTCCTGAGATTGTTCTGTTTTGGGCAGTTGCACCCTGTGCCATAAAAAGGATGAGTACGGTAGATAAAATGAATTTCATAAGTTTGGATTTATTTAAATTTAGAAAACAGCTAAATGTTTTCATGATTAGTTTGCAATTATCATGCTAAAATAAAGATTCAGTCTGTGAATTCCTTGATTGAATTGTTATATTTATCTTAAAAAACAACAAAACATGAAATTTCTAGCCGTTCTTTTACTCTCCATAGCCGGAATGTATCTTGGATACAAATTAAGGAAATCAAGTAAATCTGAAGAGAATCATCGCTTTTCTATTTACGGCGGTCTCACATTTTTAATTGCATTGACAGGTGGTATTTTGGCGATGTCTTTGTTTTTACTCAAAGGAGAAGCGTGGACCATCGAAAACAAAATGACTTTCAGACTTATTTTCAGTTCTGTACTCGGGTTTATGTTTGTTTTTTTAGGGCTCAGACTGACTATACGTGCCAGAAGTGAGGGGAACAAACTTGCTCAAATAGCTGGTCTAACTTGGGTTTTAGTAGCCTTATTTATAAGTGGCATGATGATTACTCGAAATTCGAAAATGAATGAAGGTTGGACATCAGAAAGACAAGCTCAGGTGATGATGGATTGTGAAAAGTTGGTCATCGAGAATAGACCTTATAATATGTTGTGCTTTAAACGAGAGGTAATGAAAGATTTTTCAAATTTTGAAGATTACAACAAAATGAATGCCAACGAAAGCACCGGGGAACGTGAAAAGTTTTTGGCGAAAATGGACAAGCTTTGTCCTTGTGGTGAAAACATTGATGAGTCCCTAGTAGAATCTGTAGACCTACCATTTTAAAAATAGAATTATGAAACTGTATAATATAACCTTAGGGCTTGGGTGTGCGTTATTTCTTTACGCATGTGGGAACCCAGAAGAATCCATGAATAAGACCATGGCGGACTTTACAAAAAAGTGTAATAACGAAGTTTATGACTGCGATTGCTACGGTGAAAAAGTGAAAGCGCATTTTAAAACAGACGAGGCATACATTGCCTATTACGAAAAAAACAATGAAGTACCCGATGCCCTAATCGATGCTCTTGGCGAATGTTCTAAAGACGAATTCGATTTTTAATCTCGTTCCTTTATTAATTTGATTAATGCTTTGCAGATAGATAACGTTCTGCATCTAGAGCAGCCATACAACCTGTCCCAGCGGCAGTAACTGCTTGTCTGTATGTTTTATCTGCAGCATCTCCGGCAACAAATACACCTTCAATATTTGTGAAGCTTGATCCAGGCTTCTCGTATTCAATATATCCTGTTTCATCAAGCTTTAAATATTCCTTAAAAATGTCAGTATTAGGTTTGTGGCCTATCGCAACAAAGAAACCTGTGCAAGGAATTTCAATCTCTTCATTGGTTTTGTTATTAAAGGCTTTGACACCAGTGACCAATTGGCCATCTCCCAATACTTCCTCTGTCTCTGTGTTGTATAGGATTTCAATATTTTCTGTTTTACGGACACGTTCGGCCATTATTTTTGAAGCTCGAAATTCTTCTCTTCTAACAAGCATAGTTACTTTAGTACATAGCTTAGATAAATAATGTGCTTCTTCGCATGCGGAATCACCAGCGCCAACGATCACGGTTTCATGACCTCTATAGAAAAAGCCATCACAGACGGCACATGCTGAAACACCACCTCCGAGTTTCAGGTATTTTTGTTCACTTTCAAGTCCTAGGTATTTTGCAGAGGCACCTGTAGATATAATTACGGTATCGGCATGAATCTCCTTGCCATCCTCCGACCAGCACTTATGAACTTCTCCAGAAAAATCAACTCGATTAATGAAACCAGGTCTAACATCTGTATCAAATCTTTCTGCTTGGTCTTTAAGTTCGATCATCATTTCTGGCCCCGTAACACCATCGCGGTACCCAGGAAAGTTCTCTACTTCATTCGTTGTCGTTAATTGACCGCCTGGCTGTAAGCCTTCATATAGGACGGGCTTCATGTCCGCTCTAGCGGCATATATAGCTGCGGTATATCCAGCAGGACCGGAACCGATAATTAAGCATTGAATTCGTTCTATAGCACTCATAAATAATTTTTTTTACAAAAATAATGAATCCTTGAATTAAGAAAAATCAAAAAAAAAGCTTGAGGTTATTTCACCAATTTAAATTCCGCAACTCTTCCTTGACTCGCTGATACAAAGAGTTTGTTCTTTAGGACGGTCATCGTGAAAAACTTACCAGTTGATAATTGCGTCCAATTCAAACCATTGTCTTTAGAGTAATCTATTCCATTAGATCCGCAAGCATAATAAACGCCGTCATGAAAAAGAACACATGAGCGGTATCCATTAGGGCTTGTTTTTGGTGCGGTCCATGTTTTACCGCCATCAGATGTAATAAAACAATTCTTTGATGCAAGATCCGGTTTTTTGTAATCCCCCCCGACAACAACACCTTCTTGCTTGTTGGCCATGGCCACAGAATATGCTCCCGAGCTTTCCTTGGATTCAAAAGGAAGCGTTGAAGTAAACCATGTTAGCCCCATGTCTTCGGTTTTAATAAACCTAGAATGCAAGCCCCCTGTTACAAAAATAAAAGCCTCATCAATATAAATCATATTGCTTCCGCTTGCGGAGAATCCATACTCCCCTTTGAGCGCTTTGATAGGTGCTTTTACAGGGAACCATTTTATACCACCAGATTCTGTATAGTAAACCGGGATAATTCCATCTATTTGATCGCCAAAGAGCATCCCTTTCGATGCATACATAGCTATTCCATCAAAAAACACATTATTGGCATCTATTTTAATTCGAATTGCCTTCCCATTTAGAACATAAGCAAGTTGACTAGAGTTGGCACTCTGCATTGCGATGATTTTCTGTCCATTAACATCTATATCTCTTAGTTCATTAAGAGGAGCGCTTAGGTTCAAACATATTGGTTTATGATTTTTGATATTGTACTTGTAAATCAAACCCGAATTAGTGCTCATGTAGATCTCGTTTTTAAAACCCGCGATACCCCTTGCATGAGTTTTACTATCAGCATAATGGTAATACTGAGATATGGAGCTGAAGTGCAATAAGTTAAAGATTACGAAAACGAGTATTGAATTTCTTTTGATGTTCATTTTTGATTGTATTGAGGTCATTGGGTATTGATTTTTTCCATCTTTTATGAGACCAAATCCATTGGCTTGGTGCGTTTAAAATATCTTGCTCTAAGAAATGTACATATTTTTTAGTGATTTCACCGTATTCAGTGGAGCGTGGGTTGTCGTTAAGTACTTTAAATTCGAGCTCGTAATAACCTCGTTTGACTTTATGTACGGTGTAATAAATAACGGGTAGATTATAAGTGTTCGCAATAATTTCTGTTCCAAAAGTAAAAGCGGTGAGTTGATTTAAAAAAGGAGTCCAGTAGCTCTTACGAACGCTGCCAGGAGATTGGTCACCTAAAATCAACAGGGCGTAAGGAGAATCATCAAGCTTTTCAATTTCTTTTTTGTAATCTTTAGAGTCGGTAACAATCATACCGAGTCTTTCTCTACGTTTGTTAATTTTTGCACCTAACGATTTTTGGGTCAAAGGCATTCCGATACCAATTGCCTGATGGGATAGTGCCGCATTTTGAAAAGCAATCCACCATTCCCAATTGTTGATGTGGCCTGAGCAGAGGATCACACTTTTCTTTTTCTTGAAGTAGGCATCAACGAGTTCCGGATTCCGTAATTTATATCTATTAGTGAGTGCTTTTTCTGAGATACTTAAACCTTTTATCCCTTCGATCAGTATATCGGAAAAGTGTTTATAATAGTCTTTTTCAATTTGCTGTTTGGTTATAGGTTCAAGATCAGGAAAGCTTCGTTGTATGTTTTGTATGACCACTTTTTTTCTGTAACGAATTACATAATACAATAGGAAGTAAAAGAAATAGGAAAATAGGTAAAGTATCCTTAACGGTAATAGGGATAAGGGGTAAAGAATAATGTAATACAATAGCAGCCCTATCATTTTTTGTATTTGTTTTTCCAAAGTCGGTTTTGATTCTCTTCAATATCTTTTTCTTTAGGACTTGACCCCGCCTTAAAAAAAGAAGTCCCTTTGAGCTCATCTGGAAGAAACTCTTGGGCTGCAAAATTGCCTTCAAAATCATGGCTGTATTTATATTTTTCTCCGTATCCTAGCTCTTTCATTAGTTTGCTAGAAGCATTTCTTATAGAAAGGGGGACGTTGAGTGACCCTGTGGACCGAACCGTTTCTTGTGCCTGATTGATTGCCATGTATGCACCATTTCCTTTAGGGCTATCTGCCATATAAATTGCACATTGCGACAGTATAATTCGAGATTCGGGCCATCCTATTTTTTCTACAGCTTGAAAGGTTGTATTCGCCATCAATAGCGCATTTGGGTTGGCTAAACCTATATCTTCTGAAGCTGAAATAATGAGTCTCCGCGCAATGAATTTAGGGTCTTCGCCGCCCTCAACCATTCTGGCTAGCCAATAAACTGCTGCATTCGCATCGCTGCCCCGAATCGACTTAATAAAGGCCGAGACGATATCATAGTGCTGGTCTCCGTCTTTGTCGTACCTAGATAAGGACTGTTGGGCATTCTCTTGAACTAGAGTGTTGGTGATGGTTAGCGTTTTGTTTTCTGGAAAGGAACTGATTAATATTTCAAATACATTTAATATTTTCCTGGCATCTCCACCCGATATAGCCAACAAACTCTCATACTCCTTGAATTTCACTTTTCTATTGGACAGAACAGCATCTTTCTTTACGGCTCTGTCTAATAATGCTATGAGATCTTTTTTGGTATGGTCTTTCAAAGTGTAGACATGACAACGGGATAGAAGGGCCGAGATGACCTCAAATGAAGGGTTCTCAGTAGTCGCTCCAATTAAGGTTACGATTCCTTTTTCAACAGCCCCTAATAAAGAATCTTGTTGAGATTTAGAAAAACGATGAATCTCATCAATGAATAAAATGGTTCCTTTCTCTTGGAACATACCTGCATTTTGAACCTTTGCTATAACTTCGCGCACATCTTTTACCCCGGAAGAAATCGCAGACAAGGTATGAATGGTTTTTTTTAATTTTTCAGCGATTAAATAGGCTAATGATGTTTTGCCGACACCTGGAGGTCCCCAAAAGATCATCGAAGGAATGATTCCAGCATCTAGTGCACGGGTTAGCGGTGCGTTTTCAGACAGTAAATGTTCTTGGCCAATATAATCTTCCAGATTTTTAGGACGCATTCTTTCTGCAAGAGGTGGGAGGCCATTCATGGTACAAATTTAAGGAAAGTTTGATTCAGTGGTCTATTTTCATGCTCATATCACTTATCCTGATTATTTTTGAGTTCGTGTTAAATGGAAAAAAAATATCGGTAGTGCTTCCAGCCTACAACGCTGCAGAGACTCTTGAGCAAACCTATCGAGAAATCCCTTTGGATATAGTGGATGTCGTTATTCTTGTAGATGATGCGAGTAATGACAAAACGTCAGAAAAAGCAAAAGACCTTGGTTTAACACATGTAATTCGCCATGAAGCCAATAAAGGATACGGGGGGAATCAAAAATCTTGTTATAAAAAGGCACTTTCCTTAGGTTCTGATATCATCATTATGCTCCATCCTGATTACCAATATACTCCGAAGTTAATTCATTCAATCTCGGGGATTATTGCCTTTGATGTTTATCCTGTTGTTTTAGGGTCAAGGATTTTAGGTAAAGGCGCTTTAAAGGGCGGGATGCCGATCTATAAGTATCTAGCCAACCGAATCCTCACCCTGTTTCAAAACATTGTCATGGGGCAAAAGCTATCAGAATACCATACTGGATACCGCGCTTTCTCAAAAGAGGTCTTTGACAAAATAGATATTCATAAAAACTCAGATGATTTTGTTTTTGACAACCAAATGCTTGCGCAAATCTGCTTTTCAGGCCTTGAAATAGGAGAGGTCTCCTGTCCAACAAAATATTTTAATGATTCTTCATCAATTAACTTTAGCCGCTCGGTCACTTATGGAATGGGCGTTGTTAAAACTACTTTACTATTCCGTTTGGCTAAGTGGAAAGTATACACAAATAAAATTTTTAAATAATTATGTCTGACGATAAAAAAGTAATTTTTTCTATGGTAGGGGTTACCAAGAATACGCCTCAAGGAAAACAAATCATAAAGAACATTCACTTGTCCTTTTTCTATGGTGCCAAGATTGGGATTATAGGATTGAATGGCTCAGGGAAGTCTACTGTGATGAAAATCATTGCAGGCTTAGATCAAGCCTATCAGGGCGACGTTGTTTTTTCTCCGGGATATTCGGTAGGGTACTTGCCTCAAGAGCCGGATCTGGATTTAAATAAAACAGTCAAAGAAGTCGTCATGGAGGGATGTCAGGAGACTGTTGACGTCCTGAAAGAATACGAAGAGATCAATGCTTCATTTATGGACGAAGCGGTGTTAAACGATCCTGACAAGATGGATAAGTTGATTGCTAGACAGGGCGAGGTGTCTGATAAAATTGATGCGCTCGATGCATGGGAGCTTGATACAAAGCTGGATCGCGCAATGGATGCTTTACGATGCCCGCCGGATGATCAGAAAATCGGTACGCTTTCCGGTGGTGAAAAACGAAGAGTGGCCTTATGTCGATTATTGCTTAAGGACCCAGATATTCTATTATTAGATGAGCCTACCAACCACTTGGATGCAGAATCTATTGATTGGTTAGAACAACATTTACAGCAGTATAAAGGAACCGTAATTGCAGTGACACACGACCGTTATTTCTTAGACAATGTTGCTGGGTGGATTCTTGAACTAGATCGTGGTGAAGGTATTCCTTGGAAAGGTAATTACACCTCATGGTTAGAACAAAAAGGTGACCGTTTAAAAGGGGAGGAAAAGACAGAGTCGAAGCGACAGAAAGTCCTGGCTAGAGAGCTAGAATGGGTACGAATGAATCCAAAAGCTAGACAGGCTAAAAATAAGGCAAGAATTCAGAATTACGAAAAGATGCTGTCTCAGGATTCCAAAGCAAAAGAAGATACATTAGAGATTCCGATACCTAATGGCCCACGTCTGGGAACCAACGTTATAGATGCTGATGGTGTTGCTAAATCTTTTGGTGAAAAACTATTGTACGACAACCTTAATTTCAATCTTCCTCCAGCGGGTATTGTTGGTGTGATTGGTCCTAATGGTGCAGGTAAGACTACTATTTTCAAGATGATTATGGATGAGTTACAGCCAGACAGTGGAGCTTTTCAGGTGGGCGAAACTGTGAAGTTGGGTTATGTGGATCAAACGCATAAGGACATTCATCCTGATAAATCAGTATTTGATGTGGTTTCAAGTGGTCTAGAATATGTTGAGGTCGGGAATCAAAAGATCAATTCTCGTGCATACCTCTCTAAATTCAACTTTAGTGGGTCTGACCAAAACAAGAAGGTCGGTGTCTTATCGGGAGGAGAACTGAACCGTTTGCATCTTGCGATGACATTAAAAATAGAGGCCAACGTCTTACTTCTCGATGAGCCGACAAATGACATCGATGTAAATACTTTAAGGGCTTTAGAAGAGGGGATTCAGAATTTTGCAGGTTGTGCTGTGGTTATATCTCACGACCGTTGGTTCTTAGATAGAATTTGTACTCATATCCTTGCTTTTGAGGGGGATTCGCAAGTCTATTGGTTTGAAGGAACTTATTCTGATTATGAAGAAAATCGTAAAAAGAGACTAGGAGATAACGGTCCAAAGCGAATCAAATACAGGAAAATAATATAACATCAATCGCAAATCCTTCCTTTATGAAGTCCACTGTGGTAGGCTTCTTCCAAAGCATGAAGCTCTTTAATGAGGGCTTCGCTTGGCTTTGTGTATTGCAGTTCTCTGAGGTCAGGCTGTCCAGCATCAACCCATGCGGTATACCAAATGGAACCGACGCTTAGTATTGCTTTTTTTAGGCGTCTTTCCACCATTCCATTCATTTTAGAATGATAAAGCTCACAGAATTCCTTGGAATAGACCTGTGTGGTCACATTTCCTCGACGTTCATAGCTGTATTTTCGATCTGAGGGGATTTCTTTTGTGCTTTCAACCTCCATTTCGAATACAGAGTCTAATGCGCTGTGAGAATCCCTGACGGTGCTCCAAGAAGATTCGAGTACATCTTTTATGTAGACCGCCTTTCCCACGAAATAGTCGTAGTTATCAGCGTTGACTTCAACGAGTCTACTTTCCCATAAACCATGTATTCCTCTTTGGTTAGTTAGGTGTCCATTGTAATTTTCTGTGGTGTGCAAGGGCACATGTGAATCCCCTATGTAGTGTCCTATATCTGCCGAGTATTTCAAAATGAGGTCTACGTTCTTTCTTTCAAAAGCTTTTTGTAATTTATATTTCATTCGCTGAATGTGCCAAGGAACAATCCCATATGCTTGAAGGGTGTCTTCAGTGAATTTAGCAACCGCATCCTTCCATTTCTTAGGCATAACTGCATAAGGGTCTTCTCCCTTTTTGTAAAAATGATCTAGGTCGATATAATGACATGGTGCCTCGCCATCGACGGCATAGCGCCTTTTATCTGGATCGACGGCATGTTCTGTAATGTATTCGATATGCTCTTTGTAAAAACCGAACATTTCGTTGGGGAGGGTGAATATGGATATGCGATTGATTTTTTTATGACCAAAAAAACCCCACGTAACTCTTTTCGGTGATTCAATCACAGAGAGTGATATAGAAACACAAAAAAAGAGTACTAAATATTTCATTTATTGATTGTAAAGCTTTCCGTCTCTAAGGATTGGGACTGCAGTAGAGGTGTTTGGTGTGAGGCAGTATTTAATATCTTCATTTAGATTTAGGTTTCTTAACCTGCGTCTATGGGAGCTGGATTTAAGATAGCCCATATAGTTGTCTTTTGCAGAAAGGTAAAGATATTTTGCTGCGATGGAGGAATCCTCAATGGAGGTGTAGTCTCCAGTCGCAATTAAGGCATCTGAAATTGCACCAGCGCAGATGGTGTCTTCGAGATTAAACTTGTCTTGCCAACCCGAACAAAGGCATAAGGTGTTTTTATTTTGTTTGATGAGCCATTCGAAGCCATGGCGTCGAGATTTACTAAAGCACCAATAACTACCGTTTCGGCGCCTTTTGCTGTTTCAATCGATTTGGTTCCATTGGTGGTAGTGAGTACGACTTCTTTCCCTCTGAATTCTTCTTTCATGTAGGAATAAGGGGAATTCCCAAAATCAAATCCTTCAACGATTTTCCCTTTTCTTTCTGCACCAACGAGGTAACCTTTCTTTTTATATTCTAAAGCGTCCTCAAGGCTAGGTACAGGTATAATTGATTTGATTCCATTGTCAAAGGCTGCGCATATTGCGGTCGTAGCTCTCAACACATCGATGACCACAACGATTTCAAATTCATCTTTGAAGTAGTCATATTCTCCAGGGGTATAGCAAACTTCTACTCTCTTTCTTGTCTCTTCCATAATTATATGTTATAAAATTAAACATATGAAGGAACTTTGAGTACAATAAATGAATATTCAATTCCAGCCTGAATAATTTATTTAAAATTAGCCACAAAAAAAGAGGGCCGAAGCCCTCTTAATTTATCCACTTTTACTCAATGTTATTTAGAATCTCCAACCGATTCTGAAACCCATGTTCCCACCACCAATTGACATTCCGCTGCCAGATCCAGCTGGGTCAATGTCCGACGATGTTCCATTCATGTCTACAGTTCCACCGTTATCTTTATAGGTTCCAAATCCAAATCCCATTTCAAGACCTAAATAGATGTTGTTTGCAACGTAATAATCAACACCAGCACCTAATCCAACACCGAGATTACTTTGAGAAGTTTTAACCTCGGCTGTATTGTCCATCACGTAGTCTGTTCCATCAGAGTTCGCCCATGTTTCTGCGTAGCTCGAACCACCGATATTGAAACCTGCAGAAAAGTATGGAGACAATTTATCTGTTCCACCTAGGTGATATTCAGCGCCAAGTCCTAATGACCATCCCATACCGCTCATATCTACTGTTCCTGTTCCGTCTCCGCCTATTTCATAAACGTTCATTGATGAATTATCAGAAGAAAGACCAAGGGTAAGACGCGCTGCTATATTGTCATTAATAAAATAACGCATTCTAAGGTTAGGAGCATTCCACTCAAATCCAGCATCTGAATAATTAATCATACCTTCAAGAGAGTATTTAGAATCATCAGAAGAAGGTTTTTGTGCCATTATTGATCCTGAGATCACTACTGCACTTAATAAAGTAAGTAACTTTTTCATAATAAATTAATTTATAAGTTTAGCGCAATGTACTGTCGTAAGACATAAAATCACAATGGGTTGATTTGAGTTATGAAATACACTTTGTTCATAACCTTAACGCAAATGGGATTAAATAAGTGCGTTAATTTCTTCTTTAATACGTGCGGCGAGTGCGTCTGCGTCGTTTAAAGTTCTGCTCTCTGAATAGATGCGAATGATAGGTTCTGTATTGCTCTTTCTAAGATGAACCCATTCCTTTTCGATGTATATTTTAACACCATCCGTAGTGTCAACCTCTTCATCTTTGTACTTTTCAGCCATTTGAGTAAGAATAAAATCCACGTTAATTTGAGGTGTTAATTGGATCTTGTTTTTTGATATGCAATATTTAGGAAAACGATCTCTAAGCTCCGAGGCAGTGCAATTTTTTAAGGCTAAGTGACTCAAAAATAAGGCTATGCCTACCAGAGCATCTCTTCCATAATGTAATTCAGGAAATATAACTCCTCCGTTACCTTCTCCACCAATAACCGCATTTTTTTCCTTCATTAAATCCACAACATTGACTTCTCCAACGGCAGAAGCATGGTAGGTTTGACCTCGAGATTCTGTGACATCTCTTAAGGCTCTAGTTGAGGATAGGTTTGAAACAGTTGCGCCTGGCGTTTGGCTCAAGACATAGTCTGATACGGCAACAAGAGTGTACTCCTCTCCGAACATACTTCCATCTTCACATACCATGGCCAATCGATCGACATCTGGATCTACCGTAAATCCAACATCGGCTTTTGATTCTATTATTTTTGAGGCTAAATCAGTAAGATTCTCAGGCAGCGGTTCAGGGTTGTGTGGAAACTGTCCGTTTGGCTCACAATATAGTTTGGTTATTTTCTTTACGCCGAGTGCCTCTAAAAGAGCGGGTATAAAAATGCCCCCTGTAGAATTAACAGCATCGATAACGACGCTGAAGTCCGCATTCTTAATTGCATCTATGTTTACAAGAGGTAAATCAAGTACTGCGTCAATGTGTTTTTGTAAATAACTGTCGTTATGGCTAACCTCACCTAAATCATCGACTTCAGCAAAATTAAAGGAGGCATTTTCTGCAATTTGTAAAAGCGTATTTCCTTCTTCTCCCGATATAAACTCACCTTTTTCATTAAGTAGTTTGAGGGCATTCCATTGTTTTGGGTTATGACTTGCTGTAAGTATGATTCCTCCATGAGCGTTTTCTAGAGGTACGGCGATCTCGACTGTGGGTGTTGTAGAAAGCCCAAGGTTTATAACGTCAATTCCAAGTCCTATTAGACTAGAACAAACCAAATCGGATACCATTTGTCCAGAGGGTCTAGCATCTCGACCAATCACAACTTTTAATCTTTTGTTCGGATGAATGTTTTTTAACCAGGTTCCGTAGGCAGAAGCAAATTTAACGGTATCGATAGGAGTGAGGCCTTCATTTACAGGGCCTCCAATAGTTCCTCTAATTCCTGAGATTGATTTAATAAGAGTCATAAGAATGATTTGTGTGTAGCAATCATTTGAAGCAAACTAACCGCAGCTTCAATGCCTTTATTGCCGTGTATCCCTCCGGATCGAGCAATTGACTGCTTCATAGTATTATCTGTTAAGACGCAAAATGAAATAGGTGTGTTATAGTCGAGCATTGTCTTCATAAGGCCGTCTGTTGTTCCTTGACAAACAAAATCGAAGTGTTTGGTTTCTCCTTGTATAACTGCGCCAATAGCAATTACTCCATCTATCTCTTTGTATTTCAAAAGAAACTGTGATCCTAATGGAAGTTCAAAGGCGCCGGGTACTTTTTTGATGATTATATTTTCTACGAGGACGCCATTTTCAACAAGTGTATCAATGGCTCCTTGACAAAGATTAGAGGTAATTGCTTCGTTCCATTCAGAAACAACAATGCCGATATTTAAATCGGCACCATTTTCTATTTTTTCTTTATCGTACGTTGATAGATTTTTATTGGACGTAGCCATAAATCAAAGATTTAGTTTGAAGTTCTAGCGATATATGCATCTAAACTTTTTTCCTTCGCGAAAAATGATTTAGGGTACTGCACTGCAATTTTTTCGTAACAGGATTTCGCTTCTTTTGTTTTCTTAAGCTTTTCAGCATGAATCCCTGCTTTGTATAAATACATTGGGCTCGTAAAATCATTTTCGTTTTTTGAAGCAGCTTCTTGATATAAAGAATAAGCGCTCTCAAAATCCTTAAGCTCTGAATGGCAGTCTGCTTGAAGGCCAATAACCATAGCGCTCACATAGGTGTCTTCAACACTTACGTTTTCTAATAGAGATAAGGCTTCTTTAAACTTTCCTTTTCTCATGTATTGAGTAGCAAGTAAATACTTACTCACTTCACCACCTATTTTACCATCGAATTTTTTAACACTTGATTGAAGCTTTTTTATAGGGTCGGTTTTAGCAGTTGCCTTTCCTGTATCAGCCGCAGCGACAATGAGATTATCATTTTTAATCGTATTTAATGCAACGTAGTATGTCTCTTTTGATTTTTCATTTGCTGGCTTCCACATAAATTGGCGGTAACTAAAAAAACCAAGAATAAAAACCACAATTGTGCCTATTGCAATTGATGAGATTCTAAAGCTCTTGCTATTCTTGAATTTTTGTTTTAAGTCTTCTAAGGAAAAGTTTTCAGTCATTGTCTAAAATTTGTACGCAAAAATAATGTTTTTTTCGCAATAATGAACTACCAATTCTACCAATGGTTTCTGACCGATTAAGATTGATTTTAATAAGTTATTTCAATAAAAGAGGTGTCAGAAAAAGTGGTATTCACCGTCCTTAGGTCTAGGACCGAAGTCCCAATGACCCAATAAAGAACCGAATAAATCGCATTTGCATTATTAATGCAGTAAATAGTAGTGTCTAATGCGCCGTAAAAATTTTGTTCCTCCGCAGGGCAGCATGCTGTGCAGTCTGTTTTTCCGTCTTGTTTCACATATCGGAAATGATCAGAAGCCAATGGGTTTTGATTTATGATCCTTAAGGCGGCCCATGCTTTGCCATACGTTACAAGGTTTACAATGTTGGGCTCTTCCAGAGTCAAGTTTGAAAAATAGATCGTTTCTTCTCCTTCGAAATACCCTTCTTTTGCATAAGTGATCTTGTATTTTTCAATTTGTTCTCGCGGGAACAGAAAGCAATAATTCCCATCACTATCAGTGAGCGTAGAATCAATGAGCAATTGCTCTCCAGACCCTACGGGGTAACTATATAAATAAAGCTGACTGTTTTCAAGTTTCGTATCATCACTTTGGTTTGTGAGTGCTCCCTTAATTTCAAAGGTTCCTAACTTTTTTTCACAAGATGACAATACAAATAATAGGAGAAAGAAGATGAAAACACACCTCATTTAATATGTTTTAAAAACGAAGCTTCTTTTGATTCATGTACAAACAAGAAGTCACCTTGCTCGGTTTGGGTGTCTTTTTCTTTAATGAACTGATCCTTTGCAATTCCATACTGCATATAACCTAGTTCATCGAAGAAGGTCCGAAACGAATTCAGGTTTTCTTCAGCTATTTCAATTTGTATAATAGGTAGATGTTTTTTTATAGCAGGTTGAAGTTCTTGGAAAATAATCCATTCATAGCCCTCCACGTCGCATTTGATGTAATCTAGCGCTTGTTCCTCCTTAATAAGACTCAAGGGGTTTATAATATTAACGTTTTGCGTCCTGTCTGAAGAACTCTTGCTATTATTTGTGATGTGTGGTAGTCCGGTTCTAATCATTCCGTCTTGCATGGGTAAGACCATTGTAACAATTCCTGTCTCTTTACCTAAAGCTACATTGTGGATTTCCACATTGGATTTTGCACCTAAAAAATAATGGAGCACATCAAAATACTGAGGTAGGGGTTCAATGCAAATAACTTTTCCATTTGAGGCTAGTCTTGAAAAGGATTTCGCAAAGTAACCAAGGTTGGCTCCTATATCCAAAACAACATCTTTTTCTTTTATAATCTCTTTAAAAAAATAATTTCCAACTTTGTATTGCCTTTAAGCAGGCCTAAATCAAGCATGAAATAAAAGCTTCGATGTAAAAGCCTTAAGTATCTTTTTTCACTCAAGATTGAAAAGAGAATTCGTTTGATTTGTTTCATTAACACGAAAGTATCAAAAAAAATAGATGTTTAGTCTCTTGAATTGGTGATTGAATTAAAAGGTGATGAATTTCAAATTGGTATTTTTGAACCATGAAAAATATTCTATCTCTTGTTTTGTTGTTTCCTTTAACGCTGAGTGCCCAAATTGAATTATCGGAAATCATGAAAGGCTCTTCTTATATTGGAGAGCTTCCTGAAAATGTTCGTTGGACAGTTACTGGTGATCAGGTATGCTTTGACCGTGTGGTAGATGACCTTGTTAAAACGATTTGCTATACCGTCAAAAGTGAAACTTATGATACGGTTGTAAAATCAGAAACCTATTTCTTTGATCCCTTGCAAAAAGACTATGGTGAGCAATATGAAATCAAAGGCAATGATCTTTGTGTTTGGAATAAGCTTGAAAAGGAAGGAAAGGTTTTGTACTCGAGCACAGATCGGGTCTTTAATCTTCAACGCGTTAATGCTTCTAAAAAGATTTACTTTCAAAAGGGCCATGATTTGTTTATGTGGGATTTAAATCCTGGCTCAATTTCATTGCGACAAATATCTCATTTTACTCAAAAAAAGGTGGCAGATAAAGAGCCATTGAATACGCCTCTGCGTCAGCAACAAATTGAGTTATTTGATTACTATTCAGAAATAAAAAACGTGGATAATGATGAAGACAAAGCATTACCCGAGATTCATATAGGAGAAGGCCGTTTACAGCCTATCCAGGTAGATCCATCGGGTTCGTATCTTGTTGTTCGCATGCATGTCCCAGCCGAAACTAAGCAAACCGAGTATATGTCCTATGTTACAGAGGATGGGTACGCAGCGTCAATAAAAGCAAGAGCTAAGGTGTCTAAGCAGGAGCCGAATCAACGTATGGGAGTCTATTCTTTATTAGGAGATAGTCTTTATTGGGTTGATTTTTCAGCGCTTACAGATATTCGTAGAAAACCAGATTATTTAATGGATACGCTGAATGTCTTTTATGACACAGATCGGTCGTTATTTGTTCATCCGATTGTTTTTTCTAAGCATTCGCCTATTGGTGTTATCGATGTTAGGTCAGCCGATAATAAGGACCGTTGGTTGGTCTCATTAAATTTAAATACTGGTGAATTCAATGAATTGGTTCACGAACATGATGAGGCATGGATAGGGGGTCCGGGAATCTCATCTTGGAATATGGTCGAAGGTTTTTTAGAGTGGATTGATGAGGGAACTGTTTTTGTTTTCCAATCGGAAAGGTCCGGGTATTCTCACCTGTATTCCTATAACATGGCTACAGCGAAGGTAGAGGCTTTAACTCAAGGCAATTACGAAGTCCGCTATGTTCAGCGTTCCAAATTACCCCATTATTTTTATGTTACCTGTAACAAGAGTCATCCGGGAAATAGAGAGGTCTATGGTTTGAATATTGTTAATGGGGAGATGGAAGCGCTTTTGGTATCGAATGGAGCACATGAGTTGATCCTTTCTCCGGATGAGAAGTATTTTGCTTTTAGGTATTCTTTTACCAATAAGCCTTGGGAGCTTTACCTTGCAAAAAAGTCGAATCTGAATTCCATAAATAAGTTGACCACTAGTACGACTCCTGAATTTGACAGTAAAGTATGGTATGCTCCAGAGATCACGTCTTTTATCGCTTCTGATGGAAAGCCCATATATACAAGAGTATATAAGCCAGAGGTCTCTAACAAAAATAATGCGGCCGTGTTTTTTGTTCATGGTGCCGGATATCTTCAAAATGCCCATAATTTTTGGAGTAGCTATTATCGAGAATACATGTTCCATAATTTATTAATTGAACAGGGTTATACGGTGCTGGATATCGATTACAGAGGAAGCGATGGATACGGCAGAGATCATAGGACAGCAATATACAGGCACATGGGAGGGAAAGACCTCGCTGATTATATTGATGCAAAAGCATATGCGGTTAAAGAACTTGGTATTGACTCTGATAAAACCGCTATTTATGGCGGGTCTTATGGTGGCTTTATTACCTTGATGGCTTTATTGACAAAGCCTGATGAATTTGCATGCGGAGCCGCATTGAGGTCAGTAACCGATTGGTCTCATTACAACCATGAATACACAAGCAATATTTTGAATTACCCCGAAACAGATTCTTTGGCCTATAGACGAAGTTCACCGATCTATTTTGCTGAGCACCTAGAGAAGCCGTTATTAATGTTGCATGGTATGGTTGACGATAATGTCCAGTTTCAAGATGTAGTTCGATTGAGTCAAAGATTTATTGAAGAAGGCAAAACCGATTGGGAACTCGCTGTATTTCCCATTGAGGCGCATGGCTTTAAAAAAGCAGCTTCTTGGACAGATGAATACAGGCGTATACTAGAATTATTTAAAGAGAATTTAGAAGATTAGTCATGAGTATTATAGAATTACTTGAAAAAGAAGAAATGTTAAAGGCCTTTTCATTGTTGACGGAATTATATCCTAAAATGTCGATGGAGGAATATTCAAATCAACTAGATATTATGATTCCTCATAATTATTCTATGGTTGCTGTTTTTGTCGAAGATGAAATAGTGGGTGTTAGTGGAATGTGGATTGGTCATAAGTTATGGTGCGGGAAATACATGGAGCTAGACAATGTTATTGTGACAGAGAAGTGGCGGTCAAGTGGAACCGGTAATCTTATGTTTGAATTTGCGAAAAAGAAAGCTAAAGAGCAATCTTGTTCATCCATAGGTTTGGACTCTTACACTTATAATCATGCATCTCATAAGTTCTTCTTTAAAGAAGATTTCGTGATAAAAGGGTATCACTTTGTCCACATTATTGATCAAGAAAAAATGCGCTAGGCTTAGCCGTGATCTATGACCTCAAGATTAGCGAACCTCAGTAATACGGTTTTACTTCCATGATGCGGGAAAAAGATTGTGGCTTTTTGATCTGGTCCTACGCCTTCAACATTAGTGACCTTTCCTTTGCCAAATCTCTCGTGCTGCACATCATAACCTACCTTGATATCTACACCTTGTTTAGGGGCATTTGATTGAGAACGTTTCACTTCTTTTAATGACCTTAGATTACCTGCAGGAGCTCCGCTTACGCTTTTGTTTAGCCCGCCTGTTTTTGTTCCTTCAAAACTCCTTCCGAAGGATGCTCTTGACATGGGTTGCTTTACCGTATTTATGGATAAATATTGCGGGTCAATTTCATCAAGGAACCTTGAGGGTTCACAGCTAATAGGCTGCCCCCATAAGAACCGGGAGACGGCATAGGAAATAGTACAAGTGTTCATGGCTCGTGTTATCGCCACATAAAACAACCGTCTTTCTTCTTCCAAATCAGAACGAGATTGTAGCGACATCTGCGAAGGGAATAGATTCTCTTCTAATCCTACTAGAAATACATTAGGGTATTCAAGCCCCTTGCTAGAATGTATTGTCATTAAAGAAACATGGTTTTTTTCTTCAGGATTGTCTTGATCGGCATCTGTTAGAAGCGCAACGTCCATCATGAAGTCTGCGAGCGTTTTCACTGTGTCGTCTTCACTAGAATTAACAAATTCTTGAATTCCACCAAGAAGTTCTTCAATGTTTTGGAATCTTTCTACTTCTTCGGGGCCTTTATTCTTTTCACTATTAAGCTCTTTCATGATCCCAGATGATTTTGCAATGCGCTCGGCAAGTGTAAATGCATCTTTATCATTTATCTCAGCTTGAAAACTCTTAATCATGGTCACAAAATCTCCAATTTTAGCTTGGGTGCCTTTATTTATATCGACTGGATATTTCTGGAAATTAGAAATCACATCCCACACGCTTGTACTGTATTCATTGGCTGCAATGATTAATTTTTCAATACTTGTTTTCCCTATTGCTCTTCGCGGGTAATTGATTACGCGCTTTAACGCCTCCTTCATTTTTTGGGTTTGCAGACAGTCTAAAGTAGGCCAGAAGGTCTTTTATTTCCTTTCGTTGATAAAAAGAAAGGCCGCCATATACCTTGTAGGGAATGTTAAGTTTTCGGAGAGATTCCTCAAAACTTCTTGATTGTCTGTTGGTTCTGTATAATATAGCAAAGTCATTATAGGTGCCTGTTGACTTTTGTTTGTCATAAATCTTTAAAGAGATAGATCGGCCTTCTTCATTGTCGGTTAAGGTTCTTATAACCTCTATTTTCTCACCAACCGGGTTGTCTGTCCAGACATTCTTTTGAATTTGATCCTTATTATTTTTGATCACGCTATTCGCCGCTTCGACAATGTTTTTTGTGCTTCTATAATTTTGTTCCAGTTTGAACAAGCTGAATTCAGGATAGTCTTTTTTGAAATTTAGAATATTTTCAATATTAGCACCTCTAAATGAATAGATACTTTGGGCATCATCTCCAACCACACAGATGTTTTCGTAAGCTGCAGCTAGTTTTTTTATAATTAGATATTGTGCGTAATTCGTGTCTTGATACTCATCAACAAGGATGTATTTAAACTTATGTTGATAGTAATGAAGTACATCGGGGAAATCACGAAGTAAAACATTGGTGTAATATAAAAGGTCATCAAAGTCCATTGCACCAGATCGTTGACACCTGTTCATGTAGCTTGTATATATCCTACTTAATTCTGGTCTTCGAGTTTGCTTGTCTTCTAGTAATATTTCTGAATTCTGGGCGTAATCTTCAGGTGATATTAGGTTGTTTTTCGCTGTTGAGATTCTTCCAAAAACTTGGCTGGGCTTATAGGTTTTGTCGTCTAGGTTAAACCCTTTGATTATGTCTTTAATTAGACTCTTGGAGTCTTGTGTGTCATAGATAGTGAAATTACTTGGGAATCCAATCCGGTCAGCGTTAAAGCGGAGTAATTTAGAGAAGACGGAATGAAAGGTACCCATCGTAATGTTTTTAGCCTCATGCATTCCTGCGATATTGCCAATTCTTTCTTTCATTTCCTTGGCTGCCTTGTTCGTAAAAGTAAGTGCCAGTATATTGAATGGATCAATACCGTTCTCCATCATGTGCGCAATTCGATAGGTCAGGACCCTTGTTTTTCCAGAGCCGGCACCAGCGATTACCATCGATGCACCGTACATGTGTGCTGCCGCTACTTTTTGACTTTCGTTAAGATCATTCAGGAAATTCATGAAATTGCTTTCTACAAAACTAATTAATCAGTAGTGTATTTGAAAGAAGAAAATAATTGATAAAAAATAACTTTTGAACAATGATATGTATTTGTGGTTATCGAGAATAGTATATTTTTACTTTTATGAAGGAAGTTTCTATTTATCACAACAATCGTTGTTCCAAAAGTCGAAAAGCGTTGCAAATTCTCGAGGGAAAAGAAATCACATTAAATGTGATTAATTATATGCAAGAACCAATCACCGAAGAGGCGCTTCAAGAAATCTTGACGAAATTAAAAATCAAACCCGCTGAGCTTCTTCGAAAAGGGGAAGGGGATTATAAAAACCATGTTAAAGATAAGGATTTAAGCGATCAAGAATTAATCCAGCTTATGATTGAATTCCCAAAACTAATGGAAAGGCCTATTGTGATCGTTGATGCGTATGCTGTTGTTGCTAGACCACCTGAATTAGTGAACAAACTTTTAAACTCAGAAAACAGTCATTGAAAAAGGTGTTCCGTGATAATCAAGCGAGTTATGAATGCCAATAAATATTAGGATATTGATTTTTTTTAGAGCCTACCTCATTATTTAAATTATCTTTGACGGGCTATTTAATTCATGAAATTAGAAACAATATATCTTAAGGCGAATACTCCTTTTTCAAAAGCAATTCAAGCTTGGTGCTCTGAAAATGCGAACGAAGTTGTACATACCAAGGAGCGTTACGAACTTTCTATTGAACTCTTTGACTCCTTGCTTATAGTGAGTGAAAATCAATCTATTTCAAAAGAAAATTGGAATTTAAAATCTTTATTTGATCAAAATCAAAAATCCACTTATCGAATTGATATTAATGGAACCTTAAATGTGGCTATTGTGAATTTGAAATTGTGGCTTCATTCTAATAAAGCAAAACATCTTTTGGTCGTGGGAAAAGATGAGATTATAAAAAATGAAAAATTAGAACGATTCTTGAGTAAACTAAATGATCTTAAGCTCTAAGTTCGGCACCTAATTCCTTTTCAAGTTTAATGCGAATACCCTCCATTATAGGATCAATTGTTTTGTCTTTTAATGTAGTTTCGCTGTCCTGAAAGGTAAAGGAAACCGCATAAGACTTCTTGCCTTCCGGTAATTTATCTCCTTCGTAAACATCAAATAAAGCGATTTCCTTTAGTAATTTTTTGTCCACTGAATACCCAATCTTTTCAATCGAAGTGTATTCAACATCCTGGTCTATAATAAGTGAGAAATCACGTTTAACGAAAAAGGTTTTTGGTAATTCCTTGAAGGTAGTCTTGGAGGCGCTATAATTTAGAAGACGGTCCCAATTTGCTATTGCTATAAATACTTTCGTTTTAATCCCATTTTTCACGCACCATTCTTGGCTGGCTTGGCCAAATTCAATTATAGCCTCTTTTCCCACAATATATTGATAGCTTCTTTGAAATAGAGCATGCGTGTTGATTCCTTCTTTAATTTTAGCTTTGATTCCAAGCTTGGTGATTAGACCTTGGCAATAATGTTTTAAATTAAAAAAATCTAGATTTTGAGTCGCGTGCAGCCAAGTGTTATCATATTTTTTTCCGGTCAATACAATGCCAAGCTCTCGAGTTTCGGTATAGCCTTCGCTTGTCGTGTAATATGATTTTCCAAACTCAAACAAATGTTGTGTTTGCTGTTGACGGTTTTGATTATAGGCTATATTCTCTAATAAGCCGAAGAACAATGACCGCCTCATGGTTTCTAGTTCTTTACTGAGCGGGTTAAGTAACTTAACGCTAGTCTGTGTGTCATCCGCTATGTCTTTACGTCTAAGTGAGTTATTCAAAACTTCGTTGAACCCATTTGACACGAGCCATTCCGCTGCAGTTCTTTGGGTGTCCTCTGTGTTTTTACCCTTTTGAGCAGGAAAGGATATGTGCCATTTTTTCGGCAATTCAACTTTATTAAATCCATAAATCCTTAAAACCTCTTCTAGGATATCTGCAGGCCTTAAAACATCTATACGATACTGAGGTACAGTTACTTGTATATCATCACTTGTATTTATTTTGATTGTAAAATCTAAGGATTCTAATATGTTTTTTACATCTGAAAACTGAAGGTTTGTTCCTAGACGATTGTTCAGGTAATCCATGCCAAACGTAATGCTATGTTTTTTAGCAGGTGAACTTTCTTTTATTGAGGGGTACATTGCAATGGATGCGCCAGAGACCTCTTGTAATAAAAGAATAGCTCTCTGCATGGCAAGTTCAGTGAATGTGGAATCAACGCCTCTTTCGAATCGAAAACTAGCATCTGTCTGTATGCCATGGGCTTTTGATGTTTTACGAACTGAAGTTGGGTTGAATATGGCCGATTCGAGAAAAACAGACGTAGTTTTTTCATTGATTCCAGAATCAGCACCACCGAAAACACCGGCGATACAAAGATCTTTTCCACCGCTACTTATCATAAGCTCTTCGCCATTCAATTTTCTATCAACCCCATCAAGTGTTTTAAAGAGGTTTCCTTTTGTCGATTTACCCACAGTTAAAGTATCGGTAATCTTGGCCCTATCGAAAGCATGCATTGGTGTTCCAAACTCATACATTACATAATTACTTACGTCTACAACATTGTTTATTGGTTCTAGACCGATGACCTTTAAATAATTTTGTAGCCATGGGGCGATGGGCCAACCGTAACATTAGAGAGAACGGCACCTATGTATTTAGGGCAAAGGTCAAAATCCGTAATATCGATTTTAATAGAATCAATATTGGTCAGATTCTTTGTGTTTAATTTAGTTTCAGGGAGTATTAGGTCTAACTTGAGTTCTTGGTGGTAGTTTAGGTACGCTTTTAAGTCTCTAGCTACACCGATATGCCCCATGGCATCGCAACGATTGGGAGTTAGCCCGATTTCAAGCTGGACGTCCTTGTATATATCAAAATAGGAGGATGCACTCATGCCTGTAGTTGCTGCATCTGGAAGCACCATGATGCCATCATGGGCATCACCCAAGCCGATTTCATCTTCAGCGCAGATCATTCCTGCTGATTCAACACCTCTGATTTTTGATTTTTTGATTTTAAAAAAATCATTGGGTTTTGGGTACAAAGTCGTTCCTACAAGAGCTACGATTACCTTTTGTCCTTTTTTAACATTTGGAGCGCCACAAACAATTTGCACTATTTCATGCCCCAACATTGACTTGAGTAACTTTTAAGACGATCTGCATCAGAATGGGGCTCGCAAGATAAAACCTCGCCAATAACAAGGCCTTCAAGTCCGCCTTGAATCTCTTCGAATTTGTTAACCCCTTCGATTTCAAGACCGGTATCTGTAAGAATTTCAGAAACTCTTTCCGGGCTTAGGTTGAAATCTAGATATTTATTAAGCCAATTGTAAGAAATTTTCATGACAATGTATTTGACTGCGAATTTATCAATTCTAAGGCAATCTTCTTCATGGTTTATAGAATATTAACCTCTCTTTCCAAGCGTACCCCAAATTTTTGTTCAACATCCTTGATGATATTCAGTGAAAGATTTAATATTTCGTTCCCTGTGGCATTATTATAATTGACAAGGACCAAGGCTTGTTTTTTGTGAACACCGTAGCGTTCATCATATACTTTACCCTTCCATCCTGATTGTTCTATGAGCCAACCTGCAGCCAGCTTTGCTTCTGATTCTCCAGAAGGATAGTTAGGGATGTCAGGATGTGATTCTAGGAGCTGCTTAAGTTTGTTTACTGTAATGATGGGGTTTTTGAAAAAGCTTCCTGCGTTGCCTATCACTTTAGGGTCTGGTAGTTTAGATTGTCTTATCGAAATGACTGCATTACTGACGTCTTTGATATTTGGGTTTGAAATATTTCTTTTATTAAGCTCCACTTCAATTGCTCCGTATGAGGTATTCAGCTTATGTCTTTTGGATAATCGAAAACCTACATGACAAATAACATATTCGCCTTTTACTTTATTCTTGAAAATACTCTCTCTGTAGCCAAAATCGCAATCCTGATTGGAAAACCTTTGAATTTCCCCACTTGAAATATGAACAGCATCAAGGAATTCAAAGACATCTTTTATCTCGACACCATAGGCGCCAATATTCTGCATAGGGCTCGCGCCAACATTCCCGGGGATCAAACTTAAATTTTCCACACCTCCAAAATCGAGGGCAATACACTTGAGTACGAATTCATGCCAATTCATACCTGCACCAACCTTTATGAGCACAGCCTCATCATCCTCTTCAAGGATTTCAAACCCAAGAATTTCGTTTTTCAAAACCAAACCGTTAAAGTTCTTTGTGAAAAGTATATTACTCCCACCACCAAGAATAAATAGAGGCATATTATGCCGGCTCATTAATAATTCTTTTAAATTCGAAATAGAATCAAAACTTGAGTAATGCGATGCTGTTGAGTCAATACCAAAGGTGTTGTAGGCTTTTAGAGATTTGTTTCTTTGCAACATAAGTCAAAAATACATTCTAAATTCAGTGTTGATTTAATGTAGTTGAAAAACATACTAACAATAAAACTTTAATTTTCCATTCTACAGGGTGTTAAAAAGATAAAAAAAACCATTCTTCTTCGCAAGTGTTACTATTTTTGTTGCTATCCGTTTCTATTTAAAAACACATTTATGAGATATCTACCTTTCCTATTCTTATTAACTTTTTTAAGCACTTCTTTAAGTGCTCAAATTTCTTCACATAACATATCTACATCCTATAAATTTAAGGAGGTTATAGATAAGGTGAGTCGATATTACGTAGATGAAACAGATGCTGAGGCGCTTACTGAGACTGCTATTGTTTCTTTATTAGAAGAGCTTGATCCACACTCTACATATATTCCTGCAGATGAATTGAATGCGGCTCAATCCTCAATTAATGGGAGTTTTGTTGGCGTTGGGATTCGATTTCAAATAATGAAAGATACTTTAAATGTGGTGGCTACCATTTCTGGGGGGCCGGCGGAAAAACTAGGTATGTTACCTGGGGATAAAATCGTAGTTGTAGATGGTGAAAACATAGCCGGGGTCGGTCTTAAAAACAGTGATGTGAGAACGAAGCTGTTGGGTGAAATGGGGACAAAAGTAAAAGTTGAGGTGCAAAGGAGAAAGTCTAATAAAAACCTTGTTTTCAATGTGACTCGGGATAAAATCCCTGTTTTTTCTGTTGATTCATACTATATGATTGATAAAGAGATTGGATATATTAAGTTGAATAGTTTTTCAAGACGCTCACATGAAGAGGTCCGAAATGCTTTAGTTAAGTTAAAGGCCAAAGGAATGAAAAGTTTGATTTTTGATCTTCAAAGTAATGGAGGTGGTCTGTTAGGTACAGCCCATAAGTTAGCAGATGAATTTCTTTCTAAAGAAAAGTTGATTGTTTATTCCGAGGGTAAGGCACAGCCCAGGAATAATTTAAGAGCAGAATTTAAAGGGCTTTTCGAAGAGGGGCGGCTTGTCGTATTGACGAATGAATATTCAGCAAGTGCGAGTGAAATATTATCTGGGGCCATACAGGATTGGGACAGAGGGCTTATCGTTGGTCGAAGAACATTTGGAAAGGGACTTGTGCAAAGGCCTATGGGTTTGAGTGATGGTTCTGAAATCAGGTTGACAATAGCACGTTACTATACGCCATCTGGAAGATTTATTCAAAAACCATATGATGATGTTGAGTCTTATCGAAAGGATATCTCTCAGCGCTATTTAAATGGAGAATTTGTTCATTCGGACTCTATTAAAATGCCTGACTCCTTAAAGTTCAAGACCTTAATAACCAATCGAACGGTGTTTGGTGGTGGCGGTATTATGCCTGATTTCTTTGTCCCTTTGGATACTAGTTACAATTCAGATTATTATTCGGATTTATTACGTGGAGGTTTTCTTAATACATTTTCCTATTCTTATTCAGATGAGAATCGAAAGAAGCTTCTTGGTCAGTATCCCGATTTTAAAACATTTAAAGATGAATTTAAATGTGATGCTCTGTTCATGAATGATTTCTTTACCTATGTGAAGAAAGAAGATGCGACCCTTGAGAAGAATGAGGAGGAATATGCGATTAGCGAGCACTCAATAAAATTGCGTTTAAAAGCATATCTAGCTCGAAATTTATGGGATACAAGTGAGTTTTATGAAATCTATAATACTTCGAATGAGATTATTAATAGAGCCGTGGAGATTTTACAAACAAATGAATACGAAAAAGTAAACCTAGATAGATAATGAGGAGAGTAGTTATTACAGGATTAGGAGCGCTAACACCTATTGGAGAAGATGTTGATTCTTTTTGGGAGGCATTGAAAAGCGGGAAAAGTGGAGCGGCACCGATTACAAAGTTTAATACTGAAAAATTCAAAGCTAAATTTGCTTGTGAGTTAAAGAATTTTAATGCTTTGGATTTCTTTGATCGCAAAGAAGTTAGAAAATATGATCCCTTTAGTCAATATGCTTTAGTGTCTTCAGATCAAGCTATTTTGGATGCTGAAATTGATTTTGAAACCATAGATAGAACAAGAGCAGGCGTTATTTGGGGTTCTGGTAATGGGGGGATACAGACCTTTCAAGACCAGATGAAGGAATTTTGCGAAGGTGATGGTACGCCAAGGTTTACGCCTTATTTTATCCCAAGAATACTTGTCGATATTGCCTCCGGAATCATTTCAATAAAGCATGGTCTTCAAGGCGTTAATTTCTGCCCGGTTTCTGCTTGCGCCACCTCTAATACTGCGCTAATAGAAGCATTTAATTATATCAAATGGGACAAGGCGGACCTTATCATAAGTGGTGGGTCAGAAGCTGCTATAAACGAAGCTTCTATGGGGGGATTTGCTTCGGCTCGAGCTTTGTCAACAAAAAATGATTCACCAGAAACGGCTTCTATGCCATTTGATGTGGAACGTGATGGTTTCGTAATGGGTGAGGGTGCGGGAGCCCTAATTGTGGAAGAGTATGAACACGCTTTGAAAAGAGGGGCTAAAATTTATGCCGAAATTGTGGGTGGTGGAATGGCTGCAGATGCTTATCATTTAACGGGGACACACCCTGAGGGAGAAGGGGCTGTCCTTGGAATGCGAGAGGCAATGCGAGAGGCGGGGCTTGGACCAGACGACATCGATTACATTAATATGCACGCTACATCGACTCCTTTAGGAGATAAATCTGAGTTGATTGCTGCAGAACGTGTTTTCGGATCGGATTCTAAGGTTACTATTTCCGCAACAAAATCAATGACAGGTCATCTTCTTGGTGCTGCTGGGGCAATAGAGGCGATAGCTTGTGTGAAAATTCTGCAGCATGATTTTATTCCAGCGACGATCAACACCAAAAATATTGAGCCAGATTTTGCTGATTTATTTGATTTCCCAATTGGTATAGAGGGAAGGTCTAAAACGGTGAACTACGCCATGAGTAATACTTTTGGTTTTGGTGGGCATATCGCATCGTTGATTGTGAAAAAATATAAAGGAAAAAATGAACGATAGAGTCTCGCGGATATTTAAAGTAATTCTTTTTATTGTTGTTTTTTTTATAGGTAATTCTAAAAATTATTGGTCTCAAAATCAAAGCCATCTAGTTTTTGGTAAAGTGATGTCTGAAAACCAAAATCCCGTGATGTTTGCAACCGTAAAATTGTTGAATGTTAAAGACTCATCATTGATAAATGCGATATATACAGATTCTATTGGGGCTTTTAGGTTTTCCGAAGTGCCTTGTAACGCTTCGTATATATTAAAGGTTTCAAACATTGGTTATAAAACAATGTTTGGGTTCCCCTTTAAATCTGTGAGTTGTTCAGAACATAATTATGGAATAGTAGCCCTTGAAGTAGATGCTACTTTGAATTTAAAAGAAGTGAATGTAAGGGCGCAAATAGATGTTCTTAAGGCAGGTATTGATAAAAAGATTTACAATGTAGGTCAAGATATTTCGGTTCGAGGAGGCACGGCAAATGACGTCCTTAATAGATTGCCATCGGTTGAAGTGGATGAAGACGGAGGTGTTACGCTAAGAGGGGATGGTTCTGTTATTATTTTGATCAATGGACGCCCAAGTTCCTTGAGTGGAGGCAATGGAAAGACTTTACTAGATGCTCTTCCCGCGGGTTCAATCGAACGGGTAGAGATTGTGGCCAATCCATCAGCAAAATATGACCCTGATGGAACCTCGGGTATCATTAATATAGTACTAAAAAAGAGTCTTTTTAAAGGTTTTAATGGTACGGTGTCATCAAATCTGGGCAGCGGAAACTTATCAAGTGGAAATATTTTGGAAGGAAATGTTTCTTTGAATTTCAGGAATAACAAGTTTAATGTTTTTGCAACTTATAATGGCAGAACCTACAATGGTTATAGAAATAAGTTTTCTGATCTCTATGATTCTGGTGTTGTTGATTCTACAATGCATCTGAATCAAAGCCGTATCGGAACGGATTTAAATAATTCACAATCATTTAGAACGGGGCTTGATCTTAATTTGAGTAAACGCCATAAACTTGCTGTATTTGCTAACGTTAGTGTTGGGAGAAGAGAACGTACAGGTGATTTATGGAATACACTTTATGACTATGATGGCGAGGTAAGTAATCTTTGGTTAAGATCATCTTTTGATCCTAAAAAAAGAAGAAATATGGATTTTGGAATGAACTATGAATGGTCCTTCAAAAACGACAGGGGGAAGCTCCAATTCAATGGAAATCAATCTTTAGGCTTTGAAGATATCAGTGGCTTTTATGTAGAGACTTATTATACGCCGGATACCCTTTTAAACAGTCAGGATTCCTTACAACAGCGAATGTTTAATATTGAGACTAATAATATCAATACTCTTCAGTTAGACTTGGAATATATTTTTCCTAAAATAAATTCTAGAGTAGAAGCAGGAGCAAAGAGTATTATCAGGGACCAATCTGTGCAAACTGATTCAGAAACGTTTGATCTTTCAGCTTCAGGATATGTTGAGGATACACTTGCGAATTTTGATTACTTGTACAATGAGCGAATCTATAGTGTTTATGGTATTTTCGGTCAGCAGGTGGAAAAGTTTAAATACCAATTGGGGCTTAGAGCTGAACAGGCAAATCAAATTCCCGATTTAGTATCAGACAGTGTATCTGTGCCTAATCGCTATTTCAATTTGTTTCCTTCTGCCCATCTGAAGTATGCCTTAAATGATATGAATGAATTTGGCTTGAGTTACAGTCGCAGAATATCTAGAGCCCGCGCTAACCAGCTAAACCCTTTTACCAATTATTCAGATCCTTTTAACCTCAGACGAGGTAACCCTTATTTACAACCTGAATATATTCACTCTTTTGATTTGGCACATACCTATGAGCGTAAAACCCTATCACTGTCTACGAGTATTTATTACCGAAGAAGTGAGGGGGTGATTTCGCGTGTTAAGGAGTTTTATGAGGATAACACCAGTGCAATAACCTATCAAAACCTAAGTAGTACTAATGCTTTTGGAACTGAAATTGTCTTAATGATTAAACCCTTTTCCTTTTGGAGGACCACAGCGTCTTTTAATGGGAATATAGTGGAGTATTTTACAGATTTACAAGGTCTTTCAGACGCGACAGGTGCGTACATGAAAGCAAAGTTTAATACTGTTCTTGACTTCTGGAAGAAAACGGCAAGTTTTCAGGCAAGTTATGGGTATAATGGGCCTAGGGTGTCCGTTCAAGGTACGGTTCAGAGGAAGGGAACCTTTGATTTAGCTTTTGACAAGAAAATCATGGATGGGGACATGGCCTTTGGCTTTCGAGTTTCAGATGTCTTTAACCAACAATCCTTTTACATGAATATTACTAGGGAGAGCTTTCAGCAGGTTGCCAATTACAAATGGATGTCTCGAAGAATCTTTGTTACTTTCAGCTATAAGTTCGGTAAAATGGAGTTTAAAAA
Source organism: Flavobacteriales bacterium UBA952 (assembly GCA_905182495.1). GTDB lineage: Bacteria > Bacteroidota > Bacteroidia > Flavobacteriales_D > Crocinitomicaceae > UBA952. The sequence goes on from CAJJBU010000016.1 coordinate 33,924, forward strand.
CAAAAGCACCTCTGAAATGAATAGCCCGGATGCGGGTTAAAGAGTCTCGGCGTCCAATGTTTTAAGGATCCGTGCATATTCTTGTTTTACATTCGGGTTTAAAGTGAGTAAGGGAGTGTTTCTTTCCTTACTCAATAATTTATAGAGCTCCATGGAATCCATTTCTTTTCCCAATTGTGGAAGCTGTATTTCTGTGTAATCAAATATAAAATAACGGCTCCAAGCCATTAAGTTTTGGATTAGCTGGTCAATCGCCGCTATAATATGAGTTGCCTTGTTAGCAATGGCTATCGTTTTTTTAATCTCACTCTTATTCACTTCATAACTCTGGTGTAATTCAATCCAATTGTCTCCGGAAACAATTGGGATATCAAAATTCGGAACATCATCTGAGGGCTTATTTAGAATACTGAAAGCCATCTGTAATTTACCAAGTACTTCTTGTCTTTTTCGAAGGACTTTTGGGATGACCGCCTGGATAAGTATGCTTTTTTTGATTTCAAACAACTGCTGCTCATATGCATCTTGTGCATTATCAAAATCGTCAACTTTAAGAAGGAGTTTAGCTGTTTTTTGATCCATTCTTGATTTTATTTCGCCTCATTCTGATATTCAATATTTCCACGAGTAGGGCATAGGCTAAGGCGAAATAAATATAACCCTTAGGGAAATGTTGTCCAAAAGCTTCTGAAATAAGCAGTATTCCAATGGCAACAAGAAAACTCAATGCAATCATTTTTACAGTGGGGTGTTCGGATATGAAATCACTGATTTGTTTGGCAAAACTAATCATGATGATCATGGAGATAATTATGGCAAAAACAATAATGGCCATGGGGCTTGAATTCGTTTGTGCACCAACACCATTTGTCATTCCCACGGCTGAAATAATAGAGTCAAAACTAAAGATCACGTCTATCAGAATGATTTGTCCTATTATATGAGATAAACTAATCGTTTTTTTCTTACTGGTTTCATGCTCGTGGTTAATATTCTTGTGCATTTCTGAAACCGATTTGTAAATCAAGAACAATCCTCCAAGTAGGAGTATGATGCTTTGAGCGCTAAAAGGCGTTTTGAAAATAAAGAACAAAGGATCCGTTAGTTGCATGATTAAAGAGACAATCGAAAGCAATGCAAGACGAAGAATCAGGGCTATGGATAAGCCAATGTTTCTTGCTTTTCTTTGTTGTAAAGGCTCCAGGTCATCAGTGACAATACTTATAAATAGGATGTTATCGATTCCTAATACAATTTCAAGGACAGAAAGAATGAGCAGATAAATCCAGCCTTCCCAATGGGTAAATATATCAAAGTAATCAAGCATTTTTTAAATGTTTAAAAAATAGGTGTAGATCCGTAGGATTTTCCGTTGAATCAGTTTCCAATACTAACAATTGTGCATGCTCATCCTGAAAGAAATTAATCAATTGTTCTTGATAGTCATGGCTTTGGTTTGCTTCATAAACATTAATTCCAAAGCCCCTGGCTATACTTGAAGCATCGGCCTCGTGTTTTGCTTCAAAATACCGCTCAAGTTGCTTGGAGGTTTTTGATCCATCAATGATTTTAAAAATCCCACCTCCCTTATTGTCGATGACAATCATCTTCAAGTTTCTCGGGAATGGGCTAATCCAAAGTGCATTGCTGTCATAGATAAATGAAATGTCACCGCTAATAAAGATGTGTTGTCTATTCGGGCTAGCAATGGCACAGCCAACAGCAGTGCTCGTGCAGCCGTCAATACCACTGGTTCCCCTATTACATTCATATTGAATATCTTTTATGGGGTCGAACAGTTGCATATAACGAACAATAGAACTATTCCCTAGGTGTAAGGTGCAGTTTTCAGGTAAGGTGTGATACAGTGCATTGAAAGCATGTAAATCCGTATGGTTACTCTGCTTATTGAAATAGCTTGATAAGCTATCCTTAATTTGAAAATCTACCTGATTCCAACTTGCTTTAAAGTTTAAAGTATTCAGTAGGGTCGCTTTTTTGTTTAGAAAACTCAGGAAATCACTTGCATTACAATTGTAATAAGCATCCCTTCTTAAGAATAAATCTGTACCAATTTCTTTTGGGTGAATAGCAATGTGATATTTTGGTGCATTTTTTATAAAAAAGGCCTTTATCTTCTTTGAAACGATTGCTCCGCCTATTGTAATGATGATATCGGGTGTATATCTTTTAGCGCTTTTATTATCGATGGAGTTCAGTGCTCGATCAATACAATTCACAAAAGAAGGGTCATTAAGGCCAGAGGTGTTTTCGTTGAGTACAACCACATTTGAATTCTTATTAAAATCTATAAGCGTCCTTTTGAGAGAGACGTGTTGTGATCCTTGTCCACATAAAACCAAAATTTTCTTATTGCTAAACTTTAGTAATTCTTCTTGATTGAGTTGAAAGGCTTTAATGTTTTTATTCACATCGACAACCCGCTTCCTAACTGCTTCAGCCTTCCATTTTTCAAGACCATAAAGCGGTTCTTCTAGATGCACATTAAGATGCATAGGTCCAAGAGGGAGGGTGCTCAATTCTTGAAAAAAGGAATGTGCAGTTTCCATAAATGAGTCGGGATTTACTTCTTCAATCGACGCAGACTGTTTGATGTGTTTTCCAAACAATCCATCTTGCATAATCGTTTGTCCATGCCCTTTATTTATTAGTCTTTTAGGTCTGTCTGCAGAAAGAACAAGCAAAGGTTGTTCTCTATAGAAGCTTTCAGAAATGGCAGGAAAGTAATTTGAGATGGCTGACCCCGAAGTGCAGCAAAGTACTACTGGTTCTTGAAGAGTTTGTGCTATTCCGAGCGCATAAAAAGCCGCTGATCTTTCGTCGTGAATGACATGTGTTTTAAAGATAGGGTTTTGGTCAAATGAGATCGCAAAAGGTGCATTTCTGGACCCAGGTGAAAATACAATATGCTTTACCCCAAAGTTTAAGCACTCTTCAATAATCTTTTGAACAACTGCTTTGTTACTAATTTCCATGCTTTGCAAATCTACAATAAATCAAAAATACGAGACAGCGTTTCGCTTTTCCTTTCAGTTTCCTCCCATTCATCTTCAGGTGTTGAAGCAGAGGTGTATCCCCCGCCAACATATATATGCGCTTGGTTTTCGGTCAGTTGACAGCAGCGTAAATTTACATAAAGCTTGGTCATTTTTTCTGATACGAATCCGATGTAACCACAGTAAAGACTCCTATCGTATCCTTGGTCTTTGAGTTCAACAGTTTCAATAAGATCAAAGCTTTCTTTTTTTGGAACTCCACAAACAGCAGGAGTAGGATGAAGCGCATTGGCTATGTCAGCCGCCTTTCTTTTTTGAAGATCAAAGGATATGTCACTACGGATATGTTCTATGTTACCTGCAGGAGAAGTGTAAGGTCCGTTGATTTCTATAGAGGCGACTTCTTGTTCATTTAGGATATTTGAAATATAGTCTGTTACAAATTTTTGCTCGGCATACTCTTTCTTCTGCCAGGTAGTGTTTGAGTTGATCTCTTTCGTCCCTGCTAAAGACATTGTGAACCCACTGTCAGCGTGGGTTTCTAACAAGGTTTCAGGACTCGCGCCTACCCATGTGCCAAAATATTCTGATGAAGCCATGTAGACGAATGCTTTTGGATATGTACTACATAGTTTTTCGAAAAGAGCCCAAGCTTTATCGGTTGAAAATAAAGTTGATTTTATTCTCGATAAAACTATTTTTTCAACACCTAAGGTTGGCATTAGTCTTAGTACCATTGATGCGTAATCCATGTAGGATTGCTCAGTTATAGAATAGGGAATTTCTTTTTTTAAATGGAATGGTTTTCTTTCAAAGCCTTGACTGCTTTGAAAAATAAATTTTTTCTTTTTGTAGAAATCCGTAATAACAAAACCATCAATCTTATTTTGTGTTAAAGAAACCTCTTTAAATAATCCGTTTTCTCGGGCTATTTCCTGATTTGGAAACCGATAACATAAAATATCCTTTGACATCACTATATATCAATAATCATAACGGTAAGTCTACCAGAACAAACGAGCTTGTTTGTCCCTTCTTCTTTAATGTCGACTTGCCAAAGATGTGTGCGTTTCCCTGCGTGAACAATTGTTCCCGTCGCAATCACATTTCCTGTACGAATCCCACCAATATGATTTGCATTTATTTCAATCCCTACGGGGTGTTGTTTGCTTATATCTAAAAGTAGCGTAGAGCCCATCGAACCAATGCTCTCAATTAGAGCGGCACTTGCGCCCCCGTGAAGTAAGCCCATAGGTTGGTGGGTTCTTGAATCAACAGGCATTTTTGAAATGACATAGTCATCTCCCAACTCAATACATTCTATACCGAGCTGCTCCATCAATGTGTTTTTATTCATTGAATTGATAACATCAATAGGAATCTGTTTTAATTTCTTCATAATTCAATAACAAATATACTCGTTTACTGTTTTGGTTTGTATTCAATTTCATTTATGATTGTATAATTGCCTAGGTTATGTTCAGGGATTCATATGTTTTTTAACCTTGGTTGAATTTTTCTTTGTCAATATTGAAAGTATTGCTACTTTTGCCACGGAGAATTGGCAGAGTGGTCGATTGCGGTAGTCTTGAAAACTATTGTACCGCGAGGTACCGGGGGTTCGAATCCCTCATTCTCCGCCAAAAAAAAAAGAGTCTTGCAAAGCAAGGCTCTTTTTTTGTTTACGGAAATAGGATGAGAAAATCCGGGTTTCTATTTAAATCAAAGATTTAAGAAATGACCGCTTTTATGGTTTTAGGATATTAGGCTCGCTTTCCGATTTCGATGAGTTCAAGAGCATGTATTCGATCTGCTGATATCGAGAATCTCAAAAGAGTTTTTACTTTATGAAAACCTTTGTATCCGCAAGCCCCAGGATTCATCCAAAGCATATTGTGAGTTTTATCCATTTTGACCAAAGCGATATGAGAGTGGCCGCAAATAAATAGTTTAGGTGCACCATTTCTCTGGAGTTCTTCATAAGCAGTTTTCGAATATCGTTCTGGTTTTCCGCCAATATGGGTAATCAACACCTCCACATCTTCAATGTTAAATCTCAAAAACTCTTCACATTCTTGCCTTAAATCATGGTTGTCGATATTTCCCCATACAGCGCGAGTCGGTTTAAAGTTTTTTAATTCGTCGAGAACCTCAAGAGAGCCAATGTCTCCAGCGTGCCAAATTTCGTCAACTTCAGAAAAATAAGTTTTTACTTTTGGGTCCAAAAATCCATGTGTATCAGAAAGGAGGCCGATCTTTTTCAAAATTTATTCTTTGCTTGTTCCTGTTAACTCATCGCCTGAGCGATCCTCAAGATCACTTTGCTGTTTCTTAAACAAATCAAAGTAAAATCCTTTCTTGTTCAATAGAGCAGTATGGCTGCCTTCTTCAATGATACTTCCTTCATCAATAACAATGATGTGTTCAGCATTTCTAATTGTTGAAATTCGATGGCTCACAATTAGCGTTGTACGATCGTTATTCGTTTTATTGAGCTCCTTTAGTATTTTATCCTCCGTTTCCGTATCCACAGCTGAAAGACAATCATCTAAGATGAGGATTTCTGGGTTTCGTAGTAATGATCTTGCTATACTTAGTCGTTGTTTCTGTCCACCGCTAAGATTGACGCCACGTTCACCTAGAAGGGTCTCGTACCCATCTTCTAAGTTTTGTATTGTACTTAATATATCGGCGGTCTCACAAACGGAATCAATTTGATTTTGGCTCACGTCAGTCTCATTTGAACCAAATTTTATGTTGTTGTTTATTGAATCAGAAAAAAGAAATACATCTTGAGGAACCACTCCTAGAGATGTTTTAAATCCATCAGTTCTTATGGTATTCAAGTTAATTCCATCAATCGTAATGCTTCCGGAGTCCGGTCGAAACTGCCGAAGTAATAAGGCTATTATCGTTGATTTACCACTTCCTGTTTTACCTATAATGGCAAAAGTTTTCCCTTTAGGAATCGTAAATGAAAGATGATTGATCGCTGATATACCAGTGTTTTCATAAATAAAGGATACATCACGAAATGTGATGTCTTTTGAAAAGGTGTAGTCCACTGTTTCTTCATGCTTATAGCTATCCGTTTTAATCTGCAGAAATTCATTGATTCTTTGTTGTGATGCGGCGGCTCGCTGGATCAGCGACGTGACCCAGCCTATACTAGCAAATGGCCAGGTTAAATTGTTGACGAAAAATATGAAGGCCACAATACCGCCTAAGGAAATTTCATTATTAAATGACATTTTCCCGCCTAGATATATGGACAACAATGTGCTTAGGCCAATTAAGAATAGAATGGTTGGAATAAAGAGGGCATTGACAAAAACAAGTTTCATGCTCTTGTTTTTATAGGTATTCGCAGCGTTTTCAAATTTAGTATTCGTTGAACCCTGTTGGCTGTAGGCTTTAATGACTCGCATACCAGCAAAGCTTTCTTGTGCAATCGTTGAAAGTAAGGATTGCTCTTCTTGAACTTTCCTACTCAAGAAATTCATTTTTGCTGAGACCTTGTAAATCAAAAAGGACATAATCGGTAGAGGTATAAGAACGAATGCAGTAAGTAAAGGAGAGATCATAATCATTTGATATACCACAAGTGTAAATAGAACAACGATGTTAATGGAATACATGACTCCCGGGCCCAGATACATTCTGACATGACTTACGTCTTCAGAAATTCTATTCATAAGATCTCCGGTATTGTTCTTTTTATAAAATGATAAATCAAGGTTCTGGTATTGATTGTAGATTTCATTTTTCAGATCGAATTCAATATGACGAGACATCACTATAATGGTTTGTCTCATAAGAAACAGGAAGAACCCTTTGGCAAGTGATAAGAGCATATACATCCCGCCAATTTTAAAAGAAATCCATAAAACATCGTTTACTGAGTTGATGCTTATGTCTGACATAAATGAATCGATAGTAGATTTGACATAGAGCGGCATTCGAACCCCGAAGTAATTACTGACAATTGTGAATAGAATTCCGAGAAGGAGATGCCACTTGTATTTAAGGAAATATTTATTCAGATGTTTAAGTGACTTCATGTATTTATTGCTAATTTTAAAGGCGCAATTCGGCAAATGTAAAACTAATGATTCGGACCGAAAAAGGGCTCATGATTTTCAATAATTCCGAATATTTTAGGATAAACAACAAAGAATGAAAAAGGTCTATTTTTTAAAAAGTTGTTCAACAAATCAACGTATTTTAAAGCAATTAAATCTTGGTGAAGATGTAAGTCTTCAAAACATCAAAGAAGAAAATATAGATGAGCTTACCCTTGATTTTTTAAAAGAAAAAATCGGGTCGTATGAAGCTTTGTTTTCGAAAAAGGCGATGAAATATAGATCTCTCGGTCTTAGTGAAATAGTTTTGACAGAGGCTGATTATAAACGTTATATTCTCGAAGAGTATACCTTTGTGAAACGTCCCTTCATGATTAATGGTGATGAAGTTTTTATAGGAAACTCGAAGAATGTCGTTTCAGATGCCGTAAAGTCATTTAATAAATAGAATATGAAAAAGAATGTTTGCATAGTTGTTTTTTTGTCTTCTCTAATTTTGAGTTGTACTACCCAGAATTCATATAATAATGCAGAAATGGAGAATATTGATTTGAATCAACAAAATGAAGGAAGAAATCGCGTCGATTCTGCAATAACAATTAAAGTCGACCCCAATGCAAAGAATGGATCTTTTGCTTCACGTAAAAGGAAAATAAAGGGCTGATTTATTTATTGAATATTCTTTTAATCCAGCTTTTCTTACTCTTTTTTTGAATAGGGGGAACAAGTCTTTTATCAAACGGAATGTTTCTAAAAGTACTTTTTTCTTTGGATACTTTTTAAAGAAGGAGTCGATCACACTTCCTATATTATACGCATGCTCAATAGGATCGGTATGATTTGTAGAATCTAAGTCTAACATTTGAATCAAATTTGAATTTGGAAATTCTGTTTTTATTGAGGCTAAAAAGGTTTGATTCCAAATAAAAACGAGTTGCTTCCCATCTCTAATTTTTAATTCATTTATAAGGTGAAATGTAAGTGATTTGAAAAATTTAAAATTATTTTTAATGAAATTTTTATCCTTTAAAACAAGCTCGTAAAGGCATGCTCTTGCAGCAAAAGCGACAACATGATCATAGCGATCGCCTTTAAAGTTGTGTTCCTTTTTATTTAGGTTTGATTCATTTTTAAATTGATTAAAACAATAATCATATAATATTAAATCCAAGGCATTTTTTTCCTTAATGAGTTCAATTAACTCTTGTGAAAGGTCCTCAATTTTAGGGCGCCGAATAGTCATTCGTTTAATTGGAATTTCTTTTTTCCATTTGATCCCTAAGTGCTGATTAAAATAGGATAGTGATTCAGAAAACCGTTCGAAAATACCAACGTAAATGGGTAGGTTGTCAATCGCATTTATAACACTTTCTAAGTCAGCGGGAGAAGGTCGAACTGTGCTATACATTCGATTTCCTTTTAAGAAGTTGATAACATAATTTTGCGTTTGAGGACTTTTTATGTAGTCCTCAAAGCTCTTTGGTTTGGATTTGATTAAGTCTGTAAATTCATTTCTGTTGGTAATGAAATAATATTCTGAGACCAAACGGTCAACAGGATGCCTTAACATCATGAAAATCCTTTCATTTTTATACTTGTCTCTGTTTTTGTTCAAGAAAATATCTCCTGAATTGGAAGACTTATCACTTAAAATATGACGATAATTGAACCCTGGTTTGGTCTGCCAATAAGTACCATTCATCGCAGCATTTATAGTCGTGCCACCTGTCTTTGGTATATGAATAAAGATCATTTCTGACATGGTAGCAAAATTATTTCTTTTAGTTTACAATTTTTTTTGATTAAAAAAAAAAGAATGATATCCAACTTTAAGATTTTAAAAGTAAATTTGATTAAACAAAAATAAATTATTATGATGAAAATTTCTACATTTTTAAGTACGCTTTTAGCGTTTTTCGGCTTTATTGCCGGTGCGAATGCACAATGTGCTGCGGGAGAGGTTGCAGTTACAGTTGACGTAACTACTGATACTTGGGGTTACGAACTTTATTGGGAAGTTACTCCTGAAGGTGATGCATGTGGTGTAAACACTCTATTTTCTTTTGGTAACTCTGTTGTCGGTTGTGCTGGAGGTGGAGCTCAAGCTGCAGCAAATGGTGATCCTGGAGCTTATCCAAATAACGAAACAACAACTGAGGACCTTGGTTGTATAACCGCAGGGACATGCTTGTCGATTCACACAGTTGATGATTATGCTGATGGTTCAAGTGTTTTAGCTTTTACGATTGATGGTATTGCGGCTGACGTAATCAATTGTCAAGGTGCAGGAGAGATTACCACTTTTTGTGCTATTGCAGCGGCTTCGTTTGATGCTGCTATCTCGGTTGGTTCAGGAGCTGAGTATACCGTGGTCCCAGTAACGCAAGTTTCTGCCCCAATTGGAAGTTCTGCAACGATTACAAATGCTGGTTCTTCTGATATTACAGGAGCTGTATTTACTTCTACCGTCTATGATGGCGCTGGAAGCGTTGTTTATACGGAAACAAGTGCTTCAATCGCCCTTGTCGCTGTTGGCGCTTCAGAGAACGCGACGGTTGCTGGATTTATACCTACTGCTGTTGATACCTATGTGATAGAGTACAGTGTAGCCATTTCCGAAATTGATGGAGAATTTTTGAACGATACAATTATGACGTCATTAGTTGTTTCAGACTCTGTTTATGCAAGAGATAACGGCATTGCAACGGGGACTTTAGGTATTGGTGATCCTGATGGTGGCCAACTCGGTCAGTCGTTTGAGGTAACATCTTTAGATACCTTGTCTTCGGTTTCAATGTTTATTTCAAATGAACTTGGAGAAATGACAGGTTTGCCGATATCTGCAACTATTTACGATGTAGATCCTACAACAGGCGCACCTTTAAATGAGATTGCTTCTACAGAAGCTGTTTTAGTTGATGTCACTCAAGACAGTGTGTATACTTGTGCTATTATGAATGGTCTAGAGTTGTCGCCAGGGACTTATGTTGTAGTTGCCAATGAAACGGGAACTAATATCACCTTAGGGACTTCAGACGCTATCTATACAGCAGGAGCAACTTGGGTTATTTTTGGAGGTAACCCATGGGCTAATAGTGAAGACTATGGTTTCCCTGTAGCTTACCTTTTAAGAGCGAATTTTGGAGAAGTAGTTGAGTCAACAGTAGGTGTTTTAGAAAACACAAATGACAATAGAGTTAATATCTACCCTAACCCATCTACAGGTAAGTTTACACTTGATGTTTCAGGAATGAACACGACAATCGTTGATGTTAATATTACGGACATCAGCGGTAAGGTTGTCATGAAAAAATCATACAATACTTTCAATGGTGAATTGACTACGCCAATCAACATTTCAAGTGTTGAAGAGGGGATATATATTGTACGAGTAAACGGAAATGAGTCGATTGTAAAAAGAATCGTAGTTTCTAATAAATAAGATTTAATTTATTAAAGGAATAGGGGGCTTTGGCCCCCTTTTTTTATGGCTTTATTTGTAGTCCACGCTTATAATGAAATAATTGTCCTGGACTTGAAGTTTCATACTTGATAAATCGTTATTTTTGTCAACGCTAAATCAATATTACTTTATGTTGGTTTCGCTCGGAAGTTAACGAACTGTACTAATTATGTCCGTAAAAAGTATGAATACTGAATTTGAGTTGTCAACCAATCCTGTAATTTCTCAAATGTCTTCAATGGATCACGATCAGATTTTATTCTGTAGTGATAACGCAACAGGACTCAAAGCAATCATTGCCATTCACGATACAACCCTAGGTCCAGCCCTCGGAGGAACGCGCATGTGGTCTTATAGCAACGAAATAGATGCATTGAATGATGTGTTAAGGCTCTCTAGAGGAATGACCTATAAAAATGCAATTTCTGACCTAGCTCTTGGAGGCGGAAAGGCGGTTATTATTGGGGACTCTAAAACGATGAAGTCTGAAGCTTTATTTAGAAGGTTTGGTCGCTTTGTAGATTCCTTAGCGGGTAATTATATAACGGCAGAAGATGTAGGGATCTCGCCTAGCGATATGGTTTGGGTAAGTAAAGAGACCAATCATGTTGTGGGCTTGCCCGGTAAGAGTGGAGATCCTTCTCCGGTAACTGCATTCGGAACCTATATGGGCATGAAGGCTTGTGCAAAAATCAGATATGGATCGGATTCATTAGAAGGAAAAAAAATATTAGTTCAAGGTGCAGGTCACGTTGGTGAGTATTTGGTAGCGCACCTGAGAAAAGAAGGTGCTCATGTGCTTATATCAGACATCAATGAAAATACGGTTAAAAGGGTTTCAAATACCTATGGAGCAATTGGCGTGTCTTTAGATAGTGTTTATGATCAGGAAATGGACATTTACGCTCCATGCGCCTTAGGGGGTACGATTAATGACGAGACCCTATCTAAATTAAAATGTGGTATTGTTGCAGGCGCTGCTAATAACCAGTTGGGTATAGAGGATATTCATGGCTTAGCCCTATTAAATAAAGGCATTTTATATGCTCCGGATTTTGCAATAAATGCTGGTGGCGTTATGAATTGCTTTTCGGAAGTAAAAGGCTTATCTAATGATTGGGCACTTGTTAAGTCTGAAAAAATATACAATACGATTCATGATATTGTAAGTCGTTCAGAAAAGGAAAGAACCCCATCGCATATTATTGCAATGAAGATGGCAGAGGAGAAGATTAATAAAGGTTCTAAAAAATAACTACGAATGCTAAATAGAAGACATCTCAGAATTAAAGTGCTTCAAATGTTGTATATGTTTTATAACCATAAAGAATCTATGGATGTTAAAACAGCGCAAAACCAGCTTTTACATTCTGTAGACCGCATGTATGACTTGTATTTGTATCTAATTCTAACCTTTCAAGAGTTGCGCGCTTCTTCTTTGGCTAAAATGGATGACCGATCAAAAAAGATACGTCCAACATTTGATGAGCTGAATCCCAATAGAAAGTACGTTGACAATCAAGTTGTTTCGAAAATAATGGCAGCTGAACCTTTTCAGGCGCTATGTAAAAGAAGAAATGTTAATTGGAATTCAGATGAGGAGCAAGAGATTTTCAGAAAGCTTTTTATTGAAATTGAGAAGAGTGAGGTTTACTTTGAAAATATGGATGAAAAGGAGTCTGGTTTCATTCAAGACCGAAGTTTTTTAATTCAACTTTTCAGAGCTGAGATTGCAAATTCACCGATTATTTATAGCTTTTTTGAGGAGCAAGATATCTGTTGGATTGATGATATCGATTTGGCTTGTTCAATGGTTATAAAAACATTGAAAGGGATGTCTGAAAATGAGACATTTGAAGTCCTTCCATTGTATAAGGAAAATGACGATGAAAAGGAATTTATCCAGACTTTAATGAAGCAAACTATTGCTCTTGATTCAGAGAGTGAGAAACTTATTGGAACTTTGGCTGATAATTGGGACCTCGATCGAATTGCAAAAATGGATGTTCTTTTATTGAAAATGGCTTTTGCAGAATTGCAATCTTTCGAAAGTATCCCCACAAAGGTTACTATTAATGAATATTTAGAGATCTCTAAGTACTATAGTACGCCAAAAAGTAATGTTTTCATCAATGGTATTTTGGATAAGTCTGTCAAAATATTAACGGAAGAAAAAAAAATAATTAAAACGGGCAGAGGTTTAAAACAATAACAATGGAAGTTAAAATTATATCAAGCCTGTTTCTTTTTCTATTCTTTATCTCTTGTAAACAGAGTGGCGATTTAGAAGTGGGGCAGAAGACAAGTATGCGGGTAGACAAAATCTTTGACGCAGGCGAAAGAGTGAAGGGTGAAGTCGTTGAGGCAGTATTTAATATTGAGAATACAGGGCGGTATCCGCTCGTCTTTGGAGAGATTAAAGGCTCGTGCTCTTGTACGGTTGCAAAAAAACCGGAAGCACCTATTTTACCCGGTGAAAAGGGTGTGATTACTGCGAAAGTAAATACCGAGAATTTTAGAAATAATAGTGAGGTATCTAAGTATGTTACATTGATGGCTAATACTGAGCCGAATCGAGTAACGTTAAAAATAAAGGTGAAAATTAAATAATCAAATAAAGAACAAGTTATGGGAGAAGGTGGAATGTCAAGTATGCTAATGTTAGGACTAATGGTTCTGGTGTTTTATTTTTTTATGATTCGTCCTCAAATGAAAAAGCAAAAGGATTTAAAAAAATTCAGAGAAGCTTTAGCGAAAGGAGATCATGTTGTTAGTATTGGAGGGATTCATGGTCGGATTTTAGAAGTAGCAGATTCTACAGTTTTAATTGAAAGTGAGAAAACAAAATTACGTTTGGACAAATCTGCAATTTCACAGAGTAGTGAGGATCAGATTTCATCCTAGTTCGTTTGCTAAATGAGAGATGAATAGTCTAGGCTAGACCGTATGGTTCATGGGAGTATTAAAGTTTCTTAAATGGTGTATTCATTTCTACTTTCTGGTAGGTGTTACTGTTGGTACTGATTGGTGGTGATTTTCTTGGTCAAGAGTGCTGTAGCATTGGCTTCGAAGACTAAATGTAAGCTATCCCCTCTCTTAATAGGGGCCACGGTGGTTTCTTTTGGAACATCTGCTCCAGAATTAATAGTCAGTCTTAATGCCGCTATTCAGGGGAATACCGGAATTGCAATAGGTAATGTTATTGGTTCGAATATCGCTAATTTAGGTTTGGTTTTGGGTTTGACGGCTGTTATAAAGCCCATGCTTTTTGAATCTAAAAGTTACAGACTCTCTTGGTGGGTAATGCTTCTTTCTGCTTTAATGTTTATCGGGTTTGCCTACGATGGAGTTTTAGACCGTACTGATGGAATGTTTTTCATTGCAGGCTTGCTTGTTTTCATAACCTTAACCATACGTTATAGAGAGTCGGGTTTTACCGACGAAGATACAGGTGAAGCCGTCAAGTCAAAAATGATTCCTGTTTATTTTTTGTTAGGGGCAGCCGGACTTTATTTTGGCTCGGAATTATTGGTTGATAATGCTGTGGTTATTGCGAAGTCTTTGGGTGTTTCAGAATTTATCATTGGAATTACTATTGTAGCATTAGGTACTTCATTACCTGAGTTTGTTACTTCAATCATGGCTATTATTAAAGGTCAAACGAGTATTTCAATAGGTAATTTGATAGGCAGTAACATCTTTAATGTATTTGCCGTTCTTGGTATTACCAGTATTGTGCAGCCAATGATTGCAAATTCATTTTTATTTCGATTTGATCTACCTGTAATGTTTGGGATAAGCCTGTTGATCGGGTTTTTTTTATTCTGGAGCAAGAAGTTAAGCAGGGTCGAAGGGGCTATTCTGTTTAGTGCTTATCTTTTCTATGTGTTGTATTCATTAATTGCTTAGTCTTCACTGTTTTCATTCAGGCAAAATAAAGCTAGCACCTTCCTCGCTAGTAGAAACATTTTGTCTTGCATTTGCAAACAGACCTCTCCCTAAAGAATTCCTATTCTTTTTTTCGATTATGGAAGGCTGTCTCATAGAGACTGCTTCAAAGTCAATTACATCAAGAGAACCTTTTTTGGTATCGATTCTCAATAGGTCTCCAGTTCTAATTTTAGAAATCAAACCACCATCCATAGCTTCTGGGGTCAAGTGAATTGCCGCAGGTACTTTTCCTGATGCTCCTGACATCCGGCCATCCGTAATTAATCCAATTTTAAATCCACGTTTTTGAAGGATGGTTAAAGAAGGGGTGAGGTTGTGTAGTTCAGGCATTCCATTTTGTTTTGGGCCTTGAAAAGGAACAACTGCGATAAAATCCTTATTTAATTCATTGTTTCTAAAAGCCTCTAGTAAATCTTTTTGTTCATGAAAAACGATTGCGGGCGCTTCAACAAATCTATGCTCATCTGATACTGCAGCTGTTTTTATAACAGATCTTCCTAAATTACCTTTGAGGATTTTGATTCCTCCATCCACAGAGAAAGGATCTGTAGCTGGTCGGATCACGTTTAGGTTAAAAGAGGCATCAGCCCCTTCTGAAAACGCTATTTTCCCATTTAGTATTTTACTCTCTTTTGTATATTGTTCTAAACCATAGCCTAAAATTGTCGTTACATCATTATGTAATAGTCCCTGCGATAAAAGTGTTTTAATAACAAAACACATTCCACCTGCTGCGTGAAAATGGTTCACATCAGCGGCGCCATTGGGATACATTCTGGTAATTAATGGAATTACATCTGATAAATCGGACATGTCTTCCCAGTTTATAATAATACCTGCAGCTTTTGCAATTGCTATAAGATGAATCGTGTGATTAGTTGACCCTCCTGTAGCTAGTAAGCCAATGATACCATTGACTATTGTTTTCTCATTTATTATTCTAGAAATCGAACGGTCAAGTCCTAGTTTAGAATTTTCAACAGCAAGTTCTACGGCTTTTTCATTTAATAATCTTCTGTGTTCAGTGTCAGGGTTGACAAAACTAGACCCTGGGAGCTGCATGCCCATGATTTCCATCAGCATTTGATTGCTATTAGCTGTGCCGTAAAACGTGCAGGTTCCAGGAGAGTGATATGAATCAGACTCTCCCTTTAGAAGTTCCGCTCTATCAATTTTTCCTTCAGCAAAGTTTTGTCTGATGCTCGCCTTTTCTTCATTGCTTATCCCAGTCGGCATAGGGCCTCCGGGAACAAAGATTACAGGCAGATGTCCATAGTTTAAACATCCCATCATTAATCCAGGAACTATTTTATCACAAATACCAAGGCTCAATACGGCATCGAAGACATTGTGCGACAAACCGATGCAGGTACTTAATGCTATCACGTCTCTTGAGAAAAGAGAAAGTTCCATGCCTTCTTTTCCTTGTGTCACACCATCACACATCGCGGGAACAGCACCTGCGACTTGCAATACGGAATGGTGTTTTCTAGCATATTCGCGAAGCTCTTCAGGATAGTTTTCATAGACTCTATGTGCAGAAAGCATGTCGTTATAAGCGGTCACAAGTCCTATGTTCTTAGTGATGTCTCCAGCTAATTCATTTTTATCCGAGACGTCGCAGCCAGCAAATGAATGTGCAAGATTTCCGCAGCTAAGAGAGGAGCGGTATACGCCTTCCTCAAACATGCCGTCAACCTCCCTTAAATAAGCATCTCTAGTGTCTTTGCTTCTTTTGATAATACGATTTGTAATGTCTTCTATAGATGAGTGCATATTTATTTAATTTTTAGCGAAATATACCATTTCTAATTTTTCTTTAAAATTACTAATCGGGTAGTTTTTAAGCTCACTGGACATAAAAACACTTTTCTTTTCATCACCGGAGAACATTAAGTAAACATGCTTACATGTGGTAATGAATGCCTTACTTAGTGTAATGCGTAATTTCGGATCACTTGGTGCGTTTGTATTGATTAACGATGCCTTAGAATCATCTATTGCACGCACAGATGCTTTGTCGTTAGGAAATATAGAGGCGGTGTGCCCATCACCACCCATTCCAAGAATAAGTACATCAGAGCCCACAAACTTCTGGTAGTTGATTTTAGCGATATTTAAATTATTTTGATAATCCAAAGGGTCAAAAACCATCCCCGTGAAAGAAGCATTTTTTGCTTCATTGATAAGAAGCGTCTCGCGAATCATTCTTTCATTAGAAGATAATGATTTTGCAAGAGTTCTTTCATCAACAAGACCAATTTCTATATTTCTCCAATTTAGCTTTAAATGAGAGAGTTTGTTGTAGAGACCTTTTGGTGTGCCGCCTCCGGAAAGTAATATTTTAGCCGATCCATTCTTTTTTATTGCGCTTGTTAAAAGCACCTTTATTGTACTGCACATCTCATCTTCGAGCTGCTTCATGTTGTCAAATGAATTCATTTTTTATTCCAAGATTTGGTTACCCATGATTCATCCTCGTTCAGTATTTGATCGCCGGGACCCCAAGATCCTGCTTCGTATAAGACGTTTTTAGTCCCAGCATTTTTCCAACTATTTGTGATGGATTCAATCCATGTCCATGCTGCAACTAGTTCATCTTGACTCATGAACAAGGTTTGGTTTCCTCTTACAACATCTATAATCAATCGCTCATAAGCCTCAGGAAACCTTTCGTCAAACGAATCTATGTAGTCTAGTTTTAACGCAATTGGCTTGTAACGATATCCTCCGGGCCCAGGAACTTTTGTCATTTGAATTAATTCTATTCTTTCTTCTGGCTGCAGTCGTATAATTAATTTATTATTGTTCATTCTTTCTTTTGAAGGAAATAAATTATGCTTCACCTCTTTAAAGTTTATCACGATTTCTGAATACCGTGTTTTCATTCTTTTTCCTGTCCGTATATAAAAAGGCACATTTTTCCATCTCCAATTATCAACATAAGTTTTGAGTGCGACGAAGGTCTCTGTCTTCGATTCATATTTATCAATATCCTCGAGGTAGGAACTGACTTTGACATCATCAATACTACCTCTGGTATATTGTCCTTTTATGGATTCGGTTTTTATTGAATGTTTCGTGAAGGGTCTCAGTGATCTTAATATTTTTACTTTTTCGTTCCGAACCTCATTCGCTTCTAACACATATGGAGGTTCCATTGCTACGAGACATACCAATTGAAGTAGGTGGTTTTGAACCATGTCTAGTAAAGCGCCACTCTGGTCATAATAGCCAGCCCTTTTTTCTACACCGAGACTTTCTGCAACTGTGATTTGAATACTGTCTATGTTTTCAGAGTTCCATGCCCTCTCAAATAAGTTGTTGGCAAAGCGAAGAACCATTAAGTTCTGTACTGTTTCTTTACCCAAGTAGTGATCTATCCTGTAGATTTGTGATTCTTTAAAGGTCTTTGTGATTTGGTCATTAATGGCATTTGACGACTGAAGGCTATGGCCTAATGGCTTTTCTAAAACAACCTTACTTCGGTCATTCGTTAAACCTGAAGCCTTAAGGGCCTCTGAGATTGCCCCGAAAGCAGATGATGGAGTGGAGTAATAAAATATATTTTGATAATCCTTAAATCGACCAAGAAACTCTTTCAAAGTCTTATAGCCTTTAGGTGAGGGTTCTTCTGCGGTAATTAGATGTAATTTGGATACGAATGTTTTTATTTCCGCACTGTTTCCTTTTTCGTTCTTAAGACTTTGGGTAAGAAAGGTGGTGAATTGTTCTTGAAATATGGATTCATAACCGGATTTCCTAGAGACAGCTACTATGTTGTACTCACAGTTTAACTGACCGTCTATAAATCTTTGGTATAGAGCAGGGTATATTTTTCTAAGTGCCAGATCACCTGTCCCGCCAAAAACGACTAAATTGAAGTTTTTGAATTGTTCTGTATGTTTGCGTGCTTTCGCCATTCGCTTTATTATTTTAATATAGTGTCAAATTTACACTTACTAAGTTAAGCATAGTATCCTTTCTTTAAAGATAATAACTAAGAAATGTTTGAAACATCAAATTCCAATGTTTATTATTTACACAAAAAAAATATTTAATCGATTGGTTCAATGTGGACCAAAGAAAAGTTGGGCGTCCTCCATATATAGTTCAAAAGCACTTAGGAGATCACCTTCAAACTCTTTAATTAGTGATGGGGCATTCTTTAATTTATTTTCAAACGAGATTCGTTTAGAAACTCCCTCGCAGGACTTTTTAAGCCCATAGGGGGTTGGGTAATGATTCATCCATTTTTGTTCCCTAAGTATCTTTAGAAATAACTGAAAATGCTCTGGGTATAAGGTTTCGTATTCGCTTTTGTGATTGTAAAATGAATGAAGGAAATCGTTATAAGATACTTTGTGGTAACGTGACCAATGTTTTGATAGTAGGTGGTCAAAGTAGAGGTCTATAGCTATTCCAGCAACCTTTGGTAAAGGTTTGTGTAATAGCGTTCTAATTTCTTTAACCTTATCATGATTGTCTATAAATGAATCTATAGATCTGTGGAGTATTACACCGTCTTGAATTTTTTTCGGATAGCGCTGATATGATTTTCCTTTACAGAAATCACCAAATAAATTGGCAATCATTAAGTCTAAATCATTGTTTGAAAAATAGAGATGACCTAGGAAATTCATGCAGAGCCTCCTGGTTTTAAATCCATTTAGTATTCGTCCTCATTAAAAAGGAAGTCTTCTCTGGACGGATAGTCAGGCCATATCTCCTCGATACTTTCGTAAATTTCACCCTCATCCTCGAGGTCCTGGAGATTTTCCGCAACTTCCATTGGTGCTCCTGTTCTTATAGCAAAGTCTATAAGTTCATCTTTCGATGCTGGCCATGGAGCATCCTCTAGGTATGAAGCCAATTCTAAAGTCCAGTACATTGTTTTTTATTTCGCATTATTCGGCAAAAGTAAACTTTATTTCAAATTATGCAAGGAAAAAATGCAATTTCTAGAAATTATCTTTCTGTTTTTGGAATCCAGGGCGTTTCATCTGCATCTAAATCATGAGATAACTTCCTTCCTAAAGTAAATAAATAGTCACTTAGTCTATTGAAGTAGGCAACAATAATAGCGGGTATATCCGATTGAGTCGCTAGTTCAACAATGCTTCTCTCTGCCCGTCTACAGACCGTTCTTGCAATATGGCAGTTTGATACCGTTATGTGCCCTCCAGGTAATATAAAGGTTTTCATCATCGGTAAGTATTTGTCCATTTCATCTATCCACTCTTCAAGAATTGAAATATCAGTTTCAATAAGAGCAGGAAGTTTCATACTGGTTCCGTTTTCACTGACGGCTAATAGGGAACCTGCAGTAAAGAGACGGTCTTGTATTGAAATAAGTTGGTCGTGGACACTGTTTTCTTTAACCAAATCTCTTAATAGTCCAATGTGTGCATTTAACTCATCAACTGTACCATAGGCTCTTATCCGAAGATCATTCTTTGAAACGCGACTTCCGCCAATTAATCCTGTTCCTATCTTGTCACCTTTTTTTGTGTAAATTTTCATGTCTAAACCGTTTCTAATGCTTGCTTAATATCCCAGATTAAATCATTGTGATTTTCGACGCCAACCGATATTCGAATTAACTTCTCAGTGATGCTTAATTCTTCTCTAAAATTAGGATCTACACCCGCGTGAGTCATTGTCGCAGGATGCTCAACTAAAGATTCAGTGCCTCCTAAACTAACGGCTAACTTAATTAATTTTAAAGCGTCAATAAATCTAAATGCGTCTTCCTCTGCGCCTTTGATGTCAAAGGAAAGCATTGCCCCAGGCGAGTCGTATTGTCGTTTGTAAATTTTGTATTCCTCAGTACCTTTAGGAATTAATCCCAAATAATATACCTTTTCAACTTTTTCATGCTGGTTAAGGAATTCGGCTACATGCTCCGCGTTTATGGCTTGTTGCTCCATTCTTATTTTTAGTGTTTCTAAACTACGCATGAGTAACCAACCGGTTTGAGGAGCGGCCATATTACCTAGGAAAGTTCGTAAAACCTTTACTCTTGAAATAACTTCTTAACCACTAAAGCTCCCATAATAACATCACTATGACCACCTAAGTATTTTGTAGCACTGTGCAAAGCAAAATCAGCACCATGCTGGAGGGGGTGCTGCCATAGTGGCCCCATATAGGTGTTGTCCACAGCGAAGTACACTTTCTTGTCTGAGGAGGAGTATAGATTAGCAATGGATTTGCACATATCCATATCAATTAATGCATTGGTAGGGTTTGCAGGGGTTTCAATGAAAATCATTGCCAATTTATTTGCTAATCCTGAATTTTTCAAACGCTTTACAATATCTTCCTGGGTATCCTTCGGCGTAAAAGAAATGGTGTGGATCCCGATTTTTTTCAAGAAGTCTTTAATAAAATGATCCGTTCCACCATAGAGTGGTGAGCTATATAATAGCACGTCGCCAGGTGATAGGAATTCCAATAAAACCGTAGAAATAGCGGCCATTCCACTTTCGAATACTGCACAATCATCAGCTTTGTCCCAAAGTTTTAATCTTGTTTCAAGAATTTCTAAATCAGGATTGTTTATTCGGCTATAAATTAAACCAAATTCCTCTGTGGTTTCTTTTTCTCGAAGGCCATAGGCAACTTCAAAAAAAGCCTTTCCTTCTTTTGCCGTTTTAAAAACAAAGGTTGATGTTTGAAATATTGGAGGTTTAATTGATCCTTCAGAAAGCTCTGGTTTGTAACCATGAGACATCATTAAACTTTCTGGTTTGAAATTATGCTTTTTACTCATATTAAAATCTAATTAATTCCGGGTAATAAAATGGTTTTTTGTTGTGTAACAAAATGTGAAAAATAAAGTTTAAGTACTGCTGCAAAGTTAGAAAAGGTTTTGGTTTGAATGGCGACTTTAGTATAAATAGAAAAAAGCCCTTTCGGGCTTTTTTTTTAGATGTTTATTTGTCGTCCTTTATCAAATTTTATTCGATAATCGAAATCAAATATCTTCTTGTCTTTTGGAGCTAGCTTGACTTTCCATTCAATTAACCCGGTCCGATCTTGTAAATTCCCCTTACCTAGGTTCACTTTATCTATTTCGATATTTGAATCCGTCGTAATTGGAATTTGATCTTGGATCACAACCTCAATCGGGCTTGACTTCATGTTTTTGATTTCTATGGTATAGGCCAATGTTTTTTCAATTTTATCACCTATTGATTTCTCCTTGCACTTCGATGATAAAAGCCTTCTACTTATGGATATGTTTGGGTCCTTACCAAGAGATAGGTATAAGGTGTCGTTCATTGTCGTTGGATCGATATAAGTTTCACCTATGTAGGAGCCGTCAAAGAATATGTTTGCTTTAGATGGAATGAGCTGAAGGTCATCAATTTTCAACATCTCAGCAACCAGGTATACAGAGGCGTCTAATTTTGGAACTGCATAATATTTAAAATTAGTTTCAAGTTCTGATTTTTGAACCAATACCATATGTTTATGGCCGTTCGAGGCTATCGTGTAAGGCAGTTCTATTTTGAATTCAGCAGCCGTTAATTGTTTCACAAGTTTTGTGAATTGATCTGCTCCAATTTCTTCATTTTGGGTGACTTCTGATTCTTGTAATGAGTACCCTCTATTTGTAATGGCTTGAGCAGGAGCATTTGATAGAGCTTTGTATCTATTATTGCTATTGACAGATAGTTTAATGTCATTTCTATAAGCGACATAGCTTAGGTACCACGGGTTTAATTCCGGTTTGGTTTTATTAGCGTACGGATTATTCGTGGAGATGCTCAGTTTTACATTTTTCCAGTCTAATCCTGTTTGCTGCTGAACCTCTGCCTTATAGTTCATGTAGATTTTCCCTTCGGAGGATTCACTACGAATATCATACAAAGGAGTCCAACTTGCATTTGCTGAAAGGTAAGAGAAGTCTATTTTTCCGTTTGTAGCCCCATCTGCTATTAATGAAACCGTAATTCTTGGGATTGGAGAAACGTTAGAGACTTTGATTTTATTAAGTCGGCCTTGGAGGTGGCTCATGCGTTTGTTCATCCTCGCCTTCTGTTTCTCTTTATTTGTTTTTTTCTTACTGAGGACAATTAACGATTTATTAATTGAATTCATCTTAGCGGTATATAAGGCTATGGCCTCTTTTAGCAATCCAATAGAGTCATTTACTTTACCCTGGTTTTTCATTAGGCCATTGTTTTTAATCATTGTTTTGGTTTCGTTATAGACACTAATCTGCTCTTGTAAATCTCTAAGATCGAATCCTAAGAACTCTAATGAGTCCTTTAAAAGTTGAATTTTTTTCATGACCACTTTAGTTTCCTTACTGTAATCTTTAACCGTATTCTCAGGATAGTACAGGGTGTATTTACTATCAAGAATCACGACTTTTCCTGTGGCGCTAACCTGTATTGTGTTTGGGTCTATAGAAGCGCTAATCCCCTCTATAATAATGTTATTGACGCCTGAAACTGCCGAGTAATTCACAGTGGATCGAAGTTGAACGCCTGAGGTGTAAACAGTAGCGGCCTTTAAACTTGCTTTTTTAACAGAATTGTTGGTTTTATCGTTTCCAAAGCATAATGCCGTAATGGAAAGAAATAGAATCGAAGTGAGTTGTTTTTTCATGTGATATTTTTTAGTCGTGTACATCCCAGGATTCAACAAGTTCATTTTTTGCTTAAACTTTTTTTATAACGAAGTGTTTCATAGTTATGAGTGCGACCGTTGTATCTGTCAATAAGCTAAGTAAATCCTTTAATGGCTTTCAGGCTGTCGAAGACGTGAGCTTTAGAGGTTTATAAAAATGATGTTTTTGGTTTTTTAGGTCCAAATGGAGCTGGCAAGAGCACTTCGCTGCGATGCATGCTTTCATTGATTCAAGCTGATGCGGGTGAAATATCTCTTTTCGGTAAACCTTTAAAAAACAATAGGTCTGAGATTCTTTCAAATATTGGGTCTATCATCGAGAAGCCTGATTTTTACAAATACCTATCTGCATATAAAAACCTTGAGCTTCTTGCGCGTATTTCGGGTTCTTCTGTATCTAAGTCAGCACTTTATGACATTCTTGAATTCGTGGGGCTTCATGGTCGTGAAAAACATAAGTTTAAAACATTTTCTCACGGTATGAAACAGAGGTTAGGCATTGCCCAAGCGCTTATGCATGACCCTGATTTAATCATTTTAGATGAGCCAACTACAGGTTTGGATCCTCAAGGAATAGTTGACATACGTAATTTAATCTTGAAGCTTAGTCAAGAGCAGGGGAAAACAGTTATTCTTTCTTCGCATCAGCTCTCAGAGATTGAAATGATTGCAAATAGAATGGTGATTATAAATAAAGGAAGAACGATAATTGAAGGAAGGGTGGATGAACTTTTAAACACCTCGAAAATGGTGGTTCGTTTTCAGGTTGATGACCCATCTCGTGCAGTAAAGTTGATAGAAAAAGATTTTCATTCAGTACAAGGTGTTTCGACAGATAATCGTGAGTTAGAATTTGAGATTGAAAAGATGGAAATAGCTGATGTTGCCGAGTCTTTTGTCAAGAATGGTCTTCGTATTTATGGCATTGAACAAAAGCGAAAACTGGAAGATTATTTTATTAAAATGATTGCGGAAGTATAATATGATTTTAAAAAGCACGTATAACGAATTGATTAAAATTCTTGCGAAACCAAGAAGTTATATAGGGTTTGGAGCATTGACATTGCTGATAGGCGTGATCTTAATCGCTATGAAAGCAGATGGTGAAAACTTCATTTCCTTTGTAACAGCATCTTTTGAACAAAGTTTGAGTTTTAATGGTGATATACTGAATGGCAATCTCATGGCGTTTATCATTCTGCAAATGCTCATAATTCACGTTCCTTTATTGGTAGCGTTAGTTACTGGGGATCTAGTGTCTGGAGAAGCAGCCATGGGTACCTTGCGAATGATGGCTACAAAACCAATTTCTCGAAATGCTATTTTGGGATCAAAGTTTTTAGCAGGCGCAATTTATACTTTTTTGTTGACCCTATGGATGGCTTTCATGGCTTATGGAGTTGGGCAATGGATGTTTGGTACGGGAGACTTAATTGTGCTTAATAATGATGGCCTTGTGATTATCCCGGCTGACGATATTGCATGGCGTTACATATATGGATTTGCACTGGCTTATTTGTCTCTATTGTCCATCGCTACGATGTCCATATGTTTCTCCGTGTTTTCAGATAATTCAATCGGTCCAATCGTAAGTACGATGGCTGTAATTATTCTGTTTACGATAATAGGATCTCTTGATGTGCCTAGCTTTAATAATGTACAGCCTTTTTTACTAACTACACATATGGCATCTTGGCGCAGCTTATTTGAGATACCTGTCCCAATTTCAGACATATTAAATTCGATTTGTATCTTACTCGCTCACATCCTAGGCTTCACCGGTATTGCTTTGTGGAAATTCAATAAAAAAGACATCACAACCTAATGAAAATAATAGTCAGTATAGCGTTCTTATATTTGTTTATTGGAGCTTTGAAATCACAAAATCCCGAGGAACTTCTGGGGCAATTGGTCTCTAAACTTGAGAGGGTTCAAGATTATTCTGCAGCGGTAAATATAAAAGCTGATATTCCGCTCATTAAGATATTGCCAGTAAGGGCTAAAATCTATTTTAAAAAAGAAAACCAATTCAAAGTTGTCTCTAAAGGAATTGCTATACTTCCAAAACAAGGATTTACAGATATGAATGTTTTTTTAAGAGCAACAGAATCTTATATGGTGGTCTTTGCGGGTGAAAAAATAATTAATAATGTCAATTCGCATCTTCTTACGGTTATCGCAAATGAAAGTGATTCAGAAATTATTTTAATCAAGTTATGGGTGGATCCAATTAAAAAGCTGATTCTAGAGTCCGAAATAACGACAAGGAGTAGTGGGAATGTTAAGGTTTCCTACACTTATAATGGCCACGAGGATTATGGCCTGCCTTCGGAGCTTAAATTCGAGGTTGATGTTAAGGAATTTAAAATGCCTAAGAGCTTTTCATCGAATCCTCATAAAACGACCACAGGTAAGGTTAATAAAAGAAAATCGGGGATTATTCATCTCATTCTTACAGACTACAAAGTAAATCAGGGAATTGAAGATTCCTTTTTCGATAAATAGGCTGCCATTCTTCTCGCTATAAGTTTATTTATATTTTAGGGGATTGATTACATTTGTCCCACAAATCAGCTTATGAATTTACTTGAAAATAAAATTGTAATTGTTACGGGTGCCTCAAGAGGTATCGGAAAATCAATTGCAGAAGAATGTGTACGCCAAGGAGCGACCGTGATCTTCACCTATCTTTCCTCAAAAGAGAAAGCCCAGGCTTTAGAGGCAGAACTTGCAGCGAGCGGAGGTAGGGCTAAGGGGTATAAATCTGATGCCGCTAAGTTTGATGAGGCTCAAAAATTGATTGATGATGTTGTTGCCGAGTTTGGTACGGTAGATGTTTTGGTGAACAACGCTGGAATCACAAGAGACACATTGTTAATGAGAATGTCAGAGGAGCAATGGGATGAAGTAATCAATACCAATTTAAAATCAGCATTCAATTTAACTAAGGCCGTTCAGAGACCTATGCTCAAGGCTCGAAAGGGATCTATTGTAAACATGTCCTCTGTAGTAGGTGTTAAAGGAAATGCGGGACAGGCTAATTATGCTGCGTCAAAAGCAGGACTAATAGGTTTTACCAAATCTGTTGCCGCTGAGCTAGGCTCAAGAAACATTAGATGTAATGCTATTGCACCAGGTTTTATAGAAACTGAAATGACAGCTGCCTTAGATCAAAAGGTCGTTCAGGAATGGAGAAATGGCATCCCTCTGAAAAGAGGTGGTAATCCAATTGATGTGGCAAATGCTACTGTTTTTCTAGCTTCTGATATGTCTGCATATATTACAGGGCAGACGCTTCATGTATGTGGCGGAATGTTAATGTAATCCTATGAATATTCGCCCAAGAAGAAATAGAAAAAACGCAGCCATTAGAGATATGGTTCAGGAGGCTCACCTTGGTGTAGAGCATTTGATATTTCCGGTCTTTTTAAAGGACGGAACCGGAGTTAAAGAAGAAATTTCTTCTTTACCTAATATTTACAGATGGTCTGTTGACATACTGCTCAAAGAGATTGAAGAATGTGTGGAACTCGGGATTCGCGTTTTCGATATTTTCCCTTGCGTTGAAGAACATTTGAAGGATAAAACAGCAACATTAAGCTATAATCCTGATAATTTTTACCTGAAAGCAATTCAGAAGATTAAAGAAACTTTTCCGGATGTGGTATTAATGAGTGATGTTGCTTTGGATCCATATTCATCAGATGGGCATGATGGCCTTGTGAAAAACGGTCAGATTGTCAACGATGAAACCTTACCCATATTGGCTAAAATGTCGATTGCTCAGGCGCAGGCCGGAATTGATATAATTGGCCCTTCGGATATGATGGATGGTCGGGTAGGTGTAATCAGAAAGGCTCTTGATACTTCCGGATATGTGGACACGAGTATTATGTCTTATACTGCTAAATACGCGAGCTCCTTCTATGGCCCATTTAGAGACGCCCTGAAATCTGCCCCAAAGTCAGGTGATAAAAAGACCTATCAAATGAACCCTGCCAATAAAACAGAGGCTTTAATTGAAGCTAATTTGGATATTGAAGAAGGTGCCGATATGATTATGGTAAAACCGGCTTTATGTTATCTTGATGTGGTTCATTTACTAAAAGAAAATTTCGCTGTACCTATTACGGCTTATAATGTAAGCGGTGAATACGCGATGGTTCATGCAGCTTCGCAAAAAGGATGGCTCAATTATGAGGCAGCTATGTCTGAAATGCTTTTGAGTATTAGAAGGGCAGGAGCTGATGGAATCCTTACTTATTTCGCAAAAGATTTCGCAAAGTCTATTAATGGATAATGAATCCTTGAATATGTATTATATAACAGATGAATTTTACAGTTTAGAGAAGATTCAGGAGCTTGTCTCCTCCAAAGAAGTAATCAGTATTAGTGAGGAGTCCAAAAAAAAGATTGTGCGCTGCGCGCATTACTTAGCAGACAAACTAGAAAATGAAAGCCAAGTTATTTATGGAATTAACACTGGTTTTGGTTCGCTCTGTAACACGGTGATTAGTAATTCAGAACTTGAATCCCTTCAGGTAAACCTAGTGCGTTCTCACGCTTGTGGTACAGGCCCTCGTATCCCTGATGAGCTTACAAAGCGTATTCTACTTTTGAAGGCGATTGCCCTGTGTAAAGGTCATTCAGGTGTTTATTTGGAGACCATAGAAAGGATCTTGTGGTTGTACAATAATGATATACTTCCTGTTATTTATGAGTTGGGAAGCCTTGGTGCTTCAGGCGACTTGGCGCCATTAGCGCATATGTCTCTTCCTTTAATAGGTGAGGGAGACGTGGTATTTAAAGGTGAGCTAAGAAAAACAATTGATGTTTTAAAAGAATTTGATGTTCAAGCGATCACATTACATCCAAAGGAGGGCTTAGCCTTGTTGAATGGAACACAATTTATGGCTGCCTATTTGAGCCATATTGTTTCTTTTGGTTTTAGGGTGTTTGATACGGCAAATGCGGTAAGTTCTATTTCCGTTGATGCACTAAAGGGATTGATCTCTCCTTTTCAAGCCAATGTTAATGAATTAAGAAATCAGGCGGGTCAAATTGAAGTTGCAAAAATCTTATTTAATCGCCTAAAGGATAGCGATTTAATGGCTCAGAAAAAAGAGCATGTTCAAGATCCCTATTCTTTGCGATGTATACCTCAGGTTCATGGTGCTAGTAAAGACACTTTAGATTTCTGCAAGAAAACTATTGAAAATGAAATCAATGCCGTTACAGATAAC
The DNA here is from genome assembly GCA_905182495.1 of Flavobacteriales bacterium UBA952. Classification (GTDB taxonomy): domain Bacteria; phylum Bacteroidota; class Bacteroidia; order Flavobacteriales_D; family Crocinitomicaceae; genus UBA952. The sequence goes on from CAJJBU010000016.1 coordinate 62,323, forward strand.
CCCACAATATTTCCAGAGCAAAATGAGATCGTCTCTGCGGGTAATTTTCATGGGCAACCTCTAGCATTAGCATTAGATTATTTAGCTATTGCGTTGGCCGAACTTGGAAGTATTTCTGAGCGAAGAACTTATAAGTTAATTGCAGGCGACAGAGGCTTGCCTCCCTTTTTGGTAAAAAATCCTGGTTTACATTCTGGTTTGATGATCGCGCAATACGCTTGTGCTTCGATGGTAAGTCAGAATAAACAACTATGTACTCCTGCATCCGTCGATACTATCGACTCTAGTAATGGTCAGGAGGATCATGTTAGTATGGGTGCAAATGCAGCTACAAAGTGTTTTAAGGTACTTTCGAATGTAAAAACAGTACTTGGGATCGAAATCCTATGTGCTTCACAAGCCATGGAATTTAGGAGGCCATTGAAATCTTCGGATATTAATGAAGGTCTTTTGTCGGCATATCGTAAAGTGATTCCCTTTATTGAGCAAGACCGTATATTTTCTTACGATATTGAGAAATCCACATCTTTTTTATTTAATTAATTTATGAGCGTAATAATTGAGGACCAAAAGAGAAGGCCAACTGGATTGTTGGTACTGTGTGTAATGACTATGGTTTCCACAGCTTGGCAATTGTTAGGGTCATTAGCCGGTGTCTTCAGTGGTAAATTAACAACAGAAGATGTCACTAATGTTCAATTAAAATATGCGGAACTCATTCAGATGTTAAAAGATTTAGGGTCTGAAGATTCTATTGATTCTATTTTAAAAATTCAGAATATACAAATTGCTGTTCTTGAGAATTTGCAATTGTTTAGTTTTATTGGACTTATTATAGCAGGGGTAGGTGTTTTTGGAGTTTATAAAATATATAAAGGATTTAAACTTGGTTTTCACCTGTATATCGTTTACTCGTTTCTTTCCTTGATTCACTACCACTTTATTGTCGGTGCTTCAGAGATTCCGACGCCGCTATTAATCGCTAACGGATTCATTTCTTTATTGTTAATATTATTGTATTCACGACATCTACATTGGCTCAATAAAGTCTAAAATATTTTACCCGGATTCAGTATTCCTTTGGGATCAAAAACCTTTTTAATGTCTCTCATAATTTGTAATGTCACTTTAGGGAAAGCAATATCCATATATTGTTTTTGAACGAGCCCAATTCCATGTTCGCCAGATATTGTGCCTCCAAGAGCAACTACTTTCTTGAATAATTCTCTGATAGCCAACGGAAGCTCCTCATTCCATTTCTGGTCATTAAATCTCCTTTAAGAATATTAACGTGTAGGTTTCCGTCTCCAGCATGTCCATAACAAACCGAATTGAATCCATATTTAGTGCCAATCGTCTTTATAGTTGTCAATAATTCAGGCAAATAAAAACGAGGAACGACGGTGTCTTCTTCTTTGTACGTAGAATACGCCTTTACGGCTTCACCTACTTTTCTGCGAAGGTTCCATAAGGTGTTTTTCTGGGCCTCAGAATCGGCAAAAAGAATTTCATCCGTTTGAAAACCTTCAAGAACGTTTAGTATTTTCTCGCATTCAGACATGAGTTGTTCCGAATCAAAGCCATCTACCTCAATTAATAGATGTGCTGCGTGGTTCTCTTGGATTTCTATTGAATAATCTTTTGTAAATTTCTGAGCCAGTAAAAGGGCATCTCTTTCCATAAATTCAAGACCACTGGGTAGAATTCCCGCTCTAAAAATAGCAGCAACAGCTTCACATGCTTGTTCAGCTTTAAGAAAAGGAACCAGCATCAGCATGTCTTGTGTAGGGTGTGTAAGGAGTTTTAGGACGATTTTAGTAACAATACCTAGTGTTCCTTCAGAGCCAACAATAAGCTGGGTAAGGTTGTATCCAGTGGCATTTTTAATCACATTGGCTCCAGTCCATATGATTTCTCCGTTCGGTAGAACGACCTCTAGATTAAGGACGTACTCATTAGTAACCCCGTACTTCACAGCTTTTGGCCCGCCTGAATTTTCAGCAATGTTTCCACCAATAAAACATGATCCACGACTGGCAGGGTCCGGCGGGTAAAAAAGCCCTTTTTCCTTAACGGCATCCTGCAAAACCTGAGTAATTACCCCTGGTTCTGTTGTAACTTGATGATTTTGCTCATCAATCTTAACAATCTTAGATAGTTTTTCTGTCGAAAGAAGAACGCCTCCGTATATAGGTAAGGCACCGCCACTCAAACCTGTTCTTGCACCTGCTGGGGTTACCGGAATCCCATGGTCATTACACCATTTTAAAATCTTTGATATTTCACCCGTGTTTTCTGGAATCAATACAATAGAAGGCATGTAAACGAGGTCTTCCGTTTCATCGTGGCTATAGGGTTCAAGGTCTTTTTTTACAAATTTGAACTCACAAAAAGCTTAAAAAGAATTCAATGTCCTTATTTGATATGTCAACGAATCTACTCATGTCAGTTCTAACTTTTCAAAAGTAACAATATCCCCATATTTGATACTCTATTCGTCTAAAATTGTAATTTTATAAAAAACGAGTTTATGAAGAAACAGGCCTATATTATTGATGGTGTCCGAACTCCAATAGGGAATTTTGGAGGAACACTTTCCTCAATTAGAACGGATGATTTGGCTGCTATTGCTATTAAAGGATTGATGGATAGGCATCCAAAGTTTGATTTTTCACTAGTTGAAGACCTTATTTTGGGATGTGCAAACCAAGCGGGCGAGGACAATCGTAATGTTGCAAGAATGGCTGGTTTATTGGCAGGCCTTCCAGTTTCAGTCGCGGGAGAGACCGTAAACCGTTTATGTGCCTCGGGCATGGCAGCAGCAATACATGCGAGCAGGGCTATTCAGACGGACTCTGGCGATGTGTTTATCGCTGGAGGTGTTGAGCATATGACGAGAGGGCCATGGGTTATCTCTAAGACATCGAAAGCTTTTGGTAGAGATGCCCAAATGCATGATTCATCTTTCGGTTGGCGTTTTGTAAATTCAAAACTACATGACAGTTATGGAACGGATGGGATGGGAGTCACAGCAGAAAATTTGGTAGAAAAGTACAATATAAATCGCGAGTCACAGGATCTTTTTGCGCTGTGGTCTCAGCAAAAAACAGCAAAGGCTCAGAACGCAGGTTTTTTTAATGATGAGATTCTACCTGTAGAAATAGCTAGAAGAAAATTGGAGCCCTTGGTCTTTAATAAAGATGAGTTTTCTAGGGCTAATTCAAGTTTAGAAAGTTTAGCTGCTTTACGTCCAGCCTTTAAGAAAGACGGAAGCGTTACCGCTGGGAATTCCTCGGGTCTTAATGATGGTGCAGCTGCATTATTAATAGCTTCTGAATCTGCAATAAAATCTCAAGGATTTAAACCAATGGCGCGAATTGTATCTTCAGCAGTGGCGGGGGTAGAGCCAAGAATCATGGGGATTGGACCCGTTACGGCTTCACAGAAAGCATTATCAAGAGCTGGTTTAACACTAAAAGACATGGATGTATTGGAGCTAAATGAAGCTTTTTCCGCACAAGTTTTAGCTTGTTCTAGGGCCTTTGGATTAGATGATCGTGACGATCGTATAAATCCAAATGGCGGGGCGATCTCTTTAGGGCACCCTCTTGGCATGTCTGGGGCAAGGATATTACTTACGGCAGCAAGACAACTAAACCTCACTAACAAACGTTATGCTTTAGTAACGATGTGCATCGGCGTAGGCCAAGGTTATGCTACAATTATTGAAAGAGCGTGATGAAAATAAACTTATTTTTCGTGGTAATGATTGGGCTCCTTTATGTGTCTCTATTAGGATGCACTAAAAAGAGTACGCAATGGTCATCACAATGGGTTTTCCCATTTATAAAGGATACGCTTGATCTTTCCAATTATCATAACGATAGTACACTTGACGATAGTGGATTGAATTACTATGTCGACTTTAAAAGAACATTGTTAGATGTTCGCCTTGTAGACTACCTAATTCTTCCTGATACGACTATAAGTCAATCTTTTTCACCTACAATAGGAATTGGAAATGTTCCTGCAGGGTTTACTTTTTACAATTCTATTGAAACACATGAGATTTCTATACCTAACGTGGAGCTTAAAAAAGCGATTGTTTCGTCTGGAAATATACTGTTAAAAGTGTACAACCCGATATCAACGAGTGCTTATTACACTGTGTCTATGCCTGGTGTTGCCTTAAATGGAATAGATTTTCAAGAGACTTTTTTTGTCGGTGCGGGCACTACTGAAACACCAACAGTTGGAGAGGCTCTTATTGATTTAGAGGGTTATAAACTTGATTTGCAAGGGACGGGTGTCTTGGGGTCTTCAAATCTATCAGCTTTCAATATACTACAGACTTCATTGTCAATAATGTCAGATCCAGAAGGGCAAAACTCTTCAATTACAACTTCTGATGTTTTTGAATTTGAGGCTAAATTCGAAGACATAAAGATTTCATATGCTCAGGGGTATTTTGGAGCTCAATATTTTAGTGACACAACAGAATTAGAAATTCCTTATTTGGATAAAATCATTAGTGGATCTATAGATTTAAATGAAGTACCTTTTATAGTTTCAATCGAAAATGGTGCTAAAATACCCGTGGCGGCACAGGTTACTTTAGTTGAAAACACAAACTACGCTAACAATACCGAGAGTTTACAGTCCTCTGAACTTAACACAGACCACTTCATTGCTCCTGCCACAGGTACATGGAATACTCTTATCCCTAGTACCTACCAGTTGATATTGGATGGTGCCAACAGTTCAATGGAGGGATATTTAGAAAACATGGGACACACGCATCAAATTGGATATGAACTACGGTTAAATCCATTTGGTTCAGGTACAGGTTCTTTTAACGAGATATTCCCTTCTAGTAAAATAAAAGTGAATGTAGCGACAGAGTTCCCCATGGCAATCGGAGTAAATGGCCTAAGAGTAAAAGATACAATAGGCCTAAATATATCCTCCTTAGAGCTGAATAAAATAATAACAGCAGAATCCATCTCAATTCATATTAATTCTGAAAACGCCTTTCCTTTAGAGGGAGGTTTTATTCTTAGGTTTTTGGACGATAATTATATTGTTATGGATTCCATTATTGCTGAGAATATGATTGGTTCATCGCTTTCAGGGACATTAGATACGGGTGATAGTCTATTTAAGTTTTCGAATCAGACAGAGCTTATTTTAACCCCGAGTATTGTGTCCGAAATTTCTACCGTTAAATGGATTTCAATTGAAGCGAATCTTGAAAGCAAAGATTCGTTTGGACAAGGTTCTGTGGCTATACCAAGTGGGGCATATATTTATTTCGATGCTTATTTAAAACTGACAACCCTGAACACTATTCAATGATAAGATTGCTTTTCACATTGTTTTCGTTGACCGTTACCCAAGCTGTAATGGGACAATTTATGCTTCCTGTTCATCAGGATACAAGCAAGTTTAAGTTCAACAATGAGCTCACCATAAGTGGGGTTGCCGACTACCAATCAACTTCTATAGGTAAAGACATTTCTCGGTCTTTATTTTATGGTGGAGTTATTGACGAGGTAATGAAAGACGTGTCTAGTCAGCGCCATCAACTGATTAATAGATTTGGGATTGATATCAATTCTGAAATCTCATATCGGAATCATAAGATTGATGTTTTTAAGGATAGCCTTAAGGGGCTTGAGTTGAAATACGGGATCTATAATTTTTCTTCAATTCAGTATACCGAGGATGTATTTGATTTGCTGTTTTTTGGGAATTCGCATTTCATTGGAGATACGGCTTTACTATCAGGAAGTAGATTTGATTCATTTACCTTTCAAAAAGTGGCTTTTCTTGACCTTCCAATTCGATAATTACATTTAATTTATACTTAGCTCCATTTGGAATAATATTAAATTCAGCAAGAGAAACTCGACCAGAGTACGCTAGTTGATTCTGTTCGTCTTGAAATGGATGGGGTTTATAAGCAATCTAATTCAAGTTTTTTTAATTGTAATCCTTAGGCCAATTGACGTAGATTATAGATTTAACATGCCTCGAAATGAAAAGGAGCGTATTTATTTCCAACTCTTAGCGCGTAATTTAGGTGTTGTTTGTTTGCCAAATATTAATTCCTATACGATTAGTAGCGACCTTAATTATAGTGCTTATACGGTTGACGAGTTACTTAACTCGTCTACTTTTTTTAGTGATCCTCAAGACGTATCGAATTCTTTATCTGATTCGATTAGCAATGAGACAAGTTTTAGAGTTTTGCCTGGCTTATTACAATTTACAAAGTTAGTTGACCGTTCTTCAGAAAGAGTATTTCAGGGGTTTTATGGAGCACGAGCCTATCTATCTTCTTCCTTTATGCCTATGTTTTTCGGTGGAATTGATATGAAAACTAATTCTTGGTATCGATTTGGCTTGCAGGCGAGTTACGGCGGTTTTTCAAATTTCAGATGGGGAATGTATTCAGAGATTAATTTCCCTCGTTTTAATCTTGCTATCGCATCTGAAAATTTATTTAGTAATACTGGTGAGTCCTTAATTTTGATGAATCAAGGTTTTAATTTTTTATTTTTCCTTTATACTCGGGATACCTGGAATTTTTGGACAGTCTTCCTTTTATAAAGTTTTCTCTGGATTAGGTTATGATGTTGGGGAGGGTGTAGCGGAGTTAGAAGATTCTTCATTCGTTGTTACTGGCTCGAGCACTAGTTGGGAGGGGAGTTCTCAGGTTTTTTTGATGAAGGTTGATAGTGCAGGACAAAGGCTATGGACTCAGCACTACGGTGGTCCTGAAGCTGAAGGGGCTTCACGTGTATTGTTCAATAAGGATTTAGGTATATATGCCATTGGTTACACGAATTCTATTGGTATGGGAGATTATGAATGGTCTCGTTGTAAAGACGGATAATGACGGTAATGAGTTATGGCAGAAAGCTATTGGAGAGACGAATGCATGGGAGTTTCTGCACGATGCTGTATTCGGTCGAGATTCATCAATTTTCATGGTGGGGGAGAGCCAAGACTTATCAGATGGCGATAAGGATGTTTACATGGTTCGATTGAATCGAGATGGAGATACGCTTTGGACTAATAAAATATTATCACCTGGGATTGACTATGCGAGTAGTATCGTTAATATTCAGGATAGTATGTTTATTGTAGGAGGTTCATTTTATTGTGAGGACTCCCTGTCTCAAAAAGGATTTATTATGAAGGTGAGTGAAGCTGGAGAAATTCAGTGGAAAAAGACATTAGGAAATAAACCTGGACCCTACGCTATTGAAGACGTGACTGTCAGTCTAGATAAGATTAGTGCCATCGGTTCTCGAATCGTATCGGAGGATAACCATGACTCCTACCTTGTTAGATTCGATTTTGATGGAAACTTGCTATCCGAACAAACAGAAAATGATCCTAATGCAGAAGGAGATGTTATTATGGATGAAATCACCTATGTATCTAGTTATAATCGGAATGTAATAGGCTATAGGGTCATTAATGAATTTAGCTTTCAAGAGAATTACGATTCTAATATTGCTTATTTCAATGAGACTTCTTTACTCTGGTTAAATAATTTCGTCTCTATTAGTTATTTAGGACTCGATCAGGTGAATCAGCTAATGGCTACTTCAGATGGTGGTTTTGTTGGTGTGGGTCAAACGACCTATCCCATTAGTGGCGGGAGTAATATTTTTGTCTTTAAATCGGCTCCATCAGGAGAAATGCCAAACACTGGAGAATACTATACGATCGATACGCTTGTTGGTGTTGATGTCAATCCTACAATCACGTCCTTTAGCATATCCCCCAATCCATGTATAAATTCCATCTCTTTTGATTTTGAGGGCACTGAAAAGAATCATGTTGAACTATATAATTCACTTGGGATTTTAGTTTATTCAGCAACGATAACATCGGGTAAGCCGTATGATGTTTCCTTTCTTCACACAGGTTGCTACTATGGGAGATTCAATCGCGAGAACTTTAAGCTTATTAAGCTCTAGACTTAGCTTCTTTTCTTCTTTTTTTTTCAGTTAAGATCAATCCTAACTCTCGGCCTGTCTGTCCTGCCACAGATGTGTTTTCATCAGCCCGACGTAATAAATAGGGCATAACCTCCTTGATCGGTCCAAACGGGACATATTTGGCCACATTGTAGCCTTCGTGTGCAAGATTGAAGGAGATATGATCGCTCATGCCTAAAAGCTGCGCAAAATAAATGCGAGGATCCCTTTTGTCAATGTTGTACTTAGAAATTGTATTGGCAAGTTTCATTGAGCTCATTTCATTGTGAGTTCCTGCCACCAATGAAAAATGATCAAGGTTTACCAACCAAAATCAATTGCTAAATCAAAATGTTTTATAAGTTGTCTTTGTAAGTAGAGTCATATCCTTTCTCTTTTGCTCTAAATCGTTCTTTTTCCATATACGCTCCCCTGACAAGTTTTACACCATAAGAAATATTGTTTTCTTGGGCTAATGTATTACATGCATTCAAAAATGCCAATCGATCATGTCGATACATTTGAATGGTATTGTATACAATCGTTTGTTCTTTATTAAATAGAAGCATCATTTCAAAAGCCCATGTGTCAATAACATCTTGAACCCAGCTTTCTTCTGCATCAATAAAAACAGGAACTTTTAAATCATGTGCACGTTTGCATATTTTCAGGACCCTTCCTTTTATTTGTTGTAATTCAAGCGTTTCCTGCTTATCTAATTTCACTCTGATGTTGGATGCTTTCTCTAGGAGACTGAATTTACTAATTCCAGTGATTTTGAATACGGCAAAAGGAATTTGCGGCTCTTTCTCTGCCTTTTCTATAGTATCTATAATAATACCTGTAGTCGTGTCAAAATCATCTTCCTTGTTCTTGCCTTCAACTGAATAGTCTAATATAGTTCCAATTCCTTGTTTCCCTAAAAGGTCAATCGTGCCTTCGCAATCCTCAATTGTTTCACCCCCACAGAATTGTTTAAAGATTGTTCTTTTAACAATGAAATTCACGGGTATTTTAAGCTTTAGAGCGAAGAGCATCAGCATTTTACCCATCTTAACGATTGAGGGAGAGCTGATTATCCTAAATAGCCAATATGTTTTTATTTAAATCTAAATTAGATTTGGGTTGAAAAGCAATTTTTGTATTCTCAAAATTTAACACAATGCAAAAATAATGTCTTTTTGAATATAACCCATTTGCGGCTCATTAATCTGTATATTTGATTCTCATTTTATTTTTATGACCAGTATCTCCAGTCTAGGATCAGTTATTGAAATCGGTGCTCTTACAGAGTCCTCTTTCCCCGTTCTTCTTAATGATTATTCTAATTACAACATCGTGATAGTTGTGGACGAAAATACCCATGACTCATGTCTTGATTATTTAATTACAAACTTCCCGTCTCTTGATCAGGCAGAAATCATCCTTCTTCCTTGTGGGGAGGAGAACAAAGTAATGGAGGTCTGTATGCAAGTATGGAATGCTTTTTCGGAATATGGATTCGGGCGAGGTGACTTGGTTATTAATCTAGGTGGCGGTATCGTAACAGACATGGGGGGATTTATTGCATCTCTTTTTAAGAGAGGAATGAATTTCGTCAATATACCAACCACCTTGCTGGGAATGGTGGATGCTTCTATCGGCGGTAAAAATGGAATAGATACTGGACCTTATAAGAATCAATTAGGAGTGATTAGCAATCCTAAGTTCATCTTTATTGACACTTCATTTTTAGATACGCTACCTGAAAAAGAATTTTACAATGGATATGCAGAAATGCTAAAATATGGTTTAATCAAGGACGTCGCTCTTTTTGATGTTTTAAAGGGATTTAAAAAAGAATCGGACTTCCATCGAGTAGATATTATTGAAAAGTGTATTCGCATTAAGGTGGCTATAACGGATGAGGACCCTTATGAAAAAGGGGATCGGAAATTATTAAACTTCGGACATACTATTGGTCATGCCGTAGAGGGCTGTTTTTTGGCAATAAGCCCTGTAGATCATGGTCATGCTGTTGGTTTAGGCATGTGTGCAGAAGCTTATATTTCTATGAGAAGAGGACTGTTAAATAAAGAAGATTTTCAGACCATTCAAGCCCTATTAGGGAAAATTTACCCTTGTTTAGATTTCTCGGATAAGGACATAGAAAACATGATCACCTTAATGTATAATGACAAGAAAAATGAGTCAGGAAAAATATTCTCAGTACTACTAGAGGGAATTGGAAGCGCTACTTATCATAATGAATTGTCTGAAAAGGAGATATTTGATTCCTTTCACCACTTATCGATGCTATCTACCTCTTTAAATTAAAAAAAGCCCCGCGTTAACGAGGCTTGTTATCATTCTTATTTCATTCTATTTTATAATAGTCATTTCGTCGACAATATGTTTTGCATCAGCGTACTTATCTATTAGAAATAGAACATATCTAATATCTACATTTATTGTCTTTTGTAGTTTTGAGTCGAAAATAACATCACCAGCCATCGCTTCAATGTTTCCATCAAAAGCCAATCCAATGAGCTCTCCATTTCCATTTAGAACTGGCGATCCTGAATTACCTCCAGTAATATCATTGTTGGTTAAGAAATTAACTGGCATGTGGCCTGCTTTATCAGCATATGGTCCGAAGTCTCTTTTCTCATAAAGTTCAATCAACCCCTTAGGAAGGTCAAACTCTGCATCATTAGGAATGTACTTCTTAACGGTGCCTTTTAAGGTAGTGTAGTAATTGTCCTTAGCGTCGTTTCTGTTATCAGACGGTAATGCACTGACTTTTCCATAAGTTAATCTAAGTGTCGAGTTAGCATCCGGATACGAAACAGGGCTGAGGCCAGATTTACGCATGCCATCCACTAGCATTCTGAAGGCTTTATCATAGGCGCTTTTTGCAGATATAATTTCGTCAGAACTTTTGAAATAGTGAGCAATTAAATCATCAGAAAGCATCATTAAAGGGTCATTCGCAATCAAATCAACATTTGGAACTTCCAAAAACGCAAGCATTCTTGATTGGTCTGTCAGTATACTTAAATCGAATATTGCTGCGACCATCGCATTAACATCTGACGCATCAGTTAGGCGGCTAGGGAGTTCATAATTTGCCATCTCGACATATAAATCTAACATATCAACAAGCATTTCTTTTTCAAGAGGGAGGTGAACAGATCCAAAAAAATCAGTTATTCCAGTTCTCAAGCGCTCTTTCAGGCCTTCTCTTTCTTCGGGTTCAGCTACAGCGTATTTTGATAGTTGAGCACCAAGGCCCCTTGAGCTTGTGGCGAAATTAGAAGCTCTAAACACCAATCGAAGGTAGTTGTCATGTCTCGATTTGTCATTGGTCAGATTGTAATAAGCATTGATATTTGTAACGACATCGCTATAGTTCGAGTTCTTCTTTTTCTTGCTCCATTTGTCAAACTTTGCTTCATTTTTAGCTTTTGCTTCTGCTGTTTTAAACTTACTTAGGGCATCAATCATTCCTTGACGATTTTTCCAGTAATTCGCTACACCTGCATACTTGGATGCATAATTCAAGCGGATGCCATTGTCATCATCCATATACTTTTTCATTACGTCCATGGATTCTTTAGAAGCCTGAACCCAAGCGGGGTATGCGTATTTTACGTTTTGATCGATACCACCTGCAGGCAACCAACGGTTTGTTCTTCCAGGGTATCCCAAAATCATCGCGAAATCATCTTGCGCAACACCTTTCATACTTACAGGTAAATGATGCTTAGGTTTAAGGGTACATTTTCAGTAGAATATTCTGATGGATTCCCTTTTTCGTCGGCATATATTCTAAACATCGAGAAATCTCCAGTGTGTCTTGGCCATTCCCAATTGTCTGTGTCACCACCAAATTTACCTACGCTAGCAGGAGGGGTTCCAACTAATCTTACATCGGTATAATCTTGATAAACAAAATAATAATCCTTTCGATTTAGGAACGCACACTTACCACGTATTTTCCGTCCTCGCTATTTTCATCTTCAATTCTAGACGTTTCAGCTTTGATGGCTTCATTTCGTTCATCTTCTGTCATCTCATCATTCACGGCTCCCAGTATGCGCTTAGATACATCGTCCATCCTTACGAAGAATCGGACATAAAGAGAATTTGGTTTCATCTCTTCTTTTTTGTTACTAGCCCAAAAACCATCGGTGAGGTAATCATTTTTTGGTGTGGATAGTTCCGCAATAGCGCTGTATCCACAATGGTGATTCGTTAGCACTAGGCCTTGACTAGAAACAAGCTCTGCTGTACATCCTCCATTGAATTGAACAATCGCGTCCTTAAGGCTGGAATTGTTAATGCTATAGATTTCTTCCGATGTGAGCTGAAGGCCCATTTTCTCCATATCTCTTTGATTCAACCGGTCCAGAAACATAAGGAACCACATGCCTTCGTCCGCGTGGACAAAAAAGCCTACAAATAGCGAAAGCGCCACTAAAATATTCTTCATAATCGTTTTTTAATTAAAAATTAGGTTGATAAAAATACCGAAAATAAAACACATCGGAGTTTTGCTAAGCAAAGGCGAATGGATTCAGATATCTTAGGGTTGCTATTTGGTTTTGGAATCAATATTATATTAAGAATTTATAAGCTCTATAGATTAAGCTTTATTTATGTATCCTCTCATGAATTAAGCAAAATAGACGAAAAAACACTCTTTATAACCGTACTTTATTTTTGATTTATGTCTTTTAAATGGTTCTTTTGATAAACTTTAATAACTAAGGGAATACTGATTAGAATATAAATAAGAAATAGCGTTTGAAAGTAATGAAAAAAACATTTATGTCTTGGCCTTTTTGGGATACGCTGTTTTTAATATAACATTATATGCCCCCCCCTTAATTCATCGACCTTCGTTTTTACTTAAAAACAATTAAACTCACTTTTATGAAAACTCTCAAAATCCTTTTTCTTTTAACAATTGGGTCATGCTTTAGTCAATACACGATCGCACAAAGCACATGTATTGACTCAAGCCTTATTAATCCCAATACTATCTGCTTTCAGGTATTTGATCCAGTTTGTGGCTGTGACAATATTACATACGACAATAGCTGTGTTGCATTAAATTTTCATGGAGTAACCTCATGGACACTTGGCCCTTGTGGTACGTCATCTTCATGTCAAGCTGGTTTCCAAATAGGCGGAAACAATTGTAGCCCTGAATTTTTCACCTTGGCAAGGAAGATTCTCTGGTAAAACTGATAAGTTTGTAGAGAGCTTTACTTCATCTATTGAATTTGACAAAAGACTTTATGCATACGATATTCAAGGATCAATAGCTCATTCTATGATGTTGAATTCAATAGGTTGCGGTGGGTCTTCTGGTGCTTGTACTGCAGATTTTATTTTTTCTGATAGTACTTGTACTGTTGAATTTAGTGGGAGTGGAGCAGATTCATATTTCTGGGACTTTGGAGATGCAACTCAAGGTATACAAGGAGTTAATGTAAGTCACACTTATTCGTTGAATGGTTTGTATACCGTATGCATGTATGCTTACAATGTTCAGGGGCAAATCTGTGACACAGTCTGTCAATCTATTACCGTAGTTGGTTGCGGTGGGTCTTCTGGTGCTTGTACTGCAGATTTTATTTTTTCTGATAGTACTTGTACTGTTGAATTTAGTGGGAGTGGAGCAGATTCATATTTCTGGGACTTTGGAGATGCAACTCAAGGTATACAAGGAGTTAATGTAAGTCACACTTATTCGTTGAATGGTTTGTATACCGTATGCATGTATGCTTACAATGTTCAGGGGCAAATCTGTGACACAGTCTGTCAATCTATTACCGTAGTTGGTTGTGAGGGAGAACCACCTTGTAACGCTGGCTTTCAGTATTCCTTGGATAGTAATTGTACTTACACGTTTTATGGATACGGAGCTGCAAGCTATGAATGGTGGTACGATGATACGGTGTTTTCAGGAGAAACCATATCGTTTTATATTTCACCGAATAGTAACCAAAGCTTGTGTATGTATGCTTTTGACAACCAAGGCATGCTATGTGATACAATCTGCGAAACTATTATTTGTAATATGACCGGAGTTGATGATACTTGGTAACAAATGGTTGTGCATATCGCAAAGCCCTTCAAATAATGGTTTTTTATGTTTTGTAAACAGATAGTCAGATTACTGAAGTAATACTTTTAGATCTATCTGGGCGAAAAACGAATGCGATTATTGATATTGACCTTGGAACGATTAATGGTTTGAATCTTGAGAACGGGAGATACCTCTTGAGGGTTTTATCTGATGATGCTATTCAATTTAAGCAAGTCCTAATCTTGAAATAAAGTAATAATTTGATTTAAAAAGCCCTCATTAGAGGGCTTTTTAAATTAGATAAAGTTTGATTTATTCTTTAATAAATTTTAAGATTAGGCCATCGATTTCAATGAAATAAATGTTCTTTTTCAGTCCACCCACGTCGATGCTCAAGCTGCTGGATTCATATGTCCCTGACATCATGACTACTCCAAGAACGTTACTAATGTTGTAAGCACCTTGAAAATTTAAATTGTTTATTGAAATATTATTTTTCGCTGGATTTGGAAATAATACGACCTTACCTTCTTTGTTTTCATTAAAGACCAACAGTTACAGGATTGCAAGCATTGTTTGAATAAACCTCATCAGAGTCTTTTTCAATAGAAATCAAACACGGACACATATTGTAATGATCGTGCATATAGGACAATCCATAATTGGTCCCAACACCTTCGATAAAGGTAAGTGATTGATCATTCGACCAATGCTGATATGTCGTTCTCACGTGCTTTAGTCCGAACATGTAATAGACAGAGTCTACAGTTGAAATGTCTGTCTCCCCCCATGCACCAAAGACGGTAAAGTTGTCTCCGAGTTCCAAGGATAAATCCATGATTAAATATTCAACTGTGTCATACCCTTGAAATGAATCAATGACTCCAGTATACCAAACCTGACCGTCATCTGGGTTTTCTCGAGCTAAACCATTTCCTGAATTTGGAGTAAGGCTGTAAATGACAGCAGCGCCTATGGGTGATCCGATTCTTTGATATACAAGATTACTGATAATCGTGTCCTCAAACGATACTCTTTGTTGTATTTCAGCGATATCCAAATTGCAAAAAGGACTTTCCCATTTGGTGCTCTCATTGCCGAAAACAGACTGATATTGACTAATTAGGGGGGTAGAAAAGCCAATAAAAATAACGGAAAGTAGTAAATAAAGGTACAAATGTTTCATTTAAATTTTATTATAAAGAATTACTATTAATCCTTTGATTATAAATGGATTGGATACTCCAACGTCTTAAAACACTTCTTATTCTTGCGAAAGTTACGATTAATTTTAACAAAGTTATACCCCCCCTTAATTCATTTACCTACGTTTCTACTAAAAACAATTAAACCTTTTTAACATGAAATATTTAATAAAAACATTTTCAATCCTTGCTTCAGCCTTGATTTTATTATCATCCTGCGATAAAAGCCAGGATTCAAACAACCCAAACCCAAGTGCGCCTGTGGTTCCTGAAAACAATATTCAGGCCCTTCAGGATTATTTCTCAAGTAATATGGAAAGCGCCAAACAGTCTTTTAGCATAGATGCAACAGCGGGTGGGACGATTACAAGTATTTCAGGAACTGAAATTACTTTTTATGCCAATTCATTTATAAATGGAATGGCGCAAGACGTTACCGGTAATATCACCATTGAGCTTGTCGAGATTTTTAATAAAAGCGATATGTTAAGACTTAACAAGCAAACCATGGGTAATTTTCCAGGCGGCGAACTACGACCGCTCCTTTCAGGTGGTGAATTTAAAATCAGTGCCTTTCAAAATGGTACGGCGCTTAGTTTAAAATCAGGTGTTTCATACAATATGATTTCCAATGCGCCAGGAGGTGTTGCAGA
This sequence comes from Flavobacteriales bacterium UBA952, assembly GCA_905182495.1. Classification (GTDB taxonomy): domain Bacteria; phylum Bacteroidota; class Bacteroidia; order Flavobacteriales_D; family Crocinitomicaceae; genus UBA952. The sequence continues at coordinate 78,254 of CAJJBU010000016.1, forward strand.
CCCAAACATGCAATTATTTTATGGGAATGAGGTAGGGGATACCTTGACCTGGGATCCACAAGACACTTTAAACAATGCAGGTGTGTTCGCAGAAGGATCTCAATATTATTCTTTTCTTGACCGACTTAATTGGATCAATTGTGATTACTTCATGGATTATAATGGACCATTAACTACAGTTTCAGCTGAACTCCCTACAGGGTTCACCAATGCGAATGCCATGCTATTTATCTCTTTTGATGGTGTGAATTCTTTGACTAATGTCTATGGTTTTGAAAATGGTGTATTCACTACGGCTCCTAATTACGAACTACCAGTTGGGATGGAAGTCCATTTTATTGCCTTTACAGTAATTAATGATGAACCGCATGCAGCAATAGTCCCGGCTACCATTAGTGATGGACATTTGGAAGTGATTCCGGAATTAGTCCAAACAACTGAAGGCCAATTTGCTGCTGATTTACTTGACCTCCCATAAAATTATTGGTTTATAAACAACCCGGCGTAGACCACACTGGGTTCTTTTTTAGAATTGAAAAAAAACAGATTAAGTGTTAACTATAAATAGTAATTCCATGAAAAATAAAACAATAAGGTTTATTGATACTATGAAATCATTTTGCTTTATAGTGTTTGCAACGATACTTTTATTTGCTTGTGAAAAGGAACCTGTTTCTCCAAGTAATATGGATTTAGATTATTCACTTGAGAGTGGGGAGTCTTTTTCCTTTAATTTTAATACGGGAGATGAGGAAGGTGTGGTCATACAGATCCAGGCTTCAAATTTTCAGCGTACCATTCTCTCGTTTTGTTTGGGTTTTCAGACATAAAGAAAATCCCCCCTATTCCAGTGACCTTTGGGGAGCAATCCTTTTTGTTTTCTTTAGTTTCATTCTCTTTTGACACAATAGTGGATTTAAATTTTACTTGGTCAAATTAAGTTGAAATTTTAAAAGAATACAAGGGCTTTTAAAGGCTAATGCTCTGCGATCTATAACGTGACCTAGTAAAGATATAGGCTTTTCTTCATCCTCAATAATCCAAACGTCTTCCCGCTTATGAAACGGGATTTTAGCATCTTTTAAAATATCGGAAACCAATTTAGATCCATGGATACCAATTGGGTGTATGCGGTCTCCATGTTTCCATTTTCTTACAGAAATTTCTCCTGTTATTTTTTCAGGATCTAGATATATTTCGTTTTTATTAAACGCTTTGGGTACACTTTTTGTTAGCGCTATTTCAAAGGAGGGTATAGCCATCGTGTCTTTGTTGTTGCACTCAAAAAGCCAACCTTGCTCATTCTTCCATACCGCTTGATATGGCGAGTCCTTACTTTTAATAATTATTTTCTTTCCATTTACTCCTTTGGCCAGTTCTAAAATTGAAAGCGCCAAAGCTTTTGGGATTTGAAGTTGATCGAGAAGTTCAATCCATTGGTTTGAATTAAGCGTAGCAACGGTATTTAGGTTTAACTCGAAATCCTTTGGTGTGCTAGGGATAAGCTTATGAGTTAGTTTTCGATCTTCTGCGACTTGTACTGCAAAGCCTCTCTGCAGTAACTCAACCGACTTTGAAAGAGTAGGGTGTTTATCAATTAATCCAGGAATCAAAATATTTCTCCAAATGTTGCGAGTGTAGATGTTCTTTTTATTTGACGCATCTTCTCTCCATTCAATCTTGCTTTGAATCGCATAAGCCATTAGCTCCTTTTTTGTAAATTCAAGTAGCGGTCGGAAATAAGAACCTTCCATAACTTTCATTCCTGCCATTGCTCTTAAACCACCACCGCGAGACATTGCTATCCAAAAGTTTTCCTCTTGATCATTCTTGTGGTGCGCAAGGCATATCAGAGCCTTTGGGTTTCTTGGACAAGAAGGATTTGAAAAAATGGTAGCGAACCTCTCGAGCCAATTGCTGAAGATTACCGCCTTGCGCCAGGTCAATAGATAAATCGTGATTTAATTCGTAAAAAGGGATATCGCCAATTAAACATGCTTGCCTAACAAGCGAAGCGTCCATTTGGCTGCTGTCGCCTCTCAGTTGGTAATTCACATGAAGTACGCTGAAGGATTTCTTTTGCTTTTGAAACAAATCCATGAGCACCATAGAATCACAGCCTCCACTTACGGCAAGAAAATAATGCGGTGCATTATGTTGGCGCAGGTGTTTTGAGAACCCTTTTTTAATATTACCTACAGATCCCATCAATGATTTTTTGGATTTTATAGCCGCACTCTTCATATTCCTTTTCAGCAATTGAATTAATGGTAATAGCACTGCCAACGGAACAAGATAATGTTTTCAATCGAGCGTTGTAGATCATCGTACGAATGACAACATTGAAGTCAAAGTCACCGTTCGGGGAAATATAACCAATTGAACCTGAGTAAAGGCCACGCTTAAAGTCCTCATACTCCTCGATGAGTTCCATTGCTCGATACTTTGGAGCTCCGGTCATAGAACCCATAGGGAAGGTAGCTTTAAGGATTTCCGTAAAGCTTAATCCCTCTTTTGGGACGCAAGACACGGTTGAAATCATTTGATGCACCGTTTCAAATGAATAGATTTCACAGAGTTCATCGACCTGAACAGATCTTTTTTTGGCTATTTTAGATAAATCGTTTCGCATTAAATCAACAATCATAATGTTTTCAGCTCTTTCTTTAGGATCCAGTTTCAATAGTCGCTTAAGCTCTTCGTCTTCCGTTGGTTTTTTTGCACGACGGGCAGTACCTTTAATAGGTTGTGCGATTAACCGTCCATCATTTTTTTGAATAAAGCGCTCAGGGCTCCCGCAAAATATTTCGAAATCACCGAACTTAAAGTAACTTGAAAATGGAGCTTTAGTTGTTTCATTTACATTGAAGTAAATACCTTTAATACAATCAATATCAATGTCTTGAGAGAAGTATTCCTGGCAAAAATTAATTTCGTAGATATCACCTCTTTGAATGTGTCTCTTAAGATCGTTTACTTTTTTTAAGTAAACCTCTTTTGTGATTCTCGATTCAAAGGTGATCTCTTTTTTATCTATACTTGAATCAACCTGGCTTTTGAGGAATTGTCTTGCGAAGTTAAGGTTTTGATCGTTGTTTTCTCCTTGAACAATTACCAGGTCGTGGTTCTTTATATCCACAACACATTCTGGGCACCACATCACCAAATCTGGAAAGGCAGTAAGGTCAACATTATTAGAACTTAGGTTTTCTATTTCATTTTTAAGGTCATAAGAAAGGCATAGGAAGACATATAGGCCTTTATTTTTGGTAATAAATTCACTCATAGCATCAATGGCACCAGTCCTTTTAAGTGATCTTATTTCACCACCTCCGAAAGCCAATAAGCCAGACCCGTCATTACTATTAAGAAAGCAGATATTCTTATCCATTGTTCTTTTTAAGAAAAATAAAGCAAACCATTTCGCTTCTTTCCCAATGTTAACTTTTTAATTGTTTCTACTCCATAAATTTTTAGAATAGTTTAACAAATATTAGTGTAAAATTAACACCTTAAAACCTTTTACCTCTATTTGTGTTCTTACCTTTACAACTTTTAAATTTAAATGAAACAAATCATATTTTTAGGCTTTCTTCTTTTTTCTCTTCTTGCTGTAGCGCAGAAATCTGAAAAATATACGATTAGCGGTTATGTTAGCGACGTAAAAAGCGGGGAGGCCTTAATTGGCGTTAAAATTTTTATTCCTGAATTAAAAGTGGGAACAGTGAGTAACACCTATGGGTTTTACTCTTTAACCTTAGAAAAAGGAACTTATCAAATTCAATTCAGAACAACGTTATACCCAACAGAGGTGAAAGAGGTGAAACTTTTCAGAGACATCGATTATAACCTAGAGATTGGTGGCGGTGTACAGGATTTAGAGGAGGTTGTTGTTAATGGCAAGAAAGGAGATAATGTGAAATCCACTCAAATGGGTGCGATTTCGTTGGATATTGAAAGCATCAAAGCATTGCCTGCTTTTATGGGAGAAGTTGATGTGATTAAAACCATTCAGTTGCTACCTGGGGTTTCCTCAGCTGCTGAAGGGGGGCAGGGATTCTATGTGCGCGGTGGAGGTCCAGATCAAAATTTAGTTCTTTTAGATGAAGGTGTAGTCTATAATGCTGCTCATTTATTTGGTTTCTTTTCAGTTTTTAATGCTGATGCCGTAAAAAGTGTAAATCTCATAAAAGGTGGGATGCCTGCGAACTATGGAGGACGTATGTCCTCAGTTTTAGAGGTAAACATGAATGAAGGCAATAATAAAAAGTTCAAAGTAAAGGGTGGGATAGGAGCAATCTCTTCGCGTTTGACCATTGAGGGACCACTCAAAAAGGACAAGGGCTCTTTTATCATTTCAGGGCGTCGTACTTACATTGATTTAATCATGAAGGCAGCCATTCCTGATAGTTCCCCTTTTGCTGGTTCGAGCTATTTTTTCTACGACGTAAATGCAAAATTCAACTACAAACTCACCGATAAAGATCGCATATTCCTAAGCGGTTACTACGGAAAGGATGTCTTTAACTTTTCGGATACCCAGGGGGGCTTTAGTGCCAACATGCCTTGGGGAAATGGCATTGCAGCATTGAGGTGGAACCATCTGTTTAGTAAAAAACTATTCATGAATGTTACAGCTACGGTTTCTGATTACATGTTTCAGTTTGGTTCTGCTCAGGATCAGTTTCGTTTTAATTTATCCTCCGGAGTGAGAGATGTAGGTTCCAAAGTAGACTTTTCTTATTTCCCAAATCCCAAACATTTAGTGAAGTGGGGCGCAAACCATATTTACCACACTTTTACACCTACAAGTGTTTCGGCAGAGTCAGATTCTGTTGTTTTTGATACGGGCGAAGCGCAAAAGCTGTTTTCACATGAAACAGCCTTTTATTTAATGGATGATTTTGAGCTTAATGATGTTCTGAAAATGAATATAGGTCTCCGTTACAGTATGTATCATCATGTGGGACCGTTCACAAGATATATCAACGGTGACATCAGTGCTGACGACACTACAATTGAATATCCTAAAGGAGATTTAATTCAGTTTTACCATGGCTTAGAGCCTCGTTTTTCTTTGCGTTGGTTGTTGCCGGATAACAGTTCTATTAAAGCAGGATATTCTTACAACTACCAATACGTCCATTTGACTGCACTGAGTGCTGTTTCTCTTCCGACTGATATCTGGTATCCTACTACAGATATTGCAAAGCCCCAAATTGGATGGCAAGGCAGTGTTGGTTATTTTTAAAAACTTCTTTGATGATAAATTTGAAACATCAGTGGAGCTTTATTACAAGAAGATGAATAACATGATCGAATATATGGAGGGTGCACTTCCTGGCGACAATGTCAATGATAATACAGATAATCTATTGGTATTTGGTGAAGGCTGGTCTTATGGTATTGAGTTTTTCTTAAAGAAAGCAATGGGCGATTTTACAGGATGGATAGGTTATACTTGGGCCAAATCAGACCGACTTTTCCCCGACCTAAATTCTGGTAATCCTTTTCCAGCTAAATATGACCGCAGACATGATCTTAGTATTGTTGGAAGTTATAAGCTTAGTAAAAGGTGGACCTTCAGTACAGCTTTTGTATATGCAACGGGTAATACTTTGACCTTGCCATCCTCTTGGTATGTGCAAGAGCAGAATCTTTTGTTTAATTATGGTGAAAGAAATTCTACTCGAATGGCACCATACCACCGTTTAGATATTTCGGCAACGCTTTACAGTAAATCCCATAAATTTAAAACCGATATTAACGGTGAAACGATTAAGGTTAAAAAGAAATTTAAAAGCAATTGGGCTTTTTCTATCTATAATGTTTACAATAGAGCGAATCCATTCTTCTTGTTTGTAGATAATGATGGGGACTTCCTCTCTGGAGACTTTCAACTTACCGTGAAACAGGTTTCTTTATTTCCAATCATCCCTAGCGTTACCTGGAACTTTGAATTTTAGCATTATGAAAGTATATTATACTTTACCGTTTCTCTTTTTAATGATTTTGTCCTCTTGTTCCAAGGAGGTTCAGATTGACCTACCTGGTTATCAAGAGCAAATTGTTATTGATGGTTCAATTGAACTAGGACAGCCCGCCATCGTTTTACTCTCTAAATCAGCAGATATTTATTCACCGACAAATCTAGAAGCGTATTTAGGCAACTTCATTTCCGGGGCTAATGTTGTTGTGAGTGATGGAAACACGTTGGATACACTCATTGAGATTTGCACGGACAACCTGCCGCCAGGTACCGAGGAAATCGCGGCTGCATTTTTCGGCATACCGATTGAGCAACTTACGAGTCTAAATCTATGCGGATATTTTTCATCCAACATGATAGGTGTGGAGGGTAGGAGCTATGAACTGACTGTAAACGTCAATAATGATGTATTCACAGCGACGACTCAAATAGGAGAGCCGACAGCTTTAGATTCTTTATATTGGAAACCAGAAGGTAATCTTGAAAACCATGGTTTTTCTTGGGCTAAATTATCCGATCCGCAGGGTGTCTATGACGCATATCTTTGGGAGGTTCAGAAACTTAATATTCAGGATAACGGCACTCAAGACCCTTTAAGCTATAAGACATTTAACCCTTATTTTGACGATGCTTTTTTCGATGGTTTGAGCTTTGAATTTGCTTACGAAAACCCTATAAGTTTTCAGGATAGTTCTGTGGAGGATCAATTCAGGGGGTACTATGAAATAGGAGACACTATTTTGGTTAAACTCTCTAAACTCGGAAGAGATGAGTACAATTTCTTTGAGAAGAAATACAATCAGATTTATACAGCGGGGAATCCATTTGCCACACCAACTAATATCCCTTCAAACATCGAAGGTGGTGCTTTAGGAATATGGGTAGGGTATGCAAGTTGGTCCGACACGTTAGTCTGTCAGCCTTAAGGTGTCAATCGATCAATGATCACGCTTTCATTAGGATAGCTAGTTATTAGATCATCGTAGCTAAACAACTCAAAACCCTTGAATTCAAATCCAGGAGAGACCACGCAACTCACTAGCGTGTAGCTATTCGGCTCAAGTACCGCGCTTCCAAAAATCACATTTCCCTTGACTAGATGTTGTGGTCTACAATCTTCTCCAAAACTCTTTCCTAATATCAACTCGACGTGCATATCATTCTCAAGCAAGTGAATGGACAAAGGACTTCCTTCATGAAAAAACCATAACTCATCATGAGATATACGGTGAAAATGAGAGACCTGCTCTGAGGTTAAGAGAAAGTAGATAGACGTCATAAGAACGGAGTCCTCGTTCGCTACTTTTTTAACAGACTTATATGTTTCTGAATAATAACCTCCTTCAGGATGTTCTTTGAGGTCTAATGTTTTAATGAGGTCCTTAATTCTACTCGATTGGTCCGGGCCTGAATGTACTTCCATTACTTTTTATATTTGGGAAAAAATATTTTAAATCAATCGACAAGAAGGAGCCATTGATGTTTCCATAGGTTAAAAGTGAATACCCCTGGTTTCTGTATTGTCCTGCCAAAATAAATAATGGTTCTAATGGAATTTGCACAGAGCCTCCTAAATAAAAGAAACCTGACTTTTTACTCCTGAATTCGAATCCTATATTGCCATTAAAATCTACACTAAACTTTCTCTGTGTAGCCCCTAGGTGTGTAAAGATGTGTCCTCCATCAAGCCCGTTTACTCCTTGAATCATTGAGGGCTTGTAGGATAGTGCAAAACCCAACGAAGTATTCGCATACCAAGCTTTACTAAGCTGAATATAGATTAAACAATTTAGAGGAATATCATAGGATAATAGGGCTAAATCCGTTTCGTCGTAAAGATTTGAATCTGCAACACTCATGTCTATGTGGAAATTTCGATGGATCAAATTGATTCCAGTTTCAAAAGCAATCAATTTGGTTATTCCTGCTCTAACTGTAGCGCCTAAAAGATAGCCTGTTTTTTGCTCACATGTGGTAGAGAATTCCTGTTCGCTTAGACTTAAAGTCTTGCTTCCAACAAGGTTATTAGGAATGATTGCCTTGTAGTTAATGCCAAAATAGGAGGAAACCTTATTTGATTGGCTATGGGCTGTGAAATTAAACAAAAGAAGAAGTGTTAATAGACATTTCATTTTACCTGCTCAGTTTGTTCTTTTAGATGATCCATTTGTTTACAATAACTCACAATCGCCAATATTAGTATGCCTAAGCCGATTAAAAGCACTGTCCATCTCAAAATAGTGAATGGAATCAGTGGCTTTTTATGCATCCCCTCAACCTTAAAATTAAGCTTCATGGATTTCTTGTAATTCTTTTTATGGATTGCAAACAAAGTGTAAGAAACTTGTTTTTTATGCTCTTGATCCTCTTCAAAATCAATGCTTTCCTTTTCTAGTTCTTCCCTAAATGAATTGGCGCGTCCCTTATCTGTAAAACGATAAACCACATAATTGGGTTGGGTTGGATGCTTGGTGAAGTTCACGAACCCAAGATCGAGATGTTCTATTGGGTTTTCCATACCGTGTTGTATTCAATTGGTTTTCTGTGTGATTTTGGCCATTCATCCTTTGGGTAACCGAAATAGAGCAGGCCCAGGCATTTATCCTTGGCCTCAAGCGATAAATATTCAATCATTTTTTCGGAGTAAATAAGCTTTGGCGTAGACCAGAAACAACCTATTCCGTAAGCGTTTGCCGTTAGTTGCATGTTTTGAATCGCACAGGCTACAGCTTCTACTTCCTCTATTTCAGGTATCTTTTCTTCCTTCTGCCTAGACATTGAGACAGCCACAACGACGGATGAAATTGATGGGCGGCGCATTAACTTGGCTAATTTACTATCATTTTGAGAGCTTGCATCTGTGGTCTCTAGATATAGGGAGCCTAGTTTTTGACTCAATTCAGTTCTCGATTCTTCAGACATGAATACATGGAACCTCCACGGCTCTGTATTACCGTGATTTGGTGCCCATTGAGCATTGGTTAGAATCAATTCGATTTGATCTTTTTGTACTTTTCTAGAACTAAATTGTTCAGGACGTATGGATCTACGGGATCTTATTAAATCATTGACTTCAGACAGATTGAATTTCATGAAAGATTTTTCACAAATTTACATACTTAAGATGACTTAATTGCAATAGGTTTCGCTATAGACTTTTGCAGCCTCCATACCCAGAGCTACCGCTTTTTTTAAATCATTACAACACCCTCTTTCATCACCGTTCATTCTTTTTACAAGCGCACGCATATAGAAGTAATTGGGATTCTTGGTATTCATGTCAATAGCCAGGTCTAAATCCCGAATAGCCAATTGAAAGTTTTCAGATGTAAAATGAATAAAAGAACGGATCGAGTAGAGGTGAGAGATTGTTTCTTTATCCTTAGGGACTTCCATGGTAATTCGCAGGCCTATATCGAGAAGCGTTTTTGCCTTTTTGTAATCCCCTTTTGCCACAAAAACATCAGAAATTTTAGCATAAGCATCCGCGCAGGTGCTGTCCTTTAAAAGCGCTTTGTTGTAAAAACTTAAGGCTGCTGTTGTATCCGTTTTTTCAAGACTACGATCTCCCTTCAAAATCAGCTGGTTGGCCTTTTTTTGGGCGGACAATGAAAAACAGATACCAAAAACAAAAACAAAAACAATTCTCACTCAATTAAATTTAAATCAATTTTGAATAAACACAAGGTAAGGATTATTATTTGTGCAATTATAATTAACTTTGCGCCCATATTGGCCTCGTAGCTCAATTGGATAGAGTACTTGACTACGAATCAAGCGGTTACAGGTTCGACTCCTGTCGAGGTCACAAAAAGTCCAATTCTTTGAATTGGACTTTTTTGCTTCCCGACATTCGAACCTGTTCGACCTGAAGCTCATCAAGGATGAGCGAAAGCATCGACTGCAAGGAGATAATCTTGCCGGGGTCACAAATGATAACCCTGTAGAAATGAATGAAACATTGGAAAATGTTATTGTAAAACTGACTGCAAGAGAGGAGTATACTAATCAGTTTATTCGAGCGTTTGGATCTGAAGAAATAACGGCGTTAAAAATCTCGTTGGCCTTGGAGAATTTTATGCTATCAATTGTTTCAGACGATTCAAAATATGATAGATACCTTGCTGGAACAGCTACCCTGACCGATAGTGAGGAAAGAGGAAGGGTATTGTTTTTTGGAGAGTACAATGAGTTTTTTCCAACAACTTCAGGTGCTGATTGTGCGCACTGTCATGCAGGGAATAATTTTGAAAATGATTTATACATGAACAACGGATTAGATACTGATGCCGATTTTATAGATTTTGGTAGGGAAGATGTAACAAGTTTTATTGAAGATCGAGCCAAATTTAAAGTGACATCATTGAGAAACATAGAGGTCACAGGACCATATATGCATGATGGGAGATTTCAAACATTAGAAGAAGTTGTTGGTCATTACAACGCTAATGTTCAAAACTCATCAACTGTTGATCCAGCATTGTTAGGAACAACTTCAACAGGATTAATGCTAGATGAATTTGAGCAAGCGGACTTGATCAATTTTTTAAAGACCTTAACGGATAATACTTTTTTAACGAATATTGAATATTCGGATCCATTTTAAATACGTAATAAATATATAATGGCTAATTAAAGTCCTCCAAAAAGTTTGAAATACTTCCTATCGGGTTCACAAATCATAGAAAGCACAATGATCTGTTGGGCTTTTTTAGATAAATAGGATATGCTCCGTTGCTTTTGAGTAAATCATTGAAATTTTCTAATTACACATCGTAAGTAGCTTACGTTCGTGTCTAATACATTTACATCCCATTCTTTTTAGTCTATTCAGTTAAAGGACAATACTTATATTTGATAGACCGTTAGATTGAATTGACGATTAACCTATTTACTATGATATTTCCTCTTCTTTGCCTCTTTTCCGGACTAACTTTTCTTGTCGTTGTGTATATCTTAATTCAATTAAAATCATTGAATTCTGATGCTGAAACAGACAAGATAAAGGAGCTGATCACAATAGAAGCAGAGGAAAGAAAAGAATTATCTGGAATACGGAAAGAGAACAGAGAAGAGCTCTCGACAGGAATTGACAAGCTTACCGAGAAACTTGATGAAAAGTTTAAGTCATTAGGCGAGTCTCTTAAAGCCAATGCCAAAGATGATCGCGAAGCAGTTACTAACGCGCTCAAGGAATTTAAAGAATCCTTCTATCAAAGTGTTAAAGACTTTAACGAATTACAAAAGCAGAAATTCGGGGAGATGGGGCTTAAACAAGATAAGCTTGTTGAAACGACGAATGAACGCCTTGAGAAAATGCGTGAGACGGTAGATGAGAAGCTACACAAGACTTTAGAAGAAAGACTAGGTCAATCATTTAAACTGGTAAGTGACCGCCTTGAGGCTGTCCAAAAAGGCCTTGGTGAAATGCAGAGTCTTGCAAGTGGAGTAGGTGACCTTAAAAAGGTGCTTAGTAATGTCAAGACGCGAGGCGTTCTTGGAGAGATTCAGCTCGGGAATATATTAGAACAGATTTTAGCACCTGAGCAGTACGATAAAAACGTGAAAACAAAGTCTGGTTCTGATGCGCATGTTGAATTTGCAATAAAGTTACCTGGAAACACATCATCGGGTAAAGAGATATACCTCCCGATTGACGCGAAATTTCCACAAGAAGACTTTATTAGATTACAAACAGCTTATGATGCGGGAGATGTCGCAGCGATTGAAACAGCAAACAAAGACCTCATGCGGTCTATAAAGAATTTCGCAAAGGATATAAAAAACAAATATATCGATCCACCGAACACTACAGACTTCGGGATTATGTTCTTGCCGATTGAAGGGCTTTTTGCAGAAGTTGCGAGACAACCGGAGATGATTACTTTACTTCAAAGAGAGTATAAAATTGTCGTCACAGGCCCCACAACACTAGCAGCGATGCTTAATAGTCTTCATATGGGCTTCAGAACCTTGGCCATTCAGAAGCGTACTAGTGAGGTTTGGAATGTTTTGGGCGCGGTAAAGACGGAATTCGGAAAATTCGGCGGCGTATTGGCTAAAGCACAAAAGAAGATCAATGAAGCGAATAACGAAATAGACAGTCTAGTGGGTACCAGGACGCGAATGATGCTATCCAAGCTTAAAAAAGTAGAAGAACTCCCATCATCTGAATCAGACAAGCTTATTGATGACGTGATTGATTACGATGAAGAATAATTGCCTTTTTAATGAAAAATGATACGAAGACATATACACTTACTCAGCTTCATACGTCAATTGAAAATTGGGTAAGAGAAAGCTTCTCCACCAAAGAAATTTGGATTACCTGCCAAATCGCGAAATCAAATGAGAAAAATGGGCACTATTACCTAGAGCTTGTAGATTCTAAAGAGGGAACCAGGACAGCTCAAGCTAAAGGAATGATTTGGCGAACAAATTATGGGAGTATTCAAAAGACACTTCAAGACTATGGATTAAATGTTTCAGATGTTTTAAAAGTTGGTCTTGAAATACGTATTTCAGTTACTGTAAGCTTTCACAAGGTTTTCGGAATGAGTCTCGTAATTAATACTGTTGACCCATCAACCATTCTTGGTGACATTGAAAAGCAAAAGGTAGCCACAAGAAAGAAGCTCCAAACAGAGGGGCTTATGGATCTCCAGAGCAATCTTTATTTCGGCCCTATTAATAAACGTATCGCTTTAATAGGATCACCAAATACATCTGGTTTTGAGGATTTTACAACCGAGCTTAGAAAGAATGCAGTGTATACTAATTTCATAGTAAAGATATTCCCAGTAGGTGTACAATCCCAGGGTGCTGTAATGGAAATAGCAAATGCGATAAATGAAGCTTCGGGTTATGATGTCGATGCCATTGCCATCGTACGGGGAGGTGGTTCAAAAATGGACCTGCATATTTTTAATCATTACACTATTTGTGAAGCTGTTTCTTCTTGTAATATCCCTATCATCACAGGAATTGGACACGAAACAGATTCATGTCTCATTGATGAAGTCTCCCATGCCTCAATGAAAACACCTACGGCGGCAGCAGAGCTATTTTATATGCGTATAGGTATGTTTTTAGCGGCTATTTCTGATTCTAATAAACAAATACAAATACAAGTCAGGGGCTTATTGGCACAGACGTCAGGCGAGCTGCAGTTTTATTCAGGGATTCTCTACGCTCGTGTTGACGAAATACTTCAGGCCAACAAGGAGGCATTACAGCAGGTTGTACAGAATTTACAATATGAGTTTAATGTATTTATTTCGAGTTCGAAAGAACGATTAAATGACCAGCTTTATTATTTACAGCAGTCCGCAATCGACCACATTCGAAATGAGCAATCTTTTATTGATACAACTATTGGTGTATTCTTTAACAACGTTCATGGTCTTCTTTCTGAGCAGGCACCAGAGGAATTGGCAAGGCAAAAAGACTTGCTGCGAATCCGTTTGAGTTTTGTTCTAGGTACTACTAGAGATTTTTTAAATTTCACGCGTCAAAAATTAGGCTTGGTTGACCCGACTCGTTTGTTTGAGAGAGGGTATACAATCTCAACGGTTAAGGGAGAGGACCTCAATAAATTAAATGAAAAACTAATAGATCAAGAATTAACGACTTATAGCGAAAAGTACACGCTGATCAGCACCATTAAAGCAATTAAAAAGTAATAAATGACAAAACAAGAGATTAAGAATTTAAAATATGACGTGGCATTGGAGCTTCTTAAGGAGATTTCCCAAAAGCTAGAAAACAAAGAAATTTCTATTGATGATTTAACAGACCAAGTTCAGCTCGCGAATCAACTTGCCGATCATTGTAAAGGGAAGCTTAAGGCGACCGAAGATGAGATTAAAAAAATTATTCAAACTGATGCGCCTGATTAATCTTGAAAGAGAACTCGGCCATTGATCACATTGTTATTCTGCTTATTCTCTAATGTGAAGTAATACATACCTGAGGAAACATGTGTGCTGTCTAAAATAAAACGATTGCTATTGGTTTGATCCTTGAAAATGACACTGCCAAAATCGTCGAATATTCTTAGATGAACTTCATGGTTGTTACTGTTGTCGAAATAAAGGTCTGACTTACCTGAAACTGGATTTGGACGAAGGAGGTAGCTATTTGATGGTATCGATATTACCTCAATGCCAATCACTTCTGACTCTTGACTTCCCAACCCTAATTTGTAGTAGTTTGTTTTATTATTGATGGGCTCGTTATCTGTAAATGTATAGGATACTGAAGAGGCTAAGTCTCCACAAACACCATCAATATTCTCTATGAGTTGAAAACTCAAACTATCCGTGCCTCGATAAATTTGAATACCATTACACACGCTACCAGACTTAATCGTCCAGGCAAGTAAAACATTTCCTTGGCTATAATCAATAGAAAACTCATCCAAAATGGTTTGACTCCTTAGCAGGCCTGAAAGACAAAGAAATAAGATGAGTATTTTTTGAATCATAAAAATTGATATCAGTCAATTGACTCTAATTTACTAAGATTATTTCCCATTACAATAGCGCCTGATAAATTAAGCATCGAAATGTGTTCTTAATGAAGATAATGTTACAGCTTTTTTCGGTTAATAATTTACTAAATTAGGGATATGAATCGAAGATCATTTATTAAAGACTCGTCACTATTTGGTGCAGGGGCACTTATTTTACCCAATTCATTGTTCGCCAAAACAACCGCCCTCAAAAAGAAGGTGAGGTTAGGTTTCATAGCTGTTGGATTTAGAGGTCAAAATCATTTGACTGAAATGCTCAAAAGAGATGATATCGAAATTATAGCTATAGCAGACCCAGATGAGCGAATGATACATTCTGCCCAACAAATAATTCAATCCGCAACAGGTAAAACTTGTGAGGCATATCAAAACGGTGATTATGCATACCGCGAAATGTTGGCGAGGGAAGATATTGATGCTGTATTTGTTTCCTCTCCATGGGAATGGCATTACCAGCATGGTACAGAGTCTATGAAGGCAGGAAAGATTGTCGCGATGGAGGTTTGCGGCGCGATGACTATAGAGGAGTGCTGGGGCTATGTCAAGGTTTATGAAGAAACGAAGGTTCCTATAATGATGCTTGAGAATGTTTGCTACCGTAGAGACGTGATGGCCATACTCAATATGGTTAAAAAGGGAATGTTTGGAGAACTTATTCATGGTCAAGGTGGCTATGAACATGATCTTAGAGGCGTTCTATTCAATGACGGGAAAACGGCTTATAATTCAGGTGTGGAATTTGGCGAAAAAGGATATAGCGAGGCCAAATGGAGAACGGATCATTACCTTAAAAGAAATGGCGAATTGTACCCCTCACACGGAATAGGTCCTCTAGCTACGATGTTTGATATCAATCGAGGAAATAGAATGCTTTATTTACAATCCATGTCTAGTAAGTCAAGGGGGCTCCATAAGTATATCGTTGAACACGAAAAGGGTGGGGCGGACCATCCAAACGCAAAGCTTGAATTTAAGCAAGGAGATATCGTTACAACACAAATTAAATGTGCGAATGGAGAAACTTTTTTATTGACACATGACACCTCATTGCAACGTCCTTATAATCTTGGCTTCCGTGTACAAGGCACAGAAGGGATCTGGCAAGATTTCGGTTGGGGAAATCCTGAACAAGGGATGGTTTATTTTGAAAAAGAGATGGAAGAAGGACATCGCTGGGCGAATTCAAAAGAATGGCTAGAGGACAATGACCATCCGCTTTGGAAGAAAAAGGGAGGTTCTGCTGAAAAATCCGGACACGGGGGAATGGATTACTTTGTTGACAATGCATTCATCGAGTGTATCAAAAGAGATTTAGAGTTCCCGCTCGATGTGTATGATTTAGCTTCATGGTATTCGATCACCCCACTGAGTGAACAATCGATTAAAATGGGTGGAGCACCTCAAGATGTACCTGATTTTACACGTGGTGATTGGAAAAAAAGAAAGGCCGTTTTTGGATTGTCTAAGAATTTTTAATGCCATTTACATTGTTAATATTAGCGGGTGGCTTAGGTACTAGATACCAAGGGGACAAGCAGCTTGCTGATTTAGGCCCAAATGGAGAATTCCTATTAGAGTACTCCATTTTCGATGCGATTAATGCAGGTTTCGATCATGTAGTAATTGTGTCCACAGAAAAATTCATCCCCCTACTAAAAAGGCAATTAACTTACTTTGAAAACCGGGTTAAACTCGTTTTTATCAATCAGTATGACCATGATCCAGGGTCTCCTAATTACAGAATAGCTCCGTGGGGTACTGCTCATGCCGTTTTAGCAGCTATGAATAATATCACAGATGCCTTCATGGTTATTAATGCAGATGATTATTATGGTGCAGATAGCTACTGTAAAGCAATTAAAATGTTTAAATCCCAAGTGGACAACCCTGGTTATGGTTTGTTGAGCTACAAGCTTTCTAAGACTTTGTCTCCTTTTGGGCCTGTATCTAGAGGGATTTGTCACACGACCCTTAGGAAATTAGATCGCATTATTGAGCACACCCAAATCATTAATAAAAATGGGCGTATCACCGCAATGGAGAGTGGTTTAAATGATTTGGATGGAGAAGAACAGGTCTCTATGAATTGTTGGTTGTTACACGCCGACCTATTCGCCGACCTAAGTACGTTTTTCAATGACTTTTACAAGGAGCATAGAAACGCAGCGCAAGCGGAGTGTCGATTACCAGATTTTATTCAAAGTTTTCTTGACAAAAGGGTTGAATTTATTTGTTATCCCGTTGAGGAGGATTGGTTTGGACTAACACACCCAGAAGATTATAATTGGTGTCAATCTATACTGAACCTGAAAATTGATAATGGTTGTTACCCTAATGCTTTAAACCCCTTTTTATGAAGGCTGACATGAGCTAATTAAAAAATCTTTTCCTGAAGGAAAGGGGGCGTTCATTCCTGTCTTTTGAACAAATAGGAAGCGGATTGATTCACAGTACTTTTTTGGTTGAGGACCTTAAGGGTGAAAAATATATACTTCAAAATATAAATACAACGGTTTTTACAAGTATTGATTCATTAAGGGGCAATCTCCTTAAAAAGTTTCATTTGAAGAAAATAAAACTTTCGAATACAGCGTTAAACTATTTAAAACATAGCGGACGAATCTTTTTAGAAGATGTACATCGTGAGATTTGGAGAATGTATGACTTCATACCAGGATTGGTTTATCAGACTGTTCAAAGTATAAATCAAGCAACTATTTCCGCAAATGCATTGGCTCGCTTTCACCATGACCATATTGGTATAGATTTGTCTTCGATAGAATCACCCATTAAGGATTTTACCAATTTTCAATGCCGAATTGATAAACTCACCGAGGCATTATCTAAGGGAAATGCAAGAAGAATTATAGAAAACACAATATTCACAGAGGTCCTTCTGGCGCAGATGGATTGTATTGATGCTTTCATTAAGATCGAAAAGACAATACCTCGAAGGTTGATTCATGGGGACCCTAAGATTTCCAACTTCATCTTTAGTGAAGAGAGCTTGACCATCAGGGCATTTATTGATTTAGATACAATTATGGTAGGAACCGTGCTCTACGATTTTGGTGATATGATAAGGTCGTTCACCAATAAGTCTGCGGAAACCGATAGTCTTACGACAAATGTATTCAATAGCGAACTGTACGATGCAATTTTATCGTCCTATCTTGAAGCGGGTCAATTTTTTTTAAGTAAAGAAGAAGTGGGTTTATTACCTGTCGGGGCTTTAGCGGTTTGCCTCATCCAGGCTATACGGTTCTATACGGATTATCTCAATGGTGATGTATATTACCAAATCAAGAATAAAGACGACAATTTAATCCGTGCTAAAAATCAATTTCAGCTCTACTTAGAATTGAAGGATTATTTAGACTCTTGACATTTAATCAAACTTTAGGGCAAAAAAAAACCTCCGTAAAGGAGGTTTTAATAATTCTTTAAAGAATCTCTTGCTCTTAACTTTTCTTCAACAGTAACTTCTTTTGATTTGCATCAGTAGCATCAGTAGTTTCTTCAACAACTTCAACAACAACTTCTTCTTCAACAACTTCTTCAGTTGCATCAGTTCCTTCTTCGGTAGCATCTTCTGATGCATTACCTGAAGCATCACCACAAGACGTAAATGTAAACGCTGCAGCAACAAATAATAAAGCAAATAACTTTTTCATAATTGTTTTTTTTAAATAATTCAGAGCAAATATAGGCTTTTCTTCCTTTAGTTCTCATGTCTTGTCCTTTTCAAAGTGTTTTTTTTTGTATTTTTAACACTCTTTTTTCTACATTACGATGTTAAAAACAAGTTTCATGTACGCTGTAACTTGTCGTTATACCTTAATTAATCGGGGTTATCTTAGCTAAATCTTTCTAATTAAAAATTAAATATCTAGATTAGTAAAAAATATAAAATATTGATTATGAAAAACTTATTATCATTTTCCCTTGTATTGGGAATGTTTGTTTTCGCATCTTGTGGAGACGCATCTGAAAACGCCTCAAAGGAGGCATCAAGCGCGGAATCAAGCGAGTCATCAAGCGATGTAACGACTGCTGAAGCTGACGGCGAGAAGTCGTTTTGTGATTGTATGGAAATCGCAAAGAACAATCCGGATTTAGATGTTGCACCTGCAGGATGTGAATGGATGGAAACCAAATCTGAAATGGACATGGCTGGTTTAATGATACAAGCGTTGAACGATTGCCCAAGTTTACTAGAGGAGATGGGACTTACTGAGGAGGTTCAAAGTATGAAGGATGATTTGGAGAGTATAGATGACATGGAAAGCGAGATGGAATACTATGATGAATTGGAAGAAGAAATAATGCAACAAGAAATGGAAGAAGAAATGGAAGAGGGTATGTAATCTTTCACAGAACATCTTTTCGTATTAGAGCCCTCAATTGAGGGCTTTTTTTTATGTCTTTTGGCGAATGAATACGTTTTTGCTTATCTTTCAAGAAAGGGCTTAATGAAATTAATATCGATTAGTTTATTTCTTTTGATTATGTTGTCCAAGCTATGTTTCGGTCAACTCCATTATTTACCAAGCATTCGTAATCAGAACCAGTTTAACGAATTAGAGGGTCGTCCAAACACAAGTAAATTCGGTCAAGTTCGCGCTGTGAAAGTACTTCTCGATATTAAAGCAGACTCACTGTATTTCATCAATGCAAATCATTATAAGCTTCATATTGACTTTTGTAAAGATTATCTGGGATATGACAAGAATGGATGGAAATTCAATGTTCAGAATTACAATGAAATTGAAAACCGTGATTACTTAATGGCTACCATAAATTATTACCAACGCAGTACTACATATACACTTGAATTTTCTGTTGCTGATAATATTACTCCAGAATTAGTGTCTTTTTTTTACCGTAAAATCACGCCACTATTTAAGATCTCACAGAAACTAAATCTCTTTTTAAATACGAGCAGGATGAGAACTGTTGCCAAGCAACTTGAGGGAGTTCCTTTCATTGATGCGAATGAAATATACAAAGGACAGGATTACCAGGCCTTAAATGCGAAAAACAGCTATGGTTATTTACGTTTTATAGATGTTGGACAAATTTCAACTGCAGTTATTGATTCAAAGGATATTGTAGTTATCAATGGCACACCTAATTCACTACCTCCGGTTGCTGGTGTCGTATCAACCGATTTCCAAACTCCGCTAAGC
>CAJJBU010000017.1 GCA_905182495.1 Flavobacteriales bacterium UBA952
CCGTTACTGGTACCCATAGATCGGTGGGAAGTCCAATGGTTGGATTGGTGAGTAGGTGTAAAAACTGCGTCATTCTAGAATAAGACATTTTTAATGAGGAGTTATCGGTTAGCATATAACGCGCTGAAAAACGAGGCTGTATGCTTGGGTACCATTCCTGATTTGCTTTAAACCCCGAAACGTGAAGCCCAATATTAAATTTTAGACGATTTGAAACCTCCCAATCATCTTCGAAATAAGCCCAATGCTCATGACCGTATTGTCTGCGAGAACCAAAAGTCGTATCGATTCCACTGCTTACAGAATTTGAAAGCTGTATCTGGTTAACTCCTGGAGTAAAAGTGTGGTAGGTATCTCCCAAACCAAACTTAATTGTGTGGTTTGGATTTGGTCTGTAATCAAAATCAACTTTCACACCCCAGTCCTGTATTCCAGAATCATAATTCGCTGCCAGTGTTTGACTGGTCGTGGGTGCATTTGGATAGCTTGTACTAGATTCATTTTCAAAACCAACACGAAATTGATATTCGCTGAATGTACCCGTAACATTCATGAAGAGTTTAGGGTTTACAATCTTATTCCATCGAACAGCAGCAATGGCGTTTCCCCAACGAAGTCCATTACTATTGGTCTGAGAAGTTGTCGAGTTGTCCTCTTCTGTCGAATATTCGTTCGTCCCATCGTTGTAAAAACGATCTCGTCCAAAATAACCACTTAAGTATAATCGACTCGTTTCAGAGAACTTGTGGTTGATTTTTGCATTGAGGTCCCAAAAGTAATAGCCCCCAGTCTGGTTATTTGATGAACCGTCACTTCCTTCTTTTCCCCCTTGGCGGTTATTTCGCATGGCCACAAATGGTCTGGCAAGTAGGTCTATGTATGTCCTTCGTCCCGAAATTATAAATGAAGTTTTGTCTTTAACGATAGGCCCTTCTAGTGATAGTTTTGAAGAGATGATGCCTATGCTTCCTTCTCCATGAAACTTTTTCATATTCCCCTCTTTCATTCGGATATCTAGAACGGATGATAAACGACCACCATAACGGGCTGGGAACCCCCCTTTAATCATTGTTACTTTATTAATGGCATCCGCATTAAAAATGGAGAAAAAACCAAACAGGTGAGTTGCATTGTAGATGGGCACACCATCCAAAAGCATCAGGTTTTGGTCTTGACCTCCTCCACGAACATAAATCCCACTTGAGCCTTCGCTACCCGATTGAACGCCAGGAAATAATTGAATGGTCTTGATAATATCTTTTTCACCTAAGAAAACGGGGAGGGATTTTATTTTTTCAAGGGAGACATCAAAGGAACTCATTTGGGTTTGCTCTTCGATGTTTTTCACTGCATTAACAGTTACCTCATCAAGGTCTTGCACGGTGTTTAATTCAACAGACAAGGCGTAGTTCTGAGACCCATCCATTTGGTATTCCATAGCAGAAAACCCCATGTAAGAAACCCGCAGATAAACACTGTCTTTGGGCAGTGTCAGGCTATAAAACCCATATTCATTAGAGATTGTACCTTTTTTGGATTTTAGGTCATAGATCTTCGCTCCAATGATTGGTTCCCCCGAGTTTTTTTCTTTGATAGTGCCACTAATGGTGAATGTTTGTGAAAAGCTTATAAATGAAAAGCTTATTATTAATAATACAAGGATTGTTTTTTTCATGCCCATCGATTCATTATAGATTTAATGTTGAAATAAAGATCATGTATATGGGGATATTTAAAAAAGGCTCATGCATTTCCCTCCATTTTTATTCTCTTATTAGATTTTTTTTCAGTTACAAGGTTTAATTTGAGAATGAGTGAATAGAAACTAAAAAAAAGCAGTGCCAAGCAGTATTTATTTCCTGTTTTCATAAATATTCTCACTTAAATTCTAAAATCAAATTGAAGGTAAAGTTATAAAAATAGGCACAAAAAGAAAAGCAGATTTTCCTGAAGCATTATGTATCTTCGTAAAACGATTAAGATTAGATTGAAAAAAGAACACCCCATAAATAAAATGCCTGTTTATAGGAACATAAAAACCTGGCTTCAGAAGAGGCAGCTTCCTCGATATGCGGGATTTTCGTTTTACGACCTTTTTAAAATGTATTTACAGGGATTGATTAAGGGAGCCTTAACCTCTAGAGCAGGAAGCATTTCTTTTAGCTTTTTTATGGCATTATTTCCCGCACTTCTTTTTGTCCTCAATTTGATTCCTTTTATTCCTATTGAGAATTTTATGGAGACTTTTTCGAGTTTAGTTGAGTCTGCACTGCCCGCTTCTTCACAACCGTTTTTTATGTCAATTTATACAGACATTCAAAGTAATCAACGCGGTGGTCTATTGTCTTCGAGTTTCTTACTTTCTATTATTTTCATGGGAAATGGTGTACAGGCGATTTTTACAGGTTTTCAGGGGTCTCATCATATTAGAGTAACCCGGTCTTTCATTCGTCAATATATTTATAGCATTATCGTTGGGCTTCTGCTTTCTATACTTATTGTTTCGGCTGTAGCCGGATATGTCCTTTTCTTATTCTATCTGAGAAGCGCCTACTCCAAATTAGATTTACTAGACCTTTACTATTCTATTATTGGATTTAAATTATTTTTTACAATTGGTGTTGCGCTTCTTTTTTCATCAACGCTTTATTATTTTGGCACACCAGGAGGGAGAAAGGACCGGTTTTTTTCACCAGGGTCTTTAATGACCGCTCTTTTGTTTTTGGTTACAACCTATATTTTCGGAATCTATGTCACTAAGTTTTCGAACTACAACGAGCTATACGGCTCTATAGGAGCTCTTTTGGTTTTAATGCTCTATATTTATATAAACGCGATTCTATTGCTGCTAGGGTTTGAGCTAAATGCTGCCCTGTCTCAATTGAAAAAGAAATAGAGAATTTCAGTAAGATTAAAAATTAAAAATGAATAAATTACTAATTGCTTTTTGCCTTGTATTATCTGCAGGATGCTTTGCTCAAGAAAATCAAAAAAAAATAGCAATTGAGTCATGGCAAGAAGGCGATTCAGCGCATGTTATCATTCGAACAACCGATAATGGAATTGTTACCGAGGAGGTTTATACAGGGAAAGAAGCACTCCGGAAAATGGAGGAGTTTAATGAAGAAATGGGGGAATTAGGTAATGAAGAGCTTCAAAAAGAGGTCACGGGAAAAAGTGCGTCAAAATCAATAGAAGTTCAGTTCAGAGAGATCCAGGGCGTAAAAACTTTAGAACTCAAAGAAACGATAAATGGAAAACTAACAACCTATATTTATCAAGGTGAGGAGGCTGAAAAAAAGTTAAAGGAATTACAGAACACCCCCTCTAATTCCTCATTGAAAAGACTTAAGAAGCAAAAGCATCATTAATGTTTTCAGGGTGCTGTGGGGTTAATCTTCGTACCCTATTAGTGCGAATACAGAGAAGGAGGATAACCAGTGGTCAATATCATAATTTCCCTTTCCGATACTTTCTTGAGCATAATCCCACATCTCATTCATACTTTGTACCCATTTTTTCTTGAGTTCAGGACTCATGTTTTTGGGATTTAAAGAAGAGAGTAGGCCATTAAGACACCAAATTCTATTGAGATGATAACCATCCCAATGGGACTCATATTCATCGTGCTTGTCCGTTTTTTTAATTTGCATTACTGATGATACTTTTTTTTCATCAAGCAATTCAGGCGCATATTTACCGAGCCATTTTTTAAGCTTTTTGGGGTCAAGTATTTTTCTCATAATATCGGTGACAAGAAGTCCCCCAGACATAAAATCATAATCTAAAGGCTCCTTAGAAAGGTCTTTGTATCCATGTTTTTTATAAAATTTCAATGCCGTACTTTCAACAATTGTTTTGAGCTCATCATCGCCGAAGGTAACGGCATAGTCATAGGCAAATGCCAAGCCCATAGATGGACTGTCATGACTTCCGCTGACTATTTCTTCAGGTGTAATATTACTCCAATACCATTTGTGCGCAGTAGCAATATATTGAACAAGTGGGGATATGTTTTCAAGCCATTCTTTTGCATCAGGGTCCTCCCATCCAGCCAATTCATCCGCAACTTTAAGCAGCCATGATTGCCCATAAGGGAACTCAAAAAAACCAAATTCATTGTGTTGAACGAAGTCTAATTCCTTAATGATGTTTTCGGGATTGAAGCTCATTTGTAATTTTTCACGTATAGCTTTAGCTTCAGCAATATTTGGATATGTTTTCAGTAACTTAACCAGACACCAGTGGTTGTGCACACTGCTATGCCAATCAAAGCAGCCATAAAAAGAGGGCCATAAATCTTTTGCAGAAGGTTCTTGCTCAAACTCCCGCAGTGCCGGCCAATAGTCCTTTTCTGAAACCGTATCCACATATTTCCATTTATATCTGTTTTTATAGACGCGCTCAATGAAATGGGGAGCACCTTTTGCAGCGCAATCAAGAGAAAGTTTTGCAAAATAAGAGGCGCCTTCTGATGAAAGGGTATAACGACCATCTTCACGAGTTTCAACTAGGGATGGTTCTTGTGAAAACGAATAGTAATTTATTAAAACGATAGCCAATAACAGAAGAGATTTCATTTTGATCCGTAATTTCATTTTGGTCCTTTTTTAGAAAATCCACTTTTAAGTATAGATCTGGTTTCCTTTCCGATCCCAATGATGGATGTTATGTTTAAAGGGAATTCTAGTAATACGTGCGTAAAACTCAGGAAGAATAAAAAGCTTAAGCCGATCGCATAATCGTAGATGTATAATCCGCAAGCCACAATCCAAAGAGCGATAACCCCGACGAAACGAATTTTCGGCACTTTATGCCAGCGTATAATTTCGGTTTTACTAAACCAATTTAAATAATGATACAAATAGGCGAAAGCAATAAAACGCATCAACATAATCCCTGCACTGGATAAGAAAACAGCAGACCACCAATTGTCTTTATAATTCCCCTGCTTCACATCAGCCAATGCAATAGGCTTCATGAAATTTGGGTGCTCTTCATTTTGAATAATAAAATCTTTATTTAATGACATCTTGGAACATGACCATCAACCGTTCCTTCTCAACAGAATCCTTTACAAAGTAATCGATATAATCATTGTTTGTCATATTTTCGGATAGCTCAAATTGCCTCATTATACTTACGTTGGTGTTAAAAAAACCAGTACCATCAGCATAATAGGCCTCTGTTCCGTATGAGGAAAGATAATTCCCTTGTTTGTTTACAGGAATCACTTTTACAAGAATAAAAGGCACGGCAAGAAAGAAAACAATGGAAAGCAAGCCTGTCTTGCTTCTTGACTTTAATGCCCCAAACAGCATAAATAAACCCGTGAAAACGTACACATGAATTAAGGTTGGCACTAATGAGGTCAATGCAAAAACAACCGAGCTGTTTTTGAATTTCCCTTTTTCGGATTGCGCTTCAATGATCTCTTCTTGACTTAAAAACTCTGTATCCAAACCAAACCAATCTGGACTGTAAGCATAATAGATGCCTGCATAAAGCAGGGCGATGCATGCTATTTTTAGATATAGATTTTTAACAAATACATATAAAGCAGCACTGAAAATAGCCATCAAGATAAAGATGCCTAGTAAATCCATATCAAGGTTAAAAGAGAAATAAACAATCAAATACATTATTAAAATGGAGACGAGTTTCAATTTGATGTCTTTAAACAATACAAAGAGAACCGCACTGAAAAGAGCCAGCATAATTGAAATATCACCAATACTCATGCTATAATACCATGAAACAAAATCAGTTTTGGCGTCAACCAACGGCGGGTATAGATCAAAATTTAAAAACCTAAAATCATTGGCAAAGGCAGCAATGGAAAGCACCACGCCAATCATCAATAAGAAGGTAAAATCGTATTTTCCTTTGGTGAAATATTGCTTATCGTGCAACCAACTGATTTCTGTCAAGTAGTGTAAAGGCCCAAGAAACGCATAGGCAAAAAGGAAAGTTTCAAAAGGCATCAGAAATGCAAAGACAGCACTCATGAGCATGAGACCAATATTGAAATAATTAATTTTAGCGTCTCGAGTTATTAGCATGATATCCAAAGTTAAGTAAAATATAGAGAAATAGTTACTCTAAAACATCTAGAGGAACTAAGAAACGAAACCGTCAATAATACCATTTAAAGTAAGGCTCGGCCGCATTGCTTTTTCCGCTAAGTCATCGTTTGGGTTGAAGTAGCCACCAATATCCATGCTTTTTCCTTGGACCTCATTTAGCTCTTGTATGATTTGAGCCTCATGTTCAGAAAGTGCTGCTGCTAATTGTTTAAAAGCGACTTTAAGCTCATGGTCTTCATTTTGATTAGCCAATTCTACCGCCCAATACAAGGCAAGAAAAAAGTGACTTCCTCGATTGTCTAACTCACCACATTTTCGAGACGGAGACTTATCATTGAGGAGAAATTTACCCGTCGCAGCGTCAAGTGTTTCACTTAATATCTTGGCTTTGGGATTCCCATTTGCCTCAGACAGGTGTTCTAAAGATACAGCTAAGGCTAAAAATTCTCCAAGTGAATCCCATCTCAAATGGTTTTCTTTGGTGAATTGCTCTACATGTTTAGGTGCAGAACCTCCAGCTCCTGTTTCAAAAAGTCCTCCGCCATTCATTAAAGGAACGATAGATAGCATTTTTGCAGAGGTGCCCAATTCAAGAATGGGAAAAAGGTCGGTTAAGTAGTCACGAAGTACATTACCTGTAACAGAAATAGTATCTAGTCCTTTGGCAATTCTTTCTAAAGAGAAATTTGTTGCCGCTTCAGGTGCAAGAATCCTGATTTCTAAGTTTTCGGTATCGTATTTAGGAAGGTATTGGTTTACTTTTTTGATGAGCTCAGCGTCATGGGCTCTATTTTTATCGAGCCAGAAAACGGTTGGTAATCCAGACGCGGTTGCTCTATTCACAGCTAGCTTCACCCAGTCTTGAATAGGAAGATCCTTTACCTGACACATTCTCCAGATATCTCCTTTTTCGACATGATGCTCAATTAATAGTGCCCCATTCTGATCGGCGACTTGCACTTTTCCATTTTGATGAATTTCAAATGTTTTATCATGAGATCCATACTCTTCAGCTTTTTGTGCCATCAGTCCAACATTGGAAACACTCCCCATTGTTGTTGGATCAAAAGCACCGTTTTTCTTACAAAAATCAATAGTTGCTTTGTAAACACCCGCATAGGATGAATCTGGAATTACGGCCTTTGTATCTTGTAACTTCCCCTCAGTATTCCACATTCGACCGGAAGTCCTTATCATTGCGGGCATTGAAGCATCAATGATCACATCGCTAGGGACATGAAGATTGGTAATCCCTGTGTCTGAATTGACCATGGCCATGTCAGGACGCTTGTTGTAACAATCTAATATAGCTGCTTCAACTTCTAATCTTTCCTCGTCACTGAGCTCTGTTATTTTAGAAATAAGATCCCCAAAGCCATTATTAACATCAACCCCGATACGGTCAAAGGTCTCTTGATATTGATCAAAAACCGGCTTGAAGAAGACCTTTACGGCATGGCCAAAAATGATAGGGTCTGACACCTTCATCATCGTTGCCTTCATATGTAATGAGAACAAAAGGCCTTGCTCTTTAGCGTCTGCAATCTCCATTTCTAAAAACGAAAGCAAAGCTTTAAGTGAAAGAAAGGTGCCATCTATGATTTCTTCTTTAAGAACATCGATACGTTCTTTTAAAATGGTCTTTTCACCGGAGGTATTGGTGTGAGAAATTTGAACCCAACCTTCTTTGGCAATGGTTACAGATTTTTCATTGGACTTGAAGTCCCCAGCCATCATAGAAGATACATGTGTTTGAGAGTCATGAGTCCATGGCCCCATGGAATGCGGATTTTGCTTCGCATAGTTTTTCACTGCCTTAGGTGCCCGGCGATCCGAATTCCCTTCTCTTAGAACTGGATTTACAGCGCTACCTTTTACCTTGTTATAGGTGGCTTTAATTCTTTTCTCTTCATCTGTTTGTTCATCTTCGGGATAGTCGGGAATACCATAACCTTGGCTTTGAAGCTCTTTAATCGTGGCTTTGAGCTGAGGGACAGAGGCACTGATGTTTGGAAGCTTAATAATATTTGCCTCAGGTGATTTCGCCAAGTTTCCAAGTTCAGTTAAAGCGTCATTTACTTTTTGGCTTTCATTAAGAAAATCTGAAAAGTGTGCTAAAATCCTACCTGACAAGGAGATGTCTCGTGTCTCAACACTAACATTAGCAGCAGCAGAAAACGCTTTTACTATCGGTAAAAATGAATATGTTGCCAAGGCAGGAGCCTCGTCAGTTTTCGTGTATATAATTTTAGACTTTTGCATAGGTGAATTTTGCTTGAGTTTTATGTGCTTACAAATTTAGCGATTCTTGCGAAGTTACATGAAGCATGAGTCCTCTATTTTCGTGGATTCGTCTGTCCACAGGTCCAAAATTTTCAATAAATTTAGACCTACTCTTTATTGGAAGCAGGTATGTTTGGGAAAATTATTTTTATTAATGGTGCTCTGTTGCTTTTCGTTGCGTCTTCTTGCAGAACCATAGAGCCTGCCGTTCCAGATCTATATTCCGAGACAAGAAAAAAAATTGAGCCTGTAGTTTCTCGATTGAATATAGATTTAGAATTGAATATGGCTTCGTTGTTTGCAGCGGCAGAAAAGAATACACCATTGAAGTTTAATGGAAAGTCTTCAATATGCGAAGGGGTAAGCTACGCTTATCAGTTTTATCGTAAGCCCATCGTTTTTTCAACCCTTCCCACAAAGCTTGAGACGAAGATTCAAGGAGATTTTTCTTTGGATTTAAGTTATTGCCCGTTATGCGTTACACTGTGGAGTGGCAAAGAGTCGTGCACGGTCCCTAGAATTTATGGATCATGTGGTGTCAATGAAAAAAGACGCAGGTATGAAATGAGCTACCTCACAAGCCTGGGACTAAGCAAGGATTATCGCTTGACCTCTAAAACAATGCTTAAAGCATTTGCGATTAAAGACCCTTGTGAAATCACGTTCTTGAATTATGATGTCACAGATCGCGTTCAGACGGAAATTGAAAAAGAACTAAAAACATTACAGAAAAGCATAGATAAGGACATTGAGGCAACCGATATACGTTCTAAAATACAAGATGCTTGGAAGGAGCTACAGAAACCAATATCATTAGATTCATATGGGATTTTACAAATTAATCCAATCTCTTTTTCCGCAACACCCCTTACCTACAAGGGAAAAACCGCCAAATTTTCCTTAAGCTTATTCTTCTCACCTATGATAAGTAGTGATCAGAAGGAGATGCCTTATGTGCCTTTGATGCCCATGGGTAATGAAAAAAGAGAAGATGGCTTTGAAATAATGGCTGATGTTGCAGCCAGATACGATTCTTTGACGTCTATACTTACAAGAGCGTTTAAAGACCATGTAATCTCTGTTAAGGGGAAGCGGGTCGTCGTTCGAAACATCAAAATCATGGGAAGTCAATCTAATAAACTTATATTGAGACTCAATTTTGATGGCTTTAGAAAAGGAACCCTTTACTTGGTTGGTCGCCCAGTAATGAATTTAGAAACGCAAGTGCTATCACTAACAGAGGTTGATTTTGATATTAAGACAAAGGCATTATTATTGAAGTCAGCAGAATGGCTTCTTGGAAATAAGATTAAAAATGAAATAGAACAAGAGGCGAAAATTGATATGTCCGAGAAACTAAATTCTTTACGTAATACCTTAGAAGATAAATTGAATGGGGAGCTTGTCTCGGGTATTAATATAAAGAGTCGATTTGATGAACTTCGGGTCAGCGATGTTTTATTGAGTGATACTCATTTATATGTTCGGGCAAACCTCACCGGTTCTTTAACAGTAGGTATAGAATGAATAAGAAAAATTACGTATTGTTTTTATTTTTGATGTTCGTTGGGCGATCACTAACACAGGAGATGGGCTATACCAAGTGCTCAGGAGGGATTTCCCTTTCCCCTAATAATTTTTATGGTCTTTCTTTTCAGGGAAAAAAGGGAATTGATAAGAAGAAGTTAAAGGGCTATGAAACGACGATTGAGGTTACGAAGAATCAAATTTGGTTGTTTTTTGACCCGCCATCATCAGGGCTATTAAACCTAAATATTAAAAACACTAAAACTCCTTTTCACACATATATATTCAAGGAAAAAGGGGGTGAACTCTGCTCGGAACTAGATTCAAAAAAAGCCAAATTGATATTCTCAGAGCCGAGTACTACAGACCTGAACGCCGCATTTTTATTTACCGAAGAAGCATTGCGCTATGGGGTCTTATTAATGGCAGGCGAGGGAATCAAAGATTCATTGGAGTTCTCATTTGATTTTTCTCCGCAGGATAAATACGGCAATGAAATCATAGACTCTTTATTGTTTGACCTTAGTTCGCATAGAGGGGCATTGGAGTATGAAATTCATGTCAGAGATGGGGTGACCAAAAGACCTGTAAAAAGTAAAATTTCTCTAACGGGTTCAAATGACATTGATGGGGCATATGTGGCGAGCGACCTCATTTTAAACATACGCAAGAACATTAAATTTTGTGAACTTAAGATAGATGCGGAGGGTTATTTCTCATTTGACAATAAAACACATTCAATTTTGGTGAAAGATGGCTTAAATGACACAATTCTCCTTAAACCCTTAGTAAGGGGGGCTGTAGCAAAAATTGATGAAATTTATTTCTCAGCAGGTCTCTCTGATATTCTTGAAGAGTCTGGGCCAAAGCTTAATAGATTGAGAGATTTTTTATTGGTAAATTCTGGAGTGAATATTGAAATACAAGGGCATGTCAATGGAGATGGTACTCAAGCCTTCAGTTCAAAGAGACTTTCAAAGAAGCGAGCAAAAGAGATCGTTCGATACCTGATTTCAGCGGGGATATCCTCAAAACGGTTAAGTGCCAAAGGGTT
This sequence comes from Flavobacteriales bacterium UBA952, assembly GCA_905182495.1. Classification (GTDB taxonomy): domain Bacteria; phylum Bacteroidota; class Bacteroidia; order Flavobacteriales_D; family Crocinitomicaceae; genus UBA952. The sequence continues at coordinate 10,951 of CAJJBU010000017.1, forward strand.
TGGTTTTTTAAATCCGGTATATGAATTCCCTGTAACTGAAATGGAAAAGGAGGCCAATAGGCGTGTTGAAATCCTTATAAAATAAGGATTTAAGCGTAATAAGGTGAGATCATAAAAAAGACAACGACTCCGGTAATAGCAACGTACAACCATATTGGAAAGGCAAATCGAGTCCATTTTTTGTGCTTCACAAAATCTCCTTCCCAGGCGAATTTATAGGTAAACAAGACCATCGGGATTACCACAAGACTCAAGAATATATGAGAAATTAGAATGACATAGTAAAGCGTTTGCGTACTTGCAATTTTGAGCTGTTCCGATGCTTCGAGAATGCTATTCCCGTTAATGTCTCCATACTTGGTTGAGGCAGAGGTCATGTGATATAGAACATAAAGCACCAAGAAAAGAATAGAGAAAACCAGGCACAGTTGAATTATTTTTTGGATGTATGGCCTTGTTTTTTAATTTAATAGCAGCAAGTGCGGCTATAAGTCCCACAGCAGTCAAACCATTCAGCCCGGCATATATTGGAGGCAAAAAGGAAAGATCAAAGCCTTCAATTCTTACGCCAAATAGAATTGCTACAGCTATAGGAATAACAATAGATACAGCAAGGATGGCATTATTGAGTTTGTTATTTGGTTTTGGTTTTGCAGGAGAAATTCGCCCCTTTCTGCTTTTAATGCATTCTTCAATACCATCCCATAATTTAATTCTATGCATCAAGGCTTGTTTTGAAATTTCTACGATCTCTTCACATTTAGCTTCATCCTTTGCACAAAGCTCTTCTACCATTTGTAAAGAAAGTGGACCATGTTCGTCTCCATCGAGTTCAATATGGCGATCTAGGTAATACCTTAGTTTATTATACTTTGTATTTTTTGAATCTGCTTGTTTTAATATTTCAATAAACATATCAGGGATTACATCTTCTCTACCGAAAGTAAATGCAGCAGCAATACAATGCGTTTTACCAGATTCAATGACATCAAATGTAAAACGAATAAAATCCTTTACGAAAGACGGAATGTTAATTTCTTCTATTCCCTGTTTTAGATCCCCACCATGTTGAATGTGGGTGATTAATTTCAAGATCTCAGTTGAGTCTGCTCCAATTTGATGCATGGCATCGAGATACATTTCGAAATGACTTTTTGCCTCTCCCAATTCATTAATATCACTTTCTTCTGCGTGAACAATTTCATTTATAAACCTGGCTAACGAAGCCTTTGGCCGTGGTGTCCACGGAACAGAAGTGTTGGTAACCCTAACCTGAAGGGCTTTAAGAAGTGACATGAAATCCCAAACAGCAAAAACGTGCATCGTCATAAAGGCACTAATGTCTTCAAGGCCATGTAGTTCATTGTAAAGGCTATGTTTTTGCAGCTTTCTCCTTAAAGGAGTCAATTGGGGTTCTATGTAATCAATTTTAGACACGAATTCTAATTAAGGTTTTAAAAGTAGCGATATATCTCTTTTTAACCGATGGTATTCATTTTTGTTTACCGTTCCATCAAAATCAGTAATATTATATACACCCCTTAAAAAACCCGATCGGTCTACCAAAGAAAAAGCTCCAGAATGCGCATACCCACCTTCGGCTTCGGCTTCCCGTCCTGCAAATACTTTAAAGCTTTCAATACCCAAACGATGTGTAAAGTCTTCGTTTCCCGTTAAAAAATCCCAGTTTAAACAGGATTCACAATAAAGACTTTTGTGCTTTTTTAACGCTGCAGGACTGTCTTTGGATGGATCTATAGTGAATGACAAAAACTGCACTTGTGCATCGCCGCCAAGGGCTTTAATTTCCCTTTGAAGAAGCGCCATTTCACCATTCATTATAGGACATATAGTCGGGCATGTCGCAAAAAAGAACTCTGTGACCCAAATCTTGTTTTTGTATGTATTGTTGGTTACAGCTATTGAATCTTGATTGAGGTACGTGAATTCTCTAATCGGCTGGTATATTGTATCTACATGATTTTCACCGTCTTTAGTGCTATACTCTAGGTCGTAATTCCCAATATAGGGGAGCGAGGCTTCCTTTTCATCTAATGCACAAGAAAAGAGTATAAGAAATGAAAAAAAAGGAAAAAAACGCATCATTCTTTTTTTGATGATTTTTTGTCATATTGTTTTTGAAGCAGCGCCATACTTTGCTTCATTCTTCTTATTTGTCCTTCAATTTTCCCTGATAAAACCATTCTTAAATGGTGCTCTTTATCTAAAAGAAGCATGAGCTCTTGGAAGTCTCCTTCATTATTTAGAAGGTTCACACCATTGCTTTTGATATCGTATATTTTTTTGACGTCCCCAGTCGCTAAAATCCATATGGAAGGGTCATAATGTTCTGCAAGATCATTGACTGCCGCATTTATGACAGTCAGGTCTGTTTCGGGATTCCCGTGCCCATCTGTAAGAAACGAGATCATTCTAATTTTCTTCGTTTTTTTCGTTTTGTTATTCCAAACGTGCTGATATATGGTTTGATTTAAGTGCCACATCAACACAGAGCAACTATCTGGACATGTACTTTGTAGGGTGTTTATTAATAGGAGTTCTCCTTTAAACTCTTCCGATGAACGGCTCTTACCAGAGGCATCAATAAATTCAAATGAAGGTACTATACCATAGTCATCTAGTTCTTCAAATTTATGATCACAACTCCGTGTACCAATAAATATGAGTAACAAGGCGGGGCCAAACACAAGAAAAAAACCAATAAACTTATTGAATCTATTTTTAGACAAGGGCTTAAGTTAAGCGGCAACTGATGACCAAGCGTCACCTACAGCGAGTGCTTCCCAAAGCGCTATAAAAATCAAGTACGCAATAAATAATGCGTATGGAATTAAAATAACGTTTCTCATCCACTTCTTCTCGTCGCCAAGATGCATAAATACCATTACAATATATCCTGCTTTTAAGAGCGTAAGCACAATAAAAGTCCATTTTACATACATCCAAATGTCAGCAGACTGCTTGATAAATGCACCTAATGCAACTTCAACAACAGTGATTAAAGTAAGTAAGATCGTAACTTTTAAAATCTTACTTCTAATCTTTTTTCCTTCTTCTTCAGAATGATGTTTATCTAAAGAATATTCAATCAAATCATCTCTTTCCATTCGGTTAAGGTCTTTTAAAATTATACAAGGTAAAAGAAAGTAAATACAAACACCCATACTAAATCGACAAAATGCCAATACAGACCGGTCTTTTCAACCATTTCATAATGCCCTCTTTTGTGGTAAGTGCCTTTCATGGCGCCAAACAAAATCAAAATATTAATCATCACTCCCGAGAAAACATGGAACCCATGAAAGCCAGTGATGAAGAAGAAGAAATGAGCATATTGTTGAGGCCCATATTCGTTTTTAGTTGGTAACCAATGCTCACCATCTTCAAACCATTTTGCGCCGTAAGTAACTTTTGGAGTCCCACTGTAGAGCGATGCGTAATATTGTTTCCCTGCTTCTTTTCCAGATATTTTATCACCAATCTTTCTTTTAGAGTTTGAGCCAGTATATTTTATCGTTAGCTCCATATCATGGTCATGCGCCTTTTTAATTTTGGCAACAGACCCATCATGAAGATGAATAAGACCGCCCGCTTTGATGTCTCCGTTTTCCGCTGCATGCTGAAAGGTGTGCATCAAGTCTTCTTTAACTACATCTCCTTTCTTATGATGCAAACCAGCTTCGACTACCGTGAAGCTTTCTATCTCACCAAAATGTCCTTTGACAATGGCTTCAGAACCATCACTTAATTCTATTCTTCCAAATTCAGAGCCGTGTATGAAGTGACTCCACTCCCATACTTGCGAACCTAAAAAGAAAAAACCACCAATTACGGTAGCAATCATCCACTTTACAACGCCTTTTTTATCCATTCTGTGGCCTGCTTCTACAGCAAGAACCATGGTCACGGAAGAGACAATCAAGATAAAAGTCATCAATGCCACATATATGAGGGGATAACCATGTCCTAAACCCGGAAGTGAGTTAAAAGTTTCTTCTCCAATTGGCCATGCACCTAAAGTATCATGTCTTACAAATCCGTAAGCAACGAGCAGGCCACTAAATGTCAAGGCATCCGAAACCAAGAAAAACCACATCATTAATTTTCCGTAGCTCGTTTGAAAAGGAGATTCCTTTCCTCCCCATAATGTTTTTGAATCTAATTGTGTCGTCTTTCCCGCCATTTACAAGATTTTTTCTGCAAGTTTAATGAATAAAAACCAAAAATAGTATCAAATAGCCCCATAAAAGCCCTAAAAAATGCCAGAAAATAGATGTTAACCTAAGTGTCAAATGATTTTCTGGGCTAAAGCTGTTTAAGAAGGTACGTACGACAACCTTACTCAAATAGATTAAAGTGGCAGCAATATGTAATAAATGAAGGAAGATTAAGATGTATAAAAAGGAGGATGCCATATCTGAAGATTCTGTGGCTTTTATCTGCAAAAAATTTGACAACACTTTGTCTTTATAATAGAGTTTTCGGTTTTTATATTCAAGTTTCTCTCCCTTGAATGTAATGTCAAAGTCAACCCCTAATTTCCCTTTCGCGAAAAAGTCCCCACGACCATCAACCACATTCTGAGAGAGTTGTTTTAAACGCAAGACATCTGCAGATTTAAGCGGCGTAGAATCGTTTAAATAAAATGTTTGGTCTTTAATATTAAGAGCAGTGTTTTTGAATATTAAGGTAAACGCTGTCTTTTTTTTCGAAGTCACTAGTCTAAATTTGTTATTGTAGTTTTCTCCCGAAATGAATTCCTTCATATAATTTTGAAAGCTATTAAAATCTTTAGCGGACATCTTTTTCCCATTCAAAAGGTAGTCGTTTCCATCTACAGTTATGTATTGGTCATTTTTTCTAACTTCGAAATAATCGCCATAACGACCATCTGTAACAACAAGATGGTTTTGAAAAGGATGTACTCCCTTATCCATTAATTGACCAAACCCAGTCCATTGGAAATAAACGAATAGAAGTCCTAAAGCCAAAGTGAGTCCCATCCCAATCTTGAGCTGATTATTTTGACCTTTCTTTGCAGCTCTGATCGATAGAATAAAAGTCAAACTACTTAAAATAATACACGCAGTACTCCACCAAAAAGCAATTGGAAGCGGTGCTTTTAACCAAAAGGCATCACCCATACTGACAATATAGGCTGAAGACAATCCTGCAAAAAGCATAACAATGCTAAAGCAGCTCACATACACGAGATTTTTCTTCATTTTCTCGTTGACCATCGGGTCTAAATCTTTAGATAAATCCATCACTTAAAATTTTAATGTGTTCTGCTTTATCGAACACATAGGTAAATTGTATAATTGGTAAATAAACAAAAGAGGCGAACATAAGTTTACGGGCATCTGCATCTTCTTGGCTTAAAAAGAGTTTATAGGCATATATAAAGAACATCGTCCCCATCAAAGCAGCGACGACAAAGGTTGTATTCCCTGTCCAATCTAAAAGCCATGGAATGAGACTAAAAGGAATGAGAGCGAATGAATACAAGAGAATTTGAAAAGCCGATTGTTTTGATTTTCCCTGTGCTGATGGTAGTAAGTGGTAGCCCGCTTTTGCATAATCATCATGGGTGACCCAGGCAATTGCCCAAAAGTGAGGGAATTGCCAAGTAAACTGCACGAAGAACAAGACTCCTGGCAAAAATCCGAAAGCATTCGTCGCCGCAATAGCGCCTAAAAATGGAGGGATAGCCCCCGGAAAGGCCCCTACAAAAACAGCCCATGGACTTTTAGCTTTCATGGGCGTATACATAAATACATAAGAAATAAATGCGCCGAGCCCCAACAAAGCACATTTTAGATTTATTTTATAAAGTAATAAAGTACCGATAACAAGAAGAAAACTCACAGCGAGATACGCAAACCTCAAACTCATGTCCCCCATAGGCAATGGTCTATTTGCGGTACGGGCCATTAATTTGTCGATGTCTTTTTCCCAAATTTGGTTAGCGCCGTTAGAAGCTGCGGTTACAAATGAGCCGCCAATCATTAATAAGGTGACTTCAATAAGATCGCTTCCTCCAGCAAAGAGATAGCCCGATAATGCAGACAACACGACTAGAAAAGAAAGGCGAAACTTGGTAAAGACCAATATTTTTTTGAGCATGTTCTGTTTTGTAGTAACTACTTAAGCCATTGCCGTGCAAAATTACGAATTATATGTAGTTCTATGACCTATTCCGTTGTATTAATGAGAATTTATGAAAAAGGAATTACCACCTAAATCTCACACCTTAGAAAGCCTTATATTTATCACAAATTTTGTTACATATGTTTGAAAACATTTCCATTGAGATCGCCGACCACATTGCGGTCCTTAAGATTAACCGACCAAAACAGCTTAACGCGCTGAATAAACAAACCATTCAAGAGGCCAATAGGGCCCTAAATGAAATTGCGTTAGATCAAAACGTAGGTGTTGTCATCATTACTGGAGCAGAGGATAAAGCCTTTGTTGCTGGAGCGGATATAAAAGAGTTTGCCGATTTTTCAATTTCAGAAGGGGGTTCACTGGCTCAACAAGGACAGGAATTATTGTTTGACTTGGTTGAGCACTTCCCAAAACCTATTATAGCAGCGGTAAATGGGTTTGCCCTTGGTGGGGGATTAGAATTAGCTATGTCTGCTCATATTCGTATAGCTTCCTCTAATGCTAAAATGGGTTTACCTGAAGTATCGCTTGGTGTTATTCCTGGATATGGAGGCACACAGAGGTTGGCACAACTTGTTGGTAAAGGTAAGGCTAATGAGCTAATATTTACTGCAGGAATGATAAGTGCAGATGAGGCATATCGTTGCGGTCTTGTTAATTCGGTTGTCGAACAAGAAGAACTTCTTGATACGGCAAAAAAGATGGCTTCAAAAATCATAAGAAATTCACCGATGGCGATTCGTTCGGCAATAAAAGCGGTTAATGCGGGTTATAAATCTGGAGTCAATGGTTATGAAGTTGAAATTGAAGAATTTGCAAAATGTTTTGGCACCACTGAGTTTAAAGAGGGCACATCTGCTTTTCTAGAAAAAAGAAAAGCGCATTTCAGAGATTAATATGACAAGTCCTGTGAAGAGACTTTTTGGGCAAACAGCGGTCTATGGCCTGTCTTCTATATTAGGGAGACTTCTAAATTATTTATTGGTCCCTTTATACACCTCTGTTTTTGTTGACCCCTCAGATTACGGTGTCGTTTCTGAGCTTTATGCATGGGTAGCATTTCTGATTGTATTGCTGACTTTCGGCATGGAGACTGCTTTTTTTAAGTTTATTCAAAAGAAGGGGGATAAGGAAAAAACATTTTCTACAGCCCTGATATCACTGCTTGTTGTGAATGGAGTGTTTTTTGTGATTCTGGCCATATTCCATCAAGACTTAGCGAAAATATTACTTTTTGAGCATCATGGGGAATACATCCTTTTACTGGGCGCTATAGTCGCGATTGACGCAATTTCATCATTACCTCTTGCTAAATTAAGAGCTGAGGAAAAAGCCCTTCGTTTTTCTTTGATTCAATTCAGCTCAATAGGCGTCAATATAACATTGAACTTAATCTTAATGCTTGGTTTTCTTTCTCCTGAAAACCCAGAGAAGGGCGTCTTTTATATTTTGGTCGCGAATCTGATAGCCTCGTTAGTAAAACCTCTATTAATGATTAAATTGTTCAGATTAAAAGAGCGATTTGATCGGGCGCTTTTTAAAAAAATGGCATTCTATTCAATTCCTCTGGCGATTGCTGGGTTTGCAGGTATCATTAATGAAACCCTGGATCGCATTTTATTAAAACAAATGCTATATGATCCATCGATACCAGAATCATTATCCTATGCTGAATCTGAGGTAGGCATATATAGCGCCTCATACAAACTAGCCATGCTTGTCACCATCTTTTTACAAGCATACCGATATGCCGCGGAGCCTTTTTTCTTTAGCCAAATAAACAAAGAAAATAGGGCGCAGGTTTATGTCAAGGTGATGAATGCTTTTATTGGGGTTGTGTGTTGTGTTTTCTTATTAGTAAGCCTTAACCTCGATATTTTCAAGCATTTTATTCAGAATGAAACTTATTGGGTCGGTTTAAAAGTTGTTCCCGTCTTACTGGTGGCAAATATTTTCCTGGGGATATACTACAACCAAAGCATTTGGTATAAGCTGAGTGGGAAAACAAGATACGGAGCCTATATTGCTCTATTTGGGGCATTGATTACAATCACACTTAATGTTTTATTTATACCAAAATACGGATACATGGCTTGCGCTTGGGCCACATTGATTGTCTATTTTATTCAAATGGTCTTGTCGTATTTCCTTGGACAAAAACATTTCCCAATCCCTTATGATTTAAAAAAATTCATTTATTTCTTTGGTGGAGCATTGGGCATATACTTCTTGTCGAGGCAAATAAATATTGACAATGTTTATCTAGATTTCACCTTCAAAAATGGCCTTCTAATTATATTTATTGTCAGCATTTTTTTAATAGAGAGCGCGCCTCAAAATTCGGAAGAAGAGGCCAGTTCGTAAAACTTCATGAATTCCATTTCATTAACAGTGTTAAAATCAATAATACTAACTTTACAGGCGAACAGTTATGTCAAAATTTAAGCCCGGAAATTTTCTTGACCAAATTGATATCCCGAAGGATTTACGGGACAAGTTTTCGAAGGAGGATTTGCCTCAAGTTTCTGCGGAGTTAAGGCAATTTATTATCGATGTCATATCCGAGATAGGGAACAGTCATTTTGGCGCTAGTCTCGGGGTTATAGAACTTACAGTGGCCTTACATTATGTTTTTAATACTCCAGAAGACATTATTGTTTGGGATGTTGGTCATCAAGCCTATGGTCACAAAATATTAACAGGCCGACGCAAACAATTTCATACAAATCGAAGTAAAGGAGGGATTTCGGGTTTTCCTAAGCGATCGGAAAGTGTTTATGATACTTTTGGCGTAGGTCATTCTTCCACCTCCGTTTCTGCCGTCTTAGGCATGGCAGTTGCAAATAATTATAAAGGAGACAAAAACATACAGCACGTTGCTATTATTGGAGACGGGGCCATGACAGCAGGAATGGCTTTTGAAGGGATTAATCATGCTGGCTTAGAAAAAGAGGCTAATCTCATCGTTATATTGAATGATAATGGTGTGTCGATAGACCCCAGAGTGGGCGCTTTGATTGAGGACTCAACGGTTATTACTACTAGGCCCTATCAAAAGGTAAAGGATGGAATATGGAAGCTCTTTGGAAGCGTTCCTAAAATCGGTTCAGATGCACAGCGTATTGTCGCAAAAGTATCAAAGATGCTCAAGGGAGCGAGCGTGAAGCAAGGCAATTTATTTGAGTCTTTAAATTTTAAATATTATGGCCCCGTTGATGGCCATGATGTCATTCGATTAACGAAAATATTAGAAGATTTGAAAGATATTCCTGGCCCGAAAATACTGCATTGTATTACGAGGAAGGGTGCCGGATTCAAATATTCTGAGGAAGGAAACCCTGCAAAGTGGCATGCCCCGGGGGTCTTTAATAAAGAAACCGGAGAGATTGTTAAAATTGTACCAGCTTCGCCAGAACCTCCGAAATATCAAGATGTTTTTGGGCATACCATTGTTGAATTGGCCGAATTAAACCCCAAAATAATGGGGGTTACACCTGCAATGCCGTCGGGATGTTCTTTAAACATAATGATGAGCGCAATGCCTGACCGGGCATTTGATGTGGGAATAGCCGAGCAACATGCGGTTACGTTTAGTGCCGGTTTATCTGTCGAGGGGATGCTTCCTTTTTGTAATATATATTCGACATTTATGCAGCGGGCTTATGATCAGGTCTTGCATGATGTGGCACTGCAAAACCTTAATGTCGTTTTCTGCCTTGATCGCGCTGGTGTAGTGGGGGCGGATGGAGCAACGCATCATGGCGCTTACGATTTGGCTTATATGCGGTGTATACCCAATATGACGATTACTGCACCAATGAATGAGGAGGAGTTAAGAAACCTTATGTATACAGGTCAATTACCAAATAAAGGTCCTTTTACGATTCGGTATCCTAGAGGGAAAGGTGTGATGACGGATTGGAAAACTCCTATGAAGGAAATCCCTATTGGTAAAGGCAGAAAAGTAAATAATGGGGATGACATGGCCATACTGACTATCGGTCATCCAGGTAATTTTGCACAAGAAGCCATTAAAGAATTAAAAGAGATGGGTGCTTCTGTAGCCCATTATGATATGCGTTTCGTGAAACCCATTGATGAGACGATTTTACACGAGGTTTTCTCAAAATTCGACAAAGTAATTACTGTAGAAGATGGTTGTTTAATGGGTGGTTTCGGTTCGGCTGTTATCGAATTTATGGTGGATCAAAAATACAAAGCGGATATTACACGATTGGGAATCCCGGATGAATATATTCAGCAAGGAACCCAAAAAGAGCTTTGGGACGAATGTGGATTTGATAAAAAAGCAATTGTTAAAAAAGTTAAAGATACGCTAGGCCTGGGTTTTATTGATGAGGGTGAAGCGGTCAACTCTTAAGCCCATACGAGATGCTTAAAAACACATCATTTTTAGTTAATTGAACCGTTAATCCCCTCCTCCAAACTTGTTATAATAGCAAACCAAACCTCAAACACTGAATTATTAACTTCTTTAGATTCGGCTCTGATAGGTATGAAGTTCATGGTATCTTCCTTTGGCTGCTAACAATTGATCATGTGTTCCTTGCTCAGCAATCTTTCCCTTTTCAATCACTAAAATCTGATCTGCTTGGCGAATGGTACTCAGTCGATGGGCAATAACGAATGTCGTACGATTCTTCATTAATTCGTTCAAACTTTTCTGAATGTAAGATTCGCTTTCGGTATCTAAATTGGATGTCGCCTCATCTAGAATAATAATCTTCGGATTGGCTAAAATAGCCCGCGAAATAGAAATTCGTTGTCGTTGTCCACCTGATAACTTCACTCCTCTTTCACCTATAATAGTATCCAAGCCATCTTCAAAACGGTCTGTGAACTCATCTACATATGCCCCTTTTACTGCCTGTTGGAGCTCCACATCCGTTGCGTCGGGTCTCGGGAATAGAATGTTCTCTCGAATCGTTCCTTCAAAGAGAAAATCATCCTGAAGTACGACGGCAAGATTCTGTCTAAAGCTGCTCAAATTCACAGTAGCCATATCAATTGAATCGATGGTTACTTTGCCTGATTCAGGATTTAAAAAGGTTGCGACCAAGCCAGCGATTGTAGACTTTCCAGAACCTGATGATCCAACCAATGCTGTCACGCTTCCGGGTTTCGCCTCAAAGGAAATGTTATGCAATACTTCTTTACTCTCCTCATAGCTGAAAGAAACGTCATGGAATTCAATATCTCCTTTAACCTCTTTTAAAAATTCATGTCGAACCTCTGGATCATCTTCCTCTTTCATGCTCATCAATTCCTGAGTTCGATCCAAACCTGCCATGGCTTCTGTCAGCTGACTTCCAATATTCCCCATTTGAACAATTGGCGCAATCATGAACCCAAGTAATAGCGTAAAAGAAAGGAATTCACCCATAGACAATGTCCCCCCCATCATGAAGTAGCCCCCGATCCCCATAATTCCAGTCGAAGCAAGTCCAATTAAAAAGATGGAAGAGCTTCCAATAAGCGCGGTTGCTGTTAAACTCTTTTTTACGTTTTGATACAGTCGATCTACACCTTTCTCAAAGTTGGCGTTTTCTTGTTTCTCAGCATTAAAGGCCTTGATCACTCTAACACCACCCAAAGTTTCTGTTAAGTTTCCCTGAACCTCAGCATTGATTTTACCGCGTTCTCTAAATATAGGTCGCACATACCCAAAAGCCTTAAGCATCACCACAGCAAAAATTAGTATTGGAACTAGGACCGAAATGGTCATAATAGGGCTGATTTGTAACAGAAGAATGATAGAAGCAATAGAAGTTAACGCCCCCCCAATTAATTGCACAAACCCTGTTCCGACAAGATTACGAACACCCTCAACATCTGTCATTACCCGGGAAACTAATGCCCCTGATTTATGATTATCGAAGAAGCCAATAGGCAGCTTCATTAGCTTGCTTTGCACCTGTACTCTCATTTGGGAAATCATATGCTGTGCCTGAACACTAAGTAACCTTGCAAGACTGAAAGAGGTCATAGAACGAATTAAAATTGAAGCCGCTACAACAGTTAAAAGAACCCAAAGACCATCCATGTCTTTATTAGGAACGATATCATCAAACAAAAATCGACTTGCATACGGCGCCACCATTCCAGATGCGCTTTGGATTAAAATCAGAATCAATCCAATTCCTAGCATCCCTTTACGAGGCCAAATATATTCTTTGAATGCCCACTTAAAGGTTACTTTTTGTTTGTTTTTGTTCATGCCATTGATTAGACCAATATCAAGCCAAAATTAATTCTATGCCATTTCGACAGATGCAACGCGTAAAGATTCTGCTTTGACAGTGGGTGCATAACTTCATTAACTATTCAATATTGTGGATAGTATTATTTGATAACGTTGGGGCTACAGGTAAGAATGTTGGTCTTTTTAAATTTGTTTATATCGCTTTGATGCGGTATAAAACCAATGTCATTGAAAAGCTATTATTACGGTCAAAACTGTCATGGGTTTAAAATTCTTAATCGTATCAAAAGGTTGTGTAATGGAAAAAGTTATTAATTTGGGTCTCTAAAAAAAACTCAAATGCAAGCGAAAACAAATCAAAGTGCCTTATTTACACTAACCACTGTATTCTTCTTCTGGGGATTCATTGCTGCCGGGAATTCGGTATTTCTTGGATTTTGCAAGGAATACTTCAGTTTAGATCAATTTCAAAGCCAGCTGATAGAATTTGCATTTTATGGTGCCTATTTTATAGGAGCGTTGATGTTATTTATCTTCTCAAGCATCGCTAGAACTGATATCATGAATAAGTGGGGCCTAAGAAATGGAATTGTTTACGGCTTAATTCTATCTGCTTTTGGTGCTGGAGCCATGATCATGGCGGTCACAGGAGCCGAACCTGGAGATTCTTCTGCTTTCGGTTTTGTTTTGGGATCCCTGTTTATAGTCGGGCTTGGGTTTTCTTTACAGCAAACCGCGGCAAATCCATTCGCGTTATTACTTGGCGAGCCTGAAACGGGTTCACATCGATTAAATCTTGCCGGCGGCGTAAACTCTTTAGGAACAACCATAGGGCCAATTATTGTCACATTAATCTTATTTGGAACAGCTGCAAAAGCAGACATTAGTATAAAAGAAGAAATAGCAGTAGGGAACTTGACGCTAGCTAAAGTCCAATATCTTTATATGGCCGTTGGAGGCTTATTCCTAGCAGCAGCAGCTTTGTTTTTCTTCTCTAAAAAATTACCAGATGGAAAAGCGGATTCAGAATTTCATGGCGCAAAAAAGGCCATGACATCGCTGTTGACTATAACAGGGCTTTTGGTGGTGATCTTCTTTTTCGTGTTCAGACAATACCTTGGGTTGGGAGAAGGCGAAAAACTGAGTGCAGCATCTGAAATGTCAATTTTATGGTTGTCGCTAGGTGGCCTGCTTGTTGTCGTTGGCGGTTTACTTTTAAGTAACATGATGGCAAAAAAATCCAAAGAAGGCTGGGGGGCAATGCAATACCCTCAGTTAGTTTTAGGGATGTTGGCGATATTCACCTACGTTGGTGTTGAGGTTTCAATTCAAAGTAATCTGGGAGCGCTTTTAAAACTACCCGAATTTGGAAGTATGACAGATGGCCAAATCGCGCCATATATTTCAATGTATTGGGGCGGACTAATGATCGGTAGATGGACAGGAGCAATAGCGGTATTTAATCCTTCCAATGGAATGAAGAAAATACTTATGGTACTTGTTCCCTACATCGCTTTTGGCGTGGTTCTAAGTCTCAATTTTATTTCTGGATTTGAGGTCAAACATCTTTTTGTTTTTGCAGTTTGTGTTGCGGTTCAAATCGTAGGATTCTTTATAGGCAAGGACAGACCATCTCCAACTTTAAAAATCTTTGGTCTATTAGGCGTTTTAGCGATGATTATTGGATTAATGACGACAGGGGGAATAGCTATTTTCGCCTTCCTGAGTGGAGGGTTATTCTGCTCTATCATGTGGCCATCAATTTTTGCATTGAGTTTAACAGGTTTAGGAAAATTCACTTCTCAGGGATCTGCATTCATGGTCATGATGATTCTTGGCGGGGCGATTATTCCTCCATTGCAAGGGAAATTAGGCGATATCATAGGGATGCACTCGTCTTACATTGTTTGCGCACTTTGTTTTGCATATCTCGCTTTTTTCGCGTGGATTGTGAATAAAAAGTATTTGGCTACTGAAAAATCATAGGTACATCTGACCACGTAATTTTGGCATAAGGCTTCACGCTTAGAGGAAAACAACTTTATTTTTTATAGGTGCCCGATCAGGAGAGAACCAAACACTTAGTGTTATTTTGACATTAACTGCGTTTATTTGCTGGTTTTTGGCCTGAAATCATTAAATTAACCCTCTAAATAAGTTTATTAAATACCGTAAATGCATTTATCTAATCTTCTTTTCTTACTGCAAAATAGATTCTTGAAGACCATTTTTCTGTCATTGATGCCTATAGCTTTATTTGGCCAAACAGATTTTGAAGTCCCTATCGATAATAGAGTTGATGACCTGATCTCTAAAATGACTTTAGAAGAAAAGCTCGGTCAAATGAATCAGTATAATGGGTTTTGGAACGTTACAGGGCCTACACCAAAGGAAGGAAATGCAAAAGAAAAATATGATCATTTGGCAAAAGGTTGGGTAGGGTCAATGCTAAACGTGCGTGGAGCAAAAGAAGTCCGAGCTGTTCAAGAGGTTGCTGTCAACGAATCTCGTCTAGGTATTCCACTTATTATAGGATTTGATTTAATTCATGGATATAAAACCATAAGTCCGATTCCTTTAGCAGAAACCGCCAGTTGGGACCTAGAAGCGATGAGAATGTCTGCGTCACTAGGGGCCAAGGAAGCAGCAGCAGCGGGCATCAATTGGACCTTTGCGCCTATGGTAGATGTTACTCGAGATGCACGATGGGGCCGCGTAATGGAGGGGGCAGGCGAGGACCCTTATTTAGGAAGTCGTGTTGCCGAAGCGCGAGTTCACGGTTTTCAGGGTCTGGATTTAAGTGATCCAAATACAGTAGCAGCTTGTGCAAAGCATTTTGCGGCTTATGGTTTTGCTGAAAGTGGTCGAGACTATAATACGGTGGATATAGGAGAAAACACCTTACATAACATTGTGTTACCTCCTTTTAAGGCAGCAGCAGATGCTGGCGTAAAAACTTTTATGAATTCATTCAATGACCTAAACGGAATTCCGGCAACAGCTGATAGGAATTTGCAAAGAAATATTTTAAAAGGAGACTGGAATTTTGATGGCTTTATTGTTTCTGATTGGGGATCTTTAAAAGAAATGATTGACCACGGTTATGCTCGAGATAAAAAACACGCTGGTGAATTGGGTCTTAATGCAGGGTCAGATATGGATATGGAATCTTATATCTATTTGAATGAGATAAAATCACTCTTGAAAGAGGGAAAGGTAAGCATGGAACAGGTTGACGATGCGGTTCGTAGAATTTTAAAAGTAAAGTTCGAGTTGGGGTTGTTTGATGATCCTTACAGGTACTGTGATGAAGAGAGAGAAAAACGGGTTACAGGTTCAAAAGAAATTCAAGAAGGCGCATTGGATATGGCCAAAAAATCAATAGTGCTTTTAAAAAATGAAAACAAGCTTCTACCATTAAAAAAAGAAGGTCAGAAAATCGCTCTTATTGGCCCTTTGGCGAACGATAAAAACAGCCCTTTGGGTAATTGGCGGATTGCAGCCGAAAATAATTCGGCGGTTTCTGTACTGGAAGGCTTGGCATCTTATACTGGAAATACGATCTGTCATGCCCAAGGTGTAAAGCTTGTAAATGCAATCCCTGCCTTTCATGAAGAAGTAAAAATAAATACAACGGATAAATCTGGATTCAAAGCCGCGAAAAAAGCCGCGAAAAAAGCAGACGTGGTTATTATGGTCCTTGGAGAATATGGTTTTCAGTCTGGAGAGGGGAGAAGTAGAACTCGGCTAGACCTTCCTGGGTTCCAGCAGGAGCTCCTCGAAGAAATTTATAAAATCAACAAGAATATCGTTTTGGTTTTAATGAATGGAAGACCATTGGTTTTGAATTGGGCTGACCAAAACATCCCAGCAATTCTTGAGTCTTGGCATCTTGGAACTCAAAGCGGAAATGCGATTGCACAGGTTCTTTATGGGGATTATAACCCTAGCGGTAAGTTACCCATGAGTTTTCCAAGAAGTGTTGGTCAAATGCCACTTTATTACAACTACAAGAGTACAGGCCGGCCAGGCGCTGATGGTGGAGATGCTGGAAGTGTCTTCTGGTCACATTATGGAGATGAAAAGAATTCCCCATTGTATCCATTTGGTTTTGGTTTGAGTTACACTGAATTTGAGTATTCTGAAATTAAAATGAGCTCGAATTCAATGACAATCGGATCCCAAATTGAAGCTTCAGTTGTTCTCAAAAATACTGGAAAGGTCAAAGGAAAAGAGGTCGTTCAAATGTATATTCACGATCAATTTGCAAGTGTTACTAGGCCTGTTCGGGAATTAAAAGGGTTTGAACTTGTGGAACTAGGTCCCGGAGAATCTAAAAAAGTAAGCTTTACAATTGACCCAGAATTGTTAGAATTTTATAGTGCCAATAGAAAATGGGAATCAGAACCAGGCGCATTCACTGTTTATATCGGGACAAATTCAGCTACAAAGCGCAAAGCTAATTTTAGTCTTAATTAATTCCTACAGTCATAGATTTATTGCAGACAAGCATTACCTTTGTATGGTATGGACCACGATATAGAAATTAGATTTCAGAACCTTAAAAAGCATCTTGAAAAGACATTTGGTGAAGACTTAGACATCCACGCTTTACTTTTTTTGATTGGTGTCAATGAGTATGGAAAAGGACACCAAGAGTATTCCAAACAAGAAAAAACAGATTTAATCCATGTTGCGATTTGTACTTTATTAGCGCCTGCAGGTTATTATGATTATAAAGGTCGTGATGAAGAGGGTTGGCCGCATTTTGAGCTTGTTCAGAATCTTCCGCCAATTCAGAAAAAAGACCAAGAACACCTTATTAAAGAGGCCATGCTTGATTATTTCAAAGAGCACCAATATTTTGAGGAATCAATTTAAGAAAACCTATTTGTATTAAAGGTCCTAATAGCGTCCTTAATTTACAATGAGCACCTTTCCAACCTTCTTGTCTTTTCCGACATTGGTGGCAGTCCAGATATAATAAACCCCTGTACCTACGCGCTGCCCGTTCAAGGCTTTACAATTCCATGTTGCAGTCCCTCCATTAGAGGTTGTTTTGTATACTAAATTTCCTGCAGCATCAGTTATTTTAACATCACTATCGTATCTGATGCCCTGTATCGTAACTGGCCCAGCATAGTTTGGTCTTACTGGATTAGGAAACACAGTGCAGGTTTCATAAGAAGCATCTTCGTAGCTTGCGTTAGAGCGATAAGAAACCAATCCATTATCGGTAATAATGTATAATTCGCCGGTATTCTGATCGAGTTTAAGATCGAATATATTGTTAGAAATTAAAGGTGAGTTTTCTGTGGTAAGCTGTTCAAGGATCTCGGATCCATCGGGGCTCAGTAATAAAACACCTGCATTCGCTGTTGCAATCCATTTTCGGTTCCCACCATCTACCTCAATATCCGTAATGTGTGTATTTCCTAAAACATATTCTACATTGCCTTCAAAGCTTACCTTGACCCTTTGCACATCATAGTCTCCAGGATTCCCTCCAAAAGCATTTGCCGCATTATAAAGGATGGCAAACCCGGCATCGGTTCCAATCCAAATCTCTCCATCAAAGTCTGCTGCTATTGCAGTTACGTTGGGCGAAGGTAGATTCCCTGAATTTATCCCAGTAAAAACATGTAGCATTTCATCGTCATTTTCAGCATCAAGCGTATTGTTGTAATTGTATCCAAATAGCCCTTTGTTTTCGGAGGCGAACCAAATATGATCATCAAAATCAATAATCATTTTGGTTGTGTAGATGTTTCGAGCACTTGATCCACAATCAAAGTTTCTCCAAATATTATCTTTATCCAATACATTTAAAGGCCTTTCAGTATAGCCATTAAGGACCCATAAATTATCTTTTGTATCGTAACAAACATCAGATGCTAAACACCATCCATTACTTATTTCTGTAAACTGTAATGTAGAATTTGCATCATCGTATAGTTGAACATCTTCTCCATTAAAGATCGTCAAGGGCTCTTCAGAGTATGAGGAAACTGCGTATTGCAGCGGGTTATTGGGGTTCACCGAAATGTCTATAAAATCCCAAATGTTTTTGTCTTGCCATTCCTCAACCGACTTGTTGTTGTGAAAGGCCCATGCCTCATCGTTAAACACATGGATCCCATTATTACTAAAAGAAGGAAGCTTTCCTAACAACCGTCCGCTGGCTATTGCAAGCGTATTGTCCTGCCAATCCATAGAGTAGAAATTATTATTGTTTGGCCCCACAATTGGGAAACGACTATAACTTACTCCCGATTTAAATAATAACAATCCGTTCCCGTTGTCAGCGGACCAAACACCTTCATTACTTCTAACCGTTCTAACTGGGGAGATCCAAATAAAATAGTTGTTTGAGTTGTAGGAAAGGGGATTGGTCAAAAGGCTATTATAAATGTAAACCCCACCCTCCATATTAACCGCAAAGGTGGTGTCATCAAGAATGTTTATCGAATTGATTTCAAGCGAAAATGGAACATTCGTAAGAAGTGATTTCCCTGTAGAATTGAGATAAAAAACGCTGTCTAAACCATAACTGTCATTTTGAAATAGTATAAATTGTTTGCCGTTGAATTTTTCAATTTCAACATAAGAGTGCTCGGTTTGAATGGGCAGCCTGGGATCTACTTCCCACTGGCTAACATCTGGTAAAGCCGGATTATCAATCAAGCCAAACTTTAACTTGTCAGCGCTTAATGCAAAAATAGTATCTGAAGAAAAACTTAGGTCAAGAATAGGCTGATTGCCATTTGTAGGATAATAAGTGTCCTTGATTTCATCTTTTTCTAGGTCAAGTTTAGCGATGCAAAAGTCAGTAGCGACATAAACATAGTCTCCATATCTTAAGAATCGATTAATTCGTTTGGAATTAGGAATCTGTGCCAACTTGATTGCAGCGATATTATAAATCGATGAAGCTGTGATTTTATCCATATTTCCATTGGAGTAGCCAACAAGTACACAGGACTCAATAGAATCATAATAGAGTGAAGAAATATCTATATCTGACAAGCCATTAACATCCGTAAGAAGCTCTTCTTCTTCGGTATCCCGATTCATAATATGCAACCCATTTGTATAAGCTGTAAAAACGGTGTTTTCAGCTATGACAACATCTATGGCTGTCCCCGATGCAACATGAAGTCTCCATTGGCCCATACCAATTTGGGCCCAAAAGTAATTCCCCATGACAAGGGTAAGTATTAACATAAAAGTTTTCACACTGCAATAACGTCTCTTTGTCTGATATATTGAAAAAAGAGGTGTCATTTTGATTTTTTTACAAGAATAAGAACAGCGGATGTTTTAGCAAAGATAGTCCATTCATCATTATTTAATAAACGGTCAATTTCTGCTTGATACGTCTCCTCATTGAACGGATATTTGTTTTCTTCTGCCGTTAGAAGAGCAATGCAGTTGGCATCACCTTTATAAGGATAATGATAAATATAATCACGAAAAGCTAGATGAGGTGCCAGCTGAGACTGAGCGCTGACCCTTAAGGAGTCTGGGATTGTATTTAGAATTTGATGGACAGATTTCACATCAAATTTTCTTTTCCAATGATCAGGAGAATAGAATTTTGTATTCTCTTTTTTATAATATTCTGAGGTTCTATTTTCCATAAACTTGAAAGTAGAGACCGCACAAATAGCGATCATCATCCCTGCTAATTTTATTTTTTTATTTTTCAACTCATTGAAAAAGGTATAGAGTGCAATTACAATTATAGGGGCAAATTCAATGGAGTAATGGTCACTGATCCCCCATCTAATTGGCAAATCATTATACATCTTTTGGGCTACAATGGGAATAAGCATAATGAGGTATTCGGGATAAAAAAACAATGCCCAACCGCCTGCAAGAATCATTGCCAAATAAGTTTCTGATTTAATTCCATCGAAAAAAGAATCGCCAGAGTGATTCTCAAATAGCAACTCTATTGCCCGAATTGGGTGTTTAATAATGTTCACGATCACCTCGCCAAAATTACCTCCCAATGCATTGAATGAATGATGAAGATAGACGCCATCAGTATTTGAAAGTGCTGGGATAACGAGTTTTAAAATGAAGATAAAGTAGAAAAAGGCACCAAGTGACAATAGGAGGCTAAACTGGAGCTCCTTCCATTCTTTGTTTAACAAATGTCTAAGGCTTATTCCTAAAACAATAAAACCTCCCCATAGCGCCATGTTTTCCTTTGAAATCAATAATAGAACAAAAACAAACAGTGCCTTTCGAAGCTCTTTTTTCTTATAATAGTAGAGAAACCAAGGAACGAACATCGCGCCTACAACGTTGTCGTGGTAATCGAAACTAAGGGCAGAGTAGATCCCCCAGATACAGAAAAAATGAACTACGGCAAAGGTGGCAAGTTTTTTATTACTCGAAATAAAGCTTACAAATCGATAAACCCCTAAACCACCGAATAGAATTGCTGCCCATTGAAAGACGAGCATCGTAAAGCTACCAAACAGCCAATAAAATGGAGATATTAATAAGGGGTACAACGAGAAATGATCAGCCAAAACATTATCGAAGGATGGTTGCATGATCATACAGTCATTCCATCTGAAATGTGCGTAGTCAAAAATGGCATTTTGATTGATTCCTAAATCCCAACCGTAGGTTCTAAAATTGTAATGGTTAACAAAACTAATAGAAGCGAATAGGCCTCCGAAAAAAACAAAAACAAGGACGAGCCACTTATATTTAAGTAAAAAACGTTTAATCATTCAGTATGTTTTTTTCTTCCACTATATAGTGTGGCCGCTGTTTACTTTGTGCAAACACTTTACCCAAGTATACGCCGATAATACCAATCATGATTAGCTGAATCCCACCAATTAATAAAATACTGGCAATAATTGAGGTCCATCCTGGGACAGTTTCATAACCAAAAGCAAATACATAAATGGCATAAATACTGTAAACAAAAGCGAGCATAGCAAAGAAGAGCCCAAAATAAATTGAAAAATAGAGTGGTTTTGCACTCAAAGAGGTAATCCCTGTTAGGGCAAATCGAATCATTTTTGAAAACGAGTACTTCGTTTCCCCAGCGAATCGTTCATTAGGAATATATTCAATAGCCTCTTGCTTGAAACCAAGTGAGGGAATAATTCCTCGAATAAAAAGATTGCTTTCCTTATATTCTCGAAGCGCAATTATTACTTTTTGATCCAGTAACCTAAAGTCTGCAACTCCGTCTTCAAGCTTGACTTGGCTTAATGAATTTACCAGGCGATAAAAGAGTTTGGAACTTGTCCGTTTGAACCATGGAAGACCTTGATCCTTACGTTTTGAATAAACAACATCTGCACCAGACTTCCATTTATTGATCATTTCTGGAATCAACTCTACTGGATGTTGTAGATCTGCATCCAATGAAACCACTCCTTGAAATTTAGCGTGATCTAGTCCCGCTTTCAGAGCCAATTGATGCCCGAAATTTCGAGAAAAAGACAGGTACTTTACTTGTGTGTCCTTGGCGGCTAATTTCTTTATGATTTGCAATGATTGATCTTGGCTGCCATCGTCAACAAATATAAATTCTACTGCTTCTAGTCTTAAAGGCGCTATTGTCTCTTTTAATTTCGTGTATAATAGCTCTATATTTCCTTCTTCGTTGTACGTTGGAATAACAACGCTAAGCGAACTTTTAAATGAGTGATCCATTAACTCAAAGTTACGGATAATAACCCTTTTATAACGCGCTTGTATTATATTTGCATAAGTTAAAGCACAAGTCTATGGAAGATCCTATCTCAACCCAAAAAGCCCCTAAACCCGTTGGGCTTTATCCTCACGCTAGAAAAGCAGGAAATCTCTTGTTTTTATCTGGGGTAGGACCTAGGGTTGCAGGTTCTGATTCTAATGATTCTAAGGTACCTGGGTTGAAACTAGACCATAACGGCAATTTTTTGGAATTTGATTTTGAAGCACAGTGCAGAAGCGTATTTGACAATGTAAAAGTGATTCTTGAAGAATCTGGATCAAGTTGGGACCAGCTGATTGACGTCACTGTCTTTTTAGTAAATATGAAAAGAGATTTTCAAGTTTATAATAAAATATATGCCGAATACTTCAAGGAGAACCTTCCTTGTAGAACTACCGTTGAAATAAATTCACTACCAACGCCCATTGCAATCGAATTAAAATGTATTGCAACAATTAAATAATTATGATAGCATTTATATTACGAATTTTAGTAGCCTCCGCTGCACTTGGATTTAACGTTTATCTTTTTTACTCAGGATCCTGGGGATGGGGAATTTCAATGATTTTTATTACAGCTTTGGTTGTTTTATCTTTTTTTAGAAATCCAAGTATGATTCTTGCCTTGAATCAAATGCGAGTAGGTAATACTGATAAAGCCTTTAAATACATCAATAGGGTCTCTAGCCCTCAGTTTTTGCCAAGAAAGCAGCATGCTTATGTGGTTTTCCTTCAAGCGATCATGGGCGCTCAGACTTTAGGTTTGGCACAGTGTGAACAGAAGCTTCGCAAGGCATTATCCTTAGGCTTAAGGACTCCAGAAGACAATGCCATGGCCAGAATGCACCTTGCAGGTATATGTGCCCAGTCTGGCCGTAAAAAGGACGCGTTAACTTTACTATCCGAGGCGAAAAAGCTTGATAAAGCAGGAATGATGCGTGATCAAATTAGAACCATGCAACAACAGCTTCAGATAGCGCCCTCCAAAAATCAAATGCGAATGGCTCAAATGATGGGGGGCAGAAAAAAAACGCCTAAGATGCGATAGAATGTCAGAAAATAAACTTTTTACAGATTCTTGGAACGATTACGAACTCATAGATGCCGGAGGAGGTAAAAAACTCGAGCGTTGGGGAAATATTATAACGATCCGTCCAGAATTACAGGCTTATTTCCATAGTGGAATTCCATTTGATGAATGGAAAAAAATGGCGCATTGGGAGTTTGTTGAAAAACGTTCCAATAAAGGTACTTGGAAGCCATTAAAGAAAAATACAAATACCTCATGGGACATCAAGTACAAGCGCCTCACTTTTAAATTAGAGCTCACGAACTATAAACACCTTGGTCTTTTCCCGGAACAAAAAACAAATTGGGACTTTATTGAGGAACATCTTTCAAGTGACGATAAATTCCTAAACCTTTTCGCCTACACAGGAGCTTCTTCCTGTGTTGGAAGACACATTGGCGCGGACACGTATCATTTAGACTCCGTGAAGTCGGTAATTTCATGGGCTAAAGAAAACATGGAACGCAGCCGATTAATGAACATACGCTGGGTTCATGAAGACGCTTTGAAATTTGTAAATAGAGAACATAAACGAGGGAACATCTACCAAGGAATACAGTTGGATCCTCCCGCATGGGGGCTCGGAGCTAAAGGTGAAAAATGGAAACTTGAAGATAAAATAGACGAAATGCTTGCTGCTACATCAGCGATTTTATCCGAAAAAGGGTTCCTTATTATGAATACCTATTCTCCCACTGTTGATCAAGAAGTCTTAAAAGAGCTCTTGTCAATTTATTTTTCAAATCGTACAATCACTGTAAAAGGACTGCATATGAAGACCACTTCAGGTAAGCACCTTTATTTTGGGGAGTTGGCACGTGTTTCTTAGTTAAGCTTTCACAGGACCTCAAATCGATTAAAGTAAATCGTTAGCCATATTTGCAAGATCTGAACGCTCACCTTTTTCTAACTTGACGTTTGTAAAAAGCTTTTGCCCCTTTAATCGATCAATTAAATAAGCAAGTCCATTACTGTTTTCATCTAGGTAGGGTGTGTCAATTTGATGCACATCTCCAGTGAAGACAATCTTGGTATTCTCACCCGCTCTAGTGATAATTGTTTTTACTTCATGCGGGGTTAAGTTTTGAGCCTCATCAATAATAAACATGATATTAGACAAGCTTCGTCCTCTAATAAAAGCAAGAGGTGTTATGAGTATTTTACCCGACTCTTGCATTTCAAGAATGGCCTTGTGTTTTTTCTCGTTTTCGCCAAATTGAGACTTTATAAATTTTAAATTATCAAACAGAGGCTCCATATAAGGGCCAATTTTATCGTTTGCATCACCCGGAAGAAACCCGATTTCTTTATTAGAAAGGGGGACAATTGGCCGCGCTAAAATAATTTGATTGTATTGTTTTGCTTGCTCCAAAGCAGCGGCTAAAGCCAACAGTGTTTTACCTGTTCCAGCTACCCCTTGAATTGCAACCAGTTTAATGTCCTGATTCATCAAGGCATGAAAAGCAAAGGCTTGTTCGGCATTTTTTGGTTTAATTCCGTAAACGAATTCTTTTTCAATACGCTCTATCTGGTCGACAGCATGGTTAAAGAAGGCAAGTGAAGAAGACTTTCCATTTTTGAGGATATAGTATCCATTTACAAGTTTACTGTCTCCCAGGATTCCATTTTCATCGATACGACCTTTTGTGAAAATCTCTCGTATTTTTTCAGAATCTACATCCTCTATCGTATTTGATTTTTCTTCACTTTGGATAGAAACCTTTCCCGTTTCATAATCCTCTGCAATTACCCCAAGCGCCTTGGCTTTAATTCGCAGATTGATATCCTTTGTAACGAGGATGACCTGTTTTTTGGTTTCATTTTCCTTAAGGAAAAGCGCGGCATTTATTATTTTGTGGTCATTTTTTCCTTGCGCATATATATTTTCGGCATCCAATTCTTTGGGCTTATGCTCCATAATGACCCGGAATCCGCCTTTTCCCTCTCCAAGTGAAATCCAATCTTGTAAACCGCCACTTCCTGACAATCTGTCAATAAATCGGATTACCTCACGTGCACAGAAATTTTTGGTGTCATTTCCAACCTTGAATTTATCTAGCTCTTCTAAAACGGTTATTGGAATTGCCACGCTATTGTCCTCGAAGGTGGTAATGGATTGGTGATCATGAAGTAAAACGGAAGTGTCTAAAACGAAAATCTTTTGCTTTTTTGCCATTCAAATACTTTTAATTGAAGTTAACTTTAAATCGATAATATCAACTAGAAATTTCAGGGTATTTTTTTCTTTTATAAAGAATTATTAAGCCTCTTTTTTTACGATCTCCGTTATTGCAGAGTCGAAATTGAGATGAAAAAATTCAAATCCAGCGTTTTTAATCTTTTCATTAGAGACTTTTAAGCTCTCGGTTAGCATCGTAGACATTTCTCCAAGAAAAAGAGATAAGATAGGCCTGGGTATTGCAGGGAAGAAAAAAGGACGTTTCATTTTTGTGGTAAGCGTCCTCATGAATTCTTCATTAGAGATATATCCATTTGCCGCATTATAGGTTCCCTCCTTTTTATGCTCGATACAATACAAAAACATTCGGCATAAATCTTTAATGTGTATCCACGGAAGGTACTGTTTTCCGCTACCGAGAGGTGCTCCTAAGCCTAGACGAACAGTTTTCATTATTTTCTGAAGTGCGCCCCCTCTTTTATCGACCACCATGGCAATTCTTAATATAGCAACTGGACAAACCTCTTGGAAACTATTACTTGCCCGTTCCCACTCTTGTACTAATTCAGAAAGAAAATCATCACCGTATTCGTCTGATTCAATTTTTTCAGTGTGCTTATTATAGCCGTAACAATTAATCCCTGATGCACTTATATAATAGTTGAGTTTTGGCATTTTTTTTGCCGAAGATTTTAAAAAATTAATAGAGCTAACTCTCGAGTTTATTAATTCTACTTTTCGATTCTTACTCCATTTTCGCTCTGCGATATTTGCCCCGGCAAGGTTAATGATCACTTCAACTTTATGAAGATGTTTCTCATCTATACTTTGTTTCTCAGGATTCCATTGAACATGACCCTTTCTTTTGGGATAGCGAGTTAACTTATAAACCTTGTGACCTTGGCGCCTTAACATTTGCGCAAGTGACTTACCTACCAAACCACGACCACCGGAAATAAGAAATGTTGTCATAAGTGTCGACTAAGAGACCAATAGAGGGTGATTTTTTTTTTTACAATTTCTAAATTTAACGTTTTTAATATAGATTTTGCAATATAAAGCGGTTAATCTTCGCCTTATGATGTAATTTAGAATCCGAATTAAACACGTTGAAAGCAGTCCTATTACTTTTAGTATTATCCCCTTTTTGCATGTTGTTTTCACAGCCTTGTGAATTAGAAGCATCCAATATGAGAAAACAATCGGATCTACATGCTTTAATTTGCCCTAAAGTGATGCTTTCAGACTTGTTACAGCTCAGAGAAGCCATAAAAGAGACGCATCCAGATCCTTATAATCATTGTACGGATAGCACTTTTGAACGGGCGTATCAAAAAGCCGTTCTTTTAACTGAGACGCCTAAAACAGTTATAGAATTCGCCCAAATCATCAATGAATTCATAGGTGTTTTAGAGGACTCCCACACCTCTCTGAACCCGAGAGACTTGTTAATGCTTTGTAAAAAGAAAAGGCAATTAGCGCCTTTTTATTTAACTAGAATTGGGGGTAAATTTCATCTGTCTAAAATTCAGCATGCTGCCATACCCTTGGGTGTCGAAGTACTATCTATCAATGAATATGCGGTTGACGAATTGTATGATTTAGCTGAGTCTTTAGCTCCATCAGAAGGCTTATCAGTTCAAGCACGCAACGAAATCATTTCATTAATGATGGGATTGGTATTTAATGTGTTTAATAAAACACCAGATGAACCGGTAGAAATGAGATTTACTTCTTTAAAAGGAGATACCCTAAGTAGAAATGTACCAACCTTAAAGGTGGACCAATACATCAGTAAAAATAGATGGAATAAAAAGAAGGATTTGGTTACAAAATTGAATGATAGTACAGCTTATTTGGGGTTGAGCACCTTTGAGTCACGTCGAGAGCAAAGATTTAAAAGAGGGATAGATTCTTTTTTTAATAAGGTAGATAAAAAAGCAATAGACCATGTTGTGATTGATGTGCGAGACAATAGGGGAGGCTATGTTTTGCTTTTAGAATATGTTTTAAGTTATATCAATAAAGACGCGGCTACCTTTGATTTAAATTACTTGTACAAGAGGAGCCCTTTAGATCGATTTGAAACCTTATCTCGCTTAAAGAAAATTGACTTTGTAAAAAGGGCTAAGCGAGTATACCCTATGGGAATGATCAGTAAAGAATATGATTTTTATAAAAGTAATAAGGGCACAACATCTTCGATTTTATATCAAAAACAATTAACCAACCCGGGTAACAAAACCTATACGGGAGAATGTACGCTTTTCACAAATGGATTGTCCATGTCAGCTTCAGCCTTAATGGCCTCATGGTTTAAGGAACAAAATCGAGGTGAAATAATTGGGACACCATGTTTTGGCTCCAGCGATGGGACTCACGGGAACCCGGCCAGAGTTGTATTAAAGCATTCGCGGATTCCAATATCTATTTCTACATTAAAATTAAGCGCGGTGCCTAAGCGAGAGTCCAAAGAGATCTTGCCAGACATAATGCTTCGTTACAGTATAGAAAACATTGTAAACGGAATCGATCCATTTCAGAGATTCTTTCAGAATCTATAATCGAGCGCTATTGATTTAAGAAACGCCTAAAAGGCTGAAAAAACATGGGGGTATTTACATCATATTGAATGTGCAGGTTGTTATTCTCAACGCGTTCTTTCAACCAAGCTTCTATCCTGTCCTGATCTTCCTTTAAAAGAAGGGAATCTTGCTCAATTCGTACCAACCAAACTTTAATACTTGAGGAATCGGAATATTCTATACTAGGCTGCATGGTTAAAGTAGTTATCGTGTTATATTGAGCCTTTAATTCTTTAAATATTTTTTTACTTAATAGGTTTAGAGATACAATACTGTCCAAGCTATTGTTTTTTAATTCTAGCTCTGATTCAATTTCTTGAAGTTGCTGTTCCTTAGATAATAGCTCTGTTGCCAGAGGATTAATCTCATCATCTTCTTTATTACCAAAACCGATTTGAATATCTAAGACTGTACCTTCTAGCTTGAAAATGGGAAGGTTTTTTTCGAGGTTTTTAATTTCTTCACCTGAAATATTTGCCCCACCATAAATTAAGGTTATCGTTTGCCCAGCAGCATTAATTTCATTTTCCAATAAGTAGGTATTCTTTGTGGGGTGCTTGGCTAGTTCACTCTTTACAAAAGAAACAGCCTTTTGATAATACCTATCTTCCTGAACCATTGTATACCCAAAATAAATACTAGGTATAATGGTAAGTATAGTAATGGACCAAATGATCCTGTTCGTGCGTTTTGATAGCTTTTCATCTAGAACTTGCTTTTGAGGAAATTTCAAAACCCTAGCGGTCAGCAATGTGGCAAGCGCAATAAATACGGTATTGATAAAAAACAAGTAAAAAGCACCGAAGAAAAATGTCCATTGAAGAGTAGCCAAACCATATCCTGCCGTGCATAACGGAGGCATCAATGCAGTCGCAATGGCAACTCCAGGAATAACGTTCCCTTTCATTTTACTAGAGATTGCAATAATACCTGCAAGTCCACCGGAAAAAGCAATGAGAACATCATAAATATTCGGGGATGTTCTGGAGAGCATTTCCGTTTGGGCAACATGAATAGGAGTAAGTGCAAAATAGAGAGTTGAAGTTACAAGGGCAACAACGCCAGCGAATAAGTAGTTGTATAGCGCTTTCTTCAGTAAGGCTATATCTGAGGTAGCAATACCAAAGCCGAGGCCAATAATAGGCCCCATGATTGGCGATACAAGCATGGCACCAATAACTACGGCTGTCGAATTTACGTTCAGCCCCAGGGAACAAATAAATATGGCAAAAACCAGTATCCAAAGATTGGTACCCTTGAATATGACTCCACTGTCAATGTTATCTGAAATGACATTAAAATCTTCTCGCTCCTTGTTTATGCGAAAACTGTCAACGGTATTTGTTATGAATCTAAAAATCCTTTCCATAGTATAAAATAGCGGTGCAATAAACACCTCAAACTAAGTTACGTTATTTTTAAAGATTTGTTTCTTCTAAAGACAATCTAGGTTGAAAAGCATAACTATAATGAGATAACGTAAGAATTTACCTAAGAGTATAAAAAAGAAACTAGGCAGAAGCGGAGCTCGAAAAAAGCCCAGTGCTACAGCAATTAGATCTCCTATAAATGGAAGCCAAGTAAAAAAAGCGGACCAATTACCGTATTGATGAACTCGGTTTTCCCATTTCATGATTTTTTCTGTAGAAAACCTAAGAAGCTTGAGCCATTTTGGATTCCCTAAACGTCCGATAGCATAGTTGAACCATCCACCTACCGAATTACCCAATGTTGCATAAATGAGCGTTAACCAGGGATCAAAACCCAAAGCCAGCATACTGATTAGAAACACTTCAGATGTTATCGGTAAAATGGTGGCCGCTAAAAAACTAGTTAAAAATAAGCCAAGATATCCTAATTCAATTTCCATCATAAAAAAAGCCGGCGAAAGCCGGCTTTAAAGTACAATTTATTTTAGGCTTACTTCACTACCATTTTTCTAGAAATAGTGTTCAAGCGACTATTTAAAAGAACAGTATATATACCGCTATTTAGGTTTTTGGAATCTAAAACAATATTATTCTCGCCTTGCTGTAATGTCTTGTTCTCGGAATAGACTATTCTTCCTGACAGGTCAGTTATAGTCAATGACATTTGTTGTGCATTGTTCATGAAAACTTTTAAAGTGGCTTCACCATCAACGGGATTTGGGAATACATTTCCTACTTTAAAAGAGGAGCTGTTTTCTTGGAGACCAATCGTCGGGTCAAAATTTAGCCTAACAAATGGTGTACCTGTTTGGTAATACCAAGTATTGTCCGCTAAATCTAAAAAGAATGAAGTCTGAGGATCTGAAGCCCCTGCCGTTGAAACCCGGAATCCTTCTTCATAGGAGCCAACTACAGCCAAATAGGTTGTGTTTGCAAAAAGGTCTGTAGGGAATAATAATTCTATAGTCTGGCTCGTATTGAGCATCTGTTGCGTCACAAGAACGGGGTCTGATTCATTCTCATAAATAAATTCACCTTCTGTATCGAGACTGTATATTTTTACAAAGAATTCTGTTCCAGCTGTGACACCATTTGTTCCTCCAGGTATTCTTACGTCTATACCTTTTAGTGTTTGATCGGCCCAGATATCAAATAGATTACCAGCTTCAAATCCATCCGTTCCATTGCTTGTACTTCCTCCAACGTCATTATTGTCGCGAGCATAGATATAGTCTACAACAGAAAAGCTAATGTTTGCAATTTCATTGTTACTCGGGACATCGTCTAAAGAGTCTGCAGTGATACTTTGAACAACAGTATAATTGCCTATTGCATCTGGCGTAAATTGTGTGCTCAAGCCAATTGTATCTATACCTAAAGAACCAATAGTAATAGGGTCGCTTGAACCTGTGAATACGCCGCCGTTTACCTCAGCATTCAAGGCAACATTGGTTTGCGCTGTGACACCACCATTAAATAATACGGCCTCGAAGTCAATTGGAGCAACCTGTGTGATAGGAATTTGAAAATAATTAAGACCTTCTGTACCCCAGAAGGTATCTGTAACCTCAAGGTCATTGCCAGGATTGGTAACAAGACGAACATCGTCAATATACCAACCATAAGTTACCCAAACGTTTGGGTTTTCAGCCGATCCTGGGTAATTTGTCGTCCAGCTAAATTGAAGCCAGATAGGTTGGTTTGTTGGCGTAAGTAGAGTCCCTAAATTAATTTGCTTCAAGTCTGGATTCGCGTATGCAGAACCTCCTGAAGCAGATAAAACCGGTTTGTCTAGATTGTCTCCAATTGGCGTAAAAGTTATTCCGTCTGTACTGTATAGAATTTGCTGAAGGTCGTTGAATCTCGCACCAAATTGCTCAAATTCTAAAGTAACCTGGTTTGTTCCAGCCAATGCAATCACATCAATAGGAGCTGAAGTTGTAAGGGTATATACCACATCAAGAGCCTGAGTTTCTTCGAAGGGGTCTCCGTTTACAAGTTCGGCGTAGTTTCCTCCTGAAGTGGAGTTAATTCCATTTGTAGAATACCATCCGTCAGAAACTGCATTGATGTTCCAACCATAGTCAGCGGCTTGTCCGCTATTGTCAATTGTCCACGTATTTTCATCTGAGAAATCATCAGACCAAATCGTAATGCCTTCGTCTTTTAATAGTCCTGTTTCTAAAGAAGGCTTCTCAATAGTAATCAGTTCCTCAAGTGAAATAATTCTTGGTGCTTTTTGCGACCAAATAAGGCTAGCAGTAAATATTATGCAAGCGGAAAGTAGTAGATTTTTCATTTATTTAATTTAAAGTGCTTAAATATACAAAACTCTAAATTAAATTTAGCGGTCTTGAAGAAACGGTAATTTTTTACGGAACTCATTCAGATTGATATAAGACAATTTGGCTATTTCTAAACCCTCCTGACCCTCTTTTAACCTTGATTCGAAAAGAGACCCGTCTGGATGAATAGTCATGCTATTTCCATTATATTCTATGCCATTTCCATCCGTACCAATTCGGTTACAAGCGATGACGTAGCATTGGTTTTCAATGGCCCTAGCTTGCAATAGTTTTTTCCAGTGTTCAATTCTTTTTTTTGGCCAATTTGCAACATAAAGAAGCGCATCATACTTCGGAGTAAGGCCATCCTTTAACTCATTTCGAATAAGCTCAGGAAAACGCAAGTCATAGCAAATTTGAAGGTTAAGATTCCATCCTTTTAGCTTTTGAACAACTTCTTTTGTTCCGGCAGTAAAGTGCTCATTTTCTCCACCTAGACTAAAACATTTACGCTTATTGTAGTAAGTGATTTCATTTTTTGAGATCAGAACACCACGGTTATAGGTTTTGTTTTTTTCCTTAATAATTAAAGAAGTATAGATTGCACAATTTAGATTTACGCTTAAGTCTTTTAGAAATTCAATTCCTAATGAAGTCGCTATCTCTTCGGCATGTTCTAGATGGTTCATCGTAAAACCGGTATGAAACATTTCTGGAATTAAAAGTAAATCACAGCCTTCTTTGTTTTTTAATAGCGCGCGAATCTTTGAGTAGTTTTTTTGTTTGTCTTCCCAATGTTGATCGAATTGTAGAATGGCGACTTTTAAATCTTGCATAATAAACGTGTTGCTTTTTCTAAGGTTTGATTTTCTTTAGCAAAACAAAACCTCACGATTTTCCTACGGTCCTGTTTCTCACTGAAAACGGAGATCGGAATTGCCGCAATTTTAAATTCAGTTACCAATTTTTCACAAAAGGCAACATCCGTATCATCGGAGATAGCCTCATAAGTGGCCAATTGAAAATAGGAACCTTCACAGGGTAATAAATTGAATTTACTTTTCTCCATTCCTTTTATAAAAAGATCTCTTTTCTTTTTATAAAAGCCTCCGAGATCTTTTACATTTTGAGTCTTTAGATATTTGGAAAGCACGTGTTGGCTTAGACTATTTACTGTGAAAACTAAGTATTGATGAACTTTTTTAAGTTCATTCATGATTTCTTCAGGAGCAACGACATATCCGATTTTCCACCCCGTGATGTGAAAACTTTTACCGAACGAAGATACTATGATGGTCTTTGTGTGCAGCCCTAAATATAAGTTTGCAGATAGGTGTGGTTGATCAAATGTAATGTGCTCGTAAACTTCATCGGATAGATGATAAAGATTTTTGTTTTCATCCAACAACTGCGAAAGCGCGTACATGTCTTCATGGGTCCAAATTCTTCCCGATGGGTTATGTGGGTTGTTAGTAATAATAAGTCTTGTTTTGTCAGTAATAGATTCTCTGATTCGTTTCCAATCAGGCAGAAACGTATCACTTAAGGGTATTCGAATAGGTACTCCTTGGCTCAAAACAATGGGCATGCCATAACAATCATAACTTGGATCGAGAATCAAGACTTCATCACCAGAAGAAACTAGCGCCTGAATCGTTGTGAAAATACCTTGTGTGGCACCGGCGGTTATTAAAATTTCAGTCTGCGGATTAAGTGTTCTTCCATAGGATTGATTGACCAAGCTACTTGTTTGTTCCAGTAAGTCAGGAAGCCCGGGCATCGGGCAATATTGGTGAACATCATCCTTAGACACTTTTCCAATTAATTCAATGAGCTGAGGCGAAACATCGAAGTCCGGAAACCCTTGTGATAAATTCAAGGCATTGTTTTCCGTTGAGAGTTTTGACATCTTAGAGAAAATACTGGTCGGTATTTCAGGTAACTTGAACATAGATATCGAAGTTATTAAAATAAAAAAAGGGAGACAAAATGCCTCCCTTTAATTTCTGTTTAAACGCTCTTAGTTTTTAACAACTCTAAACGTTTTGAATACATTGTTATTGTAAACTTTTACAAAGTACGTTCCAGTTTCTGAAGATGTCAAGTCAACCGACTTGATTTCATTTCCTGTTATGTAGTTTTTGTATGTTTCAATGATTCTTCCATTCAAGTCAGTAATTTCAACACTAAAGAATCCTTCAGCTTCAGTTGCCTGAATGTTCAAAATACCGTTTGTTGGGTTTGGATACATTTCAAAGAAACTTAAATCAGCTTCTAATAAACCTAAGTAATCGCAATCACCATCAACGTAAAGTAAAACAGTTGACGTATCAGCATCACAAACTCCATTGGTTGTTACGTAAGAGAAGTTAAAACTTCCCGGGATCGTTCCACCCGTAATATTTGGAGTTCCTAGGTCATTGCCTTGAGGATCAATCCAGCTACCACCTAAGTCAATCGTACCTGACAGTGAAGTCAACAAGTTGTAAGGCTCATTTAAACAAACTGTATCAGATCCGTCGTTACCAGCAGAAGAAGGACCGTAGATGACTAAAGAAGCAACGGTAGTGTCAGAAGTACATGGCGTACTTACAACATAAAGAAAGTCATGCGTTCCAGCAGGCAAGAATTGTACGTCAGCCGTAGAACCACTTACAAATGATTCATTTGCAGGGAAGCTCCAGTAACCATATGTTTCACCAGCAGTAATGTATGTGTTTAGGTCAACAAAGTTTTCCGCTCTACAAACATTCGCACTACCATCTATTCCTGGCTCAACAGCACACGGAAGCACTTGAACTTGATCTATAACATTTGAGTATCCATAGTTGTTGGACCCTTCAAACGCAATTTCCAGTTGATCTGTTGTATCTACTATAAACAAAGTGTCTAAGGTCCAGTCTGGTGTGTCGACGACATAAGATGCTATCTCAACCCATGGTTCACTATCTCCATTTCTTGTGAATACTTTTGTGATGTTTTGGTCACCTGCCCATGTTTCTTGAGCGTAAGCAAATACAAGCGCAACACTGTCTTGACCTGTAAGATCAAGTCTTGGGGATGCTAATTTTGAAGTTGAGGGTGTAAATGAACTTACAAAACGAGCATTTAAGTCACCTTCATAAGCGGCATCGGTAGCATTACCTGCACCAAAACCTCCATCACCTGTTTGATATGTCCAGTCATCAGTTCCAACCTCATTGATGTTGTACCAGCAAATTCGTGTTTCAGAATCATCTTCGAAAGTTTCTGTAAAAGGAACCCCGTAGAAACCACAGTCTGTAGTGAATGAGATACTTGCCCAGTCACCATTAACACCTGTGCCACAATCAGCAACTACATAATAGTCATAATCTGTGTTACCTGACAAGTTGTTTATAAATCCAACCGTATCAGTAAACATAGCAGAACCGATTTCTTCACCAGCACCTGGTGTAAATCCTGGCTCACCATATTCAACAGTCCAAGCTGTTTCAGAACCATTTGCTACCCATGATACTTCAACACTCGTATCAGCTAATGCATTGATCACTAAATCAGATGGGCCACCAGCGCTACCAATCGTTAAAAAGTAAACACTTGAAGAGTCTCCAAGATTATCAAATACAACCACTTCGTAAACTCCTGGGCTCAGGTCTGTTGGCGCTGCACCTGCTGCACCACCATCTACTGAGAATGTAAACGGCGCTTCACCACAACTTACAGAATCAATAACGAATGAACCATCCGCTCCTGAATTACATGAAGCATCTACTGAAGACAAATAAACATTTACATCAGATACAAATAAACTTACTTCAATAGCTTCTTCACTGTAGCAGCCATTGTTATTTGATGCTACGAAAAAGTCATACTCTCCTGCAGTGTCCGTGTTTGGTAGAATTGAACTTCCAACGGCTTCAAATGAAGGCCCATCGAAAAGAACAGTACCACCTGTTGCTGCATCGAACCAAGTCACACCAATTTCTTGTGTTGCCTCATATCGAATGAGACCATTAAATACTCTCGGAGAAAATGTCATGTTAAATTGAGGGTTACCTCCATGACCTTCGATGAATTCAAGACTTGCGTTTGAAGCAAAAACATTTCCTAATCCAGTTCCATTGGTATAAGCAACTCCGTTTGAAGCGAATACATGGAAGGAATAAAATTCGCCTACAGGAATCGTAATATTTACGGGTACAGGAATGTTCGTATATGCAGGACTTGAAGATGTAACGCCTGTAGCTATACCAATTTGGGTCCAACCAGCGGCATTTGTATTTGCTCCAGCAACTGTTAGGTAATTGTCTGGACGATACCATACTTCAAGGTCGCCAACTCCAGGATTCATATTTACTGCAAAATCCGAAATCGTTGTTGTTTGCAACGCGTGAAGAACAAACATATTTCCGTTTGAACCATTTCCACCAGCCATCGTACTTAATAGAGAATCTGTTGAAGCAATATCTCCAGAAGCATTCAATAGCGCTGATGTATCTCCAACACAAGCGTAGTATGCTGAATCAGCCATTGGTGAATCAGGAATTACAGTTTCTAATGTATTGATCGTAATCATCATAGGAGAACTCTCAAATAACAAATCATCTTGAACGACAATCTCATACGTCCCAGCAGTTAAACTAGGCGCTGGTCCAAAAGCACCACCATCAACTGAGAAAGAGAACGGTGCTGTACCGCATTCCACTACGTCAATAGAAAAACCACCATTTGTGTAATCAGTGCAAGTTTCATCGGCTACTAATAAGGTAACATTTACATCATTTACATCAACTGTTACCTGAACAGGACTGCTTTCACAACCGCCATTTGATTGTGTAACAAAAAAGTCATATGAACCAGTTACTGCAGTCGGTATAACAGATGTACCAACAGCCTCAAAAGGAGAGCCGTTACCTAATAATGTTCCGCCAGCGGCATCATACCAGTTTAATGGATACGTACCTGCAGGGATTGTATAGTCAACTGAATCACCATGTCCACCAGAGTGAATGGTAGCTCCAGAGCCGTCTAAAATATCAAAACTCACCTCGCCTGTCCATTGACCCGTTACCCAAGTTGCAGTTAGAACAGCCCCTTCATTTGCTACAAATGTAGCACTTGCAAAGTCTCCAGCTCCAACTGTTGCGTCCGTCAATACAGGAACCCCATCAGCAAATATTGTAATTGAACTTCCGTTCCATGAGTCACCAAATGAATCAAACATATTTATTGTGAAAACTACCGGTAAGCCGCTAGCTGTTGCCTCAAGAGGAATACTGGCTGAACCACCACAAAAAGACAAAGGAGAATCAGCAGAAGGAGGCCCAGGAATAACCGTCGCTGGCGTACCAATTACAACCGTAATAGGAGAACTCTGAAGGCTTGCTCCATCCTCTACAATTACAATATAGACTCCAGCAGCTAAGTCCGTAGGTGCAGGGCCAAAGGCTCCGCCGTCAACAGAAAAACTAAATGGTGCCGATCCACATGATACCGTAGCAATTGAAAAAGTTCCGTCAGTGTTACCAATACAAGAAACATCTTGAACCAATAGGTCTACATTTACATCTGCAACATTGACCACAACTTCAACAGCAGCACTTTCTGTACAAGCCGTACCCGTTTGAGTTACAAAGAAACTATAAGACCCTGTTGATGCAGCAATAGCTGAAGCATCATAAGGAGAACCTGAGCCTAAAAGAGTACCGCCAGCTGCATCATACCAATTTAGGGTATAAGTATCAGCAGGAACGATATAGTCAATGGTTCCACCAAAAGGTCCACTATAAACAGAATTCGCAGCGTCATCTAAGATTTCAAAAGAAACTTCACTTGTAAAACTACCTGTAACCCAGGTTGCTGTAAGCAGAGATCCTTCTGGCACATCAAAAGTCGCAGTTCCATTAGTTCCGCCTGTAATCGTTGCATCCGCAAGGACAACGGTTCCGTCTGCTGAAATGGTAATTTCATTTCCGTTCCATCCATCTCCCCAAGCATCGGTCATAATGAGGGTGTATGTTAGAACGGCAGCTGTTGCTGTCGCCTCAAGTTCCACAGTAGAGCCCCCACAAAAAGCAAGAGGACTTGCTGAAGAGGGTGAATCGCACTGCGCTTCGGTAGCCGTAAAGACTCCGAATAAAGCGAAACTAAAAAGTAGTAGTTTTTTCATTTATTTTAATTTTTAAATTTGTGTGCACTAAAATATGAAATTCTAATGATAGTATTAAATATATTGTCCATTATTTGAAGTCATATGAATATTAACAGGGTAATTTTTATTATTTATGAAAAACTTAATCAACAAAACAGCAATCGTTTCTGGCAGTTCTCAAGGGATTGGAAAAGAAACAGCGCTTTTACTTGCTAGTCGGGGAGCTTCTGTTGTTCTTTTGGCGAGGAATGAAGAGAAACTAAGGAATGTACTCTCAGAACTTTCTGTTGGTCAAGAAAATCAAAAGCATGATTTTTTAGTGGCTGATTTCTCAAAGCCCAATGAATTGAATGCAGTCATTCAAAAATATATAGCGCAAAAAAATGGCTTTGTTCATATTCTTGTCAATAATACGGGGGGCCCCAAGGGAGGTTTGATAAAGGATGCAAAGCCCGAAGAATTCATCAATACCTTTCAACAACATTTAATATGCAATCATATTTTGGCTCAAGCACTGATTCCCGGAATGATCGCCTCAGGTTTTGGAAGGATCATTAATGTAATATCAACATCCGTAAAACAACCTTTAAATGGTCTTGGGGTGTCAAATACAATAAGGGGAGCCGTTGCCAACTGGAGTAAGACCTTAGCGAATGAATTAGGAGAGTATAACATAACCGTAAATAACGTTTTACCGGGAGCCACAAATACGTCCCGCCTCTCCGATATTGCCTCATCTAAAGCTTCAAAGACCAATAAAACAGTTGATGAAGTTTACAGTTCAATGGCAGCACAAGTACCTATGCAGCGAATTGCAGAGCCACAGGAAGTTGCAAGAGCGATTGCTTTTTTAGCCTCCAATGAAGCCGATTATATAAATGGGGTTAACCTTCCCGTTGATGGAGGCCGCACAAAATCCTTATGACTTTGATGTAATTTTATTTTTCACCGAAACTCTATAGGAAATCAGAAATGGGATCCCAAGTAAAAGACATCCAGCTAAGGCATAGCCTCTCGCTGTTAAATAAAAGTCTTTTATAGAAGCCATATCCTCTGTTTCATAACCCAATCCTATAAAATAAGATAGACTTAGTGGGGCTTCTGTAATGTGTTCCGTTTCATTAATTAGAGAAACAATTTCACCCGGGAATAAGTTAATGGGAAATAGAAATAAAGGAACTCCTATAGCCAATAGGGATATAATAAAGACATCAAGGGGTTTCTTAATTTTGAAATTCATAGATTCAAAGATAAGCCTTAATTTTAGCTTTGAATGAGAAAAGCACACAACGGATTACATCTTAACAAGCAGCGATGGAAAATCTTTCTAGCCTTAATGGTTCTTATTGTTATTGCCGTATCCTTATTGCTTTCTAATCGTTTTGTTTCTAAAATTGCCGAGCGAGAAAAATCAAAAGCGAAACAATGGGTAACGTCTATTAAAAAGAAAGGCGATTTAGTGCAGTTGAGTAATGCGATTTTTACCGAGCTCAAAAAAAAAGAAAAACAAAAAATAGATATGGTCGTAGAGGCCCAAAAGATATTACTTACAAAGTCTGATTTATCAAAAAATCAGGACGTCAAGTTTTCTCTTTCCATCATTCAGTCAAATATCGATATCCCAGTTGTTTTATTAACTCAGGATAACGAGGTCATGCAGTTTCGGAATATGGATTCATTGTTTAATGAATACCGTAGTGAATATGAGCAGGATTCTATCTGTAAAATTAAAGCGAGACAATGGACTGATTTAGGACAGTTCCAACGGATAGAGTATTTAGATGGTGAGTTCCTTCAATTTGTTTTTGGCAGTTCTTTTGAGTTAGAACGCCTTCAGACAAAAAGTGATTTTCTAATTGCTTCTTTTAGTGATGAGCTTAAGGATAATAAAGGTTTGATCCCGGTTATTCTTTGGGACGATTCCTCAAAGATTGTGGAAGCATCCAATGTGAAAGGCTCCTCGTTGGACCTGCGATCTCTTAAAGAAGAATGGGCAATCCAGAATAAGCCATTAACTTTTGATTTTGGAACAGGTAAGAAGCAGCTGTACTTTTCAGATAGTCAAGAAGTCGTTTACCTCCAATGGATTCCTTACATACAGTTTTTAGTTCTAGGGTTGTTAATATTTGTTGGATACTTTCTGTTTTCAACTTATCGCAAGGCGGAGCAGAAAAGGGTTTGGGCAGGTATGGCTAAAGAAACCGCACATCAACTCGGCACACCTTTGTCTTCTCTAATGGGATGGCAGTCACACTTAGAGAATATCAAAGTAGATCCAATGATTACTCAAGAAATGAAAAAGGACCTTGTCCGATTGGAAAGAATTACCGACCGATTTTCAAAAATAGGATCAGAAGCCAAACTCCAAGAAGAGGATATCAACAAGACCATTGAAAACAATTTAGAATATTTACGTCCAAGATTATCCAGCAAAGTGGAGCTCGTTTTTCAAAAAGCCCCATCCGAAAATATTCGTGTTTTCCATAATGCATCTTTGATGGACTGGGTTATAGAAAATCTCTGTAAAAATGCAGTAGATGCAATGCAAGGCGTCGGAAGGCTGGAGGTGACTGTTTCAAATGAAAAATCGGCGATCGCCATTGACTTTAAAGATTCTGGAAAGGGAGTTTCAAGTAAAAACCAAAAAGCCATTTTTGAACCTGGGTTTTCCACAAAGAAAAGAGGATGGGGGCTAGGCTTGGCTCTTGTAAAACGAATCATAGAGGAGCATCACAAGGGAAAAGTATTTGTTGCATCTTCAAAGATCAATGAGGGAACAACCTTTCGAATCTTATTGCCTAAGCGTTAAATCCCTTCTTTAATCCATCGATTACTTCCTTAACAGATAGAATTTCTTTTACATATTCGATTGAAGGGCCTGCGCACCAAACGGTTTTATAGGTGGTCGAAAACGCTGCGTTTTGTAAACTTTTCATTCCCCTCATGAATGTGATCGCCTTAAACCACTTTTTTAGTTTTTTATTTTTGTTTAAAAACCGTTCAAGGAAATTCTGAGAAGTACCGATCTTATCGACATATGGCGTGTTGATTACTGTACAGGGAGTCCCTGATAGCTTTGTTGTAAAAACAATGTCTTTAGCACCATAATTCACGCAAGCCTCTTTATAATCTTGTGATACCGGAGCTTCTTTAGTCGCAATAAAAATACTTCCCATAGAAACGCCATCCGCGCCTAAATCGATCATTTCTTTTATCCCTTGACCATCGCCAATACCTCCTGCGGAGATAATGGGAATAGAGCACGCTTTCTTAAGTTCAGGAATTAAATCTGAAAAAGGAGTGGGTCCTGCATGACCACCAGCTTCTTTATTTACGGCAATGATCGCGTCTGCACCTAGTGCCTCAACCTTTCTAGCGTATGATACATCCACTACATCACAAAAAACTTTAACGCCATGCTTTTTAGCCATGGCTATTGTTTCTGCGGGAGAACCTAATGATGTTATGAAATATGATATTTTTTCTTCGCAACAAACCCTGAGCTGTTCCTTATATAAGAAGTTAGATTTGTTTACGATAAGATTGATTCCAAATGGCCCATCTACTTCTTGCTTAATACGCCTTATTGCACTCCTTAATTCTTCGACTGTTCGATAGTTCAGCGCAGGAATCGCTCCAGTTATTCCATTTCGGATGGCTTGAATGGTCATTTCCTCATTCGAGACTAGGAACATCGGAGCCATAATCACAGGGAAATCAATATTTAGCATTTCGCACAAAGAAGCTTGTTTTGTCATTACCTTTGGTTTGTTAAAATCAAAAATAAGCAATTAAAATCGTATCCTACCATGACTAATAAGCAATGGATTTGCATCATTTTTATTGTCTTGCCCCTGTTGGCATTCTCTCAGCAGAGGAAATTGATGATCCAGGACTCTGCGCGCTATTCGGTTTCAATGATTTATGAAGCTGTCGTGGATATGATTTATTTATATGAAGATTATTTAGAGGTGTCCTTACTCGGTTACTCCGAATTCGGTCAAGCGATACCTGTTCTCAAAATATCAGATACATCAACCAAGCCCAAAAAAGCCATTCTACTTGTTGGTAATTTGCATGCTAGAGAATTTTTTAGTTCAAAATTTGTCTTGAAGTTTTGTAATGAATTTCTCTTTTCATTAAAGAATAGTAATGGGATCTACCCCTCAGCGGATAAAATATTAAATGAGTATGATCTTTTTCTTATCCCATTAGCGAATCCGGATGGGGTGAAAATTGCTCAAGAGGATTGGAAGGGGATCGAATCTTATAAAAATGCGATAGCCTCCATTAAACGGATCGGCCCCTATTCGGATTGGAAAGCAAATGGTCTAGGTATTGACCTGAACAATAATTTTGATGATGGAAACTTTGAAGTAAAGCACGGTCATTTATTTGAAGAAAATCCAGCTTCTCAAGGGCATAAAGGGGACTATCCTTGCCAGGCTAAAGAGGTGAAATTACTCCAGGATTTTGTTGACTCAATTACTCCTTTATTAACGCTTTCATTCCATACAAAGGGAGACGTGCTTTTTTGGGCAGATAAAGGCACCCATGCCAATTTTCAAGGTCTTGACACAAAATTAAACATACGGATTGCAGATAAGTGTGGGTTGAAAATGGCAAAAGTATCTAAGGATCCTAGAGAATACGGCGCTGGCTTAGAAAATTATATTCGTGCAAAAACAAAACGCCTAGGCGTGTGCGTTGAGCTATCCCCTCCAAATGGTTCAGTTTCACAACACGCGCCTCAGATGTTCAAAACATTGGTGTGGGATAAATGTCGTTATATGCCAATCCTCTATCTTGAAGAGTTATCAATTCTCTATCCGAGTTATAATTATTTATTTTTAAAGGAATAACTTCATGGCTTTATTAAAGCAATTTAAATAATGAAAATGATGCTTAACTTTGGTAAAAAACGTCTATGAAAACTATTCTATTTCTATTATTTCTAACCTGTTTCTCTCTTTTCTCAAAAGCTCAAAAAGTATTTTCTGTCGACTATGAAAGTCAAGCGGATGTTAAGGTGTTCGTTGTAGAATATGCGAGCCAAGCAGATCTTAAAGTATTTAAGGTGGATTATTCAAGTCAAGCAGGCAAAAATGATGGGGCTTGGTTTTTTGTCGATTATGCGAGTCAGTCAGATAAAAAAATATTTTTTGTGGAGTATGCTAGCCAAGCAGATGTTAAGGTATTCTTTGTCGACTATAAAAGTCAATGCGGATGGACGGCTTCATCAAAAAAGTATTTGTTTTACTAAATCATGTTAGAGAACCTTGCTATTTTATTTGGTGTAGCCTACCTCATTCTCATCATTAAAGGAATTCGTTATGGTTGGCTATTCGGAATATTAAGTGCTTTTATTTATTCTTTTTTGAGTTTTCAAACTAATATATTTTTGCAGGGTGTATTACAAATTGTCTACGTTTTTCTTGGTTTTTGGGGTTTTTTTAATTGGGCGAAAGAGGATCGGCTAATGGTTAGTAGATTGTCCTTTAAACTTAATTTAGGCGTATTGATTTTAGGTTTATTCTTATCTGGAGCAGCCTATTATCTAATTTCTTTTACGAATCAGGAATCAGCAGTTTTGGATTCATTCGTAACCGTTTTTAGTATTATTGCAACTTATTTAACGGCGCAAAAGATCATTGAAAACTGGTTCTATTGGTGGGTTATTAATGTTTTGGCGATGGTCCTTTATTTCGAACAAGGCATGGAGAATTCAGTTCTTTTATATCTCACCTATCTTTTACTTTCATTTTATGGATACAGGGAATGGCGTCTGCGGTTAAAATCGAAAAACGCGCATGCCTAGATTTGCATTTACTGGCCCAGAATCTTCTGGCAAATCTACGTCATCTTTATGGTGTGCTGACAGGATCTCTGGGAGACACATTACTGAATACGCAAGAGACTATTTAGCGATTTCATTATCATACACGAAAGAGGACCTCGACCATATCGCACGCGAACAATTCAAAAGAAATCTGCAGGAAGGGTCTCGTATTGTTTGCGATACCGAAATGCTTGTCATGAAAATATGGTGCGAAGAAAAGTTTAATAAATGTTCAGATCAAATTCTGTTATTAAGAGCGTCGCAAGAATTTGACCATTATTTTCTTTGCAAGCCTGATATCCCATGGGAAGAGGATCCTTTACGCGAGAACCCAAAAGATAGGGAGCGTTTGTTTTTTATTTATGAAAACCAATTAAAGGAATTAAATTTGCCTTATTCAATTCTATTCGGCAATATAGATCAACGACAAAAACGAATGGAAGAGGTACTTGATAACTTTTCGCTATTATGAAAAAAATATTGTCGCTTGTTTTGCTCATGGTCGTTCTGGTACCTATCGCTTATTACTTCAACAAACCGAGTGAGGAAAAGAAACTTGACGTATTGAGTCCTATGGATGTAAATGCTGAGATGGTTGATTCGGAATTAAGAAAT
Source organism: Flavobacteriales bacterium UBA952 (assembly GCA_905182495.1). Taxonomy (GTDB): domain Bacteria; phylum Bacteroidota; class Bacteroidia; order Flavobacteriales_D; family Crocinitomicaceae; genus UBA952. Next base: position 55,230 of record CAJJBU010000017.1, read on the forward strand.
ATAGGTCGTGGACATTATATTCAGGATTTTGAATTTTTTGATCAAAAAAACCAACGTTTTCAATCTTCTTCGATAAAGGATAAGATCTGGGTCGTTGAATATTTTTTTGCGACTTGCAAGGGAATCTGCCCTATTATGAATGCTCAAATGCAAAGGGTTCAGTCAGCTCATGAAAAGGACACTAATGTTGTGATCTTGAGCTTCACTGTCGATCCTGACCAAGACACGCCAGAGGCTTTAGGTCTTTATGCGGATGAACATGGCGCAATTGCTGGAAAGTGGTTTTTCCTTACGGGAGAGAAATCAATGCTGTACGAGTTGGCCCGTAAATCTTTCTTTTTATTAAAGCCAGCCGAGGCAAAAAACCAAGGCGATGCGGGAGGCGATTTCATACACACCAACAACTTTGTTCTAATAGATAGGGATAAACAGATTCGTGGCTATTATGACGGGACCAATCCTAAAGAAGTCGATGCACTTATTCTTGATGTGTCGCGCCTAAAAATGGATTAACATACTTTTCTCAGAGACATTTGAAATTGCCTATCTTTGTAGCCTAAAAGCAAAATTTCCTTTTAGTGCCTAATTGTAATGAGTCGAGATAAAAAAAATCAAAAACCAGATAAAAATGTTTCAAAGCGCGACAAGCGTAAGTACATTGAATTCCGTCAAAAGTTTAAAAAAGGTGACCCTTTACCCTCTTTTAGCGATGAGGTAAGACTTAATAAGTTTATTTCCAATGCGGGCATATGCTCCCGAAGAGAAGCAGACGTATTGATTGCTGCAGGAGTCGTGATGGTGAATGACAAGGTCATCACCGAATTGGGGCACAAGTTGAAACCAGAAGACAGCGTTAAATATGATGGAGAAACCATTAAATCATATAATAAGAGATATGTCCTTTTGAATAAACCCAAAGGGTTCTATTCTACAGTCGGTGAGTCAAAAGGAAGAAAAACGGCGTATAGTCTTGTTCAGAAGTCGTGTAAGGAATTACTCTTCCCTGTTGACAAGTTAGATAAAGATGCGACGGGATTATTGTTATTCACTAATGACAGTGATTTATCAAAAAAGTTGAACCACCCTCGTTTTCAATCGAAGAAATTGTATCATGTAGAACTGAACAATCCTGTAACCAAGAGCCATTTAAAACAGTTAACTGAAGGCGTGGAACTTGAGGATGGAAAGACTAAAGTTTTAGACGCTACGCATGTTCTAGATGGAACTTCTCGCGAAGTAGGGATTGAAATAAGTTCAGGTAAGAAACAGGTTATACACCGATTGTTTGAAGCCATGGGTCTTGCTGTAGTGAAACTCGATCGCGTTCGCTTTTCGGGCCTTACTAAAAAAGACTTGCCAAGAGGTATGTTCCGACATCTTTCGGAAAATGAAATTTCATTTTTAAAAATGTCCAAGTAATGGTTTTTAGGATTTTGGCAATTATTCTTTGTTTAACCTCAGCCTGTGGACAGCACGAGAACGTCGAAAATTCTAATGAAATCAATTCGAGTTCTTCTCATCCAAATGCGTCGTATTTTTATGTCTATGATACGACCAAAAAGATTTACCAGTATAGAGATATTGTTCATGGAATGAATGAACAATTCCATAGAATTTACGGAGTTGAGGATTCCGAAGGAAAACATATTGTAGTTGAAAGATACTCTCAGACTGGTCGCATAACGGAGGCCTATAATTACAATTTGGATTCATTAAATGTTCTTGACCACATGGTCGTCAATGGATTTGGGGAAAAGGAAAAAGCGACAATCTACAAGAACGAATTGTTTCCATTTGAGAAAAATAAGGTGACGCGATACGCCTCTAAATTTTCAGGATTTCAAGACTCAACTGTTATTTTGATGGAGCTTTACAGAGACTTCAAGGGGACCGATGTGAAGAATGTCATCTCAGATCCCATTGAATGTATTAAATTAGAGGAGCAGGCGAGATATACGATTCTTAACCCTTTCACTAAAAAAGAAACACAACAAGAGTTTCAAAGTATACACTATTTTGGAAAAGGAGTTGGACTCGTTGAATGGTTTGATAAAGAAAAAAAAATGCATTTTGTCCTAGAGGATATAATTTCTCAAGAGAAATGGATTAAATTGATTTCAGAATGAATAGATACATTTTAATTTTATTGGTTGCGTTTTTAAGTTTTGGGTCTTTTGCTCAAAGACGAAATAAACCGAAACCTAAAAAGTCCTATAATCCTGGTGCTATATTTTTACAATGGGGTTATAACCGGGATTTCTACACGAAAAGTGATATTAATTTCACAGGTGCGGGATACGATTTCACACTCCAAGGTTGCCAAGCAGAGGACCGCCCTGAAGAGTTTAGTTTTAACAATTACTTTAATATTAAAAATATAACGATACCCCAATTTAATTTTAGAGTGGGTTACGTGTTTAAGAAAAACTGGGCTGTTTCTTTGGGCTATGACCACATGAAATATGTCTTAAAAGACAATGTCCCCTACCAACTATCGGGGACAATTAATCCGGGAGTAGATCTTGAAACAAACTGGTCTGGGACTTATATTAATGAGCCTGTCATCACCCAAGAGGAAACCTTCCACTACGAAAACAGCAATGGGTTAAATTATATACGTGCCGAGATTACGCGCGTGGACCAGCTGTATAGAGAACGAAATTCTGCATGGTTTGCATTTTCTACTTTATTTGGTTTTGGAGCAGGAGCCATTCTTTCAATTAATGATTTCACATTTGCAGGCCGAAAATCAATGTTTACTTCTTCCTTATCAGGTTTAGCCTTGTCATTGCATGCAGATGCTAGGTTTGAATTCTTTAGACACTTTTATATTCAGCCGGGTTTAAGTAGTGGATATATGCTTCAAAACAATGTGAAAACCAGACCTGAGGATTATAGTTCTATAGCGAGCCATCAGTTTGGTTATTTGGAAGCTCATGTTCTCGTTGGATGGTTATTTTATTTGAAACCGATTAATGCATGCGACGCATGCCCTCAATGGTAAATGATTCGATGAAGTATTTAATTGTTGGTCTTGGAAATCCTGGTATGAAGTATGCGAATACAAGGCATAATATTGGCTTTGAGGTGGTTGACGCATTGGCTAAGGAGCACGCGATTCCCTTCTCCACCGAACGTCACGCAGACCGTACAGAGATTAAATTCAAGGGCCGAAAATTGATATTAATCAAACCCAACACTTTCATGAATCTTTCAGGTAAGGCAGTGCAATATTGGCTTCAAAAAGAGGGTGTGAAAATTGAAAACCTACTTGTCATTAATGATGATCTTGCTTTACCTTTTGGTAAACTACGGATGAAAGGGAAGGGTTCTGCAGGGGGGCATAATGGTCTTAAAGATATTGAAGCAGTGCTGCAGTCTCAGCTTTATGCTCGATTAAGATTTGGAATAGGTGATGCATATCCTATGGGAAGACAAGCAGATTTTGTCCTAGGCGAATGGTCTAAAATCGAAAACATTGAATTGACAGAAAAAATAGATTTAGCCATTAAGTTCATAAAGTCATTTTCTACGATTGGCCTTAATATGACCATGACAGACCTAAATGGGAAATAACGCCACATTAATAAAACAATTTAACTCGAATTCAGTTACAAAGTAAAAGACATCTAAAATGAAAAATTTCAAGCTTAATAACAAAGGGAAGTACAATTGGAATATGGTGATTATTTTAACCTTGATTCCATTGATTGGCGTTTTTGGAACAGGGATCTATGTTTATTATAACGGAGTTGTATGGCAAGAGCCATTATTGTTATTGGTTTTTTGGTTCCTTTCGGGAATGGGCATTACTATGGGCTACCATCGATTGTTTGCTCATAAGGCATATAAGACCAATGCTTTTGTCGAATGGATACTCATGATTTTTGGTTCTATGGCACTTGAGAACACAATTTTAAAGTGGTGCTCAGACCACAGAGTTCATCACACAAAAGCAGAAACAAAAGAAGATCCATATTCGATAACAGAAGGGTTTTGGCACGCCCATATCGGATGGATTGTAAAAAACGTCCCTGAAGAAAATAGTCGGGTACGAGGCGTCAAGGATTTGACCAATAAGAGTGCTATAAAGTTCCAGAATAAATATTATTTCTCTATTGGAATTCTATTTGGTTTTATTATACCTCTGGCCATCGGGTTCATTTACGGTAGACCTCTTGGCGCGTTTCTTTGGGCTGGATTTTTAAGGCTCGCCATCGTGCATCATGCCACCTTCTTTATTAATTCCTTGTGTCATTATATAGGCCGACGCACCTATGATGTTAAATCTACGGCACGTGATTCCTGGTTCGTTTCCTGGTTCACTTTTGGTGAAGGCTATCATAATTACCATCATAAATTTCAGTGGGATTATAGAAATGGGGTAAAGTGGTTTGCATATGACCCAAGTAAATGGATTATTAAAGGACTTTCTTTTTTTGGTGTCACCTATGATTTGAAAAAAGTAAAAGAGCATGTCATTGTGCAAAATCGAGTGAATAACATCAAAATCCAACTATCAGAAATGTTTAATAAGTCCGGGGATGGAATCAGAAACTACTATCAAAACAAAGTAGAGCAACTGCATATAAAGTCTGAACGCTTATTTGCTTTATGGTCAGACATGGAGGTAAAATACGCAGAGCAATTGTCCAAAGGTAAATTAAAGAACAAGGAGATTTTAAAGAGCCTTGTAAACGAAAGAAAGCGCTATAAGGAACAAATCAACTTAATTAAACAGGATTTACAAATCATCATGTCTAATGTCCAGAAAAAAAGACTGCAGCCTAATCTATCATAAAAAGAAAAAAAGAAAGGGTGAATTAGTCTTCTTGATTCAGAATTTCAGGATGGCTAATTTCTCCTCCACTTTTTCCTGTCTGGAAAGCTAGAACAGCAAGTCCTAAAGACCCAATAATTACTAAAGGGAATAATAACTTCTCATAAGATTTCTTTTTCCAATTCATCCAAAGTGCAACTAAGGAAACCAAAGAAATAAGGTAAGATAGGTATGCGAATATTTCCGCTTTTTCTTCATGCTCATGGATTAAATCATGACTTTTCCCTAAGTGCTCTACAATTTCTTCAGCTCCTTCACCAGAGAAGAAAGCCGGAATCGTAAATAAGCCCCCTAGAACGACAATGAAGTAACCAATCCTTCTGGATACAGCTGATTTTAATAAGAAAGAAAGGATGAGAATAACACCCCCTATCATCGGAAGTATTATTGGAAAATGATTGGTCATTAAGTGGATTTGAGCTTCTGTCATAGTGCGTTTTTTTTACGAATATGACAATTTATTCTCAAAAAACACAAAATCATTTTAAATCTTCATTCAATGCGCTTCCTTATGCCTTTGAGATTTTCAGAATTACAGTGGGGTTATCGGGAATTAGAATCGTTAAGAAATAAAACCCGGATTGAAGCTTGGAGACATCAATTCTTCCGTCCCTATGTTTTATAGGGTGTAATACCCCATTCATATCGTTTAAGCTAAACCTTGCATTGGCTGGAATTTGGCCATCTAAAGTAAGGTGGCTTATCACAGGATTTGGGTAAGCTTTAATGTTTCTAGCTAAGGGATGATTAATTTCAGCAGTATTTAAACCGATCAGGTCATTGAATTCGCTAATACTCCCATTGAAGATATTTAGGTCTACATCACCGTTAATTCCTGAGACATTTCCCCACCATGAATACTGTTTGAATCCCCATTCTGACCATGAACCTATGTTTGTTGGTGGGTCTAGATTTTCATCTGGTTGCGCAAACCATAGGCCATAGGAATTTAACGAGGGGTTAAGGTAGTTCGCGAAATTCCCGTTGATGTATATAAAAGGAGATATACCCGTTGATGCTTCTACTAAACCCATCCATTCAGCCACCCAATCACTTAGTTGTTGTGCAGTGAACAGGTCTGTCAAGACAATTACTTGACCTCCAGAATAAGGATTCTCAAGATCAAGAACAGGCGGCAGAAATCCGGGCCCAATATAGTCGGAAGCAATATTTAAAAAATTAGTAGCATCTTCTTCTGCTGTATTATTATCCGGTCGTGCAAAATGATAAGCACCCATGACAATATCGGTAGCCATTCCGTTGCTTATATTATTGAAAAACATAGGATCCGTATAGGTCATTCCTTCAGTCGCTTTGACCCACGAAAATGTATAGCCATCTTCGCTGAGGAGCTCCCAATCTATATTGCCTTGCCAATGAGAAACATCAATTCCATAAATGGTTTGTGAAAATGTGAAAGGGGTGCTTAACAAGAGAATGAAGCTTATAAAAAAAAGTTTAAACATAAAAAGTAGAAATAATTTGATCTCATAAATTTATCTTTTCTCTTTGAGACTTGAAATAGAATTTTAAATCAATTCAAAATTCTTTCTTCCTTTTCTTGAAAATTGCGTCATGTTTTGCATTCCTTGTCAAGGAAAAAACCTTTAATTTTGTACCATGGCTAGAATAAGAATTTCTGAACTGCTCAATAACGGAGCTAATTTTCTTGGTGAGAAGATTGAGATTAAAGGATGGGTACGTGCTTTTCGAAGTAAGCGTTTTGTGCAGCTAAATGATGGCTCGTGCATGGCAAATATCCAGGGCGTTATTGATTTTGAAAAGTTTGAGGAGGCTGCGTTGCGGCCTATTAGTACAGGGGCGGCCGTCTGTTTAAAAGGTATCCTTGTTGAATCTCAGGGTTCGGGACAAGCTGTTGAGCTTCAGGTCGAGTCATTTGAAATTATTGGATCCGCAGATCCAGATGAGATTCAAAAGACAATTCTTCAACCAAAAAAACACAGTCTCGATTTACTTAGAGAGCAGGCTCACTTACGTTTTAGAACGAATACCTTCGGAGCTGTTTTTCGCATTAGACATGCTGCATCATTTGCGATTCATAAATTCTTCAATGAAAGAGGGTTTAATTATATCCACACACCTATTTTGACAGGTTCTGATGCGGAGGGAGCGGGAGAGATGTTTAGGGTGAGTACGCTTGATCCTAAGAACCCACCTTTAGATGATGAGGGGAATGTAGATTACAGTAAAGATTTTTTTGGAAAGCAAGTCAATTTAACGGTTTCGGGGCAGCTTGAGGCTGAGCTTGCCGCATTAGGACTGGGTCAGGTGTATACATTTGGACCTACCTTTAGAGCAGAAAACTCAAATACCTCTCGTCATTTGGCAGAGTTTTGGATGATTGAACCGGAAGTTGCTTTTAATGATCTATTTGACAATATGGATTTGACCGAAGCGTTTTTAAAATACATCGGTACTTATATTCTTGATAATTGCGGTGAGGATTTGTCTTTTTTAGACCAAAGATATACCCAAGAACAAAGTCAAAAACCACAAAATGAAAGGAGTCATCTAGGACTTATTGAAAGTATTCAGTTCATTACAAATAACGATTTTAAACGCCTGACTTATACCGAAGCCATAGATGTCTTGCGTAACTCGAAGGCATATAAAAAGAAGAGGTTCGAATTTCCCGTTGAATGGGGAACGGATTTACAAAGCGAACATGAGCGTTATTTGGTCGAAAAAGAATTTAAGTGCCCTGTGATTTTAAGAGACTACCCTTCAGGTATAAAGGCATTTTACATGAGACAAAATGATGACGGAAAGACGGTTGCAGCTATGGATGTTCTATTTCCAGGCATTGGCGAAATTGTCGGAGGCTCTCAAAGAGAAGAGCGTTTAGATGTTTTAAAATCTAAGTGCAAAGATTTTAATATTGATGAGAAAGAGCTTTGGTGGTACATGGAAACTCGAAAGTTTGGAACAGTCCCTCACGCTGGATTCGGAATGGGTTTTGAAAGACTGGTGATGTTTTTAACGGGGATGTCAAATATAAGAGATGTCATTCCTTTTCCAAGGGCCCGAGACAACGCAGAATTTTAAAGCAAAAAAAACCCGGAAACGAACTTTCCCGGGCTTTTTTAAATTAAGTATTTAATTCTTATTCATATTAGAAGGGTTTGAAGGACCTCCAGGACCTCCTCTTTTAGAAGGAGCATTTTTCATACGATTCATGAGCTGCTGTTTAAATTCTTTCTGAACTTCAACTTCGAATTTGAATGCTTTTTCATAGCCAATAATCGTTCCGATTTTTTTTGAATAGTCATTTTTAATTTCAATTATTGAGACTTGTTGGTCATGCATATCGTCAAGGATCTTTTTGTACGTCTCTTCATCAATTTTTGCATCATCTTTTTTTAGTTCTTTAATGCGTTCTTTCATCGCTTTCCTTGACGCCTTAATTTCTACTTCCATCTCATTTATTAGGGGCCAGAAGGCTTTTGACTCTTCAGGAGTTAATTCAAGCTTTTTAGTTATGAAACTGACTCTTGCGGCTTCAATCCGTTCTTTTTTCTCGTTTTTCTGTTCTTTTTCTTGTGCAAATAGCTGAAAACTAGTTAAAACCACACATACAATTAATAGGTTTTTCATGGTAAATTGATTTAAAAAATTAATAATTCGTCTTCGTAAAATTCATATAGGTTAATTTCTTCTTCACTAATATATTTTTCAATATCTGTGAATTGTATATCGTTGGGTAAAAAATTTTCATCAGCAATAAGATCAACCTCTCCTTCCAAAACAACGCTCGCAAATTCAATAATCTCCTCCGATGAATAGTTTTCGATATGCCGATCTATATAATTAATAATTTCAGCATTGCTTACCTGAGCGAGATTTGACTCTAAAGAGTTCTCGATTCTCACGGGGACATTAAAATCTTGAAAAACGATAAATCCAATTACTAAAATCGCTGCTGCTGCGTAAGCAAAATAAAAAAGGCGTCTGCGTATTGATCTTTCGGATGGCTTTTCTTTGGGATACTCGTGAGTAATTTTTGCAGCAAGACCGGCAAAAAAATCACTTGAAGGGACGGTTGTTTTCGCAGGTTTAATGTGATCGAGTATGTTTTTTTTCTTGCTCATTCTCTTATTAGATGTTCTTTAAGTTAATTGGTTTAATTTGAACCTTAAAAAGGTTTCTATTTTTTCTTTGGCGAGGTGAAAGCTGGCCTTCAATGCTCCCTGAGATGTCCCTGTTATTTCTTGTATTTCTTTATAACTAAGGCCTTGAAAGTATTTCAACTCAAACACCAGGGCCTGTTTTTTAGGTAATTCATCAGTAGCCTCGTTTAAGAGTTCTAGTATTTGGTCTGGATTTCGACCTTCAAGATCCGAATCCCCCGGTAAAATCTCAATGAGCTCATGATCTAGAGAAATTGCAGTTTTTCTTTTTTCTCTATTGAAAGTACTAATGGCCTCATTATGGGCAATTCTGAAGATCCATGAATAAAAAGAGGATTTCTCTTTGAACTGCTCAATATTGAGCCATATTTTTATAAAAACATCTTGAAGAACATCTTTAGTAAGACTATCTGTTTTGAGGATTTTGAATATTTGGGAATATAGTTTAGGCCCATAAAAGAGGGATAAATCTCTGAATGCTCTTTCAGCTTCAGGTCCTCCATGCAAAATTGCATTTCTCCATTTTTGATCTTGATCCTTCATTTCCTATACTTATAAGATAACAATAAGGCCTTAAGGTTTAATTGATCACTTATTTTTTACTAAAAAATCCCGAAACCAATATCCTGAATCTTTTATGGTTCTTGTTTGAGTTTTAAAATCAACATGCACTAACCCGAATCTAGGCTCGTAGCCTTCGCTCCATTCAAAATTATCCGTGAGGCTCCAAACAAAGTACCCTGTGACAGGTGCACCTTCTTCTTTTGCTTTGAGTACTTGGGCCAAGTAGGCTTCAAAAAAGGCAATGCGTTTTGGGTCATGAACACGGCCATTTCCTACTATGTCTTTATAACAAACCCCATTTTCGGTGATCATGATATTAGAGATGTCATATTTTGCAAATTGTTTGATGACTTTGTAAATACCTTCAGGATAAACTTCAAATTTCATTTCATTCATATCCACTTCTCTTTTCTCAGCTGAAATTTGTTTGGACCATAAAAAAGGGGGAAATACACTTTTTTTTGTGACAACCCGGAAATAATTTTGAAGACCGATAAAGTCAAATTTAAATTTTAAACGCTCGTCATCACCTGGCTCAAAGTACCGCTCTATTCTTTTTAGAGCTGGCAGCCCATCTATTGGATAACCCAAGCCCAATGAGGGTTCAATGTAAAGCCTATTTAATAATGCGTCCATTCTTTTTACGGCTCCAAGATCTTTAAATGCATTAACTGGGTCATCACGGTATGAATCAATATGCGAACAGCTAAAGGTACTTCCTACTTTTGCATCAGGGATGTTTTTACGAATCACTCTTCCTCCATCTGCCATGGCTAGACATGCGTGATGTGTTGCCTTAAGAAACTTGTATGGCCCTTTTTCCCCAGGGGCATGGTAACCGAGCATATAACCCAACCCGACGAATGCTGCTGGTTCATTCATGACCATCCAATTTTTCACTTTGGCGCCATACTCTTGGGTGCAAAATGAGACATATTCATTGAACCAATCTATGATTTCTCTATTGGTCCACCCCCCCTTGTCTTCAAGTGCTTGAGGAAGATCCCAATGGTACAAGGTGATCCAAGGTTCAAGCCCATTATCAATACACTCATCAATTACTTTATGGTAGAATTCTACACCTTTTTGATTCACGGACCCAGTTCCACTTGGGAAAATTCTTGACCATGATATTGAGAAGCGAAAAGCACCAAAATTCATTTGTTTCAATAACGCAATATCTTCTTTGTATTTGTTGTAGAAATTTACTGCTACATCTCCATTATTGTTTTCGAGTATTTTGTTTTTTCGGTGTGAGAAAGTATCCCAGATGGAAGCTCCTTTTCCATCTTTGTTCCAGGCACCTTCAACCTGGTATGCAGCACATGCGGCACCCCATAGAAAATCGGTTCCAAAATCCTTTGCGGATAAATTTAATAATGGAGCATGCTTTTTCGGTAAAGTAAATGCCGTACCAAGAGGGAGTAACAGGGATGAAGCCCCAATGCTCGTTATTTTTATCCAATCGCGTCTTTTCAATCTATTTTTTTAACGTTTATAAGTTTAACTTATTATGATTGTAATCAAATTAATGTGTTTAAAATCATATACTTATATTTGCCCTTATCAAACTAAAAAAAATAAAGATCATGAAAAAAGTATTTTTACTTAGTATAGCAATTCTCCTGACTACACTGGGCAACACACAATCTGTTGAGATTGAAGGTGTTAGGGGGTATAAGTTTAATGGCGTTTCACCTATCTTGGATTCAAAAGGGGAGTCTGTAAGCGGGTATTACACACATTATTTAGTCGACAAAGGCGAAAAAGGCATGCGTACGCTTGAATTCAGCATCATAGACAAAGGGGTAACAAAGGTTACCACTGCTCAAATAGAGTTGCATAAATGGGCAACACTTAACAATACTGTCTTTAATGGCAAATACTTTTTAATCTCTTATGACGACAGAAAAAACAGTCAAATTGTATTTACAGTTCTCGATTTAGAAGGAAATGTTTTTGCTACCGAAAACATAGTTTCGGATAAAAAAAGAGGAGCGACAAGTGTTGTTTACCCTGCGGCAAATGGAGAAGGTTTCTACGTCGTTCGACCTGCATTCGTAAAGAACAGGGTCAAAGGTCATTATTTAGAAAAAATAGGAAATAACCTAGAGAAATTATGGACGATAGAAGACATCACAGATAAAGGCTATATAGGTATCGCTGCGTTGGTTAATAACAACGATCGTGTTGTTGTTTGGAGAGAGCACGGAACAGGGATAAAAAAGCTAAAGCCTCAAATTGTTAGTTATGACGCGAGCACTGGTGAAACTGTATTTTCAAGAGACGGTTTTGATGGCGAAAGCACTATTTTATATAACCAAATTCGAATAGACGCAGATAACAACTTGTTGATTGGTGGTGCTTATGTAGCAGGTGAAAAATATAAAACCGTTAATAATACCGGTGTTTATTTACTCAAGCTTACTTCAGATGGAGAAGAGGAGTTTTACACAAAAATAGTTACGAAAGAAGAAATACAACCTATTCTTAAACAGGTAAGTAAAGGTGTTTCCTTAGGAAGTAAGGATAAGGTCTGGTGCGAAGATTTAGTAATTGATGGCGATGAAATCGTTATTGTATCTGAGATGTTTAGAAAGAACTTTAATCCGAAGCCTCAAATCGTTCAAGGCCCAAGAGATCTCATTACAGGTAAATTTATTGGTGACATAGGGTATCGAAATGAGTCAGGAAAGGCGCCTAAAGTGACATTTGAAATTATGGATTACATTCTATTTAAATTCGCGAAAGATGGTGCTTTAATAGAAATTAAACCAATCGCAAAAGAAAAATACAATAAGCTTACCGTTTACACTCCTTATGTCAATTTATATGGGATGTCTATGGCGGCTGTTGTGGAACGTTTGGGCTGGTTTGATTATGGTTTTACGACTACGAATTCCAATGGCGACAAAATTATGGTTTGTTCAAATAATGCAGAAGCTAGAAAGCCTCAAGTTTTTTCATACGAACTAAAGGATGACTTTAACAAAGTTCAGATCAACCTAAAGCAAGAGGCTAATGTTAATTTGGATGAGGGCAAAGTAAGTTATTTTAAAACCATGCGAAACGATGGTCCTAAAATTGCTGTTGCATATTACCAACGTAAGCTCAAAAGAATTACGATCAACCTAGAATCTTTAGAGTAATTATTAGAACAATAAATTTTAAAAAGCCCTGCGAAGGGCTTTTTTATTGTCATGGATTTTTAGGCCGCTTTTAATTGCCTTTTCAATTAAGTAATGAATCCCTTGAATTCTCAAGGAATCTTCCTAATTTTACACCCCTACTTATCGAATGAAAATGAAATCAGAATACCCTGTTTATAAAGCCTTAGAGCTTTCAAAGATTGCCGGCGAGGTAGAACAGAAATGGTCAGAGGAGTCTATTTTTGAGGAATCCATGCGTGCTAGAGAAGGTCAAGAGCCTTTTGTTTTTTTTGAAGGACCTCCTTCAGCCAATGGAATGCCAGGGATTCATCATGTCATGGCCCGTTCGATTAAGGATCTGTTTTGTCGTTTCAAAACCTTAAAGGGATTTCACGTAAAACGAAAAGCGGGATGGGATACACATGGTCTTCCTGTTGAATTGGGTGTAGAAAAAGAGCTCGGAATTACAAAAGAAGACATTGGAAAAAAAATCACAGTAGACCAGTACAATACGGCTTGTAAGACAGCGGTAATGAAATATACCGATGTGTGGAATGACCTTACCAAAAAAATGGGTTATTGGGTGGATATGGAAGCGCCTTATGTCACATACGAGTCAAAATATATGGAGTCTGTTTGGTGGATTATCTCAGAGCTTTATCGCAAAGATTTGTTGTATAAGGGATATACGATTCAACCTTATTCACCTAAGGCAGGCACGGGACTTTCATCGCATGAAATCAATCAGCCTGGATGCTATAAAGACGTAAAGGACACTTCTGCGGTAGCACAATTCAAGGTTATAGAAAGTGAACAAAATCCTTTTGGGTTAGAAGGCGAATGGTTTCTTTTGGCCTGGACGACTACACCTTGGACTTTACCTTCTAATACCGCCTTGACTGTTGGGGAAAAAATAGAATATGTTTGCGTGACCACATTCAACCAATACACACATAAAAAGACGAATGTTGTACTTGCGACCAAGTTGGTGAACTATCAGTTTGCAAAAGCATTTTTTGCCGTTGATGATGCACAGGAATTGAATTCATATCAATCTGGAGATAAGCAAATCCCTTATTTTGTGGGCGACACATGTACGGGGAAAGATTTAATTGGCTTGCGCTATGAGCAATTGCTTGATTATTGTCTGCCTGCCGAAAATGCGGAGGCTGCTTTTCAGGTAATTGCTGGTGATTTTGTAACCACTGAAGACGGAACAGGGATTGTACACACGGCACCTACTTTTGGAGCAGATGATGCAAAAGTGGCTAAGGAAGCGGGTATTCCCCCAATGTTGGTTAAAGACGAACAGGATAATCTAGTGCCATTGGTGGATCTTCAAGGCCGATTCCGAAAGGAGGTTTCTGATTTTGCTGGGATGTACGTGAAAAACGAATACTATCATGCAGATGAGGTCCCTGAAAAATCGGTCGATGTATTAATAGCGGTAAAGCTAAAAGAAGAAAACAAGGCCTTTAAAGTTGAAAAATATGAGCACAGTTACCCCCATTGCTGGCGAACTGATAAGCCTATTCTTTACTACCCTTTGGATTCTTGGTTTATAAAAGTCACCGAGAATAAAGAGACGATGGTCGCCTTGAACAAGACCATTAATTGGAAGCCAAAATCAACAGGTTCAGGTCGTTTTGGAAAGTGGCTAGAAAACGCCAACGATTGGAATCTTTCTCGCTCTAGATATTGGGGTATACCAATTCCTATATGGAGAACAGAGGATGGTCTTGAGCAAATTTGTATCAGCTCTGTTGAACATCTACAAACGGAGTGTCAAAGATCTTTTGAAGCAGGAGTAATGGCTGAAAACCCGCTTGAGGATTTCATTGCAGGAGATATGTCGAAGGAGAATTACAATAAGCTTGATTTACATAAGCATATTGTGGATGCGATTGTCTTGGTCTCTGATTCCGGTAAGGAAATGCATCGTGAGGCTGACCTGATGGATGTATGGTTTGATTCTGGTTCGATGCCGTATGCACAGTGGCATTATCCTTTTGAAAACAAAGAGAAAATAGACAACAACACATCTTATCCTGCAGATTTCATTGCAGAAGGCGTTGATCAAACACGAGGTTGGTTTTATACGCTTCATGCGATTTCATCAATGGTATTCGGCAAGGTGGCTTATAAAAATGTCATTTCTAATGGCTTAGTTTTGGATAAAAAAGGACAAAAAATGTCCAAGCGATTAGGTAATGGAGTTGATCCATTTGAGACCTTAAGCAAATACGGCCCTGATGCTACGCGTTGGTATATGATTACAAATGCACAGCCATGGGACAACCTCAAGTTTGATATTGAGGGGATTGTAGAAGTGCAGCGAAAGTTTTTTGGAACGCTTTACAATACCTACTCTTTCTTTTCTCTGTATGCAAACGTAGACAAGTTTGATTATTCGCAAAAGGATATCCCTCTTAAAGAACGACCGGAAATAGATAGATGGGTTTTATCTAAGCTTCATTCGCTAGTTGAAAACGTGGACGACAGCTATTCAAGTTATGAGCCTACGAAAGCAGGAAGGGCGATACAAGAATTTGTAACAGAACAATTGTCTAATTGGTATGTGAGACTTTGCAGGAGGAGATTTTGGAAAAACGATGACCCACAAGACAAAATTGCAGCTTATCAAACGCTATATACCTGTCTAGAGACAATTTCTATAATTGCTTCACCCATTGCACCCTTTTTTATGGACCGTTTATACCTAGATTTAAACCAAGGTTCACAAAAATCTAAGCTCGCTTCGGTTCATTTGACGGATTTCCCAGTGGCCAATACTGAGGTTATACAAAAGACATTAGAGACCCAAATGGAATTGGCGCAGCGCGTTTGTTCTTTGGTTCTCGGTTTACGTAAGAAAGAAAGAATTCGCGTAAGACAGCCCTTGCAAAAGATTATGGTTCCTGTACTTAATAAACAGACTGCAGAAAACTTGAACCATGTCAGAAGCCTTATTCTGTCTGAAGTAAATGTGAAAGAGCTTGAAATGATTGCCGAAGACAATGAGATATTGGTAAAAAGCATCAAGCCTAATTTTAAAACAATTGGCCCGAAGTATGGAAAGCATATGAAGGCTATAGCAAGTCTTATTTCAAGCTGGACGGCTAAAGATATTGCGGACCTTGAAAAGTTAGGTACTTGGACCGGGGAGGTCAATGGCGAACCGGTCTCATTAGATCTAGGAGATTTTACAATCAACACAAAAGATATTCCAGGTTGGCTTGTTGCCAATGAAGAAGGCTTAACTGTAGCGCTAGATATTTCTATTTCTGAAGATTTAAAATCTGAGGGTATTGCTAGGGAGATTGTCAATAGAATTCAAAATTTAAGAAAAGAGAAAGGCTTTGAAGTTACCGATAGAATTTCATTGACTTTGGATACAAACGAAGTAATCAAAAGTGCTATTATAAGCAATGAAAAGTATATTTCAGAAGAGGTTTTAGCCTCAGGTATCAGCTTTGAAATCTTGTCTGAAGAGATGCATTTGGAAACAATTGAAACAGAAAATGATCTTAAAATAAGTTTAAATAAAAAAGAAGTTTAAAATCATATATTTGTAAATATGTCTGAGTCCTCAGTTTTTATAGTCGATGGTATTGAAATGCAGTCTGGAATGGCGTCTGAAGTGCGCTGGAAAGACAGAGATTTCTTTGAAGTAATTTACAAAGGGAAAACGTTTCAAGGTGAAATTTTGAATCGTGACATTGAGAACCGTCGCCTTTCTGTAAAGCTAAATCATCGTGTTTTTGATATTCAGAAAAAGTTTGTTTTAGATGAACTTATTTCAAAGCTTGGTCTTGATAAAGTAAAGATTAAGAAATTGAAAGAGCTCAATTCTCCAATGCCAGGCAGGATTTTAACTATTCAGGTTCAAGAAGGAGACATCATTAAAGTCGGCGACCCAATTCTTTCCTTAGAGGCGATGAAAATGGAAAATGTTTTAAAATCGGATGGAGAAGGTATTGTCAAAAGGATTGCTATTTCAACTGAGCAGATTGTAGATAAGGGCCAGCTCTTAATTGAATTCGAATAACTTTATTGAAGTTCAATTGTTATTTTCTGATTATTTAGATGCTTAAATGCCGCTTGAGAAAATGCCGGGGCACTAAATCGGTTTCTTGCATTATTTGAAAACCCATAAGGCTCGGTAGGCATTCCTAATAGATTCTTGTCTAAGACTCCGTTCCCATTTACATCATGGTATACCGCTGCGGCGTATGATTTATGTCTGAGGTTTTTAAATGTATATTTAATCTCCTTAGAATCTAGATCCAATACGACAGCTTCGAGCTGTTTGCCAAAAGTAGGAAAAGTGCTTCCTGAATCAAACAAGGCAATATATACTTGTCCTTGGGTGTTTTTACATCCAATAATATTTACGGTCAAGTCAGATGTCGTATTTAAAGCACTTAATATTATAGCGAATAATAGGGGGTACATATGTAATAATTTAATTTGTTATGATGTTGATAATAAGTAACATACAAGTAAAATCGTTGTAATCGCGTAGAAAACTAGTCTAAACAGGGTACTTTTTTTTGGTCGCTCTGGTAAGCGAGACCTGAAATTAAAATCCTTTTCCTTCACACCCTAAAAATAATTCAATTTCTCTACCTTTGGTACATGCGCAAAAAAGTTTTAGTTACGGGTGGGGCTGGATACATTGGTTCACATACTGTTGTGGAGTTATTTAATGCGGGTTACGAGCCTATTATATTAGATGACTTTAGAAACTCTGACGAATCTGTCCTTAAAGGTATTTCTCAAATCATTGGAATAAAGCCAGAGTTACTAAAATGCGACGTTTGTGACACAAAAAAAATCAGCAAATACATAAAGGAAAATGAAATTTGTGGCCTGATACACTTTGCCGCTTATAAAGCTGTTGGAGAATCGGTAGAAAACCCGTTACATTATTATCAAAACAATATAGAGGGCTTGGTTTCAGTGCTAAAGGTCATTTCCATGAATCCAGAAATCACTTTCGTTTTTTCTTCCTCATGCACAGTCTACGGCGAACCTGTTGGGCAAAAAGAAGTTACGGAAACAACAGAAAAGAGTATTCCAACGTCGCCTTATGGTTATACAAAATGGCTGGGAGAACAGATCATTAATGACGTCTTTAAATCGGCTCCAGGCCTTCGACTGATGAGTTTGCGTTATTTTAATCCAATTGGAGCACATGAATCCACAGCGATTGGAGAGTTACCTCTTGGGAAACCTAACAACTCTAATCCCTTTCATTACACAGACTGCTGCGGGGCTACATGACCAATTAACCATTTTCGGAAATGATTACCCGACAATTGATGGGACCTGTGTTCGAGATTACATACATGTTGTTGACCTCGCTGAGGCGCATGTGAAGGCCTTGGGCTTTTTAACGAAGGCATCAAAAGGATGTCATGAGGTCGTAAATATTGGTACAGGAAAGGGCTCTAGTGTCTTGGAAATGGTTCATGCCTTTGAGCAGGTAAACCAGGTTAAATTGAATTATAAATTTGGGCCAAAAAGAGCAGGAGACGTCATAGAAATTTATGCAAATGTTGATTATGCCAAGGCGCTCCTGGGTTGGCAATCAAAAAAAACGATTACTGATGCGGTTAGAGATTCATGGAATTGGGAAAAATCAATTCGCTCTATAGAATGAGACTACTAACGATCTTTATTTTCATCTCTTTTGTCGCAATCGCCCAAGGGGAAAAAGCACAAACACAAGAACGGCCTGGTTTATTTTGGTATTTCAGTGGGTTAAGGCCATTCAAAGATATCGATAGAAAAAAATATGACCGTGTTATCGTTGACTTGACCTATAACGATTGGATTGGAGAAAATGGTCCTTTCCAAAATCACTGGAACTCAATAGGGGTATCAGCTAGTATAAATAAAGACATTCAATTGGAGCGGACCGAAAACCTTGCCTTTGGAATTGGTTTAGGTTATGCTTATTTAAATCACCGAGCACCAAGAGTTTTTTATGTCACACCATTTCAATCTGTTCAATCGATTATCCCATCAGCCTCAGATAGTATTATCTCGTCGTATCTTACCATACATCAGTTTTACATTCCTATAGAGCTACGTTTAAGGTCAAAAGGGTGGAAGCATAAAAAATTAATTTTTGGCGCTAGAATTGGAATTCAACCGATTATGAATATAAGTTCCTACCGCACATTTGAAGGGCAAGTTGAATATTCAGAGATTAAATTAAAAGAAGAGTATAATTGGTTTTATCTTTCTACTTATATCCGTTTTGGATTTAGAAATTGGTCCATATTTGGTGCCTTCCAGCCTCTTTCAATATTTTCAAATAATCAAAGTATGGAAATTCGCCCAGTACAAATCGGTATAAGCCTTTCTTTATTCTAATGATTGACACGCATTCACATATGTATAGTTCGCAGTTTGACGAAGATCGAAATGCAGCTCTAGAAAGAGCAAGGGCTGAAGGGGTGTCCCATATACTGTTGCCTAATATTGACTCATCTTCAATTGAGGTATTACATCAGTTGTCGGTAAATGAAAAAGACTGTATTCCCATGATGGGTTTACACCCATGTAGTGTAAATAAAGAATTCGAATCGGAACTCTCTAGAATTGAATCGGAACTTTTTCATGGCGTGCATCATTATATTGCGGTTGGTGAGATTGGGATTGATCTTTATTGGGACCAAAGCTATCTTGAAGAACAGAAATATGCTTTTCGAAAACAAGTTGTTTGGGCTAAAAAGTTGGGGCTTCCAATTGTGATCCACGCGAGAGACTCTATGGCTGAAATCCTAGAAATTTTAGACCAAGAGAATAGCAAAGAATTGACCGGGGTATTTCATTGTTTTTCGGGAACATCAGCCGATGTAAAACGCATATTAGCCTATGAGGGTTTTAAGTTCGGTATTGGGGGTGTGGTGACTTTTAAAAAGTCAAACCTTCCCATTATTTTAAAGGAAATCCCCTTGAATAAAATTTTACTAGAAACGGATGCCCCTTATTTGGCCCCAGTCCCTTTTCGGGGTAAACGCAATGAGAGCGCCTACCTGAGTTATATAGCAGATAAGTTATCTGACATCTATGAATGTCCTTTAGAGGAAATAAAACAGGCAACATCTTTTAATGCAGAAGCGCTATTTAAAATCTCAAAATTCATAAAAAAATGACAAAAGTATTAGTCATATACACAGGTGGTACAATCGGTATGATCAAAGACCCTGAGACAGGATTATTGAATAGTTTTGACTTTAATTCTGTGTATGAGCATATCCCGGAGTTGAATAGATTGAATGTGGAGATTGATACGATGAGCTTTAAAACTCCGATTGACTCATCGGAGGTCACATCTAAGCACTGGTTGGAGCTAGCCGAATTGATTAAGAAAGCATATAGTTCATACGATGGATTTGTCGTTTTACATGGCACAGATACCATGTCTTTTACCGCCTCTGCCTTAAGTTACATGATTCAGGGCCTTCGAAAACCGATCGTTTTTACTGGAAGTCAATTGCCCATAGGAGTCATAAGGACAGACGGGAAAGAGAATCTGATAACTGCAATTGAAATAGCTGCAGCTAAAGACTCTAATAGTGAATCAATAATCAAGGAGGTCGCAGTATATTTCGAATATTCACTATACCGAGGCAATAGAAGCTCGAAGGTTAGCTCTCATCAATTTGAGGCATTTAAATCTCCAAATTATCCCGAATTAGCAGTTGCTGGCGTGAATATTACATATAAATGGGACAGTTTACTAAGAACACAACACGAGGAGCCTATATATCAATTTGGCCTGTCTACGGCCGTGGCTTTACTTAAAATATTTCCTGGAATGGATATTGACATTTATAAAGACTTGTTCAATTATTCAAAGACAAAAGGAATCGTTTTGGAGACATTTGGCTCTGGTAATGCCCCATCCAATATTGAAATGCAACGGCTCATGCAACAATATGTAAAAGCGGGTGGGCTAATTATTAATATTACACAATGCAGTACAGGAGGCGTAAAACAAGGGGCTTATCAAACGAGCACCTTTTTTAATAAAATAGGGGTCATTAGTGGGTCTGATATGACTGTAGAAGCGGCGTTGACCAAATTGATGTTTGTATTGGGCAACAAAAACTCCCCTGAACGAATAAAGGAGCTTCTTTCGATACCGATTTGTGGAGAAATGGATCGTTAGATTTCTTTTTCCATGACTACACCATTTTCAACGAGTAGGGTTCTGCTCGGAAATAATTTCACAATATGCATATCGTGAGTGGCCATTAGAATTGAGGCCTTTTTTTCTTTCGCTATGGCAATTAATAAGCGCATAATTTCTTCTGACGTTTCGGGGTCTAAATTCCCTGTAGGCTCATCTGCTAAAATCAATTTGGGTTCATTTAAAAGAGCTCGAGCAATGGAGACCCTTTGCTGTTCTCCTCCAGAAAGCTCATGTGGCATTTTTTCATTCATCTCTTCGAGACCAACCATTTTTAAACAAGCGATTGCGCGGTCATGTATCAGCGATTTCTTACGCCAGCCTGTTGCTTTTAAGACGAAATAAAGGTTTTGAATTACTGTTCGGTCCATTAATAATTGAAAATCCTGGAAAACGATTCCGATCTTTCGGCGAATCATAGGAATGTCTCGTCTTTTTAACTTTCTCAAATCACAAGAATCAAAATGGCCTTGCCCGTTCGTTAATTCTAATTCGCCATAGAGCGTTTTTAAAATACTACTCTTTCCACTTCCTGTTTTTCCTATTAAGTAAACAAATTGACCTTCTTCAATAGACAGTTGGACATTAGAGAGAACCTTGTTCCCCTTTTGATAAATATCGGTGTTTTCGAGAGTAACTACTTTAGACATAAAACTTATGTGTTTATACAAAAGTGCAGAATCATCTTCGGCAAAAATGAATTGTTTTGGAATATATCTTAACATGAGGAGGTTTAAAACTTTTGATTTCTTACCTAACATGGCTTGTTTGTGAATGTAAATTTGTTTAGTGCGAAAAAGTAGAACATTAAGTATTTTGATGGCGATTGCCATCTTTCCAATTTTGGTTTTCTCTCAGGAAACCGACAAGTATTCAAGTCTCTACGAAGGTTATTTTCGTGGAGAAGAGCTGTATTCCAATTTGCAATATGGCGCTGCGAAAAAGGAATTTAGAGATTTCATCACCCGTTGTGATAACTATAATGACCCCTTGTTTCAAAAGGCATTGTATTACGAGGGAATGGCGGGTCTTGAGCTATATAATAGCGATGCTATTGACCTTCTTATGGACTACAACAGGCTTTACCCTGAAAACATTCACCGGAAATTCATCAATTTTAAAATAGGAAATTCCTTCTTTCAAGACGAAACATATGACGATGCGCAACTCTGGTTGGATAAATTGTCAGCGAGTGACTTAGATTCCGCTTATAGAGAAGAGTATCACTTTAAACTAGGATATTCCGCACTCCAAAATGAAGATGCCGATGCTGCAATTAATGCTTTTCGTGAAAATTTAACGGGGCACACACAGTACGCACCTCCGAGTAAATATTTTTTCGCTCATTTATGTTTTGAAAGAGGGTCTTATCAACTCGCTTTGGAACAATTTTTAGACCTCGAAAAGAACACAGCATACTGTGGAATTGTTCCTTATTATATTGTTCAAATCTATCATAAGCAGGGAGATTTTGATGCCGTTATTGATTATGCGCCAACCGTATTATCGTGTAAGCTTGTTAATCATGAGAAGGATGTCAATCATATTATTGGAAATGCCTACTACAAGAAGAGAAACTATGATGATGCCTTGCGCTATCTTATAAAGTATGCGAAGAAATCTCGTTTAAGCAGAGAGGATGCCTACCAGATTGGATACGCCTTTTTTGAAACAAAGGCATATGAAAATGCGATTCATTATCTTGATCAGGTGGCGCGTATAGATGATAGTCTCGGACAAATATCTATGTATAAAATTGCAGAGTGCTATCAGGTAACTGATCAGCTTTTGCCAGCAAGAAGCGCTTTTGAATACGCATCTGAAATGTTATCAATTCCAAAAATACAAGAAGATGCCTTGTATAATTTTGCTGTGATTTCTTTCGCAGTGGATATCAATCCTTATGATGAGTCTGTTCGTGCTTTTGAGAACTATCTGGCACAGTATCCAAACTCGACTAGAAAAGAGGATGTCTATCAATATTTAATTAACGCCTATAGCTCAACGAGTAATTACAAAAAAGCAATTGAATCCCTAAAAAAGCTTCCAAACCTAGATGCACGTTTAAAGCGCGTGTATCAAACCTTATCCTTCAACCATGGTGTTGAGTTATTTCAGAAGCGATTATACAATTCCTCAATCCGTTCTTTTGCAGCGGTAAACGACCATCCTATTGACCCACAGCTAGCGGCTCTTTCTCGCTATTGGATCGCAGATGCCTATTTTAGACAAAATAAAATGCAAGAGGCAATTGCTAATTACAAGATGTTCATTGCTTCTCCTGCCTCCAACGCAATCCCAGAAAAAATAGATGCCTTTTATAATATAGCATATGCCTATAAAGAAATTGATGCAGAAACTAGAGCCTCTGAGAATTTTAGGATTTACTTACAATCCAATCCAAATAACACACGAAAAGAGGTTGATGCCTGTTTTAGAATTGCCGATATCTTTTATCTGGACAAAGAAAATGAATTAGCGATTGAGTATTACGAAAAAGCACTTGCTTACAATACCAAATTAAATGACAAGGCCCTGTATTATGTTGCGAAAACATACGGATACAGTGGGCAAGGGGATTTAAAAGTAGCGAAACTGACCGAGATTTTAAATTCATATGCAGATTCTAAATATGCAATGAATGCGACCTATGAGTTAGCAAACACTTATTCTTCTATTGGTAATAATGATGATGCATTAACTTATTATGATAATTTGATTATTGACTTTCCGAATTCTCCTTTTCTCACCCAGGCCAAGATCGGCAAGGCCAATTGCTATCTAAAAAAATGGCAATACGATAAAGCTGAGACCGCCTATTTAAAGGTATTGGCAGAACACGAAAATGAAAATGATGTTTGTGAGATTGCAGCCAAAGGATTGGTTGATGTATATACGGCGCAACAAAAGCCTCAAAAAGCGGCAGAAGTTGTAGATAGGTATAGTTGTATTAATTACACGGACGATGAAAAAGAGAACTTGTTTTATACACCAGCGCTCCAAGCTTATTTAGACACTAATTATTTGGATGCCATTGATAAATTTAAAATCTATCTCAGTAGCTTTTCTGAATCTGGAAAATATGTTGCTGAAACTTATTATTACTTGGGCACTTCTTATTTAGTAGTGAATGATTCGGTAAATGGGATTGAGAAATACAAACTGTTTTTAGCGCGAACGACCAATTCATATAGTGAGACTGCAGCGCGTAAAGTAGCACGCTATTATTATCTCCAAAAGGATTATACGACAGCACTTTCCTATTATGAAAAACTTGAGACCTTAGCAACGACGCCAAGCATCGTCTTTATAGCTCGCTTTGGAATTATGCGATCTGCTTATTTTATTGAAGATTATTTAAAAAGCAAGGAATATTCGGCACTGGTCTTAGAATCACCAGAGCTAGACAACACCCAAGAGGCCGAAGCTAAATATGCTATGGGTATTTCGGCGTACCGCTTGACGATGTATGAGGAAGCGATTGCACCGCTTCGCTGGTTGGTTGGAAATACGACAACATTTATGGGCTCAGAGGCAAAATATACTTTAGCCTATATTTATTTTGCGCAGGCAAATATGGAGGCATCACGTAAAGAGATTAATGAACTCTTAAAAAGGAAACCGAGTTATGATTATTGGATTGCTAAGGTCTTGGTTTTAAAATCAAGAATTTTTGTAGTCGAAGAGGACTATGTTCAAGCGGAACAAAATTTAAAATCTGTAAAAGAGCATTACCCTATTCAAGATGATGGTGTGATTGATGAAGCCAATGCATTGTGGCAAGAAATTCTTCTTTTAAAAGAAGCAGAAGAAAAGAAAGAAGAGGAAACTCCAGAAACTAAAATTGAAATAAATGAAGAATAGCCGCGTATATTTATTGCTTTTTTCATTTGTTGTAATCGCTCAATTAGGCTATGCACAGCCTCCAGACGTCACGATTGATGGGAAGGGAAGCCGAAAAGTTGAGCCCGCCCATAGACTCACCGTTTCCCCTCAAGTCATCGATACCGTTAAGCCTTCTCCTGTTGCATCTTACCCCTTGTTAGCTTACCTATATCCTACTGACATCCGTCTTAATCCCATTAAGGCCGCTGAGATTGAGACAACTGAAAAGTTGCGCCAACTTTATCCTTTTTATGCCAAAATAGGTGTAGGTTCTGGCGTTATGCCGCTGGGACAGTTTATCTATAATTCGACTCGTTCTAAGGGCTATCAATATAGATTGAAAGTAGATCACATTAGCTCGTTTGCATCCATAAAGGATAGAAATAATGTCGAATACGCACCGGCGAACTATGACAAAACGGGGGTTTCACTATTTGGTAAAATAGTTGACAATCGATATATGATAAATGGGCAATTAGATTATCATAATCACGGATTCAATTATTATGGAATTCCGTCGGATACAATTGATAAATCGCTTATTGGACAAAGGTTTCAGAAAATTGGTGGGAATATGGGTTATGTATCTGATTTTGGGGATAGTGCGGTTATGAACTATGCGATTGATTTGGATTACCATTTCCTGCAGACCGCATCACCATTAGAGGATTCCCTATCCGATTGGAGATCGGCTGAACATAACGCAAAGTTCAACATTAAAGGCTGGTACAATTATAAATCGGAAGAGTTTTATGCGAATTTTGGACTTCGATTTAATGATTATGGGTTCGGACTTGAGGATACAATAATTAATCAAGCATTGGATTCAGGCCGGGTCAGAACAAATACAATTATTGATTTGAAGCCAGGGGTTTTAACGCAACTTATGGATAACCGATTCAAATTGGACTTGGGCTTTTCTATGTCTGTTGATATCGGTGAGGAAACAAAGTTTTATATCTATCCTCAAGCAGAGGTGAAATATTCCCTGTTTAATGACATTTTCATTCCGTTTGCTGGTATTAGAGGAGGACTTGAGCAAACCTCTTTTTCAACACTGACTCAAGTCAACCAATTTCTTGCTCCTTCAGTTTTTCTTGCCAATGAAAACAACCCCTATGATATTTATGGAGGCATCAAAGGAACATTAAGTAAAAACATGGGCTTCAATGTGAATGCTAGCTTTAAAAAGATCACCAATAAGGCCTTGTTTATTGTTGATACACTCGGACAGTACAGAAATAAGTTCGCATTGCTTTATGACACCTTGAATCACACAAGAATTGAAGCTTCTATTTTCTACCAGCTAGATGAAAAACTTAAAATTGATGGGCTGGCCCGTTACAATTCCTATGAGACAAAAAATGAAGCTTTTGCCTGGAATTTACCTTCTTTAGAGTTTCAACTTCGAGCATCCTATAATTTATTTGATAAATTCTTATTAAATCTAGATGGTCATATTGAAACTGGAAGAAAGGCATTGGTTTATGAATTAGGTGAAGATGTCTTAGAAGAGAATGACCAGTATTACGTTTCTTTGGGTAGCATAGTTGATTTCAACCTGGGTGTTTCCTATCGGTACAATAAGCGAGTTACTGCTTTTCTGCAGCTAAACAATCTTGTATCACAGCGATATAATGATTGGTATAACTACCCTGTTCAGCCAATTCAGGTAATGGGCGGTGTGTCATTTAGATTTTAATTATCGTGCAATCAGAAGCCATCTTCTTGGTAAAAAAAGGAGCATCACGCGATGCTTTTGAAAAACGGAATATTCTATTACCTGAGCTAAAAGCTGGGGAGGTTTTAATTAAAAGTGAAGCATTTGGACTGAATTATGCGGATGTAATGGCTCGCAATGGCTTGTATCGTGATGCCCCTCCAATGCCTTGTGTCATTGGATATGAAGTCGTGGGCGAAATTGTAAGCGTTGGTCCAAATGGAGCTTTAGAGCTTATAGGGAAAAGGGTTCTTGCCTTTTGTCGATTTGGGGGCTATGGCAGACACGTAATCACCACAGCGTTGGCCATACTTCTTATTGATGATCTTCCTTCCGCCGAATTACTAGCCTTAAGTACTCAAGGAGCGACAGCCTATTATATGACTGATATTCTAGCACCGATCCAAAAAGGGGATAGAGTTTTGGTTCATGCCGCTGCAGGAGGGGTAGGATCTCTGTTGGTTCAGTTAGCTAAAAGGAGAGGTGCTACAGTAATTGCCAAGGTTGGGTCTTCTCAAAAAGAGACACTTTCAAAAGAATTAGGGGCTGATTTTACAATCAATTATAAAGAGAATGATTATTTTGAAATCCTAAAAAAGCAGCCTAAAATTGACGTGAGTTTCAATCCTGTAGGAGGCTCAACGTTTTCTAAAGATATGAAGCTCATGAATTCAGGAGGTAAGCTCTTCTTGTTTGGCGGGTCTGAATTGTCTGGAGGTCGTTATGGTTTTCTTTCGTCCTTAAATTTTTTGAGAAAAATGGGACTGGTTGTACCCGCAATTCTAATGATGGGGTCAAGAAGTATTTTAGGCGTAAACATGCTAAAGATAGCAGACCAGAAACCACAGGTCATGCATGATTGTTTAGCTGCACTAATGGAGCTATACCGAAAAGATGAAATAAAAATATGTGTGGGCAAGGTATACGATGTAAAGGATATTGCTCTTGCACATGATTACCTAGAGAGTGGAGCCTCAATGGGAAAATTGTCTATAACTTGGGACTAGACTTTTTTTGCGAAAAGTTTTAAAAATAAATTTTTGATCTGAACGCGAAATAAAAACATCAATATCAAATATGGAATAATCATTAAGAAAAGGATTCCGCTATTCATATTACTTCCAAAAGAAGCCTCCTCGAGTCCACTTCCCTGTTTAGCCAAAAGTTTACATTGTGAACATCCTTGTGACCATCCATTAGACATGAACGTTAAGCTTAACAGAAAAAAAAGAAAATTTTTTAAGCGCATGGTTCTTATGATAAAAATCCTTGACAAAGATACAAAATGCTTAAAGCAAAACAAAATATCCTAACTTTACATTATGAAAATAGGTTTGTATTTAATATCCTTTTTAGGACTGTTTATCGCTTGCACTACTGACGATTATACTGAAACTATGAAACCGAATGCGTCCAAGGATTCTCAATCGATCTCATACACTGATTTGAGAGCAGTTTTAGATGCAGATTTGATTAAAACCCCCAATAATATTTCCCTTTTAGTAAAGCGTGCGAATTTAGCTTTAGAGAATTATGATTATTCTGTAGCTTTTTCTGATGCGGCAAAAGCCTTTCGGTTGGACAGCACTAATCTCGAATCTCGACTCGTATATGCGCTTTCAATCATTAATCAAGGCCAAAGGAGCGTTTCCGATATTAGGGTGTCTCAAGGCCATTTTCAAATAGTGGTATCTCAAGACCAGAAAAACACAAAGGCAATGGTTGGTTTGGCAAACACATATGCCTTACAACAGGATTTTGAATTGGCAAGAGAATGGATCGAGAAGGCATTGGTCTTGGACCCTAAATTTTTTGATGCACACGTCCTAAAGGGAAGTATGTATAAGGTTTTGGCTGCTGCACTAAACGGAGAAAAGGAGTCAGGAAAGCTTTCTAAGATGTATTTAGATTCAGCGATTCAAGCATATTCACGTGTGAGTCAATATTATCCAGACAAGGCAGAGATTTATATTGAACTTGGCATTTTATTTCAGCAATCAAATAATGAAATTTGTGTTGATCATTATTATTCGGCAGTACAATTAGACCCTCAAAACATTGATTATAAATACGCATTGGCGTATGCTTATGGGCTTTTCAATCAAGAAAGAAAGGCGATGAAGGTTTATCAAGAAATGCAGGAGCTAGATTCATTGTTTTGTGAGGCTTTTTGTCAGATGGGACAGATTTATCAAAAGAAATACATGGAGAGTGACAGTGCGTTAAACATGTATAGGACAGCGATTGAGATTGACGAATATCATATAGATGCGTATGTGAATATGGGTGTCATTTATGAAGAGCAAAAGGATTATGATAGAGCCATCCGAAGTTATTCAAAAGCACTTTCGATTCCTCTCGAGCAAAGAGGACCATATATGTCTTTAATCGAGTTTTCCGGGATTCAGGATTTGGCGAGAGAATATGCGGATGGAATCAAAAATAAACTGTGAAGAAAATTGAAATAACAAGTGCGCTAATTGGTGATGTTGCTCTCCCATTGGCAGGCTTTTTCTTTTGGGACTGGGGGTTTTATTTTATTGCTTTATTTTTCCTTTTTGACATTTCATTTCGTTCTATTTTTTTAAATAAAAGGGTCAAGCTTCTTCCCTCGATGGTATTCGAAAACCGTTTTGTATTGAAAGGCGTGTTGCTTACAGTTTTTGAAATATTAGCATTGCACATTTTGGTGATTCTATCAATTTCGTCTATTGATTTTGTTTCTGAATTTTGGTCTTTTTTAACGTATCAGGAAATAGGTGTTGCCCAGGGAGTCGTTTTACTACCGCTATTGATTCTTAATGAATTTATGAGAATACGCAATGAGCAAAAAATGAAAGTGCCTCAACATGTTCGTTTTGACATCATGATAAACAGTCAGAAAATTCAGCTATTTAGGGTCCTTTTGTGGTGTCTTTTTATGGGGCTCACCATGCTAATCCCCTTTCATGAAACGGCTTTAGTTCTGATTTTCATTGCCACATTAAGCATTCAACCCTTTTGGATATACAGAAATATCTCATAACGGGACTTGCTTTTGAGTCACGCACATTGAATTTTCTCTTATTTTTGTTTACCTGACACGAGATATGGATAAGAATCAAGAGTTACACGATAAAAGAAAGAAGTCCTTAGAAGGGGGTGGTAAAGAACGCATTGATCGCCAACACAATCAAGGAAAGTTAAGTGCTAGAGAACGCCTTACAGTGCTGCTAGACGAGTCGAGTTTTCAAGAAATTGGAGGACTTGTTGAGCACCGAGCTACTGCCTTTGGTCTAGATAAGCAAAAAATCCCTGGAGATGGTGTCGTTGCTGGTTATGGAACTATTCATGGGAGATTAGTATATGTGTTTTCACAAGATTTCACAGTGTTAGGAGGTT
Organism: Flavobacteriales bacterium UBA952; assembly: GCA_905182495.1. GTDB lineage: Bacteria > Bacteroidota > Bacteroidia > Flavobacteriales_D > Crocinitomicaceae > UBA952. The sequence continues at coordinate 85,126 of CAJJBU010000017.1, forward strand.
CCTTATCAGAGACACACGCTGCAAAAATTTGCCGTGTGATGGATATGGCTTTGAAGAACGGAGCCCCAGTTATAGGGCTGAATGATTCAGGTGGCGCTCGGATTCAAGAGGGTGTCGTTTCCCTTGCGGGTTACGCAGATATTTTTTTTAGAAATACAAGGGCGTCAGGAGTTATTCCTCAGCTTTCTGTGATCATGGGGCCATGTGCTGGAGGTGCTGTATATTCGCCGGCCTTAACAGATTTCATTTTCATGGTCGAGGACACCTCTTATATGTTTGTCACGGGGCCAAATGTTGTTAAAACGGTTACCCATGAAGAGGTCACTTCAGAGGATCTTGGTGGTGCTAAAACACATGCAGAAAAGTCAGGGGTCAATCACTTTACTTCATCAAATGATGTAGAATGCTTAAAAAGTGTGCGTGATATAATGAGTTACATGCCTCAAAATGCACAAGAGCAAGCTCCACAACCAGAATCTTTTCGGTATGATTCAAAAAAGGTAAATTCGATCGAATCGGTTCTCCCAGAAAACTCGACGATCCCTTATGATATAAGAAAGATAATTGATTGTGTAATAGATGATGATTCATTTAGAGAGGTTCATAAAGATTTTGCTAAAAATATAGTTATTGGCTTTGCAAGAGTTGAAGGCAAAACAATTGGTGTCGTCGCAAATCAGCCATCATCAATGGCTGGGGTTTTAGATATTGATTCGTCTAGAAAAGGAGCTCGATTTGTTCGCTTTTGTGATGCTTTCAATATTCCCTTACTCGTTTTTGAAGATGTACCTGGTTTTCTTCCTGGAACGGATCAAGAATGGAGGGGGATCATAACGCATGGCGCAAAATTACTTTATGCATTTTCTGAAGCGACAGTACCTCGAATCACAGTGATCACCCGAAAAGCATATGGAGGTGCTTTTGATGTGATGAACTCCAAAAGTATTGGTTCGGATCTTAATTTTGCTTGGCCTACTGCAGAAATTGCCGTTATGGGAGCCAAAGGAGCTGCGGAGATTATTTTCAAAAAGGAAATCGCAAATAGTCCTGACCCACAAAAGAAATGGCTTGAGAAGGAAGCGGAGTACGCGGATTTATTTGCTAATCCATATCGTGCAGCGGAACGCGGAATTATTGACGAGGTGATTTTTCCAAATGAAACAAGAAATAAAGTCATCTTAGGCTTTAAAATGCTTGAGAATAAGAACGAGGTATTGCCCCCAAAAAAACATGGTAATATACCATTATAACTAAAAAAATGAAAAAATTAATAGAAGCGTTTCCAGACAATATAATAGAAGCAATGAACATTGCTGAATCTTCATCTTTACAGAAGCCACCCCATGACATACACAACATCCTAATGTGTGGTTTGGGAGGGTCAGGAATAGGTGCGAAAATGGTTGCAAATTGGCTGCAAGATGAGATCAAAGTACCGGTTTCACTTGTGAATGATTACACACTGCCTGGCTATGTAAATAAAAACACTTTGATCATTGGCTCTAGCTATTCTGGTAATACGGAAGAAACCACGATTGCACTAGAAGAGGCGAAGTCAAGATCTTGTCACATTATCGGTATTTGTAGCGGGGGTAAATTAGAACAGTTTTGCAAGGACAATGGATATGATTGCATCGTAGTTCCTGGAGGGAACCCACCTAGAAGTGCCTTGGCCTATTCGGTTATTCAGCTCTTACATATTTTTGCATCATTGGGTTTTGTATCCCATGAACATAAACAACATATGCTTAAAGGCGGAGCCTTTATTGAGTCTCATCAAGAGGAAATTCATGATATAGCGAAGGAAATGGCGGCACATCTATTTGGAAAAGTGGGCGTGTATTATGCGGAGACAAAGTATGAGGGTGTCATCGTGCGTGCAAGACAGCAATTCAATGAAAACTCGAAATATCTAGGATGGCACCACGTAATACCAGAGATGAATCATAATGAACTTGTTGGATGGACGGGTGGCGATGATCGATTTGCGCCTGTCTTTTTTAACACAGGAGATTTACACCCTAGAAATTACCGAAGGTTTGAGATTTCAAAGTCCGCAATAGAAAAGAAATGTGGTAAGGTCTTTAACGTATCTGCAAAAGGAGATTCTTTTATTGAACGCTCCCTCTATTTAATTAATATCGTGGATTGGGCATCTTATTATTTGTGTGAAATGAATGGTGCTGATATCATAGATATTGAGATCATTGATTATCTAAAAAGTGAATTGGCGAAGTTTTAACCAATGATGCCGAGAGTTTCCATCTACGATATAGGGCTGATTGATTATCAAGAAGCTTGGGATTTTCAGGAAAAATTATTCAAAGCGGCCATAGACAATAAAATAGCCAAGCGAAAAGATGCGGAAGTGCCACTTCCATACAATCACATGCTGTTTTGTCAACACCCTCATGTCTATACACTTGGGAAAAGCGGAAATAAAGAGCACTTATTATTAGATGAAGATGGACTCAAGGATAAAAAGGCCATGTTCTATAAAATAAATAGAGGAGGGGATATCACCTATCATGGGCCAGGTCAACTTGTCGTTTACCCGATTCTGGATTTGGAACAATTCTTCACCGACATTCATAAATACATGAGGTTACTTGAAGAGGCCGTCATACGAACCATTGCTGTTTACGGAATTAAAGGAGAGCGCATTGATGGCATGACAGGCGTTTGGCTTGAAGGAGGCTCAAAGAATGAGCGTAAAATATGTGCTTTAGGAGTGAAAGCATCTCGCTGGGTCACAATGCATGGTATAGGTTTTAACGTGAATACGAACCTTGATTATTTTCGAAATATTGTTCCTTGTGGAATAGAAGATAAAGCTGTAACTTCCATGCAAAAGGAACTCGGTTCACCACAAGACATTCAAGAAATTCAATCTGTACTGCTTCAAGAGCTTAAAGATTTATTCGGATTTCATGTACTGTAAAATGTTAGTTATATGGTAAAGAAATTTTTTAAGTATACGGCCTATATTTTTGGGGCTATCATTTTAATCGTGAATCTTTTTATTGTTTTATCAGGTCGGTTTTATTTGTATTCAGGAATCACAAAGACCTATCTTATAGGAAAAATGGGTCCCGGCATTTATGACCTAGATGTTTTCCCGGTAAACGCAATACCAAAGTCGAGCGCTCCTGTGCAAATTATTAAAGATGCCTCTAAGAACACGAAGCTTACAGGAGCCGAGAACCAATATCTGAAAAGCATAGAGACTAAAGCATTTTTGGTTTTGGACAATGACACAATCGTTCACGAAGAATATTGGGGTGACCATACTATTGATGAGGTTTCAAACTCGTTTTCAGCATCTAAGACGGTCATCAGTCTACTAATAGGAATTGCTATTGATGAGGGAAAAATACAAAATGTGGATGAACCTGTGTGCAACTATATTCCTGAATTTAAAACCAACGGTCGGGAAGGTTTGACGATTCGACATTTGTTAATGATGTCAGCAGGTTTTGATTGGGTGGAAAGTGGGAAAAACCCGCTTTCGGAGGCTGCTGAAGGTTATTATACCTCTGACCTATATGGTTTAGTGACTCGTTTGAGAATTATTGAAACACCAGGTAAGCGTTTCCATTACCAAAGTGGGAATACCCAAATTTTAGGATTTATACTGGAGAAAGCAACTGGGTTGACCTTAACGGATTATATGTATCAGAAAATTTGGGAGCCAATAGGAGCAAGCAGCCAAGCTTTTTGGAGTTTAGACAAGGAGAGTGGCGATGAGAAATCATTTTGTTGTCTATATGCAACGGCACGAGATTTTTCACGCCTTGGAACCCTTATTTTACATGATGGTAAACTAAATGGAAAACAAATCATACCTATTTGGTATTTGAATGAAATGATTAAAACATCCTCAATGAACACAGATGATGGCGTTGAGAACATGAGGTATGGATGGCATATTTGGGTTTATAAAAATCAAGGAAAGCCAATTCATTATTTCAGGGGGTTAAAAGGACAGTATATCATTGTGGTTCCCCATTTAAATAGAGTGATTGTGCGTCTAGGAGAAAAGCGCGGAGGACACTATAAGATTCCTGAAAAGGAGATCAAAAACACTTCCTATAGATCCATTAATGATGAGCGACTGGGGCATACTGTAGACTTATTTGAATACTTAAATATTGCAAACCGAATCGTGTCACAAAGCAGACCTTAATGAAAGAAAACCTTAAAGGCCCAAAAGTCGAAAATGTTGCGGTAGCAATCGTACAAACTGAAATTGACGGTGCGCTATGTTATTACGCTTACCTTATTAGCCAACGGGATGATATTATGGAAGGGATTATTATTGCTAGCACCGGTTATGGAGAAAACACCAAGACTGGAGAAACAGTCCGGACCTCAACCTTAAGACATTGTATAGAGGTCTTGTTGCCCAATGAGGCCGGGAAAATAGAGTCTATTATGCCTGAAGTTTTTGGTTTGTCTAATGAATATTGGGTCAGTTTTTGGGTAAATGACGTTATGTATGATAAACGGTTTGTATTTCCTGCCGAATCTATTTCGCCGTCTAACATGAGTCTAGTCCCCTCTTTAGGCCTTCAGGGGGTCATTATTAAATAATAAGTATGGAATTTATCGAACCCAACATTGAGTTGGTCCTTGGCTGCCTTAAAAAACTTAAAGAAGACACTGCCCCGAATTGGGGCACATTAACGGCAAGGGGTATGGTAGAACATCTTACGGATAGTTTACAAATGGCTTACGGATTTAAGCATCATGAAATAGAGGTTCCAGAAAAATATTGGTCTAAAATGCGTGATATTTTAGATGCTGAAACTTTGTTGCCCAAAAATTATTCGGCAACGTTTGCACCAACGATTCGAAGCATAAGAAATGAAACACTACCCCTAGCTCTAGGAGAATTTAAAAAAGAATGGTTCAGCTATCAGAATGCATTTAATGAGTCCCCTGAAATGATCACGAATCATCCCAATTATGGTCCTTTAAATAGAATGCAATGGAATAGATTATTGTCCAAGCATTTGACCCATCATTTTAAGCAGTTTTCCTTGCTGTAAGTATAGGATTAAAGCTGGTCAGAGATTTGCCTAAAGACATACCACCAATTCACGCGTTCAGCAGAAAGCTTGTTTTCTTTGTCGTTGAGAGCGACAATGATTAATTTTTTTTTTGGATGAATATAAATATGTTGCTTATACAATCCAATAGCCATGAAGTCACCGTAAGCTTCTAGTCCAATATGCCATGAATAATTAAAATTGAAGCTGCTCCCATTGAGTGTATCTCTGCTAATGGATTTCTCGTACCAAGATTCACTAAAAATGCGCTTGTCACCCCATGTTCCTTTGTTTAAATAGAGCCTTCCGAATTTTGCATAATCTAGGCTGCTTGCAGAAATACAACAAAATGCTTTCTCTACCCCAAGTCTATCCGTAGACCATTTGACATCATTGCATATTTGAATGGGCGCCCATAGCTTTTCTTCTGCATACTTTGATATACTTTTCCCTGTTGCTCTAGCCAGAATGACACCTAATAATTGGGTATTAATATTCAAGTAAGATTGTTTCGCTCCGGGATGGTTATTGAAACGAATACTAGGGATTACTTTCAAAATGTCTCTACCATAATATAAACGAGCATCCATTTGCAAGGAGTTTTCAATTCCTGAGGTGTGATTCAATAAATGAACGATTTGCAGGGAATCAGCGCTTGAACTTTGTGCCAATTCCGGCAAATATTTCGACACCAAAGTCTTTTCATCTTCTAAATAACCTTCGTCTATAGCAATTCCGATAAGACAGGAGACTACTGATTTCGAAATCGAGTAAGAGGAGTGTGAGGGTTGGTCCGCAAGACCACTTTTGCGATACATGTATATAAGACTATCATTTTGAATTACCAATAGTTCTCGAACCTTATGGTTCATACAGAGGCTTTCTAGCCCCCCAAAGTCAGGCAAATCACTAGTCCAGTCATTAACCATGAGTTCAATCGGTTTTTGAGATAATTCGAATTCGAAACAATTGTTGTTAGACGAAGTAACTGTAGATTTAAAGCGGGCGGCATCTTTTTTATCCGGCCTACCTAAAAACAGACTTTGTATGGGAACGCATGAGAACAATAAAGACAGTAATAGTATGGAAGTTAGAATTCGTTTCATACGAAGTTAAATGTGCCGTAATAAATTTAATTATTGATTAAGCGGTGTATTATTTTAGCAGTGTTAACAACCTTTCAATGGTTTCAATTTGGTTCTCTATTTCGGAGATACTGGTTACACCAACGGGCCCTACTATTAAAATCTCATTTCCATTACATTCAATGTGATAAATGGGATTTTGAACTAAGAAATCTAATACCTCAGAGGTAAAGAAGGAACGTATCTCACTTTCATTTGAACCTTTTAAAAAATAGAGTTTAGAAAAGTCTTGGTTATCTGTGAAATTCAAATCTCCCATTGACCCAAATACTCTGACTCGGTCAATAAACCGGTCAACAAACTCCTCTCTACGAAGAACAAAGGTAGGGGCTTCAGCAGTAAGACTGGAGACCTGTACCGTACAGTGATAAACCTCTCGAGCAAGCATCGCTCCTTCAGAAAAGGTGACATCTGTGAGTTCCCAAGATAATTCCTCATCGAGGTACGAACCTCTAATTATATTCTCCTTGTATTCAATAGGCCGAGAGTCGAAAAAATGAAATCGCTCTAGTCTTTTAAAGCTACTATCCTGACCTAGCTGAAATTCCCAGTTGTTTAATACAGAAAGTTCCTTTAGTCTTTTCTGGCGAGGAGATACCCGTTGTGCTATTGGAGCGATACTGCTTTTTAAGGCAAACTTATGATTTGTGGAGGAGATGTGCTTATGTAGGCCAATAAGTTCTACGGTTCCACCCGTCAGTTCATGACTTCTCTTAAAGTTATCAATCGCCTCTTGTACCGTTAAGTCAATGATTTTAGCGCCAGAGAAATTAATTTTTAAAGTTGCCGCCGCGGGAACCTCTTCTAACTTCTTCAAAATCTTGAGCAAGGTCATGAAATTAGCAACCCCACGAATTCGCAGTTCTAATTCCCCACTTGTTTTCTTGAATTCTATATTTCCAGGAGAAAAAACGTAAAGGAAAAATTGAGGAACTGATATCCTAGCAATCAGAATATGGGTGATTAATGTAATTATTATTCCTGCAATTAAACCGAATAAGAGATTGTTGTAAACGGTGAACAATAAAGTTGAAACCATAAACACCAATTGCTCCACTCCCTCCTTATAGACCTCTTTAAAGACTCTTGGTGAAGCCAATTTGATTCCGGCAAAAACAAGGACAGCGGCTAAAGCGGCCAGAGGAACCATATTCATAACAGGCTGAAGGAGTAATATAAATAATAATACAAGGAAGCCATGGAAAAAATTGGAGTACTTCGTTTTTGCTTTGTTTTGAACATTTACCGTGCTTCTTACAATAACATTTAAGATCGGAAGTCCTCCTAGCATTCCGGAAACAATGGTGCTTGCACCGAGGCCCATAAGGTCTTTATTTAAATCTGTTTTTCTTTTGAAAGGGTCTAGTTTGTCAATAGCTTTTGCTCCAGCCAAACTAATAATTGACGAGATTGTCGTCAGAGACAGCACCACTAGCCAGAAAACACCACTATCAATCCTTGAGAAATCTGGAAATAAAAAGACATCAGTCAGATCAGCGGGAATAGATATTAGATAATTAGTAGGTTTTTCGAAAGCCATGCCTAAAAACTCAATATGTTGACCATCCAGGTAATTATAGAGCATTACAATTGGTACTGAAATTGCCAACACCCATACCGGAGCTGGAATAATGTGAAAGACTTTGTAGCTTATTCTTGCATGAAAGAAAAGAAGAAATATGCCAATAATTGAAATAAATGCGATATAAGGATTGGCATGGGGTAATTGATCAAACAAGTCTCGTAAAATCCCAACTGCATTGTCTGCTGAAGAACTTGTGCCTATGGCTACATGCATTTGTTTAGCGAAAATAATAACACCAATAGCGGCCAAAATACCATGGATGACGGAAGAAGGAAATATTTCTGCAATACGCCCTAGTTTTAAAAAGCCAAGGACAACCTGCAAGATTCCAGAAACGACAATAGCAGCCAACACATAATTTATGGCACGTCCGCTTCCGTCATCCAAGGATACAATGGCTCCAAATATAACGGTAATTAATCCGGCAGCAGGCCCATTAATGGTCAGCTTCCCACTCCTAAAAAAAGTAGTTACGAACCCTCCAATAACGCATGAAAGCAAGCCTGACAAGGGTTGTACGCCTGAGGCAATAGCAATAGCCATTGACAATGGTAGGGCGACTAAGGCGACGCTAAGCGACGCGATGAGATCATTTCGCCAGTTTTGCTTTAAACCTGCAAATCCCTCTTTGGGTATGTCCTCTGTGCGTTTGTGGTACATGGGTTTCTAAGATAGAAAATATTGAGTAAAAGGCATGAATCAAGCAAGAAATTTTTGAATTAAATAATAAGGCTCTCTCCATTCATTTCATCTGGACATTCAATACCTAATCTTTTTAAAATAGTTGGAGCGATATCAGCCAATTTACCGCCTGTAATTTTCACATCTTTCTCGGATACAAATACGACCGGGACGGGATTGGTCGTATGGGCTGTATTCGGACTTCTGTCAGCATTAATTGCCATGTCAGCATTGCCGTGATCAGCGATAACAATGAACTCATAACCCGTTTTTTTTCCGATAGTTATGATTTCTTCTAAACAATGATCCACTGTTTCTACGGCCTTAACGATAGATGGAAAGACCCCGGTGTGCCCAACCATATCTGGATTTGCAAAATTCAAACAAATAAAATCTGGATTCTCTGTCGTTAGGTAGTCAATGATTTTAGACTTTACAATGTGTGCACTCATTTCAGGCATGAGGTCATAGGTCGCAACCTTTGGCGAATTAACAAGGATTCTATGTTCCTTCTCAAAAGGAGCTTCACGGCCTCCATTAAAAAAGAAGGTTACATGAGGGTATTTTTCTGTTTCGGCTATACGCACCTGTGAAAGCCCATGTTTTGAAATAACCTCCCCCAGGGTATTGGCTAGGTTTTCCTTTTCAAAAACAATCTTAACGTGCTTAAAAGATTCGTCATAACGAGTCATACAATAATAATGAAGGTCCAATTTTTTCATACCGAACTCAGGAAAATCTTTTTGCGTTAATGCCGTTGTAATTTCTCTTGGACGATCGGATCGAAAGTTAAAACAGATGACGACATCTCCGGTCTCTATTATACCATCATTGTTAATAATGACCGGGTCTACAAACTCATCGGTAATTCCATTTTTATAGGATGCACTGAGGGCTTCTGAAGCGGAATTAAATTTAGCCCCTTGCCCTTTGGTCATCAGATGATATGCCTTTTTTATTCTTTCCCATCGGTTATCACGATCCATTGCAAAGTAACGCCCGATTACACTAGCTATTTTGACTGTAGTCGTACTGATGAAATCTTCAAGCTCTTTTACAAACCCAAGCCCACTTTTCGGGTCGCAATCTCGACCATCTGTAAAAACATGAATGTAAGTATTAGTTATATTTTGCTCATTAGCCATGGTGCATAGTGCCTCCAAGTGCTTCTGATGACTATGGACACCTCCATTGGAAACCAGTCCTATAAAGTGCATTTTTTTATTTTGTTCTCGCGCGACCTTAAAGGCCTCTAACAATACGGGGTTTTTAAAAAATGCTTTAGATTTTACACTGTTATTGATCCTACTCAATTCTTGATAAACGATTCTTCCCGCACCAATATTGAGATGCCCAACCTCGGAATTCCCCATCTGTCCAGCAGGTAGGCCCACAGCCTCACCAAAAGTGGTTAGTTGCGCATTCGAATACTTTTTAAGGAGTGAATCAAAAAATGGTGTTTGGGCTTTTGAAATGGCATCGGAATCATCCTTTTTTCCAATACCCCATCCATCCAAGATTAGTAGGCCAATTTTATTTTTCATTTGGTAATTCTATAATAAATTTTGTTCCTTTTGGCGTATTGCTTTCACAGAATATTTTCCCGCGATGGAGATGAACAAATTCACTTGTAATAAATAAGCCTAATCCACTTCCTTTTTGAGCACGTGTATCTTCATTTCCAATGCGATAGAATTTAGTAAAAATTTGTTCCCTTTCTTCGGATGAAATTCCAGGGCCTTGGTCTGAGACAATTGCTTTAATTATTTTGTCGTTCTTATTTACTGAGATCTGTAATTTAGGATCCCCTCCTGAATATTTGAGAGCGTTTTCTAATAGGTTGTTAAATATCGTTTCAATCATAAAAGAGTCTGCCTTGATTCTTGAAACATTACAGATTAAAGAAACTACAGGGCTCCCAAGTGAACGGTTTATCTCCTCTTTTTTCTTTTCAAGAAAAGATTCTATTGCAAAATCATCTAGTTTAGGAATGAACCCATTGCTTTCTATTCGAGAGGCATTTAATATGTTGTCAATAAGTGCGGCCAGTCTTTGATTTTCTGAAAGTGCTTTTGATATGAGAACTTCTTGGTTACTTTCGCTGAGTTTCCTTTTTTGAAGTGTTTGCAGAGCAAGTTGAATAGAAGTTAAAGGGGTTTTTAATTCATGAGTTACAGAAAGCATAAAGTTATTTTGTCGCTGAGAGAGTCGAATCTCTTTTGCAATTCCGTGTTGAATTTTCCAAAACCCAGCCATAAGAATTAAGATAAAAACACCGCCTTCCCCAATAATCATTAGTATTCGCCGAGAATTTTCTTCGTTGGAGTTATCTACTAAGGCGCCTAAATCTATAATTTGATAACCCCACCATATAAATTGAAGAAAGACATAAAAGGCCAATAAGTAAATTAGGATATTGGATCGGTTCATGTGTTATATAGTTTTGTGATTCTTCATAGGACACTAAATTTAAGCCCTTTTTGCTTTACTATTTCAATCACCCTTGGAAGACTTTCCTGCATACTCAGGTTACTCTTTGCACTATTATGAAAAAGAAGAATATCCCTCCCAGTTATTTTATTTGCATTTTTCACAATCTCATCAGGCCCAATTTCTTTTTTGTAGTCCTGTGAATTCCAGGTCCACATGATGATCTGCTTTCCCAATAAAAGGATTCGGTTGACTTGTCCAAACTTCGCTCTACCATACGGAGGTCGAAATAAATCTGCGACGTGCAAATCATCTGTCCTCTGAATTGATTTCAGGTAGTCCGCCGTTTTTGATTCTGTGCCTTTCTCATGATTATAAGTATGGTTTCCTATAGCATGTCCATGATCGATAATTTGTTTGAAAATCAGTGGGTTTTCCTCAATATTTTTTCCAATACAGAAAAAAGTCGCTTTTACATTTTCTTTCTTTAACAAACCCAAAACCCAAGGCGTCGTATCGGGGTCTGGCCCATCGTCAAACGTAAGGTGCACTGTGTTCTTGTCTTCTCCTCGCCAAATTCGTCTTTTAAAAACTAGTTGCACAAGGAGAGGGACTCTAACAAACATAAAGCCTTACTTATTGATTATAGTATAATTGTATTCTGTTGCCATACTACTGAGTTGGCCTTTAAAGGCAGAATTTAAGGCATCCATGTTTTCAGACAACCCAGACGTCACGAGTTCATTTTCAATTTTAGGAAGTACTTTGCCAAACAAATAATCTATCGCCTCGGTCACCTCTTTTGATATGCCGCCACTTGGAATTGCTTTTTGAATTTTAAAACAGGCGTCAGCTGCTGCAAATAAGTCATCTCGATTGCTGTTCATTGTTCCTTGTTTGATCGCAAATAAGGCATCACTTTTTTCGAAGTAGGTGAAAATCCGTTTATACCTTTTAATAAGTTTTTTACCGAGTACAGTTGCTTTTGAATCTTCACCGAGTAAAGCGTATAGTTGGACATACTCATGAAGGCTACCACTAACTCGTGGACTATATGCGCTATTTCTTACACGATTGTAATCCAATGAGGTAATCGGATCGTTCCCGGTGACTTCTCCAAAGTCAAGAACAGTTTCGATAGGCATGAGATTTAGAGACCGGTCTAAAACCTTTATTGCTCTTGCAGTATCTCCTTGATAATATAGTTGCTCAGCAAGAAGTAAAAAGTCAGTTCGATAATGAGAAGTATGTCGACGCGCATAGTAATCCGTAAGTACTTTTGGATTGGCCATGTCTCCGAATTCGTATTCTTTCATAAGTTTCGAATACATTTTCTCAACATTAAAAAAGTTTTGTTTTTCGTTCATCCTTAGCGGCATCTCCGGTGGACATGGATTCAATTCATAAGCCACTCCAACTTGTTTTACATATCCTTTTTGTAAAAGTCTTGTTGCAAATTTAGAGCCCCTATTGCTAGAAAAATAAATCCCTCTTTCCCAATTGAAATTACTTAGAATATCGAGCATCATAATCTCTTCTCTTGAAATTCGATCGATACCAGTATAACTTATTGAAATGGAATTAGGACACCTTTCCGCCTCTTCTTCAGAAATAATTCCCGCCTTGATTGCGTTTGGTTTATTTACTGCCAAGGTAAAGTTTTGACTAGGGAAAAGGTTTACCTCTGAACCTCTTCGCATTTTCAATAAACCTTTATTACTTCGAACGTATTCCATAGCCTTTGTCAAGTCCATAGAGTCCCATCCGGTTTCGAATGTTTCAAAGGGCTGAGACAATAAATTTAATGCGCTTATGGTCGCGTTGTATTTATCTTCATCTCCTTGGCCATAGGTTTTTAATTTACTCTCAAGTTGCGGGTACAACTGCTTTAACACCCAGTATTGAGAGGTGACTAACCCGCTGAAGTTCAGATTTTCGTTAGCACTCAAGTAAGCTAGCGATTTTTGAGTCTGATTTTTCATTGAAGGTTGTAACACAGAAAGCTGGTAAAGAACGTTTTGAATAGCACTTGCAAATGCTGGATATTTCACTTTTGCGGCAGCCTCATTACTCTTGTTCTCCAGTCTTAGGTTTATGATTTCATTTATTCCAGCTTTACTAATATTTGAGCTGCTTACCATATTAAATAAATCTGTGAAATATAACTGATCCGTAGTTCCCCCGTACATAAGGATTTGATCCTCTGTAAATTTAATAGGGAGGGGTTCCGATTCATAAGCCTTCATTTTCATCTGATTGGTGTACCAGTCTGTGCCCATTAAAGAAAGATTACAAACACGTACGTCCGTTCTAAAGCCCTCTACCTCTTGGGCGTACCATAGCGGAAAAGTGTCATTGTCTCCATTCGTAAAGATGATCCCGTTTTTCTCACAAGAGGTCAAATAGTTTTTAGCCAAATCACGTGCCGTTGTTTTGCCGTGTCTATTGTGGTCATCCCATCCTTGAATCCCCATTAATATGGGAACTATTAATCCAAGTGCCCCCCCTAATGCCAAACGGATGTTTGAATTCTCTAGCTTAACTTTATGTTTAAGAAAATCCATAATGGCATATACTCCAAAAGCGATCCACATGGCAAAAAAGTAAAAGGAGCCCGCGTAAGCATAATCTCGTTCTCTTGGTTCAAATGGTTTTTGATTCAGATAAATAACAATCGCAATACCAGTAAACAAAAATGCTAGCGTTAACACAAAAGCATCCTTAGGTGATTTTCTGTAGTGAAATACCAAACCAATTAGGGCGAAAATTAAAGGAATGAAATAAAACTTGTTATTGGATTTGTTATCTGAAGAGTACAGTGGTGCATATGCCTGGTCACCAAGTCTTGCATTATCAATAAAATTAATTCCTGAAATCCAATTCCCACGCATGTCGTCTCCATGACCTTGTATATCATTTTGCCTACCTGAGAAATTCCACATGAAGTATCTAAAATACATCCAGTTTAATTGGTAGTTGAAAAAATACGTGAGGTTTTCAGCTGTTGACGGCATTCTATTACCATCCTTTCCTATTTCAGTATCTGTTTCATCATCGGGGTTGTACCCAGACCAATATTTATACCCTGAGACATGCCGTGGCGTACTCGAATACATTCTTGGGAAAAAAGTAGTTTGCTTGTATGTGGGAGTTGCATTTTTTCTAATGGAAGCATTGCTCTCGTAGTACTTCTCTTTGATAGATAAGCCATCAAAACTTTGTGTCTCCATCCATTTTGTTGCATCCATCTTATTCACGAAGGCTTTCATATCAATATCATCGTCGGTGACCACCCAACGGCGCAAATAGTAAGCCGAAAGGTCTTTCCATTCTTCTTGAGATGCCATTTCAGAATTCCAATATTGCCCCTTGGCTAAGGGAGCACTTCCGTACTGCTCTCTTTTTAGATAAGAATGAAGCGTAACAAGGTTTTCCGGGTCATTTTCGTCAAGAGGTGTATTGGCATTTGACCGAATTACAATGACTGCAAAAGAGCCATATCCAATCAACAAGAAAATCAAGCCCATTAATGAGTTTGCTAGAATTGTATTCTTTTTCTTATTGGCATAACGCACGGCCCAAATGCAGCTTGCAATTAATAGCGCGAAAAACAATATAGAACCAGCATAGAATGGTAAGCCGAAGTTATTCACAAAGGAAACCTCAAGTTTTGACGCGAGAGAAATAGTTCCCGGAATGATTCCTTCTTGAATAAAACCAAGAACGACAATGGACAATAGACCCGCTAGAACGAATCCTTTTGGGGTCGTTTTTTTAACTCTAAAATAAATAACATAACCAATAGCTGGAATAACTAGGATTCCCAGTAGGTGAACCCCTATGGCAAGTCCCAATAAAAACAAAATCAAGAGCAACCATTTATTTGGGGAAGCCCCACTCATAAGTTTGCTTTTTTCGTACAAGGCCATTTCTTCATCCCATTTCAGTATCGCCCAGAAGATGACAGCTGTAAATAAGGATGCCATAGCGTAAACCTCGCCTTCTACTGCAGAAAACCAAAAGGAATCAGAAAAAGTATAAGCCAAAGAAGCAACGGAGGCTGAAATGAAAATGGCAATTTTATCGGAATCTTCTAGCGTTTCTTTAGCCTGTAGAACCATTTTTTTTAGTAATATGGTTAAGGACCAAAACATAAAGAGAATTGTGAAGGAGCTAGAAAATGCGGATAGGGCATTGATAAAGTATGCGACGCTGTCCGGTGCTGCAAAAAAGGAAAATATACGACCAAGAAGCATATACAATGGCGCCCCTGGAGGGTGGCCTACTTCGAGTTTGTAGGCTGCTGTTATATATTCACCACAGTCCCATAAACTTGCAGTGTCCTCTATAGTCATTAAGTATACGATGGATGCAATCGCGAAAACAATCCAACCGTTTAGTTTATTGATGAAAGTATAATTCATGTCTCTGTTAATTCCTTTAATAGTGATGCGAATTTACGAATATTCGTTTGTACTTCGACGTATTATGGTGCAAAAGCGCAACTCAGAGATATAATTTTTGTTAATCGCTAAGTTTAAATTAAATTTTGTTGTTAAATTTGCACCCTAATTGATGATTCAAGTCATCTATTGACCCATAGTGTAATTGGCAACACGTCTGTTTTTGGTACAGAAGAGTCTAGGTTCGAGCCCTAGTGGGTCAACTGAATGTGAAGAGTGAATGTGGAAGCATTCACTCTTTTTAATTTGTGACAATATGAACGAAGAAGAAAACAAGCACAACGAAATAGACGCACTAGGAGAGTTTGGGTTAATTGATTCTCTTACAAAGGATGTCGTTTTAAAAAACCCTTCAAGTCTACTTGGTGTTGGAGATGATGCTGCAGAAATAGAGATTTCTTCAAAAGAGTCTATTCTGCTATCTACCGACATGCTTGTTGAAGGAGTTCATTTTAACCTTTCCTATGTTCCTTTGAAGTCATTGGGCTTCAAGGCTGTTTCGGTTAATGTTTCTGATATTTTAGCCATGAATGGAAAGCCAGAGCAATTGACTGTGTCAATAGGTGTTTCGAGTAAATTTCCTATTGAGGCTATTGAGGAATTGTATAAAGGGATCCATTCCGCTTGCGAATTTTATAATGTTGATTTGGTCGGAGGTGATACGGTATCTTCTTTGTCTGGATTGATTTTGTCTCTCTCTATAGTTGGTCGCACAGCAAAAGAAAAAATATGTTATCGAAGCGGGGCTAAAGAAAACGATCTAATTGTTGTAACAGGGGACTTAGGAACCTCCTATCTTGGTTTACAAATTTTGGAAAGAGAAAAAGGTGTATTTCTTGAAAACCCAAATATTCAACCAAAACTTGATGGTTACGACGAATTAGTCAAGAAGCAAATACAACCGATAGCACGGCAAGATGTAATCGATATATTTCAGGAGCTTGACTTTGTGCCGAGTTCAATGATTGATATTTCTGATGGTCTTGCATCCGAACTTTTACATATTGCCAAATCAAGCGATTGTTCCGTGTCAATATATTCAGACAAACTTCCTATTACCGAAAAAGTAATCCTGACTGCTGACGAGCTTAGCTTAGACCCATATATGTGCGCCATGAATGGAGGAGAGGATTATGAGCTTTTATTTACGGCCAGTCAAAAGGATTATGAAAAAATAAAGAACAACCCTAGTTTTTCTATTATAGGTTTCGTGACTGATAAATCGCAGGATAATTTATTGATTGATAAAAACAACAGTGCAGTGCGAATTTCTGCTCAGGGCTGGAAGCACTTTAATTAATTCTTGGAAGCTGTATTAAGTCTTCATGGATAATACAGATTACAAATTCCCCAAATATTTCTCTTTTGATTCTTTCTGCTTCATCGCGTGTTCTAAAATCTCCGGCTTTTAAATTAAAATGAGGAGCTTCAAATTCAACATAGGTGTCTATTTTAGGATAGCGCTTTAAAAACCGATCCCTAGCCTCATCCACGATGCTTTTATCAGAGTCAAAACAAATCTGAAGGCGGAAACCAGGTATCTCGTCCATATTCCTTTCTTGTTGAACGAGGGCATCAATTCTGGCGTCTTTTAATACATTAATTTCTCCTTTGGAATCAGTGGATTGACCGAATCCTTGATATCCCATTAAATAAAATAAAAAAAGAAATATGATTTTTTCCATTAGAGTGAACGTGACTATAATACTTATACGAATTTACTGAAAATAGTTACAATCACCATTTTTGTTATTTAGAATCATTTTAAATTAATATTCATCGGCGTCTTTTTGTCATAAAAGTGTCATGTAAACAATGAAACTTCATAATTTTGCACCGTTAAAATGTGTTAATTGCCTTTTTAATATTGATCTATATTTAGTTTACTTTTCATGAAAATAACTAACATTCAGAAAGTTACAAAGATAAGCTTCGGGCTACAAGCCTTAGTTCTTTTCTTCTTTCTTACACTCGTTCCAACGTATTTCTCTCAAGGAGAAGGTCTTTTTAAGGCCAAATGTGCTACCTGTCATGCTGTTTTCAGTAATGGAACAGGTCCTAAATTGTATGAAGCCCGAAAACGGTGGGAGTCGGTCGATGAAGGAGAATTGATTTATGAATGGGTTCGTAATAACGCAGCGCTTAGGGCTAGCGGGAAGTCAAATCGTGCCAACGAGATTTTCCAAGAATACAAAGGGAGTGTAATGACTGTCTTCGCTGATTTAACAGATGAGCAAATCACATCTGTTTTTGATTGGATAGATTCTCAAGACCCAAACGCTCAGGCTGCAGGTGGAGGTAATCAAGCTTCTGCAGGAGGTGGCGATGTCATGGATGAAGAGCAAGGGCTTCCTTGGATGTGGATCATCATGGGTATCATGTTCAGTATTATTATCATGGCTGTTGGTGGCGTTAGACGTCAATTGAAAATTGCTACGAAAGAAAGCACCGAAGATGCTGAAGGATTGACTTATGTTGAGGAATTTAAAACATGGGCTTGGAAATATAGACTGTATGTAGGACTTGCAACATTGGTGATTGTTCTTTCCTTAATTGTAGGATTTTTTCAAACACTATATCAAATCAATCTACAGGAGTCTTATCAGCCTTCTCAGCCCATTGCGTTTCCGCATGATGTGCACGCGGGTGTGAACGGCATTGATTGTAAGTATTGTCACAATTCTGTTACGAAGTCTAAATCGGCTGGTCTACCAACGGTTAACGTTTGTATGAATTGTCATAAAAAAATCAACGGGGAAGGGAAAGAATTTCAAGGGGAGATTAATAAAATCTATGCTGCAGCAGGATGGGACCCAACGAAAGGACCAGCTGGAGAGTACACTGGAGAGACGAATCCAATCGTTTGGAATAAAGTTCACAACCTTCCTGACCATGTTTATTTTAATCACTCTCAGCACGTTGAAGTTGGAGGTTTAGACTGTAAGCAATGTCATGGTGATATGGCGAAACTTAAAGAAACGGCAAAAGTTCAACCACATCAAGAGTTGAATAAGATTGAAGAAAACATTGAAAGTAAAATTCAATTTGATAGAGCAACTCTTACCATGGGATGGTGTATTCAATGTCATGATCAATCAGGTATTTCCATTGGTGATGGGAAAAATCAGTATTATACTGAGATACATGATCGCTTAAAGAAAAATGATTACGACTTGTTAAATTCCTATAATGAGGATGGCCGCGTATCGGTTAAAGAGCTTGGTGGTTGGGAATGTTCAAAATGTCACTATTAATAAAGAAATTTTCTACTGAAAGAAATAAGGTATGGCAGACACAAAAAAATATTGGAAAGGAATAGACGAGTTGAACGATACTAAGGCGTTTCAGGATTCTAAAGATGTTGAATTTCCAGAGCAGAATAATAGCCTAGAAAACTTTTTAGCTGATGATTCTTTAAATGAGTCGTCTACAGGAAGAAGGGATTTCTTAAAGTTCTTGGGGTTTTCGGTTGCAGCAGCAACTGTTGCCGCATGTGAGGCGCCTGTAATAAAAGCGGTGCCCTATGTAATGAAGCCCGAAAACGTTGTTCCAGGTATGGCAACATGGTATGCATCTACATATTATGACGGAAGTGCTTTTGCAAGTATTTTGGTCAAAACACGAGAGGCAAGACCAATCTTCATTAAAGGGAATAAAGATTTTGGAATCACAAGTGGTTCAGTAACCCCTCCAATTATAGCTTCCGTTCTCGGACTCTATGATAGCGAGAGACTGCAAGAACCCATGAAGTCCGGAAAGAGTTCTAAATGGTCTACCGTTGATAGTGAAATCAGCAATGCGTTGAAAACATCCAAGCGAGTTGTACTTGTTTCAAATACGGTAATCAGTCCATCGGTTCTATCTTCTATTGAAATATTAAAGTCTTCTGCTTCAGGCAGCTTTGATCATATTCAATACGATCCTATTTCATATTCCGGAATTCGCAATGCACATGCTTTGAACTACGGTAAAGCGATGATCCCTAGTTATGATTTTTCTAAAGCGAAAACAATCGTATCTGTAAATGCAGATTTCTTAAGTACTTGGTTAATGCCAACTCAGTTTGCAACTCAGTATGGAGAAACTAGAAATCCGGATTCCGAATGGATGTCCAAGCATTTCCAGTTTGAGGCTGTTATGAGTGTTACAGGTTCCAATGCAGATTATCGTGGAATGACAAAGCCTTCTGAAGAAGAAAGTGTCTTGCGTTATATTCTAGATAAGTTGATCGGAAAACCGGCTTCTATATCTAAAGGACTTAAGGCAAACGCAGATGCCGCAGTTACTTCTTTAAAGATAAGCGGCGAGGAATCCTTAGTCGTTTGTGGAACCAACAATACGGGGCTTCAGCAACTGGTAAATGAAATCAACAATGCAGTTGGTGCTTATGGCACGACCATTGACCTTTATAATGAATTGAACTTGTTTCAGTCAGAGGAAGGTAAAATGCTAGACTTGGTTGATTCAATGATTAAAGGGTCTGTACCTGATGTTGTTTTGTTTTATAATTCAAATCCAGTTTATTCTTTGCCAAATGGAAAAGCATTTGCAAAGGCACTGAAAACTGTTAAAACTTCAGTATCGTTAAATTCTCATGGTGATGAAACTGCAGTGGCATGTACATTTATGTGTCCTGATCATCATGCATTAGAGGCGTGGTCTGATTTTCAACCTACAACAAAGCATTATGCTTTGGCTCAGCCAATGATAACACAGATTCACAATACGGCATCTGCGTTAGAATCATTTGTTGTTTGGGCAGGTGTGGCAGAAAGAGTAGGAAAAACCTCAACGCTTGCATATGAAAAGATAAAAGAGACTTTTTCAGATATCAATGGGGGTAATTTTGATTTAGCCGTTCATAACAGTTGTGTAGATTTAGTTTCTTCGACGATTGAAGAAACATTTTCGTTTAGTTCGGCATCGATATCAAAGACACCTAAGTTTTCAAAAGGCGTCGAATTCGTTGCTTACCAAAAAACAGCTATTGGCGCGGGTAATCATGCTAATAACCCTTGGTTAAATGAGCTCCCTGATCCTATTTCAAAAGTCACTTGGGATAACTATATAACCATGAATCCTGTTGAAATGACCAAAGCAGGATATGCAACAACCTATGACCAAGAAAATGGCCTGTCTTTGGCTACGATTACTGCAAATGGGATAAAGCTAACACTACCGGTTTATCCATTGCCTGGACAAGCACTTGGTACGGTTGGTGTTGCGCTTGGATATGGACGTGGTGGCCATGGCGAGAAGATCGGTAAAGCGGCCTACCAGACAAAAGAATATGGGGGTTACATTACCGACAAAAATGGAAATCCAAAATCAATTGGTGAGAATATTTTCCCAATGATCATGTCCTCTGCCAATGAGTTGACTTATGCGAATTCTGCAAAGGTGAATAAAGTTGACGGTGAATATATTATAGCCGCGACACAAATTCACCACACGGTGATGGGTAGACACTCTATCGTTAGAGAAACAACAAAAGGAATCTATGATTCCAATGGTAAGGAGTCATACAACCCTGCTCATATGCTTCAAACGATAGATGCAGATGGAAGCCATGTTGAAAAGCCAGTTAGCGAATTTGATTTATGGGATGCGCATCCAGTTGAGAATATTGGACATAGATGGGGAATGACCATTGACCTGTCCTCTTGTATTGGTTGTTCAAACTGTTTGGTTGCTTGTCAATCAGAAAACAATGTACCTGTTGTTGGTAAAGATGAAGTCCGTCGTGGAAGGGAAATGCATTGGTTGAGAATTGACCGCTATTTTGCAAGTGCTGAGGAAGCAGCAGTTGGAACTAGGAAAGATAAAGATACATTTTCGTTTAGTGCAGCTGAAATAGCAGCTTTAAACCCTAAGGTAGTTCATATGCCGATGATGTGTCAACACTGTAACCACGCGCCTTGTGAAACAGTTTGTCCTGTTGCAGCGACAACCCATAGTAATGAAGGTCTAAATCAAATGACATATAACCGTTGTATCGGTACAAGGTATTGTGCGAACAACTGTCCTTATAAAGTAAGAAGATTTAATTGGTTCAATTATCCAGCTTACAAGAAGTTTACAGAAATCAATCCAGCTCAAGATGATTTAGGTAGAATGGTATTGAATCCAGATGTCACAGTTCGAACGAGAGGTGTCATGGAAAAATGCTCATTCTGTGTTCAAAGAATTCAATCCACCAAGTTAGAGGCCAAAAAAGAAGGCGTCCCTGTTGCTGATGGAAAGTTTGCAACGGCTTGCTCTGATGTCTGTCCTACTAATGCAATTGTCGTAGGAGATTGGAATGATATAGAATCAAATGTTAGAAAGAGCTCAGAAGAAAAACGTTCTTATCAGGCATTGGAAGAGATTGGTGTGAAACCCAACGTATGGTATAAAGTAAAGGTTCGAAACGAAGAAAATGACTTATTGTCAAAGCTTCAGGTCGACAAGAAAGCGCATCACGAACCAAGTCACAAACAACACTAAGAATTAGCGTATGCAAAAGGAAGCTGCAATAAGAGAACCCCTCATACTTGGTCACAAGTCCTACCATGACATTACGGAAGATGTTTGTAGACCAATTGAAGATAAGGCACCAAAGATGTGGTATATCTTGTTTGGTATAGCATTGGTTGTGGGTCTATATGGAATAGGTTGTATTCTTTATTTGCTGGGTACTGGAGTAGGTGTTTGGGGATTGAACAAGACCATCGGTTGGGCTTGGGATATTACAAATTTCGTTTGGTGGGTTGGTATCGGACATGCTGGAACTCTAATATCTGCAGTGCTTCTTCTCTTTCGTCAGAAATGGAGAATGGCAATTAACAGGTCAGCAGAAGCGATGACAATCTTTGCCGTATTTATGGCGGGATTATTTCCATTGATTCACATGGGACGTTTATGGGTAGGTTATTGGGTAATGCCAATACCTAATCAGTTTGGTTCTTTATGGGTTAACTTTAACTCCCCTTTACTTTGGGATGTATTTGCGATTTCGACATACTTATCAGTATCCGTTGTGTTTTGGTATATTGGTCTAATCCCTGATTTTGCTACTATTCGAGACAGAGCAAGAAAACCGATTTCTAAAAAGATGTATTCTATTCTTGCATTTGGATGGTCAGGAAGAGCGAAACATTGGAACCGATTTGAATTGGTTTCATTGGTTTTAGCTGGTCTTGCAACGCCACTTGTATTTTCGGTTCACTCTATTGTATCATTTGACTTTGCCACCTCCGTGATTCCTGGATGGCATACGACAATATTTCCTCCATATTTTGTTGCCGGAGCTGTTTTCTCTGGATTTGCTATGGTGCAGACCTTATTGCTTATCATGAGAAAGGCAATGAATTTAGAGGCTTATATTCATACAAAACATGTTGAATACATGAACATTGTAATCATGGTAACTGGATCAATTGTTGGAACGGCTTATATTACTGAGCTATTTATTTCTTGGTATTCGGGTGTTGAATACGAAGCGTATGCTTTTATTAACAGAGCGACCGGACCTTATTGGTGGGCTTATGCCGCGATGATGACGTGTAATGTTGTTTCTCCTCAGTTGATGTGGTTCAGAAAATTAAGAAGAAGCCTATTATTTACATTTTTCATTTCGATAGTAGTAAATATCGGTATGTGGTTTGAGCGTTATGTGATTATCATGACCTCCCTGCATAGAGATTATTTACCGTCTTCATGGAGTATGCATTATCCGAGTCCTATTGATATAGGTGTATACATTGGTACAATAGGTTTATTCTTCGTTTTCTTCTTGTTATTTGCTAGGTTCTTCCCTGTATTGGCATTGAATGAAATCAAATCGATATTGAAAGGTTCAGGACAGTCCTATAAAGAATCTCCTGATTATTATAAAAATCATTAAGAAAGAGCTATGTCTGATAAAGTAATATATGTAATGTATGACGACGACGGAGTGCTGAAAGATGGTGCGAAAAAGTTGGTTTCTAGTGGAGTCAAAATTTCGGATACTTTTTCACCTTTTCCGATTCATGGTATTGATCCAATTATTGGAATTAAAAACACACGATTAGGGATTATGGCTTTTTTATATGGGCTGATAGGATTAACGTTAGCTACAATAGGAATGCGCTTTTTCATGATTGATGACTGGCCCATGAATATTGGTGGTAAACCGAGTTTCACCTACCTGGAAAACATTTTGTCTTTTGTCCCGATTTCTTTTGAATTTACTGTAATGTGTGCAGCACACGGAATGGCAATCACTTATTTGTTGCGTAATAAGACCTTACCAGGTATGCCTGCTCAAAACCCTGACCCTCGAACAACTGATGATAAATTTGTAATGGAAATTAGAACTTCTGAAAATTCAATGGATGAAAAAGAATTGGATCAGTTGATAAAGGATACTGGTTTTATTGAGATAGACAAAAAGATCATATAAGTAATATTGAGAAACGCTTTGAAAATGAACAACAAATTTAATTTATACACTAGTCTGTCCTTTCTAATGTTCGTAACACTTTTCGTGTCATGTTCATCGGATCCGGATAGCCCTGGAACGGAATACATGCCTGATATGTATCGTTCTCCTGCAATTGAGACCTATGTTGACTATGGCGAAATAAGGGGAAAAGAAAATAAAAGTTACAAATCAATCCTGTCGGCGAGACAAACACCGAAATATACAGTCCCGTATGTAGGAACAGATGAGCAAACTGTCAAAATGATGCTTCCAAATAAAAGAAAAGCGGGAATAGCTTGGCGAGAAAGTCATGGTTTATACGGTTGGGACTTGGATAATGTAAGCGGTTATGAAATGTCTCGATTTGACACAGTGAACCCAATGGTTATGACAGCGGATAATGCTTCAGGTATTTTAAAGCAGGGTGAAAAACTGTATTCCTCAATGTGTATGCATTGTCACGGAGAAAAAGGGGATGGTAATGGCCCAATGATTCAAAGTGGAGCCTACGGTGATTTAGGAGTTGTTCCGGCATATAAAAATTTAGATACGCTTTCTGAGGGTAAGATATTCCACAGTATCTATTACGGAAAAGGTTTTATGGGAGCACATAGTTCGCTCTTGAATAAAAAAGAAATATGGACACTGGTTCATTATGTTCGCCAATTCCAAATAGATGGATACGGTAAGTTTGAAGAGATAGCTGAAGTAGAGGTCAATCAAGAAACTGCTGAGTAGAAGTAATTAATTTTTAGATAAATGGAATTTCAAATAACACAAAAAACCAAAAAAAACATCTACTTATTGTTAGGTGTCGGGTTGGTATTAACTTTAGTTGGAGTCATTACTGGATATGATGACCATCATTTTTCTACAAGGCTTTTAAGTAATGGACTTATAGATACTTTTTTCTTCTTTGCAATGGGATTAGGGGCCTTGTTTTTCCTTTCTTTAGCTTATGCGACTGAGACGGGTTGGTATGCTGCAGTAAAAAGAGTCATCGAGGCAGTAGCCGGATATCTTCCTTATGGGATGGTTTTAATGGGAATTGTATTATTGATCATTACGTTTATGGATGGAGCGCATATTTATTCTTGGATGGACCCAGAAGTTGTGGCGCATGATGAAATGATTCAAGGAAAGTCAGCTTATCTTAACCCCGTTTTCTTTTGGATTCGAACCTTGATTTATTTTGCGGTTTACTTACTGTTTTTGCGAGGTTTTAAGAAAAGATCTTTGGAGGAAGATAAGATCGGTGGTACGGATTTGCATTTTCAGAACTATAAAAAAGGCGCATTGTTTTTAGTCTTTTTTGCTGTATTTAGTTCGACATCCTCTTGGGATTGGTTAATGTCAATTGATGTTCACTGGTTCTCTACACTTTTTGGTTGGTATACATTTGCCGGAATGTGGTGCACGACAATGGTTGTTTTAATTATGGTCACCTTATACTTGAAAAAGCACGGATATCTTGAAAAAGTAAATGATTCACATATTCATGATTTAGGAAAATGGGCCTTTGCGACATCCTTTTTATGGTCTTATTTGTGGTTCTCTCAGTTTATGCTGATTTGGTATGCGAACATAGGCGAAGAAGTCACCTATTTTCAAATGAGAATAGACAATTATAAACTTCTTTACTTTGGGATGTTTATTGTAAACTTTGCTTTCCCTATGCTCATCCTAATGTCAAGGGATGCCAAAAGGCATGCTGGAATATTAACCTTTATAGGTTTGATTATTCTTGCTGGACATTGGGTTGATGTATATATTATGGTTTCAGGAGGGTCTTTGGGTCCAACGGCACATATTGGTGCTTTAGAAATCGGAATGGCATTAACGGCCCTTAGTCTTTTTATAATGATTATACTGCGTAACCTAACAAAGGCTCCTTTGACTCCGGTCAATCATCCATTTTTGGATGAGAGCGTTCATCATGAAATTTAACCAACCAAGTCGATAGATAAAATGGAAAAAATTATAATTCTTATTGTCCTTATAACAGGTGTGATTGCTATAGCGCAGCTTGTAAGAGTATATGAGTTAACATACAAACTCAAAAATCGTGGTGAACATGAAATCCCTAATCGTGATAACAATCTAAACGCCAAATTAATGCTTGGCTTTATGATGTTTCAGTTTTTGGGCTTTATATACCTAATGTTAAAATACGGATGGACTGGTAGAGGAGAGCCTGCATCTCTTCAAGGTGTTGAAACTGATTGGCTTTTAAATGTCAATTTCATCATCATCATCCTCGTTTTCTTTATTACGAATTTCTTATTGTTCTTTTTTGCTTATAAGTACGTAAGAAAGCCGGGTGTAAAGGCAACCTATTATTCACACAATAATAAGCTCGAGATCATTTGGACGATTGTCCCTGCAGTTGTTTTAGGAGTAATTATTATTCTAGGTCTAAAGTCATGGACGGAATTGACTGCACAATCTTCTGATAAAGCAGAGAAAATCGAATTGTTTGCTTATCAGTTTGCTTGGATTGCAAGGTATTCTGGAGAAGACAATACTTTAGGTAAATTTGATTATAAGCTCACCACCGGTAATAACGAATTGGCATTAATGACTGAAAGTACGATTGACACTTCTCTCAATGAAATGAAATTGTCGATCGAAAACTTAGAATCAAAATTGAAGCAAGTGAATTTTGACTATTTGGTTTCAGCGTATCGAGGTCTATCTTCAAATTCATCGTTTAAAAGTGGAATTGATAAAGCGGCTCAAGAGATATTGGTTTCAGACTTTAATTTAGCGGAGGCAGAAGCAGAATTCAAACATCTTTATGGAGATCACATAGGGAATCATGGCCATTTGGAGATTGCATTAGAGGCACCAAATCAAGAAACTCAAACGATCATAGGTGATTTAGAACAGCAGCTATCTATTAAAGAAAGACTTTATAGAGGTTTGGTTCAAATGAAACAAAATCACAATCCGGATGTTGATAAATATGCTTTAAATGATATTTTGCAAAAGGACACATTGTATTTATGTAAAGGTCGTGATTATGAATTCTCATTTAGGTCAAAGGATGTAATCCATTCAGCTTACTTCCCGCATTTTAGAGCGCAAATGAATGTAGTGCCTGGAATGCCTACTAGATTCAAGTTTACGCCGTCATTGACTACCAATGAAATGCGTAAAAGTAAGAATGATGAAAAATTTAATTTTGTTCTTATGTGCAATAAGATTTGCGGAGGGGCACATTATAAAATGAAAATGATTGTTGTAGTTTATCCTGAGGCCGAATACAATACTTGGATGGCTTCTAAGAAAACGGCAACATTTAAAGACCAATATTCTCCAGCAGTTGAAGCTGTGGAAAGTACAATAGATTCAAACATTTAATTAAAAAAAATATACGATGTCTTCAGTAGCACACGAAAACCATCATGACGAACACCACCATGAGGAGCATTTCATCTCAAAATATATCTTCAGTCAAGATCATAAGATGATCGGGAAGCAGTTTTTAATGACTGCGGTATTTATGGGTCTCGTAGCCATGATGCTATCTATTTTCTTTCGAATTCAATTGGCATGGCCAGGGGAGGAATCTACCTTTTTAAACATTTTCCTTGGTGATGAATGGGCGCCAAATGGTATCATGAAGGAGGACATGTATTTAGGCTTGGTCACCTTGCACGGAACTATAATGGTTTTTTTCTTATTAACAGGGGGGCTATCTGGAACCTTCTCTAATATTCTTATTCCTTTACAATTGGGCGCAAGAGATATGGCGTCGGGCTTTTTGAATATGCTATCCTATTGGTTTTTCTTCTTGTCTTCACTATTAATGTTTGCCTCTCTTTTTGTACATGAAGGGGCTGTGTTCGGACTTCAGCTTGGAGACCCAACCACAAGTCTACCAGGGGTATGGGATGGATCCGGCCCAGCAATGGCAGGTTGGACAATCTATCCTCCGTTATCTGCGCTTCCCCAATCAGTCTCTGGCTCAGGTTTAGGAATGACCTTGTGGTTATTCTCCATGACGATTTTCATCGCATCTTCATTAATCGGTTCGTTAAATTATATCGTAACGGTATTTAACCTGAGAACAAAAGGAATGATAATGACGCGTATGCCTTTAACCATATGGGCATTCTTTGTTACTGCTATTCTTGGCGTATTGTCTTTCCCCGTGCTGTTATCTGCTGCATTATTATTGATGATGGATCGAATGGCGGGAACTAGTTTTTATTTATCTGATATCATTGTAGGATCTGAAATGCTGGCAAATCATGGAGGGTCTCCTATTCTATATCAGCATTTATTTTGGTTCTTAGGCCATCCAGAGGTATACATTGTACTTCTTCCGGCACTAGGGTTGTCATCAGAAATAATAGCGACAAATTCACGTAAACCAATTTTCGGATATAAAGCGATGATTGGTTCCATTCTAGCCATAGGATTCCTATCCTTTATTGTCTGGGGCCACCATATGTTTATAACGGGAATGAACCCATTCTTAGGTTCTGTTTTTGTTTTTACAACTTTACTTATTGCAATACCTTCAGCTGTTAAGGTCTTTAATTATTTGGCTACGTTGTGGAAAGGCTCATTGGTACTTACGCCGGCCATGATGTTTGCAATCGGTCTTGTTTCTACGTTTATTACAGGAGGGGTTACGGGTATTATTTTAGCCGATTCTGCTTTAGACATTGCGTTGCATGACACTTATTTTGTTGTCGCTCACTTCCATATCGTAATGGGAATGTCTGCTGTGTTTGGAATGTTCGGTGGCGTCTACCATTGGTTCCCAAAAATGTTTGGTAAGATGATGAATACAAGATTGGGTTATGTTCACTTTTGGATTACCATCATTGGTGCGTATGGCGTGTTTTTCCCAATGCATTTTGTTGGACTTGCTGGCGCTCCTAGAAGATATTACAACTACTCAGTATATGAGGAATTTGATAAAGGGGCATTGGATATGATGATGGATCTGAATGTGATTATTACGTTCTTCGCTATTTTTGCGGCACTTGGACAAGCTTTGTTCTTATTCAATTTCTTCTACAGTATTTTTAGAGGCCCTAAGGCCCCTCAAAACCCTTGGAGGTCAACGACCCTTGAGTGGACGACTCCTGTAGAGCATATTCACGGAAATTGGCCCGGAGAATTACCGACTGTGCATAGATGGCCGTATGATTATTCAAAGCCTGGAGCTGATGAGGATTTTATTCCCCAAACAGTGCCACTAGCAGAAGGAGAGGAGGAGCATTAAATTTTTTATTTATTTTGCTTTTTTAGTTCTTCGTTTACCCTTTCTAGTTCTTCAAAAAAGTCAGCCCCGAACGCTCGGGTTAAGGGTTCTTTTAAGAACCTGAAAACAGGTACTTTCAATGATGAACCTAATTCACAGGCAGGACTGCAGATATTCCAAGTCTCATAATTTAACGCTGTGAATTCAATAAAGTCTTTTGTGCGAATAGGGTACAAGTGACATGATATAGGTTTATTGAAGGAAATCGCATCATCCTTATAGGCGGTTTCAATCGAGCACTGAGCAGTGTTACTTTTGTCAAAATATACAAACGCACATTCTTTTTTATTTACC
Source organism: Flavobacteriales bacterium UBA952 (assembly GCA_905182495.1). Lineage (GTDB taxonomy): Bacteria > Bacteroidota > Bacteroidia > Flavobacteriales_D > Crocinitomicaceae > UBA952. The sequence goes on from CAJJBU010000017.1 coordinate 114,502, forward strand.
AACTGGGTTGAGGGTTGCTCTTCGTCATCTTCATAATAGAAGCCATTCTCCTTTATGGCATCAATTCCTTTACGATTCATATAGGGCTTGATATGGTCTAAATTGTCCCTAATCAATTCAACCTCTGATTGTTTTAGAGGAGCACCTCCATCACCTTGGACACAACAGGCTCCCTTGCATTTAGACAGGTCGCAGACGAACTGCTCTGAAAAGACTTCGGTTGATATTATTTTGTTATTGATTTCTACGAGCATAATTATAAAAGTAAGGGTTATTCCTTTTTTATTTAGGTAAATGTGCTATCTTTGTAGTCACAAATGTGAGGAATACAGAAAGAGGGGACGAAAGTCCCCTCTTTTGTTAAGCAATAATGACATGATTTCAAAAGAGCGCGTAACAGCTTTAATCGATGAACGTATAGAAGACCTGAAGAAGGACTTGTATGTTGTTGAATTGACTATTTCTGCAAATAGCGTTATTCGTGTCGAGCTAGACAAGGTTGATGGATATGTCGCTGTAGAAGATTGTATGTCGATTTCTAGAAACATCGAACACAATCTTGATCGAGAGGCTGAAGACTTTGAGCTTCATGTATCCTCAGCGGGTTTAGACAAGCCATTCCGTCATCCAAATCAGTACCGTAAGAATATTGGCCGCCGCGTCAAAGTTAAACTCAATGATGCTTCTAAAATTGAAGGTGAGTTGGTTTCCTATAACGAAGAAGGAATTGAATTGATGGATCGTGTAAAGAAAAAAATTGAGGGCCGAAAAAAGAAGGAATGGGTAGAGGATATCTACAAGTTTAAATTAGAAGAAATAAAAGAAACAAAAATTGTAATATCATTTAAATAAAGTAATATGAACAGTATTGAATTGGTAGATTCGTTTTCAGAATTTAAAGATCTGAAAAACATTGACAAGCAGACAATGCAACATGTCCTTGAGGATGTTTTTAGAGCTATGTTCAAGAGGAAGTTTAACACAGATGAGCATATTGACATCATTGTAAATATTGACAAAGGAGATGTTCAAATCTTTTTAAATAAGGAAATCGTTGATGATGGCGAAGTAGAAGACCCAAATACTGAAATGGCGTATTCTGATGCTATTAAAATTGAACCAGATTTTGAAATAGGAGAAGAAGTTACTGAAGAATTTCGTTTTGCTGATTTTGGAAGAAGAAATGTTCTTTCGCTTAGACAAAACCTTATTTCTAGAATTCTAGAATTAGAAAAGGATCATCTTTACAAGATGTACAAGGAGCGTATTGGTGAAATCATGACAGGAGAGGTATATCAAGTATGGAAGAAGGAGATCTTGGTTATGGATGATGATGGGAATGAACTTCTTTTACCGAAATCAGAGCAAATACCATCAGACTTCTTTAAAAAAGGAGAATCTGTTAGAGCTGTTGTTTCTAAGGTCGATATGCGAAATAGCACACCAGTTATTATATTATCTCGTACGGCACCAGAGTTTTTAGAGCGTTTATTTGAGTTAGAGGTCCCTGAAGTATTTGACGGTTTAATTACCATTAAGAATATTGTTCGTGAACCGGGTGAAAGAGCTAAAGTAGCTGTTGAATCTTATGACGATAGAATAGATCCTGTTGGAGCCTGCGTAGGTATGAAAGGATCTAGAATTCATGGAATTGTTAGGGAGCTGCGAAATGAGAACATTGATGTAATTAATTACACGACAAATAATCAGCTTTTAATTCAACGAGCATTATCTCCAGCAAAAATAACTTCAATGGAAATTCTTGAAGAGGAGAGCCGTGTTAAGGTTTACTTAAAACCAGATCAAGTATCGCTTGCTATTGGTAGAGGAGGTAATAACATTAAGTTAGCGGGTCGCTTGTGTGGTTATGAAATTGATGTTTATCGTGACGGAGAAGTGGACATTGAAGATGTAGATTTAGAAGAATTTGCAGATGAAATAGATAGCTGGATTATAGATGAGCTTAAGGCAATAGGATGTGATACTGCAAAATCTGTTTTGGAAATTAATGTTGAGGATATGGTAACACGAACTGACCTTGAAAAAGAGACGATTGAGGAAGTATTTCGTATTTTAAAGGCGGAATTTGAATAAATTTGAACTATCGATTTAAAATCGAAAAAATAATTATGGCAGGAAGACCAATTAGATTAGGTAAAGCAGCAGGCGAACTCAACGTGGGACTGTCGCATATTATAGAATTCCTTAGTTCTAAAGGAATTACTATTGATACCAACCCCAACACAAAGCTTGATACCGAGCAATACGAAATGCTATGCGCTGAATTTGCGGCAGACCAAGCTCTTAACGAAAAATCTAAAGGTGTTTTAACAAGCCGTGAAAAAAGAGAATCTTTATCTCTAGGAGACTCAAAAAAGGAAGAGCCGCCTGTTGTTAAGGAGGAACCAGCGATGAATGTTGAGGAAATCAAACGTCAAGTTGCCGAAGAAAAAGCGCCGAGTAAACCTGAATCTGGTTTAAAGGTTGTGGGCAATATTGATCTTAATGCGCTGAAACCAAAGAAAAAAGTAGTAGAAGCTAAGCCCGAAGAGCCAAAACCTCTTCCAGAGGAGAAGAAAGTGGAGCCTATAAAAGTTGAGACACCGAAGCCTTCTAAAACGGAAGAAAAGCCCCTTGAAAAGCCAGTTGTTCCTCCTGTAAAGAGTAATGAGATTGAGACGATTAAAGTTGAACGTAAGAAAATCACGGGACCAACAGTTCTTGGTAAAATTGAATTGCCGGTAGAAAAGCCTAGGTCTTCAAGCAACTCTCGTGCTGAACACGCAAATAAACGGAAAAGAAAACGAATTAAGAAAGTTGAAACACCCGCTCCTGGAGCAAAAGGTGTAAGCTCTAAATCTCAAGCAACCAAGCCTAAAAAAGCTGAAATCACGGAAAAAGATATTCAGAAAGAGATTAAAGACACTTTAGCAAGGTTATCCAATAAAGGTGGTAAGTCAAAAGCATCTAAAAATAGAAGACAAAAAAGAGATAGTGTTGCTCAGCGTCGTCAAGAAGAAATGGAGATTGCTGAACTTCAAGAAAAAGTATTGAAGTTAACTGAATTTGTGACGGTTTCAGAATTGGCAGTGATGATGAATATTCAGCCAACACAGGTTATTTCGGTTTGTATGTCCTTAGGGATTTTTGCGTCAATTAATCAAAGACTTGATGCGGAAACAATTCAAATTGTTGCAGATGAATTTGGTTATGAAACACAATTTGTTAGTGCTGAGGTACAGGAATCGATACCGACTGTAGAAGATAATGAAGAGGATTTAATTGATCGCCCACCAATCATCACGGTAATGGGACACGTTGATCATGGTAAAACCTCTCTTTTGGATAGAATTCGAGATGCAAATGTTACCGAGGGTGAAGCCGGTGGTATCACACAGCACATCGGGGCTTATTCTTTAATTCTAAAAGACGGTCGTAAAATAACCTTCTTAGACACACCTGGTCACGAGGCATTTACAGCCATGCGTGCTAGGGGTGCTCAGGTAACCGATGTTGCGATTATTATTGTTGCAGCTGATGATGACGTTATGCCACAAACAAAAGAGGCTATTTCTCATGCGCAAGCGGCAAATGTCCCTATGATATTTGCAATCAATAAAATTGATAAACCAGGAGCAAGTCCTGATAAAATTCGTGAGCAACTTTCAGCGATGAATATTTTAGTTGAAGATTGGGGAGGAACCTTTCAGTGCCAAGAGATTTCAGCAAAACAAAATGTGAATATCGATGAACTCTTAGAAAAAGTCTTACTTGAAGCGGAGATGCTTAACCTTAAGGCAAATCCAGACAAACCAGCTCTTGGAACAGTAATAGAGGCATCATTGGATAAAGGAAAAGGCTTCGTAACGAATATGTTAGTTCAGGCAGGAACTTTGAAAATAGGAGATGTTCTATTGGTTGGTAGACACCACGGAAGAGTTCGTGCGATGCACGATGAAAAAGGGGTGGCGATGAAAGTTGCTGGTCCATCACAAGCGGTTTCCGTTTTAGGGATTAACGGTGCACCAAGTGCAGGTGACAACTTCAATGTTATGCTTGATGAAAAAGAGGCCAAATCTATTGCAACAAAAAGAGAGCAGCTATATCGTGAGCAAGGTCTTAGAACAACGAAGCATATTACACTAGATGAAATCGGTCGTCGTTTGGCAATCGGAGACTTTAAGGAATTAAATCTGATTATAAAAGGAGATGTTGATGGTTCTATTGAGGCACTTTCTGATGCTTTACTCAATTTGTCGACACCAGAAATTCAAGTTAATATAATACACAAGGGTGTTGGTGCTATTTCTGAGGCAGATGTGCATCTTGCATCGGCATCAGATGCGATCATCCTTGGATTCCAAGTTCGACCTACTATAGGGGGGCGTAAATTGGCGGAAAACGAGCAAATCGATATCAGATTATATTCTATTATATACAAGGCGATTGAAGAAATTAAAGCTGCCATGGAAGGTATGCTCTCTCCAGATATTGAAGAAAAAATTGTTGGCTCTGCTGAAATCAGAGAGACATTTGATATTACGAAAGTCGGTACAATTGCAGGGTGTTATGTTTTAGACGGGACAATCAAAAGAAATTCTAAAATCAGAATCATTCGCGATGGAATCGTAGTTCATTCAGGCGTTCTTGGTTCTTTGAAGCGATTCAAAGACGATGTAAAAGAAGTCAAAAACAATTACGAGTGCGGGTTGAATATTGATAAGTACAATGACATTCAAGAGGGTGACGTTGTGGAGGCTTATGAAGAGTTAGAGGTCGCTCGTAAACTATAACTCAGCGTCCTTTAGTAAATCTTCAGCTGATAATTATTCATTACATTTGTTTGTATTTAAAAGTTAATTTATATGTTTTATTTAGTTCCAGGAGGAGGACAAATTGCAATTATAGTTCTCGTTATTGTCGTTTTGTTTGTCGGCGGAAAAAAAATCCCTGAATTGATGAAAGGACTCGGTAAAGGAGTCAATGAATTCAAAAACGCCTCTAAAGGAGACGGTTCAGCGAACGAAGAGGAATCAAAGGACGAACAGGAATCAAAGTAAAGATTCATGTATAGGACGATTGCCGACACCAAAGAGGCTATTCTTTCAGGTAAATCTGTATCCGCGATCGTGGAAGACGGCCTGATTAAAATAGATTCACACCACCATCTTAATGCTTTCGTAGAAGTTTTTAGTGCTTCAGCTAGAATTGCTGCATTGGAAATTGATAAAAAAATAAAGCAAGGTTCGGCGGGAAAACTCGCCGGAGTAATCATAGGAATCAAAGACAATATCTGCTATAAGGGTCATAAGGTATCGGCAGCCTCTAAAATATTAAATAATTTTGAATCCCTTTATACAGCTTCTGTACTTCAAAAGCTATTGGATGAAGATGCGATTGTTATAGGTCGTTTAAATTGCGATGAATTCGCAATGGGTAGCACGAGTGAAACTTCTTTTTATGGCCCAGTTAAAAACAATATCAATCCGAATTATGTTCCTGGTGGGTCTTCTGGAGGCTCAGCAGTGGCGGTTTCGGCCGGTTTGTGCGCAATATCATTGGGCAGCGATACAGGAGGTTCGGTTAGACAGCCCGCTTCTTGGACAAATACCTTTGGACTGAAGCCAACTTATGGAAGACTTAGCCGATATGGACTTATTGCCTATGGCTCTTCGTTTGACCAGATCGGTGTATTTGCAAATGATTTAGAAGATATCAAAGTGATTTTTGAGCTCACCTATGGTAAAGACCCTTTAGATTCGACTTCAAGCAAGGCTTCTTATGATGTTTTCGATAAGCAACGACCACTGAGAATTGGTTTTCTTTCGGAATACATGAATCATGATGGTCTTGACCCGGAAATTAAAAAAAAGATTGAGCTTTTAAGAACAAATTTACAAGCAAATCAAATCGAGGTCAGTGATTTTAGTTTCCCTTACTTGGATCATTTGGTGCCGACATATTATGTATTAACCACTGCAGAGGCGTCTTCAAACCTTTCTCGATTTGATGGGGTACATTTCGGCTACAGGAGTGAAAAATCTAAGGGCGTTGAAGAGACGTATAAGAATTCTCGTTCAGAAGGGTTTGGACAAGAAGTTAAAAGAAGGATCATGACAGGTACGTTTGTTCTTTCACACGGTTACTATGATGCTTACTATACAAAAGCACAAAAAGTTCGCCGGCTTGCTAGAAATGCTACGGATGAGATCTTCAAGAATGTGGACATTTTAATTACCCCTACAACTGCATCCACTGCTTTTGAATTAGGGTCTGTTTCAGATCCATTGCAGATGTATCTTCAAGATATTTTTACGGTGCATGCTAATATTACGGGAAACCCTGCTATTAGTATTCCTTTTGGACAGCATTCTAATGGCATGCCTTTTGGTTTACAGCTTATGTCCTCTTGCAATGATGAGGGAGCCCTTTTGCATTATGCAGGGCTATTAAAAAAATATTTTTAGAATGAATAAGATTAATTTAATTGTTTGTTTGGCTCTTGTTTTTTCAAGTTTTTCTCAAGGAAGTAATACGCCAAAAATTGGTGATTCTCTACATAAGGATCCGTTTCTAAATACGATTGAACAAAGCTTGAATCTGTTTTACAATGAGTATAGTGGAACTGAAAACGTAGATTCTATTCGTCAATCCTTGAATTACCTTCCAACAGATTTACCGGTATTTACAGATGAAGTATATTGTCAACGGCTTGATGAAATGAATGAAATGAGTCCGTTTCATTTGGATTGTAATTCAAGTACACTCAGTACGCTCAGGTATTTCGTGAAAAAGAGAAGAGGTTTTATTAAAGTCGTTCTAGGAAGATCTCCGCTTTATTTTGAGATGTTCGAAGCCAAACTAGCGTCCTATGGATTGCCAATTGAACTCAAATATTTATCGGTGATAGAAAGCGGCTTGAGGCCCAATGTTAAGTCTCGCGTAGGCGCTTTAGGTCTTTGGCAATTTATGTATAGAACCGGATTGTATTTTGGCCTTAAAGAGAATTCATACATTGATGAAAGAATGGACCCGGAAAAGGCAACCGATGCCGCCTGCAGGTACCTCAAAAAGTTACACGGAATTTATGGCGATTGGAATTTAGCTTTAGCCGCCTATAATGCGGGCCCCGGAAATGTCAATAAGGCAATAAGGCGCTCAGGTAATAAAAAAACGTACTGGGAAGTACGCCCATATTTGCCACAAGAAACTAGAGGTTATGTGCCTAATTTCATCGCAGCTGCTTATTTAATGACGTACCATAAAGAGCATAATATTTTCCCCGAAAAATTTAATAGGCATAATATTGAAATCGACACCTTGTGTTTTAAATCGTCTATCCATATGGGCACGATTTCTAAAGTCATTGACTGGCCCCTCGAAGAGATCAGAGCTTTAAACCCGGTTTTTAAAAGTACGTATATCCCAAAATCCAACCCTTCATACTGTTTAACGGGTCCGCATGAAAAAATTAATTTAATTGCAGGTTTAGAGGACTCATTAATGGCCTTAGAACACTCTATATTTGGGACGGATGAAGTACAAGTAAAACAAATTTATGTGCAAGATTCGCTTTCTGGAGATACGGTTCGGAAGACGATCAATATATATTACCATAAAGTTCAAACAGGTGATGTGTTGAAATCTGTAGCTTCATACTATAGTGTGAGTTCAGATGATATTATGAATTGGAATGGGCTCAATACCACAAATATTTATACTGGTCAGCACCTGCGAATCGAGACCGAAAAAAAAATAACAGCACCGAAGCCAAAGCCTCGTCCTACCACCAATACGACAACTGGAGCAAAGAAATATTATACGGTGAGAAGTGGAGACACTTTTGGTCATATTGCCGAAAAGCATCGGCTCTCTCAATCGAAACTTAAACGTTTAAATCCAAGAGTGAATATTAATAGAATTTCTATTGGGCAAAAAATCAGAATTCGATAAAATGAAGATCTTATATGGATTCTTAGGTCTTGCACTTTTCTTTTCCCTTTCAGGTTGTGATCAAAAAAACTATTCAGGCCTTAATGTCACAGGGAAAATAGGAGAGATTTTAGTTGTATGTGATGACGTGATTTGGAATTCTCCCTTGAAGTCAGAATTGGATACTGCATTGACGCAGTTCATATTGCCTTATTGGCCTGATGTTGCTACTTTTGAGCTGATTCATCGAAGCCCCAGAAATTTTGATGGAGCGATAAAACGACATCGTAATGTTTTATTCCTAACGATAGACAATACATTTAATGATACTAAATCTCGCATAGAGTCGCGCAGGAACGTCTGGGCAAATAGGCAATTAGTCATCGAAATAACAGCCCGCGATTTAGAACAGCTATATGAAACCTGTAAAGATGGTTTGCCTGAAGTTCATCAAGGCTTTGATCGTGCAGAATGGAATCGTATCCGTAAATATTTTGGTGAGAAACAGAGTACGTATGTCAATGAAAAACTCTCAAAAAATTTCGGAATACATATTGACTTGCCGGATGGCTCTAATATTGTAACAACCCAACCGAACTTTTACACCATTCAGCTTCCAAATGCCTCGAGGCCTATCGAATTTGTTGGTACAGGCCAACAGGATGTAGGTGCAATTTACTCTGGAGTTATGGTTTATCAATATCCGTTTCAAGATTCTACAGAATTCACCTTAAGTAATCTCCTTCAGGCCAGAGACACTATGCTCAAATACAATGTGCCTCATGAAACTTCACGATTGTATATGGGAACGCAATATACAGATTTTGTATTTCCAGAATTATCCGAGAGCACCAATTTCGATGGCAGTATTTCTGGAGTTGAGATGCGGGGGATGTTTGTTTTTAAAGGAAAATCAATTCACACAACAGGCGGCGCATTCTGGGCTTTTCATTTTGTACACCCAAGGTCAAAGAAGCTGATATGTATTTCCGGGTACGTGGACGCTCCTGCTACAACGAGCTGGACACATTCATTAAGAGAGATTGAGGCGATTTGGAAAAGTGTTACAATTCAATAAGGCCTCAAGAATTGTAGCGGCGATTATTACATTTAACGAAGCACGCCATATGGAATGCTTCCATAGTTAACTGCTAAATTGTGTTGAACGGGACGGTGGTATAAGAATCCTATTCACTTGATCGGAATACGGATCTCTTCGAAAGGCTTAATCTCAAGGAGATAAATATGAATAAAGCACTTGAATTCGGAATTCGCACACACTTCCACTTGGCTATTTTCAGCTTTGTATATATCGTTGGACTTTATAAACGAGATACGGAATCTATTGTATACGCGGCGATGTTCTCCTTTGGGATTTTAGCCATTTATAATTCCCATAGACTTTATAAATTAAAAAGCAGGGAGCTTCCTGAGTCTGTTTTCATTTGGGTTAATGCTCACAAATGGATGGTTTTAGGTATAGCGATCACATCCTTAATAGTGTCCTTGGCTTTATACCTGTGCAACTTTGATCAAAGTTACGAAGTTCATTTTCTTACTGGAATATGTATAATTGTAAGTTTTTTATATGTCTATAAAATTGGACATTATTGTCTTCGAGAGATTCCTTTTCTCAAGATATTTCTTGTTTTAGGCATTTGGTTCTTCCTTTTGCATACCCTGCCTATTTTGTTGTTTTCACGCCCCATTTCTTTAGGCCCAGGTCTTATTTTGTTGATTGCTATTCTGATTCCATCGGACATGAAAGACATCCGTTTTGACCCAAAAGAAATGTACACGATTCCTCAAATATTGGGGATAAATAGGTCCCTCTATTTATTGCGTTTCCTCTCGTTTATCGGTGTCTTTTTTCTGATATATTTAGATTGTAATAACCTGGTCCCTTGGCTCATCAGCTTTGTTTATTTATTCATTCTTACATTTTTCCATAGAAAAATTGGGAATGAATATTATTTTGTTTGGGTGGACGGAAGTTTTTTAATAACGGGTTTAGGGCTGCTATTTACTTAGATTTCAATGCGCACAAAAAACCCGAAATCTCTTCCGGGTTCTGTGTGTTAAAAAAACATTGAATTATAAAAAAAGTAAAGTGTTAAAAACTTAAAAAAGCAGTAAAGTAATCTGTTTTTCAATTTGGTTAATGCAACTATTGTGCCAAAATCACAGATTGAATTTTATTTTAGACAAGGAGGGAACGGTGTTTTTTAAAAGTCTATCTTTTTCAGATGAATCACAATACGTATCTTTACATTCTTAAAATAGCTTATGGAGTATAACTTTAGGGAAATAGAGGCCAAATGGATTTCATTTTGGAAATCAAATAAAAGTTATAAGGTTTCTGAGGATTCTTCAAAACAGAAGTATTATGTTTTGGATATGTTCCCTTATCCATCCGGTGCAGGGTTACATGTTGGGCACCCTTTAGGTTATATCGCGTCTGATGTTTTAGCGCGTTATAAGAAGCTGGAAGGGTATAATGTTTTGCACCCTATGGGTTATGATTCATTTGGTTTGCCCGCTGAACAGTATGCGATTCAAACAGGGCAACACCCCGCGATAACGACCGATAAAAATATAGAACGCTATCGCAATCAACTTGACCAATTAGGTTTTTGTTACGATTGGGATCGAGAACTTAGAACGTCCTCTCCTGATTATTATAAGTGGACACAGTGGATTTTTAAACAGTTATTTGATTGTTACTACGATGAAAGATTGAATAAGGCCGTTCGCATATCTGCCTTGGTTTCTGAATTTGAGATATCAGGTAACCAAAATGTCCAAGCAACAAATGACTGTGAAAGTGTGTTTTCCTCTAAGGATTGGATGTCCTTTGATGCGGCTAAAAAAGAAGCTACTTTACAGCAATATAGATTGGCTTATTTAGCTGATAGCTGGGTAAATTGGTGTCCTGAGCTTGGAACCGTCTTGGCTAATGATGAGATTGTGAATGGTAAATCTGAACGAGGAGGTCACCCCGTAATGCAGAAGAAAATGCGTCAATGGTCTATGAGGATTAAGGCATATGCCGAACGTCTTTTAAAAGACTTAGATCATTTAGATTGGACAGATTCAATTAAAGAGCAGCAAAGAAATTGGATTGGAAAATCAGTAGGATGTTCTGTGTTATTTGAAGTCGAAAGCCACACGGAATCCATCGAGGTATTTACAACGCGTCCTGACACCATTTTTGGTGTTTCTTTTATGGTCTTGGCTCCGGAGCATCCACTTGTAAAAGAGATAACAACTAACGAAAACAGGACGGCGGTTCTAGATTATCAACGGGCAGCATCTAAAAAGACTGAAAGAGATAGACAGAGTGACGTTAAAACAATTTCAGGTCAAAATACAGGAGCATTTGTCATTCACCCTTTGAGCGGTGAAAAAATTCAGATATGGATTGCTGATTATGTATTGGCTTCTTATGGAACAGGAGCTGTTATGGCGGTCCCTTGTGGTGACCAAAGAGATTTTGATTTTGCTAAATATTTTGACATTGAGATTAAAAATATTTTTGATAACATTGATGTATCTGAGGCTGCACACATTGAAAAATGGGGCACGCTAAAAGACTCTTCATTTTTGAATGGTCTCGAGGTGGTCGCTGCTATCAAAAAAGTTATTCAAATTCTGGAAGCAAAATCTTTAGGTAAAGGCACGACGAATTACCGACTAAGGGACGCCGTTTTTTCACGTCAAAGGTATTGGGGGGAACCATTCCCGATTTTTTATCAAGAGAATATTCCAAAAACAGTTTCAGATGAGAACCTACCGATTGAGCTCCCTAAAGTTGATAGTTATTTGCCTACTCAGCAAGGAGAGCCGCCTTTGGCTCGAGCAGATAAGAGTTCCTGGAATTATTTTGCTGGTGATCGTATGGAATACAATACAATGCCTGGTTGGGCTGGAAGTTCTTGGTATTTCTTAAGATACATGGACCCTTCGAATGAAGTCGAATTTGTGTCTAAAGAGAAGTCAGATTATTGGAATCAAGTTGACCTCTATATTGGGGGAGCGGAACATGCCACAGGACATTTACTATATTCTCGCTTTTGGACTAAATTTCTTTTCGACCAAGGCTATATTTCATTTGATGAGCCCTTTAAAAAGCTCATTAATCAAGGTATGATTCTGGGTAAAAGTAGTTTTGTATATCGACTTTTAGACCGTAACACTTTTGTGTCTAAGGGGAAAATACAAGGCAAGGAAACTCAGCCTATTCATGTTGATATTTCTTTGGTCGAGAATAACAAGCTCGATCTAGACGGGTTTAAGAAATGGCGCCCTGATTATAGCGACGCATCATTTGTTTTAGAAGACAACGGAGATTATGTTTGTGGTGAAGAGGTCGAGAAAATGTCAAAGTCTAAATTCAATGTTGAGACCCCGGACGATCTCATTCAGAAGTATGGAGCAGACACCTTGCGTTTATATGAAATGTTTTTAGGCCCCATTGAACAAAGTAAACCATGGGATACAAAAGGTATTTCTGGCGTTCATAATTTTTTAAGAAAGTGCTGGCGTTTGTATTGTAATGCAGATGGATCGTCGATCCTTAAAGAAAATGAGCCAACAAAGGACGAACTTAAAACCCTTCACAAAACAATCAAGCGTATTCGTGAAGATTTAGATCGTTATTCTCTTAACACTTGTGTATCAACATTTATGATTGCTGTGAATGCGTTTACAGACTATAAATGCAATAACAAGGTTGTTTTGGAGAGTTTTTTAATATTATTGGCTCCATATGCACCCCATTTTTGTGAGGAATTATGGATGAAATCAGGTCAAAAGGAAGGAAGTCTTTTCGAGGCGTCCTATCCAAACTATGATGAAAAGCATCTTGTTGAAGATTCGTTTGATTATCCAATCTCCTTCAATGGGAAAATGCGATTTAAGGTGAATCTGTCATTGTCTTTAAATCGAGAAGAAATTCTAAAAGAAGTTGAAGGTTTAGAGCTAACTAAGAAATGGTTAGACGGCAAAAATCCAAAGAAAATTATTGTTGTTCCTGGTAAGATTGTGAATATAGTCCTTTGATCATTATGGTTGTTTTAAGTGCGCTATGATTTCCGGGATATTATCAACCTGAATAATGTAGTCTTTTATCTCTTCTGTATTGACTTTAATCTGTGCTCCCCCAGCAAATACCTTCAAATTTGGGAGGTCTTTTTTAAGCTGCTTAAAATAAGTCACCACTAATTTTTGATCCACAGAGGTTAGCCATGATGATAGAATGGCCGAAGGTTTCAGCTTATCAATACTTTCCAAAAGTGAATGGTAGGGAAGGCTTTGTCCTAGATAGGTTGTAGATACACCTTTTGCCCGCAATAAAAACTGATAAAACAAAAGGTTGATTTCATGCCACTCATGCTCAGGTAAGTAAAGCAGAACGGATGGGCTGTCTGAATTGGGTATAGGTTGTTTATCGATTTCAGAAATAATCTTCTGCCGAATTAAATTGGACATAAAATGTTCCTGAGCTGGATTTATTGAGCCAATCAACCACATGATACCGATTCTATCTAAAAAAGGAATGATGTGATTCACGAATGTTTTTTCAAGACCAACTTCCTCGATGAGGTCGTTTATCGTTCCCCTAAACAATTTCTCGTCTAAAGACACTAGGGCAAGAATCAATTTATCCATGCTATTTTCTGGCCCTTTGTTGACTTTAATATCCCAAAGTAATTTATTCATGTCCTCTTGAGATAGTTCTGCTATTTTCGATATTTTCAATCCGCTACGATTGAGCATACTTACCGTAAGAAGTCGTGTTAACTCGTCATCAGAGTACATCCTGATTTTTGTGTCTGTTCGACATGGTGTGAGAATGTGGTATCTTTTTTCCCATATTCGAATCGTATGAGATTTAATTCCTGTTAGGTTTTCAAGATCTTTGATTTTATATTCGGCCATTTTGTATCTAGGACTTTTCAAAGATAAAACAAGCAATGCGTTTTATTGTTCTTTGCAGTACAATATATCTTAAATTTGTTAAATGGATATTTTAAGTGCCTCTTTTTTAATTTCAAACACCACCTTTAAAAAATGCCCCCAGGATGAGAAGCCTGAATTTGCTTTTATTGGGAGGTCTAATGTCGGGAAGTCATCCTTAATCAATATGCTTACGGGCAAAAAGAAATTAGCAAAAACTTCATCGACACCAGGGAAAACACAATTAATCAATCATTTTGAAATTAATAAAGAATGGTATTTAGTGGATTTACCTGGATACGGTTATGCCAAGGCGTCTAAAAAAAGCCGTCAAAGCTGGGAGATATTTATTACCGAGTACCTTCTTCATAGAGAAACGTTATTAACAACGTTCGTTTTAATTGATGCCAGGCTGCCCCCTCAAAAGATAGATTTGGAATTTATGAATTGGTGTGGAGGTAAAGGAATACCATTTACAATCGTTTATACGAAAACCGATAAATTGTCGAGTTCCGCCTTGCAAAGAAACTTAAAGGCCTATAGCAAGGAGCTACTTAAGTATTGGGATGAGTTACCTCCAATATTTGTTACTTCTGCCGAATCAAAACTGGGTAGAGAATCCGTTCTTAATTATGTGAACGAAATCCTAGTTGCTTTTAAGGCTTCCTAACTTGACGATGCAGGTGCAATTCCCTATTTTTGTTAAAAGATAACTATGGGAAGAGCATTTGAATATAGACGAGCAGCAAAAGAAAAGCGCTGGGACAAGATGTCTAAGATTTTCCCAAAACTAGGCAAGGCCATTACGATGGCCGCCAAGGAGGGAGGTATCGACCCTTCCACAAATGCTAAACTCAGAACAGCAATTCAAAATGCAAAGTCTGAGAATATGCCTAAAGATAATATCGAGGCGGCTATTTCAAGATCAGTTCAGAAAGAGACAGACCTTTTTTCCGAATTGAATTATGAGGGTAAAGGACCTCACGGGGTTCTTGTTTTTGTCGAATGTGCTACTGATAACTCTACCCGAACGGTGGCCAATGTGAAGTCCTATTTCAATAAAGCAGGAGGAAGTATTGTTCCGACAGGTTCACTAGAATTTATGTTTCAGCGAAAGAGTGTTTTTGAAATTGAGATGACAGAAGAAATGGATCTTGAAGAGATGGAATTTAATTTAATTGATGCCGGTGTAGAGGAGTTGGAGGCAGAAGAGGGTGTTTTATTTATATCTGGAGATTATACTTCTTTTGGTACGATCTCGAAAGGTTTAGAAGATCTAGGAATAGAGTTGCAGAAATCTGGATTAAAGAGATTCGCAACTTCACCAGTTGAATTTAGTGAAGAACAGCTTATAGACATCGAAAAAATGTTGGATAAAATAGAGGATGACGATGATATTCAGCAAGTTTTTACAAACATTGCATAGAATTCTATTTTTTGTATAATAAAGTTCAATAAATCAAGTTATAGAAAGACATTAGCTCTCATGAAATCAGGTTTTTACGTTTTATTTCTCGTTGTTCTACTGTTTTCTTCTTGTTCTACAGAAAAGAACGCATTTCTGAATAGAACCTACCATTCCACAACCGCTAGGTTTAATGGGTATTTTAATGCCAATGAACTCTTGAATCAATCCCTTACTAGTTTTAAGAATTCAAATAAGGATGATTTTTATGACATTTTAGGAGTCAATCCTTTGCCTGACGAGGAACAAGCAAAGTCAATGCATCCTGCAATTGATACTGCGATCAAAAAATGTTCAGAGGTGATTAAAAACCACAGCATGCCAAGCACCGAGGATATGTTCTACAAGGATGTTGAACACAATAGATGGATTGACGAGAATTGGATTACTATTGGAAAGGCATTGTATTATAAGCGAGCATATGAACAATCCTTAAAGAGTTTTCAGTTTGTTAAACGCTTATTTGCAAAAGACCCGTCCTTCTATGTTGCCAAATTGTGGATGGCAAAAATCCATATTGAACAAAAATCATATGCTGATGCGAAGCTAACCTTAGATGATTTAAATGCGATATCTAAGGAGCAGAAGAAAAAAACATTTAAGGATTATATTCCATTTGTTAAAAGTAAGACGAGTGACGAGGATTTTATACCAGAGATCAGCCGTGATTTACAATTCGATATTTATAAGTCTTATGCGGATTTAGCGATTAAAAGAAAGGAATATCCTGAAGCGATAAAAGGTTTAAAGTCTGCAGTGATAAAATGTCCTACGCCCAAAGAAAAAACGCGACTAAATTTTATTTTAGGTCAGCTATATCAAAAGAATAACCAACTGGATTCTGCGGCCTATCATTTTTCTAAAGCTTTGAAATCGGCAGCTCCCTTTGAAATTGCTTTTAACGCAAGATTGAGCCGCGCGATATGTGGTGGAGGTGAGCGCCTAAGTAAAGATCTAAAAAGAATGCTCCGAGATGCTAAAAATGCTCAATATAAGGACCAAGTCTATTATGCGATGGCAAATTTGGAATTAAATCGTGGTGAAAAAGATTTGGCAATAAGTTATCTAACGGAGTGTGCTTTTTATTCGAATGGAAATGCCCGTCAAAAAGCAATGGCCTATGAAGAACTAGGCGATATCAGCTATGCAGACCGAGATTATGTTTCTGCTCAAAAATATTATGACTCCTGTTCAAGATTTATACCAGAAGGATACCCAGATGGTGATTTAGTAAAAGAAAAAGCAATCAAACTTTCTGACCTTGTTGTAGCTATTGAAACTGTCAATTTTGAGGATAGTGTTGAACGAATTGCGCTTATGTCAGAAAAGGATCGTGAGAATTTTTTAAAACAAACATTAAAACAATTAAAAAAAGAAGCTCAAGAGCGAAAAGAACGAGAGGCGGCTAAATTACTCGCACTGCAAGAACAAAGTAATGCAAATCAGAGTGCTTCGGGAGGCAAATCTGTTTTCAGTAACCCTAAACTACGTCAAGAAGGTTATGAGGAATTTCGTAAAAAATGGGGGGCATCAAGGGAAAATGAAGACCATTGGAGGCGTAGTGAGAAAATGAGTTTTGAATTTGGAGTGTCCCCTGATTCTACAAATTCAGACTCTTTGATCGTTGAGGAAACTAGTTCAGACTCTTTGACCATTGATGATTTACGAAAAAACATACCCTTAACTGATAGCGCTTTTGTTGCTTCGGAATTACGACTATTCGAAGCATTATATAAAAGCGGGGTTTTATATAAAGAGATCCTAAACGAAACAGCATTGGCTATGATTCAATTTGAAAGGGTACTGGAAAAAAACAAACGCAATCTAACCGATCTGTCATCAGCTTTTCAATTGTACAAACTAAATGAAGCAAATGGGAATAAAGAACCCTTTGTCGCGCACATCTTGGATTTCTACCCCAATTCAGATGCGGCTAAATATTTAAAAGATCCAGATTTCTATTTGAAGCAGAAAGAATCTGAAAAGGCTAATGAGCAAGATTATATTGAATTAACCCAGCGCTATTTTAATGGCGAATACAAAGAAGTTGCAGCGCTTTCTTTACAAGTCATTAATGAAGACCCTTCAAATGCTTTTCGTGCAGCCTATTTATTAATAAATGTATTTGCGATGGGACAGCTTACGGAGGATAAATCATCTCTGGAACCATTGATTATTAGGGTGATAGAAGAGAAGCCCGGTACGCCTCAGGCGGATATTGCAAGTGATCTTCTTGATATTTTAAAGAATGGATATTCAGAAAATGATATACTTTCTTTTGAGCCTGAATATATTTATAAGCGTGTTTTAACAGAGAAACATTATGTATTTGTTCTAGTTGACGAAGAAGAGGAAGAGATGGATGACCTGAAGTCTTCAATTGTCGCATTTAATAGAAAGAAGCATAAGGCATTAGGTTTAAAAACGAGTGTTAGTAAGACGGTTAAAAAAGTACCATTTTTATTGGTGAAGGAATTTGATGGCTCTCGTTCTGCCCAAGAGTACATAAACACCTATAAGGCAGGTTATGAATATTTAGAGGAATTTCAAGACAATCTTATTTATTCTATCGGCCAGAGTAATTTAAAATTGCTAATCGAAACATCGAAATTAAAGGAATACCAATCTTTTTTTGATGATTTTTATTAAATTAAACTATGTTTAAGAGAAAAGAAATAGAACAAACTATTATGGTAAATACGGATGCAAAAGAAACCAATCTAATTATTGCAGGTACTAAAATCTTAGGAGATATTGTATCGGATAACAACATTCATGTTGAGGGAGAAATACATGGAAATATTGCTTGTAAGGGGAAGGTGACCATAGGGCCTTCAGGCCGTGTAAAGGGAAACATAAATTGTTTGACTTGTGAAATTCACGGAAAGATTGATGGCGAAATAAAAGTAGAAGATCTTTTAACACTTAAAGAAACCTCTAGAATTCACGGGAATATTTTGACCATGAAGCTCAAAATTGATGAGGGTTCTTTCTTTGAAGGAAGCTGTAAAATGTCCTCAGCCCTACCCGACATGAGTGATGTTGAAGAATTGGAGTTGAATGAAGAATAAGCACCCCTCCATGAAGCGGAAAGCCAACAAGTATGTTAAGTTTTCTTCTTTGGGAATCCAAATGGGGCTTATTATTTTTGCCTTCACTTGGGGCGGGATGTACCTTGACGATTATTTTTTAACTAAAACCCCATGGTACACGGTTGTATTATCTCTAACAGGCGTCATTGGGTCCTTAGCGCTAATTATAAAAGAGGTTATTCAAATGAACAACGAAGATGATTCCGAAAAGACTTAAAGGGCTTTATATATCGTATGGTGTTCTTGCGCTCCTGTATTTAATCTGTCAAGAATTTTTACCCCAGCTTTCTCCTAAAAGTAACCTAGTTAATTCATGTTTTTTATTGATCTTATTTACCTTTTCTTGGTTTCTAGTTCATTTGAGAATTCAACATAACCCTAAACGATTTATTGGAAATTTCATGATTATGACCGTATTGCAATTCTTAGCATTTTTGGTCTTCGAACTTGTTTTAGTTTTTCAAGGTGCCGCATTGATTCAGGTGATTCATGCATTATGCCTATGCACTCTCTTGCTAATTATACAGTCTATTTCACTTGCAAAAACGAGTGCCTCATAGCTTTCTAAGAAACTTATTGAACAATAAGGACAATTTTTCAAAGGATTGAAAAGAAAGCGCGTCATAGGTATCATAAATGTCGTGGTAGTTTTTATTTCTCCCCATCGTATAAACAAAAAAGGAGGTAATCCCTTTTTCTGTAAAAAAATAATGGTCAGAATTTGCAGCTTTACCACGGGCCTTTACAACAGGAACTGCTTTTAGTTTCTTGTTTAATTTCTGAAGCTTCCGAAATTCTTTTTTAAAGACGCTTCCATTAACAGCAGTGATGCCTTCCTCGCCGCTGCCCATTATATCCAGATTTAATAAAAAACGGACTTTATCTAAATCAAACAAAGGGTTTTCTGATAGGTACTTTGAGCCCAGTAATCCGATCTCCTCACCCGCAAAAGCAACGAGAATCGTGTTGTATTTTTTCAAAGGAGTTTGTTTAATGAGCACCCCAAGCTGAAGCATCATGGCTACCCCACTTGCATTGTCATTCCCACCTGGGAAGTACGTTTCAGAGCCAAGTCTCCCTAGATGATCGTAGTGCGCGGTTAACAGGATCGTACCTTTTGCTTTTTTTCTTGATGGTATAAATCCAAGAACATTATTCGCTGTGTGCGGCGCCAAGTAAACATTATGAAGATGTATTTCGACCTTCAGACCTTTAATATTATTTTGAAATAAAGGAGCTTTCATTTGAAGGTATAGATGCTCATTTTTCAGAGATGTCACTGACCATGTGAATTTGTTGGAAACGGCTTCTATAACATGGTTTTTTCTTGCGTATTCTCGAATGAGGTAGCTAATTTCTCGTGTACTATCTGATGAATAGACACTATTGTCGATCACTAAAATATCTTCCGTTTGTAAATGGAGCTTCTCTAAAATGTTAAGCCCTTTCATCTCTATAAAATTCTTTCCTGAAATAAAATGAACATTAAACAATTTTGGTGCACAGTGGCTAGGGTCACATGAACCTCCTGAAATTGGGGCTACAATAAAGTCTTTGCCAGGGATCAATTTGTTTCCACCAAGGAAAACTGAACAGGTATCGGGGAAGGTATTGACCTTAAAATCAAAGGGCTGAAAATACCCAGTCGATAGGGAATCTAAACCCAGTCTGTTCAATTGCTGAGCGATAAATACGGCAGCGATAGAATCACCGCTATTTACATAGCCTCTTCCTTGAAATTCAGGCGAACACATTTTTTCAGTGAATTGTTTATAGTCAAAATCAGCTTGTGAATAAAGACTTAAGGAAATCGAGATACAAAAAACAAATGAGAGGTGCTTCATCTTTTAAGGGCTTACATTTTCGACTAATTTACATTAAATCTCTTGTGTTTTTGATAGTTAATCGGCACTTTCTTTACATAAAAGTTGTTATCTTGCCCACAATCTTTTTTAGAGCTTTTTTCCCTTAGGTTGAGTTGCTCCGATGAATCAATAAATACATATGTTTTTAGAACAATTCCCTTTACAGAATAGATCAAATGGCTGGATTGAGGTGATCTGCGGGTCGATGTTTTCGGGTAAAACAGAGGAGCTTATTCGGAGGCTGAGACGTGCTGAGTTTGCCCACCAAGAGCTTATTTTGTTTAAACCCGTGATTGATAAGCGTTACAGCGATAAAAATGTGGTAAGTCATCAGGGGACAGAATTTAATGCGGTTTTGATTCAGGAATCAAGTGAAATTCTTGTTGAGGTTAAGAATCAAAAAGTAGTCGCAATTGATGAAGCTCAGTTCTTTGATGATGGACTGGTTGCCGTGGTTTCTGAATTGGCGTCCCGAGGAATTAGGGTTATTCTTGCAGGGTTAGATATGGATTATAAGGGGGTTCCTTTTGGGCCGATGCCTTCATTACTTGCTTCTGCTGAGTATGTGACAAAGGTGCATGCGATTTGTGTTTCCTGTGGTAATCTCGCACAATTCTCGAATAGGTTAGTCGCGGAAACGGATCAAGTAATGCTAGGTGCTGTAGAAGAATATAGGCCGCTTTGTCGTTCTTGTTTTAATAAATCCTTGTTGTGAACCTTCAATTGAGCCTTGGGCATTTTTCTGAAGTTTTTAAATCTAGACCGCAGGGTTTCTCTGTTGAGACCATTCTAAATGAGGCGATTTATGACACCAGGAATTTAAATAATGGCAGCGATAAAATTTTCTTCGCCCTACACGGTAAGTTCCGCAGCGGATTTAGTTTTATTGATGCTGCATATGCTAAGGGGGTTCGTGTTTTTGTTGTTGATAAAGAGGTCCTTCATCAAAAGGAAGATGCCTGCTACTTTGTCGTAGATGATACCCTTGAAGCCTTGATGCAATTGGCAACTTGGCATAGAAGTCGGTTTAAAATACCTGTTTTCGCTATCGTAGGAACCCATGGAAAAACCACGGTGAAGGAATGGTTAGGCAACTTTATCAAAGAAAAGTATCAGCTCGTTAAGTCCCCCAAAAGTTACAATTCAAAGCAAGGGGTTGCACTCTCAATCCTAGAGCTGCATTCCAAAGCCTCTTTCAGTATATTTGAAGTTTCAATTACGCACCCCAAAGAGGGCGCCCTTATTAAAGCGATGCTTAAGCCAACACATGGGGCAATTTGTCACGTTGGAGATAAATACAATGAAAACTTTTCTTCTGCTTCTGAAAAACTCGAAGAATATAGCCAATTACTTTCGGATTGCGAACTCGTTTTTTTTATTGAAGACCCTATTATTAGTAGTGGTATAAACTCCGAATTGACCACAAAAGTTATTTCGACAAGCATCTTTTCAGAAGAATTAGCCACATTGGACTTCAATGAAGATTTAAAGAAAAAAAACACTTCCTTAGCCTTGGGTATAGCACGCTATTTTGGGGTCGTAATTCCAAAAGAACGTATTGAAATCAGGGATGTCGCGATGCGCTTAGAAACTTTTGAGGGAATTCAAAACTCTTTAATCATCAATGATACTTATAGTCTAGATCTTGAGTCTTTGGAAGCAGCATTACAATATCAAATAGCCATTGCTAAAGGCAAGAAAAGGGTCGTTTTGCTCCCTGAGGAGCATGGCATATCGCAACCGGAGCTATTAAAGGTCTTAAATCGCTATGCGCCAGACGCTTATTATTTTATTTCAGAATCCTACAAATTAGAGGCGTCTATAGAAAACAACGTTATTCTATTGAAGGGGAATAAGCAATCATGGATGGGTAAGATGGCCAATAACCTAAAGGTAAAACACCATCGAACGAAAATTAATGTCAACTTGAGTGCATTGCGCAAGAACATTCATCTTTTAAAGGACCGAATTCCTTCAGATACGAAAATCCTCGTAATGGTTAAGGCTAATGCTTACGGTACAGGCCTTGCTAAAACAGGCCCATATATTGATCAGTTGGGTGTTGATTATCTAGGTGTCGCTTATACTGATGAAGGGGTGCAATTGAGACAACAAGGCGTTAAGTGTCCGATTCTTGTGATGAGCCCTGGCATAGATGATTTTCATGATTGTATAGAATACATGCTTGAACCAACGATTTTTTCACTCAGATTGCTTGATGATTTTATAAAAGAGCTGATTTCACGAAAGATAGAGGGGTTCCCTGTTCATTTGAAAATTGATTCGGGGATGAAGCGCTTGGGTCTTGACCCTAAAGAAATACCTGATTTTATTGATATTCTTCTTTCCCAACCTGAAATTCATTTGAAAGGCGTCTATTCTCACTTTGCTGAATCTGATAGTAATGATGAGGTATTTACCCAACAACAATTTGATCTTTTTCAAAAGAGCTGTGAACTGATTAAACAACTAGTGCCTCGACCTTTTTTATGTCATATTGCCAATTCTTCTGCGATCTTAAATCATCCCAAAACTTCTCTTGATATGGTTCGGATGGGTATAGTAGCTTATGGGGTGTCAGACCACCCGGCACTTATTAAACAGCTTTTACCTGTTATTGAATGGAGCAGTCAAGTTGTTCAAGTAAGAAAACTAAACAAGGGTGATTCTGTAGGTTACAATCGCGAGTTTATTGCTCCGATTTCAATGTCAATAGGAATCATCCCTGTGGGCTACGCTGATGGATTTAGAAGGTCTTTAAGTCATGGCGCGGGGGCTGTTTATATAAGAGGGGAAAAATGCGAGACCGTTGGGAATGTTTGTATGGATATGATTATGGTGAATATCACTGGATTAGAGATACAAGATAATGAACCGGTGGAGATTATTGGCAAACAACAATCCCTAATGGACTTTTCGCGACAATTAAATACGATTCCTTATGAAGTTTTAACCTCATTATCCTTGCGTGTGCACAGAAATTATGTTGTAAATTAGCAGTGTTAAAATATTCGTCATGAAATTACTTTTATCGGCATGCCTTTCGGCATTTATACTGTGTTTTTCTTTTGATTCATATAGTCAAGTGGTTGAGGCAGACACTACCCTGCGATTAATTGAGAAAATTGACGGAACCAAATACATAGCAAAAATCCTTAGTGACGATGCCAGAGAACTGCTAATTGAAACGGAATCTATTGGCCGAATTTATATTTTGAAATCGGATGTGAAAAGAATCACCATGATTGAGGATAAAACCAAGATTATAAATGGCGAATTTCGAGAGGACAGCCCGTTTTCTACGCGTTATGCGTTTACAAATAATGCCTTGCCGATTAAGAAAAATGAGCATTATGCTATGGTCAATCTTTTCGGTCCAGAAGTACATTTTGCCGTTTCTGATCAATTAAACATTGGGGTTATGACGACTTGGATAGGCAGCCCATTGGTAGCTGTCGGTAAATACACCATTCCTACGGCAAATGAGAAGTTAAATTTTTCAATTGCTTCCATGATTGGTACAAGCGGGTATTTAAATCAATTTAGGGGCTTTGGTGGTCTGCATTGGGCAACGATGACTTTTGGAGACAGAAAAAATAACCTTAGTATCTCTGGTGGTTTTGGCTATTTTAATGCCGGAAATCGAAATGAGACTTGGGATGAAGGAGGTTTTTCTGTTAGCTATGGCGCCAGAAATCAAGACGTTGTCGGAAATTATACAACTACAAATGGACAATGGAGTACCTATACAGATTATCAATACGACCCTGTAACAGATGTTTTTACGGCGGTAACCTTTGATTATTATGACTATGATACACCTTACGTTCCAAGGGAAAAGGTCAGAAATACATTTAAAGCACCTATACTTTCCCTTGCAGGAATAAGACAGTTGACAAATAAGACGAGCTTGTTTTTTGATTCAATGATTGCCTTTGGTGTTTCTGACTTCACTACTACTAACCGTTCAGGTGGCAGAGAATACATCTATGATGAAGTTGGTAATGTTATAGAAGTCACGAGCAGTCCTAAAATTATTTCGGTCAAAAAAAGCAGTCCTGTAGCGCTTTATTTTATGCCGGGAATGCGTTTTCAAAAAAATGACCAACGGGCTTTTCAAATTGCAATCGCAGGCATTACAGTTTGGAACGATGGGGAGGTCTCAGCATTTCCTTTGCCATTGATCTCATGGTTTTTTAAATTTTAATACTTAACTTTTCCTAACTTAAATGGTTAGAAAAATAAATATCCCCAATTATGAATAAAAGAGTTGAAGCCGCGTTAAACGATCAAATTAAAAAAGAGGCATCTTCCTCACAATTCTATTTAGCCATGGCATCATGGGCTGAATCGAATGGCTTGAATGGCACGGCCAATTTCATGTATACGCATTCAGATGAAGAGCGCTTTCACATGTTGAAACTTGTGAAGTTTGTGAATGAAAGAGGAGGACGTGCAGAAATCCCTCAGTTAGAACAACCACCGCAAGAGTATAAGAACTTGAAAAATGTTTTTGAATCCTTGTTGGCGCATGAAATAGGGGTAACGGAAAGCATTAATAATTTGGTGGATATCTGTCTGCAAGAAAAAGATTATACAACCCATAACTTTGTTCAATGGTATGTTTCGGAACAACTAGAAGAAGAGGCTTTAGCAAGAACGGTATTAGATAAGCTCAATTTAATTGGTTCAGATTCGGGAGGAATGTACATGTTTGACCGAGATATGGAAAATTCTTTGATTCAGGCAAATAACATAGATAATTCTTCTCAAAACTAGTCCTTTACTATTTGAAAATACTACTATTTCTCATTGCGCTTATTCCATTTTTTAGTGGTTCACAATCCGTATACCGGTTTAACAATTACACAATTAATAATGGCTTATCACAGAGTTCTGTAAATACTATTTTACAGGATGAAAACAGTGCTTTATGGATAGGTACTCAAGATGGTCTAAATCGATTTGACGGTGCGAAATTTGAGGTGTTCAATTCAGATGAGATTGATGGGATCGACGATCCTTTTATTACGAGTTCCGTAAAAACTAGTGATGGCAAACTTTGGTTTGGAACTAAAAATGGTCTGACGGTTTATGATCTAGACACAGAATCATTTAGGACACATTCTCCCAACAATAAAAAGGACCTAGATATCACTTCTTTATCAATTGGGAACTCTGAAGAGATTTGGATTTCGACTGCGAATCAGGGGCTATTAAAGTTTAATCCCCAAAGTAAAGTTTTTGTGTCTGTCGATTGGGGAAATAGCGCTAAGGATATCTATTCGGTTACTTTATTTGATGACTTATTAATCATTAGGACGAGTACTCAAGGGCTCTACCTTTATAATGTTGCAAATAAAACAGCAAAGAGAATTCGAACAGATGTTCTTGGTTTTTCTGATTTTGAAATTTTGGATATTTCAGTTGCCTCAGACAATCAAATTTATTTAGGTTCAAATTACGGCGTATTTCAATTGGATTATCGTTCAAATTGCCTGATTCGAAAGTTCCAAGGTTACCCTAAATTACTTACCTCTCAAGTCATTGACATTTGTCTTTCTCAGGGACAATGGTTTTTTGCCACCTCTGACAATGGCCTTTTAACAATTGATGATGAAGGGGAGCTAATTAACAGTACCCAGGATATGTTTCAGAAGAGGGCATTGATGTACGACAACCTAAATGTTCTTTTTGAGGATAGACACAAGAAGATATGGATTGGAAGTGACAGAGGGGTCTCTAGTTTTGACCCTAAATACTCGGGATTTATTGGCGTTGGTCCAGGGGCGAATCCGAAGGAAAGTCTTCCCTCTCCCAATGTCTGGACATTTTCAGAAGATAAAAGCGGAAAATACCTTAATGTAGGTACAGACCTTGGGATTTCAAGGTTGAATAGAAACACAGGGCTTTTTTCGCATTTTAACCGTTGGAGCAATGACAAGAATTCTAAGGAGGCCAAACACAATGTCCTTTCTTCATTTTGTGTAGATTCAAATCAAATTTTAGTTGGATTTATTGATGGTCTTTTTAGGTTAGATATCATTAATGATTCTAGTCATAAGTATACCCGTTTGGAATATGTGAACCCGCTATTACTTTCAAAGTACAATCGAATATATGGGATTGAACGTGAAAGTGAGGACACTTATTTTTTGGCAACGAAAGGCGCTGTTTTTCTTTATAACGTTAAAACGGGAAAGGCACAACGCTTTGAACACAATGTAAACCGTCCAAAGGAGTCTCTTTCGCCTGGAATCTGTCGTGTTATTTATAAAGATCGAAAGGGTCGAATATGGTTTGCCACAAATTCTGGAGGGATCAATGAATTGGTCGTTAACGAATATGGTAATTATTCGATTAAACCCCACCCGATCAATAAAAAAATAAGAGCGGTTTGTAAAGGCTACGGAACAACTTTATGCGATGATGAAAAGGGAAACCTGTATATGGGCACCTATGGTTCTGGGATGGTATATATTGATTTTGTTTCTGAAAAAATAAAGGTGATTAACAAAAAACGGGGTCTTCCAAATAATATTATTTATGGAGTTATCAATGATGGGAATGAAATTTGGGTAAGTACCAATAAGGGAATTGCTTCCTATAACCCGATCAGCTCTGAGATCAAATCCTATTTAGAAGTTCACGGGTTGGTTAGTAATGAATTTAATAGCAATGCTTATTTTAATTCGAAAACAGGGGAGTTGTTTTTCGGTTCCATATATGGCTATAATGTGTTTAGACCTGACCAATTGAATATAGGGGATACTGATCAAGAAGTCATTATTACCAAGTTCAAACTGAATAAAGGTTGGTTGAGACCTGGACAAGAAGGATCTCCTTTGAAAATGCCGATCGCCAAAACAAAATTCATAGAGCTTCCTTATTCGAATAGGAGTTTCACCATCAGGTTTCAAACAAGCGACTTATCAAATCCTGAATTAACCCAATTCAAATATGAGTTAATCGGTACTTCAACAGGAGAGCAGCCTCTTGAAAACAGGCATGAGTTATCTTTTAATTCTTTATCTCCAGGTGATTACACCTTAAAAATTTACGCAAAATTAGGGGAGGGAAAATGGAGTTCCGTACCAACAACACTTGAAATTTCAATATTACCTCCTTATTGGGGGACTTGGTGGTTTTGGACATTAGCCGCCTTGATGATTTCCGTGTTTGCCTTTTTGTTTTTCAAACGTAGAATTGAATCCGAGCGCAGGGAGCAAGTTAAACTGGAAATTAAAGTGACTGAACGGACCCGTGAAATAAGCAATCAAAAATCAAGAATCGAAGAACAAAGTAAGCTTATTGAAGCTGAAAAGAATAAAGTTCTTGAGCAACAGAAGTTACTTCAGGTAGAAAAGGATAATGCCGAACGGTGGTTGGCAAATGCGCTACCAGAAGAGGTTGTAAGGGAACTTAAGGTAAATGGAAAAGTAGAGGCGAATGCATTTAATAAAGTAACCGTTATGTTTACGGATGTTGTTGGCTTCACAAATATTTCTCAAAGAATGCGACCGAGCAGACTGGTTAAGCGTCTTGACGTTTTATTTAGGAGATTTGATGAGTTGGTTCAAGGAAATGATCTAGAGAAGATCAAGACGATTGGAGATGCTTATATGTGCGCGGGCGGAATACCGGTTGAAAATTCAATTAACCCGATGAATGCATGTATTGCAGCTTTGCAGATTCAGAACTATATGTCAAAGCTTAAGTTTGATGCAATTGCAAATCATAGTGATTATTGGGAGCTACGTTTGGGAATTCATACGGGTCCCGTGGTTGCTGGTATCATCGGAGACCTGAAATTAGCCTATGATATCTGGGGCCCGACAGTCAACCAGGCGCAACAAATGGAAAAGTATGGCGCTCCTGGGGAGGTTACGATTTCGGGTACTACATTTACATTCATTGAGCCCTATTTTGAGTGCGAATACAAAGGGAAGGTGCTAATAAAAGGAGGGATTGAGGTTGATATGTATTCGGTATTAAAAATAAAACCGGAGCTCTCAAACAAAGGACAGGGTTTGTTTCCAAATGCCAAATTTAGTGAGATTGTACAGTTACATCATTTTAGTTCCATTAATTACTACAAAACGGAGCATTTTGTTTTGGATTATTTAAAAGAGGGGCTTTCAGATAAGTTGCTTTATCATTCGGTCAATCATTCCATTGATGTTGTTCATGCTGTAGAACGTATCGCACTTTCAGAAGGTGTTACAGATGAAGGATTGTTTTTACTTAAAACCGCTGCAATATTGCATGACGCGGGTTTTGTAAAGCAATACGAAAACAACGAGAGTATAGGCGCTCAGATGGCCTCGGAATGGTTACCTAACTATGGGTATACAGAACAGCACATAAAGACTATAGTTGAACTAATTCACGTTACTGCAATACCGCATAAACCTATTAATAAACTACAAGAGATTATCTGTGATGCTGATTTAGACTATTTAGGGAGGGATGATTTTGAGGAGATTTCTAATAGATTAAGACTTGAGTTAAGGAGAATGGAGAAAATCGATAGTGATCGTGGTTGGGATAAAATTCAAATTAGTTTTCTAAAAACACACAAGTACTTTACCAAGACATCCATAGTCGCAAGAAGAAAGAAGAAACGAGAAAATCTAAAAAAGGTAATTAAAAGATTAGACGACGACGAGTATGTTGATTAATGCACTTCTTCGCAAAGCTCTATGAGCATACCGTTTGTAGACTTAGGATGTAAAAAAGCAATTCTTTTATTATCCGCTCCGTCTTTTGGGCTCTCATGAATGAGGGTGAAGCCCTCTTTTTTTAGTCGTGAAATCTCATATTCAATGTCTTCAACATCAAGTGCTAAGTGATGAAACCCCTCTTTATTCTTATTTAGAAACTTTGCTATTGGTGAAGCTTGATTTGTAGCTTCAACCAGTTCTATTTTAGAATCTCCTAGAGCGATAAATGCGGTTTTCACATGCTCTGATTCAACCACCTCTGATTTATACATTTTTTTGCCGAGCAGTTTTTCGAAAATAGGTAGTGATGCATCTATTGAAGAAACAGCAATTCCGAGATGTTCAATTTTTTTTATCATTCGCTAACCTTTAAAAACTTCTCAGTTTTATTGTCGTAATTCATATAATAAATACCGTTAACGATATTCCTACAGTCAACATTATTTGAAAGCCCGACCTTTAAAAGATTTCCAAATGCATCAAATACTTCAAAGCGTGTTTTCTTTAATTCTCCCGCGGAATAGAAAAAGATATAATCACGAACCCTCGATGGGGACATGGTGTATTTCTCGATATCTGATTCTTGTATGATTTCTTGGGAGATTCTCTTTTCCCCCGAGTTATCAGTTTGTGTCACTCTAAATTTATTTTCACCTGAATGCGGTGACACTTTAAACGAGTATATATTTGACTTTTCAAGGCCTTTGCCTCTAACCTGGCCAACACTTTCCCAATTATTCCATTTGAATTGTTCAATATCGTAGTCTAGAATACCTTTTTCATTTTCTGTTTCCCATTGAAGTAGTTGCTTGTTTTTCATCCGAATGTCCTTTAGTTTAAAGGTGCTTTCAGGAAGCAAAATTTTTGGATTTAAAAAACGAGGTGTACATCCATCAAAATGTTCAATCACCACAAATACGTCATCGCCAATTTCTAAATTAAAGAGACTAAAGTCGACTTCAAAATTAGGTGATTGTATCGAAGCGGGAAGGACTTCTCCATTAACGGTTACTTTAATGATGCAGTAGCCAAAGCCATCCATTTGTTTAGGATTCTTTATAAACAGCTTATCCCCCTGATATTGCCCTTCAGTAGAAAGCAATTTGTATTGCCCAAAAACAAACAGGGGTAGAATTAAAAAGAGAAGTAGGCTAAGTTTCATAAGCATGTTTACAACAAAACAATATTAGTGCCAATTAACCGGAAAAGCAAGACATGTAGAAATGGACATTAAAATGTATTTTTGCAGTATGAGTTTTGATGTTATAAAATCCTTACATATCATATTTGTTGTTTGTTGGTTTGCTGGTCTATTTTATATGGTCCGATTGTTTATTTATCATACGGAGGCACAAGCAGCAGAAAAAACAAGAAAAGCGATTCTTTCCGAACAGTTTATGGTAATGGAAAAAAAGCTCTGGTGGGTAATTACCACCCCATCAATGGTATTGACAATTCTTTTTGGCACCTGGATGATTTTTCTAAATGCTGATTATTATCTTTCTCAGCCCTGGATGCACCTAAAGCTTCTTTTTGTTCTCTTTTTGGTCGTCTATCATTTTTTCACGCAACGCATTATGTTTAGACTTCAACGTTACGAATTTCAATGGTCGAGCACGAGATTGAGGTTATGGAATGAATTGGCGACCTTGTTTTTAGTTGTAATTGTCTTTTTGGTTGTCCTAAAAAGCACCCTAAACTGGATCTATGGAACTATTGGTTTTTTCGCAGTTGGTTTAGGCCTTATGGTTGCTGTTAAAATTTACAAACGATTTAGGTCGAATTAGTCCTTGAATTATTGTAATCGTAGTATTGTTTCTTTTAAAAGTTTCGTTACCTTTGCACAAAATTTTTGAAAAGACATTTTTAACGTGAAAAAAGCAATATTATATTTCGGAATCGCACTTCTTTTTTCTTTGTCATCTATTGCCGTATTAGCAAGTGATGGGGAATCTCAGGGCCACGAAGAAAAAGAATTTAATGTAAGCGAGATGATCATGCATCACGTAAAAGATGCTCACGAATGGCATTTGTGGGGACCTGAGCATGGTGGAACGACTATTTACCTTCCTGTTATCTTAATAACGGAGGATGGAATAAAAACATTCTCTTCATCTCATTTTTATGAGGGAGAGCTTATTCATGATAATGAAAACCATTACATCAAGGGTGCTGGGGCAGCGGAAGGCTTTGGAATGTTCCACGAGAAGATTTACGAATTAGATCGTCATGGAAAGCTGCATTTTGAGAATGGTCATGTACATGGTAATTTAAAGCCTTATGACTTTTCAATAACCAAAAATGTCACATCACTAATTATAGGTTCTTTTTTGGTTTTTATCATCATGTTTTCTTGTGCTCGATTTTACAAAAATCACGGATCTGTTGCTCCTAAAGGAATTGCAAAATTCATGGAACCGATCATTGTCTTTATTCAAGATGATATCGCTAAAGCGAATATTAATGAAAAGAAGTACAAGAAATTTGTTCCTTACTTATTGACAATATTCTTTTTCATTTGGATTAACAATCTTTTAGGCTTGATTCCGATTTTCCCAGGAAGTGCAAATTTGACGGGTAATATTACCATCACCTTGTTTCTAGCCTCACTTACTTTGATTCTTACATTGGTGAATGGAAATAAAAACTATTGGAGTCATATCTTCTCACCTCCAGGAGTTCCTAAAGCGCTTTTACCTATTATGATTCCAATTGAAATAGTTGGGATTTTCACTAAACCTTTTGCCTTAATGATTCGTTTGTTCGCCAATATTACGGCAGGACATATTGTTATTTTGGCTTTGATTTCACTTATTTTTATAAATAAACATGTCGCTTGGGGAGCGTTATCAGTCCCAATGGCTTTATTTATTTCTGTATTGGAATTATTGGTAGCTGCTCTTCAAGCGTATTTGTTTGCGCTTTTGTCAGCTTTGTTTATCGGTGCCGCAGTTGAAGAGGCGCATCATTAATTAGTAATTTTTAAATCTATATAATATGTGGGGAAGTATAGCCGCAATTGGAGCAGGACTTGCAGTTTTAGGAGCAGGTATTGGTATCGGACAAATCGGTGGTAAAGCCGTTGAAGGTATCGCACGGAATCCTGAAGCTTCAGGTAAAATTACAACTACAATGATTATCGCAGCAGCCTTGATTGAAGGTGTAGCGCTTTTTGGAGTAGTAGTTGGTCTTTTAGGAGCTCAACAGTAAATTAATGATTTCCGCCACTGCGGTTGGTAGTGGCGGAATTTTTAAAGTTTTAAAAAAAAAGAAATGGATTTAGTTACACCAGATTTAGGATTGTTATTTTGGACAGGAATTGTTTTTTGTTCTTTACTTTTCTTATTGGCGAAATTCGCTTGGAAGCCAATATTAACTGCGGTTAATGAAAGAGGCGAAAGTATTGCAGAGGCTCTAGAGCTAGCAGAAAAGACACGCGATGAGATGCGGGCTTTGAAAGCAGAGAACGATCAAATATTGAAACAGGCTAAGGCCGAAAGAGATGAGATTTTAAAAGAGGCTAAAGAGATTGCGGTCTCTATGGTTGAATCTGCTAAAAACAAGTCTAAGGTAGAATCTCAGAAGATTGTTGATTCGGCTAGAGATTCAATTCGATCAGAAAAAGCAGCTGCAATGGCAGAGCTTAAAACTCATGTCGCGGCTCTTTCATTAGAAATTGCTGAAAAAGTGATTAGAACGGAGTTGTCTTCGGATGAAAAGCAAAAAGCACTTGCGAACAATCTCGCGTCAGATATTAATATGAATTAATCATGAGATCGACTAAGTCAGCTATTCGTTATGCCAAGGCAATTATTGAACTATCTACTGATAAGGATTCTACAGATTCAGTTGCGGCGGACATGAATAGGATTATATCTGCAGGAAATGAAACTGAAGAATTTCAGATTTTTCTAAACTCGCCCGTAATCAAGACGGATAAAAAGATATCAATATTGAATGTCTTGTTTTCAGATTTCAGTGAGTTGACCATGTCTTTTGTTGAGCTTATTGCAAAAAACAAACGAGAGTATTTGCTAGTGGATATAGCAGCTGCCTTTGTTAGCTTACTTAAAAAGCAAAATGGGATTGTACCCGTTACAGTTACAAGTGCTGTGAAACTTGAAAAACAAACGCTCGATCAGATACTTTCAAAGCTTAAGTCTCAAGTAGAAGGTGATTTTGAAGTTACTGAAGAAGTTGACCCGTCTTTAATAGGTGGGTTTGTGGTAAAAATGGAGGACAAACAATTTGACGCCTCAATTTCTACCCAATTGAACAGAATGAAACAAGAATTGGCTAATTAATTTTAAAAAACAAATAACATGGCAGATATTAAACCAGCAGAGGTTTCAGCAATTTTGAGAGAACAGCTTTCGGGCTTTCGTTCAGAAGCGGAATTGCAAGAAGTAGGGACTGTACTGCAAGTTGGAGATGGTATTGCTCGTATCTACGGACTCACTGGAGTTCAGTATGGAGAATTGATCGAATTTG
Organism: Flavobacteriales bacterium UBA952; assembly: GCA_905182495.1. Classification (GTDB taxonomy): domain Bacteria; phylum Bacteroidota; class Bacteroidia; order Flavobacteriales_D; family Crocinitomicaceae; genus UBA952. The sequence goes on from CAJJBU010000017.1 coordinate 148,028, forward strand.
ATGGTGGTATGCAGGGTATTGCATTGAATCTTGAGGAGGACAACGTTGGCGCTGTACTTCTAGGTAAGTCATCTAGTGTAAAAGAAGGAGATACAGTTCGTCGACTTGGAAAAATTGCCTCTGTTGAGGTAGGTGAAGGTGTTGTAGGACGAGTTGTTAATACGCTTGGATTACCTATTGATGGAAAAGGCCCAATTGAAGGAGAGTTATTTAATATGCCAATTGAAAGAAAAGCACCTGGCGTAATCTTTCGTCAGCCTGTTACAGAACCACTTCAGACAGGAATTAAGGCAGTAGATTCTATGATTCCAATTGGAAGAGGTCAAAGAGAATTGATTATAGGTGACCGTCAAACAGGAAAAACAACTGTTGCCATCGACACCATTATAAATCAAAAAGAATTTTTTGACAGGGGAGAACCTGTTTATTGCATTTATGTAGCTATCGGTCAAAAAGGATCTACGGTTGCGGGTATTGTGAAAAAACTTGAAGATGCAGGGGCAATGGCTTATACGACTATTGTTGCTTCTAACGCATCTGATGCGGCACCTATGCAGTTTTATGCACCAATGACGGGAGCGGCAATTGGAGAATACTTTAGAGATACAGGAAGACCAGCATTGATCATTTATGATGATTTATCTAAGCAAGCAGTTGCTTACCGTGAAGTTTCTCTTCTTTTAAGAAGACCTCCGGGCCGTGAGGCATATCCTGGAGATGTATTTTATTTACATTCTAGATTATTAGAAAGAGCAGCTAAGATTATTGCTGATGATACGATTGCTAAGCAAATGAATGACCTTCCAGAGTCATTGAAAGGTAAAGTTAAAGGAGGCGGATCGTTGACAGCGCTTCCAATCATTGAAACACAAGCAGGTGATGTATCGGCTTATATTCCTACCAACGTGATTTCTATTACAGATGGTCAGATCTTCTTGGAGTCAGATTTATTTAACTCTGGTATTCGTCCAGCGATTAACGTAGGTATCTCAGTATCTCGTGTTGGTGGATCTGCTCAGATTAAATCAATGAAAAAGGTTGCAGGTACCTTGAAATTAGACCAGGCACAGTACAGAGAGCTTGAGGCATTTGCTAAGTTCGGTTCTGATCTAGATGCGGCAACTAAATCAGTATTGGATAAAGGAGCCCGAAACGTAGAGATTTTGAAGCAACGTGAAGGTGATCCCTATACTGTAGAAAGACAAATTGCAATTATTTATGTTGGAACAAAAGGTTTGATTCAAAATGTTCCAATCAACAAGGTAAAGGCATTTGAAAAAGAATACTTAGATTTCTTAGAAGCAAAGCATGCTGATGTGATGGCGTCTTTGAAGGCTGGGAAGTATACAGATGAAAACACCTCAGTACTTGAGAAAGTTGCTAAAGAACTTGCAAGCAAATATTAAGCAAAAACGTAGCTCATAAATTAGTTATCAATGGCGAACTTAAAAGAAATACGAAATAGAATTTCATCCGTTGGATCAACCATGCAGATTACATCCGCAATGAAAATGGTTTCAGCGGCTAAACTGAAAAGAGCTCAGGATGCAATTGTGCAAATGAGACCGTATGCTATAAAGTTGAAAGAGATACTTACCAATTTGAGTGCAACACTTGACCTGTCTGAAAATGCATTTTCTGAACAGCGCGATGGAGGTAAAACACTTTATGTTGGAATCTCCTCAAACAGAGGTTTGTGTGGCGGTTTTAATAATAATATAGTGAAGCGAGTGACTGAATTGTCAAAAACGGAGCAGAATTTAAAAGATGTTCATGTTTTATGTCTTGGAAAAAAAATGCGGGATATTATTAAACGCACAGATTTGTTCTATACCAATGACTATCTAACTGAAAGGGAAGATGTCTACGCAGACCTGTCCTTTGTAAATATTTCTGAAATAGCGAATGAATTGATGGAGTTATACAAATCCGGCGAATTTAATCGTATTTATGTTGTTTACAATCGTTTTGTTAACGCAGCTACGCAGAGAGTAGAGACGGAACAGTTTTTACCTATCCAAGCCCCGGAGAGCGACGGAGACACGGCATCAACAGGTGATTATATATTTGAACCTTCCAAGGAAGAAATCATAGAAGATTTAATTCCTAAATCCTTAAAAGTACAGCTATTTAAGGCTTTATTAGATTCAAACGCAGCAGAACATGGCGCAAGGATGACAGCGATGCACAAAGCAACAGATAACGCTAGTGATCTTCAAAAAGAGCTTAAATTAGGTTATAACAAGGCACGTCAGGCTGCAATCACAAATGAAATTTTAGAGATTGTTGGTGGGGCGGAAGCTTTGAATGCCTAAATTAGTGCAAAACAATCTTTATGGATTCGAATATCAAAGTTCTTATTGTTGATGATCATAAACTTATAAGCGAGGCATGGTCTTCTTTATTAAAAGATGCTCCGAATATAGTTGTCGTTGGCACTGCCGATAATGTGGATGATGCCTATACCATGTCAATGCAACATAAGCCAGATATCGTTTTGATGGATATCAATCTTGGCGAAGGAAGTGGTTTTGACGCAACTGAAAAAATCAACGATAGCCTGCCAAAGACCAGAGTAATTGGTTTGTCACTGCATGATGACATTACATATGTTAAAAAATTCTTGTCAATAGGTGCGAAGGGTTATCTTACGAAAAACACTTCCAAAAGTGAATTGATAGAGGCAATACACAGCGTGTATAACGGTGAAACATTTATTGCGTCAGATATTAAAGATCGTTATTTTACATCTCTTTTAAATGTTGATTCTGCTGCGAAAAAAGAATTGACAATGAAAGAAATCGAGATCGTAAAGCACATAGCAAACGGCTTAACCTCTAAAGAAATCGGTGAAAAGCTTTTCATTTCGCATCGCACCGTAGAAACACATAGGCACAACATCCTGAAGAAGTTAGACATCCCTAATTCTGCGCAATTAAGCAGTTGGGCAAAGGACAAAGGTTACGTTTAAATGACACCTGGGTTCCCCCCCCATTTTATGCTTGTTTTACGTTCTATTTATAAATAGAAATAAACACTACTATGCTTAATATTAAAACGTTTTTATTCTTTCTACTAGGATTCGTTTATTCCGATTTTTCTTATACCCAAGATTCCAAAACCCAAATTATGGGATCTGTTGGTGTTTCATACCCTTTACTTGATAATGGCTTGGGCGTCCAAGCTGGTGTCAATGCAAGTTATCAAATTGCAGATTGGTTTGAGTTTGAGGGGCAATTGAGTTACCAGCGTTCAGAGATAGAGGAGTCTTTCTTTTCTATTGGTAATGCCAAATTGAATTAATTCCAAATTGAACTCAATTGCTTTGCTTTCAGGTGGTCGTTTTTACTTGCTCCCAAAAGCGAAAAAGACACGATTGTATCTTAATCTTTTACTAGGAGGTTTGTACACAAATGAAAAGGCTGATGGGTTTACTCGGAATATCTTTAATACAGGTGTATCGCTAGGTTTATTTGTACAATGTCAAAAGCTTGTTTTTGGTTTGTCTCTTGAGGCACCGCAATTCCTTACTTTTAAGATTGGTTATCGGTTCTAAATGTAGCTCAATCTCTACAATCAAAATATCTTGTCTTTTTTATCGTTAGATTAATACGATTAGAGGTGCGTAAAACTTCTTTTCATTACTCAATGATTGTTTCTATGAAATACTTTGGCTCGGCACTTGTTCTTTTATCGTTTTTATTTCTGAGCTGTAGAAAGGTCAATAAGACCTGTTCTATTGCAGATTACCCGGAAGCGCCTAGTTCTGATTGGTACAGGTCCTATGAAGGCTCAGGAGAGGAAGCTCACGGCCATTTTATATTAACGTGTTCTGATGGCGGTTATCTTCAGGTTGGTGAAACGGGATTTACACCTAATTCTGCAAAAATATTAGTGGTTAAAATCGATCAAGGTGGTGCTTTCCAATGGTCAAAGGAATTCTCAGGAGGAACAGGACACAATCTTGGTAACTCCGCATTTGAAGGAGACGATGGCTATTTTATTTGCGGTTCTTTAAACGAAAACAGTGCCATTATCAAGCTCAATAAATTAGATGGTAGTGTTGTTTTCGAAAAAACACACGACAATGGCGGAAGTGATGCGTTTGAGCATATAAGTGTGACTCAAGAAGGCATCATTGCAGTAGGGTATGTACAAGCTGAAGACAATGTGAATACTTTTTTTACAGAAGGTCAAGGGCACCTTACTTTTCTTGATTTAGAAGGAAACAAAACAAATGGGATCAACCTTGAAAACAAGATGTCTCATGCCTATCGGATTAAAAAATTAGGTGCTGATTTTGTGATTTCTGGGCTTACAGAGGGAGCAAATGATTATGCACTTTTAAAGATTGATGCTTCAGGAAGTATTATCTGGAATAAAACTTTTGGTGGTACCAATTCAGACCATTGTTTTGCAATGGACTTATCGGCTGATGGTGATATATTACTCTCAGGTCATACGTTATCTGGAACTGAAAACTGGGATGCCTATACGATGAAAATTGATCCTGATGGCAATCAGCTATGGCAATCTAAAACAGGAAACCCTCGGGGCTTTGACCCCAAATACATTCATGATGAGGTATGGGGAATAAAAGGAACTTCAGACGGTGGTTGTATTATTGTGGCTGGTACAGGCGACGAGTATAGCAATTACAAAAGACGTTGTGGAAATGATGGCGATGATTCCAATACTTGGCACGTTTATTTGGTGAAATATGATGCCAATGGGAATGTCCAATGGCAAAAGACCTATGGCGATGCTGACGGTGGAGATTGGGCAGGAGAAGATATTGATTTAACTGCTGATGGAGGAGCGATAGTTGCTGTAGATAATGGTTCTTTTGGTTTTCTTAAAATTTCGCCTTTTTAATTTTATTCATTGATGACGATGAAAATCCAAAACTATTTACTTCTCCTTTTTCTGATTATTACGGTCTTATCGTTGAATGCACAAGACAAATCTGATATAGGGTTGAATTTCTCTTCTAACTTCACTTTTAGAACGCTCAAAACGAATGATACAGACTTTCAATGGCTCATTGATTATAGAAATGAGTTCGATCAGGCCAAATTTGGCTTTAATGTTGGAGGAACATATACGTATCAGTTTGACAAAGGACTCACAATTTTGATGGGTATTCAGTATACTAGGTTTGGTAACAGAAGAAGCAATATTTTATTTCAAGGTCCAGGGATCGATGGAATAGGATCTTTTCAAAACAGCTATGGATACATTGGAGTCCCCCTTACAATGGGTTATACTTATGATTTTAATGACAAATGGGGGCTTACGGCTGCTGTTGGAGCCATCCTAAGTGTTTTATTAGATGATCGAGGCTCATATATCATTCAGTGGTCGGATGGCACTGCAGATTCTGCTACAGATGTGAATTTTGACAACCCTTATGATTTTTATCGATTTCACCCTCTATTTAAATCAAGTATTGGTATACAATATAAGCCTAGGGGTGCTTTTTATGTGAAATTCGAGCCAACCTTTCAATATTCTTTAATACCAATAAAGGATGCGCCAGTTCATGAAAGATTATATAGTATTGGTGTAAATATGGGGGTTCATTATATATTAGGTATTTCAAAAAAATAATCCTTTCCCATAAATCAAAATTCATATTTGTTTGTTGTAAAGATATATGCAAACGCCAACAACTGATTATATAGATAATTTTCCTACCGATTGGAATTCTATTCAAGACCGAATTGAGGCCATTGATCCAATTAAATATGCAGCGACACGTAATTTTGAGAATGGCGCATTGACCTTATTGGGGCCTTATATTTCTCGTGGTGTTATTTCTACAAAGTCTATTTTCGAGCATATCAAGTCCTTGGATTTGGAATGGAGACCAACTGACAAACTTGTTCAAGAATTGGCTTGGAGGGATTATTGGCAGCAGGTATGGGTGGTAAAGCAAAGCCAGATTGAGTCAGACCTTAATTTTGAGCAAAAAGAGGTTTTACATTCAGGAGTGCCTGTTTCAATTTTTGAGGCAAAGACAGGTATTGAGGCCATTGACGCAGCAATAGAAAGTTTCTATAAAACCGGCTATTTGCACAATCATATGCGCATGTATATTGCAGCAATATGCTGTAATATTGGAAAGTACCACTGGAGTGCACCAGCCAAATGGATGTATGCAAATCTACTTGATGGTGATTTGGCAAGTAATCATCTGAGCTGGCAATGGGTCGCAGGAACGTTTTCCAATCGAAAATATGTTGCCAATCAAGAGAACATCAATAAGTACTTTCATAGTAATGCCCAGCGCAATACTTTTTTGGATGTTCCTTATGAGGCATTTAATAATCTAGAAGTTCCTGCTGAGTTAAAGCAAAGTCTCAATAGTATAACTGAAATCAATTACCCTGAGTCCATTTCACCCCGAGAACTCGAAGAGAAGAAAACGTTGGTTTACAATTATTATAATCTTGACCCTTTGTGGTATGAAGGAGCCGATGTTCAACGTATTTTATTAATTGAACCGGCTGTTTTTGAGCGTTACCCAATCAGTCAAAAGTGTATGGACTTTGCAGTGGCGCTTTCTACTAATATCAAGGATATTAAGATTTTTGTTGGGTCCTTTAGCGCACTTCAGATAGAATTAAAGGATTCAGAAATTGTCTTCAAAGAGCATCCGCTAAATGGCCATTACCGCGGTGTTCAAGAGGATCGAGATTGGCTGAGCTCCGTTAAAGGCTATTTCCCGGGGTTCTTTAAGTTTTGGAATAAAGCAAAAAAGGAGCTTGTCAAGTGAAAGAGGAATTGAATATTGTTTGGCTCAAAAGAGATTTACGGCTTCAGGACCACCTGCCCTTTTTTGAGGCTGAACATCATTCAACATGTAATTACCTGCCTATTTATATCATGGAGCCATCAGCCATGGATTATCCAGACTGTTCTTTAAGACATTTACAGTTTGTATACCATTCTATTTTGGAAATGAATGAGGTTTTGTCTGCCTTCAACAGAAAGGTCCACCTCCTTCATGGGGAGGCAATCGCTGTTTTCACTTTCTTAAGTGAAAAATTTGACATTCAAAATGTGTATTCCTATCAGGAGAGCGGCGTCAAAGTGACCTGGGACCGTGACAAGAATGTTTCCTCTTTATTAAAACGTAAGGGCATCAAATGGACAGAATTTCAACGTGACGGTATTATTCGAGGTATTAAAAATAGAGTGAATTGGGATAAAAATTGGTTTGCTGCCGTGAATTCCCCCCTGATTCTCAATGAATATTCCCAGAATGAATATTCTGAAAAGACGCTCCCCTTTGATTTGCCGAGCTCACTTTTACAATCATTACGCGAGTATGCCGCGGGGTTCCAGAAGCCTGGAGAAAGCTATGCCATGCGTTATATGCGTTCTTTTTGCGAGGGGAGAGGGGCAAATTATAGCCGACATATCTCCAAACCTAAAGAGAGTCGCAAATCTTGCGGACGTATTTCTCCCTATCTGGCTTGGGGTAATTTATCGGTGCGTCAGACAGTTCAATTTGTCCGAAACCATCCGAATTATGATTTCAACAAGCGCAGCTTTAACAACCACCTCACCCGATTGAAATGGCGTTGTCATTTCATTCAAAAGTTTGAGATGGAGTGCACTTATGAAACCCATTGTGTCAATAGGGGTTATGAAACCTTGGAATATAAAAGCAATCCTATATTTCTAGAGGCTTGGAGAAATGGACAAACCGGTTTTCCTCTCGTAGATGCTTGCATGCGGTGCCTGATTGCAACGGGTTGGATCAACTTCAGAATGCGAGCAATGCTGGTCTCTGTGTTGTGTTTTCATCTAGATTGCAATTGGAAAGAAGGGGTGTATTATTTGGCGCAACAATTTTTGGATTACGAACCGGGTATTCATTACCCTCAATTTCAGATGCAAGCAGGAACGACGGGTATAAATACCATTCGAATGTACAATCCAGTCAAACAATCTCAAGAACACGATCCCAATGGCGTTTTTATTCGCGAATGGGTGCCCGAATTAAAAAACATCCCCGTTGAATTTATTCACGAGCCCTGGAAAATCACACCCATGGAAAAAGAACTACATAGAATATCGAACGATTATCCTAATCCAATCGTTGACTTAACTGCTGTTGCTAAAGTTGCTAGGGATAAGATATGGGGGCACCGAAAACATGAAGATGTCCGAGCTGATAGCAAACGAATTGTCGCATTACATACTAGAAACAATGGAAAAAAGAAAAGCCGTTAACCTCATATTTCCGCACCAGCTTTTTGAGAAAAGCAAGCTGATTGATAACGGATGTGATATTTATCTGGTCGAAGAGCATTTGTATTTTCGGCAATACAAGTTTCACAAGCAGAAAATAGCCTTTCATAGAGCATCTATGATGGCCTATCAGGATTTCTTGAAATCACAAAACGCGACCGTTTATTACATTGAAGCATCTGCGAAAACAAGTGATATTAGGGGCTTAATGGATAGGTTGTTGTCCTCTGGTATTGAGCAGGTAAATTTCTATGACCCGGTTGACAATTGGCTATCGAAAAGGATGACTATGTTTTCTGATCACATACGCTTAAACATGCATGAGACGCCTTACTTCATCAATACAAATGAGGATTTAAGCACCTTCTTTAGGTCTGATAAAAAGTCTTTTTTCCAAACAACTTTCTACAAGCAGCAGCGTTTAAAACACAATGTTTTGATGGAAAAAGATGGCAGTCCAAGAGGAGGGAAGTGGACCTATGACATCGATAATAGGAAAAAATACCCGAAAGCAAAGATACCGCCGGCGATTGAATTTCCGATGTCAAACGCATACTGGGAGGAAGCTTTGCAGTATGTTGAAACACATTTTATGGACTATCCCGGCGCGCTTAAGTCCGAGCGTATTTATCCAATCACCTTTGAGGAAACAAGCATATGGCTTGAGCGTTTTTTACACGAGCGTTTTGAGGAGTTTGGAATCTATGAAGATGCCATAGTAAAAGATGCGATCTTTTTAAACCATAGTTTGTTGTCGCCCCTTATGAATGCAGGATTAATTTCACCACGACAAGTCATCAGCCAAAGTGTTTTACATGCACAAAAGCATAACATTTCTTTAAATTCTTTGGAAGGGTTCATAAGACAAATTATGGGGTGGAGAGAATTTATTCGTGGGATGTATAGCTGCAAAGGAAGCTACTCTCGAACGCAAAATTTCTGGGGTTTTGAACGTAAAATACCGAAGAGCTTTTATGATGGCACGACGGGAATTGAACCTGTAGACGATACCATTAAAAAAGTTTTAAAAACAGGATACTGCCACCACATCGAGCGTCTAATGGTCCTTGGAAACTTTATGCTTTTGTGCGAATTTCATCCCGATGAGGTGTATCGTTGGTTCATGGAATTGTTTATCGATGCCTATGACTGGGTCATGGTTCCCAATGTATACGGGATGAGTCAATTTGCTGATGGCGGAACATTTGCTACGAAACCATACATTAGCGGGTCTAACTATATTAAAAAAATGAGCAATTATGGAAATGGTCCTTGGACTGAGATCTGGGACGGCTTGTTTTGGCAGTTCATTTCTGTAAATCAAGATTTTTTCCTCAAAAATCCGAGAATGTCAATGATGGTACATTCTTTTAACCGAATGTCAGCGGAGAAGAAAGAGAAGCATTTAGAGGCTGCTGATCGCTTTCTGAAGAAATTAGATGAGGTAGACTAAGCGGTAAAATGCAGTTCAATTTGCCCCTCAACATAGGAGCGAACTTCTTCGTGATCAATCTCTTCCAAAACCTCACCTAAGAATGCTTTCACCAAAAGCTCTTTGGCCGCTTTTTCTGACAAACCTCTTGAGCGAAGGTAAAAGACGGCTTCATCATCTAACTGACCTGTTGTAGAACCGTGAGAACACTTAACATCATCTGCATAGATCTCTAATTCAGGTTTCGAGTTGACCGTACCTGTTTCACTTAGTAAGATGTTTGCATTTGACTGAAATGCATTGATCTTTTGAGCGTCTTTACGCACAAATACTTTCCCATTGAATACATTGGTGGCAAAGCCATCAACAACGCCTTTATAGAGTTCTTTTGAGTAGCAATGCGCCACCTCATGATCAACTGTTGTGTGGTTGTCGCAGTGAGACTTGCCTTTCAAGGTATAGGCACCATTCATATACGTTTCGCAATTGTTCCCTTTTACCTTGATGTAGAGGTCGTTTCTTGTCATTTTCCCGGACAAACAAAAGGTATTGATCGTAAATGTACTATTGGCCGACTGATTCACATATTCTCTTTGTAAGTCAAAAGCATTAACACCATTCTTTTGAATTTTATGAATCGTCAAGTTTGCATTTTCTTCAACATCAATGAAGGAGGACACATTGGAAAAACTTGCGTTTTCTGTTGTGCCTTGATAATTCAAGATTACAGTACCTTTGCAGCCTTTTTTACATCTTATGAAGAGCCGTGGAAAGGATTGTGTATTTATGCTGTTTTCAAAAACCAACTCTAGCTCTTTTGTTTTGCCTCCTGATGAAAACTCAATTTCAATGGCAGCTGTGCAATGCAGAACATTTAGGGCATCCATGACACCCGACCCCACAACTTCTGGAAGCGTTTTATCTGACCAATTGGTTCTGACGCCTTCAATGGTTTTAGTTGAGTCAATGACAACGCCATTTTTAATCAAAAGCCTATTAGACCCCTCAGAGATAAAAGGGTTTTCTAATATTTCATTCGCCATGTCTTTATCGAATGAAAGTTTTTTTAGACCATTAAGATTCGTGTATTTCCAATTTTCATCTTTGCGAGTTGGTAAATCTTTTTCTTCAAGAACAGAACGTGTTTTTTTCAATAGACCTTCTGAAAAAGGCAAGCTTGTAGGAGAAAATATTTCTCTCAAGGTCTGAAGTTTATTTTTTTTAAGAACGTCTTCCATGTTAGCTAACTTGCATTTCTTCTTTAATCCAATCGTATCCTTTTTCCTCTAACTCAAGTGCGAGTTCTTTCCCTCCTGTTTTGACGATCTTCCCATCGTAAAGGACGTGCACAAAGTCAGGAACGATATGGTCCAATAGTCTTTGGTAATGCGTAATTACAATGGATGCGTTTTCAGGAGACTTTAGAGAATTCACTCCTTTGGCAACAATCCTCAAGGCATCAATGTCTAGACCTGAATCCGTTTCGTCTAAAACAGCCAATTTTGGATTTAGCATGGCCATTTGAAATATCTCATTTCGCTTTTTCTCTCCACCAGAGAAACCTTCGTTTACAGAGCGAGAAGCGAGTTTACTATCTAATTCAACAATTTTTGATTTTTCACGAACGAGTGCCATAAATTCTTTCGCGGTGATAGGATCTTCACCTTTAGCTTCTCTGATTTCGTTCAGTGCAGTTCTAAGAAAATTGACATTTGAAACCCCTGGTATTTCAACTGGATATTGAAAAGCCAAAAAGAGCCCCTCTCTTGCTCTTTCTTCTGTAGAAAGAGCAAGAAGATCTACTCCATCAAAAGTGATGTCTCCTGCAGTAATTTCATATTCTTCACGCCCCGCTAGAATATTTGCAAGCGTGCTTTTTCCGGCTCCATTAGGTCCCATAATCGCATGTACCTCTCCTGCGTTTACATTTAAGGTAAGGCCTTTTAATATTTCCTTTCCTTCAATATTCGCATGTAAATTTTTTATTTCAATCATATATATTGATTTATCCTACAGAGCCTTCAAGGCTTATAGCTAATAATTTTTGTGCTTCAACAGCAAATTCCATAGGTAATTGATTCAACACTTCTTTACAATATCCATTTACAATAAGGCTTATGGCTTTTTCTTCAGAGATCCCCCTTTGCTTACAATAAAACAACTGATCCTCTCCGATTTTGGAGGTGGTTGCTTCGTGCTCGATTTGTGCACTTGGGTTTTTACATTCGATATATGGGAAGGTATGAGCGCCACAATGATCTGTCATTAATAAAGAGTCACATTGAGAGAAATTCCTTGCCTTGTGGGCGTTTTTATGGATTTGAACCAAACCACGGTATGAATTCTGAGAGTTTCCAGCAGAAATACCTTTTGAGATAATCGTGCTTTTTGTATTTTTCCCCAAGTGGATCATTTTTGTACCTGTATCCGCTTGTTGATAGTTATTGGTTACGGCAACTGAATAAAACTCACCTACAGAATGGTCTCCTTTTAGGATACAGGAAGGATATTTCCACGTCACTGCTGACCCTGTTTCTACTTGCGTCCAAGAAATCTTTGCATTCGTTTCGCAGAGACCTCTTTTAGTTACAAAATTGAATATACCACCCACGCCATTTTTATCGCCAGGATACCAGTTTTGGACGGTCGAATATTTGATTTCGGCATCTTTAAGAGCTTTGAGTTCTACAACTGCGGCATGAAGCTGATTCTCGTCTCTTTGCGGGGCTGTGCAGCCTTCTAGGTAGGAGACATAGGAACCTTCATCTGCAATTACCAAGGTTCTTTCAAACTGACCAGTTCCCTCAGCATTGATTCTAAAATAGGTAGACAATTCCATTGGGCAACGCACTCCCTTAGGAATATAGCAAAAGGAACCGTCGGTAAAAACGGCTGCGTTCAATGCAGCATAAAAATTATCTGTGTGAGGGACAATAGATCCCATATGTTCGCGAACCAATTCTGGGTAATCTTGAACGGCTTCAGAAAAGGAGCAAAATATAATCCCCAATTCTTTTAGTTTCGATTTAAATGATGTTGCAACAGAGACAGAATCCATGACAAAGTCTACAGCGACTCCAGTCAGTTTTTTTTGCTCCTCCAACGATATACCAAGTTTGGCCATCGTTTCTTTCATCTCTGGGTCAACATCGTCCCAAGATTCATATTTTTTAGATTGTTTTGGAGCAGCAAAGTAGGTGATATTTTGAAAGTCTGGTTTTTTATAGCGAACATGTGCCCATTCTGGCTCAGTCATCTTTTGCCATGCTTCAAATGCAGTTAAGCGATATTCTAAAAGCCATTCAGGCTCATCTTTTTTAGCGGATATTAAGCGAATAATGCCTTCATCTAAACCTTTACGGATCGTCTCGGTCTCAACATCTGTTACAAAACCAAATTTATAATCCTGGTTTTCTAAATCCTTTGCTAATTCATTTTCTGTATACTGTGCCATTTAGGTAATCTAATCTTATTTATACTGAAAAGGATTCGCCGCAACCACATGTCCGATCGGCATTTGGATTTTTAAACACAAAGCCTTTTCCGTTCAATCCACCGGAGAAATCTAAAATAGTACCGAGCAGATATAAATAGCTTTTCTTGTCTACGACAACTTCTATTCCATTGTCTTCAAAGGTTGAATCCCCTTCCTTTCTTTCATTGTCAAAAGTGAGCTGATACATTAAACCTGAACAACCCCCGCCTTCGACACCGACACGAATAAAATAGCCGTCTTTACCATCATCTTCCATAAGGCGGATGGCTTGTTTTTTTGCTGACTCTGTTACCGTAATCATCTGTTTTTATTTAGATTAATTATAAATAGTGAAAAGTGGACTACAAAAATACGACATTTTCTTCATTACGACAAGCCGAAACATACTAATGATAATAAACAAAAAGGAATAGAACTTGTTTGTTTTTTATGGAAGAAAAATATTTGATCGTAGGAGGTTCAAAAGGTATAGGACTCGCAGTTGTAAATCATTTTGGCCAAGAGAATTGTATTGTAATTTCTCGCAGCGGTTCTGAGCAGGCGAACCATGTGCTTTGCGATGTGTTAACAGACGACTTACCAGAAATAGAAAACCTTAAGGGAATAGTCTATTGTCCAGGTTCTATTAATTTGAAACCATTTCATAGGCTCTCAGAGGAAGATTTCATTGCTGACTATAAAGTAAACGTACTCGGTGCTGTTCGCGTATTGCAGTATTATTTTAGAGTATTGAAGAGAAATAAAGGTTCGGTGGTTTTATTTGGTACTGTAGCAAATAGTCAAGGAATGTCATTTCACGCTTCGATTGCTGCGGCAAAAGGAGGAGTAGAGGCATTAGCGCGAAGCTTAGCTGCAGAGTGGGCGCCAAATATTCGTGTGAATACCGTGAGCCCTTCTCTAACAGATACTTCTTTAGCCGAAGGCCTTTTAAATTCAGACCAAAAACGTGAAAATGCGGCCATGCGTCATCCCCTTAAAAAAATAGGATCTCCAGAAGATATAGCAAAAGCAGTAGTATTTTGTTTAGAGAATGAATGGTTGACAGGACAGACAATAGGTGTAGATGGAGGGATGTCTACAATAAGAGTGTAATGACATTGCTTGTTGGTCAATTCCTTATCTTTGTCTAAAACTTACAATGAATATTTTAGAAGAGTTTATTTTATTGCTGGGTTTTTCGTGGCAAATGTCAAATCTACTTCCTTTTATTCTTCTTTTCTTAAGCAGTGTTTTTGTTGTCATTTTTTTACGTAAAAAAAGTAAGAAAACGACTTTTAATTTTCTCATAAGGTTCTTGGTGTCCTTTATTCCTTTAAGTCTTTATTTTGGCTTCAATCCTGTTTTTGAATCTGATATTTATGATTTGTCAAAAACTATAAAAGTTGAGGATGGAGCGTCCAAAAAAAACAATGAATTGGTCGTTTTTTCACTTCCTAATTGCCCATATTGTCTTGAAACGATCAGTCTTATCGCTTTGTTAAAAAAGCGCAATCCTGATTTGACGGTTACTTATAAAATCATCACCCATAATGATGGAGGAGATATTGAAAGTATTTTAAAAAAGAGTCAAATTAAATTTGAGCTTTTAAATAAAAATAAATACACTGAGTCCTTAACGCAAGGATCGTATCCGACCTTTGTATATAATGATGGGGATAAGGAGTTGAAAATATGGGACAATAACTCCTTTGGAACAAAAGCTTTAGATTTCATTGAAGATAAACAGAGGTAAGACCCTAACGTTTATTTTTTCTTCTTTTTTCAAGCCAAGGCGGCATTTCGCGTTTTGTTTCTGGTTCAATAAGCTTTTCTAATAAGTCGGGTCTATTTGCTTTATTGAGCTTATTCTTGATCCATGATCTATTTTCTTTTTTATACCAAAAGAAGAACTTATTTTGTTCAAGCTTTTCTTCTTTTGACTTTACGGTTTCAATGGGCTTCAAAGTATAGGGGTGAACGCCTGCATAGTAAATTACAGTCGCTACTGTCATAGGTGTTGGTGTGAAATCTTGAACTTGCTCTAGTTGAAAACCCATATCCTTTGTTTCAGCAGCAAGGTTTGCCATGTCCACCTCGTCACATCCAGGGTGTGATGAAATGAAATAAGGCACAAGTTGTTGATTGATACCTACTTTCTCAGATATCTTGTCGTATTTTTCCTTGAATTTGTGGAAATACTTAAAGGAAGGCTTGCGCATCACTCGAAGTGTCTTATCCGAAGTGTGCTCTGGGGCAACTTTTAGCCTACCACTTACGTGTCTGGTAATCACTTGTTCAATGTACTCATCATGATTGCCATCTTCATTATTTTTGTTGAAGTCGTCAACAAGTAAATCATAACGTATCCCGGAACCAACAAATGCTTTTTTCACTTCTGGTAAAGCATCAATTTTTTTGTAAAGCTCGGTCATCGGTTTATGGGAGGTATCCAGATTATTGCATATAACGGGATGGATGCAGCTAGGAGAAATACATCGTTCACAGATCGCTTCATCCTTTCCTTTCATCTTATACATGTTTGCCGAAGGCCCACCTAAGTCGGAAATATAACCCTTAAATTCTGGATGAGCTGCCACTTTACTAACCTCAGATAAAATTGATTTTTCACTTCTAGAAGCGATGAATTTTCCTTGATGCGCAGAAATAGTACAAAAGCTACAGCCACCGAAGCACCCACGATGCATATTGACAGAGAATTTAATCATGTCATAGGCAGGAATGTTTCCTTTTTTCTTATATTTTGGATGAGGTTCCCGTGTATACGGTAATTCAAAGGAAGCATCAATTTCCTTTTCCTCCATTGTTTTATAGGGCGGGTTAATAACAAGTACTTGATCCCCGATATCTTGAGTAATCCTATTTGCCTGCCATTTATTTGATTCAACTTCAACTATTTTGAAATTGGCTGCATATTTAATTTTATCCTCAAGACAATCTTCATGGCTAGCTAGGGCGACTGTATTCCAATTCTTGACTTTTGGCAATTCATCAACTTTGTCCTGAAGAAACGCAAATTGTTTAATAGTTTTCAAATGCGCAAAAGGGACTCCTTTTTTTAAGAGTCTTAGTGCATCTCTCAAGGGTTGATCGCCCATCCCATAGACTAAGGCATCTGCTCTTGAATCGAAAAGAATACTTGGCATCAGTTTGTCTTCCCAATAATCATAATGAGTGACCCTTCGCAGTGATGCCTCGATACCACCAATTAAAACTGGTGTATCAGGGAATAGGTCCTTTAATATATTTGAATAAACAGTTGTAGCATAATCAGGTCTAAACCCTGCTTTACCACCTGCAGTGTATGCGTCAGTAGATCTTAAACGCTTGTTAGCCGTATAGTGATTTACCATAGAGTCCATACATCCTGCCGTAATACCAAAGAAAAGCTTTGGTTTACCAAGTTTTTTAAAATCCCTGAGATCATCTTGCCAATTGGGTTGTGCAACAATGCCAACCTTTAACCCTTCATCTTCAATGATTCGGCCAATTACAGCTGTTCCAAAGGCTGGATGGTCTACATAAGCATCTCCTGAGATGAGTATAACATCAAAGTCTTCCCAACCTCTTTTAGATGCTTCTTTTAAAGATAGAGGCAGCCAGTCAGAGATTGGTCTTTGGGGAATTTGAGGTATCATAATGCAAATATACGGATAAAGCCTGCTAAAGATTCCTTTATAAGCTCATAAGGTGCTACAACAATTAAAAAATAAATTAATTTGAAATTTCATTTGCCTCGAATTGCCTATTTTTGAGTTACGAATTTTAAAATTAAATAGAATGTCATTTGAATTACCAAAATTGAGTTATGCATACGATGCACTTGAGCCCCATATTGATGCGAGAACCATGGAGATACATCACTCCAAGCACCATCAAGGATACACCAATAATTTAAACGCTGCGATTGAAGGAACTGAAATGGAAGGAGATTCCATTCATGAGATACTTCAAAAATGCGCGAATAACCCGGCTGTAAGAAATAATGGAGGAGGTTTTTTTAACCACACGTTGTTTTGGGAGGTAATGTCTCCAGACGGAGGAGGTATTCCTTCAGGTGATTTGGCTGAAGCTATAGATACTACATTTGGATCCTTTGAAGCTTTTAAAGATGCGTTTGCCAAAGCTGCAGCAACACGATTCGGTTCAGGTTGGGCTTGGTTATGCGTGAAAGATGGAGGATTAGAAGTCTGTTCAACACCGAATCAGGATAACCCTGTGATGGGAGAAGGGTGTGGAGGAGTTCCTATTTTAGGCATTGATGTCTGGGAGCATGCTTATTACCTAAATTATCAAAATAGAAGACCTGATTATATCAAAGCCTTTTTTAATGTCGTGGATTGGAATGTGGTCAGTTCTAAATACGCGGAGTGTAAGTAGTTGTTATACTTATAGTTAATGTCTTTTTTGAGATTATTTCATAATATGAATTTAGAGTTTTTATTCTCTAAATTTTGTATTAAATTTGTGTAAACTAAAATCAATTTTTATGAAAAAACTAATACTATCTTTAATTGTGGTTGTTTTTGCTTTTGCGACAACAGCACAAGTAGTTGTTAGAGGGGTTTCCCCTGCTGCAATTGCGAATAATTTTGACTTCACTTGGGCAGATCCTGCTGGTGGAGATTGGTCATGTCCTGACTTCTTGGTTCCAAACACGTTTGTAGAGGCGCCAATTATGCTTGCTGATGACGGTACTGAAGGAGTGAATATTCAAGGGAACCCAATGTCTGCTGAGGCTTGTAACGGTCCTTTAATTAATGACATGACAGGTTTCATTGCAATCATTTACAGAAACACTTGTGAATTTGGATACAAGGCATTACAAGCTGAAAATGCAGGTGCTCTTGGTGTAATTATTATTAATCGTGATCCAGAAGCAGTTGGCATGGGCGGTGGAGCCGAAGGGCTTAACGTTACGATTCCAACGGTAATGCTTTCTAGTGTGGATGGTGCAGTCCTTACTGACGAAATGGTAAACGGCGAAGTTGTTGTATTTATGGGTAACAAGCAAAACCTATTTGCTAACGACGGTGGTTCATCTGAAAGTGCTGTTTTATCTCCAAGATACGGCTCAGTGCCTGTTGCTATGGCTAATAACGGTTATAGTTTCCAAGCTGGAATTGAAGTTTACAATTTCGGATCTGATGACAATACGTTTAGCGTAACAGCTTCTGTTGATGGCCCAGGTGGAAATATTTACTCAGAAACAGTGAGTTCATTTGTTGCATCGGGCGATACATTAGCGGTTTTTAATGGAAACCCTACTGAATTTCCTTTAGTTGATCCAGGTTCTTGGGATGAGGGAGATTATACATTATCTTATACAATTGCAATTGACGGACAAGTTGATGAAGCAGATTTTGACAATGTATACACAAGAGAATTCGGTGTGACGTCTATGCTTTCATTAGCAGGTCAGGAAAATGGTACCTTAAAGATCAATACTTTCCCAAGTAATGCCACTTCGAGTTACCAAACTTGTATGCAGCTTCAGGATGTTTATCCTTCAGCTACTTTCGGGATTTCTGGATTTTACTTTGCAGCATTAGCGAGTGATTCTATTCTTCAAGATGAAGAAATCATTATGGATGTTTTTGAATGGAACGATGCTTGGACTGATGTTTCAGGTGGATGGGCGACAATTACTTTCGACGACTTGAATCAAGTAGGTGGTGGTCTTTATTACCCTGCTTCAAATGACGAGAATGGGGTTGTTGTTTATGCTCCTTTAGATGCGGCAGTTACGGTAGGTGATAACCAAAGATATTTGGTTTGTTTGACAACCTACAATCCTAATATTTCTTTTGGTTATGACAATACATTGAATTATGATGCGAATTATTCAATTTACACGCAGCCAATTTCACCTTTGAATATTGATGGTACAACTTGGTACTCTGGATGGTCAGGGGTTACTGCTTTAGGCTTAGGCCTTAAAATGGAGTCAGGTGCAGGTGTTGAAGAAGTCACGCAGCTTTCAGGTCGTGCATTTCCAAATCCAGCAAATGACGCTGTTACAATTGATATTGATGGAGAAGGTTCTGCAGTGATGGTTGTTTCTGATATCGCTGGTAGACTTGTTCTTTCGAACAACGTAAATCTTGTCAACGGTCAAACATTAGTTGATATCTCTTCTTTAGATGAAGGTGTTTACATGTTCAATGTTACACTTGATAACGGAAATACATCAACGTTTTCAGTTGTTAAAAAATAGGTCAATTTATTGATTGAAAAGGGTCGATTTTATCGGCCCTTTTTTTTTGATTAAAAGTCAAGGATTTCTTGCTTATCTTTAGGCTCTCATATGACAAAAAAATACACAATAACAGCGGCTTTACCTTATGCAAACGGCCCGCTTCATCTAGGCCATGTAGCAGGGGTATATTTGCCGGCAGATACCTTTGTTCGATTCTTACGAATGAATGACGCTGATGTGCTTTTTGTTTGTGGTAGCGACGAGCATGGAGCGGCAATTACACTTCGTGCAAAAAAAGAAGGTGTGAGTCCTAAAGAAATAGTTGATAAATACCACGGTATTATTGGAAAGGCATTTACTGATTTTGGAATTGAATTTGATATTTATGACAGAACCTCAAGTGCCCTTCATCATGAGACTTCTTCTGATTTTTTTAAGGAATTAAATAATAAAGACCGTTTTATACAAAAGACATCTGAGCAATATTATGATGCCGACTATAATCAATTCTTAGCTGACCGTTATATTACAGGGACCTGTCCGAAGTGTCAAAGTGCGGATGCTTATGGGGATCAATGTGAAAAATGCGGTAGTGACTTAAGTCCAACAGATTTAATTAATCCAAAGTCTACACTTAGTGGTCAATTACCTGTATTGAGAAAAACGTCTCATTGGTTCCTTCCAATGGATCAGCATGAAGGTTGGCTCAAACGATGGATTACAGATGGGCTTTTAGATGGAGAACAGCAACACGACCCTAAGGCTTGGAGAAATCAAGTAACGGGACAATGTATGTCCTGGATCGATGGTGGATTAAAGCCTCGTGCCATGACCCGAGATTTAGATTGGGGCGTGAAGGTTCCCTTACCGGAAGGTGAGGGTAAGGTTCTTTATGTTTGGTTGGATGCCCCAATTGGGTATATCTCTGCAACGAAAAAATGGGCAAAGGAAAACAATAAAAAATGGGAAGATTATTGGTTAAAAGAACATGCCGGTGATCGCAAGCTCGTGCACTTTATTGGAAAAGACAATATTGTTTTCCACGCGATCATATTTCCAATTCTTTTAAAAGACCACGGTGGTTATATTTTACCAGATAACGTTCCCGCTTCTGAGTTCTTGAATTTAGAAGGAGATAAGTTTTCAACCTCCAGAAACTGGGCAGTTTGGCTCCACGAATACATCGAGGCATATCCCGACAAAATAGATGAACTCAAATATGTTTTGACTTCTATCGCCCCTGAGAGTAAAGACGCAGAGTTTACATGGAAGGATTTTCAATCGCGGGTTAATTCGGAACTTGCTGATGTAATGGGGAATTTTCTAAATCGGACGATCGTTCTTACGCATAAATATTATAATGGAGTGATTCCAGCGGGGCATAAAAGAGATGAACGGGATGAACCTGCAATCCTCGAAATGAGACAAATAGGTGAGCGAATAGAAGCGCTCATGTACAAATATAAATTCCGAGAAGCTCAAAGTGAAATGATGGGCTTGGCCCGACTTGGGAATCGCTATTTAGCAGAAAATGAACCATGGAAGCTTGCTAAAACTGATCCTGCTCGCGTTGAAACGATTATGAGCGTGTCTCTTGAAATCACCCTAAGGTTATCCATTGCGGCCTATCCATTTTTGCCAGCAACCTCCAAAAAAATCCAATCAATATTGAATATAGAAGCCCTGAAGTGGGCGGATTACGAGAACACAAAACTTATTCCAGGAAATGTGATTCAAAAACCTGAGATTTTATTTGTTAAAATCGAAGATGACTTTGTAGAAAACGAGATCGGAAAATTACAATCCAAAGCAAGCAAACCTTCAAAATTTAAACCTATGAAAGAACCAATTGACTTTGATACATTTCAGAAGCTAGACTTACGAATGGGGAAAATCATCTCTGCAGAGAAAATAGAGAAAGCGGATAAATTGTTGAAGTTAACTGTGGATACGGGAATAGACGTGCGTACTGTCGTTTCTGGAATTGCTCTTGATTACGCGCCGGAAGAGATTGTTAATAAGACTGTTTTGGTATTATTGAATCTCGTTCCAAGAAAAATTAGAGGGGTCGAATCTCAGGGAATGGTGCTAATGGCGGAGGATGAAGACGGAAAATTAAGCTTCCTAGCTACTGAAAAAGAATTTTTACACGGTCAGTCCGTAAGTTAATGACAAATTGTTTGGTGGGGCTAAAGGTTTGACCTATCTTTGGTGTCCCAAAAAGAACAAGATTATTTTACAAGATATATTGCGGGGTGGAGCAGTTGGTAGCTCGTCGGGCTCATAACCCGAAGGTCATAGGTTCGAGTCCTGTCCCCGCTACCATTGAAAAGCCAATCTGAAAAGATTGGCTTTTTCATTTCCAGGAGCGTTGAAAGCTTGCTTTAATAAGTACATGGAAATGTAAAAAGGAAGATCACGAAGTGGTCTGAGCTTTTCCTTGTTAAGCCTCCATTAATGTCCATCCGAAATGAAATGAAGGATAATCCTGTCCTCGCTACCATTGAAAAGCCAACCTGTTCAGGTTGGCTTTTTTGTATTTAAAACGTTTTAAACACAGGTTTACATTAGTATATTGAGATGCGAAAAAAGAATCAAAAAAGCTTTTTAGGTTTTTCATGATTAAGCAGCCCTCAGATCAATCGAACGAAGAGAGTTGCTTTTATCCTGACCACAAAGAAAATCAGGGGATTTCCTAAGGCTTGATATTAAAATTCATCAAACTGGTTCACAACCATTTATTTAACTCATCGTCAAAGTATTATAACCTCACCCATCGCCTAATCTACAACTGATGAAAAAAGACCTTTTACTTTTAGTTTTATTTATTCCATATTTTATTTCAAGTCAGGTCAACATTACCACGATTAATGAAATACCTGAGCAATGTGAATGGAATTGCGATGGAACAATTTATTTTGAGGCCACTGGTACCGGAACTCTTTATTATAGTTTGGATTATTTTGGCAACAATTTGATGCCGGAAGATTCATCGGATGTACCTGGAGACCTTACGCATTTCTACACTAATTTGTGCCCTGGCGAATATACTTTACATGTGTATGATGACATAGATACAGTACTCTTAAACCTATTCGTTTTTTCTATGTCTCCCATGATGTGGGTTGAATTAATTGCAACAGATGCCTCATGTGCTGGAAATTGTGATGGATCCATTTATCCCATAATTAACGGTGGCTCTCCCCCTTATACTCTTGTGGTGGTCGAACGGAAGTACATCGGCCAGTATTCAAGACCTTTGTCCAGGAACTTATGACTTTCAAGTTTTTGATGCATTTGGATGTGTAAGTTTTGAATTTACTACAATAAATGGATCTGTACAGGCATCTGATTTTGTCGTTTACAATGACATCAACCAAAATTGCATATTAGAAGCAGAACAAGGAGTGCCTGATATTCCCGTGTTGATTCAGCCTGGCAATTTGATTCAAACTACGGACTCCTGTGGGAGCATAGCTCTACCTTATGCTGACGGAATATATACGGCTACCATTGATACTGCAAATCTCAATTGGTCTACCAATTGCCCAATTTCACAGACATTTGAAATATTAAATCAAAATTGTACAAATGATGTAAGCTTTGGCATCTATTCTGATTTTCCATGTCCCGACCCTGATGTAAGCATATTTATGTCGTTTATGAGGCCGTGTTTTTCGAATCAGTCGGTATATGTCATGGTTTCAAATTCAAATACAGCTACCGGAGTGATGACAGATGCTTTTATTGATGTCGAGCTTGACCCTCTAATTATCGTGGATTCGGCTTCAGCTTCCTATGTAGGGCTAGGGAATAATGTATATCAATTCGAAATTGACAGTTTGAATCCAGGAGAGTCAGTTACCTTGATTTTATGGACAACGGTTAGTTGTAGTGCTTTTTTAGGCCAGACTTTGTGCATGGAAGCCAGCTTAAATTCTTTTGACCCTTGTGTCTTGGATGAAGTAATGTCTGACCCAGTAATTGATGATGGGACAGGTGGTATATTAAATGGATTGCCTGAACCATGTACATTACCTTGGGATCAGAGTAGTTTAACGGTGGATGGATGGTGTGAAAATGACTCCATTTTCTTTGAAATCACCAATACCGGTGACTTTGGGATGGGAGACATGGAATGCTATGCACCAGTATGGATAACAATAGATGGTGTCGTTATTTCCACAGATTCAATAATGATTCAAGGGGGTGAAACACTTCTTTATTCGTATGCTGGAAATGGACAAACTTGGATTTTGAATGCAGAACAGCATCCTTTACACCCTGGAAATTCGCATCCAAATGCACACGTGGAAGCCTGCGGCGACTTCAACAATTGGACACCCAATCTAGTCAATGATTTTCCATTAGACGATGCGGATCCGATAGTTGATATTTATTGTGGTACGGTAACCGGAAGCTTTGACCCAAATGATAAAACTGGATATCCCACAGGGCAAACATCAGAAAACTATATCCAGCCCAAT
>CAJJBU010000018.1 GCA_905182495.1 Flavobacteriales bacterium UBA952
CCATGATGTGGGTTGAATTAATTGCAACAGATGCCTCATGTGCTGGAAATTGTGATGGATCCATTTATCCCATAATTAACGGTGGCTCTCCCCCTTATACTCTGTGGTGGTCGAACGGAAGTACATCGGCCAGTATTCAAGACCTTTGTCCAGGAACTTATGACTTTCAAGTTTTTGATGCATTTGGATGTGTAAGTTTTGAATTTACTACAATAAATGGATCTGTACAGGCATCTGATTTTGTCGTTTACAATGACATCAACCAAAATTGCATATTAGAAGCAGAACAAGGAGTGCCTGATATTCCCGTGTTGATTCAGCCTGGCAATTTGATTCAAACTACGGACTCCTGTGGGAGCATAGCTCTACCTTATGCTGACGGAATAATTACGGCTACCATTGATACTGCAAATCTCAATTGGTCTACCAATTGTCCAATTTCACAGACATTTGAAATATTAAATCAAAATTGTACAAATGATGTAAGCTTTGGCATCTATTCTGATTTTCCATGTCCCGACCCTGATGTAAGCATATTTATGTCGTTTATGAGGCCGTGTTTTTCGAATCAGTCGGTATATGTCATGGTTTCAAATTCAAATACAGCTACCGGAGTGATGACAGATGCTTTTATTGATGTCGAGCTTGACCCTCTAATTATCGTGGATTCGGCTTCAGCTTCCTATGTAGGGCTAGGGAATAATGTATATCAATTCGAAATTGACAGTTTGAATCCAGGAGAGTCAGTTACCTTGATTTTATGGACAACGGTTAGTTGTAGTGCTTTTTTAGGCCAGACTTTGTGCATGGAAGCCAGCTTAAATTCTTTTGACCCTTGTGTCTTGGATGAAGTAATGTCTGACCCAGTAATTGATGATGGGACAGGTGGTATATTAAATGGATTGCCTGAACCATGTACATTACCTTGGGATCAGAGTAGTTTAACGGTGGATGGATGGTGTGAAAATGACTCCATTTTCTTTGAAATCACCAATACCGGTGACTTTGGGATGGGAGACATGGAATGCTATGCACCAGTATGGATAACAATAGATGGTGTCGTTATTTCCACAGATTCAATAATGATTCAAGGGGGTGAAACACTTCTTTATTCGTATGCTGGAAATGGACAAACTTGGATTTTGAATGCAGAACAGCATCCTTTACACCCTGGAAATTCGCATCCAAATGCACACGTGGAAGCCTGCGGCGACTTCAACAATTGGACACCCAATCTAGTCAATGATTTTCCATTAGACGATGCGGATCCGATAGTTGATATTTATTGTGGTACGGTAACCGGAAGCTTTGACCCAAATGATAAAACTGGATATCCCACAGGGCAAACATCAGAAAACTATATCCAGCCCAATCAACAATTGCAATATGTGGTGCGATTTCAAAATACAGGTACTGATACAGCATTTACGGTAGTCATTAGAGATACATTGGATTTGGATTTAAATGTTTTTTCTGTTGTACCCGGTGTTGCGAGCCATTCTTATACCTTTAAAATGTATGGTCCGAGAGTTCTCGAATGGACCTTTGAGAACATCCTATTGCCGGATAGCACGACTAATCTAGAGGCGAGTAACGGGTTTATAACTTTCCATGTGGATCAACTGCCTGACCTTACCCCTGGAACTCTCATTGAAAATGATGCAGATATTTATTTTGATTTCAATCCACCTATCATAACCAATGAAACCTATCACAATATATTTGTTGGGTTTGTGGAAGTGGATAACCCAACAGTTTCCTTTAATCTTTTAACATCGGAGAATCGGATTAAGGTTTATCCAAATCCGACCAAATACCTCATCACTATAGAATCTGAAGACTCCATTGACAAGACCTTCAGTATTTTTGACCAACAGGGGAGGGTCGTAATCTTTGGAAAGCTCAAGGCAGTATCAACAGATGTCTCTCTTGAAAACCTTTCCAGAGGGGCATACACGATCCAGGTAGAAGGAAACTACAAACCTGTAGTGATTGTTAAAGATTAGTGTAGCAATCAGATTTACGTTAAAAGAGAGAGGTCCCTTAAATTTTAACCTGAAGAGTGACATAAAAATTTCTTCTCGATCCGGGTATGATACCTGGTCCAGGATAAGCGACAGCCCTGCGCGTAAAGTAGGTGCTATTCGCAAGGTTGTTGACGCCTGCTTCAACTTGAAATCTACCAAAGATTGCCTTTCCAGACAAGTCCATGATAGAATAGGAGGGAATCAATCCATTTACAGCATTGGCCTGATGGGTTGAGTTTGTCGCATCAGAAAAGTGTTCTTGAGTAAAGCTATATTGATAGGAAAGTGAAAATCGAGGGTTTCCAATGGTGAGCCCCGCTTTTAGAACGATAGGAGGCACCAGCTCAACGCGTTTATTCTGGAAAGCCTCTTCCTTAGAGCGGATGTATTTCGCATCATTATAAGAGAAATTAACGAAGGTGCTTAAACGTAAATCCGAAGAATCATTAACGAAAACCTTCCACCAATCAACCTCGGTCATACATTCGAAACCGAATGTTCGCGATGCAGAAATATTTGTCCGGTATTGAAAAGTTGAAAACAAAACTTCGTCAACCTCTAGCGTGGTTCCAATTCTATTGTTGTAATACATGCCATATCCCGAGACATCGAAGTAAAGCTTGTTTTTGATTTGACCTCGAATTCCTAGATCTACATTAAATCCCGTTTCATCTTCTAATTCGGGATCAATCTTGAAGTTTGGATTTTGAATTTGCATTTCTGTAAAATGAATACTTCTGTAATTCTGAGAAAAATTAGAATAGATTTCAATTTCGTTATTTATATTATAAGTAAGGCCTAAACCGGCAATCACAAAACCCCGATTACTAGATTTTTGTACCCCAAACAAAGTGTCAAAGATGATGTTGCCAGCAAGGTCCTCCTGAATAAATCTATAGTTCCCATTGGCATTGGTACTAATGTATTCGTAACGTGCGCCTGGTGTTAGGCTAAGTTTTTCTGAAAAATTAAAAATATGTTCTGCAAATAAGGCGAAATTAAAACTTGGAAATTGGTAATCACTTGCCACATCGTTTTCCGAGGGGGTTCCATCGGGTGAAACAAAATAAAAGTCAGGTCCAAATTCATTATTTGCATCGCCTTGTTTGCTTTGGCTATACCCTTTGTATATTCTCAAACCTGTAACAAAGGCCCAAGGTGCTTCATAGGGCCGGTATTGGTGTATGAACCGCGTTTCGTTGCCAATGTTTTGAAACTGACCAAAGATTAAATTTCTTTCTTCCAATGGATCTATTCTATTGATTTGATCCAAATAACCGAGGGATTCTCTTTTCGCGATGAGTCCAAAGGTTTTTGAGCTGAGTCTAGACTTCGAATTGAATTTATGCTTAAAGGATAGGGAAGCAAGATTCCAATTCACGCGAAACCAATTCCTTTGCCGTACAGAAGTATCTGGATTGCTGTTAAAAAGTAGATCTGTCAGTCCTCCAGCTTGTTGAGCGAGATAATACATTTTTGTATACTCAATACTGATACTTGATTTTTTTGAGAGCTTTTTATTTAATGAAAAATATCCTGTAGCCGACTTAAATGAGGCATTGGGGCGCCATTCATTTCCGATTTTAAAATTCCCGTAGACTACATAGCTCCAGGATTTTAATGTGCCTGACAATGATAAAAAGGAGTTGTTTAACCCAAATGAGCCTACAGTATGTCGTGCAATGACCTCCAGCTTTTTACCTTTTGGAGCTTGTTTAAGCTTGTAATTGATCAAACCTCCAAATTGAGGCCCAAACTGCAAGGACGCCGCACCTCGAATCAGCTGGATCTCCTCAAGTGCCTCACTAGGTGGTGTATAATAGCTTTCAGGATAACCTAGTGCATCGGCGCTAATGTCATAACCGTTTTGTCGGGTATTGAAATTTACATTTCTACTCGGATTTAACCCTCTTCCTCCCAAACCAATCTGCAGTCCGCTGCCATCACTTTCCCATATATTTAGCCCGGGCACTCTTGCAAAAATCTGCCGACTAGAGTTTGTTGCTTTATTCGCATCTATTGTTTCTAGTGATATTACTTCCGTTTTTTTTCCTTTTGTAAGAATATCGCCTTCTATAGCTTTCATTCTTCTAATAAAAAATGAATTGTCTTTATCTCTAGATACCTGAACCTCTTCTAGGGTGTAAGCATTGCTTCGTTCCAAGTTAAACACCAGAACTAATTCAGATTTTTGAAGCCTGATGAACTGTTCCATTTTGAGGTAACCGCTGGCTTGAGCACTTACTTTATAATCACCATAATTTACTTTAGGACTTAAGAAAAAACCATTACGGTCCGTATAGATGACTTTATTTGTTCCAATAATTTCTACTTTTGAAAAAGGAATAATCTCTCCCTTTTCAGAATAAACGGTTCCTGAAAGTTGTCCTTTTTGTCCAAATGTATGGAGCAATGAAATCATGAAAATTGAGAAAAGTAAGCGTTTAATTTTCATTTTTTAAAATCCATTTTTTTTGTGCAAAGCCCCTATTTATTTTCGACAAATTTACAGTAGAATCAATAAATAACTTACTGCCTTTATTAAATAAACTAACATATATTTCGGCGGTTATTTTTGGGCTTTCAAGATGAACGTTTAGTCCATTTTTTTCCACGATAATAGTATCCGAATATTGATCCCGAATGTGATGCGCAAATTGTAAGATCATGTCAGGTTGGGTTACCATCATTTTTTCTTGTTGGGGTTTTAGATATTCACTCGTGTTTATTAGTTTTTTATTGCCACTAGCAGCATCATGAACATAAAATTGGGCATAACCTGCTTTTTCGATGAGCATGACTCTCCAGCTAAACCGATAGCCTTGTTCTGTCCAAAACAAGTCGCCAGAATAAATAAGGAACCTTAATGGAATTAGAACTTGAAGCATGATGTAAGCACCTATAAAAAACACATGTATTTTATTTGTTTTTTGACGATATACCTCGGGTTTTTTCGTTTCTTTATTTTTATTCCAAGAAAATAGTTTTTGTAAATGAAACAGTAGTTTTTCGTGAAAAGCACTAGAGAAAAACATCAAGGTGCTAACAATCATCACAAATGGAAATACGCCTATTGGAAACATAATCGATGTAAGGGTATGAAATAGGATGACGAAAATATATCCTACGAGTCTAAATCGTTTATTCAATAGGATAAATGGGATCATCAAATCAAAAATTGCTCCGCCCCAGCTAAAGACATAGGCTGTAAAATCATATTGCATCAGTTCTCCAATAAATGGAAGATCGGTTTGATGTTTTAACCAATTTGAAAGAGGTTGAGCTTCAAAAAGCCAATGGTAATTTAATTTTGAAAGGCCTGCGAAGAAGTAAACAAGGCCAATTTGAAATTTAATGAGATTAATATTCCAAGCGGGAACGAATTCTTTTCTTTTCACAAAGCCCAGATGTTGGTCAACAGAACAAGATCGATTAGCAGGTAGAAACAGCAAAATAAAAGCGATCAAGCTAATAAAATAATAGTGGTTTAGGTAATTTGTTTTGTCAATGAGCTCTATGTAGGTGAAAGCGAAGAAAAAAAGAGATATTGCAACTCTATAGAATAAGCCAATGGTAATAAAAATGGCACTTAATATAAGCGCCCCATATAACAGGTACATCCCATATATATCAAATGGCCTTACCCAATCAAAGCCATAATAAGTAAAAAAGTAGGTCGGTTCAATATACAACTCCTGAAGCCATCCTTTTACTATAAATCTCATCGTACTGATGAGCATCATCATCCCGAATAAGATCCTAAAAACGACTAACGGGGCAATAGATTTTTTTGAGAAAGTGAAGTCAGAAAGCCAATTACTAATCCCCATCATTATCTTGATAGGTAATAAGAACACCGAGGGCCGATGTCATATCAACCTTTAGGTAAGGAACGAGTTGTTGCATTTCCTCATAGCATTTACTCACAGCCGATTTATTGCTGAAAATCTCGTTACTTAAAGGGTCATTTAGCTCCTCTAAACTTACAATAATAGCATCAATTTGATTTGTAATGACATCAGATAAAGGCGATGCGCCTTGAGTGGCTCCAACGTAATTCATGTAATCGTCTAACCCTAATCGATTTTCAGACGCGACAAAAGAGGTTCCATTTATGTATTTTTTCATTCCTTGCATTGCCGCAATGGCAAAGGGAAGTGATTCTTGGCGATAGTAACACTCTACTAACTCCGGCATTTCTTGCTGGGAAAACCCATTAAAAACACCGAGAGGTAAACCTATTTTCCCCTTACGAATATAGGTTTCAAAATAGGCACATAGTCCATTCACCAAATTACTTGTGGAACTGCCTTGTGCATTGGTTTCACTATTGTTTTTAAAGTTGGTTTTATAGCTTTGCCATTCATTTACAACGTACTGTGAGTTCATAACAAGGTTGTTTGCTAAATCTTGCAGGTAAACTTTAACCTGATCGTTGGTTGTAAAATAGTAGGCAATTTCTTGGTCATTAAGGTCAGGTAGGTGAAGTAAATAGTCGAAAGCTTGAAAACCCTTTGCATCATTATTTAAAGCACTTTCGAGATTGTAATTTCCTAAAGCGATATTCTCTTTAATTAAAGCCGTATCCATAGGATATAGATTGACTTGGGTTTTTAGCAATATAACATTTGCAGGCCCAAAATCTATAAACGAGACTGCCTGCCATGCGAGTAATGCTTCTCTGAACTGATTGCGCAGAATTTCCAGGTTTCCAATTGTAGGATTTTCCGTAAATGATACTGCGAGGTCTTGAAATAAGAGAGTCTGATCGTTAAAATTAGTGTAGGCCGGAAGAATGTAGTTGTCGCATATATTGGATAACATATCTGCTTTTTTAAAATCGGAATAAAGGCAAAGTGAGTTATCTGCTATTTCGGCAGCAGTATCCAGATTTACGGCATTTGGATCTAAACATCCTTTTTTCTGGCAGGAGAATGTTGTAAGAAATATAACGATTAATAAAAATATCCTTTTTAGCATTAAGACCTTAATCAATAATTGTTTTGTTTTGCCCATTGTTTTAATTCAAGAACCGAGTATTTAATTTTCGGGTATGCGTTTTACACTAATAAATTTTTACAAATCATTTTTTTCGTTTTCTAACCCTGTTGCTATGGCTAGGGTGTCAATCAGGTTATTGATATTGCTTACATTTTGTGTAAAGCCTTCAAAATCCGCATCAATTTGTGCCAAAAGGCCATTCACAGTCTCAGAGCTCATGTCTGGGTTTTCGCAGAATTGAATTCCATAGATGAAAGCATAAGCTTCAGACATGTAGTGATTCACTGTATTTTGAGTTTCACCGTCAGCCACTTTTTGCTTTGTTGAATTCAAGTAATGAATTGCCATACCTGCAACCATTCTTCGAGCTTCTTCTTGGATAATTGCAACTTGTGCAGGAACATCAGCGGTTATACCTGCAGCAATTGCAGCTCTTCCTGTTCTGAATGCTTCACTAATAGCGGTAGCCGATCCTAACAAAGTTTCCAATGTGTTGTTCGCATATTTACCCCAGAATCTGTCTGCACCGTTTGTTGGGTAGTCTACAGCGTCTGTGAAGTAACCGTATGCCTCATCCCAGTGGTGCTCCATTTCGGTATAGTACTTACCCAATAAAGGATCAATCGCCACTGTATTTTCATCACTTTGGATATCCGCAAGATAATTTGATGTCATTTGATTTGCAAAACATGCGCTCATGAGACCTTTCTCAATAAGCTGAGTCCATTCGTGTCCTGAAGGTGCTTGAAGGTAGCTTCCATTGACACTTGGACTGGCTGCTGCTGCATCGTTCATCCAAATTTCGAATTGTGCTTGAATTCCAACGTCACCAAGAGCCGTTTTATTCTTTAATTGCTTACCATTTCCAACTAGAGCGTTATCTGCCCAGTTTGCATAAGAATTGTCGTACATCGACAATAAAGTAGGACCGTCTAAAGTTGCTGGTACTTCGTTAATTCCATTAGCTGATTTTAGATAATTTGTCATTTCAGAAAGCATGTCTAGCCTTGCCGTTTGTCCACTAAAAGAGACGGTGTTATTACCATCGGCATCCATAAATGTATAGGTTGAGGGTACAGAGTAGCTGGGCGCTAGGTCATAGATACAACTTTCATCATCTTTTTCTGCTTCTGTGTTGTAATTATTCGCTAATGGGTCTGTACACCCTTTTTTCTTACAAGATGCAAGTGATACGAGGACAATTAATGATAATAATAGCAGGAGTTTTTTCATTTAATTTCTTTTTTTTATACTTTATAACCAGGGCAAAATTACTAGTCATTTTTAGTTGTTACAATACCATAAAAGAGGTATTATTTATATTTATTCTAAATAAGTCATGTGCTTATGCTATCTAGCAAAGTGAATTTAATAGCTTATCAACGACCATACAATTTGACTTTGGTCTAATTTTTGTTAATTTTCATAAAATTTCTATTCATGCAGATTGTTTTATTTTATTTTAGTTTTCTTTTATTAGGGGGGCATTTTGCTGTGGATTTACCCTATTCTGAAATTGAAAATGCTTTCGAAAATAATAAACCGGCTCTTATAATTTCTTACTGTGAAAACCCTGTTTTACTTATCGTTAATGATGCAGAAGGTGTATACAATCATGCACAGGCAGGGATGGTGTTAATGGATTTTTTAAAGAAAAAACCTAGCGGCGTATTTGAATATCAATTTCAAGGAAAGGAGGCCGATGACGATATTTTTTCTGCAGCGACCTATACTGTGGGGCGAGAGGAGTTTAGAATTCTCTTTTCTTTTTCAAGTGAAACCCCAAATAATATCCAAAGTATTCAGATTACTAAATAAGTCATCTTATCCTTTAAGGATGTCTTGCTTATTCTATGATAAGTTTGTAGATTTGTGCCGTTAAAAACCCATAAAAAAATAAAAAATGAAAAAATTTTTCTCAATTATCATGTTAGCCGCAGCAGTATCATTAGTTACTTTGTCTGCATGTGGTGACGCTTCTGGTAATGCTTCTGATGAAGCTACTGAAGAAGCGCACTAAGAAATTAGTACACAAAAAATTAAGGGCGGCCAAGGCCGCCCTTTTTTTATGTTCTTAATTTTTTAAGTCCATTTCTTTTATCAAATGACTAGCTTGGGAGTACTTGTCAATAACCCAAAGCACATATCGAATGTCAACCGCAATGTTTCTACAACGATTCGGGTCAAACATATAATCACTCATTGTACTTTCCCAACTACGGTCAAAATTGATACCAATCAGGTATCCATCCGCATCAATTACAGGCGAGCCTGAATTACCACCCGTAGTGTGATTTGATCCCGAAAAACAAACCCATAGTTCATCCCCTTGGGCATAAGGCCCGTAATCTTTTGAATTGTGTAATTCAAGCATTCTAGGTTTAATATCAAAATCAGGATTACCAGAATTGTATTTTGCGATTATTCCATCTAGTGTCGTATGTTCAGTATAAACTTTGCCATCGGAAGGTTCAGAACCTTCTAGTTGCCCAAAAGTGATTCTCAAGGTACTATTGGCATCGGGCCAGTTTTTTCTCTCAGGAAACATCTCCAACTTACCAGCAACATACTTTTTTAATAAAACATCCATTGTTTGAGAAAAGCTTCTGTAGTTTGGGATAATATCAGTCAGCCATACGTTATAATGACTTGAATAATGAATAAAACCAGGATCTTTGTTTACTTTTTTGAGACTCTTTTTATTGAATTGAGTGATGAATTTATCAAATCGAGTTTGATCTGTAAATACAGATTTATTATATATGACAGATGAAGAATTTGATTTCATACCGTTAACAGGGGCGTGAAGAAAATATTCCTTAGTCAACAACTCAAAAATCTCTTGATCAATTTTTTTATTGTAGTTTTTGAAAAAACCTGCAGAGGTTTTAATTAATTTTTCTTTTGCTTCATCTATTTTACCATCACTCAAATATTTCGAATAATTTTTAATAAAATCCTGAGTTGAACGTATCAATTTGAAATACTCGGCACCGACATAAAAGTATTCTATTCCCATAGCATAACTAAATTCATATTTGAAAAACTCATCTGCTAATGCATTCATTTGGCCCACCGTTTCACCATATTTTTGCTTCCAACTTGAATTGGAGTTTGCTCTTTTAATGAATTCTTCCTCTGTTTCTTTTTTGAGACTAACAGCATCTAATCTTTTTAAGCCATCAATTTGTCCAATCCATTTTTTCCAAGCATTAGATATTCTCGCTTGTTTAGAGGCATATTGAATTCGAATAAGCTCGGAGTTTTTCATTGCCTTATCTATTACAGACAGAGATAGGTCCCGCATATGAATTCTAGCTGGTCGTTCTTTTGTGATAATCTGTTCCAAGTATGATGAACAAACATGCTGTTCAGTACTCCCTGGAAACCCGTAAACCATTGTGAAATCCCCATTGTGTTTATCCTTCATAGATATAGGAAGAAAATGAAGCGGGGTGTATGGCTTGTTTTCACTTGAATAAGATGCGGGCTTATTGTCTTGATCTGTATAGATTCTAAATACGGAAAAGTCTCCTGTATGCCTCGGCCAGATCCAATTGTCAGTATCGCCGCCGAACTTCCCAATAGAGTTTGGGGGCGTTCCCACAAAACGTACATCAAGAAAGGTTTCTTTTAACATGAGGTAATATTCATTGCCATAATTGAAGGCTTTTACATCTCCAGTGTAATGCGTTCCCTTTGTAGCATTCTCAATAATCATTTTAATATTGGCCTTGATAAGGATTGCTTCGTCAGGCGAGTCCGAGGTGACACCAATGAGGACTTGTTCCGTTACATTTTCTATTCGGACAATACGCATGGCGGTAAGTCCGGGATTCTTTAATTCCTGACTTAAATTCTTTGCCCAATAACCGTTCTCTATGTAATTGTTTTCAAGTGAAGAATGCGATTGAATTTGTGAGTAACCACAATGATGATTTGTTAACAAAAGTCCTTGATCAGAAACGACTTCAGCAGTGCAGCCTCCTCCGAATTGAAAAATTGCATCTTTCAAACTTGAAGAATTTATACTATAAATATCTTCGGCACTCAACCTCATGCCTTTTGCTTTCATGTCCGACTCAAAAGCCTTAATCAATGACGGAATGATCATCCCCTCATCTGCGAGAACATTATTTAGGAGAAAGAGGCCGAATAATAGACTTACTATTTTTTTCATTATTTTTTTTGACTAAAAATAGAGCTTATCATTTGAATAGGAAAGCCAATACCTCACAAATGCGTAATTTTGTACTTTAGAACAAATCAGTGAGGATATTCAAAGGTATAGACGATTTAGGGGAATTTAAAAACTCCGTGGTAACAATTGGAACATTTGATGGTTTGCATTTAGGGCATCAAAAGATATTAACGCGTTTGAATGACCGAGCGAAAGAAATATCAGGGGAGAGTATCTTGTTTACTTTTTATCCGCATCCAAGAATGGTTGTCTTTCCCGAAAATCACAATTTGAAACTTTTACAGACGATTGATGAAAAAGTTGATAGTCTTGATGATTTTGGTTTAGATAATCTTATCATTTATCCTTTCACCAAAGAATTCTCGCGATTAACCGCCTTTGAATTTGTTCGCGACATCTTGGTTGAAAAACTAAAAGTAAAAACCTTAGTTATTGGTTATGACCATCAGTTTGGAAGGAACAGAGAGGGGGACTTGGCATTTTTAAAAGAAACAGCAAAGATATTTGATTTTGTTGTTGAGGAGATTTCGGCAGAAGAAGTACAAGAGGTTAATGTTAGTTCGACTAAAATTCGTAAGTCCTTGCAGAATGGTGATATCGAAAGAGCAAATGAGTTTTTAGGAAGGAAATTTCTCTGCACAGGGAATGTGTTTGAAGGTTTAAAGCTAGGGCGTAAAATGGGCTTCCCAACGCTCAATATTAGTATAAAAAACGAACATAAAATCCTACCTAAAGATGGCGTATATGCCGTTCAAGTTCGAATGAAAGGTGAACTCATCGATGGAATGATGAATATTGGTCAGAACCCAACTGTTTCTAAAGAGAATACGATTGCCAAAAAGATAGAAATACATCTTTTTGATTTTAATCAAGATGTTTATGGGGAAGATGTAACTATCTTATTTCATAAGTTTATTCGAAACGAAAAAACTTTCTCTAATTTAGAAGCATTAAAATCTCAATTGATTCAAGATGAAATCCTGGTTCGTCAATTTTTTAACAGCGCTATTCTTTAGCCTACCATTTATTTCTAATGGACAGGCGTATATGACTATTAAGGAATCATTTAATGTGCCTTCTGATTCCGTATTCTACTTGAAGATTTCACGTGAGAAACTCACTGAAATTCCGTCAAAAGTATACAGTTTTAAAAATTTAAGAGGACTAGATTTGTCTAGAAATCGATTAACTGTTCTTTCTGATTCTCTGGAGGGTCTAATTATGCTTGAGACACTCAATTTGAGTAAAAATAAATTTGAGATTTTCCCTGCGTTACTGTTTAAGCTAAAATCGTTAAGGGTTTTAAGGCTTGCAAGCAATCATTTGGGATATATTCCTGATGGTATTTCTAGGTGCCCTAGATTGGAGGAATTGGATTTGTATAATAACCCAATTGGTGATTTGGGTAAGGGGATTTTCTCGTTGCCTACACTGCTTAATCTAGATTTGAGAGGGCTCATGTACAATGCTAAAAAACAGACTTATATTCAAAATCAACTAGAGGGTGTTGATATCCTTTTTGACCCTCCTTGTAAGTGTATAGATTAAAAACTTACGTAATATTTTGTCCTTTAGTTTGATTCTGCTATTTTTGTTTCGCTAAACTATAACTCTTTTATGAAACTCATCAATCTATTCCATCTGGAATTTTAGTTTTTCTGTCGTGATATTATGCTATAATAGGTTTAGCATAATTAGACCGTGATTCTTTAAGAATACTCGCTTAGAGTGCTATTGATGATGCTTTTTATTAGAGTTTGTACAAACTCGATTATGAAAAGGACTCTTCTATTATGTCTTTTCCTGGTGTTCGTTTTTATTACGAATGCACAAGGAAAGCACACCGAAATTCAATTAGGATCAAAATATTCTTTCGGAGAAATCGAAGCCGCTATTGAAAAAGCGAATTGGTGTGGATATTACCATGAGACTGAAAACTTTCAATTATTGTTTGACGACGGTGCAATCGCTCTCCTTAAAAACAAGGCAGAGATTTCGGCAAAACCTTCTGAAATCGCTTTATCTCCAGCTTGTTTTCAAACTGAATTTACTTCTTTAAATAATATTTATGTAATTACCTCTGAGGGTTGGATATTGGTTCCAAAAAAATCTGCAGAAAGTAAAAACTCCAAAACGAATTAGAATGAAGAATCTAACATTAATTTGTTTATTGGTTATTTCTTCTTTTGCTTTTGCTCAAGGAGATGATTGCTCGAATGCCGAAGATTTAGGAACATTACCAACGCCACTTTCTTGTTTTGGTGGTAATCCAGCAGACTATGGTGTTGGTTCATCCATTACTGAAACTGGATCTTCCATTGGTTCGACAGCGGCAAATCCTTATGTGTACATGATCGACTGTGGTGCAGGAACTACTGATATGGCAAACGGAGCTGTAGATGTATGGTATTCTTTTGTTGCTAGTGGTACTGAGTTAGTGGTAAACTTAACTGGTTCAATGGCGAATCCTAATATAGGATTATGGTCAGGGAATTGTTTGAACTTAGTTGGCCGCGGCTGTGCTATTGGTGATGCAGCAGGGAATTTAACCGAATCATTTGGGCCTCTGACTATAGGTGAAACTTATTTAATACAAGTTAGTGGTAATGCTCCTTTTATTCAAGGAAATTTTACTCTTGAATTAAATAATAATTTAGATTGTAATGGTTGCCTAGAAGTTGGTGTGTTAACTGCTAACCCTCCTCCAATCAATGGTACATATGCTGCTGGGCAGGTTGTTGAGTTTTGTTATACAATTACGGATTACAATCAAACAAATTCTAATTGGCTACACGGTGTTCAAGTAGAATGGAGCGCAGGCTGGGAAACAACAGTAAATAATGTTACTACTACCGTCCCTCCTTCTTGTGGATCTGCAGGAAATTGGGTTTGGACGCCAACGGGAACTACCGGCTCATCTACCGGACAAGTTTTTCCGTCAGGTTTTTATTTTGAATCTAATGGCGGTTGTTTCCCATGTGATCCAAATAACCCTGGGGATAACTACGGTGATTCAGGAGCTGAAAATTGTGATCCTGAATTTTGTTGGTCATTAACAACATTGCCTCCAATTTCATGCACGACGAGTATTCCTTTAACCGTAATTGTAAATACGTCTGCTGATTCTGAATCAGGAAGTTACGGGAGTCTTGCGTGTCAAACTGACTTGGCTTCTGAATTTTCAAGTATGCTTTCATGTTGCTCAGCTCCTCCGGCATTAACTGTCGTTGACGTATCATGTGCTCCGGGAGCTATAGATGGTTCTGTAACGGTTGAAGCTGTTGGATCGGCTTTGCCATGGACCTATCAATGGTACGATAATTCTGGGACATTAATTTCAACAACTACATTTTCTTCATCGAACACCAATACCTTATCGAATTTAGCGGCAGGGAGTTATACGGCTGTAGTCACTGATAATACAGGTTGTTCAGCGGGTAGTTCTGCTGTAATAAATACGATTGTGGCTCCTCCTCCCTCTGTTTCTGTGGTAGATGTCTCATGTGGTTCGGGAGCTACAGATGGAAGTATAACAGCACAGGCTTCGGGAACAAGTTTACCCTGGACTTATGAGTGGTATGATAATACGGGCACATTGATTTCAACGACTTCATTTTCTTCAATTAACACCAATACTATATCGAATTTAGCTGCTGGAGACTATTCTGTTACTGTAACAGATATTACAGGCTGTTCAGCAACTACGAATACGGTTGTAAATGCTCCAAGTGCATCACCACCTACTTTTAACAACTTCGGTTTCGTTTGTGAGGGCGAGCCCTTTCTTTTTCCTACAACTAGTTTGGAAGGAGTTCAAGGAACATGGACGCCAGCAATAGATTACACTGTAGGCCCAACAACTTATACTTTTACTCCTAATCCAGGAGAGTGTGCCATTCCGACTACGATGGTACTTGTTATTAGAGCTGCTCCATCAATTGACCCAATACCTGATGTCATCGCTTGTAATGGAGACGCAATAGATTTTAATGCTATTATCAACGGTGGAGCCTCAATAGCCTGGACCTCTTCGGAAGGTGCGTTTTCAGCTCCAGCGTCAATCTCAACTACTTTTACGCCGAGTATCTCTAATGGTACTGCTACTGTTACTGCAGAGGTTTCTGTCGGTTGGTGCACAATAACGACTCAAGAAGTAATCCTTGTGACTTTCAGTTCTGGTACAACATCAGTTTTCACACCTATTGCTGATATTTGTCCGGGTGATGCCTTGACGCTTCCTACAACTTCAGATAATGGTATTACTGGGACATGGGCTCCAGTAGCCAATAATACCCTGACAACAACATATACATTTACGCCTGACGCAGGACAATGCGCGACGACTGAAACAATGACCGTAAATGTTACAACTGGATCAACTCCTACTTTTAATCCTATAGCAGATATATGTAGTGGGGATCCTTTAACACTACCGGTTACATCTACCAATAGTATAAACGGAACATGGTCACCTGTAATTGATAACACATTGACTACCAACTATACATTTACACCTGCCCCAGGTCAATGTGCTTCTGATGCTTCTATGACAGTTGTTGTTGTTCAGGCTTCTTTAGGAACAGATACCCAAGCTTCTTGTGATACCTATACTTGGATTGATGGCAATACGTATACTGCAAGTAACAACTCGGCTACTTTCCTATTAACGAATGCTGCGGGATGCGACAGTACAGTAACTCTTGATTTAACGATTACAAACTCCACAACAGGAACAGATACCCAAACGGCATGTGATACCTATACTTGGATTGATGGCAATACGTATACTTCAAGTAACAACTCGGCTACTGTCCTATTAACGAATGCTGCAGGATGCGACAGTACAGTAACTCTTGATTTAACGATTACAAACTCCACAACTGGAACAGATACCCAAACGGCTTGTGATACCTATACTTGGATTGATGGCAATACGTATACTGCAAGTAACAACTCGGCCACTGTCCTATTAATGAATGCTGCGGGATGCGACAGTACAGTAACTCTTGATTTAACGATTACAAACTCCACAACTGGAACAGATACCCAAACGGCTTGTGATACCTATACCTGGATTGATGGCAATACGTATACTGCAAGTAACAACTCGGCTACTGTCCTATTAACGAATGCTGCGGGATGCGACAGTACAGTAACTCTTGATTTAACGATTACAAACTCCACAACTGGAACAGATACCCAAACGGCATGTGATACCTATACTTGGATTGATGGCAATACGTATACTTCAAGTAACAACTCGGCTACTGTTCTATTAACGAATGCTGCGGGATGCGACAGTACAGTAACTCTTGATTTAACGATTACAAACTCCACAACTGGAACAGATACCCAAACGGCATGTGATACCTATACTTGGATTGATGGCAATACGTATACTGCAAGTAACAACTCGGCTACTGTTCTATTAACGAATGCTGCGGGATGCGACAGTACAGTAACTCTTGATTTAACGATTACAAATTCTACAACTGGAACAGATACCCAAACGGCATGTGATACCTATACTTGGATTGATGGCAATACGTATACTGCAAGTAACAACTCGGCTACTGTCCTATTAACGAATGCTGCAGGATGCGACAGTACAGTAACTCTTGATTTAACGATTACAAACTCCACAACTGGAACAGATACCCAAACGGCTTGTGATACCTATACTTGGATTGATGGCAATACGTATACTTCAAGTAACAACTCGGCTACTGTCCTATTAACGAATGCTGCGGGATGCGACAGTACAGTAACTCTTGATTTAACGATTACAAACTCCACAACAGGAACAGATACCCAAACGGCTTGTGATACCTATACTTGGATTGATGGCAA
Source organism: Flavobacteriales bacterium UBA952 (assembly GCA_905182495.1). Taxonomy (GTDB): domain Bacteria; phylum Bacteroidota; class Bacteroidia; order Flavobacteriales_D; family Crocinitomicaceae; genus UBA952. Next base: position 17,080 of record CAJJBU010000018.1, read on the forward strand.
TACGTATACTTCAAGTAACAACTCGGCTACTGTCCTATTAACGAATGCTGCAGGATGCGACAGTACAGTAACTCTTGATTTAACGATTACAAACTCCACAACTGGAACAGATACCCAAACGGCATGTGATACCTATACTTGGATTGATGGCAATACGTATACTTCAAGTAACAACTCGGCTACTGTCCTATTAACGAATGCTGCGGGATGCGACAGTACAGTAACTCTTGATTTAACGATTACAAACTCCACAACAGGAACAGATACCCAAACGGCTTGTGATACCTATACTTGGATTGATGGCAATACGTATACTGCAAGTAACAACTCGGCTACTGTTCTATTAACGAATGCTGCAGGATGCGACAGTACAGTAACTCTTGATTTAACGATTACAAACTCCACAACAGGAACAGATACCCAAACGGCATGTGATACCTATACTTGGATTGATGGCAATACGTATACTTCAAGTAACAACTCGGCTACTGTCCTATTAACGAATGCTGCAGGATGCGACAGTACAGTAACTCTTGATTTAACGATTACAAACTCCACAACTGGAACAGATACCCAAACGGCATGTGATACCTATACTTGGATTGATGGCAATACGTATACTGCAAGTAACAACTCGGCTACTGTTCTATTAACGAATGCTGCGGGATGCGACAGTACAGTAACTCTTGATTTAACGATTACAAACTCCACAACTGGAACAGATACCCAAACGGCTTGTGATACCTATACTTGGATTGATGGCAATACGTATACTTCAAGTAACAACTCGGCTACTGTTCTATTAACGAATGCTGCAGGATGCGACAGTACAGTAACTCTTGATTTAACGATTACAAACTCCACAACAGGAACAGATACCCAAACGGCATGTGATACCTATACTTGGATTGATGGCAATACGTATACTTCAAGTAACAACTCGGCTACTGTCCTATTAACGAATGCTGCAGGATGCGACAGTACAGTAACTCTTGATCTAACGATTACAAACTCCACAACTGGAACAGATACCCAAACGGCATGTGATACCTATACTTGGATTGATGGCAATACGTATACTGTCAAGTAACAACTCGGCTACTGTCCTATTAACGAATGCTGCGGGATGCGACAGTACAGTAACTCTTGATTTAACGATTACAAACTCCACAACTGGAACAGATACCCAAACGGCTTGTGATACCTATACTTGGATTGATGGCAATACGTATACTGCAAGTAACAACTCGGCTACTGTTCTATTAACGAATGCTGCGGGATGCGACAGTACCGTAACTCTTGATTTAACAATAGCTAATTCCCTGACAGGAACAGATACCCAAACGGCATGTGATACCTATACTTGGATTGATGGCAATACGTATACTGTAAGTAATAACTCGGCAACGTTCTTACTAACGGCTAGTGGAGGATGTGACAGTACAGTAACTCTTGATTTAACGATTACAAACTCCACGACAGGAACAGATACCCAAACGGCTTGTGATACCTATACCTGGATTGATGGCAATACGTATACTTCAAGTAACAACTCGTGCTACTGTCCTATTAACGAATGCTGCAGGATGCGACAGTACAGTAACTCTTGATTTAACGATTACAAACTCTACAACTGGAACAGATAACCAAACGGCTTGTGATACCTATACTTGGATTGATGGCAATACGTATACTTCAAGTAACAACAGTGCTACTGTCCTATTAACGAATGCTGCGGGATGCGACAGTACAGTAACTCTTGATTTAACGATTACAAACTCCACAACTGGAACAGATACCCAAACGGCTTGTGATACCTATACTTGGATTGATGGCAATACGTATACTGCAAGTAACAACTCGGCTACTGTCCTATTAACGAATGCTGCGGGATGCGACAGTACAGTAACTCTTGATTTAACGATTACAAATTCTACAACTGGAACAGATACCCAAACGGCATGTGATACCTATACTTGGATTGATGGCAATACGTATACTTCAAGTAACAACTCGGCTACTGTCCTATTAACGAATGCTGCAGGATGCGACAGTACAGTAACTCTTGATCTAACGATTACAAACTCCACAACTGGAACAGATACCCAAACGGCTTGTGATACCTATACTTGGATTGATGGCAATACGTATACTGTCAAGTAACAACTCGGCTACTGTCCTATTAACGAATGCTGCAGGATGCGACAGTACAGTAACTCTTGATTTAACGATTACAAACTCCACAACAGGAACAGATACCCAAACGGCTTGTGATACTTATACCTGGATTGATGGCAATACGTATACTTCAAGTAACAACTCGGCTACTGTCCTATTAACGAATGCTGCAGGATGCGACAGTACAGTAACTCTTGATTTAACAATTACGAACTCCACAACTGGAACAGATACCCAAACGGCATGTGATACCTATACTTGGATTGATGGCAATACGTATACTGCAAGTAACAATTCGGCTACTGTCCTATTAACGAATGCTGCGGGATGCGACAGTACAGTAACTCTTGATTTAACGATTACAAATTCTACAACAGGAACAGATACACAGGCTTCTTGTGATACCTATACTTGGATTGATGGCAATACGTATACTTCAAGTAACAACAGTGCGACATGGTTACTCACAAATGCTGCAGGATGCGACAGTACCGTAACTCTTGATTTAACAATAGCTAATTCCCTGACAGGAACAGATACCCAAACGGCATGTGATACCTATACTTGGATTGATGGCAATACGTATACTGTAAGTAATAACTCGGCAACGTTCTTACTAACGGCTAGTGGAGGATGTGACAGTACAGTAACTCTTGATTTAACGATTACAAATTCTACAACTGGAACTGATACCCAAACGGCATGTGATACCTATACTTGGATTGATGGCAATACGTATACTTCAAGTAACAACTCGGCTACTGTTCTATTAACGAATGCTGCGGGATGCGACAGTACAGTAACTCTTGATCTAACGATTACAAACTCCACAACTGGAACAGATACCCAAACGGCTTGTGATACTTACACCTGGATTGATGGGAACACATATACTGCAAGTAACAACTCGGCTACTGTTCTATTAACGAATGCTGCGGGATGCGACAGTACAGTAACTCTTGATCTAACGATTACAAACTCCACAACTGGAACAGATACCCAAACGGCATGTGATACTTATACCTGGATTGATGGCAATACGTATACTGTAAGTAACAACTCGGCTACTGTCCTATTAACGAATGCTGCGGGATGCGACAGTACAGTAACTCTTGATTTAACGATTACAAACTCCACAACAGGAACAGATACACAGGCTTCTTGTGATACCTATACTTGGATTGATGGTAATACGTATACTGTAAGTAACAACTCGGCTACTGTTCTATTAACGAATGCTGCGGGATGCGACAGTACCGTAACTCTTGATTTAACAATAGCTAATTCCCTGACAGGAACAGATACCCAAACGGCATGTGATACCTATACTTGGATTGATGGCAATACGTATACTGTAAGTAATAACTCGGCAACGTTCTTACTAACGGCTAGTGGAGGATGTGACAGTACAGTAACTCTTGATTTAACGATTACAAATTCTACAACTGGAACTGATACCCAAACGGCATGTGATACCTATACTTGGATTGATGGCAATACGTATACTTCAAGTAACAACTCGGCTACTGTCCTATTAACGAATGCTGCGGGATGCGACAGTACAGTAACTCTTGATCTAACGATTACAAACTCCACAACTGGAACAGATACCCAAACGGCTTGTGATACTTACACCTGGATTGATGGGAACACATATACTGCAAGTAACAACTCGGCTACTGTCCTATTAATGAATGCTGCAGGATGCGACAGTACAGTAACTCTTGATCTAACGATTACAAACTCCACAACTGGAACAGATACCCAAACGGCATGTGATACCTATACTTGGATTGATGGCAATACGTATACTGTAAGTAACAACTCGGCTACTGTCCTATTAACGAATGCTGCAGGATGCGACAGTACAGTAACTCTTGATTTAACGATTACAAATTCTACAACTGGAACAGATACCCAAACGGCATGTGATACCTATACTTGGATTGATGGCAATACGTATACTGCAAGTAACAACTCGGCTACTGTTCTATTAACGAATGCTGCAGGATGTGACAGTACAGTAACTTTAGATCTTACGATTAATAATACGCCCTCATTTTTAATCTTAGGAACAGATCCAACAGTTTGTAATGCTTCAGATGGTTTGATTACCATCAGTGGATTAGACCCACTCACAAATTATACTTTGACATATGATTCCCTATCGACGGCAACACAAGTAGCTATAATCACCACAGATGCTGTGGGAGAATTTACTCTTATTGGATTTGAAGCCGGTCTCTATAATGCATTCTCAATCACACTAAATACTTGTTCCTTCACGTCCACAGAAAACATTGACCTCAATAACCCTTTAGCGCCTTCTGTTGATGTGCAAGCTGACAATACGGTATGCGATAGCTATACACTTGAAGCCATAACGGGGAACAACCTATCTGGAAATGAGGCCTATTATTCTCAAAGTAATGGTGCAGGAGTACCTTTAAATCCTGGAGATGTGATTACGGCTTCGCAAACCGTTTACATCTACGACATTATTGGAATCTGCAGTGATGAAACTTCTTTTATACTTACAATAGACAACACCCCTCTTATAACGCCCCCAGGTGATCAGCAAGTATGCGAGTCTTATTTCTTACCTCTGAGTATTTTAGGAACAAACCTATCAGGGAATGAGAGTTATTATAATGATTTACAAAGCAATGGAGGTGCCGTTATTACAGATGTAATTACAAGTTCTCAAACGGTTTATATCTATGATGAAAACGGCGCTTGTAATAATGAAGTTTCTTTTGAACTGACGATAAACTACCTTCCCGAAGTGATTTCTTTCTCAGGTGAGGGAACCTACTGTGAGGGCGACATCATCGGAAATCTCACTGCAGAAGTAAGTGGCGTAGGACAATACAGTTTAGGATATTCCCTTGATGGTATTCCGATGACTGAAACGTCTTCTTCTGTTACTATTGATCTTGGAAATGAAGCTGGGGTATATATTCTCACAGCAATCTCTGATGACCATTGTAGTAACAATGTGGATCTTACACAAACAATCCTTATTAATGCATTGCCTGATGCTCCGATACTTTCTGATGATGCCCAGTACTGCGCCAATGAACCAGCTGCACCGATGGAGGCGCAAGGAAGCGCGGGGACCTACACCTGGTATGCTGACAACACATTAAGCGATGTGCTCTCTACACAAGAAAGCTATACGCCACCAAATACCATTGGAAGTATAAGCTATTATGTAACCGCTACCGAGAACGGGTGTCAAGGGCCGGCACAAATGATTACTATAGAATTCCAAGAATGTGGAATCATTATACCTACAGCGTTCACACCTGATAACGACAATGTAAATGACTTTTGGGAAATTGGTGATATAGATGCAATTTATCCAAACAATGTAGTGCGTGTATATAACAGACTTGGCAATAAAGTCTATGAATCTATCAAAGGGATCTACAACCAAATGCCTTGGGATGGAACCTATCAAAACCAAGCTCTTCCCGTGGCTTCTTACTACTATATCATTGAATACAACGATAATACAACAACCAATTCAAACGGAATTATTACTATTGTAAAATAACTGACTATGAAAAACTTAACTTTTATTATAATAATATTTGCGACCTCATTTGTTTTTGGTCAGCAAACTCCCCAGTATTCACAATATCAACGCAATCAGTTCATGGTTAATCCCGCAGCAGCTGGGGTTTATGACTTTGTAGATATAACCATGTCAGGAAGATGGCAATGGATGGGCGTTCAGGATGCTCCAAAGACATCCTATTTGGCATTTTCTGTCCCAATTCGCTTTAAACCAAAATTTTACAATCCAGGTATTCGAACCAGTAGTGGAATAGTAGAGAATCCGGAAATTAAAACGGGTAAGTTAAAGCATACAATCGGAGGTCAATTATTAGCAGATCAATATGGCGCATTTCGCAAAATGTCTTTTTCAGGAACATACGCAATTCATGTCCCTATGACTAAAAAGTTAAATCTGTCATTTGGCTTAAAGGCAGGTCTTTCTAATAACACCTTTTTTGCTGATCAAGCGCAAGTCCTTAACATTATGGCTCCAGGTACAAACCCATATGTTGACAACACCTATGATAATTTTATACAAGACCAATCAAATAAGTATTTGATGGATATGGGGGCGGGTTTATATATGTATTCGAAAAAACTCTTTATTGGTCTTTCAGCCGAGCAATTAACAAGAGATTTGGTGCAATTTGGTCAAGGGACTGCTAATTTTAACCCTCAAATACATTTTGCATTAATTGGTGGATATCAAATCCCGGCGGGTGATAACCTTACAATAACACCTAGTTTTTTATTGAAATACATGAGTCCTGCACCAATGTCTATTGACGGAAATGTACAATTCGAATATAAGAAATGGCTTTGGTTGACGATGGGTTATCGACATACAGACGCTTTAATCGTTATGGCGGGAATGAATATCAGTGAACGATTTAAAGTTGGATATTCTTATGATTACTCGTTGTCTCGATTTAATAATTTTTCTTCCGGAGGTCATGAGTTGACTTTAGGCTTAATGTTGGGTAGATAATAATATGAAAGTTATGCGATTAAATTCTTTAGTTAGTTTCCTTTTAATAGGATTCAGTGCAGCAGCACAATATAGTGATATAGAAGAGCCTCATCGTTTAGGTGGAGAGGTGAATTCAATAGCAGAGGAGATTTCACCTGTCTTTTCTAAGGAAAGCTCAACGCTCTATTATACGAGAGTAAATGATCCTCAATCAATAGGAGGGATAAACGACCAAGATATTTGGCTTAGCGAATGGAATGGTGAAAAAAACTATTCAAAAGGAGAAGATTATAAGAGTTTGAATAATAAATATAACAATTCAATTGTCGGATTTAATAGTGATGAGACCATTGTCTATTTAATCAACTCTTATGACGGAAAAAAAGACATGAAAAAGGGATTGTCTTATGCGAAGAAAAAAGGAAATGCATGGGGTTCTCCTAAAGAAATATCTATACCAGGACTTGATATTGAGGGCGATTTCTATGGCTTTCATGTCAATAAGCAAGGGAACGTTATTCTTATCTCCTATGTCGGCCCAAATTCTCTTGGACAAGAGGACCTTTATGTGAGTCTTAAAAATGATGAAAAATGGTCTGAGCCACTAAGTTTAGGTACAACTATAAATTCTACAGGTTTTGAGATTTCTCCATTTTTATCAGAAAACAATGACACCCTCTATTTTTCAACCAATGGAAGAGATGGTGAAGGGGATGCGGATATTTTTTACGCTGTTAGAAATTCCGAATCTTGGACAGATTGGTCAACGCCTAAAAATATAGGCCCACTTATTAACTCTCCTAAGTTTGATGCCTATTTTACCATGTCAGATGGTTTCTTTTATTGGTCTAGCAATCGAGACAGTGAAAGATCTGATATTTATTATTCAACATTTCTTCCACCACCACCACTTTTTGCTTCTGCAGAAGGGACTGATGTGACCATTTTTCAAGGAAATGATGGTTCAATTGATTTAACCCCTGAAGGAGGGATCTCCCCATATGCATATGAATGGTCTAATGGAGTGACTGAAGAGGACCCCACAGATTTGGTTAAGGGGATATATACCGTTCTTGTTACTGATGCTATTGGTCAGGAAGTGCAAGTTGTCGTTGAAATTGGAGAACCTGACTTAGTTATTGAGCCTGTTGTTGAGCCAGTGATAGAAACACCACTTATTGCCACAATTATTTATTTTGATTTTAATTCGAGCTATCACAATGCAATCAATAAAAAGGAGATGCTTGCATTCTGCCAAGGAATTGAAAATAAAAAAGATACAAAAATCGTTATTGAATCCCATTGTGATAAAAGAGCAACTGTTGAATATAACGTTTGGCTTTCAAAAAAGCGTATGGAAAGAACAAGCGAATTCTTGGTAAGCAAAGGGTTTTCGAAAGAAAATATTTCAGGGGCGTATAAGGGAGAATCTGAATTAGAGATTAATTGCGACAACTGTACTGAGGAAAACCATACCATTAATCGTAGAACGGTTATTAAGGTTGTAAAATAAATCACGTCAGCTAAATTTCAACTAGCCTATCCTTTTATTTAAATAGGCATAATTTATGTGCTACCTTTGAATTAGGTTAATTACAATTATTTGCTTCAAAGTGTGTAAATGGATATTCTAAGGCTTACTTTTCAATTAGGGGTTTTCTTCGCTATATATAGCTTTATCTGGTTCTTTATTGACCTTGGAATTAAAATAATGACATCAGGTTCGGTCAGAGGATTAATTCAAACGTATCTTCTAAAAGGGGTAAAGTATCTGTTTTTAGTTAATGTTATTTTTTTATTTTCTATCGCTGAGAATCAGGTGTCTATAAAGGATAGCTCCATGTTTCCTGTCGTTGTGATTTTAGTTCTTTATTTTGTTGGAAAATTTCAAAAAAATCAAAATACGAATGCGCTGTTTTCTAGAATGGGAATGCAATCAAAAGTGATTCAATTCAATGCCAAGTATGAAATCATCGTTATCTCCTTTTCGATTCTTGCCTTTATCGGTTTTATAATAGAGCCCAGTTACGCCCTCAATCCAGTTTCTTTATGGTTTAAAGAGAGTATCATTGATATCGCGTCAACGGCTCTCATTGGATTTATTTTTAAAATAATCGGGTTGTTCTTTTTATTGGGCCTTTTAACTAAAACAGTAAATGCATTTCAATTTCTCTTAGGTAAATTAGTCCCTAGCGACAATGGACCAAAACAAGATCAATTTGATGATTTTGAAGAAGTAGAATAATTTAATCTTCAGGAATAATAACACAATGGATCATTCATTTCCAAAGGAATTAAGACTTACCCATAAAAAGGATATCGATCACCTATTCGAGAAAGGACAGCGATTGAAATCTCATCCATTTGTGATTCTTTATGAGGATATTACTCCAAAGAGAGGAATCCCTTTTAAGTTACTTATATCTGTTCCAAAACGAAATTTCAAGAGAGCGGTAGATAGAAATTATTTGAAGCGCTGCATCCGTGAAATTGTTCGACGAAATAAAGAACTTCTTACCAAGGGTGACGATAAGACCCTTTGTATTGCTATTTTATATAGTTTTAAGACCAAGCTTGAATTCTCTAGACTTGAGGAAGGATTGTTGAATGGGCTAAAAAAAATTCATTCATGAAGATAATTATAAACAGTGCGTTAATCGTTGCGTCTCTATTCCTTTTCCCCAATTCATTCAATAGCCAATCTAGAGGTTTTGAAATCTTAAAAAACATGGAGCTTATGGATCAAATCCATGAGTATCTTGATTTATATTATGTGGACGAACCAGCAACTGGATATATTTCTAAAGTTGCTATTGATGAGATGCTAAAGGAGCTAGATCCGTACACCGTATTTTATCATGAGTCTAACATGGAGAATTTCCGTTTGATGGCCACAGGGCAATACGGGGGAATAGGAGCTTTAATTAGAAAAATAAAAGACGTCACTTGTATCGTACAACCCTATGAAAATAGCCCTGCTCATTTAAGCGGTTTAAAGGCAGGAGATAGGATTATGGCAATAGATGGTGTTTCTATGGTTGGGAAGTCTTCTGATGATGTCTCTTCGTTTCTTAAAGGCCCAAGAGGCACCACGATTGAAATCGAAGTCGACCGCGTAAATTCTGAAAAACAAATCATCAAAGTGACCCGAGAGGAAATTAAGCTGCCTGATTTACCTTATTTCGGAATGGTATCCCAAGACATTGGCTATGTCAAGCTATCGAGCTTCTCACAAACGGCATTTCAAAGTGTTGAAACTGCTTTCAAATCGTTAAGTGACCAAGGAATGCAAACGGCTATTCTCGATTTAAGAGATAACGGTGGTGGATTGCTCAAGGAAGCCATTAGAATAGTTAATCTATTTGTCCCGAAAGGTCGAGAAGTTGTTTCTACAAAAGGCCGCTTGGTAGAGGAGAACAGAACTTATAAAACAAGTGAAAAAGCAATTTACCCAGAAATGAAATTGGTTGTACTCATTAACGAAAGAAGTGCTTCTGCTAGTGAAATTGTTGCGGGTAGTTTACAAGATTTAGATCGAGCGGTTATTATTGGTAATCAGAGTTATGGTAAAGGATTGGTTCAAAGAACTTTTGACCTTAAATATGGCTCAAAATTAAAACTAACCATTTCCAAGTACTATACACCCTCCGGTAGATGCGTGCAAAGACTAGAGTATTACAATAAGAACTCTAATGAAAAACCAGAAGAGATTTCAGATACGTTATTAACCATTTTTAAAACGAGAAATGGAAGAGAAGTGATAGATGGTAGGGGAGTCGTTCCGGATCTAGAGATAAAAAAAGAAACATTATCTCGTCTGACCACGCTTTTACTGATGCGAGATATGGTCTTCCATTTCGCAACCCAATATGCAGATAAAGTAGATTCCATTCCTCGTCCAGAAGACTTTTCATTAGCTGCAGACCGTTATCAGGATTTCATTGCCTTTGTTCTTGAAAATAAAGAGTTTACTTATGAAACAGCTACAGAGTTAAAGCTCAAGGAACTTAAAGAGTCGGCAATTGAGGAGGGGTATCTGGATTTGATACAAACCTCCTACGATTTGATTCAAAAATCAGTTTCAGCCGATTTAGAAAGAGAATTAGTTTCAATACAGCAAGAAATTTCAAGATGGATTGAAAGTGAAATTATTTCAAGGTATTATTTCCAATCCGGAATGAGTCGTCATGGTTTTAGGTTTGATTTGGACATGATAAAGGCGCTAGAGATTTTAAATAATGACCAGGAGTATAATAATATCCTTAAATTTTAGTTTTAAGTAAAATGAATCGGCCTTCTTCAAAATTCATTCATTACTATACACATTTATTTGTTTTGTGCCTTTTTGTGGTAGGCATTGTTTGCAGTAAGTTCTTAATGTCTATGGGGATATTACTAGGAATTATCAGCCTACTTATCGAAGGTGATTTTAAAGCATATTATACCAACCTGAAAGCAAATCGTTTTTTCCTAGCGGTTCTTGTTTTTTATGGTATTCATGTATTTGGCATGTTTTGGACAGAAGATATTATAGAGGGATTAAGTGATCTGAAAAGCAAGTTGACACTTGTTATCGTTCCTTTGATTGTCATCTCAAGGCCCCTTGTGCTTCGTAAAAGTTATAAGGCCATTATCTCTGTTTTTGTTTTGAGTCTGATAATTACCAGTATGATTAATTTCATCTCTTATCATTTTTATAGTTCAGATTTCAATTTCAAGGATGCCAGGGATATGTCCCTATTTAATTCTCATATACGATTTGCAATCATGATTGCTTTTGGTCTTCCCTTGCTTTACGATCTATCTAGAGATAATAAAAAGACGAGGTATTTATTTATTATTCCAGCAATTTGGTTTTTGTATTACACTTTTGTGAGTCAGGTTCTTACGGGCGTAGTTTGTTTAGGGGCCATTTTCATGACGCTTCTTATTTTCCCTTTATGGTTAAACAAGAAATATATTTCACTGTTATTTCTATCCTTTTCGGGAATCATTATATGCTCCCTGATCTTTATTGGATTGAAATCAACTATCGTAAATGAGGCTCTGCCATCAGTAGATAATGAAAGTGTAAAATCTGCTTGGCAAATTCGTTCAAAACTTTCATATGATGGAAAGGACAATAGAAATCAAGCCTTAAAATACACTTTGTCAAGATTTTTGATTTCTAAGAACTATTCTATGACTGGTTCAGGAGTTGACAAATTAACCAAAGAAGAGGTGAGGTCGATTGAAAAAGGTATGGCACACTATTCTGAAATGGAGGGAGGATTTAGAGGGAGGATTGAAGGAATACGTTACCAGTTAAGCCATATGTCAGATCCAAATGGACATTCTTTATTACAGCGCATAGAAGCATGGAAGGTTGGTGCCTCAATATTTTGGTCTGAACCGATATTAGGTGTGGGGACAGGTGACTTAATTAGTTCCTTTAAGTTGAAGTATAAAGAACTTCAGACAAAACTCACCCCTAAAAATCAAATCCGAGCACATAACACCTATTTAACCAGTCTAATTACATTTGGGCTTATTGGATTGTTGTCTTTTCTTCTGCTTCTATTTTCTTCTGGTATTATTCAGCTGCAACAGAAGCAGCTGATTGGATTCATTTTCTTAGTGATTATGATGGTGACTTTCTTTTTTGAAGATACATTGGAGACGCAGACAGGCATCACTCTTTTTGCTTTTTTTTCAGCCTTATTTTCGCTTCCGATTCCAGGTCCTTCAACTGATTGATAAAAATCATTAATTTCGCTTAACCATGTCTATTGAAGTAAAAAACGTATATAAATATTATGGGGAGCAGGCTGCTGTAAAAGGCATCAGTTTTTCCGTGAAGTCCGGTGAAATAGTTGGATTCCTAGGCCCGAATGGAGCAGGGAAAAGCACGACCATGAAAATGATTACTGGGTTTATACCTGTTTCTTCAGGTGAGATTTTTGTGTCCGGAATGCCTGTAGGTACGGACCAATTAAAGCCTCAAAAAAAGATTGGTTACCTCCCTGAAAACAACCCGCTTTATCTAGATATGTATGTTAAGGAATATCTTGATTTTGTAGCTAGGATTTATAAAATATCTAATAGGTCTGATCGTGTAAAGCAGATGATTAATGCCGTTGGTTTAGAAATCGAACAAAATAAAAAAATAGGAGCCTTGTCAAAAGGCTATAGACAACGCGTAGGTATTGCCCAGGCGATGATTCATGATCCCGAAGTATTGATCTTAGATGAACCAACCTCTGGATTAGATCCGAATCAGTTAATTGAAATTAGGGAGTTAATTAAATCGATAGGTAAAGAAAAGACATTAATGCTTTCTACGCATATCATGCAAGAGGCGGAAGCCATTTGTGACCGAGTCGTTATATTATCTAAAGGAGAAATCGTGGCGGATACCCCCACAAATATGCTCCATTCACACTCTTCCGATGTTAAATGTGTTTTTGTGGAGTTTGACGGTGATGTAACGAAGTCATTACTTTCTAAGATACTTGGAGTCACCAAAATACAGCAAAGGGAAGATGGGTGGCTCTTGTATTCCAATACAGATGATCCAAGGGCGAATATTTCAAGATTTAGTCAGGAGAACAATCTATTGATTCTAACCTTACAATTAGAACAAAAGTCACTATCCTCAGTATTTAAAGATTTAACAAACTAATATGAATTTTATACAAGAACTTACGTGGAGGGGCATGATTCACGATATGATGCCGGGTACTGAAGAAGCATTATTAAAGAGTCCGTCTGGAGGTTATATTGGTTTTGATCCAACATCGGATTCCTTGCATATTGGCAGCTTGGTTCAAATAATGATTTTAGTCCACTTTCAACGAGCAGGACATAGACCAATTGCATTGATCGGCGGCGCTACAGGAATGGTTGGTGATCCTTCAGGAAAGTCGCAAGAAAGGAATCTATTAGATGAGAATACGATTACTGAAAACATCAAGGGTGTAAAAAAACAGCTAGAGCGTTTCTTAAGCTTTGAAGGCACTAATGCAGCAGAATTAGTGAATAATTACGATTGGTTTCAGTCCATGAATTTCTTGTCCTTCATCCGCGATGTTGGCAAGCATATTCCTGTGAATTACATGATGGCTAAAGATTCTGTAAAATCAAGATTAGAGACGGGAATGTCGTTTACCGAGTTCACCTATCAGCTAGTACAGGGGTATGACTTTTACCACTTACATAAAAATAAAGACTGTATTGTTCAACTCGGTGGTTCAGATCAATGGGGTAATATCGTGACGGGAACCGAATTAATTCGCCGTAAATCAGGCGGTACAGCTTTTGCGGTGACCACACCACTGATTAAGAAGGCCGATGGAACCAAATTTGGAAAGACAGAAAGTGGGAATATTTGGTTAGATAAAGAAAAAACATCGCCTTATGCTTTTTATCAATATTGGTTAAATGCCTCCGATACTGATGCCTCTAACTTTATTAAAATATTCACCTTATTTACCCAAGAACAGATTGGTTCTTTTCAGCAAGAGCATGATGAAGCACCACATCTGAGATTACTTCAGAAAAAAATCGCAGAAGATATTACAGTTCGTGTTCATGGAAAAGATGCATATGATCAAGCGCTTAATGCCTCGAAAATTTTATTTGGAAAATCTACTCAAGAAGATTTGATGCGCTTGTCTTCAGCGGATTTTTTAGAAGTTTTTAAAGGCGTTCCCCAGGCACATATTTCTCGTGATGAGCTGCTGGCAGGTATGTCAATAGTTGATGTGCTTGCGAGCAAATCAGGATTCCTTTCCTCTAATGGTGAAGCAAGAAGAGAGCTGAAGGCCAACGCTATTTCTGTTAACAAAGAAAAAGTTAATGAATCTTTTGAAGTGAGTCAAAACAATTTCATCAATGACAAGTACCTCTTGCTCGGTAAAGGCAAGAAATCCAATTTTATTGTAGTAATCGACTAGAGAATTATTATTTGACTTGAAATCAAATAATCAGCATAGCGTCTCCGTAGGAGAAGAATCTATACTTTTCTTTTATTGCCTCTTTGTAAGTCTTTTCCATTAATTGATGTCCCCCAAATGCAGATACCATCATTAATAAGGTCGACAATGGTGTATGAAAATTCGTGATTAAGCAATTGGCAATACTGAAGTCGTAAGGAGGAAAGATGAATTTATTTGTCCAACCTTGGTAAGGCTTTAAAAATCCATCAGTAGTTACTGCAGTTTCAATGGTTCTCATCGAAGTCGTTCCCACGGCACAAACTCTTTTCTTAGATCTTTTTGCCTTATTTACAATATCTGAAGCTTTCTCTGTTATAATTGCTTGCTCAGAGTCCATTTTATGCTTGGTTAAATCTTCTACCTCAACTGGACGGAAAGTACCCAATCCAACGTGCAGTGTGATTTCTGAAAACTCAATTCCTTTGAGCTCGAGTCTTTTTAGTAGCTGACGAGAGAAATGCAAACCTGCTGTTGGTGCCGCTACAGCTCCTTCTTCTTTAGCGAAAATGGTTTGGTAGCGTTCTTCATCTGAGGCTTCAACTTCCCTTTTGATATACTTAGGAAGAGGCGTTTCCCCCAATTCAGTTATTTTAGCCTTGAAATCTTCATAAGGGCCATCAAATAAAAATCGTAGGGTTCGTCCTCTTGAAGTCGTGTTGTCAATTACCTCTGCTACAAGAGAATCATCTTCACCAAAATATAGTTTGTTTCCGATTCTTATTTTTCGCGCTGGGTCTACTAGAACATCCCACAATAAACTCTCTCTATTTAATTCTCTCAATAAAAAGACCTCTATCTTTGCGCCTGTCTTTTCCTTGTTGCCGTACATTCTAGCAGGAAAAACACGTGTGTTATTCATGACCATGACATCCCCCTCATCGAAATAATCGATAACATCTTTAAACAGCTTGTGTTCAATTTCACCCGTGTCTTTGTGAACAACCATTAACCTAGATTCATCTCTATTTTCAGTTGGGTAATTTGCAATTAATTCCTCAGGAAGATCGAAGTTGAACTCCGATAATTTCATCTTACTCATAGTTGGTTTTTTGGGGTTAAATGATCAAAGAGTGCAAAGATACAACATGCGGACCCCGTTTGTCAAGTAAAACTCCATATTTGTCACTTAAAACTGAAAATAAACAAATGGTTTGAAGGTGTCCGAGAATCCCTGATAGACAGCAATAAGAATAAATGCAACGATAATCGATTGCATATACATTGGCATTTTGGTGAAGATTTTTTCACCGAAAAGCTTTGTCCTATTGGGCAACCAGTGAAATAGGTAGCCCAAGAGCATGATGTAAAGAGTGGTGTCAAAACCCGTCATGAAAACATCAAATGATGTTTGGTTCAATTCAAAATGATACCAAATCTGTCGGATCATCTGAGCAGGGGCACCATCTTCTTCCAAGCGGAACCATATTCGTGTAAACGTGATGAAGTTAAAGGTGATAAAAATGCGCCAAATCCTCACGTAAAAGGCTTTAGAATGCTCGTAAGGGCTTACCTTCTTCCAGTGATTGTATAAGATCAATGCGATACCATTCATGGCGCCCCAGATCACAAAATTCTCACTTGCTCCATGCCATAGTCCTCCTATAACCATGGTGATCAAAAGGTTGAGGTCTCGGTGAATATGTTTTTTAAAGCTGCTGAATAATAGGGACAAGACACTGTAAAGAAGGATCAACCCGATATAGATGAAAGCGAGCCAATACCATTGGGTTATAAAAATCAAGAACACTAAAATGATAAGTGTCGCGATGTATGTCCCTACTCCACCTCCTCTATTTCCCCCCAGTGGTATGTATAAATAATCTCTCAGCCATGATCCTAATGACTTGTGCCACCTCCGCCAAAAGTCGGCTACACTGACCGCTTTGTATGGTGAATTGAAATTCTCCAAGAGCTTAAAGCCCATTAATCTTGAGACTCCAATAGCAATATCTGTATACCCTGAAAAGTCGCCATAAATTTGTAAGGAGTACCCCCACATGGCAATGATACTAATGAAACCTGGAAAAGCTTCCGGTGCATCAACGACCTTGTCTATAAGGTGAATCGCTATGTAATCTGCAAGTATTACCTTTTTGAGAATCCCCTTTACAATTTGAATAATAGCCCAACTAAAGTCATTGTGATTCAGCTGAAAAGGTTGTCGAATTTGAGGTATGAAGTCCTTTGCTCTTACAATTGGACCCGCCACGAGTTGCGGGAAAAAGCTAACAAAAAAGGCGTATTCGAAAAAGTTTTTTACTGGAGGGACCTCTTTTCTGTAAATATCAACCACATAGCTAATACTTTGAAATGTAAAGAACGAAACGCCTACCGGAAGAACAATGTGGTCTGCGAAGGAGCCAGAATCCATAAATGAATTTGCCATCCGTGCAAAGACATTAAATGTTTCATAATTAGTATGAAACATTTCATTAAAAGAATCTGTAAAGAAGTAGGCGTATTTAAAATAACCTAATGTGAGCATGTTAAAAAGGACAGAAAGTGTCACGTAAAACTTCTTTCTATTTTGAGATAAGGCCCCCCAGACTCCTTTACCAATAAAATAATTAATAACGATGCTGGCACTCAAAAGTAGTACCAGTAGTCCTGACGTTTTAAAGTAGAAAAACAGACTGACTACAAATAAAAAAATGCTTCGTGTAAGTTTGTATTTATGTATAAAGCTAAATATAGATAGTACAATTAGAAAAAAGATCCAAAAATCGAGTTGGGTGAAAATCAAGGGTTGGGCCTCATCAAAAGAAAATAATTGTATCAGTCTCTCCATCTTAAAAATTGACTTTTTCTAGTTCGCACTCTTTTTGATTCAAGTATTTTAAAAAGGCATCGATGTATAACTCTGCTTTTAGGTGGTATCCTTTTTTTGTGAAGTGAACGAGGTCACTTCTCATTAATCCTGAATTTTTCCACGTGTAGGAAGATCCTAGCCCGCCCATAAAACCATAGAAATCCCAAATGCCCGTATTGTATTTTTTTGCAAGTTCAATAATTACCTCCCTTTGTCGAGCGGTGTTTTTATTAGGGTATTTTCTTTTGTAATAACAGTCATTAGGGACGGTCAAAAGGATTGCGCATTTTGGATTTGCCTCTAATACCATTTGCATCATGGCTTCCAGATTCTTTTTATAAACGTTGGGGTCAAAACTCTTAAACGGAACAAAACCGTCATTCGTTCCAACAGAAAAAGCAAAGTAATCGGGGGGCGTTTGTTTTAGGTCGCGTAAAAAGAATTCATTGTCTAAATAAGTATAGAGCCCTGCGCCATTTATTCCAATTGAGTTGTATGAGATTCCAGGGTTTTCATTCATCAACTCAAATCCATATAGGTCTAATCTGTAAGGCGCTTTGATTGTTCGAACAAACTGTATATCCAAGGAGTCTATAGGGTCTGTAAAGTGGATTTCTGTGTAACCCATTTCGGCGCATCTTCGCACGGATTTAATTAGTATTTCATTTGAGCCAAAATTAAACTCGAATGGAATCACACCATTATTGTGATAAATTCTAATGGCCGCAATCGGTGGGCTGACTCTCGTTTTTTTGTAAATAAAATTTAAGCCAATTAAGGAATCACTGCATGAAATAGCAGCCCCTGTAATTCCATAATGAAGAAATTTAGGCCTGTGAATCACACTTCGATACCCGCTCCAACTATTCGAAGAAGAAAACCGATAATTACCTGGATTGTTTGTTTTAGCTAAGTTAAATGGGAAGACCAGTCCTCTATGGCCTACGAGTCCAGGCCAATTATTTTGTAAAAAAGTTCTAAAATCATGAGTGTAAATATCTGCTTGTATATGCGAGCCGCCTATGTGATAGAAGTTTAACTTCCTGTCTTTTAACTCGATCATAGAATCCATTTGATTGTATAAATGATTCCAATTCACATTCTCTTGCCCAGGAAAATCAAAAACATTTCTTTCAAAAGAAATAAAAGGAAATTGTATTACTGCATTTGAATCTATAGTCACTGTGTTTATTAAAGAAAACTCAGAGGTGTCCACAGGGGCTTGACTAAATAAACATAGTGGAATACAAAGTAGTATTAAAATTAATCGCTTATTCATTAATGATCTCCTTCTTGCTTTCATCGTTTTTTTCGGTGTTCCAAACTCCATATGCTGCTACAAGGGCATCATAAAAAAGTTGGGAAGCCTTTCGGGCTCCTTTTGGGGTAAAATGGATGTAGTCTTTACCAGCTAGATTGTTTTCTACCCAAGCATACATTGAATCTTTTCCGCCCATCGCATTGTATAAGCTCCAAAATGATCCACCAGCGGATAGCGTCTGTTTCTTCATTTGTTCTATGCAATAAGGAATAAAAGGATAAGTAGTGTAAATACCATTTTGCAATTGAGACATATCACTAGGTCCTATAACGATAATAGAAGCGTTTGGGGTACATTTTTGTATTAATTGTATTTGTCTTTTAAATCTTCGGCTATAAGCTCTTACAGAACTACTGTCTTTGAAAAAGGGAATTGAGTTTCCTCCAAATTGGAGGATGACAAGCTTTGTGTTCAACTCTTTGTGCATATAGGACATTGATTCGATGTCAACAGAGGAGAACTGTGTGCCTGACGAGCCTCTCATGGCTATGTTATTCATTTGTATCCCGACATCTCCTTCTAAGGCAATCCCACTGATGGTTGGGCTTTTTTTAGAACGGATTACGAATTTTAATTTTTCAGGTGTTGTTTCAACTTTATAATACAATTTGTGGGGTAATCCATCGGTTTTCAAAGAGTCTTGTTGGTATAATTTACCATTTACATAAACATCAATGGCACATGTGTCTTGACAGTCATTATAAAATAAAGAGATGTTTGTATAGGCTTTACATCGAGAATATCCTTTTGTTGACGGAGTCAGTTCAATCCAAGCTTCAGTAGGTCTGTTTTTTGAATCTGACAGACTATCTATACTGAAAATGGCAGCTGATAGCATTGCTCCGTATTTGTTTGAAGAAAGCCTTTCTTTTCCAAAGATTATTTTTCTCCGAAAATTTTCTGAATAAGCATGTCCGAAGGAGATTGTGTTGTAAACATTGATTGCAGGGATTAATCCCGGGCCCGCACCTCCAAATTCACTTTGTAAGCGTTGTCGTATAAATGCGGTCATCCGATCGCCTTCAATTTGAGAATCTCCATAATGGAAGATGGAGATTTTTTCTTTTTTTGATGCGGCATGTTTTAGCTGTTCAAAAAAGTTACCTAGATTAACTTTTGCTTGAGCATTTTGCTCAAGTTTACTTGCACTTTCTATGGAAAGCACGGTGCTTTTTGTAGGCAAACCTAAATCCGTTTGGTTAGATTCTAGTTGCAGATCAAAAGAGTCATCATTGATATCCGAAATATTTACACCGTCAAGGAAATCAATATTTTTATTTTCTTGATTTTTTGGAGACAATAGGTTTTCCCAGGTTAGAAATCTGACATTAAAGCCAAAGAAATCATAGCCTTTACTTGGTGCGAAATAGATAATAGGGAGAAGTAAAAGACAGGTCAATAACAGAAAAAAAAGTACATTTAATGGTCTGTATTCCCTCATTCAAAAACCTTTGATAAACAAATATAGTTTTTATACAAATACGATCAATGAAAGATAACCTTCTACACCTAGAAACTTCATTATATCTCTTGCAACATGCGAATAACCCTGTGCATTGGAGGCCGTGGTCACAAACTACATTGGATTTTGCAAAAGCAAAAGGAAAACTAATGATCGTAAGTATTGGTTACTCGTCTTGTCATTGGTGCCATGTGATGGAGGATGAAAGTTTTGAGGATTTGGAGGTTGCCGAAATAATGAATACGCACTTTATCAATGTGAAAGTTGACCGTGAAGAAAGGCCCGATATTGATCAGTTATATATGTCATCCGTCCAACTTATGGGGGTTCAAGGAGGGTGGCCCTTAAATTGCATATTATTGCCAGATGGCAGACCTATTTATGGTGGGACATACTTTCAAAAAGAGAAATGGATCCAAATACTCAAGGCCGTTGTTGAGACTTATGAGCAAGATTCACTGAGGGTAGAGGAGTTCGCTCGAGAAATGAGTGATAACCTTCAGGATAAGCATTTTCAATTTCTAGAGAATAATTCAGAGATTACTTCAGAAGAGTTGAATGCTTGGATCACAAAATGGAGAGCCTCTTTTGACAACGTACTTGGGGGTTATCAGTATGTGCCTAAATTCCCGTTGCCCAATCACATGAGGTTTATGCTGGATTATGGTCAAGATGAGCAAGACATCTCACTAGCTGCTCATGTTCATCTTACGCTGCAAGCCATGGGTAATGGAGGTATATTTGATCACGTTGAAGGTGGATTTGCTCGGTATTCTACAGATGCTTTATGGAAGGTTCCGCATTTTGAAAAAATGCTTTATGACAACGCGCAGCTTATTAGTTTGTATAGCTTGGCTTCACTGGCCCATAGCAAGAAAGATGTTATAGACTTTTACAAATCGATAGTTATGCAAACCTATTCTTGGCTCACGGCTACATTGAAGACTCCTTCAGGGTCTTTTTTATGCTCACAAGATGCGGATACAGAAGGCGCGGAGGGTAAGTATTATTGTTGGACAAAGAAAGAGCTTAAAACCATATTAAAGGATGATTTTAATTGGTTTCAAGAGTACTATAGTATTGAAGAAAATGAAATTTGGGAGAACGATTTATATATTCTTCAAAAAAAGTATACTCATTTTGATTACGCTCAAAAACAAAATTGGTCCGAAGAGGAATTGGATTTAAAAGTAAAACAGGCTAGGCTCTTATTATCAAAAGAAAGAGCCAAGAAGGTCAAGCCATTGATAGACACAAAGTCTTTGACCTCGTGGAATGCACTTTTAATTCAAGGATTCTGTCATGCTTATGTTGCTTTTGGTGAGACTCGAATCATTGATGAGGCGCTGTCCATTAGTCAATGGTTAGTTCGTAATCAGTACGATGGGGAGGGGGGGGTGTATCGCAATAATGTAAATGGAAAGCCAAGTATCGATGGTTTTTTAGATGATTATGCCAACACGATACAAGCCCTAATTTGCTTATACCAAACCAATGGCGACCTCAAGCATTTGATTCTTGCTAAAAAACTATGTGAGACTGTAGAAATAGAGTTTTACAGTAAGGATCAAAGGCTCTGTTACTACACTAAAAGAAATACAAAACTGATTGCTAGAAAAATAGATGTAGATGACGATGTAATGCCATCATCGAATTCGGTAATGGCTCATAATTTTTATTCTCTTGGGTATTACTTCCGTAATGACCGATGGATTCAAAACAGCAAAGACATGCTACAAAAGGTAAAGGGATTTATTTCTAAATACCCTGGGAGCTACGTTAACTGGATGGGATTATATTATAGAATCCTGAAGGGCCCAACAGAAATTTCAATTTTAGGCATGGAGGCTTTGAATAATTCTCAGGTCTCTCAGCTGCACGGTATTCATAATTTAGTTTCATACCATCGAGAAATCGCAGTTTCAGCAGCTTATTCTGAGGACGGTATCTACCTCTGTAAAGAGCACGTTTGTTTGCCTAAAATGAAAACAATTGAAGGCGTTTTCACACATCTAAATTCGAGAAAATAGACTAGCCTTTTCTTTGCATAGCTTTTTGAGCTGCAGCCTCAATGTGGGTCGCACCCAAACCGTATTTTTCCATCAGATCCATCGGTTTCCCACTCTCTCCGAAGGAGTCATTGACTGCAATAAATTCCTGAGGAGCTGGCGTTTTTGAAGCTAAAACTCTCGCGACAGCCTCTCCTAATCCACCATTGGCCATATGCTCTTCAGCAGTTACAACACATTTTGTTTTAGCGACAGACTTTAATATTGCAGCCTCATCTAAAGGTTTTATTGTATGCATGTTGATTAGTTCAACTGAAATCCCTTTTGCCGCTAATAATTGTGCTGCCTCAATTGACTTCCAGACCATATGTCCACACGCAATAATTGTAACGTCTGTACCTTTCTGAATAATGTCAGCTTTCCCAATTTGAAAAACAGCATCGGGTTTAACGAAGATAGGCATCACCGGCCTTCCAAATCTTAAATAAACAGGTCCTTGATGATCAGCAATCGCTATTGTTGCTTGTTTGGTTTGATTGAAGTCTGCAGGCACAATCACGGTCATGTTCGGAAGCATTCGCATCATCCCAATATCTTCTAGTATCTGATGTGTTGCACCATCCTCTCCTAAAGTCAGTCCGGCGTGCGAAGCACATATTTTTACGTTTTTCTGAGAATAGGCAATGGACTGCCGAATCTGATCATAAACACGTCCAGTTGAGAAATTAGCAAAAGTACCTGTAAAAGGTATTTTCCCTCCAATAGTCATTCCTGCAGCCATGCTCATCATATTTGCTTCAGCGATACCGACCTGAAAAAAACGATTTGGGAAAGCATCTTGAAACGCATTCATTTTTAATGAGCCTGTTAAATCAGCGCAAAGTGCCACGACATTTTCATTTCGAGCGCCAAGCTCAGCAAGACCTTCTCCAAATCCAGAGCGGGTGTCTTTATTTCCAAATGTTTCGATACTTTCCATAGTTATAATTTTAAATAATTCGTATTCAATGATTTTATACTAAAAGTTTCTTCGTTCGTATAGGAACTTGAAAACTGATTCTTTTCTCGATAAATGATTTTATAATCCCCAGGCTGAAGTTGCCATTTTTGCGTTCGAACTTTCGAGTTGATATTGCAGACCCATTCATAGCTTCCATTCGTTTTTTTTACAAAAATTTGTCCAACATAAAGCTTGGCTGATTTCAGGTCTAAGCTACCCGAGGCAGGGATGTCGATTGTCGTAGTTTTGTATTCATTTATTTCAAATTCCTTATAGGTTCTAGGTAGCGTGAACACTTCCATTTGATATTTCCCGATGAGGTATTTCTGAGTGCTTCCTAATTCTTGATGATTAATGGTGCTCGATTCACCTGCTAAAATAATTCTTGAGGGATACTTTATATTGTAGGCACTTTTACGACTAGTGAAATTCAAGAACCCTTGTGCGGCATCCACTTGAATAATGTTGTGGGCATGTTCTGTAATAGAAATATTCTTCTTTAAAATAGATGGTAAGGTTTCCACTTTCAAATCATATTTGATTGAAGGGTTGAGAACGAGAGTGTCAGGATTTTTATATTGGTTTAAAGTATGCGTATAGCGATATAAAACCTCTTCTGTTCCCGCTCGATAGAAAAGCATGGTCACGTCTGTTTCTTTTGGTTGCAGAGACAAGTCATTAAGGTTTACTTGAACGGTTGTATTCAGCAGCGCTTTGTCAATGATTTTTGTCAACACAGATCTAAAAGTTGTTTTGTTTTCAGCTTCTGTAAATGATCCAATGCAATTGAATTGTTCTAAGTAGGATAGGTCTAAACCGATTCCAATAACAAAAGGAGTCACTTTAACATCTTTTTCTTTTAGCTTTCTTGCAATAACGCAAGGGTCGTTGTCACAAGACTCCAAACCATCTGTGATTAATATAATGAAATTCCTTGCGTCACTTTGCGGAAAATCATCTGCGGCAGCTTCTAATGATCTAGCAATCGGTGTTGCTCCTTTCGCTGTGATAAACTTAACCCTTTTCTTAATCGCATCAATTGTATTTGGTCCGAAAGGCACCTCTAGTTTTGTATCATTGCAGTCTTGAAATGTATTACTGACAAGCGATTGGTGTCCGTAGACGCGTAGAGCAATTTCTAAATCAGGGATTCCCCTTAGGTCCTCCACGGCCTCATTTAAAATTTCTTTTGCCGATTCCATACGAGATTGATCTTCCCACTTAAGATTCATGCTGTTGGACGCATCTAGAATAAATAGAATTCTCGTTTTCGTCTGGCTATATGTCGCCAGAGAAGAAAGTAAAAATAAAATGAATAAATATCGGCTCACTAATAATCTCCTAAAGTTTCTTTTAGTTGGCTCAAAGCATCTTTTAACTGATCTTCATTTGGAGCGACACCATGCCATTTGTGTGTCCCCATCATAAAGTCAACACCCATGCCCATCTCAGTTTTCATAATAATAACTACTGGTTTACCTTGCCCCATTTTTCCTTTGGCTTCGGTAAGGGTATTGTGGATGCTTTCAAAGTTATGCCCGTCCATTTCAAGTACGTCCCATCCAAAAGCTTGCCACTTTTCTGTTAAGGACCCTAAAGGGAGCACATCTTCGAGGTCACCATCAATTTGTCGGCCGTTATAATCAATAGTGGCGATGAGGTTATCAACCTTGTTTCCCGCAGCATACATGGCTGCTTCCCAAATTTGACCTTCTTGGAGTTCACCATCACCATGAAGTGTATAAACGATCTGAGAATCATTATTTAGTTTTTTAGTCACTGCTGTGCCAATGGCCACAGATAGGCCTTGACCCAAAGACCCAGAAGCCATTCGTATACCGGGGAGTTTTTTATCTGTTGAAGGATGTCCTTGCAGCCTAGATGATATCTTTCTAAATGTAGCTAGTTCCGAAACAGGGAAGTATCCCTTTCTTGCAAGTACACTATACCAAACTGGAGAAATGTGTCCATTTGAAAGAAAAAACACGTCTTCGTCTTTTGCGTCCATTGCGAAACGATCAGGGTCATGCTTCATTGATTCGAAATACAAGTAGGTTATGAAGTCTGCACAACCGAGAGAACCGCCTGGATGACCTGATTTAACGGCAGAAACCATTCTAACGATGTCTCTTCTAACTTGTGATGCAATTGATTTTAATTCCTCTTTATTCATGGTTTTATATATTGGATAGTATTGCTAACTTTACAAAACTAATTTTAATTGTCGTTTGACTTGACATTTTCTTTGAACAATAGAGGCAACTTTTCAACGATTTAGTAGGTCTTTAACAATGAATTCAAATTGTTTATGAAATTATTATTCTCACTCGCGTTATTTTTTTGTTTTTCTTTGAATGGTCTTTCACAAGATATTTCTAGTAAATTATTACACAGTTATAGTCAGCAGGAGCTCAATATCATTGAGGAAAACAATCAAAATCAATACCTTTTATTAGAATATGCATTAGAAAATGCAATCTATACTGCCTCATATGATTCAGAAAAACATTCTGGACTTCATGTAATTCAGTTGAAAACAGAAAGCGAAAGTCCTTCCTTTACAGATTTTGGGGTAAAAATAACGGAGACGAATCAGTATTTTTATTGGGAAAGTAGAGACAAGGTTTTGGTTGTCAAATCCTTTTGGGTTTTGAATCATGAAAAAACATCAAGGCCATGAAGAGATTAATTCTTTTAAGCTTTTTAATCATCATGCCATCTCTTGTGTTGTGGTCTCAGGTAATCACTATGGGAGAGCCTGGCTTCCCTGAGAACAACCCCATGGATTGTAATAATTTCGGGATTATCGGAACTAATTTTCAAGATCCAGGTGCAGGTGGTAATTATCCTCCCAATTTCAATGATACAACAGTCTTTTGTCCAGACCTCAATCTAGGGACTAAAGCAACCATAACATTTGCTATAAACGCGGGATTTGAATTTAATGTAGATGGTTCTGACTTTATTCAAGTTTATGATGGGCCAAACACAAGTGCGCCTCTGCTGGGTATACATAATTCGGTTACAGACCCAACAGGTTTTACCTATCAGGCTAGTTGGGATAACCCTAGTGGATGTTTGACAGTCGTTTTTGTTTCTAATGGAAGCAATGAGAATACGGGGTGGCTAGCAAATGCCTCTTGTGGTAATCAATTCCAACCTTTTGAAGCGCATATGTTGGCTTATGTTAATGGCGTTGGAGAAGACGCTATAAACCCATCTGATACAGGGTTTGTCGATATTTGTTTTGGGGATAGTATCTTGTTTATAGCAAAACCAATCTTTCCGAACTCATTAGATTCAACAGGTTTTGGCTATTCTCAAAACGTTAATTCAGATATAGATTTTGTTTGGAGTATTACGGATGGAAATACATACCCTAATAATGACTCAATTTGGTTTACACCCCCTGCTCGTGCCGGCTATTTAATTGACTTGAAAATAGAAGATGATTTCCCTTTAAATGAACGTGTAAGGAGTAAAGTCCGTGTGTCTTTATTACCCAGTTTTGCAGGAACGGGTCCCATAGAAGATTCTGTTTGTCTTGGTGCTAGCACAACCTTGGTTGGTGGCGTCACACCATTAGATACGGTGGGGGTGGAGATTCCAGCGGGTTCTTTTGAATTGGGAGGTAATTTTGCAGGTTTAACCTATCTACCAGATGGGTCAGGACAACAATACCAGGCCCCAATTACGATTGGCGGGTTTCCTGATGGATCAATCATTACTAATGATCAAGATTTGAATCAGGTCTGTATTACAATGGAACATTCTTATTTGGGAGATTTAGAGATTTGGTTGCAATGTCCAAATGGCACAACGGTTCCTTTGGTTAATTCATACAGCCCAGGAGCAATACCTGGAGGGAGCTCCGGTGGCGGAACTTATTTAGGTGACCCTATCGATGACAGCGGTGGTGGTGGGCCTGGAGAGGGTTGGGAGTATTGCTTTAGTTCAGTTTTTAATGACATAGGCCCTATAACATCAAACTTAGGAAATACGATACCGGCACCGAATTTCGGTAACAATGGACCGTCAATTAATCCTAATAACACCTATGCTCCAGAGGCCTCCTTTAATTCTCTAGCAGGATGCCCTGTAAATGGGAATTGGACGATTTTTGTTCAAGACAACCTTGGAATTGATGACGGCTATATTTTTGAATGGGGATTGTTCTTTGATGCTTCTTATTTCCCGGGTTTAGGGTCTTATCAGACGCAAGCGGATACAAGTTGGTGGAATAATGACCCTACGATTATATCGGGATTGAATGATACCTTGATCGTTGTTCAACCAGAAACGGAGGGGACCTATAGCTATACTTTTAATATTCTAGATAATTTTGGGTGTCCTTTTGATACCACGGTTTCCTTTACAGTTACTGAAGGCCCCGAGATTTTCCCTGATACCTTGGCTTGTGATTTAGCATTCCCAGTTTCAGGTACCATCGCTTTTAGTGGAGGTGAATGGTCTACATTGGATACGGCAATTACTTTTAGTGATTCATCTTTAAATAATCCACTAATCCAATCTTCTTCTGGTGGTTTCTTTGATGTGACTTTCACGGATAATGAATGTAACGTTTCGGTTACGTCAGAGATACATTTCCCACCTTATTTATTTATTGAAATGCCAGACACGACAGTTTGCGCAGGGTCGAATTATGAAATTGTACCTCAGGTAACGGCGAATGATTTAGATCCGGGATATGTTCCGACCTTAATATATGAATGGGGTAATGGGTCTGTTGATTCCACTTTGATCGTAAATTCTGCGGGGACTTATGACTTCAGTGTAATGAACGAATGCGTATTGGTGACGAATGATTTTACCATATTAGCGCTTCCAACTATTCAGAGTGACACACTGGTCTGCAATTATGGATTCCAAATTGCAGGCACAAATGCACCTAATGGTGGATTCTGGTCCACATCTAGTCCAGAACTTAGCCTTTCAGGGAATACATTAAATCCAGATGTCAGTACATCTTTAGCTGGTTTATATGACTTGACTTTTACGGATCCTGTTTGTCAATACGACCAAACCATTTTTGTTGCATTTCCTCCAAATTATAATGTAGTAGCGATGGATACAAGTGTTTGTTTTGGATCTTTGGTCAGTCTCAATGCCATTGCGGTGCCAGATGCAGTGCAAGCAGGTTTCCCTATTGATTATTCAATGAGTTGGAGTAATGGAGATGTCGGCGAATCAATATCGGTAGATCAAGAGGGTGATTATACCGTTACCATTTCGTATCAATGTGGAAATACTTCAGATATTTCAAGTCTCGGCTTTTATGGATGCGACATCGAGGTTCCCAATGTTATTGTGTTGTCGTCTAATGTTGGAAACAATGAGTTTTTCGTTAACTATAGTGGTATAAATGAATTTCAATGTATCATTTTAAACCGTTGGGGAAATGTTATCTATGAGTATTTTGATGCGGCAGGTACATGGCCAGGAACTAACAAATCTGGTAAAATAGTGAATGAAGGAACCTATTTCTACAAAATCAACGCAACTTTTGAAGGTGGACAAGAAGTGCAAAAGCATGGCTTTGTTACGTTAAAGTATTGATGAAACTCATAACTTTGTACTTCAATTAAATTTTTTGAGTATGAAGTCATTTTCCGACGAAATTCTAGAAGGGATTCCATCAGATCTCCCGCAAGTAAAGCCTCTTGATTACGAAATTAATCGTGCTCCAAAGAGAAAAGACATCTTGTCAAATGATGAAAAAAAATTAGCATTAAAGAATGCACTTCGTTATTTCCCTAAAAACCAGCATAAAGTATTGGCTTCCGAGTTTTTAAATGAGTTAAAAACATTCGGTAGAATTTATATGCATCGTTATCGTCCGGACAATGAAATTTATGCGCGTCCAATTGATGAATATCCCGGGGAATCGCTTCAGGCGAAGGCAATCATGCTTATGATTCAAAATAATTTAAGCTTGGCAATTGCCCAGCATCCACATGAACTAATTACTTATGGTGGAAATGGTTCTGTGTTTCAAAATTGGATCCAATACCGCTTGACGATGAAATATCTTTCTGAGATGACCGATTCGCAGACCTTAGTCATGAACTCCGGTCACCCTCAAGGTTTATTCCCGTCTCATAAAAATGCCCCACGTGTTGTTGTTTCAAATGGAATGATGATTCCCAATTACTCTAAACCAGATGATTGGGAGCGGTATAACGCATTGGGGGTCACACAGTACGGACAGATGACCGCAGGCTCATTTATGTATATCGGCCCGCAAGGTATCGTGCATGGTACAACAATAACGGTGCTAAATGCGATACGAAAAATGACGAAACCTGGAGAATCACAAAAGGGGAAATTATTTGTTACTGCAGGACTTGGTGGCATGTCAGGTGCCCAACCAAAGGCGGGAAATATTGCTGGTGTGATTTCTGTTACGGCTGAGGTGAATCCCAAAGCCGTGAAAACTAGACATGAACAGGGCTGGGTAGATGAAGTCATCGATGATTTAGATGCACTATGCAACAGGGTTCGTATAGCGAAACAAAATCTAGAGGTTGTTTCTATCGCTTACATCGGAAATGTTGTTGATGTTTGGGATAAATTTGCGGAAGAGGATATATTTATTGATTTAGGTTCTGATCAAACATCCTTGCATAACCCGTGGGCGGGGGGTTATTACCCGGTAGGTTTAAGTCTTGAAGAATCTAACCGGATGATGGCTGAAGAACCAGAGCTTTTCAAAAGTCATGTGCGTAAAAGTCTCCTTAGACACGCAGAAGCAATTCAAAAAAACACGAAGAAGGGTAGTTACTTCTTTGATTACGGCAATGCTTTTTTACTAGAAGCGAGTAGGGCGGGAGCTGAATTACTTTTAGCAAACGGCGAAGATTTTATTTACCCCTCATATGTTCAAGACATTCTGGGTCCAATGTGTTTTGATTTTGGTTTTGGACCTTTTCGATGGGTATGTGCCTCTGGAAAGCAAACTGACCTTGATATTACTGATGAAATCGCCTGTTCTGTTTTAGAAGAGATGAGGTTAACTAGTCCCCCTGAAATTCAGCAGCAAATGGCAGATAATATTCAATGGATAAAAGGGGCGGGAGAGAATGAATTGGTTGTCGGCTCAAAAGCAAGAATTCTTTATGCTGATGCAGAGGGAAGGATGAAAATAGCGTTAGCCTTTAATAAGGCCATCCAAGAAAACAAAATAGGCCCCGTGGTCTTGGGACGTGATCACCATGATGTATCAGGGACAGACTCGCCATATCGCGAGACCTCAAACATCTATGATGGTTCGAGATATACAGCAGATATGGCCATTCAGAATGTGATAGGGGATAGCTTTAGAGGAGCAACGTGGGTTTCTATTCACAATGGCGGTGGCGTTGGCTGGGGAGAAGTTATTAATGGCGGCTTTGGAATGTTGTTAGATGGAGGTACTCAAGCGAGCGAAAACATTAAGCAAATGTTGCATTGGGATGTTAATAATGGAATAGCACGACGGAGTTGGGCTCGCAATGAAAATGCAAATTTTGCTATCGCCCGTGCCATGGAAAAAGAACCCCTTCTCAAAGTGACTATGCCAGAATTGGTAGATGAGGACATTCTTTCAAACTTGGATATTTCCTAATGCATTTGATGGGGCATAAGGGGTATTATGTACTTGTCATTTTAGCCTTGGCTTTATACATTCCCTTGGTGTTTCTTGGTGGTTTTGGAACCTCAGATGATTTGTCTCTTGTAGCCCATATTGGTCCGAGCTATTTAACAGATTTGAAATACAGTATAATGAGGACTGGACATGTCTCAAGGCCTATTTATGGTTTTGTTCAAACCAGTACTTTACACCTTTTCGGAACCCATTTTATCCTTTATAATTTGTTCCGTTTTGTATTGTGGGGTCTTGTTGTGTATTTTTCAAATCTTGTTTTTAAGAAGATCATAGGCAGAAGGGGTTCATTATTGTTTTTATTTTTTTTATCCTTCCCTGTTTTCGCGTCATCGCAACTTTTTAATGGACTGCAAACAGGGTATCTCTTATCTGTTATTTTTTATCTCTTGGCGCTAAATTCAATTCAAGATGAACAGGGTGTTTTTCTACAAGAATCCTATAAGAGGTATTTCATTTGGTTACTTTTGGCTTTATTGTCCTGTGAAATTGTATTTCCCTTATTCCTTTTTCCAGTATTACAGGTTTGGCAATACCGAGGTAAGTCAAAGGCGTTTACAAATCTTTTTATAACGACCATTTTAGTTTTCATTATCCTTCTTGTCTTGAAGTTTTTTGTTGGC
Source organism: Flavobacteriales bacterium UBA952 (assembly GCA_905182495.1). Taxonomy (GTDB): domain Bacteria; phylum Bacteroidota; class Bacteroidia; order Flavobacteriales_D; family Crocinitomicaceae; genus UBA952. The sequence goes on from CAJJBU010000018.1 coordinate 48,655, forward strand.
CCGATTTATCAAATTGGATCTACTCTAGTTTTTTCTTTCTCTTTGCATTCTGTTTTACAGGGTATCTATTATTTTTTCGCGGTAGGTATAGAAGTCCCATTATTACTCTTTGAAGTGGTTCCATTCTATTTTTCAGAACCAATTTTATGGTCTAGTTTTTTGGCAATCCCCATCGTTTATTGGTCTAAGTCCAAATTGATTGTTGCGTTTGATAGGAAATTGTTTGTAAATATAACCCTAACCATTTCTGCCTGCTGCCTGATTTTCATTCTTTCTAATTATCCTGCAGTTACCTATGGCTTGTACAATAAAATGCTTTTACCGAGCCATATTTTTGTTGCTTTAGCCTTGTCTATTGCGTGTGGAATATTGCTTCGCACTAAATTTTATTTGGCGACTTATGTAGTGGCGATTCTTTGGTTAGCTTCTATGCAAATGCAAGTTTTAAACACCATAAGATCTTGGGATACACGTATGACGGTTTTTGAGGAGATTATACCTGTGCTTAATAATATGGACAATCAATACGACTATACTTTTGCAGAGGTGCCCTATTTTTTAGAGTCGAACTACAATAATGAACCGGTTTTTTCATTAATTGATGATTTTCAAGGGGGCTTGTTATTAAAAGGATTTACTGGAAAAGTGAGTAACGTTTTCCCATATACATCAAGGATGGTCTTAGATCGTTCCTATTGGTCTAATCATAATTTATTGAATGTGATTGATTCTAAAGGGATTGTTGATTTTTCTTGTGTTCATTATAAAAATAGCTTTAACTATGGGGGTTCTATAGTTCATAACAATGCTAGCTTTTCTTCTTTTTTAAGCTCACATTATTCCCCCATTCAAACGGAGTGTTTTCGGGCTGAAGTCAGAGAATTTATTTCAAATAAATTTTTTGAAAAATGAGATTTTTGATTTTGATTTTGTTTTTACCGGGCTTTGGTTTTTCCCAGAAACCAGATGATTCCATGAGAATGAATGACATCCGGATATTGGCTTCTCATAATAGCTATAAAAAGCAACCGCACAAGAATGTGCTTAAGTTTTTGAAGAAATTCCAAGACAAACTGGGAGATCAAAACAATCCGGATTATATCGATTATGGTCATTTGCTTTTCTCAGAACAATTTGATAAGTATGGAATACGTGGGCTAGAACTGGATGTTAATTATGATCCTCATGGGGGGCACTATAAGAGGCGACGGGTTAACCTATTTATATGCGGTCAAAGGCAAAGGGTCAAAGGCGGGGGCTTAAAAAATCCGGGTTTTAAACTACTGCATATAGCTGATGTGGACTTTGAAACGAATTACCTCACCCTTAAGTTGGCGTTACAGGAGATCAAGGCTTGGAGTAATCAGCATCCTGGTCACATTCCGATCTATATTAACATAGAAGCAAAAGGATCTCATCCAGCAGATGAATCAAAGGCATTAAAAAGGTTAGGTTTTAAAAAGTGCATTCCTTTTGATACTCAAGCTTATCATTTACTTGAAAAGGAGATCAGTGAGGTTTTTGGGTCTAATACGCTTTATTGCCCTTCTGATTTTAGGCAAGGCCATCAGAGTTTAAGGGCTAGAATTGATAGTGTCGGTTGGCCATTACTTAAAGACGTTTCAGGAAAAGTAATTTTTATTTTAGAGGGCAATAACCATCATTTATATAAATCATTTTCAAATTCAATCATGTTTTATTATGGTGTTGAAAAGGACAGTAACACCATTTTTTTATTGAGGAACAATGCGGTAGGGCAATTAGGGGAAATACAACGCTTATCTAAGCTTTATATGGTTCGAACGAGAACTGATGCTGGAACTATAGAGTCTCGCGAAAATAATTATTCAGTATGGAATGCTGCAATTAAGAGTGAGGCTCAAATACTTTCAACTGACTATTATAGACATGATGCCCGGTGGAGCACTTATCAAGTTGGTTTCAAGAATGGTCTTTATTTAAAAACTAAAGCACCTTAATTTCTAATACTTAATTGTAACAGTTTTCTATTGTCAATGATATTCGCTTTCTTATAAAGACTATTGATTAAATAGCTTTCCTCGGAAGGTTTTCTATTTTGATTATAACTAATAGGCGTCGAGACCATTTTAGTAATTTGTTCTTTATTCATTTGCTCTTTTTCAACCTTAAAGCTTTTCTTTTCAACCGGTACAGAACTTGATTTAATAAAGATTTTATAAACGCCATTTTCTGCAATAATTGGATCTAAGGAGATTTTCTCTTTATTATTCTTGGCCGAAAATAATGCCCCGACAACCTTTGCATCAATGTTGCTCAAGTTTTTAAGTGAGACAGACGGGGATTGAATTTGCAGGTTTTGTTCTGCGGCGAGATCTTGAATGGATTTCCCTTCAAAATCTTTTAAAATCATTTCTGTTTTCTTTTCGTTAATATATAGCTTACGAAGTTCATCTTCAATTTCACTATAATTAGGCGCTCCTTTTGAACGGGTTGAATAAACCATACCGATTACATATGTGTTTTTATCACGTATCGGACGCCCAACTAAAGTGCCTACTTGTGCACCTTCTTTGTACGCCGCTCTAATAAGCCTGTCACCTGCGCTAGGGCTGTTTAGGTACGATTCTGGAACCTCAGGGCTATTGTCTAATAATTTAATGGCTCTAGGCTTGTATGAGCCAGCTAGACTTATGGAATCAAAAAAGTTACGAATCTCTTTTTGAGACTTTAGTTTATTAATTCCCTGATACAATTCACTTAGAATGTTGTTTGACTCTTCTTCCTTCAGGTTCATTGTTTCTTCTGAGGGTTTGAATTCCTTGAAAATTGTCGCCAGTTTTGGTAGGTTTTTCGCGTCTTTTTCTAAAACTTCAACTATATGAGTCCCGAGTGCAGATTGAATCACCTCGATTGACCCTACGGAATTACTTGTGCAAAATTCAGAGATTTCTTTACCATAAAATTTTGTTCTAGTTTGCTCAGGATAAATTAATGTTAATTCCAATAGGTTGTCAAACTCTACCGAAGCATCTGCTGAATTTGTTCTTGCCAATGTTTCGAATAAAGAATTACGGTCAGCTGCACTTTTCAGTTGGTTTAAAATCCCATTAGCTTGTAAGACTACTGCAGCTGAGTCTTTTTCGGCTGTCACTTGAAGTAAAATATGTCTCGCTTTTATTCTAGAGTGAGTTTTCCCAATCACCTTAGAAACGGCATAGTAATTAAGCCCATTGGTCTTGGTCTTCATCTTTTCACCACATGAATAAGGTCCAATGACATCCCCTTGAGAAGCATTGGCAAACGTACTATCCATGATGCTAGGATAGGTGAATAATTCCTCTGCTTTAAAATGACTTTCGGGTACAAAAGTAGATCTCGAGTTAAAAAAGGATAATTTGATATCACTTTTTGAATTTGAGTAAAGGGTATCATTTTCTGCTTTTTTAAGTCCATCGATAAAATTCCCTAGTGATGCGTTGAAATTCATTGTGTCTTTTGTAGAAGGCGATTCGTCGATACTGAAATACTTAACTATTTTATAGGATTCATTATTCTGGAATTGCGCATCCCATTTATGGGCAGCGAAGAATACTGAGAGGTCATTTTCTTTAACCTCGACATTTTCTGCAGGAATGCTATTTACTGACTTAAATACATAATCAATGTTCTTTTTATCGTTCTTGCCCTTATAGTCCTCTTCGGCTTCCAAACTTGAGACATAAATTCCCTGAGAAACCACATCTAAATATTTTTGGCGCATTCTTTGGTTCTCGTAATAAAGTTTAATGTCACCCCACTTTGCTTTGTCTTTTTTGAGGTCAGTTAGCTGTTGTTTTAGTTTAACACGACCTTCAATTTTCGATTGTTCAGTGATTTGCCCTGTTAAAGAATCCGTGAAAAAAGACCGAATATTCTGATCAGGACAAATATCAAACCCATCAGTTGCCATAAGGTAACTGTTCAATTCTTTATCAGAAACTGAAATACCAAGGGCGTCATATTCTCTAGTCATGACAACGGAGTCAACTAGAATTGGCCATGCCGATTCATTATATTTGGAACGAAGGTATTCGTAACGATTGATATCAACTTTTTCGCCATAGATATGACCAACGCCATATTCTCCTTCATTTCCACCCCCACGTGTGCTGAAAAAATCACCTGCAATAAATGCGAGTAATGCGAGACCGATGATAATTACTAATAGAACGGACTTCTCTCTGATTTTACCAATTAATGCCATAGCGTTTAATAAATTTAGTGAGCAAAAATACTAAGATTTAATGAGAATATGCAGTAAAATCATGAAAAAGTGGGCTTATCAGCCTTTTCCATTTTCTTTCTTTTTAGCAGGGGTTTTAGGCGTTAAACTTCCTTTTTTTTCAGGAGGTTCATTTGCTTTTAGTGTCGCGGCAGCCTTTGCTTTTGCACCGGCATCAGCTTTTGCTTTTAGTGTCGCGGCAGCCTTTGCTTTTGCAGCAGCATCAGCTTTTGCTTTAAGTGTCGCGGCAGCCTTTGCTTTTGCAGCAGCATCAGCCTTTGCAGCAGCATCAGCTTTTGCTTTTGCAGCGGCATCAGCTTTTGCTTTAAGTGTTGCGGCAGCCTTTGCTTTAAGTATTGCGGCAGCCTTTGCTTTTGCATCGGCATCAGCTTTTGCTTTAAGTGTCGCGGCAGCCTTTGCTTTAAGTGTCGCGGCAGCCTTTGCTTTTGCATCGGCATCAGCTTTTGCTTTAAGTGTTGCGGCAGCCTTTGCTTTTGCAGCGGCATCAGCTTTTGCTTTTAGTGTTGCGGCAGCCTTTGCTTTTGCATCGGCATCAGCTTTTGCTTTAAGTGTTGCGGCAGCCTTTGCTTTTGCATCGGCATCAGCTTTTGCTTTAAGTGTTGCGGCAGCCTTTGCTTTTGCAGCGGCATCTGCTTTTGTCCCATTTCCTTGCTCAGTATTTCCTCCCATATTTGTTCCTACACCCTGGTTTTCATCATCTTCATCACCGCTTTCATCTTCCTGGCCATTTGGGCCACCGTTGCCTTGCCCAGGATTAGAAACATCTACTCCATCAGTGTTATTGCCATGTCCATTATTGTTTCCAGGCCCACCTTCATTTCCGTTAGAGTTCCCTGATCCATTTTGACCATCTTCATCTGAATTGGTTCCAATATTTGTTCCGACACCCTGGTTTTCATCATCTTCATCACCGCTTTCATCTTCCTGGCCATTTGGGCCACCGTTGCCTTGCCCAGGATTAGAAACATCTACCCCATCAGTGTTATTGCCATGTCCATTATTGTTTCCAGGCCCACCTTCATTTCCATTAGAATTTCCCATTCCATTTCCGTTAGAGTTCCCTGATCCATTTTGACCATCTTCATCTGAATTGTTTCCAGTATTTGTTCCTACGCCCTGGTTTTCATCATCTTCATCACCGCTTTCATCTTCCTGGCCATTTGGGCCACCGTTGCCTTGCCCAGGATTAGAAACATCTACTCCATCAGTGTTATTGCCATGTCCATTATTGTTTCCAGGCCCACCTTCATTTCCATTAGAATTCCCCATTCCATTTCCGTTATTCGAACCGTTACCATTTTGACCATTTAATGTGTCGTAAATAACTGTAATGCTAGAATTTGCAGCACCACAAGCGTTTTGAATCCTAATTGCAAAAACATTATCCCCCGGCACTAAAATCACGGTTTTAGTTAGTTTTTCATTGCTAATATCGAAATCAAAGCCTTGAGGACTGCCATTAAAGGAAAATTGAATATTAGCGGCATCTAAAGCATTGTTAGCCATTGCTTCTAAATTGAAGGATTCATTTGTAACCACAGTATTTACCAGTGCAGGATTGATCCAGTTTACAGATGGGTTTTTACAACGCAATATTGAAAATGATTCCGAATCTGAACCACATGGGTTCACTGCATAAATAGAAATTGTGTTTTGTCCTAATATCAAAGGGATTGAGCCTGTTAAAGTCCCATTCATAATTTGATGATTAGAGGCTGGGAGCGTATTTCCATTTACGTTTATGGTGATGGTCGTGCTTGGCTGATCGTTAAAAATAGCAGCATTTATGGAAACATTCGAAGACGTAATTACCGAAGGAATACTCGAGTTGTCTAAAACAATTTCCGGGATGTCACATGGCAGATATTCAATGATAATTAACTCTGTGTCTTCTCCACAAGGGTTTTTGACATTCAATACAATTGAATTATTCCCATCAACTAAATTGATTTGTGATTTTAAAATTCCATTATTAAATGCAAATGGTATTGAAATACCACCATTTTGCACAGTGATTTGGCTCGAAGTATTAATGTTCATCAGCTTAGCAATGAGTTGAATCTTTTGAGATGTGCTTAGAACAGCATTACTCGTCGGTACTTTTAAGGAAATACTCGGTGGCTGGCAATCATCATAAACGATAGTCAATTCAACACTTGCATTCCCGCAAGGAGTAGTCACAACGATTTTAAATGTATTTAAACCAGGACCAAGTACAACATTACTCATCAAAACACTATTAACAAATGAAAAGTTGATGTACTGTCCATTATGCTTGATCGAAATTTCGTTAGAGGTATTTACATTGCTCAAGTTTGCTGCAATTGTGTAAGATGAATTTGTGACCGTGGTGTTTGTCCCTCCATTAAGAGAACCTTGACTTGTAATGGCAATCATTGGATCTTTACAGTCATTGTAAATAACATGAAGCGTTTCTACATCATTACCACAATCATTTGAAGCACTTACTGTGAAGAAATTATCTCCAGGGATAAGAACAATTTGTCCTGATAAGGTATTGCTTTGCGTATTATATTGAAGGCCTTGAATGGCTTGTCCATTTAAATTATAAGAGATGTTCTGAGCTCCAAATACTTCATTCACAGTAATATTCACGTTTAAGTTCGCTTGTAATGTGATTAAACCGGTTTGTGAGTTATTGAAGACAATTGAAGGAGCATCACAATCTTCAAGATCAATCATAAAACTCTTGGTGTCTGAAGCGCATTCGTTTTGAACTACAACTGAAATGTTATTGATTCCTGGCACAAGTACAACAGCAAAATTCAGTTGATGATTTGCATAGGACGCGGATGCGATATTAATAAAAGCCCCATTTAGCTTTACAGCAATATTGTTTATTGTGATATCAGATCCTGTGATTTGAATTTCAATATTCTGATTTTGATTATTCGTAGTCGCTCCTGAAGCAGAAGGGAGAATCATTTCAATATTAGGCGTCTCACATTCCTCAAATATGATTGAGTTACTTATAGTTCCTGAGCCACATTCATTTTCAAAATCAATACGTATTGTATTTTGTCCTTGGTTGAGAGACAAGTTGCTGATTAAAAGTCCCGTAGATGGATTAAAGCTAAAACCAAAAACCTGGCTGTTATTTAGATATACTTCAAGCAAAGAGGCATCTGATATTTCTAAGACTCTTGCTTGAATCATTAAATTCGGTGCATCAACTGTAATGTTTGATGTTGGGCTAATGAATGCCCCTGTTGGAATCGAGCAATTTGAATACTGAATATTTAAGCGATCCGTATCGCTGCCGCAATTGTTTGCTGCGGAGATGTAAAAAGTATTATTTCCTTCAACCAATGTTACTAAAGCAGTTAGTGTCTTTGTATTAGAATCAAAATTAAATGGCAGCTGAATTTGGTTTGCATTCGTGAATTTAATTTCAGAAACATCATTGACATTCTCTATTTGAGCGCTGAGTGAGATGGTTCCTTCGCTAACTGAAGTATTGTTTGCATTAAGAATATTCACTAAAGGTGATGGGCAGCTTGTAAACCCTGATGATGGGCTTGTTGTGTTTTGAAGATTTAGACGTGCCATATCACTGCCGCAATTTGTTGTTGCTCTTAAGAAAAATGTATTGTTACCTGGGACTAAGCTAACAGTCGCCGTTACTTTATTGGAAAAAGAGTCATAATCAAATGGCAGTGGCATTTGATTCATATCTGTAAGCTTGATCTGGCTTACGGCATTTACGTTTGTCAACTGCGCATTAATTGTTGTCGTACCTTCGTTTGAGGTACTATTATTTGTATTAAGAATACTCACTACAGGTGTCGGACAGCTTGTGAAACCGGAAGATGACGTAGGCGGTTTGGGGCTTGTCGGCCGCGATGAATTGTTAGATCCACCGAGTCTAAACTTAATGAAGGCTGAGGTGTAATGGTATAAATCATTCTCAAACCTTGGTATTTCAGAAATATACCCATCAAATTGATCACCACGCGTGAAAGTTGTTTTGTGCTCTAATCCAATAGAAGTTCTTCCAAAATCGTAAGCCAGTCCAAAGCCAAGGCTGGGCATGAAATACTTCTGCTTATTAATCAAGTCAGTTTCATAAATAAAGTCTAAGTCTTCATCAAGCATTTGTTGCTCAGAATAAATAGTACCCGTTTCCAAAGATGTTAAGTCGGCTTTGATGGTCTTCCATGAAATTCCAACACCTCCAAAAATATATGCATCTAAACCGGTCTTCTCTCGAAGTTTATTGAGGTGAATCACAAGTTCAAGGCTCAACCGACGCAAGTCCGTATGATAGTTTGGGACAAATCCACCGTAGGCACTAGTGTATTGATCAAACAGCAGTTGGGCATCGTCATTAACTGATGTAATAGAAGTATCAATTGCTGTATTTTGTCCATACCAGTGGCCGTGAAGGTAGCGTCCGCGAATATCAAAGCTTAAAAACTTACCATAATCATAATTGAATGATTTCCCTAAAACTATGCCCCATCCTGAGGGACGTGTAAACCTAAAGTCATCGTCTTCCTGAGCAACATCTAGTGATGATGCTCTCCATTTCCATGAATTATCTATATCTGAACTACTCCAAGTAACTCCGGTATTAAATCCGATAAACCATTTAGAATCGTAATTGTTTCTGTCTTTCTGTCCTAAAAGACTTCCAAACACTATAAAAGTAAATGCGAGTAGGTATAAATTTTTCATATCGTTAGGGTTTTCCTCAATCGTTGGAATTATTGTGCCAAATTAATTAAAAAAGAAGGTATCAAATAAATAAATAAATAAAACAGGGTTAAAATCGATTGTTTTATTGGGTTTCAGAGACTTGTTAAAGTTATGTTATTTAATTAATCGAAATAATCGTAGGTCGTAAATCGAATTATAGCCATGAAATTTGTGTTTGGATTCCGACGAATGATAGAGTGAAGTAATTGGGTCTTTGTATCGAATATAACTTGAAGATCTTTGACTAGAGTATTCATTTTTTTCTCAAGTCGTTCCGTCATATTTCCAAAGGCATCATAAGAAAAAGAAATCGTTTGTACCGGATCTGTTTTTTTATCGTAAAAAGTTAGAATCTGTTTCAGCAATCCTTTTTCAGTGTAAGTATATTTGTTTTCAGAAATCGTACCGCTTCTTTTTAGTTTTTCTTGAGAAGCTATTTTATATCCATCTTCGTCGTAGGTCTCAAATGAGATTAGATAAGGCAAACCATAGGAATTATATCTTGTTTTTTTCTCTCCGTTGTATTGTATTGATTCTTGATTAATCTCGACCCGCTTGATTGTATTTCCCTTATTATCGAGACTGACGCGATAATTGGTGATTTTCGTCAGTCGATCAATGCTGTCATAAGTCATTTCTTGCTCAGTAATCCCACCATATTCACTTTTTTTAAATGAAATTAAATCACCTTTTTCACTATAAGAGAAATAGTTAACCAGTGTGTCTAGTTTTTTTCCATTCCATTTGAGGTCAACAATTGAGGCGAGCTGACCGGCATGGTCAAATGTAAAGGTGTAGCTGCCAGGAACTTTTCTGATGAGATCACCATTTTTTTTAAAGGAATAGGAGCCTTGTATTGTTTTTATTTTGTTGTTCCTAATGAAATTATCATTAAAAAACTCATGATCAGTAAAGGCTTGGCCAGTTTGATTTGAAATCATCTGCCCGTGTAGTGTCGTCCCAAATAGAAACAAAAGAGATTGAATTAAAAGAAGCCTTGTTGCTTTCAATACCTACGCTAAATTAAGAAGTAATTTTTTCCATCCAAGTTCATTTTCCAAGATACCCTGTAAATCGGCTAATGCAATTCGTTCTTGTTTCATTGTATCTCGAAAACGCAGGGTAACAGTTTGGTCTTCTTTGGTCTGATGGTCAATGGTGATGCATATAGGCGTACCGATTGCGTCTTGTCTTCTGTATCTTTTGCCAATTGAATCTTTCAAATCTATTTGATAGTTGTAATCAAACTTTAATTGATTGGCCAATTCATTTGCTATGTCAGGAAGCCCATCTTTTTTAACTAATGGTAATATGGCCACTTTAACTGGCGCAAGAGGAGCCGGTATTTTTAGGACAATTCGAGATGATTGATCTTCAAGTACTTCATTTTTTAAGGATGCACTCAATATGGCAAGAAACATGCGGTCCAAACCAATCGATGTTTCAATGACATAGGGCACATAGCTTTCATTTCGTTCAGGATCAAAGTAACTGAGTTTTTTACCAGAATGCTTCTCGTGCTGTTTCAAATCAAAATCGGTTCGGGAATGAATCCCCTCAAGCTCTTTAAAGCCCATAGGGAAGTCAAATTCAATATCGCAAGCCGCATTCGCATAATGTGCAAGTTTTATGTGGTCATGAAATCTATGTAAATCTTCACCTAGATTTAAGTTTTTATGCCATTTTTCTCTTTGAATCTTCCAATAGTCGTACCATTTTAATTCTTCACCAGGTGGCACAAAGAATTGCATCTCCATTTGCTCAAACTCCCGCATACGGAAAATAAATTGCCGAGCAATAATTTCATTTCTGAAAGCTTTTCCTATTTGAGCAATACCAAAAGGAATTTTCATTCGACCTGATTTTTGAACATTTAAGAAGTTCACAAAAATACCTTGAGCTGTTTCTGGTCTAAGATAAATCTTTGCCGCATCACCTGCTACAGAGCCCATATCTGTGGAGAACATCAGGTTGAATTGTCTGACCTCGGTCCAGTTCTTTGATCCGGAAAGCGGACAGGCTATTTCTAATTCTACAATGAGGGTCCTGAGCGCTTCAAGGTCATTTTCTTCAAGCGATTTCTTCATCGATGTTTTCACGCTGTCTATTTTAGCTTGATTCCTTAAAATATTAGGATTCGTAGCTCTAAATTCAGCTTCATTAAATGTGTCTCCAAACCTTTTCTTTCCCTTAAGAACCTCTTTAATGATTTTCTTATTTATTTTTTCCATATGCTCTTCTAAAAGAACATCGGCGCGGTATCTTTTTTTAGAATCTTTATTATCTATTAATGGATCATTAAATGCATCAAGGTGACCTGAAGCTTCCCAGGTTTTGGGGTGCATGAAAATCGAAGCATCTAAACCCACAATATTTTGGTGCATCTGAGTCATAGATTTCCACCAGTACTGTTTAATATTGTTTTTCAATTCTGCACCAAGCTGGCCATAGTCATATGTAGCTGCCAAGCCATCATAGATTTCCGAAGAAGGGAAAACAAAACCATATTCTTTGGCATGTGAAATGATTTCTTTCAGCTTATCTTGTTTGTGTTCCATAGAACAAAGATAGTGCAGTTCTGTACTTTTTGAAGAATAAACAGATAAATTATAAGGGAATATTATATTACATTTATCTTATGATTTTACATCTGAACCAGCATGAATTTATTAACACCCTTACACCCATAGATCTGTCGATTGAGTTAACGGCTCATGATAACAGTTTGAAAGCGTGGGGTCAAGGGAACCCCGAAATAGAACCCGTTAGAGACGATAATTTTGTTGGTAGCGTTGCGGAAGGCGGCGTGGTTAATTTTAAAAACATCCTTTTTAACCCTCATGCACACCTTACTCATACTGAATGCTGTGGGCATATTACAAAAGAATTTTATTCTGTTAATGATGGTTTAAAGAACTTTTTCTTCAATGCCCAGCTTTTGACGTTTATCCCAGTTGAAAAAAACAATGAATCTGTGATTACATTGGATCAAATCAGGTCTGTTGATATAGCTCCAGATGTAGAGGCCATTTTGATCCGAACATTACCAAACGGAAGTGATAAAAAGACATTTAATTACACGGGTTCGAACCCCCCTTTTATTCATGCTGACGTAGCTATGTTCTTAATCGAAAATGGGATCAATCATCTTTTGGTCGACCTCCCCTCTGTTGATAAAGAGCAGGATGACGGCAAGCTCGCTTTCCACCACGCTTTTTGGAATGTTCCTAAAAACCCGAATACGATCCGGACGATTACAGAATTTATATTTGTACCCACGGAAGTTGAGGACGGACACTATGTTTTAGAATTACAGATGAGTTCTTTTAAGAATGACGCTTGTCCAAGCCGTCCGGTTTTATACCGTCGGGAACAAAATCAATAAAATGGTGAGACCAAGGTAAGGACAGGACTTCTCACACAATTGGTCCAAGGTGGACCATGCTAAAACTATTAAACTCTTATCATTAGATGATACAAATCCAGCTTCTCCAAGCAAGATTTTAAGTGTTGCGTGAGAAGAGGCCTGTTTATCCTTAAGTACAAAGGTATGAAAATTTTATAAGTTTTGGAATTTTAGATACAGATATTCAATTAATTTAAATAACTAAAAAAGGCCCCGAAAGGCCTTTGTATTGATTGTTTGTGTTACTGCAAGTTATAAATAAGGTACAGGAACTTCTTATGCAAATGACCCAAGATGGGTCTACTAAAACTATTAAACTCTTATCAAACTAGAAAACTGCTTCTCCAAGCAGCTAAAATTTCGCATAAGAAGTAGCCTGTGTCTCTCCTTATTTCATAACTAAGGTAGGTTACTTGTTTGGGTCTATTGAGCCAGAATGAATATTCCATTGAAGTTCTCGAAAGTAAATGGGCAATGGTTTATTATTTGAGTTTTGGGCATAAAAAAAGGCCCCGAAAGGCCTTTGTATTGATTGTTTGTGTTACTGCAAGTTATAAATAAGGTACAGGAACTTCTTATGCAAATGACCCAAGGTGGGTCTACTAAAACTATTAAACTCTTATCAAACTAGAAAACTGCTTCTCCAAGCAGCTAAAATTTCGCATAAGAAGTAAGCCTGTGTCTCTCCTTATTTCATAACTAAGGTAGGTTACTTGTTTGGGTCTATTGAGCCAGAATGAATATTCCATTGAAGTTCTCGAAAGTAAAGGGGCAATGGTTTATTATTTGAGTTTTGGGCATAAAAAAAGGCCCTGAAAGGCCTTTGTATTGATTGTTTGTGTTACTGCAAGTTATAAATAAGGTACAGGAACTTCTTATGCAAGTGACTCAAAAAGGGCCGATTAATAATAACTCTTACGAATTATAAAACTACTTCTCCAAGCAGCTAACATTTTGCATAAGAAGCAACCTGAGTCTCTCCTTATTTCAAACCTAAAATAGGTACTTACATGGATCAAGATGATCGGAATGAATATATAGTCACTCTGAATGAGTATTAGTGCCTTTTGAATTATTATTGAGTGTTATTTGAGATCAGTATTTGAAATTGAGACGGCCATTTATCCATTGCCCATCTAGTTCAGCACTGTGTTTTACGTAAAAGTCAATAGCAGGTTTATTCCAGTCTAATACTTGCCAATCCATACGTCTTACTTTTTTTAATTTTGCAATGTCGATTACGGCATTGTAGAGTTTAGATCCAACACCTTGTTGACGCGCATTTTCTTTTACATAAAAGTCTTCCAAGTAAAGGCAATGACCTTTCCAGGTAGAATAAGACATGTAATACAGTGCAAAACCAATAATTTCATTTTTTTTTTCAGCAACTATAGCATGACATATTTTTTCATGAAAAAGATGATTGCAAAGTTCTTGTTCGTTGTTAACAACCTCATCGGGTTCTTTTTCATAAAGTGCTAACTCCTTTATCATAGAAAAGATGTCCTTTTCATCTCCAGGTTTAGCTTCTCGTATTAGAATCATTGTACACCGGCTAAATTGAACCTTATTTTAAAGCCAGTATTTATATTTCCCGTTGGGTAGCTGGTTTGAACTTTTGGCGTATTCAGATTTTGATCATAATAAAACATCAATGTTAAATTGTTTTGGAAGATCAGCCGATATTTTTATTGCTATCGTCTTTTGTCCAGCAGTGGCTTGATTGGTGTTTTCTACTATTTTTCTTATTACCGTTAAGTTATCCCTGAATGAGAAGTCGAACTTGATATTGACATCACTAGATTTAACATTCCTAAATGGGAGCTTTACGTCTTTAATTCTGGCCGCAGTCCCAATAACGATTTCTTCTGATAAGGACTCTGTTACTTGGTTGTTGCTCAAGGCGAGGGTAGAGTTTCGGTCTTTCTTGTACTCAAATCTTGTCTGTAGGGTATGACTTCCGATAATCCACTTTGCATCAATACCTATTAAAGGAGAAAAGCGTTCACTTATAACGACATTTTGAATTTGCATATTCGGAATGTAATTATTGTTGATGTCTAAGGCGATGAGATGGCCTTGTGCATCGGACTCCGAGTTTAGGTTGGTCTGCATTCCATTTAATGATACCGTTGAGCTGTAACCATGTCTTAGAATAAAGGATTTTAAAATTTTCTTAGTGAATTTATATTTGGTAAGACCACTATAATTTACAGACCAATTTGGTAAAGGGGCGCTTTGGAGTGGATCAATATTCCGGCTGTTTACAGGCGAATTATTAAAAGCAGTCATAAATGATCCAAGCACAACGTCTTGTTGACTTCCCGAATACCCTTCGTAGTAACCACCAGAACTATTTAATGAGGAGTTCGCATTTTGACTTCCAATTAATTGAGAAACTTCTGCTCGATTGTCTAAGAGGTTCTGAAACACACTGGATTGGTACTGTGAACCTTGTTTAATGAAACTGGTTCCTAAGGTTATTGTCGAATACGTTAGGGTAGAGGTCTGAAATTGGCTTTGTCCCTCAAAAACAGACGTGCTTTCATTCCATCGGTAGAACTCACCAGAATTGTTGGAATAATTTCGATTCAAATTAAGGTCTATATTGACGTCTTTAAAGGGCTCTAAGGTCGCTCTCATTGTAAGATTAGACGAATGCGTTATGGCATATTGCGAATTTAAATTCTCATTTTGAATCAACCAATTGTTTTCGGTAGCCAAAGTAGAAACACTGTATTTGTTTTTTCTTCCAAAAACGTCATACCCTTGTTGACCAAATACAAAGCCGCTTAGTTGAGTGGTCGCATTGTTCATTCCTAAGAACCTTGACTCTTCTGCATATCCTGGAAGAATGGTTCCGTCATTTAAAGCATACGTCCCAGATATATTTCTAACGGTCATAATTATTCTTGCAAAGAAGCCCAAGATTTTAGGAACCTTCCTTTTAACACGCTCTTCAGCACGAACCTTTCTCTTGTTTGCTCTGTTCTTTTTCTTGTATGCTTTTAGCTCCTCTCGATTCATTGAGTCAAGTGGTTTATCTGGTTCAAGATCCTCTACGATAATCCATTCCCATTTTGTTTTTTCAGGTTCTTCGCTGCTCTCTTTTTCGCCTGAGTTTTTACTACCTGGGCCAGATCTAGGATTCATCCTCCCTGAAGAATTACGGCCATTAGATAAGATCTTCTTAAAGAAAGGAACCTTGTTATATAGATTCACGAAGTTTGCCTGAGAGGTAATATTAATTGTTCTACTGTTTTGAATTGTATTTCCGTAGTCGCTTTGGCCTAATGGGGCTCGCGCCCAATTGTAACCGCCTGTGTATTTAACATTGGCATTCATCCAGTTGGTTAGTGGGAATTTATCAAAAGGAATTTTGTAATTAATCGTTATGTTCTGATTGTAATTCATTGTTCGACCTAAGGAAGTCATTTGAGATCTAATTGTATCTAAAAACTCTTGATAACCTTCGGGATTTGAATTACGGTCAACGCCATTATTCCCTTCCTCAAAAATAGCTTGATTCCTGGCACTAAATGTTGTTTTCAGGTTTCGTGTAATGTCATACCCGACTTGGTAGTTCCTATTCCAATCGAATCTCTTTAAAAATATGGGATCGAATTCATAATCAGGAACAAGATTGTTTCTTACTTGTCTTTCGTTATATATTCTAGAATAATCATTTGTAAATGAAATATTCTTAGGCATGAAGTACAAATTAAAGTCTTTTACAAGCTTCAGGTATTTTGATTTCTGAACGGGTTTCCATTTCTTAAAGGGCTGAAATGGTTTGCCCTTAAAAGTGTAATTATAGTTTAAGGCTCCGGTCCATGTTTTCGTCAGGTCTTTTTTTGTATTAAAGTCTTTCTGAAGATTTTCAGAATACGCGTAGCTCGCTGCCCAGTTCGAAATTCGCCAAAAATGCTTTTTACTTCCCGCCTTTGCCTCTTTGCGTACATTACTGAAATTGAATGATTTTCG
Source organism: Flavobacteriales bacterium UBA952 (assembly GCA_905182495.1). GTDB lineage: Bacteria > Bacteroidota > Bacteroidia > Flavobacteriales_D > Crocinitomicaceae > UBA952. The sequence goes on from CAJJBU010000018.1 coordinate 65,028, forward strand.
TTCATTAAAATCTTGTCCAAGTTTTTGTCTTTCTCGTCTCGTCGCGTCGTCATAATACGAGAGCTTTATATCGGGATTGAAGGGGTCGTATTCAGGGTTTACTATTCCTAAGGAATACCCATAAAAGAAAGGTAAAGATACTCTTGCTTGCTTACCGAAAAACTGACCGAGCTGAACTGTTGTGTTTAAGTCAAATCCAATTTGTTCATTTCGTTGCCTGTCTTGGACTCTGCTATCTACACTACCCCAGTTGATACCTGAGTAGTTTCCTGAGGCATTTATATTGGCGAAATCGGCAAGTTTTAATTGCATCTGTCCCACAGCTGCTGATCCTCCTTCGCTAACAAAGTCAGTAAGTCTTAATTCATTGACCCAAACATTTACGCACTCTGCATCTCCGTCATCGGGCTGCCAAATATTATTGGGGTCATTCTTGAGCGGGTTTCGCACCCCAATCATGATCGTTCTCAGACCTTGGAGGTTAGGGCTTCCCTTGACTTTAATTCTTCTCTGGTTGTTTTTCGGATCTATTTTGGAGTACTCGACGATATAAGAAATCCCATTTCCACCAGCTTCGACAATTGAATTCCGTTCCCTTTTAAGATCTATTAAATCATCAAAAATAATCTCTAGGTCATTTGTTGCTGGCCAAATATCTTCTGGATTATTTTTTTGCCACTCCGTCACATCCATGGGTAGCTCGTATTCGTAGTAGTTGTCAACAAAATCGGTTCCAAGGCGCACAAATAGGGTTAATTCATGATTGTCAAGTGTGTTTGGAATCACCTCTTCAGCATGAACAAACATCTTTAACTTCTTGTAGGTACGCACATCAAATTGTACATTTCTATAGGCGGCTCTTGCATCACCATCTTGTAGGTTACAGATTTCAAGGACAAGTGACTGTTCGTTTAATTCTCTTGGATAAGGCTGCGAAGGATCTACTTCTCTAACGATTCCAGGAGGAACCTTGTAATTGATCGGTTCACGTTGCTCATTTTCTTGCACATTAACTGCCCCAATATTAAACGATGTTAAATTGGGATCTGTTTGTACACTAAGCCCCGGTTGCGTTAAATCCTCGTTGAATCTTCTCCATTCTCCTCGAATTAATTCAAGTCTCGCAAACCGGACGACAACTTCTTCGTCAAAGTTCTTTAAGAACATACGCATAAAACGAATAGATCGAAAATCTTGAATACCGTTTACGCGCTTTTCATAATCTGTGATTGGAACCTTGAACTGGTACCATGTTTCTGTTTTATTACCGCTTGTGAAAACCTGCTTATTCGTGATGAAGTTATTGCCTTCTTGCATGTCGTTTTTTCGCAAACTGACCTTGTACTGAAAGTAGCTCTCTGTTTCGGAAAGGTTGTTGTCTTGATTGATGTCTTCGATATCAGGCATATTGGTGGCTTGAGTCGGATATCCATCAGCATTGGCAAGGTCAGACATTTCTGTCGTTGGAGAATTCCCCTCCATTCCGTTGTATTTTTTATAACGCTTTAAAATATCTGCTTCAGCATTATCATAATTATCATCTAAATAATAATTATAGTCATCGTTAGAGGGGTCGTTGATGAATTCGTTTTTAGTGGTGGCATTCATATTAGGGTGGTTCTCTACCCAAGAAACAAAATCATCGAAGGCTATAGCCTCTTGGTCATTATTCCATCCGTCTAATCCTACATCTTGATTGAGCCGAGAATCTGGATCATTATCAAATGCATTTACTACGACTTGTTGTGTTGAAATTCTAGCCCAATCCGTTGTGTCAATATTATCATCAAGGGACACACTTTGAGTCGGCAATCCGTTTTCAAAACTTTTTCGAGAGTCAGGCAAGACATCCTCTGAGATATTCCCTAGATTAAAATACAAGTCCCCCCCATTATGAACGGCATTACTGTCAACGGCTTCTGCATCTTCATTGAACGGATCTAAAACCCAAAATTGAATAAACTCTATATTGGCTACTTCAAAATCATTGGTTGTTAATCCTCTCATGATTCCTCCCCATCGTTCTTCTGGGTCAATAAATTGACCAACGGAATCTACGGTGTTGGTCGTATCATAATTATACATTCCTCGCTCTTTAGGGTAGTAGGCTAAATCTAGTATTGGAATATTGGTAATACTACCGTAGGGAGGTTCATTTAATGGGAAAATATCAGTTATTTGTACCTGTCGGACTCTGCTATCAGTTGTAATAGCTCCACCATTTTGTTGAATGTGATCTGGAGTCAAAGAGGTTCCTTGAAAAAAAACAGGATCAACAACATACCAGGCTGTTTTCGCACGTTTAAAGCCGGCGGTTAAATCCTTTTTGGATGCCTCAGGGAATAAGTCAGGTTGGCCTTGCGGTATAGAGGCCAATCTCCAAGCTGTAACATTTCTTAGGTCAATAGAGCTTTGTGATGCTTCAAAGTCATCAATATATGATGTGCCTTCTTTTTCAATGGCTTTCGGTTGTCCAGGAATTAAGTGTGCAAATTCCCCTGTAAAAGAAAGAGTCGACATCTGTTTTGTTGAAATAACGGGAAGTAGGTCAACTAATTTCGTTAAAAATGGAACATCCGTTCGTAAAGCGATATCTGCACCAATGACATTGTTTTTAAAAGGTTCACTACCAAAATCGACTTTCTGGGTGACAGGTCGTTCCATCATTCGAATCCAAGTTGCCCCTAATTTCAAACGATCGCTAAATCTATATTGATATCGACCGCCCATCATTGAGCGAGCTTGGAACCCGAACACTGAATTACTTTCAATAGAAATCTTTATAGGTGTATTGGATTCAAGAATACCGGTATTTAAGATTTTTACTCTACCAAAGGAATAATCGACCGTGTAATCCACACCTTCGATTAGCCTTATCCCACCAGCAGTGACAGAAACCGACCCTTCTGGTACCGACATCACATTGAGGGAGATATCAGAAGTAATTGAGGACTGGTACTCTCCTTTAAAGACGAATCTATTTTTACTAGGTATTTGCTGGGCTGCTGTTTTCGTTGAATCGTATAATTCATAGAAAGCTATTTTATCTACATTGATTTGTGGAATCCCGGCATCCGTTAATTTATTCGCTAATGTTTGACCAAAAGGCTCCACGGTTGAAAAGAAAATTCGCCCATTTTTTTTATTGATTGTACCTCCATTGTCAATTTTGTTTTGAACCTGATTGAATGGCGCAAAGTCAAATACACCATCCGAAAATGGTTGGTTGTTCTGATTGATCTTATCCATGTCAATCAAGGTTACAATTTGCTTTTTGTCAACGCCGTCAAAAGGAATAATGGGAAGTTCAACAGAAGTTTCAGGGTTATTGTAAAGAATGTCAATTTTAAAGCCCAGTTGGTCCACTTGGTATGCGCCAATGGAATAAACGTTTTTCATCATCAGGTCCCAAACTTTGTTTTTCGGGTTGGTAATGGTCGGTTTTAGCAGTTTTAAAATAAGTGCATCTTGACCACTAGAACCATCCGTGGAAAACTCACCAATCTGATAGGTCTCCCCTCTATAAGTGTATTCGTAAGCTACAGATAGTATTTCATCATTATTCAAGGGGCTGTTCAATGAGATATAACCTAAAAGTGCGTTATAAGTAAAGTCGCTAGTTTCTAGCCTTCGTGCATTTTCTAACTTTTCATACTCAACAGCCTGTCCGAAAGGACCGGGGTTCGTAAATTGGGCATTTAAGACACTTACTGAATTGGCGAATCCTCGAATTGCTGGCTGATTTGAAGCCCAACTATAAAGTCCGTTCGCTTCATTTTGAGGTATTTCATTTGGAGAGAAATCCCCAGGTGTTCCCTGACAGTTTTCAGCTTTGGCTTCCCCTAAATCTGCAAATGAAATGACATTTCTCGTGTTCTCAATGCTATTATTCCTGTTGGTTACCCAGACTTCGATTCTTGTGATATACATTGTAGAATTCACGACAGGTAAAGTCGACATCGCCTCGTCATAATGCTGTTGATGATATAAGTTTAAAAAGTAATGGCGGTTGGCTTCATAGTTGTCCGCACTTAGTTCGAATTCTTGTACCTGCGATTTGCCGCTTACATTTATCTCGTTACGCTTTCCTTTTGAAGAGGCAGCAATTAAATCGACAGTTGCTCGCCCGAATTTTAATTGTGTCTTTGCACCAAATAATGTTTGTGAGCCCTGAATTAGCGAAGTTGGCAAATCCAATGCAACGTTTCCCAGTGCAATTTTTTGTAGAATTTGATCTTCATCTCCAGTGTGCTCAAGTGTTGAGATGTTATCAAAATCGAAAGAGGCTTGGGTGTTGTATTTTGCTCCAATTTTTAATTTAGTCCCAATTTGACCAACAATATCCATATTAATGTTTTGTTGGAAATCAAATCGGGTTACACTTCTTTGCCTAAGAGGTAAGAGCGGGTTGTCATATCTTGAGCGATTTAAACCTAGTGCCAATTCAATATTCCCTTGGGGTTTTATAACAATCTGATCTGATCCAAAAAAGCTCTTAAAGGCTTTGCCTCCAATTGTAATTGGTAATTCAAAGGCACGACTCTCTTCAGTCTCTTCTTCAATTATATCAATCCAGTCTTGGGACATTGACTTTTCTCTTTTGAATTCGAGATACTCTTCGAGGGTAAGAAATGACGGATTTCTATAGTCTAATCCATTACCCATTGTTTCAGAAAAAATATAAGTTCCTGTGAATGGATCGTAAGATATGTTTTGGTTAAGATTAGACGGGTCTCCAAGGTCGAAACTTTGGTTCAGAACTTGAAAAGGATTTTGTGGATTGTAAATTGGAAAAGGAAGCTGTATTGTAGAATCTTGAGAAAAGGAGGACCAACTGAAAATGTAAAACAGTAGCAAAAAGCCCCACTTTAGTTGGTTTTGATATGTTTTCCGAATGTTCAATTTACAATAGTTTCAGAGCTTCTTTTATTAGGCCTTCAACTGTACTTGCTCCAGCGTCTAACTTGTTTAATGTTTTGTCCGCAGCTTTTTTGTCGAAACCTAGAGAAACTAAAGCATTTAACGCATCAAACCTGTTTGTATTGCCTCCACCAGTAATATTTTCCATGCCAGATTCAAAACCTAAAACCTTGCCTTTCAAATCAATGATGACCCGTTGTGCTGTTTTGGCGCCAATTCCTTTAACACCTTGAATTGTAGCAACATCATCGACCTGTATCGCATGAGCAACCTCAGCTGGAGTTAGTGATGAGAGCATTATCATAGCTGTATTCGGACCAATTCCGGATACACTAATCAAAAAATTGAACATTTCTCTTTCTTCTTTTGTATGAAAACCATATAAAATGTGAGCGTCTTCCCGAACGATTAGTCTTGTGTTAACCTTAATGAATTCTTGATCCGGTATGGCGGTGAATGTATTTAGCGTTATTTTTATTTCATATCCAACCCCATTACAATCGATTAATAAGTTTGTCGGGTTTTTTTCAATAAGTTTTCCTTGAATTTGAGCTATCATTCTTATTTGTTTTTGGCGTCTATTACAGCGATTTTAACCATGTTGATAATCTCTCTTACACTGGCGCCTAATTGTAAAATATGTATTGATTTCTTTAGACCGATTAAAATAGGTCCAACTGCATCACCATCCACCATGTTTTGAAGTAATTTATAAGAAATATTACCAGCAGAAAGATTTGGGAAAATGAGCGTATTCACGTCTCGATTGGCGATCTGAGAAAAAGGGAATTTCTCATTCATTAAGTCTGGATCCAAAGCGAAATTCGCTTGAACTTCTCCATCCACAATAATATTGGGATGATTTTCGTGAAGGATTTTAACGGCTTCACCCATTTTAACAGCATCAGGACCCGGAGACGAACCAAAATTAGAATAGCTCAATAAAGCAATTCTTGGGCTCACTTGAAATTTCCGTATCGTTTTTGCCACATTAACCGTGATTTCAGCGATTTCTTCAGCAGTAGGATTTAGGTTTATAGTGGTATCGGCAAGAAATAAAGGGCCTTTTTTTGTGTTTAAAATGTACATTCCTGAAATTACATTCACGTCTTTTTGCATTCCAACGGAACTTAATGCAGGTTTAATACATGAACGGTAGCTTCGTGTAACTCCAGTGATCATCGCGTCAGCATCTCCTTCATTAACCATCATGGATCCATAATAGTTTCTTTCCCTCATGATTTGAATTGCTTCAAATTCTGTGAAACCTTTTCTTTTTCTCATTTCGAAAAAGGAAGACCCATATTTTTTTCTTCTCTCTGTTTGTTCATCGGACTTAGGGTCCACGATTTCTACAGCAGGAATCTCAATGGAGTATTCCTCCATTAGTTCTCGTATTATAGATTCTCTTCCGAGCAGTACGGGTATAGCGACTCCTTCTTCATATGCGATTTGAGCTGCTTTTAATATCTTGACATTATCTCCCTCAACAAAGACTACTTTTTTAGGGCTATTTTGAGCTTTTAATGTGATGTCCCTTAAAAGTTTATTATCCAACCCTAATCTCTTTTTAAGTTGGTGCTCATAATTTTCCCAGTCCGTAATTGGTTCCTTAGCAACATTGGAATCCATCGCAGCTTTCGCAACAGCCGGTGCCACTTTGTAAATTAACCTTGGATCGAGAGGTTTAGGTATAATCTGGTCCTTCCCGAAAGAAATAGATTTTTCACCATAGGCTTCAATGACTTCCTCTGGGATCGTTTCTTTAGCAAGTTCAGCTATTGCCTTAACAGCAGCAAGCTTCATCTCCTCATTTATAGTCGTTGCTCTAACATCAAGAGCACCCCTAAAAATAAACGGAAACCCTAAAACATTGTTGACTTGATTAGGATGATCAGAACGACCTGTAGCCATGATGATGTCTTTCCTAGCTGAGGTTGCGAGTTTGTATGATATTTCAGGCTCAGGGTTGGCTAAAGCGAATACAATCGGGTTTTTCGCCATCACAGAAATCATTTCTTTACTGACTAATCCAGCTCTAGAAAGTCCTAAAAACACATCTGCTTTTTTGAATGCATTCTCGAAGGTGACTTCCGTTTTGTGAATGGCATAAATGGCCTTCATTTTGTCTAAACCTGTACGGCCTTTCCAAATCAATCCCTTGGAATCGAACATGTAAATGTTCTCGAGTTTAACACCCAAGGATCGGTATAGTTTAACACAGGAAAGTGCAGATGCTCCAGCTCCTGAAACAACGACTTTCACTTTGTCTATTTTCTTTTTTGCGACTTCTAGCGCATTCAACAATGCAGCGGAAGAAATAATAGCTGTCCCATGCTGATCATCATGCATGACGGGGATATTGAGCTCTTCTTTTAACCGGCTTTCAATTTCAAAAGCTTCAGGAGCTTTTATATCTTCGAGGTTAATCCCTCCAAATGTTGGTGCAATAGCCTTGACCGTTTGTATGAAAAGTTCAGGGTCTTTGGCGTCTATTTCGATATCAAAAACATCGATATCTGCAAAAATCTTAAAGAGAAGACCTTTGCCCTCCATCACTGGTTTTGAAGCTTCAGGACCAATGTCACCTAAGCCGAGAACCGCAGTTCCGTTCGAAATTACAGCGACTAAATTTGCTTTGCTTGTGTACTTGTAGACATCATCAACATTTTCTGCAATACGAAGGCACGGCTCAGCAACACCCGGTGAATATGCAAGAGATAGATCTCTTTGTGATGCATGTGGCTTTGTTGGAATTACTTCAATTTTCCCAGGTTTTCCTGAAGAATGATAATCTAATGCTTCTTGTTTTCTTACTTTGGACATCTTAGCTTGTTAAGGGGCTCAAATATACGAAATACAAGGCTTATAACACCTACGAACTAGAATCTCAAAACGTTTAATTTTAATTAAAGTCCAAGAAGGATCTCCTTTGGATCTTTAGAGCCAAAGATCATTTTATCAGGATTCTCAAGCATCTCTTTTACTTTAACGAGAAAACTCACAGATTCTTTGCCATCAATAATCCTGTGGTCATAGGAAAGGGCAAGGTACATTATAGGTCGTATTTCTACCTTTCCGTTTATAGCGACAGGTCTTTCAACAATATTATGCATTCCAAGAATTGCAGATTGCGGTGGATTTATAATAGGTGTAGACAGCATAGAGCCAAATACCCCTCCATTAGTGATTGTGAATGTTCCTCCGGTCATTTCGTCCGGCGTGATCTTGCCATCTCTTGCTTTAATCGCTAGGCGTTTAATTTCACGCTCGATTTGATCGAGTGACATGCTTTCTGCGTTTCTCACAACGGGTACCATCAATCCTTTTGGTGATGAAACAGCGATTCCAATATCCGCATATTCATGCAGTATAATTTCGTCTCCATCAATTTGGGCATTCACCGTAGGAAATAATTGTAATGCTTCCGTTACAGCTTTTGTGAAAAAGGACATAAACCCTAAGTTGACTTCATGTTTTTTTGCGAAGGCTTCTTTATATTTCTTCCTTAAGTCCATGATCGGCTTCATGTCAATCTCGTTGAAAGTAGTAAGCATAGCCGTTTCATTTTTCACAGAAACCAACCTTTGCGCAATCTTTCTTCTCAGCATTGAGAGTCTTTCTTTTGAGGTCTCTCTGCTTCCAGACCACCCCTCTGAAACTTCGATCTTAATGCCTTTTGAGACGGCTTTTAAAACGTCACTTTTCAAAATACGGCCATCTTTGCCTGTTCCAGAAATCTGATTGGAAGACACATTGTTTTCGCTCATCATTTTACCTGCAGCAGGAGATGGTACTCCTTGTGCATAGGTCGCTTTCTTTTGAGGGACCGGCTTCTCATTCACCTTTACTAAAGGCGCTGCGGACTTTCCCGTATTTACCTCAGTAGAAGCAATGGATTTTGGTTTTTTAGCAGAAGTGTCAATTGTGCAAACTACCTGTCCTACCTGAACCACGTCTCCTTCTTCCGCCTTGAATTGAATGATTCCACTTTCCTCTGCGGGTAATTCTAAGGTAGCTTTGTCAGAATCAACTTCTGCAATAGCTTGGTCCTTTTCTACATAGTCTCCTTCACTAACAAGCCAAGCTGCGATTTCTACCTCAGATATCGATTCTCCTGGACTAGGAACTTTCATTTCTAATAAACTCATGTAATGTGTGTTTTATTTAATGAACTTTTGTTTTCGAAAACGAAAATATTTGTTCAAAAAGTTTCTTTAATCTTTTCTCGTGTAATTTCTTAGACCCTTCTGCGGATGCTGCAGATGCCGGTCTTGAAATCCCTTTTATGACGTACTTCCTAGGTTGCATAGCAACGTATTGCCAAGCACCCATATTTGCCGGTTCTTCCTGAGCCCAAATAATATTTTTCGCATTATACTTTAGTAGTATTTTATCGATTTTCTTTTGAGGCCAAGGGTATAATTGTTCGATTCTTACAAAAGCCATGTTGTCAACACCCAATTCAGATGCTTTCATTTTCATTTCATAATAGAATTTACCCGAACATAAAACAAGTGTGTCTACGTCTTTGACCTGAACATCTTTATCGTCAATTACTTCTTGAAAACCACCTTGGGCCATCTCTTCAATAGTCGAAGTCGCTAATGGGTGACGCAAAAGCATTTTGGGTGTAAATACAACCAATGGTTTTCGGAAGTCTCTTTTAAGCTGCCTTCTCAAAACATGAAAATGATTAGCGGGAGTTGAGGTATTTACAATTTGCATGTTTCGATCGGCGCATTGTTGCAGGAAACGCTCCATCCTTCCGCTGGAATGCTCAGCTCCTTGACCTTCATATCCGTGGGGAAGTAGCAATACTAATCCCGACTGTGTAGCCCATTTGTCTTCACCAGCGGATATAAATTGATCCACAATAATTTGAGCACCGTTAAAAAAATCGCCAAATTGAGCTTCCCAAATTGTTAGTCCTTTTGGACAAGCTAAGGAGTAGCCGTATTCAAATCCGAGGACCCCGTATTCACTTAATAAAGAGTTATATATTGTAAATTCTGCTTGATTCTTGTCAAGAAGATTTAAGGTTGTAATTTCTTTTTCTGTGTCTTCTGTTTTAACAATGGCATGTCTATGTGAAAAAGTTCCTCGTTCTACATCTTGACCTGATATTCGAACCGGGTGGCCTTCTGTGAGTAGTGAAGCATATGCTAACATTTCAGCGCTACCCCAATCTAAAGAATTGTCTGTAAACCCTTTTAGACGCTCGTTAAATATCTTTTCAATTTTCCGATAGTATTTGTTTCCGTCAGGAAGACTTGATATTTTTTTTCCGAGATCTTTTAATGTTTTTGCTGCAACATTTGTTTCTGGAGATTTATCAAAATCTTTTCCAGTACAGTGTCTATAGCCTTTCCATATTTCGCTAAGAAAATCATGGACTCGAGCCTTTTCTGATTTGTGAGAAAGGTCAAATTCAGATTCTAAAAACCCGCTGTATTCCGCCTCTATCTTTTTCGCTTCATCTCTATTGAGAATCCCTATCTCTTGAAGGTGACTAAAGTAAATGTCTTTTGGATTCGGATGTTTTGATATTAAATCGTAAAGCTTAGGTTGTGTGAATTTAGGCTCATCTCCTTCGTTGTGACCATATTTACGGTAGCAAAGTAGGTCAATAAAAACATCTCGATGAAAAATCTGGCGGTATTCAACTGCAATTTCTATCGCCGTTAGAACAGCTTCTACATCATCACCATTTACGTGAAATACAGGGCACCTTGTTGTTTTTGCGATGTCTGTGCAATAGGTAGATGATCTGCCGTCCAAATAATTCGTAGTGAATCCAACTTGATTGTTGACTACAATATGAATAGTCCCTCCGGTTCTATAGCCATTAAGCTCAGCCATTTGGATCATTTCGTAAATAATTCCTTGACCTGCAATTGCTGCATCGCCATGGATCAAGACAGGACACACCTTTTTTTCATCTTGGTATATGTGATCGATTTTAGCCCTTGCTATCCCTTCAACAACACCGTTTACTGCTTCTAAGTGTGAGGGGTTGGGCGCAAGTGTCAATCCGATATCTTTCCCATTGTCTAAGGTTACTTTCGAGGTGAAACCTTGGTGGTATTTAACATCACCATCAAACGTAGATTCGAAGTCGAATTCTTTTCCTTCGAATTCAGCAAAAATATCTTTGGGTCTTTTTTTGAAAACATTTGTCAAGGTATTTAATCTGCCTCGATGTGCCATTCCCATAATGAAATTCTCGACACCTAAATCCGATCCTTTGCTGACCAACGTCTCCAAGGCAGGAATCAAGCATTCTCCACCTTCAATTGAAAAACGTTTTTGGCCTACAAACTTCTTTCCCAAAAAGGATTCGAATCCATGCGCCTTGATTAATGATTCAAATAGTTTTAGTTTCCTTTCTTTATCAAAAACAGGTAAGTTTTTAATTTCTATTTTATTTCTGATCCACTCCATCCGTTCTGGACTGCGCAGATACATAAATTCAATGCCTATAGATTGACAGTAGGTTTGCTCTAAGTGTTCAATAATAGTTTTTAAGGTGGCCGCTCCGATGTTAACTTCTTCCCCCGCTTGAAAAACAGTATTTAAATCGGTTTCAGAAAGTCCGAAATTCCCTATGGACAAGTCAGGATGGTATTGCCTCCTTTCTCGTACGGGATTGGTTTTTGTAAACAAGTGACCTCGAGTTCTGTATCCACTTATTAGGTTCAAAACCTTGAATTCCTTTTGGAAGTTCTCGGGGACGTGACTTGATGAGTCATCAAAATTAGTTTGAGCAAATTCAAATCCCTCAAAGAATTTTTTCCATCCTAAGTCTACACTTTCCGGGTCGTTTAGGTACTGTTTGTATAAGTAATCTATTGCGCTGGGGTCAGCATTGCCCAAATATGACGATTTATCCATTAAAATCAGAGTATTAACTACTCCACAAAGTTATGAATTTACTTTTTCTAAGCACCAATAAGTACAATTAAATTGCGCTTCATACATCGGCAATTATTGCGTCCTGTTATATATTGTCAAATTCGTGCTTGAAATGCACTCTTTATTTACAATGATGAAGAGGGGCTTAAATGGTTTAATTGTATCAAGAAACATCTTGTGAATTTTATAAAGTGTGAATAGCCAATAAGTTTTGATTCTGAATTTCTATTTTTCTAATCTCTAAAGTGATTTCGTTTGATTTTAAAAAGAGAAAGTAGATTCCATCTGCCAGGTCATTAAGATGAATTTGTTTAGACCCACCTGTTTTCATGTAAGGTAAAATGACGGTTGCCTCGGTTCTTAATTCTAGCCCATTAATATCCTGGTTTGTCCATGTGATTGATATGGGGTGGTTAGTTTCTATTTTATTGACTATTTCAGTTGAATACCGATTTTGAGTCATTAGGTTTTCGGGTTCTAAGCATAAGAGAGATAAAGCGAGAAAGAATGGCGTTGTCATATTTGAAGAATTTGTTTGTTTCAATAAAGGTTTCACTTTTGTTTTGTTGCGGTTGCAAAAAGGTGTAGGTGGTTTATCTAATTACATGTTCTTGCGCATGTATTATTTGTGATTGCCTTGAATCTCTTTACGATAAAACACTTAGTTTAAAACAAAAAAGGGCCCGAAGGCCCTTTTGATGATTGGATAAGAATAATTAGTTCTTAATAAATTGTTTTACCATCGTTTCTGAAGCAGAAACCATTCTTAAGTGGTAAACGCCACTAGCATATGTCGCTAGATCAATTGTTGTAATCCCGTTTTTATTAAGAGATGATTCTGAGAGAATTTTACCCGTGATGTCCGTAACATAAACGGTTTTAAATTCTTTAGTAGAATTAGAAGCATCTACTTTAATTTCGTTTTGAGCTGGATTTGGATAAATGACTACCTGACCATCAGAAACATAATCTATACCAGTTGTTCCTCCATCCGTATTTTCAACCGTAATACTTTCGCTTCCTCCGAAATCAGCAGCACTGATTGTGAAAATAGTTGTATTCGCGTTGTTTTTCAGTTGAAGATTGCCATCTGTTCCATTCCACTGTGAGGCCCCAAGACCATCTCCGTAATAATCATAAATGGCAAATGTATAGCAGTCAGCATCTGGGAGGCTAACATCCCAGTTGTATTGCGTTAGGCTTTCCAAAGCATTTGTAGGATCTGCTGTCGGGTTCTCTTGACCAGTAGCAAAATTTCCCGCAACATTTTCATTTCCTTCTGCCCAGATAACATCACCATTACTATTTGTAATTTCCAAGTAAGTTTCAGGAGCATAGTCGTCGGTCAACAAGGACACTTTGAGAATGTTATTCGTTTGCAAATCACAGTCATTCGGTCCTGGTCCTGGTCCAGTTCCTGAACAAGGGTCAGACGAGCCGTTCAAGGTCGTTAAATTTGAACTTTCAGGGTCTAACCAAGGCTTCAGCCTTTCATTGTTTGCTGTTCCATTAGATGTCCAATGGTAGGACATTTTCCCATACAAATCTGGAGAGGTTTGGTTTGTGCAGTATGAAGAACCTCCTGTTAAAGTTCCTATAATTAATCCGCTGTTGTTAAATAATGGTGAGCCTGAAGAACCGCCTTCAGTTACACCATGGCCATTTGAATTTGAGGACCATGACATCTGCCAGTGAGACCCCCCTGCAGAACCCCATGAGGTACTTTGCGTGCTTCCGTTGAAGGTTGAAATCTTTTTAATATCTCCAGCTGGGTGGTGAATTCCTGCCCCACCTTGCGTTGATGAAGATGCGGCTTTCCATCCATTCCAATAAGCACTGAAGCTGGACGATTTAAGTGTATTTACCACAGTGGTTTCATTATTGTTATTTCCTAATTTAACTAATAAGAAGTCAGAACCTGTTTCCCCACCTCCATCATCAGAATCTGCAAGTCTTATACATCCTGTGATGTAATGATCGTCAAGAGAACCAGCTGTATTTGGATTATTGCAGTTGGGTGATTCATAACGGAAATAAAAACGCCATTGGTTCATGTTAGAGGCAGATGAAGTTACTCCGCAGTGCAGCGCTGTAAGAAAATAAGGCTTACAATCTTGTTCAGTATTGTTTATTAATGAACCAGTGCACCAGCCGGCCATATTTCCTGTTACACAATAAATCCTTGCAACGCCATCTTTTTCATCTTGCCATGAGTCACCAACTGGAGAGCAATTTACATTCACTTCGCAAGGATCTGATTCGTTGATTTTTGAAGTATTGGGATTCCCTGTTGATCGATAATTATATACGATTCTGTCTATCAATATTTCACTGGCTTGTGTGTTCGCAGGCTCCGTTATTGTCAGAACTAAATCATCACCAAAACAAAGTGCAGCATTTTGCATTCTATGCGATAAAACATCCTCTTGTGTCATTGGCTTGTGCACAATGTAACCTTCCATATTTCTAATTTCAAGTGTTGATTGACCGAACAGCTCGAATTTTGAAAACAAAAAACTTAAGGCTTCAGCCCCTTCAGCCTTTACACGAAGCTGCCAAGTTCTTGCCCCATCATTATTAATTTTCCAAGACCCAGTATAATTGGGATTGATATCGGTCGCAATGTTAGCTCCAATTCTATAAAGCTCACCATTTTTCTCACGCGCTAAATCTTCGAGGTGAACTTGAGTCAAATCAGGAGCATCTAGTACCAGAGAAGTGATGTCTTTGATGTTCTCAAAAGGTTGAGAGACAAGGGTCTTTTCTTGTGCTGATAGATTGAGGGACATGCACGCGCAAAAAAGTAGAGTAAAAAAGTTTTTCATAGATTTGTTTTAAGATTTATACGTCATAAGGTTAGAAATTATTTTTAGACGTTTTGTATTGCTAATTTTACAAACAAATATAAGCGTTGTAATTCAATTTTAAAAATGCCAAAGATTTGCCTTATTGAAGATGAAGAAAGTTTGGTTGAGCTGATTAAGTTCAATCTTGAGTTGGAGGGCTATTCGGTGAACGTATTTCAAAATGGCCAAAGGGCAATTGATGAAATTGATGAAATTATTGAAAGCGACCTTGTAATACTTGACGTCATGCTCCCTGAAGTTAGTGGTTTTGATGTTTGCAAGTCTATACGTAATCACAGCCAGGTACCCGTTTTGTTTTTATCAGCAAAAGGGATGGCAGCGGATAGAATACATGGTCTGCGTTTGGGCGCAAATGATTATTTGCCTAAACCTTTTGACCTAGAAGAGCTTATTTTGAGGGTCCAAAATCTCATCCCTTCAAACGATTCAACATTGAATGCGGCAGAAGTTGTCGTCATAGGATCAAAGAAAATAGACTTTTCGACTTATGAAATGACAGATTCAAAAACGGGAAATCAACATCTATTTTCAAAAAGAGAAATAGAGCTTTTGAAATTATTTTTTGAATCTAAAGGCCAAGTTATTTCACGGGACGAGATTCTAGACAGGCTTTGGGGGAAAGAAAATTTTCCGACTTCTCGAACGATTGATAATTACATTTTGGTGTTTCGAAAATTATTTGAAGAGAATCCGAGGCAGCCAAAATATTTTCATTCTATCCGCGGGGTAGGCTATAAACTAACACTTTAAAATTTATTCAATGCGACTTGGGCTAAGTTTGTTTTTTTTAATTCCGTTTATGATTTTCTCTCAGGTCAATGGTCTTGTTCAAGGTCAAAATGGCAAGAGTTTAAAACCTTTATATGGTGCGAAAATCAAATTAATAGGAGGGAAGACAGGAGTAATTACCGGAGAGGAAGGTCAGTTTAAATTAATTTTACCTAAAGACCTACCCGATACACTCGTGATTAGTGCTAGGGGCTATTTTTCTGATACCATCAGAGTAACTAAAGAAGACCGATTCACGGCCTTCAATATTGTTTTATATGCTGAGCAGTTACTCCCAGAGGTGATTGTAGATTTTAGAAAAAATGCAACTTCAATATTGAGACTCAAGGTATTGCATGTTGAAGAACTTACGTCTTCGGAACTTCGCAAGGCGGCTTGCTGTAATCTTTCAGAATCGTTTGAAACCAATGCCTCTGTTGACGTAAATATGACGGATGCCGTTTCTGGAGCAAAAAAAATTCAAATGATGGGTTTGGAGGGGGTTTATACCCAAATTCAATTTGAGAATATACCTTATTTACGAGGCTTGGAAAGCTCATTTGGCTTGGAGACAATTCCAGGGTCTTGGATTGAGTCCATTCAAATTACTAAAGGGACTGGGAATGTAGTGAATGGTTATGAATCAATGGCAGGTTTGATCAATCTTGAGTTTCAAAAACCTGATGAAATGGATCAGTTGTTTATTAATGCCTATCAAAATAGGTTAGGCCGTAGTGAGTTGAGTTTTCACTCAGGCTTGAAGCTTTCAGAAAAATGGTCCACTGGGATTTTTGGGTTTGTTACCTCTCAATGGAATTCAATAGATGAAAACCAAGATGGTTTTAGAGATGTTCCTATTGGAAATGGTTTTGCCTTTAACAATCGTTATGATTTTCATGGAGAAAAAATGGAGATGAAGTTTGGTTTTAATGCCCATAAAGACGAGAAATTAGGAGGGCAAATGAATACAGAGACGAACAATCAGAGTGATGGTTATGGCGTGCTTTTGAATAATACCCACTTTGATGTTTTTACGAAGACAGGTATTTTCGGTAAAAAACCAAGTCAATCATTAGGAATCATTAGTAATTGGAAGTACCAGGAACTGAATGGTTACTTTGGCAATAGAAATTTTTCAGGCTTAGAGAAGCGAGCGTATCTTAATTTGATTTATGACGATTATATAAAGACCACGGATCATAGAGTTAAAGTAGGTGCGAGCTATACTTATATTGATATTAGTCAAATGGCGGACTCATTAGAAGACTCGCGAATAGAAAATATCCCTGGTGCATTTGGAGAATACACCTATACGGATTCAAGATTTACCTCAGTAATTGGTTTTCGTTATGATTACCATCTGCTTTTTGGGTCCCAGTTTGTTCCGCGATTACATTTGAAATATAAACTCTCGGAAAGAACGGACCTGCGCTTGACATCAGGTAAAGGTTGGCGTGTACCAAATTACATGATTGACAACGTTTCGTTATTGGCCAATTCGTTTGCTTGGACTCCACCCTCATCAATAAAGCCTGAAGTTTCTTGGAATGCTGGGGGGTCGATTTATCAAGAGTTTGATTTGTTTAAAAAGAAAGCAAGCCTTACGGTTGATTTTTATAGAACCTGGTTTGAAAATCAGCTTGTGGTCGACCGTGAAAATGACATCATTCGTTTTATTAATCAGCAGGATGAATCGGTATCCAATAGTCTTCAGGCAGAACTTTCTTTGGAGCCTGTAAAAAATCTCACCGTAAGGATGGCATACAAGTATTTAGACGTAAAGGCCTTGTACGGTGATTCCCAGCAGGCTAAAGTGATGATTCCAAAGCATAGGGGTTTTTTAAATGCTGCATACCTTACTCAAAATAAAAGATGGGATTTTGATGTTACTTTATCTATTTTTGGCAAGGCAAGGTTAGCATCGTCTCCCAACCCTGAAGCCCAAGAATACAGCTCGGTTTTCCCAAAACTGAATGCTCAAATAACGTATAGGTATAAAAAATGGGAGTTTTATTTAGGTGGTGAAAATCTAACCAATTATAGACAGGAAAATCCCATTATTGAACCTGAAAACCCATTTGGTTCTAAATTCGATGCGACTCGGGCTTGGGGTCCAGTAATTGGGTATAATTTGTATTTTGGCATTCGTTTTGCAATACCCCACGCAAAGAGATTAATAAAAACTCTACAATAAAATTAAAATGAAACAGATTAACAAGATGATTTTTCAAACGCTATTCGTTGTGTCGTTTGTTGTTTTTTCAAATTTAGTATCCGCCCAACAAGCGAAGATTGAAACCGTTCAGCTCAGCACTTCTGGTCAGTGCGGGATGTGCAAGGAGCGAATTGAAGCAGCTTTAGCATTTGCTCCGGGTATACAGTTTGTTGAGCTTTCAATGGTTGACATGGTACTGACAGTAAAGTACAAAACCAAGAAAATTGATTTACAGGGTGTGAAAAAACTGGTTTCTGACCTTGGTTATTCTGCTGGTGATATGAAAGCTAATGAGGATGCGATGAATAAATTACCAATGTGTTGTCAGCCTGGAGGACATCTTTAGTTTTTTTGAATTCTATCGATTAAAAAATGTTTAACTTCGCCACCTAGTTAAAAGCAACAATGAGTGATTCAATCCAGCATGAATGTGGCATCGCCCTTATTCGTTTAAAGAAACCAATTCAGTATTATATAGACAACTACGGCACTGCTTTTTACGGTGTTAATAAGCTTCATTTACTCATGGAGAAACAGCACAATCGTGGTCAAGATGGAGCTGGTGTTGCCAATATTAAATTAGGAATGGAACCGGGCGAACGTTATATTTCACGAATTCGTTCTATTGAGAAGGCGCCAATTCAAGATATTTTTGATCAAATTAATGCGAAATTTAAAAGCCTTTACGAAGAGAATCCAGACTCGATACAAAATGTTGATTTTTTAAAGAAAAATGTCGGATTTACTGGCGAGTTGTTTCTTGGTCATTTAAGATATGGGACCTTCGGAAGAAATTCTAAGGAAAACTGCCATCCTTTTCTAAGACAAAACAACTGGATTACAAGAAATTTAGTAGTCGCTGGAAACTTCAACCTTACCAATGTTGATGAACTTTTTGAGGTTCTTTTAAAGGTTGGTCAGCATCCAAAAGAAAAATCAGACACGGTGACTGTCCTTGAGAAAATAGGTCATTTTTTAGATGTTGAAAATGATGAGCTATACCATAAGTTTAAAGAAGAAGGTAAATCGAATAAAGAGGCTTATGCGAAAATAGCAGAAGACTTGGGGGTTGCAAAGATCCTCCGTAAAGCCAGTGAAGATTGGGATGGAGGCTATACTATGGCAGGTTTATTGGGGCATGGAGATGCTTTTGTTTTAAGAGATCCTGCAGGGATTCGACCTGCTTTTTGGTTTGAAAATGATGAGGTTTGTGTGGTTGCTTCTGAGCGTCCGGCATTGCAAACGGCTTTTAATCTTCAAGTAGAAGATGTTAACGAGCTCACACCTGGTCATGCATTAATTATAAAAAAGAATGGTGAAGTAAAAGAGGAGCTAATCAACGCGCCTTTGGAGCCAAGAAAGTGTTCTTTTGAGCGTATTTATTTCTCTCGCGCATCGGACAAGGATATATACATTGAAAGAAAGGCACTTGGAAAGCTTATTGTAGAGCCTGTTCTAAAGACCATCGATTACGATCTTAAAAATTCAGTTTTTTCATTTATACCCAATACGGCAGAGATTTCATTTTATGGAATGGTCAAAGGATTAGAACTGTATTTAAATGAAAAGAAAATAAAGCAAATTGAAGCTTTGGGTTCAAACCCAAAAACGGAAGATCTTCAAAATATTATTAGACAAAGGGCACGTATTGAGAAAATAGCGATTAAAGATGCCAAATTACGGACCTTTATCACTCAGGATGATTCTAGAGATGATCTTGTTTCTCATGTTTACGACATTACCTATGGTGGGATTCGGCCCAACGAGGATAACCTTGTTGTGATTGATGACAGTATCGTTAGAGGGACAACACTTCGTAAGAGCATTTTTAAGATTTTAGATCGTCTGAGTCCAAAGAAAATTGTAATTGTTTCATCAGCACCTCAAATTCGCTACCCCGATTGTTACGGAATCGATATGGCCAAGCTGGGGGACTTTATCGCCTTTAATGCGGCTATTGCTTTATTGAGAGAGCGTAAGCAAGAACAAGTAATAGAGGATGTGTATCATAAATGTTTGAGTCAGGTTGATTTACCCAAGGAAGAGGTAGTGAATTTTGTCAAGGAGATTTATGCACCGTTTAGACCGGAAGAGATCTCTGCTAAAATTTCAGAATTACTGACTCCTGATGACATGAAGGCGCCAGTAGAAATTGTTTTTCAGTCTATAGAGAATCTGCATATTGCTTGCCCAGACAATCTCGGTGATTGGTATTTCACAGGGAATTATCCGACACCAGGCGGGTATAAGGTCGTCAACAAGGCCTTTGTGAATTGGATGGAAAACAGAGACGAGAGGGCTTATTGATTTAAGGCGTTATTTTTTTCCCGTTTTCATACATTTCTAATGACCTGAGGTTTCCGTTTGAGTAAAATTCTTTTTGACTTCCATGTTTTTTACCATTTACATAAAACCAGTCTGTTTTGATGTTTTTGGAGTTTTCATACCATTCAATGTATTTTCCATGAAAAGCACCATTTACACTATTTGATTGATGCATAGGAGAACCACTTCTATAAAAAGATTGATGCACGCCATCAGGAGCGCCATTTATATATCGCCCCTCATATTTTAATCCTCCATTTTTGTAGTATGATTTTTTTAAGCCGTTCTTTTTTCCAGCGCTGTAAACCTCATCGACCCACACCTGTCCATTATCATACCAACACTCTCTATGTCCATTCATTTCACCATTTTCATAGCTTACAAAGCATTTTTTACTATCATCCAGTCTCCATGATTTTGCTATTCCATTTCGTTGTCCACTTTTATATTCTATCTCAAATTTGAACCCTTTATCACCAAATAGTTTCCCATTTATTTTTGTGGAATCCGTAATTAAAAAAACAACAGAATTTTCTTTAAATTTTCCGTCTTTTGTGAATGTCTCATCCACGTGATACCTGTTTTGGCTAACAGAATTAAGAGAAAGTCCCAGCATCAAAAATGGCAATATATACGTCAGAATGCTATTTTTCATTTCTGTTTAAGTGTATTTGTAATAAATGAATGATTGACAATTTTGTTCGTGGCTCCTGCTTGACGTTTCATAAAAGCGTCAATTTTTTGCTTTAACGCTTGCTGGTCACTAAGTTCGTTTATTTTTTGAGAGAGCTGCGCTGCGTTTTCAACCACAAAACCAATGCCTCCATCAATAAATGCCTGCGCTTCGGGAAACTTCTGATGATGAGGCCCAAAAAAGACGGGGAGTCCATAGGCTCCTGCTTCCAAAATATTATGTAGGCTACCCGAAAAACCTCCTCCTACAAGTGCATAATCTGTATGTTGATAGGCAGAGGTAAGGTGTCCGATAGTGTCTAAAATCAACACGCGACTGCCGTTGTCTTCTTGATATTGGGTATAGCGAACAGATGGGAGGTCTAAAGAATTTTGTAATCTCTCGATATTTGAAGGACTTACATTGTGCGGCGCAATGATCACCTTAGTTGTCAGATTCAATTTTAGAAATAACCTGATGATTTCCTCTTCTTCCTTCCAGGAGCTTCCTGCGATTAGTATCGGCCCCTCGGATGTGAATTGTGTAAGAATAGAATCAGTTGATGTTGAGCTGTTCTTGTGTTGCAATACTTTGTCGTAGCGGGTATCTCCTGAAATCTCAATTTGTTTTACCCCAATAGATTCAAGTAGGGTTTTGCTATGCTGGTTCTGCACAAAAAAGTGGTCGATACTTTGTAAGACGCTCGCAAAGAATCCGCCGTACCAGTTAAAATAAATCTGATTCTTTCGAAGGAGTGTTGAAATGGAAACAAGCTTTATATCTGATCGGCCACATTCTAAAATAAAGTTGGGCCAAAATTCATATTTCACAAATACAGCAAGCTTCGGTTTTGCTTTCTTTAAGAATAATTGAGCATTGGCTTTCGTATCGAATGGAAGATAGAGTGCAAGGTCAACGGAATGCGCTCTTTTGTGGTAATGTTTCATTCCAGAAGGTGAGAAAAAGGTCACAAGGACGAATGCATTAGGCGTATTTTGTTTAAGGGCAGTCATCACGGGCAGTCCCTGGTCAAATTCACCCAAAGAAGCACAATGAAACCAGATGACATTTGCGTTTTCCGGAATGTCACCTAATGTTACTGTCCAGTTTTTTCGCCCCTTTATGCCCTCCTTTATTTTTGCATTAAATAAAGAGGCAATTCTAAGGAATAGAATAAAAAAATGAATACCTATTTGATAAAAAAAGCGCATTAGTCAAAATAAAATTCTTTGGGCTGTCTCTTGTAAATTGGAACAACCCAGCCTAGTTTCGCCCCAATTTGAATATCTAATCTCGTTTCTGTCGAAACGGCCTCATAAGGTTGGTCATAGAATAACGTACGTCTATTTTTGGTTATGCCTTGTTGAGCGTAAAAGCCACCATAAAAATGATATCCGTGGCTTTGTGCCATGAAATTGTATCCAATAAATTGATGGAAATTTATACCTGTAGTAAGGCGATCGTATCCTCTTTTATAATCTAACTCTAGTTGAGGAATCACTTGCTCGTTGGTTTCAATTTTCATTTTGTGTAAGAGATAGCCAACGCCTGCATGAATAAAAACACCAGAGTTACTATTTACACTAAATAGGGGGAGTATTTTCCCTACCGTTAGGTTTGTGCTGAACCCTCTTGGGTAAACCACGATTGCTGCGATATCTCCATTCACGTCGGTTATATTTCCAAATGAATCGGTTAAATGATCAAATATACCCGTAAGTCGAATGTCATTGCCAAAGAGGAAGGTAGAATTTAACCCAAAGAAATAATTCCGTTTGGTTTTAAATCCAGTCATAAGACCTATGTGATTTAAAAACCCATAGCGGTCGGATAAATCCCCCATTGTCGTGTTTCCGCCATATTCAAATCCGACCCAAGCCCTTGCGACTATGGAGTCTAATTTCTTTTTTTGAGCATGAACCCCAATTGTTAATGTGAGAATCAAGAAACATGAGAGAAAGTAATTCATATTATGCAAAAATACATTGTATTTTTTTGTTAATGAAAATAGAGAATAATGTAGGTTAAACATTTATATTGTTCGTGAACATTACTCTAGTTCCCACTATGCCTTTCTTTGTGAATTGCCTATATTTGTCATTGTTAATTTTAAGGATGAAAAAAATTCAAATGGTGGATTTGGTTTCTCAATATGAAAAAATCAAATCGTCCGTATTACCTCTTTTTGAGGAGATCATGTCGAAAGCTCAGTTTATCAATGGCCCCGAGGTCACTGCATTCCAAAATGAGTTACAAGATTACCTAGGCGTTAAGCATGTGATTCCTTGTGCCAATGGGACAGACGCTTTACAAATTTCGTTGATGGCTCTTGGTTTAAAGCCTGGGGATGAAGTAATCACGCCATCTTTCACCTATATTGCTACGACAGAGGTTATAGCTCTTTTAGGCTTGAAACCAGTCTTTGTTGAGGTTGATCCAAATACATTTTGTATCAATACCGATGCCGTAAGAAAAGCGATCACGACGAAAACGAAAGCGATCGTCCCTGTTCATTTATACGGCCAGTCCGCAGATATGGAACCACTTTTAAAAATCGCTAATGAATATAATTTATTTATTATTGAAGATAATGCCCAGGGCATTGGTGCCGAATACGCTTTTAGTTCAGGACTTAAGCAAAAAACAGGAACGATTGGAGATATTGGATGCACGTCTTTTTTTCCGTCTAAAAATCTGGGTTGTTTTGGTGATGGAGGTGCTCTTTGCACAAACAGTGATGATTTAGCTGTAAAGATTAGAATGATAGCCAACCATGGACAAAGCAAGAAATACCATCATGATGTGGTTGGATGCAATTCTAGGTTAGATAATTTACAAGCAGGTGTTTTGAGGATTAAGCTCAGGGAATTGGATGGATATATTTACGCTCGTCAACAAGCAGCATCCTTTTATAACGCTGCATTTAAAGAAAACGAAAAAATCGAGATTCCTTTTCAGTCTGAATATTCTTCTCATGTATTTCATCAGTATACAATTAAACTAAAGGATGTTAATCGGGATATGTTGCATGAATTCTTGAAGGATAAAAACATACCATCAATGATTTATTATCCAATACCTGCACATAGGCAAAAGATGTTTGCGCATTTCAATTTGGCTTGTGAATTGCCACAAACAGATCAATTGACCCATCAGGTTCTTTCCTTACCGATGCATACGGAACTGGAGCAAGACCAACTTGATTATATTACGCAAGAAGTTTTAAAATTTGTTAATTAATAGTAAATGAAGAAGATTACCGTAGTTGGAAGTGGATACGTTGGATTGGTAACAGGCACCTGTTTTGCTGAAACGGGTAATGACGTCCTTTGTGTCGATATTGATGCTGAAAAAGTAAGCATGATGCAAAACGGAAAGGTCCCTATTTACGAGCCTAATTTGGAAACTTATTTTGAACGCAATATTAAGGCCGACCGTTTGAAATTCACGACGTCCTTGGAGGATGGTGTTTCCCATGGTGAGATTATTTTCTTAGCCCTACCAACCCCCCCTGGAGAGGATGGTTCTGCAGACCTTTCTTACATCTTGAAAGTTGCTGATCAATTGGGAGGATTGATGAAGGAGTATAAGGTTATTGTCGATAAAAGCACAGTTCCTGTGGGTACTGCGGAAAAAGTGCATGCGGCGATTAAAAAAAACGCCAATGTCGATTTTGCAGTAGTCTCTAATCCCGAGTTCTTAAGGGAAGGTTTTGCGGTTTCTGATTTCATGAAGCCGGATCGGGTCGTGATTGGAACAAGTGATGAGAGGGCGGTGAAGGTCATGGAGAGCTTGTACAAACCATTCGTCCGTCAAGGAAACCCCATTTATTTCATGGATGAAAAGTCTGCGGAACTCACTAAATATGCGGCCAATTCTTTTTTGGCAACGAAAATTACGTTTATGAACGAGGTTGCCAATTTTTGCGAAATCGTAGGGGCTGATGTGGATAAGGTTCGCGTTGGTATTGGTTCGGATTCAAGAATAGGAAAAAGGTTTTTATTCCCAGGTATTGGTTATGGTGGCTCCTGTTTCCCTAAAGATGTCCAAGCATTATTGAAGTCTGGTAAAGACCAGGGATTTAACTTTGAAATACTAGAGGCGGTAACGAAGGTTAATCATAATCAAAAAACAATTTTATTACCTAAGATTAAAAATTATTTCAAAGGTGATTTGAAGGCAAAAAAAATTGCTATCTGGGGACTTTCATTCAAACCAGATACTGATGACATCAGAGAAGCGCCAGCTTTATATTTGATAGAGAGGTTACTTGCTGAGGGGGCTGAAATTACAGCTTATGATCCTGAAGCGATTGAGAATGTAAAAAGACATGAAGTCGGCAATAAAATATCGTTCGGAAAGAATGAATATGACGTGCTTGTCAATGCTGATGCCTTAATCATCTGCACAGAATGGAGTGTGTTTAGAAACCCTAACTTTGATAAAATAAAGGGGTTAATGAAAGACCCTGTTATTTTTGATGGAAGAAACCTATTTGATACCGACGACATGAATGATAAAGGATTCTATTATTCAAGTATTGGTAGAAAAACAATAAATTAAATAATGAAAAGAATTCTGATTACGGGTGCTGCAGGGTTTTTAGGCTCACATCTGTGTGACCGATTCATTAAGGAAGGCTATTATGTTATAGGTATGGATAATCTTATAACTGGTAGGATGTCTAATTTAGAGCACCTGATGAAATTGTCTAATTTCGAATTTTACCACCATGATGTTTCTAAGTTTATACATATCCCTGGAGATTTAGACTTCATCTTGCATTTTGCATCTCCCGCAAGCCCTATAGATTATTTAAAAATACCTATTCAAACATTAAAAGTAGGTTCCTTAGGAATTCATAATTGCTTAGGCCTAGCGAAGGCTAAGAAAGCTCGGGTTTTAATTGCGTCCACATCTGAAGTTTATGGCGACCCAAGTGTACACCCACAACCTGAATCTTATTGGGGGAACGTGAACCCTGTTGGTCCTCGAGGGGTTTATGATGAAGCCAAACGATTTCAAGAAGCCATGACGATGGCATACCACACCTACCATGGTGTAGAAACTAGAATTGTAAGAATTTTTAACACTTATGGTCCTCGAATGAGACTAAATGACGGCCGTGTTTTGCCCGCGTTTATAGGTCAAGCTTTAAGGGGGGAAGACCTTACCGTGTTTGGTGACGGTTCTCAAACAAGGTCTTTTTGCTATGTCGACGATTTGGTTGAGGGAAT
Source organism: Flavobacteriales bacterium UBA952 (assembly GCA_905182495.1). GTDB lineage: Bacteria > Bacteroidota > Bacteroidia > Flavobacteriales_D > Crocinitomicaceae > UBA952. The sequence goes on from CAJJBU010000018.1 coordinate 90,948, forward strand.
TTATAGGCTCTTGCATAGTGATTATACAGATCCTGTTAATATTGGGAACCCATCAGAAATATCTATTTCTCAGTTTGCGGAGGAAATTATTTCCTTAACAGGAACTGACCAGAAAGTGATTTATAAGGATCTTCCGGTTGATGATCCTAAGCAAAGAAAACCGGATATTACTTTAGCTCAAAAAGTTTTAAATTGGAAACCAAGGATTTCTCGGAAAGAGGGCCTTGAAATCACCTATTCTTATTTCAAAACGCTTACGAAAGAAGAATTATATCAAAAGGACCATATGAATTTTGACAAATACATAAAACTTTAATGGATTTTTTCTCTCACGATACTGCTGTTATAGATGATCCCTGTCAAATTGGAGCGGGCACGAAAATTTGGCATTTTTCACACATTATGTCAAATTGTCAAATTGGAAAAAAATGCAACATTGGACAAAATGTGGTCATCTCATCGGAAGTCATTTTAGGAGATAATGTGAAGGTTCAAAATAATGTTTCGATCTATACTGGTGTTGTTTGCGAAGACGATGTCTTTTTAGGTCCGTCCATGGTTTTTACCAATGTGGTAAATCCAAGAAGCGCTGTAAACCGAAGAGGGACTTATTCAAAAACGATTGTAAAAAAGGGGGCAAGTATCGGAGCAAATGCAACGATCGTTTGTGGCCATGATATAGGTGAATTTGCTTTTATAGGTGCTGGATCTGTTGTTACAAAAGATGTTCCTGCATATGCCCTCTTAGTTGGGAATCCTGCCCGTCAAATTGGTTGGATGAGTGAGTATGGTCATCGTCTTGAATTCGATAACAATTCATTTGCGATTTGTCAAGAGAGTAAGGAAAAATACCATTTGATAAATGGGGAAGTAAAAAAAATAAAGTAATGTCAAATAATGTAAAAGTAAAATTTGCGGTAGTAGGTGCGGGCCATATTGGAAAGCGTCATGCCGAGATGATTTTAAGAGAACCGGAGGCTGAATTAGTGGCTTTGGTCGATTGCCGTTCCAAAACAGAGTGTGATGCTGAAAAATTTGATGTGCCATTTCTCTCCTCGATAGAGGAATTGTTAGAAAGCGACCTCGAATTTGACGTAGTGAATGTCTGCACACCCAATGGATTACATGCAAGCCAATCCTTGAAAGCCCTTGAACAGAAAAAACATGTAGTTTGTGAAAAACCAATGGGTTTGTCAAAGGATTCCTGTGAGAAAATTATTTTTAAGGCATTACAGGTTTCTCGGCAGGTATTTTGTGTCATGCAAAATAGGTATTCTCCCCCCTCCGAATGGATACAATCAATCATAACTGATGGTGTATTGGGTGATATTTATATGGTGCAACTGAATTGTTATTGGAACCGGGATGATCGTTACTACAAAAAAGGTGGCTGGAAGGGAACTAAAGATATGGATGGCGGGACCTTATATACCCAGTTCTCTCATTTTATAGACATCATGTATTGGTTGTTTGGAGACATTGATAATATACAAGGCAAATTCAAAGATTTTAACCATAAAAACACCACTGATTTTGAGGACTCTGGATTTGTAAGTTTTGATTTTATAAATGGAGGAATGGGCTCATTAAACTATTCCACAGCAGTCTCCAATCAGAATCTAGAATCCTCTATGACTATTATTGGAGAGAACGGTAGTGTTAAGATCGGGGGGCAGTATATGAATGAGGTTGAGATTTGCAATATTAAAGGTTATGACATGCCTAAATTAAAGGAATCCAATCCGGCCAATGACTATGGACCATATAAAGGCTCTGCAGCCAATCATAATTATGTTATTTCTAATGTCATTGACGGAATAAAAGGAAGGAAATCCCCAACAACAAATGCATTGGAAGGGCTTAAGGTAGTTGAAATTATAGAAAGAATATACAAAGTAAGAAACGAAAACCAAAAGAGAGATGAGTGATTTGATTTACGATAGAATGCTAAAAGGGGATGCTAAACTAGCGGTAATTGGTTTAGGATACGTTGGTTTACCGATCGCTTTAGATTTTGCCAGAAAAATTAAAGTGGTTGGTTTTGACATCAATCAAGAGCGTGTTGATCTGATGAAAAATAAGATTGACCCGAGCAATGAACTAGAATCTAAGGATTTTGATGGATGTGACATCTTATTTAGTGCAGATCTAAATGACTTAAAGGACGTGCAGTTTTTTATTGTAGCTGTTCCCACGCCTATTGATTCTGCAAATTTACCCGATTTAACACCTCTTTTAGGCGCAAGTAAAACAGTTGCAAAGGTATTGAAGAAAGGGGACTACGTTGTCTACGAGTCAACAGTATATCCAGGCTGTACGGAAGAGGATTGTATTCCCGTTCTTGAAAGTGTTTCTGGCTTAAAGTTTAATGATGATTTCAAAGTGGGGTATTCACCCGAACGAATTAACCCAGGAGACAAGGTTCATACCTTGCAAAACGTAGTTAAGGTTTCTGCAGGATGCTGTGAAGAGTCTTCTGAGGAAATTGCAAAAACATATGAACTCGTTGTTAAAGCGGGAGTGCATCGAGCTCCTAGTATTAAGGTCGCTGAAGCGGCGAAGATCATTGAAAACACGCAAAGAGATGTGAATATTGCATTGATCAATGAGCTATCGATCATATTTAACAAATTGAACATTAATACTTTTGACGTCTTAGAGGCGGCGGGTACGAAATGGAATTTCTTGAAGTTTTCTCCAGGGCTTGTTGGAGGGCATTGTATTGGTGTTGACCCTTACTATTTAACACATAAGGCGCAACAAGCGGGTTACCATGCTAAAATAATTACGAGTGGACGTTATGTGAATGACTCGATGGGGTTTTATATCGCAAAGCAAACAGTTAAAAAGATTCTGTCTCAAGGAAAAAACATTCAAGATTCAAAAGTTTTGGTTATGGGTGCTACCTTTAAAGAGGATGTTTCTGATATTCGAAATTCGAAGGTTATTGATATTGTAAATGAACTAAATTCATTCCAGGTTAAGGTTGATTTGGTTGACCCACATGCAAGCTCTGATGAAATGCAGCGTGAGTATGGTGTTCCACTTAGTCCTATAGGTAGTGATTATGACGCTGTCATTGTCGCTGTTAATCACGCGTCTTATTTGGAATTAGAAGAAAGCTATTTTCAATCGATTTTAAAAGACAAACAGGGTGTTTTCGTGGATGTAAAAGGTATTTATAAGGGCAAAGTGAATGAGTTAGAATATTGGAGTTTGTAATATGAATAATAGGAATATCTTAATAACTGGTGGAGCAGGATTCATTGGATCTCATGTTGTAAGAAGGTTTGTATACAACTATCCAAATGACAATATTATTAATGGCGATGCCTTGACTTATGCTGGGAATCTTGAAAATCTTCGTGATATTGATGGCGCCCCTAATTATTTTTTTGAAAGATTAGACATCACAAATAGTGAAGCAGTTCGTGTTATTTTTAAAAAGTATAAAGTTTCTGATGTTATCCATTTAGCCGCAGAATCTCATGTTGACCGTTCTATAGAGGGGCCAATGGAATTTGTGATGTCTAATGTTGTTGGCACCGTAAACCTTTTGAATGCTGCAAAAGAATTTTGGACAGCAGGTGAGCATGTTTTTCACCATGTGTCTACCGACGAAGTTTATGGATCTCTTGGCGATGAAGGTTTGTTTACAGAGCAAACATCTTATGACCCTCGAAGTCCTTATTCTGCTTCAAAAGCCTCATCTGATCATTTCGTAAGGGCTTACTTTCATACTTATGGATTACCTATCAAGATCTCTAACTGCTCGAATAACTACGGCAGTCATCATTTCCCCGAGAAATTAATTCCTTTGATGATACACAACATTTTGAATAATAAGCCGCTACCAATCTATGGAAAAGGCGATAATATTAGAGATTGGTTGTGGGTTGAGGATCATGCCAGTGCGATAGATACGATATTTACAAAGGGCAGACTTGGGGAAGCATATAATGTCGGAGGCTTAAATGAGTGGACAAACATTGAGCTTGTTCGTTTCCTTTGCCGATTAATGGACGAGAAGTTAGGCAGGCAAGTAGGGGAATCTGAGAAATTGATTACCTATGTAAAGGATCGGGCAGGACATGATAAGCGATATGCAATAGATGCATCAAAACTTGAAAATGAAATGGGTTGGAAGCCTTCGATTACTTTTGAGGAAGGTTTATCGAAAACTGTGGATTGGTATTTAGACAATTCGGAATGGGTGAATCAGGTCACAAGTGGTTCTTATAAAGAATACTACAAAAAAATGTATGGTAATAGAACATAATGGGCTTATTCGGTAACATATTTAAAAAGAAACCGATATTACCTCCTTTTGATTTAGGTCGTTTAAAAGTCGATATGCATTCACATCTTATTCCTGGAATCGATGATGGTGCCCAGGATATGGATCAATCCATCGCTATGCTTGCTAAGTTTCAAAGTCTTGGCTATAAGAAAGTCATTACGACTCCACATATAATGACGGATTCATTTCCAAACACAAGTGAAACGATTCTCAGTGGTTTAAACTCATTAAGAAAAGAGGCTAAAAAGGTAGGTTTAACGATCGAAATAGAGGCAGCTGCTGAATATTATTTTGATGAAACATTAATGCCTAAAATTGCAAACAAGGAATTGCTAACCTTTGGGGATAACTATGTATTGGTCGAGTTTGCATTTCATTCGCCTCCCCAGTTTTTAGATCAGTTGTTTTTTGAATTAAAATCCAATGGGTATAGACCTGTAATCGCTCATTTTGAACGCTACATATATTATTTGGGTAAAATTGAACAAGCCGTAGAATGGCGAAAGAATGGTATAAATATCCAACTTAATCTAAATTCATTATCTGGTCAGTATGGTCCTGATATTAAAAAGCAAGCTGAACGATTAATTGATGCTGGCGAATTTGATTTTGTTGGTACAGACTGTCATCGGATTGAGCATTTAATGCTCTTAGAGGACAGCCTGAGAAACCCATATCTTCATAAGATTGGTGATTACTTAGTTAAAAACTTGATAATTTGAGGTTACATTTAATTCGACATGCAAACGCGGAGGGTTTTGACGCATCAGGAAAAGATTTTAACAGAAGCCTTTCTGAGAAAGGCCTCATTCAATGTGAAAAAACCAAAACCATTTTAATGAATTTGTCTTTGGGTCCTCAGGAAATAAAAGCATTTTCATCTTCGTCTTTCAGGACCAAAGAGACCGTTGACTTGCTTTTTGACAAGCAATTTAATTTTTCGTATCACGATGATCTGTACTTATGCTCAGTTACAAACCTTATGGACTTTATTTGGGAATTGAAAACCCAAAGTGATATCATTCTTGTGGGACATAACAGCGGCTTGTCTGATTTAGCTTCTTACTTTACTGCAAAAAACGTTTTCATGAAAACAGGCGCATTACTTTCTATAGAATTCCCGCTTGGGTCTTCTGAAGAACTCTCGAAGGGTTTAGGTGAAATAAATTACGCATACAGGTGCAATATAGATTCATATCCGATCACTTAATGTGAGATTTAAAATATGTTAAAAACAGAATTAGAGCGTAGATTTGGGGTAGTAAAAACTGTAATGTGGCGCGAGAAGGAATTTTATCTTGTTACTGTTTCGGCTGTTAGAGACTGTCAAGTTTTGGTAACTAAAGGCCTCCATCATTACGAGATGATAAACCCAAAAGATCAATCAGAAAGTAAGTTTGTAGAATTGTTTTTTTGTCTACCTAATTATTGGTCTGAAAAAGATCTTCAAAACAATGAATGGGCCTATTCTATTCTGGATCAGTTAATGACCTATGTTGTCGATAATAAAACTTGGTTCGGTGATGGGCACACCTTGCAAATGAGTCTAAACAAAGGCCCTTTGTCTTGGTCATTGAAACAGTCCCATTGTATGTTGTCGACCCCTATTTTATTGCGAGAAGAATTAACAACGATAAATTTAGAAAACAAACAGGTTTCATTTTTATCAATCGTGCCTTTATTCCGTCAGGAATTCCAATACAAACAGGCATATGGGACAAACATGCTTCTTGAGTTACTTGAACAGCATCAGGTCACGGAGAGACTCGATGGTTTTAGAACCAATTTGGCCAAATCACGTTGGAGGAGAATTTTCGGATAATGAAGGACACTCATTATAGAGCACATATCGCTTTATTCTTTGTTAATGTTCTATATGGAGCGGGACACCTTATAGCAAAAGGAGTTATGCCTGCATTCTTATCCCCATCGGTTTTTATCTTTCTGAGGGTGAGTGGGGCAGTTGTCTTTTTTTGGACGATTTCTCTTTTACTTCGAAAGACAAAGATTCAAAAGAATGATATTCCTAGGTTTATCGTTTGTGGGATATTTGGTGTCGCTATGAATCAGTTGTTCTTCTTTCATGGTTTAAACCTTTCCTCATCTATCAACTCTGGGATCATTATGAGTATGAATCCCATTATGGTAGCCATTCTTTCGTTTTTTCTACTTAAAGAAAAGCCAACGCTATTAAGAACATGCGGAATTCTTATTGGTGCAACGGGCGCTGTGTTACTTACATTACAAGGGTCCACTCAAGCAGGGGAGTCTGTTTTAGGAGATGTTTTCCTCTTCATCAATGCAATTTGTTATGCATTTTATTTGGTACTTGTTAAACCCCTAATGTCTAAATACGCACCTATTACTGTGATTACTTGGGTATTTACTTTTGGGTTATTTTTTGTCTGCATATTCCCATCGACGATTCCTGATTTAATCGAAACTAATTTCTTGAACTTTCCAATGGGTATCTATTTGAAGATTTTATATATCGTGGTTGGTGTTACATTTTTAACCTATCTATTGACCATCTATGGTTTGAAGTATCTAAGTCCTACCATTTCAAGTTCCTATATTTATTTCCAACCCGTTCTCGTCGTTGTCTTTGCTTTCTTGTTTTCTTACCTTCATTGGTCGGCTGATTATACGGATACAATTACATTACAGAAAATGACGTTTATGTTCTTAATATTTACAGGCGTATATTTGACTTCAATATCTTCAAAGAAAACCGCATGAAAAACAGTTTAATTCTTTCTTTTATCTTTTGTGTCTTATTGGCGAATTTTTATGCTCAAAAAAGAAAAATTGGAGAGCAGGACTACCGAAGTTGGAACAAACTATCGATGTCAAAATTATCTAAAGATGCATCTTTAATTAGCTATCAATCCGAACCCATTGAAGGTGATGGGCAATTGTACATTTACCAAAATAGCATTGGACAACTAGATTCATTTAGTAGGGGAGAAGGCCTTTCTTTTAGTGCAGATAACTCCTTAGCCATTTTTAAAATAAAACCGGGTTTCGACACGCTGAGAGCCTTAAAGTTTAAAAAGGTTAAAAAGAACAAATGGCCACTAGATTCGCTTTGTATTATTGAATTTAAAACCAATAAGACGATTAAGATTGCTGGTTTAAAGAAATATATACTTTCTGAAAAGGGAAACACCATATGTTATCTGTCACAGCAAAATAAGTCAAAAAAAAAGAAAAGTTGGATTGCCTCATTATCGAAGCTAAAAAGTGATAAAAAGACAAATATTTTAAAGGTTTTCACGTCGTATCCGAATCTTTTTTTAGAGCTTAATGATGTTGTTGATTTTAAACTTTCGATCGATGGAAATAGGCTTGGTATTCTTCAGAAAATCGTCGTAAATAAAGAGACAAATTACAAAGTCATTATTTATGATTTAAGATCGATTAATCCTGTGCGAGAATTTGATGTCGCTCAACGATTTAAGCTTTCTGGCTGGAGTGATTCGGGTGATAAATTCGCCTTTTTTCAGATACAGGACACAAGTATTGAAAATCACGAACTGCATGTTTATGATTTGACATCGAATAAATCAACTATAATAGGAGCAACCTTGTTAGAAAATATGTTTGGGGATAGCCTACCTTCAGTCCATCAAGGTCCATTGTTTTCAAAGGATGAAGATTATATGGTTTTCGGGGTTACAAAGACTTTAGTAAAAGAACCTGAAGATTCATTAATGGATGACGAGAAAGTAAGTGTCGATGTTTGGCATTATTTAGATGCTAAAATTCAGCCCCAGCAATTAAAAGAGCTTAAGAGCCTAAAGAAAAAATCTGATTGGTTTATTTATTCATTCAAGAACTCGAAATTCCAGAAGCTAAATAATGACACCCTACAGATGAGGTTTAGTGATAAATTTGAATCCATGTATCAGTTATCCTATTCAAACGAGTTATATGCCGTCGCTTCTCAGTGGTCGTATCCATGGCCTAAAGACATCTATAGAGTGGATTTAAAGACCGCTGAAAAAAAGTTGTTAATGAAGAATGTGCACTATGGGGGTGAGCTGTCTCCTGATGGTTCCATTTACACTTTCTTTAATCCTGAAAAAGGCCAGCGAATGGCTTTCCGCATACCTACTATGGATACTATTTGTTTAACCTGTCAAACGGATTCAGTCAAATGGAGTCGCGACAACAACGGACTACCAGCTCTTGCAGGTCCTTTAGAGAGCTATGGTTTTTCAAGGTCAATGCGTTATTATTTTCAATCTGAGAGAGACATATGGTACTATGATTTCGTAACCGACACCTTAATTTGCCTCAGTGGGTTTGAAGGACACTCTAGAAACATAAAGCTTTCTTTAAGAAAAAAGCACACTGACAGCGCCTATATTTATATTACAGACACTTATGTTCAAGGGTTTAACAAGTCTAATAAAGGAATGCATGTCTTTGCTTGGTTAAAGCATGGGAATCATTTAGATCTTGTTGAGTATTTAAATTCTCCACATCAATTGGTTGAGCTCAAATGGTCAGAGGACGGCAATAAAACGCTTTTGCGAAAGAGCTCTGTTAAAGAGTATCCTGACCTCTATCTGTCTGATTCGGAATTTAAAACCTTTGAACGCATGTCTCAAATAAATCCCCAACAAGCCGAGCTAAATTGGTCAACAGTTGAGCTTGTTTCATGGATGAGCTATGATTCATTAGCTCTCGAGGGATTGGTCTATCTTCCCGAATCATATGATTCCACGAAAGCATATCCATTGCTCGTTTATTACTATGAGCTCAATTCTGACAACCTTCATCGATACCGTTCTCCGCGACCTTCCGCAAGCATCATTAACCCCGTAGAATGCGCATCGAATGGTTATGTCGTGTTTGTCCCTGATATCCGATACAAAGAAGGCTACCCTGCCAGATCTGCCTATGATGCCGTCATGAGTGGAACAGATTTTTTACTAAAGCACTTCTCCATAGACTCATCAAAAATGGGGCTTCAGGGCCAGAGCTGGGGAGGCTATCAAACCGCCCAACTTATCACTATGACCAAACGATATGCTGCGGCAATGGCAGGTGCTCCAGTGAGTAATATGTTTTCGGCTTATGGAGGTATTCGATGGGGGTCCGGTATCAATAGGCAATTTCAGTATGAAGCCACCCAAAGTAGAATTGGAAAAACGATTTGGGAAGCTCCAGAATTATATTATGAAAACTCACCTATATTTCATTTGCCTAAAGTTGAAACACCTTTGCTTATTATGCATAATGATGAAGATGGCGCTGTTCCTTGGTACCAGGGTATTGAAATGTACAACGGAATGCGCAGGCTTGGTAAACCTTGCTGGATGTTGGTTTATAATAAGGATGGTCATAACCTAAGAAAACTCCCAAATAAATTTGATCTAAGTATTCGGATGAATCAATTTTTTGATCACTACTTGAAAGGTGAACCAATGCCGGTATGGATGCGAAGTGGGATACCTGCGATTTTAAAAGGAAAAAACACAGGTTATGGTTTTAGTGAGAATTAAGATACTTATTGTTTCTTTTTGTGTTGTGGTGGTAAGCATAGGTGTCTTGAGTCTAATGCCCCCAAGATCAAATATTGAACTAGGGGATCATGATAAAATCAATCACTTTATAGCTTATCTTGTTCTTTCTTTTAATTGGTCCTTGATAAACATGAAGGGCACTCTGTTTTGGAAGGGTTTATGCGCCTGTATCGCCTATGGGTTACTTCTTGAATTCTTACAAGGGTTTGTTCCTGGAAGAGATCCTTCATGGGCTGATGCCTTAGCGAATACAGGTGGTGTTCTCATAGGGTTAGTCCTTTTTTTTATCTTTAAAAGGATTTCAAAATAATTGTGTTCTTTATTGTATTCCAAAACACCCAAGCTAGACAACCATGTACTGATCATCTGGCAAAGGGATTTGCAATTCTTAAGGATCCATGTTTTTATCCTCAGAAGATTCACTCTTGATATGATATACGATTTTAAGTTCCTGTTCTTGTTCGGCTTTTCTTTCGGCTTCTGCCCTCACTTTTTGCCAATACATTCCTTCAAGATCAGGAGGTTCGATACCTAGTTCTTTTTCTATTTCATAGATGTATTTAGGGCGCTGTGGCCCTTGTTTTCTGTATATGAAACCTAAAATGGTCCCCACGATAAATCCCATGAAATGCCCTTCCCAAGATATTTTAGGAGAAATAGGAAGTATTCCCCAAATCAAACTGCCGTAAACAAACACAATAAACAGCGAAAGTGCCTGAAGGGGCCTATATTTCCTCAGAGTACCTGAGGTAAAGAGAAAGGCAACCAGACTATAGATTACGCCACTCATACCGATATGAAAAGCACCTCTATTTACTGCAAATAACCAAACGCCTACACCAGTAAAAATCCAACTGAATATCAATACTCGAAATGCAATTTCCTTATAGAAGTAGAATAACAGGGTGGTAAGTAAGAATGTGGGTATGGAGTTGTTGAATATGTGATTGAAATTTTCGCTTGAATGAATGAGAGGCATGAATAGGATACCTTTTAAACCGGAGAGATCATTGGGTAAAACGCCTAATTTGTAAAATTGAAATAAAAAAAGTGAATCCCCCCAAAAGACAAGCCATATCGTTACCAGAAGAAACATGGCGGGAAGCATGGCGACACCGAAGTTTTTATCAAAATGGTTATTGCGGCTCATGTCTGTTCGTAGTCAAAGAGCATGCCTGAGTGATTTTCATGACAGAATGTCAATTTCACAATCGAATTATCAATGTGATGTTGTAAATTTGTGGGGCATGGAACTTAGAAATAAAGTTAAGGAAAGTAGTTTGATTCAAATGGATCTAGCTAATTTTAAGCCAATGATTCCGGTAATACCTATTGATTTGTCAAGTCAATTATGGAAAGGGTTGGTACTTAAAGAAAAAGATTTTAGAATTTGGATCAAAGAAAACGATTGGTTGTCGTATAAAAACAAGGGGGTGTATATATTTTGTTCTACAGAGGCAATCATACCAACCTGGGCTTATATGCTTGTAACTTCTCAACTTATCGGAATTGCTGACACTTTCGTGATTGGAGATGAATTGGCACTTCAAAAATCTATGATACTTAAGAATATACACGCTTTAAATTTGGAAGAATTCAAAGATGAAAGAGTGATTATTAAGGGCTGTTCAGATATTCAAGAACCGGAGTTTGCTATGTCGGAATTACTAGCGTTTTTACAGCCCCATGTAAAGTCAATTATGTATGGGGAGCCTTGTTCTACAGTTCCTATTTTTAAGCGTAAAAAGCTTTAATTTTGTAATATGGCTGGATCATCATTTGGAACCCTTTTTAAATTAAGCACTTTTGGAGAATCTCATGGAGTGTCAATGGGTGGTATCATTGATGGCTGCCCTTCAGGTATATCATTGGATATAGCACAGATCCAAGCGGACCTGAATAAAAGGAAGCCCGGTCAAAACAACCTTGTTTCTGAACGTAAAGAATCCGACGAAATTCAGATTTTATCTGGTTTATTTGAGGGTAAGACGACAGGGACCCCAATTGGTTTTACAATTCAAAATAAAGACCACCTTTCTGCAGATTATTCGCATTTAAAAGAGGCCTATAGGCCTTCTCACGCTGATTTTACTTATGAGAAGAAATATGGAATTAGAGATTATCGTGGAGGAGGAAGGTCTAGTGCTCGTGAAACGGTCTGTCGGGTTGTGGCTGGTTCTATTGCAAAGCAAATATTAAACAAGCTAGGCGTACAGTTTTCAACTTACGTTAAACAGATCGGTGGGATTGAGCTTTCAAGCAACGTTTTTTTTAAGCAAGACGCCATAGAAGCTTCTCTTTTACGCTGTCCTGATCCGTCGATATCGGAACAAATGGAAAGCGCAATATTGGAATGTAAAGCAGAGGGGGATACCTTGGGCGGTATTATCCAATGTGTGATAGTAGGTGTGCCAGCCGGTCTAGGAGAACCAGTTTTCGATAAACTTCATGCGGACCTAGGAAAGGCAATGTTGTCTATTAATGCCGTTAAGGGATTTGAGTATGGGTCTGGGTTTTCTTCAGTGAAGATGAAAGGAAGTGAGCATAATGATTCTTTTGAATCTTCAGGCGCTACAAAAACAAATTTCTCAGGAGGCGTTCAAGGCGGTATTTCTAATGGAATGCCTATTGTTTTCAGGGTCGCTTTTAAACCCGTTGCTACCCTTATGAAGTCACAAGAAACGATCAATAACAAAGGGGAAGAGATTCTCCTTGAGGGTAAGGGAAGACACGACGTTTGTGTGGTTCCTCGGGCCGTGCCGATTGTAGAGGCTATGGCTGCGCTTACCATCTTAGATCATTATTTGAGACAAAAGGCAAATCAATTATAAAACATTATTCATGATACAACGTGTTCAAACTGTTTATTTATTTCTTGCCATACTTTGTTTAGGTGCTACCTGTACAGGTATGGAATTTTTACGTTTCACGCAGGCCTCAGAGAGTTTTTCTTTCTCTGTTTTTGGAATCCAGGCAATACATGGTTCTTCAACTGAGGTTTATAAAAGTATTCCAATTTACCTTTCCATCATCGGTATTTGTCTCTTTCTATTTATGACCTTAATGAGTTATAAGAATATAGGCCGACAGCTTCAGTGGGCAAGGAGATTGACTTTTTTATACTTTGTATTAATCATCTCAGCAATTGTTTTTTATTACGCCGGAGGCACACTGTTTTTCGATGGCTCTTATGAAAAAGAACTAGGCTTAGGATATGCCCTTTTGGTCGTTGGTTTCCCTTTTTGCTTTCTAGCACAATTAGGAATCAAAAAAGACAAGAAATTATTAGACTCTTTAAATAGATTGCGCTAACAGGGTTCTGCTATTTTTCTATTGACGATGTGGCTGTGTTCTTTTCATTCATGAGCATCAATACGCTGTTCTTTAAGGTTTCTAATTCCGCCTTTAAATTCTCGTAATTTCTATTTGATTCCTTTAGCTTGTTATTTTCTTTTTCTAGTACTTCAACTCTTTTGAGAAGTGCTTGAGTCGCAGATACATTTAGCATAGACACCGCCTCATAGTCGATCGTTCTAAAATCATCCACTTCACAGCCATATACGAAGACCTTTCCCGACACATTGAGATCGACTTTGAAGTGGTTTGAGTATGCTTCAGTGACATTTGCTATTTCTTCGTTATCCTCAAAAATCAATCGAACTCGATCTCCTTTTTCAAGTGTGTTTTCTAAGTGTATCTTTCCTGACTCGCAATTTGCCGGCTCATAAATATCTGGAATTATATTTGTGGATTTTGAAACAGCCTGAGGGTATATTGTCTCTAACTGCTGTGCAATTGCTTTTTTGATTGGTTTCGTTCCATGTGTAGGGTCGATCATATGGTAATCCGTAATTTCAATTTTGTTCAATATTTCGAGATCTTTTTTTGAGTCGGTCAAACCGTCGATGTTTTTAATGCGAGCATCGGAGATTGCATTGAACTCTCCCGCAACGACACGATGGGTAGCAAAAATACTGGTATTCAAATTTGCAGGTGCACCTATTCCTGTATTCGGTCCTGTTGCGTAAAAGGTATAGTTTCCAAAAGGATCGGCGTAATATCCGTTTACATGAAGCAATCCTTGAGAGGGTGTATTTGTATTGATACCGACTCTTCCATTTCTAACCACTAAATCTTGTCCGGATGTTGCATTCGTAGGATCTGATGTCGTGATGAAAACAGCGTCAGAACCATTTAATTGAAGCCCATCCACAGTTGGTTCATACTTCAAGAAGTTATCTCCATCTGCCGCGTCTTTTATTTTGTATGCAAAGGGGTAGTTAATAGCTACATTGCCTTGAACTTCTAATGCGGCTTGCGGAATAGAAGTTCCTATTCCAATATTTCCCCCTGAATTAAAAAGGTTGTTGTTGTCAACGGCCCATTCTGTACCGTTCCAAAATGTTGTATTACCAATTGCAGTGCCATTTGGTAAAAGTCCGTCATCACCTGAAACACCTTGAATTCCTTGTATTCCTGGGTCTCCTTGAAGTCCTGGATCGCCCTGTATTCCTGGGTCTCCTTGAAGTCCTGGGTTGCCCTGTATTCCTTGGATTGCCTTGTATTCCTGGGTCTCCTTGAAGTCCTGGGTCGCCCTGTATTCCTGGATTGCCTTGTATTCCTGGGTCTCCTTGAAGTCCTGGGTCGCCCTGTATTCCTGGATTGCCTTGTATTCCTGGGTCTCCTTGAACCCCTGGGTCGCCCTGTATTCCTGGATTGCCTTGTATTCCTGGGTCTCCTTGAACCCCTGGGTCGCCCTGTATTCCTGGATTGCCTTGTATTCCTGGGTCTCCTTGAATCCCGGGGTCGCCCTGTATGCCTTGAGCGCCATCGGCACCGTTTATACCATCAATACCATTTGTGCCGTTCGTTCCAGCCTGGCCTTGTGGACCTGGATCTCCCTGCGGACCATTCCCTGCGGTCTTCGCATACAATGCATAAGGTACACTCATGAGCTCTTGCGTCCCGATAAGCTCATAGTCCATCCCGCCATTTTCATCTGCCGAAATTTCAATAAAATAGGGGCCGTTGGCCCAGTCGACAAGAGAGATGTCTCCGGATATGGGTGTCCCTTTTCCGATGATTAAGTTCACAAGACCAAAATTATTTGTGGATTCAGTAAAAGATTCTTCGAAAACAATAGAACCACCAATTTCAGTTTGATAAATGGAAATTTTTAAGCCAACAGAAGTGTTTTCTAATAGATTACCTGCGTTATCTCTTATTACAGCTTGGTAATTTACTCCTTCAGGCGCTTGGCCAAAGCATAGAAATTGAAGGCAAGTAAATGCAAATACAAAAATATTTTTCATTGGTGTTGATTTAATTTGATTCTTATCCAAGTTTTAACAACAAATAAATGTCAAAAATCAGGATGATTTAAAAGTACGGATATTTTATAAAATCATTTAGATAAAATGATACTTACATGCACAGGATTATAATTTTTAGGACAGTTGATCAGAGACCAGCTTATAGGTGGGGTCCTCAACAACATTCACGTCAATTATTTTTTCCGCATTTTTAAGCAGCCTAGTACAGTCTTTACTGAGGTGCTTTAGTTGAATTTTCTTACCCGCCTCTTTATAGCGTTCGGTGAGCTTGTTAAGTGTCTCAATAGCTGACATATCAACCACGCGGCTTTCGGCGAAATCTATAATCACTTCTTTAGGGTCGTTTTTTACATCGAATTTTTCGGTAAAGACCGAAACGGAGCCAAAAAATAACGGACCATAAATTTCATAGTGCTTCACACCATTTTTATCAATGTGTTTCCGCGCTCGAATTCTTTTTGCATTATCCCATGAAAACACGAGTGCCGCAATCACAACGCCTAAAAGAACTGCTAGAGCTAAATTATGCAATAGCACTGTGATCATTGTCACGGCAAGCATCACCATGACGTCTGACTTCGGCATTCTATTAAAGGTCTTGAAGCTTGCCCATTCAAAGGTTCCAATAGCTACCATAATCATTAAACCTGTCAAGGCAGCCATAGGCAGTTTTTCAATAAGGCTTGAACCAAACATGATAAATACGAGTAACATAATAGCGGCAACAATTCCTGACAACCGTGCTCTTGCGCCCGAAGAAATATTGATTAAGCTCTGTCCAATCATAGCGCATCCTCCCATTCCAGAGAGCAGTCCAGAAAGTATGTTTGCTGCGCCTTGCGCAACAGCTTCTTTGTTTCCTCTGCCACGAGTTTGGGTTATTTCGTCAATAATATTTAGTGTCAGTAAGCTTTCAATAAGCCCAACACCTGCAACGATTATTGAATAAGGAAAAATCAACTTAAGAGTGTCCCAATTAAAGGGGATATTAGGGATGTTAAATGGAGGAAAGCCACCTTCAATTGATGCGATGTCACCTACTGTAGTCGTAGAGATGTCCAAGAAGTAAACCAATGCAAATACGGAAACGATAGCAGTTAATGCTGCTGGAATCACCTTTGTGAGTTTAGGTAACCCCCAAATAATCACCATGGCAAAAAGTACTAAGCCAAGAAAGGTGAATAACTCTCGACCTTGCATCCAAGGTGCATTTGGGTCTGTGCTATCTGTTGTAAATTGGCTAAGCTGGGATAAAAATATAATAATTGCCAAACCATTGACAAATCCAAAAATTACAGGTTGAGGCACCAATCGCATGAACTTGCCAAGTTTAAGGACTCCTGCTACGATTTGAATAAGGCCTGCAACAACCACTGTCGCAAAAACATATTGTGTGATTTCATCTACGGTTATATTTGGATTTATTTGTTTTAGGGTAGTTACCAATCCGAAGAAAACAACAGCAATAGCTCCTGTGGCTCCAGAAATCATGCCTGGACGCCCACCAAAAATCGACGTAACAATTCCCATGATAAAGGCAGCATATAGTCCAGTCAAAGGAGATAGTCCAGCGATTAGGGCAAAGGCGACAGCTTCTGGTATTAATGCCATTGCGACAGTTAATCCTGAAAGAACCTCTGTTTTGTAATTCACTTTTTGTTTAAGATCGAAAAGGTTGAAGTATTTATGCATAGTGATTCAATTCGTCTGAATTTTAGTTTTAAAAGGTTGCAAAAATACCAATTAATAAAGGTTTCAGCGTGTTTTACGGAACTATTCTCCTAAATTCGCAAATTAGAAAAATATATGAACTTCCTTTCCGTAGAAAATTTAACCAAATCATTTGGCGACAGAGTCTTGTTCTCCGATGTTACATTTGGTATTGACCAAGGGCAAAAAGTAGCCATTGTTGCTAAAAATGGCGCTGGTAAAACCACCTTGCTTAATTGCTTAATGGACAAGGAGTCTATTGATCGAGGTAATATTGTTTTTCGAAACGGTATTAAGGTTGCATTTATGGAGCAGGCAGAAAACTTGCCATCTGACAAGACCATCTATGACGTGATCTACGACCATAGCTCTCCAAAACTTAGATTGATTAAATCATATAATGAAGCCCTTGAAAGGAACGATGAAAAAGCACTTTCTAATCTATTTCAAGAATTAACAGATTTAGATGCTTGGGACCTGGAAAGTCAGGTGCAACAATTCCTTTCTGTTTTTAAGCTTGAAGATCCAAATCAGAAAATCGGATCTCTCTCGGGCGGACAAAAAAAGAGAGTGACGCTCATAAAAGTTTTACTTTCAGATGCTGATTTTTTACTTTTAGATGAACCAACGAATCACTTGGATTTAGATATGATTGAATGGTTGGAAAGCTACTTGTCTAATTCCAAATCTACATTGTTAATGGTGACTCATGACAGGTATTTCTTAGAGGTGGTTTGTGATTCTATTCTTGAGCTATCAAATGAAACTCTTTTTAAGTACAAAGGGAATTTTTCTTATTATTTAGAAAAAAAGGCAGAGCGTGAAGACCAACTTCAATCGACTGTGGAAAAAGCAAGAAATACCTTTAGAAAAGAGTTAGACTGGATTCGAAGACAACCCAAAGCGAGGGGGACTAAACAAAAAGCGCGAATCGATTCTTTTCATGATGTAAAAAAGGTGGCGTCAACTAATTTAACGGAGACTGAATTGGAGCTTCCTGTTAAGATGGAACGATTAGGATCTAAAATTGCGGAGTTTCATAAAGTATCAAAATCTTTTGGCCAAAAGAAGATATTGGAAAACTTCTCTTATAATGTTCAACGGAAGGAAAGACTAGGTATTGTAGGGAAAAATGGCACTGGAAAAACAACGTTTTTAAAAATGTTGTTGGGTGATGAACCCATAGATAATGGCAAAGTTATTTTGGGTGAAACTGTGGTCTTTGGCCATTTTAGTCAGGAGCTGAAGCCTGTTGATCCCGATTATAAGGTGATTGATGTTGTAAAAGAGGTTGCGGAATTTATACCCTTAGAAAAAGGCAAGCAGCTATCAGCAGCCCAACTATTAGAACGTTTCTTGTTTCCGAGAAGCATGCATTATAATTTTGTGAGAAAACTGAGTGGGGGAGAACGTAGGAGGTTGAAACTACTTAGGGTGCTCATGGCAAACCCTAACTTCTTAATCCTTGATGAGCCAACAAATGATTTAGATATTTTTGCCATGGCTGTGCTTGAAGAGTATTTGAGAGGCTTCCAAGGTTGTTTAATTGTTGTTTCGCATGACCGTTACTTTATGGACAAGATGGTAGATCATTTATTTGTTTTTGAAGAAAATGCTAAAATTGCTGATGTCATCGGGAATTATACGGTATATCGAAAGAGTCAAAAAGAAGCCCTCAAGTCAAAGTCAAATAAGTCGACGGACCGAAATAGTGCGCCTAAACAAAAACGAACAAAAGAAAATACGTCGGACAAGACGAAGTTGAACTTTAAAGAGAAAGTCGAGTTTGAGAATTTAGAGAGGGATATCGAAAGTTTGGAAGCTAAGAAGCTTAAGTATAGCCAAGAATTGTCGGATGGTCAGATAGGAGGGCATCAATTATTCGAGTTAGGGAATAAATTGGCCGCAGTTGTTGAAAAAATAGAATCTAAAACGAATCGATGGTTAGAGCTTTCGGAGTACCAATAAGCCAATAGTCTAAGTGATACGTAAACAATTGTTATTCAACGAAACGCAGGCTTGAGCGTCATTGAATTTTTTGTATCTTTATGATTAGCTAAACTAAAACACCATTAAAGTATATCTATTGCAATATAAATTTTCAATTAATTTGAGAATTTTGCGTCGTGGATGCAACCTTTTCTATGTGTTGTATGTCTTAGTGGTATAAGAAATTGTTAAAAGTGAAAAAGACAGATTTAAATTCATACATAATATCGAGTTCAAGGTTTTTTGCCCTGGGCGCTTTTATGTTCTTTTTCTCCATGGTTTCGTGGTCTGCAGTTTATACTTCAATCGCTGATGGGAGTTACAATGATTGCTCTATTTGGGATAATGGGTGCCCAGGTAATCTTATTCCAGTGGGAGACACGGTTGTAATTAATAATGTTGTTGGTGTTTCTTCACCAATGACTATCAGAGGTGTCCTTATTATAAATGGTTCTGGTTCATTAGCCACCTCGAACTATGCTGAAATCTCAGAGACGGGTACAATGATTAATGATGGTGATTTTGTTTGTAATGCAGAGTTTGAAATCAATGGTTATTTTTATCAATCCGGTTTAGCTACCATACAATATCTACACAATGATGGTTATTTGTGCAACTCCGGAACAATTAATATTTCCGACAGAGTGTTCAATCACGGAGGTACAATTGAATGCGATGGCAATATATATACCTGTGAATTAGATATGGAAAATAACATCAGTGCTTTAGCAGTAACTGGATCGGCAGGTTCTTCGATCGCTGGTCAAGATGTATGTTGTAACGCGGGAGGTCCATCAAACCCTTTCGATGATTTAGAAGATGATTGGTTAATTGATTCTGCTTCTGTTGCTATTTGTGTGTTGCCTCTAATCCCAAATGCCGGTGATGACGGTATTACATCGATATGTAATTTCGCAGGTTCTTCAATAGACTTAAATACGCTCTTATCTGAAAACACGGGAGGGGTTTTTTCTGAATTGACGAATTCAGGTTCATTTGATGTTGCTACGGCTGTTCTGAATACGGATGGTTTAACTAGTGGCGATTACAATTTTATTTATGTTGCTTCAGGCTTCAATTCAACATCTGACACGTCTTATTTTTATATTTCAGTAGCTGAAGTCTTAACTTCATCTGAATCCATTTCACTGTGTGTCAATCAACTCCCTTATGATTGGAATGGGATGTCTTTAACTGAGGCGGGTGAGCAAACCATTGTACTCTCGAGTAGTATTTCAGGTTGTGATTCTATTGCTACTTTAAATTTATTTGTAAATGCCATTCCTACAAGCTCGACTGATACTCTTGTCTGTGGCTCTCAATTTCCATTTACTTGGAATGGCAGTCTGATTGCAATAGAAGGCTCTCAAGCAGTTACTTTGGTTAGTAGCTTTGGATGTGATTCTATCGCAACACTCAATGTATCGATCGAACAACTTTCTACTCCTATCATTGATTTTAGTGGTCCAGTTTCTTGTCCCAAAGACTTGGTTTATTTTTCAGTGGATGAAGAGCCTAATGCAATCTATTATTGGACTGGCCCACAGGGCTTCGCATCAAATGAAACAAGTTATGAGTTTGAACTCAATCAAGATATGATGGGTACTTATAGCGTGTATTATACCTTAAACTCTTGTGTGTCAGAAGAGGATTCTATTGATTTAGAAATTGAAAATATCTTTGATCTTATCGAATTCAAGTTTCCAAACGTAATCACTCCTAATGGTGATAATGTCAATGATCAAATAGATATTGAAAATTATGTTGGATATTGTTCTGATTTCCTTCTTACTATCCGCGATCGATGGGGTAACGAAGTATTTCAGCAAGAAAGAAGCGAGCCTTCTTTCAAGGGTGACTCTGTTGATGGCAGAGAGTTACCGGAGGGTGTGTATTTCTACAAATTCTCATATAATGAAGGAGATGTCTCTGGATTTATACATATCGTAAGATAATCTTATTTAAGTTTCTCATTATTTGTTTATATTTAGTGCAACTTTTAAAGGTTGTTATTTGTCTATATAGTATAGTGTATAAAGCAATTCAATTAGTTTGTTTCTCAATGATGCGGAGATTTCCATCTCCTTTTATTTCGATTATTCTATTTTTTCTTTTTCTTTCGCCGATAGCACTCACTCAAAACTCCATGAATACCGAAGGGTTTGGCCAGAAATGGGTGAATATTAATGATGTTGATGTAAGTCTAGATCAAATAACCGTTGAAGCTTTTATAACGCGTCAGAATAATATGAATATCGTATCCAAGCATGATGGTACTACGGATTGCAATTATTTATTACGACCTAATAGTTTTCAGATTTCTACAACCGACGGTTTCTTTATTTGTCTAAATACTTTTCCGTTAACAACAAATACCTGGTACCATGTTGCTGGAACCTATGATGGATCTTTTGTTAGGTATTATGTTGATGGTTGTTTGGTAAATGAAATCGCGGCATCCGGTGAATTGATTACGAATAGTTGGGATGCGGCAATCGGTACCAAATCTAATTGGCCAAATGGTCCAGAACAATTTCGAGGAAAGATTGACGAGGTAAGAATCTGGAATGAAGCGCGTAGCGATTTACAGTTACGCTTAAATATGAACACCCTCATTAATCCAACTGGGGAGCCTCAGCTAATCGCGTATTATAAAATGGATAATAGTTATAATAATATTCAAGGTACTTCCTCGTTTAATGGATCTCCAGTGGGTAGCCCAATATTTGATGTGGAACACCCATTGTTTATTCCATTTTCTGTAATTTCTATTCAAAGTACAGATTTATCTTGTTTTGAATCATCTGACGGTACTATAAATGTTATAGCAACCGGTGACAATCTTGAATTCTCCTTAGATGGGACCAATTATACTAATAGTCCTGAATTCTTAGGTTTAACGGCAGGGTCATACACGGTTTACTCACGCTCTGGCGCTTGTGAAGAAAGTCAAACTGTTGTGTTAATTGAACCAGATGATATCCCTACGCCAGAAATATTTATCAGTGATCCCATTTGTTCGACAGACACCCTTTTCTTATCTACAGCGCAAGTTCCAGGTGCTAATTATTTTTGGGATGGACCTAATGGTTTTAGCTCGGTAGATTTTGAAGTAGCAATTCCGGACCTAGATATGATCAATTCGGGTGCGTATTCTATTTATTTAGAGCTTGATGGATGTTATAGTGATACTGTTACAGAAGATGTTGTTGTAAACCAGTCTTATGATATTAGTTTGATTGACACCATATGTTCAAATGACACTTTTACGTTTGGTCCTCAAGAATTGAATATTTCCGGGAACTACATTCAAAATCTTCAGACCGCCGCGGGTTGCGATTCTATAGTGCAGCTTGATTTGACTGTAAATCCAGCATATAGCTCTGTGATCGATACGAGTATATGCGAAGGCGAATCAATATTATTTGAGGGCTTGGAAATGACAATGACTGGCACCTATCCCTTTAATCTATTCACAAGTTTAGGTTGCGATTCGATTATAACCTATGAATTGATTGTTCACCCTATACCATCAGCACCTTTATTAAACGCTAATAGCCCATTATCTTGCCCAGGAGATTCTTATGAAGTGATTATAAGTATCGTTCCAGATGCGTCTTATTTGTGGACCGGTCCAAATGCTTTTACATCCGACGTCTCAGACATAACATTTGAAGCTGCTATTGAAGATATGGGTGTTTACAGCGTAACGGCTACCTTGAATGGTTGTGTGTCTCCAAGTTCGGAAACTGAACTTTCGATAATAAATATTTATTCGTTTGATGATTTTGATTTACCGAACGTGTTGACGCCTAATAATGATGGAGCGAATGATGTTTTTGATTTAGAATCTTATTTTAAGACATGTCAGCCGTATGAGGTGGTATTTTTCGACAGGTGGGGAATAGTTGTATACCAGCATCGCCAAAATGAAATTCCTTTTTCTGGTCGATCTATGGATGGTTCAGAGTTAATGGACGGGGTCTATCTTTTTAAAATCAACCTAGAAGAAGGTATTAAACATGGTTTTGTTCATCTATTGAGATAATTATAACCATTCCTCAATTTCTTTTAGATGGCTACCTTTCCGAAAGTGCAATGTATTTATTCCGGTCTTTTTTGCGCCTTTAATATGTTGAGGTGAATCATCAATAAATAAAACTTCTTCTGCTTTATAGTTCATGTCCTTTAGTACCCATTCAAAAGTGTCTACATGTGGTTTTCTTTTTCCTATGACATGAGAATAGTAGCATTTTTCGAATAGTAAATTCAGACTGGTGTACTTTGTTTTTGATAATTCTTCATTGACCCTCCGTAGGTGAATTTCATTTGTGTTACTCAATAAGAAACAGGGCGTTTTTTGACTCAATTTCATGATGTAATCTAATTTATCTATCGGGTAAGAGCCAATCATCGCATTCCAGGCTCCGGTGATCTCTATGGAGGTCATTGGTGTGTTAGTTTTGTGTTGAATAGATTTAATAAAGGTATCACTTGAGATTCCCCCAATCTCATATTCATCAAAAATAGGTCCTTGGTCAAATTGGTTATAAATTAGATTTGCGTCTTTGATTCCGAGTTCAGTAAATGCTTCAATTGTTTTACGATAATCGACCTCTATTATTACGCCTCCTAAATCAAATAAGACGGCTTTTATATTTCTGTTTTTCATGAAATTTATTTTGACGCAATACAAATTTAGATTGTTTTATTAATATTTATCACTCATGACACTATTATGACAATCGATTCTTGATGTCTCCCGATATTTGTAGTATAACGAATGAGAAACAACCTCAATAACCTAAAGATATTTGCATTTACACATCGGAATCTAGATGTGGCAAAAATTGGTTTACTTCACATTGAGGATGACGCCCAGAAGCATAAAATATCTATTGTTAAAACCAAATTTAACATTGATGAAATCATGTTTCTTTCTACCTGTAACCGGGTGGAAATCACCATTGTAAGTCAAGAGCCTGTTGGGGTCGCTAAGTTCTTAGATGTGCTTTATCCTGAATTAAATCCTAAAGAGCTATCAAACTTGGCTAATAATGTGGAGGAGTATACTGCTAAAGATGCCGTTGATCATGCGCTTTCGGTTGCTTCTTCAATTGATTCGATGATTGTCGGAGAGCGAGAAATCATTACTCAAGTAAGAAATGCATTTGAGCGATCCCATAAGAATCAATTAACAGGAGACTTTATTCGGTTGTTGACCAAACAGGTCATTCAAACTGCTAAAAAAGTTTATACGGAAACAAGTATTGCGACAAAACCGGTTTCGGTAGTGTCTTTGGCGTATCACAAATTGAAAGCTCTGAATATCCCGTTGGATTCGAAAATTTTGATTATTGGATCTGGGGTAACTAATTCAAACATGTGTAAGTTTCTTAAAAAACACGGTTTCACCAACTTTGTGGTTTTCAACAGAACACTTTCGAACGCTGCATCACTGGCTAAAGAATTGAATGCTCCATTTCATGCACTTTCGGACTTGGCTAATTATAATAATGGTTTTGATGTCTTATTAACTTGTACAGGTGCTGATCACAGTGTTGTGTCGCTTGATATGTATGAGTTTCTTTTACGTGGTGACACCGATAAGAAGACCTTAATCGATATTGCTATTCCTCAAGATATTTCTCCGGAAGTTATAGCAAAACATAATCTTAATTACTTATCAATCGACTTACTTCAAAAAATATCTAATGACAACTTAAAGGTGAGAGTTAATGAGGTCGAGCACGTTAAAGTGATTGTCAATAATTCCCTAAAAAACTTTGTTTCCTTAATTCAAGAAAGAAACGTGGAGTTGGCTATGCTTGATGTTCCCCGTCAAGTAAAGGCCATTAAAGAGAACGCATTAGATGAAGTTTTCAAGCGCGACATGGAAGACTTAGGCCCTGAGGCAAGAGAAGTTTTAGATAAAGTTCTCGGTTATGTTGAAAAAAAGTACATTAGTGGTCCTATGAAACTTGCAAAAGAAATCATTTTAAAGAATGCCTCAAATTAAGACTATTAAAATCGGAACAAGGGGAAGCGACCTGGCCTTATGGCAGGCCAATTTTGTTCGTGAAAAACTAACTCAAAAGGGTTGCGATGTTGAAATTGAAATCATTAAGACGCAAGGAGATAAAATCCAAGACCTCAGTTTTGATAAAATGGAAGGCAAAGGCTTCTTTACCAAGGAAATTGAATTGGCATTGCTTGATGGTAGAATTGATTTGGCTGTGCATTCCCATAAAGATTTAGAGACAAATCAACCCGAAGGACTAGAAATTGCTGCTGTTTCGTCTCGTGCTAATCCTTGTGAATTGTTGTTGATTCGCCAATCCTCTCATGAAAATCAGGCGCTATGGGGATTGAAAAAGGATGCTATAGTTGGCACGTCATCGGCGCGTAGGAAATCACAACTTTTAGCCTTGAGACCCGATGTGCAAATTAAAGACCTAAGAGGAAATGTGCCCACGCGCATTGAAAAGCTTAAATCAGGAGCATATGATGCGATCCTTTTGGCTAAAGCAGGAGTATTGCGTTTAGAACTTGATTTATCGGATTTAGTATGCATTGATCTTACGCCCGATGAATTTGTCCCCGCGCCAGCCCAAGGCGTATTGGCACTTCAAATACGCTCTGCTGATATTGAATTACGGGAGATCTTGCAGCTCATTAATGACCCGGAAGTTCAACGTGTTGTGCATTTAGAGCGATCTGTTTTAAATCTAATGAATGGTGGTTGTCAATTGCCCCTTGGAGTTTATTGTGACAATAAATATGTGCATGTTTCATATTCTGATCATGCGATGCACCCATCTAGATATTTCCGTTTCCCATATAAGAATCATTCTGATTTCCCCAAAAAGATTGTAGAGCATTTACAACATCAAAAAGTGTGAAAACTATTTTTATTTCGAAAGACGCTTCTGAATTATCGGAATTGGCGCCTTTTTTTAAAAATAAATCCATTACGATGGTCTGCCGGTCGCTTATTAAGTTTGAGCCTGTGAATTTCGAAGGCCCGAAAGATTTTGATGTCATTTTCTTTTCTAGTATCCGTTGCGCTCAGTTTTTAGAGACCTCTGAGTGTATTGATCTTCATTCCTATAGTCTTTGTTGCGCCGGCCCTCAAACGGCTTCGAGATTAAAGAGAATGGGGTATGAACCAGCCTTTGTTGGGAAAAATGCAAGTATGCCTGATGTAGTTTCAAAAGACTTCACAAAATGGCTCGGGAAGAGAAGGGTTTTCATTCCATGTTCTAACCGATCTCTTAAATCCATCGAAGCACATATCCCAGAAAATCAGGTGCATAGTATTGTTGTTTATAAGACCTTATTAGCCCCTAAAAAAATTAATTCAGGTGATATAATGGTGTTCAGTAGTCCAAGCAATGTGCATTCTTATTTTAGCGAAAACAAATTACAAGAATCATCAGTGTTAATATCGTGGGGAAGTTCAACCAGTTTTGCATTAAAAGAATATGGGGTTGTTCCAAATTTTATTTTGAAAAAAGGAAGTGTTATTGAGCTTAAAGAGCTTCTGGATAATCATTTTTCCATCTAGTTTTATACAATGGAATGCTGAAACTAGCGTTTTAAGTATGTAGGTCTTATCTTCGTTAGGATGTCATTGATGAAAACTATTTTTCTGCTTTTTTTTGGGCTAGTGTTACCCTTTTTGGGTGTCGGTCAGGATGGGGGTGTTCGAAAAAAAAAAATCAAGGTAATTGATTCGGTACGCTTAGATTCTTTGAGCATTTATCCACACTCATTTCAAGTATATATAAATGACACAATTCTAGATTCAGAGAGTTATACTTTGAATTTTTCAACAGCTGTCTTTACGGTGCATAAAAAAATACCAGATACCCTTTATTTTATTTATCAAGTGCTACCTTTTGATTTTTCTAAACGATATCAAATCAGAGATAGTAGCATCCTCTTTAATAAGAAAAAAGACAATTATGCACTGTTTAAAATTGAAAACTATTATTCAGTAGATGATATCTTCGGGGGTAATGAACTCAATAAAAACGGTTCCATTTCTCGAGGTGTTTCTTTTGGAAACAATCAGGATTTAGGAATTAATTCCTCATTAAATTTAGAAATTTCTGGAAAAATATCGTCAGATTTGAAAATATTGGCTTCTGTATCTGATGCCAATATTCCTATTCAGCCTGAAGGGAACACGAATAAACTTCAAGAGTTTGACAAAGTATTTATTCAAATCTATAATGACCGACTGAAATTAGTTGCAGGAGATTTTTGGCTGTCCAAGCCTACAGGGTATTTCATGAATTATCGAAAAAGAGCTCAAGGATTAAGTGTAAATTACAAGTGGAACAATAAGGAGAATCAAGAATGGAAAACGCAATTAAGTGGGGCCCTTTCAAAAGGTAAGTTTAACCGGCAAATTATACAGGGTATCGAGGCAAATCAGGGGCCGTATAGATTAATAGGAGCTGAGAACGAACCTTTTATTATCGTGTTATCCGGAACTGAAAAAGTTTTTATTGACGGCCGAATTTTGGAACGAGGACAAGAGTATGACTATACGATTGATTACAATTCTTCGGAACTTATTTTTACGTCAAGGAATTTGATAACCAAGGACACCAGGATTGTCGTTGAGTTTCAGTATTCTGATCAGAATTATGCCAGGTCTTTGGTTCAAAATTCTATTTCTTATCATTCATCGAAGATTGAGTTTTGGTTGAATTCTTATTCCGAACAAGACGCGAAGAATCAGCCTTTGCAGCAGGATTTGTCTAGCGAACAGCGCTCTTATCTTTCCCAAATCGGCGACGAATTGAACCTTGCCTCCGTAAATTCTATTGATTCGGTTGGTTTTTTTGACAACCAGAACTTATACAAACTTGTTGATTCTTTAGGTTTTGATTCCATCATGGTGTTTAGTGTTCATCCTGATTCTGCATTTTATAGGGTTTATTTTGAATTTGTAGGGGAGGGAAATGGGGACTATGTTTTAGATAATTACAATGCTTTGGGGAAGGTCTATAAATGGGTCAAGCCAGAGAGCGGATTGTCTCAGGGGTCCTACAGGGCATCCAGAAGTATTATCACCCCGAAGAAACAACAAATGTTTAGTAGCGGAATAAAGTGGAAGTATGCCAAAAACAGTTATTTAGAGTCAGAATGGGCGATGAGTAATCTAGATCTAAATACCTATTCAAAACTGGCCTCTCAGGACAATATTGGGTATTCGAATCGTACAAGATGGATGAATACATCCTATTTTGGTAAAGTGGATACGGTTTCCATGTGGTCGATGAAAACCAA
Source organism: Flavobacteriales bacterium UBA952 (assembly GCA_905182495.1). Taxonomy (GTDB): domain Bacteria; phylum Bacteroidota; class Bacteroidia; order Flavobacteriales_D; family Crocinitomicaceae; genus UBA952. Next base: position 119,117 of record CAJJBU010000018.1, read on the forward strand.
AGCGGAGTTTGAGTTTTTGTCAACTTCATTTGCTCCAGTTCAGCAATATCGGGCTGTTGAGTTTGATCGCGATTGGAATACTCGGTTTCGTGGTTATGAGGGCAACCAAATCCTAGGGTCTCTTGGCACTAAATTAGGGCATAAAGAGCGCGGAACAATAGCTATAGATGCGCAACATTTTTCTATTGGTTCCGATTACAATGGCCAACGAATTTCTTCAAATGGTAAGTGGAAGCAAAAGGGATGGAACACCCTTTGGGATGGTAGCTATTTATCTTCTAAAGCGTCGTCTTCAAATAGTTTTTTAAGACACAGGCTGGATGTTTCAAAGAAATTAGGCCCATTGAAAATTGGCTATAAGGACGATCATGAAAGAAACCGATATGCGGACACCGTCCTTTCGGGGCTGTCCCAAAGCTATGAGTTTTTTGATTATCAATTCTATGTTGCCAATCATGATACAAGTAAGGTGGAATACAAGGTGTATTACCGCCAACGATTTGACCGTCGTTTAGATTCTGGTGTGTTTAAAAGAACAGCCCTTGCTAAAACAACAGGTGCTGAGCTTCATCTAAATCGTTTTAAAAACCAGAAATTAACATTGATTTCTGGATACCGTTCATTAGAAGTTTTAGACACTATTCTTATGAATCAGCGTCCTGAGAATTCAGTTATTGGCCGTTTAGAATACCATTTGAAGGCATGGAAAAATGCAGTTCAATGGTCAACGTTTTATGAGATTGGATCAGGTCTAGAACAAAAAAGAGAATTTCTATACATACAAGTAAATGATGGTCAAGGAGTTTATACCTGGATTGACTACAATGCCGATGGCGTTAAAGATTTAAATGAGTTCGAGATCTCTCAATTTATTGATCAAGCCAATTATATTCGAGTTTTTATACCAAGTAATAGCTATGTCACTACCTATTTTAATGAGTTCAATCAGAGTATTTACCTTAGGCCTGAGCGTATTTGGTCGAGAAAAAAAGGGGTTCTCAAGTTCATTTCTAGGTTTTCGGACCAGGCTAGATTTCGGATCAATAAAAAGTCAAATGCATTCTTAAATGGAGCCGTATTTAACCCCTTAGATAATAGAATCGCTGATACGAATTTAATCTCTACCGCTGCTTTTTTAAAAAACACACTTTTCTTTAATCGTACGGGCTCTGTATTTGGAGCGCGATATATTTTTCAAGAAAATCAGTCCAAGACGCTGCTGGCATCAGGATTTGATTCTCGTTTGGCTTCCTATCACGAGGCCAACGTGAGATGGAACATGACCCCAAAATTATCGGTATTACTAACGGCACAAGATGGAACAAAAAAATCCTTGGCTGATTACACCTCGGGGAGAGACTATTCTATTGAATATTCATGGTTGAAATCTTCCTTTAGTTTTCAGCCGAGCACTAATTTTAGAGTTACTTTAGATTCTAGGATAGTAGATAAAGACAATGTCATTCTTGGTGGAGGTGAGACTTGTGTTATTAAAGATATAGGAAGTACTTTTAAATATAACCAAACGGACAAGGGCAGTTTTCAAGGGGCAATTAAGTTACTTAAAATTGATTTTACGGGAAATCAAAATTCGGCAGTTGGCTTTGAAATGCTTGAGGCTCTTCGGCCGGGGATTAATTATACATGGAGTCTTGGATACCAAAAAACAGTTTCAAAAAACCTTCAGATTACCTTTCAATACTTAGGTCGTAAATCTGAGAATACCAGAATGATTCATTCAGGAGGCATGGAGTTAAGGGCTTTTTTTTAAAATCTTTGTATTTTCATGGAGGATTAACTAATTATGGCTGAATACGGGAAGATATTATTAATTGCAATGCCGGCCTTTTTAGTGCTTGTATTACTAGAGAAATTATACGGTTTATTCAAAGGGGACGACACTGTTCCTTTGGATGACGCAGTTTCAAGCTTGAGTTCTGGTATGACGAATTCACTCAAAGATGTTCTGGGTCTTTCCATAGGAATTATTTCATACGAATGGTTTTTTTCTAAACTAGCTTTGTTTACCATCGAAAACACGTTTATTGTTTATGCAGTGGCTTTTGTCGCGATAGATTTTTATGGATATTGGTCCCATCGTTTTTCTCATAAGATTAATTTATTTTGGAACCAACATGTGATCCATCACAGTAGTGAAGAATTTAATTTGGCCTGTGCGCTTCGGCAACCTATATCTAGCTTTTTTAAATTTTTCACTTTCCTTCTCATTCCAGCCGCTATTTTTGGAATACCCTCTGAAGTTGTTGCAGTCGTTTTGCCCTTGCATTTATTCATTCAATTTTGGTACCACACACGACACGTGGGTAAACTAGGTTTCATTGAATATATCTTAGTAACTCCTTCACATCATCGGGTTCATCATGCCATCAATCCAGAGTACCTAGATAAAAACCTAAGTCAGGTGTTTATTTTTTGGGATTTCCTTTTTGGCACTTTTCAAAAGGAGTTAGATGATGTGCCCCCTGTTTATGGTATCTCGCGGCCTGCTCGTACCCGGAATCCATTTAAAATCAATTTTCAACACCTTATTATTCTTATCAAAGATGCGTGGAGATCACAAGGGCTTATCGATAAATTAACGATTTGGTTTCGGCCAACTGGTTGGAGACCAATGGGGTTTGAGGAGAAATATCCCGTGCAAAAAATAGAGGATGTTTATAATTTCCCTAAGTATAAGCCAGAAATATCCAAAGGACTTCTCTATTGGAGCATTCTACACTTATTTATTGTTATGTTTTTGCTTTTAGATCTTTTTTCTAGGGTAGGTGAATTGCCGTTTTTGCATTTATTGGTTTATGGGGTTTATATTTTCGTGACGATTTATTCCCTAACGGATCTCATGGACAAGAATAAATGGAACTGGATTATTGAAGCGTCTCGAATTATAGGGCTTATCGCTATTGGAATGTGGTTGGGTGATTGGTTTGGACATGATGGAGTCTTATATGTGATGGCCGCCTATCAAGTTCCTTCGTTTTTCATTTCATTTTCTTTCCGGAACATCTCTGGTTTTGAAAAACTAGAAATTCCCCAGTCATGAGGTTCTCTTGGCTCATCCTGTTGTTTTATTGCACTTATCTTTTTTTAGTTCTACTCAAAATTGAACAAGTTGTTTTTTACATGAAGCCTTTTTTAATTCCTTCTTTACTTTTATTACTCGTTGGAGACTTATCACTTTCGGAAAACAAACCACTTCTTTTTGCCTTGTTCTTTTCAACACTTGGCGATATTTTATTGATGTTTAAGGGGGAATCTTTTTTCATATTAGGTTTGATCTCCTTTCTTTTAGCTCACTTGGTCTATATCCTTATTTTTAAAGGGCTCTTGAAGTCCTTCAAACTGAATGGATTTGTAGTTTTGACCACGGCATTCATTGTTACTTATTTCATGGTGTTTGTATCCTATTTATGGCCTTTTTTAGGAGAAATGCGGCTGCCTGTTTTGTTTTATGCTTTTGTTATATCTGCAATGTTCTGGTTTTCAATACAATTCTATAAAAACAGAACTAGCTATAAATGGTATATCATATTTGGAGCCATGCTCTTCGTTATCTCTGACAGCATTCTATCTGTTCAGCTTTTTCGTGGGGCGTTTACACACGCGCATTTTTATGTAATGTTAACCTATCTTCTAGCTCAATTTTTAATTGTAAAAGGAGTTTTAAACACACGTCATGAGATTGTTAAAATCTAAGAAGGATACTGCTTTTCTCGTTGATGTTTTCTATGAAAAAGTACTTCAGGATGAAATGCTGGCCCCCTTTTTTATGAAACTCAACTTTGAGACACACAAGCCCCGAATGGTACATTTTTGGAACTTTGTTCTCTTTGATGAAGAGGGGTATACTACTAATGTAACGAATGTTCATACTTCCATGCCTATAGAAAAGGAGCACTTTGACCGTTGGGTTTTGCTTTTCAATCAGACAGTAGATGCCCATTTTTCTGGTGAAAATGCTGAAAAAGCGAAACAACGAGCTGCCCTTATCGCTTGGTCTATTAATAGTAAAATGAATTGATAGGTTTTGACGATTAAGAAAGAATTCAAAACCTTATTTTTGTGATATGTCAATAAAGAAAGGGATTGCAATATTAGGGTCGACGGGTTCAATAGGAAAACAAGCACTAGAGGTTCTAGCGGCTTATCCAGATTTTTTTGATTTACAGGTAATCACGGCAAATAAAAATGCGGATTTACTGATTGATCAAGCCTTGAGGTATAGGCCAAATACTGTGGTGATCGTTGATGAACAAGAATACAAAAAGGTAAGTGAAGCTCTTTGGAATGAAGACATACATGTTTATTCTGGAAAAGATGCTTTGTGTCAAGTTGTCGAATCTGGAGAGATTAACTTAGTCCTGACTGCAATTGTTGGCTTTGCTGGATTACAACCAACTATAGCAGCTATTCGCGCCAAGAAGCAAATTGCCCTTGCAAACAAAGAAACACTAGTGGTCGCAGGAGAATTGGTTACAAGACTCGCTAAAGAGAACGGGGTAAATATATATCCAATTGATTCAGAGCATTCGGCAATATTTCAATGTCTAATGGGAGAGTTTAAAAATGAAGTTGAAAAAATTTATTTAACGACTACAGGTGGACTTTTCCATGGTTTTAATAGAGCGCAGCTTAAAACGGTGTCAAGGGAAGCAGTGCTATCTCATCCGAAAAGGGTTTTAGGCCCCAAAGTGACCATTGATTCAGCAACATTTATGAATAAGGGTTTTGAAGTGATTGAAGCCAAATGGCTTTTTAATTTAAAACCAGAACAAATAGAGGTAATGGTTCATCAACAGTCAATAGTTCATGGAATTGTGCAATTTGAAGACGGCAGTATGAAGGCCCAGATGGGACTTACGGAAATGAAACTTCCCATTCAATTTGCCTTAACTTATCCAGATCGATTTCCGACCGATTTTCCTCGGTTTAATTTCATGGACCATCCTAATTTCACATTTGAAAAACCGGACCTTAAGTCATTTAAAAATTTGGATCTCGCATTTTCTGTTATGGAAAAAGGAGGGACTGCCGCATGCGCTTTAAATGCAGCGAACGAATTCTCTGTAGATGCGTTTTTGAAAAACAAAATTAGTTTTATGGAAATCGCCCAATTGAATGAATCGCTTGTAGACACCCATTCAGTTGTGAGTAAGCCTAGTTATGAAGATTATGTGAATACCGATAAAAGTGTGCGTGAACAGGCGATTAATTTGATAAAATGAAACATATAATAGCATTGGTTTTTTTATTTATTTTATTGATCTCTTTTGGGTCATGTAAAAACGAATTATTGATATCTGCTGGAATTCACCAGCCCCATTGCGGCGGAGCCCCTCCGACTGCAGAGCTCTCAAACAGGCCTTTAACAGATAAAATAATTATTGTGGGTGTTAAGGATTCTATAGTTGTGGATTTAAGTAATTCAGGGGAATCCAAGGTGCGTTTA
>CAJJBU010000019.1 GCA_905182495.1 Flavobacteriales bacterium UBA952
TGCGATTTGTAAAAATTATTCAATTTTACTGTTCTTCTGGCTTTAGGTACAATTGCATTATTATTGCACAGTTTTGTATATTGTTCTATATCTATAAAACCCATATTAACTTTACATTGACAACATGGACAATCAACTCCTTGTTTAGGTAAATAGTTATCTATTTTAAATCTATATTTTTCATTTAATAAAATACATTGACAGACATTTATATCTAGTTTAATTGGTGAAGGTGTATTATTATACTCGTTAATACTAGAACGTCTTTTTGATAGAAGAGTAGGTAACATGTAAAGTTTGTGAATAAAAATTCCTAAAATTATAAGCTATCAAATTTTTAAATGAACTCTTTAAATACAATTATAAAAATTTGACGCTTAAAATCATTTAAACATTTCTCGATATAAATTTATATAACACTATGAGCCAATCAAGATTTCTAAGCAAAGAATATGCCCTACCTTTATTGAAAACTAAGTTATCTCTCCAGGAATCCAATATATATTTTAATTTTAATAGCGACGATATGCCTGAATGGGCTCATATTTCAATTGAATTAGTAGATAGAATTGTAAATGTAAATAATTATAATTGTCATTTTCATAATTTACAAGTTGTAGGTTTAAGTATTAATACTTCAATTCACGCGACACTATTTTATAATGGTAATGTAGAAAGGCAAGAAGTATTTATTACGCCAGCAGAGCTTAATAAATTTTGGTTTGACTCGGTTGACAAATATGAAGAATTGGTTTCGTATACTAACTCAAATAAGTTTGACATAGCGTCTGAAAGACTTAATAAAATCAAATCTTTAGAAGGTAGAATTGAGGGACTTAGTTTTGGAAAAAAAAACGATATGGAGCGATTATGCTGCTGAATTAGAAACAGAAATTATTCGAAAGAATAACACTAATAATGAACTAAGAATTTCGTGGAAGACTGGACCAGGACGAATTGAAAAAAATGTCCTAAAATGTTGCATTGCTCAAGACCAGTATACAACCAAGCTGAAATCGAAATTACATCAAAAAAGAAGTCGAGTTTGAAAATTTCAAAACTGCTTCGAGTGTAGCCAATAATTGTATGGATTATAGTAATGAATATTTTGATCTTTGTAAAAAAATTTAGTGATATTTCTAATATTGTAAATAATAATAGTAATTATGTGGAACAACAGGTTAATATCGGCAATACAGGAAATTCGGTTAGATTGTTCACCATCTCAATATTCACCACCTCATTGTTGTTCTACTTCAGATTGCCTAACACCTGGAAAAGAATACAATTGTCTGTCCCCAGAGGTAAAATATAATGCGGGACCAAAAATTACTGACTATTATACCCCGATTAGTAATTTCTATACAAGAATTGAACTATCAGTCACATGTAAATTCTCCTAAAAAACCAAATATATCATTCAAGATTACCGACAATGCTAATAATACATATTGGAAACGATAAATATTATAATTTATTAATAGTTTTTATTGACAAAAGTATTTAAAGACATCTTTAAATATTTTTTTATATGGCCTCCTACCAGTACGATCTAGCAATTTCAAAATTTGAAGCCAGAAAGGCTCTATTCAGTTGTTTTGACGAAGATAAAAAAAATTAAATAATTCACTATTGTTTCACAAAATTATTATTATAAGTGAAAATGATTCAAATATTAAATTAGCAAATGAATTACATACTTTTTTTAGAGAAAAAGGGTATAGAATTGTGACGCTAGATGAAGAAGATGATTTCACAAAACATCTTGTATCTAAAGAAATTAAAGATGTTGAATAATCTGATTTTTGTAAATACAGCTCGCTTTATTTTACTTGTTATAGTTCAAGTACTCCTCTTAAATCAAATAAACGTTAATAAATTTGATTATACACTGTCATTAATATCCTGGTATTAATTATGTTTAATTTACCAATAGAACTTCAATGTATTATCTTCGAATTTGATACAACTTTTCGATATATTAATTGGAGCAAAGTAACAGCACAAATTAAAAGAAATGGAAAGAATTATCCACATTATTTTGCGGGTGTAAACGTGTATAGATATAAAAAAAACTACCAATATATCTTCTCAAAATCATATAGATATAATAATTGGATAGATGACATTATTTCTGGTTATCAACCTCTTTATTCGCACAGATATAGTATTCTTCAATAAAACAAGGAGGTCATTTTTAGAATGTTGACAACTATTTTAGTAAGTATTTAGCTTACGCTCCACCAGATTGTACAATAATCTGTATGTCATTCATAGAGATTTGCCATACTAAGAACACCATTCGAAATAAGTATTTACTCATGTCCCAGTGCTGTATTTGGTCAAACCCCTATCGTATCAATTTAAAACTTTTAACGTCAGCTATATACATATGAATTCAGATACAGTTTCCAAAATACATACTATGTAATCATACCATTAATAATTGCCAAAGTCATAATAGCTAAAACAGGCTTCTGATTAGGAAGACCTGTTATTTGATAATTTGACTGAATGATTAAAATTAGCTGCTCTCTTGAGTTGCATAGCGATAAAAAACACATTTTAACGGATAATTCAATCATAATTTTTAAACGTTATTTATATTTGAAAGAGTTTTTTTACGTGTTTCTTTATATTTATGAATTGTATATTTATCTATTAGTTTTATAATAATATAGATAATATTTGCTATATTTGTAATTATAGAAATCACTGTTTGAGTGATAAATAATCCATTTGAAAATGTCACTGATTCAATATTCGATATATCATTACATACTAACTGGTGGAGTTCTATATAACCCCATATAGTTAATGCTAAATTTATTACACACGCAACTATATATATTTTAAACAAATGATTAAAATTATTATAAATACTATGAGTGATCGACATCATGATAATGATGTAGCATAATATTGATGTTAGTAAATAAACATGTATATTCGTATATGCGCATTTTTGATGAACGTATCTATTTTCATTTAAAACTCTAAATGCTTCAGTGCAGAGGTATAATATCATGGTTAATAATAATAACATTATAACATGTTTTATACAATTAAATTGGTCATATAGGTAAGACATTCGGAACTTAATAAAAAAAGTTACGGCAAATTAACATCAAATTTCAAATATTTTTATGTTTTTTTTGATATATGATAGTCTCTTTGTTTCTCACTGAGTAAAACGTATTTTTATTACAATGTGGGCAAACTGCGTTAATTCGAGATTTGGCTCTTCTAATAGTTTCTTTCCGCTTTTCTAAGGCTTTTTCATCTTTTATTTTATTCAATTTTTTCTTGTCTTTTAATAGTTTATAGTCATTACAGATTTGTCTATATAATACTGCGAATTGATGACCAGATGTTAAAGCTCTTTCTAAATTACTACGCCATTCATGTGTAAATTGCGCAAAGCTATCCATATTGCCCCTAATTTCACTTGAACCAAAAGTTTTTAGGATGCCAACTGATTGTGCTCTACACATGGGACATGAAAATCCATTTTTACGTGTATGTTTATCTAAGCAAATTTCACACATTCCATGACCGCATCTTAATAATGACATATCTGGATATGTTTTATGATGCCATTGTGGAACTCTTAATGAAAAATATGCTGATTCGTAGCATATATCACATTTATTAACTTTAGCATTAACATTACAGTAAACATGTTCGGTCATTGCCAATTTTAATGTTATAAAATAAAATGAGATTTCATCAAATTTATTTTATAAAAAATCCAGTATGAAGCTTTTTAACCATAGTCATTTTCAATAATTATAATTCAATTTTAAAAAGTTATTTTAGTACTAGGTTTGATAATTTTTTTAAAAAGTTATTTTTTAAACTTATGTTTTTTAGTTTTTCCATTTTATTATAAAACATTTTTTCTTTGAGTTATTTTATTTGTTCTAACGAGATCTATTCGGAGAGGATTTATTATTAAATATTTTGGTTCATCCATTTAATTATATTAATTTTATATATTTATATAATTATATATTTATCTTACAAACCCTTTACTAGAAGTCCTTCTTGGATATACAATTCATAAATACTATTATTATCATGGGATCCTTGACTATTATCATGTGAAAGGTTTCAATTTTTTGGAATATTATCTAATACATTTTTTAATGCTAATTCTAAAGGAGTAGTTGGTTCCCAGGTTAACCATTTTTCAGTGACATTATTAATTTCCAAACATTTTCCACATTTACAAGTGCTTTTACTAAACTTATGTATTATTTTATCATCTAATAAGTCCATTTCTTCATTATTTATTTGTTCCGTATCACTATCACTATATTCGTCAATTTCTTCATTGATAAATTCCTTCCATTTCTCCATTTTATCATTAACATCATTTCTATTTAAAAATTTGAATGTTTCATATTTTAAACATAGTTTTATATCCGCAGGAGTAATACCATTTCTACCACAATGAGTTACATATTCACTCGCAGTATTAAGAGCACATTCGGTAAAACTTAAAACTAAAGACTGTATAAATAATACCATCTCAGGATTAGGACCAGTATCAGGCTGAACAAGGTTATTAAATCCTGATTTCATAAAGCTAAAATCTGTATTTCTATCCATATAAATAATATTTGATTTAAAACTTTAAGTATCGATATTCAATGACTTAAATGATCTTGATATAATCAATCACGAATTAGGCATATTTAACAGAATACTAGATTATTTGTATGGATATAATTCATCTAACATAAATTCTATAAATTTGATTTAAGTTTTTTAAATTTATTAAAATATAATATATCTAAGAAGTTTGAATCATCTTATTTAATGTTAATTTATTTCCAAAATAAAAAATATGGAAAAAATAGTACTGATATAGAAAAAAACCTAGTTAAATCGAAATTGAATAAAAAGGGTAATAGAGTTAGATTTAAATCGAATACCGACTTAATATTAGGGAGTATGGATTCTCAAGCATCGACAATTGTAACATAAAAATTTGATTAAATCATATTTCTTTTTAATTTTATTACAAAGATTTATCAAGTCTTCATCACATGGAAACGCTTCAACCGCAATTATTGAATCTATTGTATGTCCTATATCAGGTCTCCCAATGAAGGAACCTGTTCAAGGAACGGATGGGCATACGTATGAAAGATCTCAAATAGTTAAATGGCTAACGGAGAGAAAAGCTGTATCTCCAATGACCAATCTACCAATGAATGTATCGGATTTGAAAGTAAACGCAAATATTAGATATTTATGTGACAAGTATCATGCTGGTGATTTTGGAACTGTTGAACGGCAAAATCCTAAAGTATTAGAAGTTACTAATTTTAAATTAGAATCAACTCTACAGATTAATGAAACGGATGAAAATACTCACATGTTTTCATTTGGTATTGCAAAAGAGGGACAATTGACATTAGATAATCTACCAGGAATTGATCTGATTATTGTAGAGGATCGTTCTGGTTCAACAGCGTCTGAAACATCAACTCAAGATAGTAGTGGAAAAATCTTGGAAGTTGGATTCTCTATTAACGATATTACAAATCATGCAGCTAAAACAGTTAGTTCATCATTGCGAGCGGTTGACAGACTAGGTATTATTGCGTTTGATGATAAAATCGAAGAAATCCAGAGTCTCCAATCACTGATAAAATTGAATAAATCAAGTGCTATTGGAAAAATTGATAGTATAGAATTAACCGTATTAGTTTTATTTATGGCGGAGTTTTGGCAGCTTTAGAAATGCTTGATATCAGAAAGGACAAGACACGTCAGTCTGCAATTATCGCGTGTACAGATGGTCTACCGAACGTTAGTCCTGCACGAGGAGAAGTAGATACATTGAAGGTCCTTAGGGAGTCAAAAAACTTTTCAACTCCTATATATATGATGGGATTTGGATATAATTTGAAAAGTGGACTATTATATAATATGTCCAAAGAGGGTAATGCTGCTACAGCGCATATTCCGGATGGTGGAATGGTAGGAACAGTATTTAGTAACTTTCTGGCAAATATTATGGCGACTGCGTGTTCAAATCTTCAATTACATATTTCAACTATAGAGAAAGACTTTGATATTAGTTCTAATTGTAAGCTACTTGGAGACTTTCCATTCAAAGTTACTAATAATAATATAACAATTAATATTGGGTCTGTTCAATTTGAACAGACCAGAGATATTATGATCAAGGGTCTTCCACAATACTACAAGTATCATTTTACGTATCACATTGCTGGTAAAGACTATCAATCTGACGAATATGTGGTGAATAGTCAAGATATTGAATATTATGTTGAAGATACAAATGAAAACTATTCATATAATAAGCTCCGACTTCAGATTTGCGACAAATTAAGAGAAGCTATCGAATATAAGAAATCTCGTGTCTCAAGTAATCATGGCCCTCCAGGGAACACTATTCACCTTTATAATAGTATCATTTCAACAATTGAGCAACATACCGATACTAAATCGCTTGCGTTAGCAAAGACTGTTCGTGATCAGGTTTATATGGTATTAGGTTCGAACGAACCTGCTCACCAATCTTATTTTAGCAAGTGGGGAGAATATTATCTTGACCAGTTATCGAGTGCTTTGCTTAGACAATTCTCTCCAAATTTTAAGGATGACGCTTGTAAAGTATTTAGTAATGATTGTTTTGATATGTTGGTTAATCATGTCGCAAATATCTTTGATAGTCTACCTCCACCAGTGCCATCTATTAAGAAATATAATAGAGAAATCGGCTCATATCAGTCGGGTCCAGGAGTTAGTTCAATGTCGAGTTTCAATCGGGCGGATAATGGATGTTGGACAGGAGACTCTCAAATTCTAATGAGTACGCTTCTTTTTGAAGTTCTTCCATATAACTAGGAGATACAGTTGTTACTCTCCAAGCGCATTTTATTGCTGCAGCTAAAGGGTTTATACGTGTAAAGACAGTTGTGGTTACCACACAGGATAATTCATCGGTGAAGCTTACAATTTTACCTGGTGGGGGTAAGGCAACTAGTTGGCATCCATTTATGGATGTCGATGGCACATGGGCATTTCCAGCAGAGAAATATAAAGAAAATGTAGGAACTTATACGTGTACAAAACTATATAATCGTATTCTAGCGAATTACCACGTTGTAATTATCGGAGGAACTCCATGTCTTGCGACTTGTGTCTACGGGTTTACCGCATGGTACTTCTGAGTCCATCATCCTTATTTGGTCACTATTGACCATATCTATTGAGGCTCTATTGGCTTGTCCCGATTATAGTACTGGCATTGGTAATGCCAACTCGTCCCTATATTATTAGAACTGGAAGCATTAGAATTACATGATGCTGGTCCAGATTCTACAGATGGACGTGATATGCCATCGTATGTTTTAAAGTACTTTTTCCAAGTCATAATTCATTCCTAGTTCTTCAATTTATATTAATAATGAAGATTATTCTGCTAATGGTGAGATTGATGATCTTGTATTACCATAATATCTTTTGGTTTAGAAATTAAAACTAAAAGTAAGCCTAAGATTAAAATAAACATACCACCTTTTTTAGCAACATTGATAATACTTTGTAATAAACATCTACATCATTGGTTAATATCTTTTATTTTATTAACAATCGTATTTTATATTAATAATGATAGTGGTTTATGTTATATACTCGAGGGATTCTTCACCAGTTTGATTCTTCATGGTTTATTATATAAAGATTGTTTTGATTTTGATGTTTAATTTATCTTCATTAAAATGTCAAATTGTTGTATTTATATAGAATGTCTTCTTTCAGTAGAGTATTAGGTATTAATTATATGAATGCCAAAGTATATCATAGAGGTATTTATGATAAAATTAAACCAATTGACTCTATTTGTATAATTTGTAATACTAGGAATAATTATATTAGATTAAATACATGTTGTTATTCTTGTTTTGAAACTAAATTAAAAAATATTGTTAAAATTAATACTAAACCTAAAAAATTATTTAGCCTTAATTTTATAAAAAATATGTAGGTATAATAAAAAAGACTAACTATTAAGCGTCAGTGATTTTATTCCAAGTATAATATCTTTACCATTAGGTCCTACTATAATTACTATATAGTCTTTGTATAATAAACTATTATATCCCTATTTTACACACAAATCTCTAACACAAGTCTGCTAAATTAAATTTCCCAAATATATGGTTGGTGCCTGTCATAACCACGTATTCAAAGACCGCATTTACTATCTCTAGAGGCAATCTCTTAATTCTTACCAACTCAAGCCACAAAGCCTTCTCTTCACGTTTTAATACCCCTTCTTGAATGTGTTTTTGAAATTCATTTATTAAATCCTGTCTTCTGTGACTAAATATAGGTCTGAATATTTTTCTATTTGAATTCAATCTATATCCAACGCATAAATTTTTACTTGTTTTCCAAAACGCATCTTTCGAATTTACTAATGGATGGTTTTGACAATGCCTGTCGATGGCCCTCCGATTACTAAATAACTCCCTATATTTTTCCGCTTCACTTGTAGATAATTCTAAAATCACTTCTTCCCAATCAGGGGTGATTGTTATTCGTCGATATTGGAAAATATTCATCATTTTAGATATAATTATTACTCACATAATATCGTGCCGTAACAGTCAAATTTTTTTTACACGGAAAAACTAATCACATAAGGATAACGCATAATTAAAATATAAATGTTAAAAAATTTACCATTAATTTTATTAATACAGGTTGCTTATGCAACAAAAGTAAATATAGCTAACTGTAATGAACTATGGGGAATGACTAATACAATGAATAAACAGCCTTTATATTCTGAAGATGGAGGTTCTATGAGTGAAAATAAAATTTTGGAAATTATAGATTCAAATGATGAAGATAGAAATGAAAAAATGAGATTTTTATATAGAAAATTTACTGATCAGTTAATGGAAAATTTGAAACAATTGGGTGCACCATAAATACAACTTTCCGTAGCGTTGAAGGACTACCAGTCCAAGTAGTAGTGTTAGTTTAGATATAAATATCCCATCTCCAAGTAGTAGTTCTTATTTGAGAGCTTCAATACCATCTCCAAGTAGTAGTTCTTATTTGAGAGCTTCAATACCATCTCCAAGTAGTAATGATGGGCTAAGAGATACATCTCCGTCTTCTAAAATAGATACAAATAATGATAATATTGATGAGTCTGATAATATAAATCAGATAGATTTAATAGAATTAGGCATTAATTCACCATCGTCTTCATCCTCCATGTCAAATAAGTCTGCCATTGATAGTGATAGTCTAGACGTTGGTATAATTATTGCAATTATAATATCGTCATGTGTTGTTGTAGGTATAAGTATATTAGGAATTTTAAAATATAAGCAAAATAAATTAAACAATAATGTACGTCCGGCTAAATCTCTCAAATCGTCTATAAAAATAGCAAAACCACATATGCTAAATACTTCACATATGTCATCTAAAACAGATGAAACATCGCCGAGAAGTCCTCATCCTCCTTTACCAAATAGCGAACCGATTATCGAAAAGAAACCCCTTCCTAATTTACCACCATCAAAAAATTTCGACGAAATAATAGAATCTGATAATGTTGAATCTAATAGTATTATGGATCTTGAATCAGGGAAAAAGACCCCAATTAAACCAGAAAATAAATAACTTATAAAATTTGATAAATCTGTTTATTATTAAACACTTAATAATAAACACTTAATAAAATATGGAAGCCGTTAATATAATCAGTCTTCTTGATAATATTAACAAGGGTGATAGAATCCACGATATGGATGGTAACTATATAGGTTCTTTTACAGGCTATAATACTCGAGGTACAGTTGGAACATGTGGGGCGATTGAATGCCATGATTCTAATAATCGGTCTATTTGGGTAAGAGGTAAGGCTGTATTTATATTTGGGTTGGGAGTCAAATTTGTCGAAAACTTTAGTATTGATAACTAATATTAAAATTTTTTTATGACTCTTTAATTAGTTATACCTAGAGGTATACTAATAAAAAAATACCAGCAGTGGGATTCGAACCCACGAAGCATATGCAACAGATCTTAAGTCTGCCCCCTTTGACCGCTCGGGAATGCTGGTTGTTGCCGTATCCGGCATAGCGCTACTATATTACATTATTATACATTCCGTGCTCCCCGTTTAGATAGTAGGATTCGAACCTACGCCCCTTGCGAGACGCGACAACCAATCCGGCTGTTCCCTTAGACCTCTCGGGCATATCTAATGTTACCGTGCTCCCCAAATCTATATTATCAACTTCAATTGCCAACACAATTGCCTATTGTTAATTATATAGATTTCCGTGCTCCCCATTTATAATAATACTTCATCATATATGCATACAGTCTTATTAATATATATATTCTATTCAATATATCTCTCCCTTCCTCACCCTAACCTCGGATACCCTATCCCGTCGTTCATCAAACGCAATTACCAGTCGCAGGCCACCCCAACACTTAACCCTGCGCCCTACTATAAGCCCCTCCATTCGCTTATAATCATCTGAACCCACCCTATACTAGTTCAGCCTGTTTAGTTGTAAGTCCTACCCAATCCCCTCCGTTATTCTACATCTATCTACACTGCCTACTTTCAACCTATCGTCAATGCGTTATACCTACCGGTTACGGAGATCAGCACTAAGTCAGTTTAACTTACAACTCGTGGTTATTTTAAGTGGTTCACACGATCCAGTCTATCTGATGTGAGAATCGAACTCACTTCTTTGGTCTTAAAAACCAATGCTTCACCATAAAGCTTACCAGATTGTTCTCAATATGGGGATTTGAACCCATGACCTTCGGCTCATAAGACCGATGCTCTACCAACTGAGCTAACTGAGATGTACCGTACTCCCAAAACTTTATTAATTACTTATAATTACTTATATCCGAGTCCAAAAGCTGGTTCCTTATCTGCGAAGATAATGACCCAGTTTCAGCTTGTGGACAAGCTCCTTTTCGCCAGAAAATTAATAGGTTTTTATTTACTTTATATTATGAACCCCTCCACCTTATTCTTCTTATATGTTCACACTATACACTATCTGATGTGAGAATCGAACTCACTTCTTTGGTCTTAAAAACCAATGCTTCACCATAAAGCTTACCAGATTGTTCTCAGTATGGGGATTTGAACCCATGACCTTCGGCTCATAAGACCGATGCTCTACCAACTGAGCTAATTGAGATTACTTAATTAATATGTTTGAGTAATTTGATACCGACTGAGTTACATATCAATCAAATTTTTTAAGTCATTTTTATAAAGGGGTTAATTTACATATGTTAACTCCTATAAAGGGGTAATATATAATTATAGTCGTCTAATTATTTAAGTTAATTCATTTTCTCCAAAAGCAATCTTCGCTTGAGATCTAGTTTTATCTTTTATGTTAAAAAAGTATTTCCTGCATTATTTACTAAAATATCAATTTGTTTAAGGAGGTTATTAAACCCATGGTTAGCTTTATAGTCCCAATAAGTAAATCTGGAGCTTTTATTAATTAGTAATTTTAAATCTTTGAAATTATGCTTATTTGACGTATTAACTAATAGTGTATTTTCAATTGTCTCTAATTTTGTATTTATAATTGAAATACTTTCACCTATATTGTGTAAATCTTCTATATTTATGATATTATTTGAATTCATTAGTTATTATAATAAAAAAGTCCTTAAATTGTTAAAGTTGCTAAACGTTTATTTTTTTTATTAGAAGTTGATTATGCGTTGTTTTTCTTATTGAGCGGACAGCTTGAATGAGAACTCCTCCGATGAGTAGATGAGCCACATTTACACTTTCTAACCGCCACTTTGTTTTCCGCTATAGCTTTGGTCAATTTTTCAATGTTGGAATCATCTTCATCATCACTGATTTCAATATCACTACCCCACTCGATGTCACTCTCGTTTATAGTGATAACCGCTCCACGAGGTAAGTCCTCGAGACGAATTCCTTCTGGGAGGTCACGCATATTGGTTCCTTTGGGAATCTGTGTTAGAGTTAGACCCTTTTTCTCAGCAGATTCATGACATTGACAATGTGCATATCCACCCCCCATATCGGTTAGATTGAGTTCGCCATCTTGGAGACACTCGGGGTCGATAGCGATACCACCACATTTATATATACAATCCATTAGTGGAGATTCGTCTTCACTTTCGGAAATTAGACTTAGTTCGTCATCTGAATAAGACTCCCCAACTTTTTGGTCGGAGGGAGAGCTATCAAATAGATTAGAAGTTACATCGAACTTCACCTCATTGTCAGCTGGAAACTCGTTAGACGGTGGCTGAACATCCTCCTCTTTCTCATCATCACTGAAATCGGACTCCTCATCCTCATCGCTATCACTGTCAGATTCCATCATATCCAATATCCAGTCGAGGTTTTTCTCGTCGTCTTCCTCCTCACAAGGAAAAGTTATTAGTCCAGATTTAATAGCCGGCACCTCGACCTTTGGTGGTTTAATTGTATCGTATCCCATGTGCCCATATGGTGTAGGAACAGAATAGTCTTTGGTCCATGGAGTTCCCACCGCTTTGTGATATTCTTGGATGACAGTTGGCCAATCATAAAAATATTTTGGCTGCTTGTTGTTCTCACGGACCCACTTCCACATTGGCTGTGAGTCTTCCACTCTCTCAGACAGTTCGGCTGCTCGATCCATCTCATCGAAAGTAACGGTTCTACCTCTACCAGATATAAGTTGTCGCGCAAAAGACATAGTTTTGTTTGTTATTTATGTGTTTTAAGTAATTAAAAAAGGTTTGAATAATTTGAACTTAGAGTGTTCTGATAATACTTTTGTAATTGCAGCTGTTAAAGTTGCTAAACGTTTATTTTTTTTAAATTGGTAATTTACTCACTCTCAAAGAACGTAGTGTGCTTACCAAGCTTTATACAAGGGACATAATGTGGAAGAAATATCAAGGTCAGATTCGGGAACTATAAACCTATCTAAAACTGCAAGTTGTTTAAATAGAATAATTGAAAATTCTAAAATTAATAACAAAAAAACTATTTGTTTTGTAACTGGTGTGCCAGGTGCTGGAAAAACACTTTTTTAATTTTTTTGGCTTTAGCATAATTCTGACGAGCTAACAATAAAGCTTCTTCGGCGAATACCATTGCTTGTTCGGCCTCTCCGAGCATGATTACATGATGTTCGTCCATGGGTTGTTCATCATATACATTTTGATTCAGAAACTCCATAAATCCAACCGAGTCATTCAGAAGCTCGTCGCTGGGAATAGGGACATCCTCTGTATGTGGTTCCTTGGTCTCATCCATACGAACATCGCCGACAGGACTTGAAATGCTCATGGAAATAGAAGAATTCTGAGTAGTCGGTTCTTGTTTGTCGGAACGAAAGAAGTGATTTTGACAAGATTCGCACAAGCCACTGATATTGAACTCTTTTAGTTCAAGTTCATGTAGAATACTGGTGTTTACCGATGTGTCGCATTTGGTGCAAATTTTCTGTTCGATACAAGAGATACGTTTTCCACGATGCTCATTCGCCGAACTCTTGGCGTGCATTCCTAAAATGAGGTCAATTGGACGAGTTCTCTTGGTATCATCGCTCAGTTTCTCGACAAAGTTCTCCATCTGACTTTGAATTAGAAGCTCCATAGTATTGTTTAAAGTTGTAGACATATTTGTAGTAATATTTTCAGTGTTAAAGATAGTTATAACACATAAAAAATAATATTCCCATCGATCAAATTTTTTGTGGGTGATTTTATAAAGGTCTAAATGCATTTTTCATAAAGGCCTATTCATTTATTTTTTTGAAAAAGTAGTTATATCTAGGATTTCTTGTTTAAGGGGCATGATTTGTGATTTGTGCGCTTGTGAGTTGTGGAACCGCATTTACATTGAACGGCTTTTGGAGGACTCGAAATAGTGTCATCCATGTTAATCGTATCTGAACTGATATCGATTTTACTGACTTCCCCATCACTCCCGACTAATGGAGTCAGAGGTGAATCCTTATATGATCCCTCCGAGTTATCATCGCCATCTTCTGACATATATAGCGGGTAATCGTCGCTGTCGTAGTCATCCTCGTCCTCGTCGTCGTATAGACAATCGATAAGAGACATAGCAGATACAACAGGTTCCCCAAAGCTAATAGGTTTGATATCGTTGCGAAAACTGATGTCTTTTGCCACAACTACAGGGGGTTTGATAATATCGAATCCCATGAATCCATAAGGACTAGGAATGGCGATGTCCTTAGTCCATTCAATACCCTTCTCTGTGTGGTATTCAACTACCAGATTTTTCCAATCTGAAAAGTAGGTAGGGTCTTTTTCATTTGAATCTACCCATGCGAAGAAATCTCGTGAATCTTCCACCGCTTCTGTTAGACGAGCAGCACGATCTAAACTGTCAAAAGTTACTGGACCACCTTGTCCAGAAATAAGTCGTTGAGCAAACATGTTGTATTGGGTGAAGAGATAAGTGGTTAATAACCGTGATAGTCTATTTAGAGGTGATTCCGACGATTCATCAAATTTTTTAAAACCCCTTTATGGAAATTCCTATTCAATTTAACCATACATGAATGGAGAATTATATAATGAACATTTTGCACATAAGTGTTTACATCTATCGTCGAAAGATGCCGATTCGTCTAAAATCCATTCATGATTACATAGTTTAAAGATAGTTTTTTCGAGAGCCTCGATATCATTTTGGTTATTTTTGATAAGTCTATAAAAATTATATATTTGACTCTGTAATACATTTTTATCACTAACTAATTTATCTATATATTCTAAATCGATTTCGACGTCAGATTCATCGTTATTTATAGTTATTACTTCGTCTTGTTGGGAATTAATATAATCAACTTCAATATCATTTGGCTTTATAAGTTCATTAATATTTTGAGATTTATTTATAGATTTATTAGATGAATTATCCTGTGAAACTTGCATATATGTATTATATAAAAAAAGGCTTATATAGTTTTAAAAGAGTCACGTAGATAACATAGTTTTTCTTAGGTTCATAAGATCGTCAATCTCTTTTTTCATGTCGTTAACCTCTATGCGTTGGTATGAGTTATTGTTATTATTCGGATGAAGACACACCAGATACATTTCTTTGATAGTTTCTCCATAATTTTTTTCCAATAGATATTTATATGTATTTAGTTGGAGTGAATAATGCCAGTAATTGGAATTAGGAAGATGCTTTATGCATTCAGTTTTTGCGTTTTCGAAACTGTTATGTTTCTTTATTTCTTTACATCTTTTCCAATCATAAATAGATAGTGTTCCATCGTCATTCCTATATAACATATCAATAGAACCTGCGAATTGTAATTCTGTATCCCACACCATCATTTCTGTCCGATAAGGTTCCATTTTATTACCATAGTCTTCCTCGAATTTTTCAAAATATTTCCATTCAATACAATCCTCTTCAACTTCGATATCCATATCATTATAGAAACACTCTATATCATAGTGCATTTTAGTTCCAGCGGCTGATGCTTGGGTTCCATTGTCATTCCACATTTTTTTTATTTCGGTTGGGGTCATTCCGAAATATTTGCTTTGTGGCCATTTTCGAGAACGCATCATGTTGCCAATAATTTTATCAGCATCAAAGTAATTAGCATGTTTTGACTCTTTAAAGGTAACACTGGTAAATGAACTGTCACCATCAATAGTATAAATGTGTGGCCCTTCGTCGAAAGTGATATGTGAATCTCTTTCGTGTGGGTTATTATTTGCTAAATATGTAGGAGGTTCCATTTTTATTCAACAAAAAAATAATATATTTTTAAATCAATTTTTTATGCATTATATAATTTCAAGTCTAATACTAGGAATACTTTCCATTTTAGATCCATCACTATCAATTAGAAGAGGTTTAATTGTTCCTAATTCTTTATTTTCATGTTGTTTTTTAAATCCAAATGGATATCGTTTAGGTTCGTATTTATTAGCCCAATGACTTGTAGTAAACCCCCCAATATAGCCATTAATACGTTCTTCTAAAATATGATTACTTCTAAGAGATTTAGGAAGATATGTAACATAGCAGGTTAGTCTATCTAACTCAGTATTAACATATTTTTTGTCCATTCCTGAGTTAGCATGGATAGTTTTAGAATTCCAAATTGTAAAACTATTATCTGGAATCAATAGTTTAACCACTTTAGAATGCCATTCACTTTCTTTGTCCAACATGATCCAGTCTTTACTATGTGTAACCTCAGGTACGAATTCGGAATGAGATCTGGGAGCTACCACAAAACCACTAGATTTTTCAGTAACTGGATAATAATTATAACTACCTTGGTATGATTGTATAGTATTTTTAGGATTCTGGTCAACGTGGTGCCAAGTTTTAGAACGCTGTTTATTTGAGCAAAATATTGAACATCCATCGAAACTGGAAACTATTTGTTCAGTATTGAATAGCTTTTTGTAAATTCCCTGTATAGTTGAATTAGTTCGAATATCCCACATAAAATTAGCATGTCCAATACCATTAAAGACACACATACCTTTCCCAAACATTCCAGGATAATTTTTAATAATCCATGTATTACTATCAGTGGTGCTGAAATTAGGGGATAGTGTAGACATATCTTCTTTAAAGCTATTAAAGAAATTAGTCTTTTCGGAAGAAGTTAGAACATCTGAAAAGACTACATAACCATTTGTTTCTAAGAATTGGATTGCTTCATTAGATTGAGTTAGGCAATTAAATGTTTGTGGTGTATATGTAGGATAGCTCATGGTTTTTTTGTTAATATAAAAAACATAGTGATTTTATCAAATTTTATTATAATAAGACTTTATATACTCCAACTAATAATGGATTAATATATTTAGATTACAATATGGGAAATTAATAAATTACCCAGTAGAACTAATTGTAAATTTAGGAAGCTATTTTCAGAATAGTTTTCTATGAAAACCATAGACAAGGATTGAATTACAAAATATATTTGAGAAATCCAATTATTTCTAACATTTTTCATATATCCATAGAATATTAACATATTGACAATACCAATTATAAGATTGAATGGTAACCCATTTGGAAATAAGGGTGTTACAAAATACATAGACCTCATTTTTATTAAATTGAATAATAAATGATATTCGAACAAATTTTATATCATATGGGTTAATAACTATATAAAAGTACAATAATATTATTTTATAATATGAGCTATAGGAGACGAATACGTAAAGAGGCAATAAGGTATAGCGAGAAACATGAAAAAGTTTTGGAATGTTTATTAATTGGTAGCTGTGATGATAATATGAATTTTGTAAAGTTTTTGAATAATACTCCAATAAAAATAGATATTTTATTTACTAACGAATACCCATTTTGTCCTCCGAAAGTAGTTGTGAATGGTTATAATTATATGAATCTACTAAAAATCTCGAGTGATTGAAAAAATAAATACTTTTTACAAAAAAGTGTTTATGTTGTTCAACATTATTATGTCGAAATAATTGGTATCCTGCTGCGAATGTAGTTACTATACTTACTGAAGTAATTAGTAATTTAAAACTAAAACTTAGATTCAACGAGATAGAACATGTAAAAAAAATTAAATATAAGTATTTAATATCGGACATACCCTTAGAAGAATATTTATAATATATACTATAAGTATTTAGTTATTTTATTGGTAATTAAATAATCTTATACTATGGTATATGGGAGGCACAAAATTACTAATCGACGAAATACTACATAAGATGGTGTGTAGAGGTTGGCGGGATACTTTACTTAAAATAGTGAATGAAATACCCGTGGACAGAGACGAGTATATGGCTGAGAGAGACGAGTATATGGAGATCGAAAATAAAATAAATGACTCTTTTTTTGAGAGTATTCACATATTGGATTGAGGTTTATAGGTTTTAAGGTTTTGAGGTTTATAGGTTTTATAAAGGGGTTAATGTATCTTTTTTTTTCATTCACACGTCCCCAGCGGATTGATAGATGTATTTAGTCTTCGGAATCGGAATCGGAATCGGAATCGGAATCCGCCATATCAGCCCAACTTTTAGGTTCAACAGGAACTTTGGTAGTATTTGGGCGAAGACTTGAGCTGGGACTGGTCCCAATGACATTGAGGAGCTGGTTGGTATTATTCCAAGGTGTCTTCTCAGACACCTTCAAGGTAATAACAGACTTGCCACGTAGAGGTGGAAATTCACAATCGTCCTCGTCATCAGACGAATCAGACTCAAATGCACCATAAGTATTCCGATGGTGTGTTTGCGTCTTTGGACTATAGTTGGTGTAGATGTCCTGTCGAGTGGTAGGCGTATTGGTCGAATCGTTAGACCACTTAATATACGCCTCACGCTCACGATGAATTAGCTTGATGGCGTGTAGAACATCGTCGTTGGAATTGCCAGTAATGTGGAACTGACCATCACGATGAACAATGTAACAGCCATCCCCCACCTTGTCCATGATAGTTCTGATACCACCACCATCCTTACCAACAACATGAGAGACATATTCGTCGTCAATCATCAAAGTTTGAAAAGGCTTGGACGAACGCTTGGTAGGATCAATGAGAGCCTCCTCATCCATCTTAATCATCTTGGCCGCTTTCCTAACCGCCTCCAAACTGTAGGAGGAAATTTTGAAAGTCGAACCATCATCCAGACCCTTGATAAAGGTTCCAAATCGACAGGTAGAGCAGATGCGACGGATATTACATCCACCACGACCAATCAATGGACCCATCAAAGTAGAATCAACCTGAATACTACCCTCATATCTTTTGGACTTGGAGGAAGTAGATTTTGAAGAAGTGTTGTTGTTTAAAGAGTTGGAAGACATTTTAGAAATAGTTGGAATGTTTTGAAATACGAATTTCGATTGGTTATGTTAAATGTAATATCAGAAATAGCACTCATCAAATTTTTTTTTACGCGTTTATACTAAAAAAAATAGAACCACACACACAAGAATATATGTTAGTTCTGAATATTAATATAATTATTAATATAGTCAGGTTGTAATAGTTGATTATGATTTAGTAATATATTTAGTACACCATTCATATAATTTAGACATGGCTCTTGTTGTGGTGGAATTGGGAGATGGTAGTGTGGTGAAGACTGGGATCGACAAGATGGACATGTATTATCAATATGAATCCATGGAGTAATACACTCTTGGCAAAAACCATGACCACATATAAATGGTGTCTGCATATTTGAAATACCCTCGAAACAGATAGCGCAATTAGAACCGTTAGTAACTAATTTACGTCTTGTATAAAACGAATATAGTTTGCCATGACCTCTCCAATATGGTAAATTTTTAAATATAGTGTTGTCAATTTTGATATGTGGAGCATTTTCAGGTTGACCATTAACCTCTTGACCACACATAACTATCTCTATCTCACCATGTTGTAAATTAGGGAAATGAGTACTTATAGTTGGCATAATAGAATTATATATTTGAGACATTGACATTGTTGGATTAATAATGACAGTAACCACTTCATTGGTAAAAACCTTTTTAAAAACAGCTTCAATTAGACATGATGACATTGCGTTTTATTTACCTGTCAACGGTACTTGTATGACATAATCAAATTTTCTTCAATATTAAAAGATTTGGAAAAAAAAATATTTATAACCAACATGTTGGACAAGTGGTGATAAGTATTTAAATTTTAAATAACCAAAGACGAATAATTTAGGGTGTGGTTTTGGATTCCATACGCTGAGTAACCATACTAATTCGTTTGTCAATGATTTTCATTGCTCGAATGAGTGGATACTTGGTTCCCCAGAAAAAGAACTTATTTTGAGCACGATCATGCCAAATAAAATCAATACCAGTGTTCTGGGTGGTTAGGTGGAAATAACATCCACCACGACCAATCACTTGTCGGATAATATTCTGTCCATCGTCGGTGGTACAGTCAGGAACATTGAGGAAGCCACGACGTGTTCCAGTCTCATCATCTGGACGAGAATTGAGAGTTTCAAGAAGCTTGGTCTTAAACTCTTCAGTAATTTTAAACTTAGGGTCGAAATCCTCAGTATAAGTGTTGATCTCATTCGTAGCGGTCTCGGCTGAAATAGGACTAAGTCTGAAATATCGAGGTTCAGCTCGTTGCGTGGTGGACCCATGACTCATTTTAGACAAACGCTGTTTTTGGTCACTGATAGAAGTATTAGGAGAGTTATTTGATTTAGAAGACATATTGTAGTAGAGTTAATAATTTGAATTAGTATGAAAATGTTTTAATCAAATTTTTTAATTATTTCGATAAAAATAATTAGCAACTGAGTTTTAGTAACTAATTACTAAACCATTAGAATAATACTATTTCTACAACTTTGTAAATATTAATAAAGTTATAGAAATAAAAGTATGAAATTTTGAAGTATATAGAGTCTTAGTAGTAATTAACCCATATACCTACATAATGCTTTTTTTGTTATAAACAAAATAATTAGCAACTGAGTTTTAGTAACTAATTACTAAACCATTAGAATAATACTATTTCTACAACTTTGTAAATATAAACAAAGTTATAGAAATAAAAGTATGAAATTTTGAAGTATCAGGATAAGTAATAAAAAAGAGGGGTTCCATAAAGGGGAAAGAGCGGTTTTTTTTTGTTTTTGGTGGACTAATAGTCCTTTTTATGTTTTTTTATTTAGTGACAATTAAGTCTTATAGTAGAGTCTAGTTATTGGTCCGATTGGAGAGACGTTGGGCGATGCGGTCCAGGAACTCATCACTGATAGTCTCTTGGTGATTTCTATCCTGATACTGGTGACGATTCTGGGCGCGATAGCCATCCTCTCCCTCATTTGATCCACCACCACCACCGCGACCACCACCACGACCACCATCACGACCACCGCCACGACCCCCAACACGACCACCAGCATGATGAGAGGAACCATTATCGCGAGGAGTAGTATGCTGGTAGTCAGTCCAACGAAGGAATCGACCACCACCAACAACACGAACCTTCTTGGTATGGTTGGCGAGAGCGAAAAGAATCTGCTTGAAGTGGCGAGGCTGGCCTAGCAGATTGGATGGACACCATGACTCATAAGTGTCAATGTAGAATTGAGAGAGGGCTCCACGCTTGGTAATACCGTGTAGAGACGCGCCATAACGGTCGTAGAAGTTGGTAGCGAGCTGGCAACTAACAGTTTCGAGACCATTATCCATATCCGAATCGACCATATCTGGTGCGTTGGAGGTGGTGGAGACGGTGTCGAGATCGACATGTTCGACCTGACCATCCTCAATAATGGAGGAAGTCTTAAGATTGTTCTGAGTAGTAGTAGTGGAAGACATAGTTCTTGTGAGTTGTATAGTTTATAGCGGATTGATAATTAGGGTGGGGTAGGAATCGAGAACGCATCAAATTTTTTTTAAGGCCTTTATGGAGTGTAAAAAGGTTCTAATTAGTGTTATAGTGCTAGTCTTTAGGGAGATTCATAATACCATATAGAGCGATCATAAAAATGATAGTATGTATAAAAAGACCAAATGAGGTAGGACATCCATCACCGGAAAGGGCGAATAAGTTTCCAACAAGTTTTTGGGAGAGAACATATGCTTGTGGGGAAGAGATAACAAAAAAAATAAGTGCGGAATAGAAAGAATATTTCCATTTAAGACCCTTATTTTGAGCCCATAGTTTTCTACATTGAAGTTTGAGTTGATTGATTTCTTGGTCGTCCATATTAATATTATATAAGAAAAAATATTTAGATGCGTTTGAAAAGAAATAGAATAGTGGTTTACTATATTAAAGGTTCTTTAAATGGTATGTTAAGTTGGTTAAATAGTAGCTTGATATATTATATTAAAGGTATTAGAACATATATAATATGAGAAGAAGGCATATTAACATCTAAGTTAATAGAATGGAATGTCTTCTGTTAACACTAAGTTTTTGGAACAGTGTAAAAAAAGAAAATAAACCAGTATTATAGTTTTTCCCCGGGTATAGCTCAGTTGGTAGAGCGGTCGACTGTAGATCGATTGGTCACCTGTTCAAATCAGGTTGTCCGGATTTAGAGGTCTAATAAGTTGTTTAAATACAACAGTTGGGTCGATATGAGGGGATGTAGCTCAAGAGGTAGAGTGCGCACATATGTGTGAGGAAGTGGGTTCAAACACCACCGTCTCCATAGGATGGGGAAAATATATACAAGTATAAGTGTAAAAATTTGATGAGTAATTATTAAGAATAAGAAATAATAGATCAAGGAGTAATGTAGTATAACAGTATATATTAATTCGTTAAAAGAATAGCTCCCGTAGCTCAGCTGGTTAGAGCGCGGTGCTTATAACGCCGAGGCCGAGGGTTCAAGTCCCTCCGGGAGCATAATAATAGGATGTTGCCAGCGACAATGAAAATAACATAAACTACACCGCATCCTGAAATAAAAAAAAGGTCCCATAGCTCAGCTGGTTAGAGCATACGACTGTTAATCGTGGGGTCGCAGGTTCAAGTCCTGCTGGGACCGATAATAATTCTCTGAACAGCAATACAACATTTCACACAACATTTTAGTTTTCAGAAAAAACCAATAGAGAATGAAATAGTGCTTGGATTCCCGAGCGGTCAAAGGGGCTCGACTTAAGTTCGAGTGTTTCGACTTCGTGGGTTCGAATCCCACTTCAAGCAATAGGCAGTATCTTGGTATAGATAAGAAAATCTATACAACAGTGCGGGATACATCACAGCAATAATATAAATACTTTAGCATCCCGGTGTAAGGATGTATAATATACTTAATTGTATATGTTACAGCAATTTAATCATATAATCATATCAAGTCGCCTCAAATGGGGAAGCTAAAGTTCAATAGCTTGGGGAGATGCTAATCCTCTAAAAAAAATAGAATAGAGCCTGTGAGCGGAACAGGTGGATAATAAAATCACCGCAACTAACTAACCAAGGATATTCACAGCAATAAAATCAAAAAAAAACCTTATTTTAAAGACTTTTACCTACTTAATATAATACTATGTATTATTAAGTAATGATTTATGTATCCTGAACTATGTCCGCGTGGCGCAATGGATAGCGCGTAAGACTTCTAATCTTAAGGTTGTGGGTTCGAGTCCCACCGTGGACTTAATTTTTTATTAATTTATTAGTAAAAAATTTAATAAAAAATAATAGCGAAGGCGCTATGGTGTAGGTGGTTATCACACGGGACTTTGAATCCTGGGACCCGCGTTCGAGTCGCGGTAGTGCCTATTAACATTTTTTAAAGACGATTTGCCGGAGTGGTTAACGGGAAAGACTTGAAATCTTTTGGGCTTAGCCCGCGCAGGTTCGAATCCTGCAGTCGTCGCATTTTCTACAACACATATGTGCCTCTTTAGCTCAGTGGTAGAGCGTTAGTCTTGTAAACTAAAGGTCTTGGGTTCAATCCCCAATAGAGGCTCATGTACCATTATTGGTAGAATAACAACTATTTATTTAAATAATTCTAATTAGATTTATTAAAATAAATTACAATTAGGAGAGATATAGTTATATTTTACGCATACGACACACGCATTTTAAAAGTAAACACTAAATGACTTGTTGATCGTAAAATATAACTTTTTTTTGTACAACTATCGAATACCAACTCTTTTTTTATATTGATTTATAATTTTACCAACATATGAAATAGGTAGCCCAAACCACCCAGCCGTAGATTTAATACCTTTACTGGTTCTCATATAATAACTAAGAATATCTTTTGGTTTTATACTATAATCAATCATATATTTAGCAATAGTAGCCTACTTTTAAGTATTATACAAATAGATCCACTATAAATTTTAATAAAAAAATATATACGGTTGTTCCTGACTGGCTTTTCTCGGTATGGGGTTTGAACCCATGACCTTCGGCTCATAAGACCGATGCTCTACCAACTGAGCTAACCGAGTCTAAACACATCCCCCAAAATTTTAATATAACTAATCTATCTTATCAATCGTCTAGTAGCATAATAACCAGCACCAGTTCCAGCAATTCTTCGTCCAGATGGCATACTACTCCAAAGATCACTCCTATCACTATCACTACCACATAGACATGTACAGAGCATCATAAGTAGTACAATCACACCAATAAAAGTCATGATACCACTACACATAATAGAAGTCTCGCAAATAGCCATCCCAACACCAAACATAAGATCCACAACAAGTTCTCCCAAAATAGACGAGTCCTCATCGTCGTCAGCACGTACCATTGCGAAAAGTGAGAAACAGAAAATAAGATATGGAATAAATTGTCGAATAGTTTTCATTTTATTAAGAATACGTGGTAGTAGTTGTTACTCGTCTAAAAAAATGTTAAAGTTATCAAATTTTATTAAATTTATTTATAGGTAGACTAATTATGATTGAACCAGAATTATTCGATCATTCGATATATACCAGTATAATGGGAATACATGATATGGTCGGTAGTATCCTCTACAAACATTTCTTCTTGTATATCAGTGCGAACTTTGACACGACACATGGGACAGTGACCATTGGACTTAGTGAGCCATTTGCGAATTCCACGAGAAGTAAAATGATGACCACATCCAAGTTCACATACAGTGCGACCAACTTTAATCTCTTCAGATTCGATAGGACAAAAGAGTCGACCATGTTTTTTACGACAAATATATTTTTTAACATTGGAGTTAAATTCGTCATTATCGATAGTGTCTGGAAGCATAAATTCAAGTACATAGGTTCCAATAAGCTTTTTAATCATATCAGGGATAGAATTCTGTACGAGATAGTAGTATATAAGTATAATAGGTCCAGTAATTTCAAAAGAGGGCTGATTGGTATCGTCCTCTACAAGCGTGATGGTAGTTTTAGCTTCAATTGACATATCGGATGATAACTTGTATTTGTCCACACGATTATAAATATCGATAATAGAAGGGTTTTGGGGATAACAACTTTCAATAAATGTGATGTGGTCTGCTTGTGATAATTGGTTAAAACTATTACCAACAACAATAGTTTGGTGTTCAAGAAGTAACTTATTGGTGCGGGTTTTAAACATAATTTAGAATTAGTGGATAAGTGTTACAACTAACAAAGAAAAAGAGATTCAATCAAAATTTTATAAAAAAGAAAGTAGTTTTTGACCCGTTAAACGAGTAAAGTATAAAGCTAATAGTAAATTAATACTGGTGTTGACTAACAAGAAGTCGATTGCGTGACAGACGAGATAAGTTGTGCGAGATTCTGTTGATAACTTTTCTGGGCGGACTCCATCTGAGCCTGAAAGTCCCTAGTAAGAGAAGCGAACTCGGTATTAAAATCTAAACTATTGGACAGTGTCTTAATAGTTTTAGGTGCAGCCACTTCAAGAAGTAGATATGCGGCATCTTGGATGGGTAGATCGGCTAACTCACCAGTATCATCTTTTAGATTATTGTCATTAAATTTGATAGTATGAGGACTCTCAAGGATGGAAGAAGTGGAGAGAGTATCATTGATGTCTTTGATTTTGGAGAGAGCCTCCGTAACCTTCTTAGCCCCCCACGCCTTGGCCGCGTGATGAATGATGACAAGTCTGGAGCTCTTAGCACTCTTGCCAGAAAAAGCGCTAATGTAAGAATTAAAGTTCTGATCAGCAAGCCAATCAGGTTCAAACTTGGTGATAATAAGAATGGATTCCTCCTTAACACCCTTACGGAATGTATATAGGAAACCAATAGTAGTATCCGTGTCCGAGTTGATAGTGGAGCGGCTAACACATGCGCGACCAGAATCATCGAGATACTTTTTAAGTTTAGGAAAAGTCCACGTAAGTTCAGGATTGAAACCATATTTTTCAAGAGCGTTAGGTTTGGTAGTTCGAGACTTGCGTGCCTTCTTGGAACCAGAATCACTAAGACTGTCATCTGAGTTGGAACGTGACTTAGTTTTAATTTTAAATTTCTTAGGAGCGCTACGAATAGACTCCTCGACGCTACCAGTAACATCGCTAGAACTATCTTGTTCGGATATTTGAATGGATTCTAACGAGTTGTCATCACTAAAAGATTTAGGTTGAAAGACATTAGTTTCGCTGGTGAAGATGGTATTCATTTTAGAAATGCTGTGTATAGATAGAGTAGTAGACAAATTGTCGTATTGATAATATGGTGGAAAATAATGATCGACCTCATCAAATTTTTTTTTATGACAGCTCCCCCACCACAATTGAATTTTTAAAGTATCCCAATACCAAAGACATATTGGATTAATAAACTAACGAAACCAACAAATATTAAAGTATGAAATTTGATACGATAAAATAACAACAATTATAAGTATAAACAGCGATGAATTCTCATATTTTGACTCCAAATCAGATTTTAAATTTGAATCCATTTGGATATTTACTAGAACAGTATTATACAAATGTAGTAAATAGGAATTTAATAAGACAAATAATAAATGGAGGAAATAATAATAATTTTGCGAATGTACTAAATGATATGAATTTAAACAATATAAATATTGTATTAAATACTATGACCCAAGTGGTCGATAATTTACATACGACTTTGAATAATGCGACGATAGTAAATAATATGAATAACGATCAACGACAAGAGTTAAATCTAATAAATAATCTAAGAGACATGTAAAATTTGATAAGATTTTTTATATTAACATTATATTAGTACATAATGGATATTATACCAATCGAGTATATATTTTATTGTTCGGGAGCGTTTACAATTTTAGTATTAACCGTGGTGATTAAAAACTTGTATAATATTAAGGATACAGGAGTATTAACGCATATGAATACCAATATAAATAATCGTATAAATAATCGTATAAATAATAGTATGAAAAAGGTAGACTCGATGTCATTGATAATGGATAGGAAAAAATATGATATATGTTCGGAAGAAAAGGGTTCGATAGTAGCCACGTTTTTCGATAAAATCCCAGAAGATAATAAATATGTAAATTTATGGCTAAGCGCATTGATAAATAAAAAGGGTTCACATAAATGTGCTAGCCCAAATTGTCTAAATATGTTAAAAAATAATAGAGAGATATTTATGGCATTTGATAGTAAATTTTGTAGTTATAGGTGTCGTTCACAAGCCCAAAATTATTTAGGAGAATATTGGAATGTAGGGAAATAAATATTTATTTTATTACTTTATAAGAGACCTAAGTTGTGCCACAATTTTAGTATCGAATTCTTGAAAGGCATTAATAAGTTCTTTTTTATTAGTATCAGAGCGATAAGACTTTTGGGTATGGTTGGTATTTTCTTTTGAAATGAATGTGTAGAATATGGTGTAAAACTGTACTATAACAGTCTCTATAATGGGTTTAGCCTCTTCAATGCGTTGTACCATTTTAGCTTTACCATTAAGTTTTGAAAGAGTTCTAACTTCAGGTCTACAATCAGTATCAGGTTTAAGTAGAGCACTAATATAATATAGTGTATTAATAGGACATTGATGTATATATTGATAGAAGAAATCATACATTGAATATACAATTTTATGTAGAGGCACCCCACCTTCATTCAGAATATCTCTATCTTTAGATTTACTATTAAAAATACTCATTAGGTAATTAGTAGTTCCAGTAGGAGTAAATGTTAAATCATGTGCGGGTAGATTAGATGTGAGAGACATATCAAACTAACTGGTAAGTAATATTAATAATGATTCCTTATTATTATAATCAAATTTAAAATTGATTATAAGTTTAATATAAAGGGATGTTACATAATATAAATAATTATGAACTACGATTCAGACGATGAAACACCTATTAATATGGACTTATCACATCTACCTAATATAAGTAATTTAACTAATGAAAATAATAATGCGAATGCGTATGGCTTTGAAAATACTACGTATATTACCGCCAGCGATATGGATAAAATATTAGATGGTGTAAAATCTTATGACGATGCCTGTGCTACTCCTGGTGAGTTGGTAAAATTAATACATTTTAATGTAGAACATCCTGAAAATAGAAATTTAGTAATGAACGACGATGCGAATACATGTATATTCGATGGTAAAAATTGGAAAGTAATAGATAAAGACACATTTCACAATGCGGTAGTAGATAGAGCATTTAATATGATCACTAATTATTATGAACGTAGGCGTGATCTATATAAATTAAAAAATAACCTATTAAGAGTTCAATACGAAATCTTTGAAACAAATGGGGATTTTAAAAATGAAATAGCTTCCACCTATCAACGAATTGGGGATACTAATATATCCGTTAAACCAGTATTATGTCCTAATCATCCTAAAAAACCATCAAATAAAGATTTAAAATATGAATTAACTATATTTGATGTATATGGTAATATAGTCTAAAAAATTATTATAATAATAAAACACGTCAATTGATTATAAATAACCAATTAGAAGGCAATATCACAGTAGAACAAAAAGATAAATTAAATATGGAATTAATGAATTTAACTGGAAAAATAATAGAATTTGAAGAGGTAGAGAGGCGTGTTATCGAATGACTTTTATAAAAAAAAAGATTTTTATAAAAGGCTAATAGGTAGTTTTTTTTGTTTTTATGTGGACATATAAGGTCCTTTTTTTGTTTTTATGTGGATATATATATGGATATTTGCCCATTTGAAAAATGGACATTGTTACTATATGACAAATTTATGGGTCACACCATTGCTCACCAACTGATCTTCCAAGACTCCAATTTGGAACTACATTTCCATCAGATCGATTTTGCTGAAATCGAGATAGACCAAAGTGACTATGTTGGTCATCTTCGTCGTGAGATGTGTCCATTCGATTGGAGGCCGAGTAATATTCGAGGGAGGGCATGGAACTATGAGTTGAGTCACTATCGTATTCACTATCATATTCACTTTCTGAACAATTCGAGGGAGGGCATGGAACTATGAGTAGAGTCACTATCATAGTCACTCTCCAAAATGTGGTTCCTACGTGGTGGCTTACCTGGTTCAGTGTCCATGTATTCATTACACCATTCACTATAGGAATCAGGTAAATATTCATGGTTAAATGGTTGGTCGGGAGTCCAACTCGCCATATCTTCCATGAACTTTCTCTGGTTGTGTTCGAGAGGCACAAACCAATGAACTGAGGTAGTTCTAAGCCAAACCACCTGGATATCTTCTTCAAAATCCCAATCATCATAGATGAAAGGACTAATGTCTTGATGGAAGAGATAACATTTCAATAATGTGACACCATAGTCTCCATTATATTCAAACTTTGATTTACCACGCCATGTAACAATGGTGTTTTCGATAGACTTAAGTTTGTAAGGGAGGATACCAGGCTTAACGATTAGAAATGCGACATTATTCTCAAAAGCCACTGGATCCTGTACATTAATAGGTGTGGTGTTAAGGATTGCGGCATCGACGCAGAGATCAGTGCTAAAGGATGGACGATAATAGTTACAGATGAGTTTATCGTTGGGGGAGGAGCCTTTAAGGTGTTCGTAGTATTCGTCGATACGGTTGTAATCCTCATCATTTGGTTGATATTGGTGGTCCTCTACAGCCCCTTCGTAGTCATCCTCGTCCGAAGCCTCTTCCTGGTAGTCCCATGGAGCACCACTGAGCAGACGACAAGATTTAACATGTTGATGGAACTGTTCTTCACCATTCATGTATTCGACAGATCCGTTCTCTTTGAGACGGTTGGTAGTTGGAGCAAAGAAGGTGCGTGTATTGTAATCGGAACCATCATAATTGGGGTTAGTAGTGGACATAATGAAATAATACACTAAGATTAAAGAATACTTATTACGTTAATGGTTCCAATATAATCAAATTTTTTTCAGAGGATATGATTTTATGTACTACAGGTTTCTAATAAGATCTAATAAGATCTAATATGTGTTATCCAAGTATTTTATATGGTAAAAATTAAATTCCACGAATAAAAAATTGAGTTTTAAGTAAGTTTTAAATGGTAAAGCCGATGGAGACAATGGTATGTAGACTTAACATCTAAGACCGAAAGCCCTATTACTACGTCTAAGTTGTGGTGCTCTACGAGAAATAGGTTGTGGAGGTGGTGTAATATATGGATCGGAGTCGTCCCCATCTGAATCGGAATCAGAGATGCCTGCTGCGAGATGTGCGGCACTACTATACGAAGATGGTGCTTGAGAGCTAGTTCGCATACATTGTGTGAATTGTGGAGGAGCGGATCCACCACTACATGCTCTTAGGAGACTAGTAGCGTGGTTCATGCCCACAGATGCGTAGTGTGCGTCATTACCAATAGTAAGAGACGTATCCGCGTCAAATCCCATATTAGCACCAACAACTTCAGCATTACCAATATTTGCGGCTAAGAAGACAGCGGTAAATCCGTTTTGGGTTTTATTTGTATTGAGACAGTTGCGAAGATCGCTAATTCCCATAGTGGACCGATTGTCATCCCCATCGGTGAGTACATATACAACACGATTGATAGTGGGGTTGAGACTACGAAGAGAGTATGGTAATGCCTTCAAGATACTATTGGAGTCGGCTTTTTGCGCGGCCACACGTTCAATGACAGTGTCGTAGAAACGAGTCAATCCACAAGGTTCCAACATATCCCGAAGGTCTGAAAATGTAGGAATTTCGTAGTCGGGATCTGACAAGTTAGCTTTATCGATCATTAGAGTGGGAATATCGGAGAAAACGGTAAGACTAAAGTAAATCTTGATACCAGACTCAAGTGCCAGTTTACGTTGGTCATTCATTAGTTGAAGAATCTGTTCTGGTGGTGCGTTGCCCATACTTGACATTGATCCAGATGCGTCGACAATAGCATCAAGTATAGTTGCTACTGAGTGAACAGTAGGTGGAGAGTCAATATTAAGTCTACGTTTGATAATTTGAAAAGAGGAAAGTTGTTTATTAGTTGACATGGTTGAGTTTAGTAGGTCGTGTGTTTCTAAAAAGATGTGTAATTTCCAATTCGAAGTAGTGAGAGATTATCAAATTTTTTCTGTGTTTTATCAGATTTTTACTAAGTTAAATTTAAATAAATTTAATAGTTATTTATATATATATGGCTGTTTATAAGAATATTATTGAGAGAGATACCACAGATGTAGACCAATGTGATTTTTATTGGTTTAAAAGTGGTTTTTCAAATGAAGATATCGATAAAATAAATACTTTTGCGAATAATTATGAATATAGAGATGGTGAAGTTTTCAATGGAGTTAATGATGGTAGTGTTAGAAAGACAAAATTAAAGTGGCTACCATCTACAGAAGATTCATCGTGGTTGTATACAAAGATGTTTGAACTAGCTAACATGGCGAACAATGCTTGTTATAAATTTAGATTACATTATGCGTTGGATGATATGCAATATACACTATATGAAGGAAATAGTAATGGTAAATATGATTGGCATATTGATATAGGTTCTGGTAGCAATTCTTTAAGAAAGTTATCCGCGGTTTTATTACTTACAGATCCATCTGAATTTACTGGTGGGGAATTACAGATCTTTACATCTAGTTCTCCAAGAACTATACCATTGGAGAAGGGTAGTATTGTATTTTTTCCATCATTTTTATTACATAGAGTAACACCTGTAACTAGTGGAGAACGTAAAACTCTGGTATTTTGGATGGGAGGAGACCATTTTCAATAAAAATTTTGTTTAATATGTCAAATGATTAATATATTAAAAAAAGATGATTTAATTTTAGACGCATATCTAACAAAGAACAGTGTATTATATGTCTTGATTCTAAGAAAGTGCATTTAGAGTGTAATAAATGTTATAGTTGTAAAATATGTAAAGATTGTATTATACCCCTTTCAAATTGCGATTTATATGATAATTGTCCTCTATGTCGAGAACCTGAATGGCAGGCATCGTCGAGGTTATCGTCTCAGGTGATACCATCAAATATTAAGTTGAATTTAGATGTTAGAATAAAAGAAATTTATAAAAAACCAGCATTCAAATCCATGTGTTGTTCCAAAGAAGCTTATTTAAAATTTGTAACCCATCTAAAAATAGCCTATTTCACATCATTAATTATGATTATTAGCTACATGTTTGGATTATTATGTATATTTATAATAATGGCGACAAAACATATAAGCGACATTAATCCATATGTGCTTATATTTCTACCCTTACCGGTGGGATTTCTACTAATAAATAGTATATTGTGTTGTTGTTGTGAGGGTAAATGTTTACGAGATTTTAAATCGGAAATATGCAGTAAAAATTAATAAATTTTATTCCTATGATCAGTTTCAATAACATTATATATATCACCTTCTATTCTTTTTTTACTGGAACCATCATCATTATGATATTCTTTCTTTACCCTATTAATTTTTGTAGGATGTGCGTCTAGTGCTAAATTGGTCGTTTTTTCAGCGGCAATATCTAATACATATTCTTTGTCTTGTTGGACCCATTTACCTCCATGATGTATTGCTAATTTAGGTTTATTTAGGTTAGGGATTTTAATAGTTTTATTTTGAGGTGCTTTATCATTGAAATATATTTGTTCGAAAATATGAGGTAAAGCACCATAAGCACCTTTACTTTCAATAAGATTTTTTATATCACTATAATTAAGATGGTCTAATGTTTCATTTCCAAAATTAACAATAACAATATTATTATTATAATTACCTACTTTAGGTATTAATTGTGATATTTCTTTTCTAGCATCTTGTAATTCTATAGCAGTTTTATGCAATTCATCTTCTTTTTTTTGTAATCTTTCTTCAAGATCGTGTAATTTTTGATAAAGATTAGTAAATAGAACAGTAGAACCTACTGTAGTAAGTCCAGTCAAAGCTTTAACAGCAAGAAGAGGATCACATTTATCACTAAGAGGATTATGAGGACATCTTTTTAAATGTCTTCTTAAATTAGATTTTTTAGACAGGACTTTAGAGCAATATTGACACACACATTTTTTATTAGAAGTGTTTGACTGCTCATCGTCGGAGTGTTCATCTTCAGATTCACTAAGGGAGTCATTTTGAGCCAAAAGGGTCAATTCGGAGTCATTTTGAGCCAAAAGGGTCAATTCGGAGCCATTTTGAGCCAAAACGGGGGTCAAATGAGAGCATTTGGGAGCCATTTGGGAGTCATTTTGAGCCAGTTGTTTAACAAACATGTTTATGTTACCTAATTGTAGTTGAGATTTTAAATATTCAATTTCATATTCTCCTGACATAGATAAACATGGTGTTTTTCTATAAAAATGTCTAGTTAAATGGGTTTTAATATGTGTTTTAAAGGCACACCTCGGGCAAAAATAAGTCTTTTCCATATTTACTATGCTTATTATTTAATCTTTAAATATATACGAAAATATACAAAAATATACGAAAATATACGAAAATATACTAAAATATACAAAATTAACAATTCAAAATATACTAAAATATACGAAAATATACGAAAATATACTATCCAATATATTATTACCTTATCATCCTTAAAGATACTTATACAAAAATATACAATTTAGGAGGTAAAAATATACAAAATATACAAAAATATACAAAATATGTCAATTTAGAGGGGGGAGAGAGAGACTCAAAAAAATAAAAAGTATTTGAGATTTATTAGAATGGGAAAAGTTTTTTAAAAAGGGTGTAAAATACAAGAAAAGGGGATTGGAGGGAAGATAAAGTGTCCATTAAAAAGAGAGACTGAAAATAAAGACTTAGGATTGAATCAAATTTTATTTTAATTAGACAGAGAATAAAAATTGATTATATTTAATTATAATGTGTTAATTATAATATGTCGAACATGCTTCCATGTGTAATAATGTTTCAAAGTTTAAATGGGAAATACTATGTGGATGTGGTGGAGGATGTATCTATATATGAGGGAGTAAATATAGGTGTATTAGATAGATTGATAATAAATGGTGATTTGCGGGTATATGAGGATGAATATACGTGTTGGGTGGAGAGTTGGAAATTACATATGAAGATGGTAAATGTAGGAGATCCAAAGAGGTTAATGCCAGTATTAATACGTGGTGATGGTCAAACAAGTGTGGATGAATTAATAATAATAATGGGGGTAATTGATATGTCGTCGTATAAGGAAGAATTTATGGCGCCACCATTATCATTGCATAGGTGTTATGGGAATAATTGTTCAATATGTAATCTAAAGGTATCATTTGGAAATAAGTGTATATTAATGAAGACTGGATGAACGGTGTAAATATAATGACTGAAAAAAAAGACTTAGAGTGATGTAAGTGTTTTTTTTGTGATAGAAAATATAAAGGGGTAAAAGAGTATTTTTTTTTGAAGATGGTAGCGGAATTTAGACAAAGAAGGAGAGGTTTGAGCGTTCGAGTGGGTTGAAACAGAGCTCAGCTAAGGCGTTTTCTTCATCTTGTTGCCGAGTGAGACTTGGTCCAGGGGAACGTGCATTGAGTTTCCAAGTGTTAGAGGTGGATTTAGACTTGAGGTCAGTCCATGCCTGTAGTTCTTCGGCTTCAACCATTGCCCTACTTTTGATATCGATAATGCCAACGAATTCGTCACTATCGGCGTAGGATCGTGGGTCGTAGATAGCCACAGACGACCATTGTGGTTTTTCGAGGAATTCATTGTCGGCGTAGAAGTGTACGCGTCGTCGTTCAGGAATATGAACGGAAGTAGGTGAGGTCTTGGTGGTTTTCTTGAGGAGTTCTCGGTGGAGAAGTGTGCGTTGGTAACTGTTGATTTTTGGACTACTTTTAAACATGGTTTTAAGAAGTATAGACATCAAATTGCGTTAAAGTGTGGTATTGTATTATATTAATTATATGGATATTATGGTAAACAATGGATCACTTTTCATCAAATTTAAAGCTAAGGCCTTTATAAAAAATGATACTAATAGATTTTATATATAAAAGGCTGATGTGCTAATTTTTGTATAAAGGCCTAAAAGATATTTTTTTTTTAAAGTGGTTTTATGAGTGATACTAGCGATCTTTTTTAGTATCTGTGAAAATATTTTCAGTGAGCCACGTGATACCAACACCAACCGCAGCGGTTCCAAGAAGGGTATATATATTGTGCTGAGCGTGGTATGCGACCATCATGAGTGCATGACAGATAGGACCATGGCCATTGATCATACCAGTGAAAAACCCCGTAAAGCTCATATCGATACACCAATTAGAGTAAATACATGCGGTAGTAAAATGCGCTGTGTGGAGGGCGATGAAGGTGAGAAAGAATCGTCCAATAGTAGACTTCGCGACGTATGACACGGTATCCATAAGTTTTAAGGAGTTAGATGATTTTGAATCAGAGAGTGTAGACATTATAATAAGAAAACGGAATACTGTCAATAATGTAATAGTCATACCAATCAAATTTTTTGAAAATCAACTAAATAGGGGTTTATAAGAATTTTAGGGTTTTATAAGAATTTTTGGATTAGTTAGGGTTTTATAAGAATTTTTGGATTAGTTAGGGTAATTTCATAAAGGACTAAAGAAAAATTTGATAGGAAGCTGGAAAATAATACCAAATCATACAAAACAATTAGTTATAATTTAAATCACAACAAACAACAACAACAAACAAAATGTCTACAACTTTAAACAATACTATGGAGCTTCTAATTCAAGGTCAGATGGAGAACTTTGTCAAGAAACTAGCTGCGGATGGTTCGCTCAATGAGGAGCAAATGGCAGCAGCAATGGTTAAGGTCAAAGAACAGGTGGCTGAATTGGATGTTCCTGCTGCTCCCAAGAGAACTCGTACCAGTAAGGTAGTGGAACCGGAAGATCGCTGCATGGCTCGTGTCTGGGCAGGTGGAAAAGGCGACCAATGTAAGAGCCACAAGCATGATGGTGACTACTGCAAGCGTTGCTCTAAATTGGCCGCTGTGACGGAGGAGCCTGTCCAGTATAGTGAGGAGGGTAAACATGTGGGTCTCTTCTGGGGACGAATTGATACGGACAAACCAGTGTTCAACAACGGCTTTATTGCTGTGGTGTGGCCAGACGATGCTTCTAAAGCAATTGTCGCCACCGCATTGAAGGAGGGTAAGACCTACCACAAGTTTTCTGGAGAGATGAAGAAGAAGGGTCGCAAGTCTAGTGGTGTCAAGAAGCCTCGTAAGAGCAAGAAGTCGGCCAAGAAATCAATTTCGGCTAGTGTTCCTCGTTCCAAGAACGCTTACATGTATTTCTTAGGAGAGAAACGTGGTGAGGTTCGTGCTGCCCTACTTGCTGAGTCTGAAGACGGGAAAGTTCCAGTCTCTGAGGTCGCCAAAAAGGTAGGTGCTATGTGGAAGGCTCTAGATGATGTGACCAAGGCTCCCTACACCGAGTTGGCCGCTGCTGCGAAGGCTGAGCGTGATGCCAAGATTGCGGAGCTGACTGAAGCAGCTTCTAAGGTCGAGGAAGAGGAGTCAGTGGTATCGGAGTCTACTGAGTCGGTTGAGTCTACTGAATCAGCGGAAGAGGCAGCTCTATTGATGGGTCTCTCTAAATCAGACGAATCTGTTGAGGATGACGCCGCCAGTATCATTTCTGAAATGACCGAGGTCTCTACTGAGGATGCGGAGGAGGAGGAGGAAGTCGAGGAACACGAATTGGCTGATGGCACTACAGTGCTTAAGGGTGGAGATGGTTCTCTCTACGATCCTGAGTCTTTTGATGTGATTGGCAAGTGGAACTCTGATGACAACACTCTCATCAAGGCTTAATTAGAGGCATGGAATATCTAATCTGAATATACAAATCTAATATAAATAAAAAAAATAAAAAATAAAAAGGACTTATGTCCAAACAAAACAAAAAAAAACAACCTTTTACCCTTTTATGGGAATTAGTGTTTTTTTGTAGGGAATCCCTTTGATTATTTAGGGTTTTATAAGAATTTTTAGATTAGTTAGGGTGATTTCATAAAGGACTAAAGAAAAATTTGATAGGAAGCTGGAAAATAATACCAAATCATACAAAACAATTAGTTATAATTTAAATCACAACAAACAACAACAACAAACAAAATGTCTACAACTTTAAACAATACTATGGAGCTTCTAATTCAAGGTCAGATGGAGAACTTTGTCAAGAAACTAGCTGCGGATGGTTCGCTCAATGAGGAGCAAATGGCAGCAGCAATGGTTAAGGTCAAAGAACAGGTGGCTGAATTGGATGTTCCTGCTGCTCCCAAGAGAACTCGTACCAGTAAGGTAGTGGAACCGGAAGATCGCTGTATGGCTCGTGTCTGGGCAGGTGGAAAAGGCGACCAATGTAAGAGCCACAAGCATGATGGTGACTACTGCAAGCGTTGCTCTAAATTGGCCGCTGTGACGGAGGAGCCTGTCCAGTATAGCGAGGAGGGTAAACATGTGGGTCTCTTCTGGGGACGAATTGATACGGACAAACCAGTGTTCAACGACGGCTTTATTGCTGTGGTGTGGCCAGACGATGCTTCTAAAGCAATTGTCGCCACCGCATTGAAGGAGGGTAAGACCTATCACAAGTTTTCTGGCGAGATGAAAAAGAAGGGTCGCAAGTCTAGTGGTGTCAAGAAGCCTCGTAAGAGCAAGAAGTCGGCCAAGAAATCAATTTCGGCTAGTGTTCCTCGTTCCAAGAACGCTTACATGTATTTCTTGGGAGAGAAACGTGGTGAGGTTCGCGCTGCCCTACTTGCTGAGTCTGAAGACGGGAAAGTTCCAGTCTCTGAGGTCGCCAAAAAGGTAGGTGCTATGTGGAAGGCTCTAGATGATGTGACCAAGGCTCCCTACACTGAGTTGGCCGCTGCTGCGAAGGCTGAGCGTGATGCCAAGATTGCGGAGCTGACTGAAGCAGCTTCTAAGGTCGAGGAAGAGGAGTCA
>CAJJBU010000020.1 GCA_905182495.1 Flavobacteriales bacterium UBA952
AAAGGTTCTATCGCGGAAATTATTATTTTCAAAAAAGTTTTGAATGAAACGGAACAGGAGGAAGTAGAACAATATCTGATGAACAAATATGCCCCACCAGCCAACTTGGGT
Source organism: Flavobacteriales bacterium UBA952 (assembly GCA_905182495.1). Lineage (GTDB taxonomy): Bacteria > Bacteroidota > Bacteroidia > Flavobacteriales_D > Crocinitomicaceae > UBA952. The sequence continues at coordinate 112 of CAJJBU010000020.1, forward strand.
GAAGATTTAGTTATTGACTACGGATTTTGTGACACCTCGCTAACGTCACCTAATTTTTACAAAGAATATTTATGGAATACGGGTAGCACCGATTCATCAATAGTAGTGGATAACCCTGGTTTATACTGGTTGGAGACTATCGATGTTTTTGATCGTGTGTCAAGAGATACTATTATTGTCACAATGCCGCTCCGAGATAGTCTAATTTTAGATAATGAATTTTCTTGCTTCAACGAACCTCTCAGTATTAATGCATTCATCCCACAAGGAGATTATATATTTGAATCATGGTCTGATGGCAATACAAACCCTTCAAGATTACTAACGCAAAATGAAACCCTTTCATATAGCGTTTCAGATTCTTTAGGTTGTAACTGGAGCTCCAATGATGCAACGATGACAATAGATAACTCTCTCGAAAATATTGGTTTAGGTGTAGATACCTCACTCTGCGTAGGAAACAGCATTCAACTTGTACAATCATCACCTACCATAACCAATTACCTTTGGAACACGGGGAGCAGTTCCTCCAATCTAGTTGTAGACACCTCTGGAATATATATTCTTGATGTGATTAATGACAATGGCTGTGAAAATCGCGATACTATAGAAGTCACCGTTATCGGAACCGCCCCTTCCCTATCCTATTCCATAGAAAGTGAGATCTGTCAAGGAAGTGAGCTTAACTATACAGAAAGCAGCACCGTACCTCCCGGAAATACGATTGACGAAATTATCTGGAATTTCGGGGAATTAGACAGTGTCTTCGTGAGTATGGGAACACAAGTATATTTAGATTCTGGGATTTATAGCGGATTCCTTGAGGTTCTCACTATTGAAGGTTGCTCGAGTAAAGAAAATTTGTTGTTCAAGTATTTCCAAAACCGATCATTAGTTTCGAAACAACAAACTACTGTCCCTATGAAGAAATAGCTTTGACTCCATCAAACAACTATGACGTCCCTTTAAATTCATTCGATTGGAACTTTGATCAGAATGGTCAATACAAGTCCAGAGCATTTCCCTCCATATGCTTATGGATCTCAGACTGGAAACTATGATGTTGAACTTATTGCCATTGATTCCAACAATTGTATTGATACAGTTGTGCAATCCGTATATGTTCAACCTGCGCCCGATTGCTGACATCTCCATTGTAAACCCTTGTGAGCTGAACGCATTGAAATTTCGGATAATAGTAGCATCACTGATACTTTCGAGATCACAACCTACATTGGAATTATGGTGATGGCACAGCTCTATTAATCCTATCGAAGAAAATCTTTGAGAATATGGACGATATACAGTTGAAGCTCATTTTAACGCGGACAATGGCTGTATGGATACTCTACGCAAAACCATACTGTTCATCCCAACCCGATTTTAAACTACAATGTGGGCCCGGCATGCAAAAACACATGGACGGCTTTAGAAAATATATCGACGATTCCCTTTGGGATCCTCTAACGAGACGAATTGGCTGATCAACCTGCAGTTCACAAATATTGAAACAAATACGGCTTTCAACTTCCCGACTACAGGTATTCAGTTTGTGAATTTAGAAGCTGTCAGTGACCAAGCGTGCGCCCTTGATACTACTTTCGAAATTAATGTCCAAGATGAATTACATGCGGATTTCTCTGTTTCCCCATCAATTATCGTTTCTGATATTCCGATTGTATTTAATAATCTAAGTATTGGCTCGGATAGTTCATATTGGAATTTTGGTGATGGCAATGGATTCAATTTAAATTCAAATCCACTCAATCAAATCATTTATCCAGCTTCTTTAAACGGAAGTTCTGTTCAAGTAAGCCTTATTACAAACAACAATATTGGTTGCAGAGATACATCCGTTCAAGATTTCCAAATCAAAGAGGCGTTCTTTGATATCAACCTACAAACATTATTTGCTCAGGACATCAATGGATTCCTGACGGTTGGAGTGGAACTACAAAACATTGGAACCATCCCCATAGAAAACTTGGATTTATTGCTTAAAACACCTGAGAATGGCCTTGTGCTCGAGAATTGGATAGGGTCACTTGCTCAAAACGAAAGTGAAATCTATATTTTTTCTGCACACCCCTCCGCTTTTATATCGACTCAAGATGAAACTGAACGTTTTGTTTGTGTCGAAGCCCAAAACTCGAATGAGTCTATTTATTTAGATGTGAACCTAGATAATAATACAACCTGTAAGAATATTGAGGGAACTGCTTTGGTATTACTGCCTGTTTATCCAAATCCCAGTTCTGAAGATCTCATTATTTCTCTTTTGGCAACAGAACAATCATCTGTTAGTATAAGTTTTACGGATAAAACAGGCCCGTATTGTTTATGAAATAAATTCTAGCAAAATCGAAAGTGGTATTACCACCTTTGACATCCCCTTCTCTCAATTTAGTAGCGGTATGTACCTGCTTTCTATTTCCGATGGTGAGCAATCTATCATCGAACGCGTCGTTCGATTGTAAACTTCTTAGATTGTCATTCCTTATGCCTAGGAATGTCCGCCTCTTTTCCTATTTTTACTATTCAAATAAACTTTCATGAAAACACTTTCCATATTTACCATTATAGCCTTGTCATCAACCCTATTCGCTCAGAAAACACCGACCTGTTTCAAGCGAGACAAAGGAAATAATTACAAAAGTAACGCATTAAACATTTCTCAAAATTGCGGAAACAGGACGTTACGATGTAAGCTTTTACCATCTTGATTTGAACATGACCAATACCTCTACCAGTCTCTCGGGATCCGTATTAATGAAGGCAAGTGCAAATGAAGTATTGGACTCTGCCCTCTTCGAACTCTATTCATCATATAGTATTTCTGAAATTCGTGTAAATGGTTTACCCGTAAACTACGCTAGGGTCAATTCTGCCATTAAAGTTCCTGTAAATGCTCTGCAAGGTGATTTTTTCACCATTGAAACGGATTACAATGGAACACCGCCAACTGCTGCTACAAATCCACTAGGAGGCGCTGGCATGTCGCAAGGTTCCTCACCTACTTGGGGAGCAGAGGTTGTTTGGTCCTTGTCTGAACCTTTTTCGGCCTACGAGTGGTTCCCTTGCAAACAAAGTCTTACGGACAAAGCCGATAGTAGCTATTTCTTTATTACCATTCCTTCTGCGCTTAAAGCGGGATCAAATGGTTTGCTTACACAAGTTGTTGATCTTGGGAATGGGACCAGTCGGTATGAATGGAAACATAGGCATCCAATTGATTACTACCTTATTTCTGTATCTATTTCAAGCTATGTCGAATACAATGTCTTCGCAAATCCTGTAGATGCGCCGAACCCTATTCTTATTCAAAATTACATCTACGACAATCCGCAGACCCTTGCCAACTTTCAAAATGATATTGATGAAACTGTTGACTTCATGGAGTTATTCTACGAATTATATGGACCCTACCCTTTCGAGAATGAAAAATATGGACACTGCATGGCGCCTTTTTCTGGAGGTATGGAGCACCAAACCATGACCACTCAAGGATTTTTCAACAAAGGACTTACTTCCCATGAACTAGGGCATCAATGGTGGGGAGACCATGTTACTTGCGCATCTTGGTGTGACATTTGGATCAACGAGGGCTTTGCATCCTATAGCGAATACCTTATGCTAGAGAATCTATACCCCAATGAAAATGACGGGCACATGGCGGATGTTCACGACAATGTAATGAGCCAAAACGGGGGAAGTGTATGGGTACTCGATAGTCTGAACGAAAATAGAATTTTTAGCGGAAGGCTCACCTACGACAAAGGTGCTGCAATTATCCACAGCATGCGATACATGCTTAATGATGACACACAGTTCTTTCAGATCTTAAAAGATTTTCAAAATCAGTACGCCAATAGCACAGCGTATGGTGTTAACTTCAAAGAAAGCCTAGAATTAGCCTCAGGGCTAGACTTTACTTCATTTTTTGAAGAATGGTATTTCGGTGAAGGCTACCCTACCTATTCTCTTTTATGGGAGCAAATAGGCGATGATTTAATCATAGAGGTTAACCATACAACCTCAAAACCTAATGTAACGGCATTGTTTACGAATGACCTTGATATTAAATTTTCGAGACCAGGGCAAAGCGACACCACCATTAGATTTCAAATTGATAACAATTCAAACACCTTTAATCTTTCAAACATTGGAACGATTTCTTCGTCTATTTCAATCGACCCGGAAAATTGGATTATAAATAAAATAGGAAGTATCATTGAAAGTGATGCACTTGACTTGGATGAAAACACACTTCCTATTACCGATCAATTGCGCTTAAGTCCAAATCCCTCGGATGGTACTTTTACCATTGCTAATTTAAAAGAAAGTGCAAAAATCAGGGTATACGACTTAAATGGGAAAACCAGGAGAGAAGTTCAGGTTCAGCCCAATCAATTGATAGATATTAAAGATTTAGGTAGTGGGTACTATATAATTGAAATACAAGTAGATAACACCACTAAAAGGCTTCGTTTAATCTCCTTTTAATAGCCACTAAACAAGGGCTCCTTCTTTCAAAGAAAATGGAGACAGCACGACCTTTTTAGGATTTAACTTACGCATCACCCACCGCGTTTTAACCGCCGCAAAAGGAGCCATCTTCTTTCTGATTGGAATAATGAATTCATTTTTATTTCGCGCTTCTAAGGTCGAGTAAATCAACAGATCCAAAGACTCCATAAAAGCATTTATCTCTAATTCGAATGTCTCATTGCCCTTTGGGAACGCTTGTTGATTAATCATTTCATAGAACGTTTCAAAAGTTCCAGATGAACCAATTAAAGTATCAACTTGAGCATCCTTAAAAAACCCTTGAGAATTTGTTTCTAAAAACGCTTCTATATCATTTACATTCTCAACGGTAAATGGATCCTGAACAGAAAAGCCTTGATACAACCTCGAAACTCCTATATTCAGGGAAATAGCACGTATAATACCATTTTGATCCGCCTCGATGAACTCCGTGCTCCCGCCTCCTATATCCATGATCATCGCGTGTTCATCAAAAGGAAAACACAAAGTAACCCCTTTGTAAATTAGTTGCGCTTCTTGAGCACCAGATATAATATCAATACCCCAATCAAAGTCTGCTTTTACCATATCAACAAAAGCTTTCGAGTTTTTGGCATCGCGAACTGCTGAGGTTGCAATCAAAACTGGAATGACGCCGTAAGGACTGATCTTGACTTTAAAGACTTCAAAGGCTCGCATAGCACGATTCATAGCATCTTCTGTAAGGTAACCCTCATTGATTCCTCCCATTCCCAATGAAACCGCAACTTTGTGAGTTTCTATGATATTTATACCAGAATCAAGCTTCTCCGCGATCAGTAGATTAAAGGTATTGGTACCGATATCGATGACTGCTTTTATCACCCGCGCGTCATCCATCTAAAAACTGATTTAAGATTAATTTGATGGCCATAAGCCAGTAAGCCTCTTTTAAAGACCTTACTAGCAATCCATAACATGATCATCGTAGAAATGAGGATAATTAACAGTGAAATCCATATTAAGTACCCTGTGCCTATTGTATAACCCATCGCTAAATGAACCATCACTGCCATGGGCGCTGTAAATGGAATATACTGACAAATTGCTGTGAATTCAGAATCCGGACTAAGAACCATAAAACACCCAGCTATAAGCGTGAAAATTAAGAGGAGTACTAGGGGCAATATAAAAACCTGCCCATCACGCTCAGAACCCATTGCAGCCCCTATTAAGCTGAAAAATGCGCCATACAAAAGTAAAGAACGACAAAAAGAAAAGAAAGAAAAAGGGAAGAATCAAGCCCAAATTAACGCGGTCATAAATAAGGTGAATCATTTCGTTGTTTCTTACCCTTGTAAATTCGCTTTGCAATGCCTCATGAGCACCCTCTGAAAATTGCATACCCATAAAGGATTCACTCAAGAAAAAGTCAGAAAAAAATACGCCTTGAAATGCCCAAAGACCAACGCTGATGACCAGTAACCAAAACAACAGTTGCACGAGAGCCGACATTCCTATTCCAATAATTTTACCCAACATCAGCTGTCCTGGACTTATAACAGACACTAGGACTTCAACAACACGATTAGATTTCTCTCTGGCAATTCCGCGTAAAATAGACATCCCATAAAACAAAGTGAAGAGTATAATTAATGCACCGAAAAAATACCCCACCCATCCAGCATCGCCCGCTCTTGCATTGGTTGGGTTCTCAAGATTCCTAAAGTCGATATTTAAGGGCTGTTTCATTTGTCGATAGGATTCAATCGATAAATCAGAAAACTCTTCAATAATAACCTCCTCTACCCTGCGCTCCAATGTGAAACGCAATGAATTCTGAATGGAATTCGATAGGAAATCACGATAAAAGACAAAAACTTTTTTATTATTGAGGACCTTTTCGTTAACCTCCATCAGTACATCATATTTCTCGTATGCCTTACCAGTCTTAAATTCGGTGAGCGTCAAGTAATCGGAAACAAATGAATATTGAACCGCTGTATTTTCTTTAGAAGAAATAATCCCTTCAAGTAAATCCCCAGGATCCGCAATTAGGACACTCACTTGTTTCTTGCCCTCATCTGCCGCCTGAACAAGAAAGTAAAACAAGGATAGAATCAATAAGGGGCCAAGAAGCAACATCAAAAGGAAAGAACGGTTAAATACACGTTGCTGAATCTCTCTCCAAGAAATTAAAAAGACAGACCTCATTCGATATTTCCTTTTTCGATTAAATCTAAAAAAATGTGATCCATTTGAGGTTGTTCCCTATAGACAGAATCTATGGTAACATGACCTTGAAGATTTCTAATCAAATCATCAACAGATTTATCACCCCGTTTTAAGAGATGAGCTTCTATCAATCCCTCTTGAATTTCGATTTGTTCAAGCAATTCAAAATCTGTCCATAATGCATTGGCAAAAGCAATTGAAGTACCTCGATACCGCACGACGAAGCGATCAGATTCATACCCGTCAAGCAATTCCTTTATCGAACAATTAGAAACAATTCTTCCCTCATTTAGCAAAATGACATGAGAACACATATCCTGGACTCTATGCATATTGTGCGTGCTTAACAGCACAGTTTTACCTGCTTCTTTAAATTCAAATAATAAGTTTTTGATCAAGTCAACATTGATAGGATCAAAGCCAGTCAAGGGTTCGTCAAGAATGATAAATTCTGGATCATGAACCACGGCTACCGCAAATTGCACTTTTTGAGCCATCCCCTTGGACAAGGACTGAATCGTCTCATGTGACCATTCGCTCATTTTAAGTTTTTCAATCCAATACTTAGCATTCAAAGACGCCTCTTCTCTACTCAAACCCCTTAGTTTCGCAAAGAAATTAAGCTGCTCATTTACCGTCATATCTGGATATAAGCCTCTTTCTTCTGGTAAGTAACCAATGTTTTTCAGGTGGTCTTTCTTTAGGAGTTGACCATCATACTTTAAATACCCCTCATCGGGTACAAGCATAATATTCATCAATCTAATGAGTGTCGTTTTTCCGGCACCATTAGGGCCAAGCAAGCCGGTTATGGTACCCTTAGCTATTTTTAAAGAAACATTAATTAAGGCGGATTTACGCCTAAAAGATTTTGAAACATTAGAAATCTCAATCATACGAATGTAAATCTAAAAAAAAGTTGACGAGTTCAACCCTCTCAGGTCCAATATTCTTTTAAGGATTTCCATTTATAAATTCTCCTGAAGATATAAAGCAATAAAGGAAATAAGGACAATAAAAACAATAAGGCAAACCAAGACAATTCGGGTGGCGCGTGGTCTATATAGAGTGCGTCTGTTTGGAAAACTTGCCAATTATTAGAAACAACAATCGCTGTAAAGACATTGTTAGCTGCATGATACCCCATTGAAAGCTCTAAACCATTATCAAAAAGCGCTAGGCAACCTAGAAATATACCTGAGGCCACGTAGTAAAGTAAGACATGGTTGCCAATCGCTTCAATCTCTGGGTTTCCGTAGTGAATTAAACCAAAAAAAATCCCGGCTAAAATGACAGCATGTTTATTCGATCCCAATTTAGCTTTTAAACCTTGTAGTAAATCAGTAATGAAGCTCTTCAATAGTTGTTTGAATCGGAATCATAAATATTGCGATAAGAAGTAACACGGATAGCTTCCCCCAATTCAAGTTCCATTCAAAAGTAGAGGAGAAAAAAATCTGAGTGCCTGTAAGGATTGACAAGAGGATTATGATTAAGAAGAAACTCGTAAATACTCTTTTCCAATCAAATAATTCTCGACCTGTGAATATAGAAAGCACAGGACGTCTATGAATCCATTTAATGGATGCCAGAAATACTATGAAAACAAGTGTAAACGGTAATAGCAACCAGAACAACACCCTGTTATTCCCTAGAATACTTGTGAAATCTGATATTTCAGAAGCTTGAAGATCTCCTCCCGTAAAAAACTTATAATCTAGAAGCAATCCCATTCCTCCAATAAAATAAACAAAAAGAACCAAAGATATCGTCAAAAAAACTTGACTTAAGGTGCCTGGGTTTTTACGAGCAAGGTCTATAAAACGCATCACGAGAACATGTCTCTCATCTGTGTGAAAAACCCTTTATCCTTATCCCCTTCTTTTGGAATGAAGTTTTCAGATTTTTTTAATTTTTCAATGAGCGACTTCTCTTCCTTTGAAATTTTTGTTGGAGTCCAAACATTGATATGAGCGAATAAATCACCCGCACCATAGCCCTGGACATTTGGCAATCCCTTTCCCCTCAACCTTAGCACCTTGCCACTTTGCGTTCCTGCGTCTATTTTAATCTTTACCTTTCCTGAAAGTGTAGGGATTTCGATACTTTCACCTAATACGGCATCCATGAAACTCACTACAGCCTCATAATGCACATTATCACCGTCTCTTTTTAATTCAGCATGCTCCACCTCTTCGATAACCACCATAAGGTCACCAGGGACACCATTAAAAGGGCCTGCGTTTCCTTTACCGCGGACACTTAATTGCATTCCCTCCTCAACTCCCGCTGGAATTTCAATCTCAATGACCTCTTCTTTACGAATAAGTCCATTCTGATCGGCACCGGATGGTCTCTTGTCAATCATTTTACCTGCACCTTGACAAACATTACATGCTGATTGAGTCTGCATGGCGCCAATAAAAGTCTGAGCCATACGCGTAATACGACCCGTTCCATTGCAATTTGAGCACGTCTTGAAAGTTACCCCGTCGGCATTAACGAGTTTATTTACTTTGATTTTCTTTTTAACACCATTTGCTATATCCTCAAGCGTTAATTTCATTTTAACTCTCAAGTTCGATCCTTTTACAACTCGAGAACCGCCGCCCCGACTACCGCCAAAGCTACCGCCAAAAGCACTGCCGAACACATCTCCGAATTGAGAAAATATGTCGTCCATATTCATGCCTCCTGCGCCAGAACCTTGGCCCATTCCCGCATGACCATATTGATCATAACGCGACTTCTTGTCAGCATTACTCAATATTTCATAGGCCTCCGCTGCCTCTTTAAATTTGTCTTCCGCACTCGAATCATCAGGATTTTTATCTGGATGATACTTTAAGGCTAATTTGCGATATGCCTTTTTAATCTCAGACTCGGATGCTCCTTTTGACAATCCTAATACCTCGTAAAAATCTCTTTTCTGACTCATTTGTAATTCATATTACTGTCCAACAACAACTTTAGCAAATCGAAGTACTTTATCATTTAAAAAGTATCCTTTCTCTACATCATCAATAACCTTTCCTTTCATTTTCTTATCCTCAGTCGGCATATTAGCAATCGCTTCATGAAGCTCAGAATCAAACAGTTTTCCTTTTGCATCCATGGCTTTCAAGCCTTTAGACTGAAGTAAACCATTATACTTTGTATAAATCAATGTGAAACCTTCTTTAATGCCATCGATATCATTCGACGCTACATTATTAGCAATCGCTCTTTCAAAATCATCAATGATCGGAACAAGGTCTTTAAGCAAATCTGAATTTGCATTTGTAATTAAATCAAGACGTTCTTTATTCGTTCTTTTTCGATAATTTTCGAATTCAGCATACAATCGTAAAAACCGATCATTCAACTCATTATATTTTTCCTCCTGAGTCGGCTCTTCATTTGCTACAGTTTCTTCTGAAACCACATTACTATCGGTGTTGTCTTCCACTACTTTTTCAGTGGTAACCTTTTCATTTTTCTTTTTAACTGCCATATCACTTTATTTCTCTAAAAACGATATCAAAGATACTGCCACAATTTATATTAAGACATGCTGTCATGTTTTTTTTCATTTACACGAAATTGTGTCCGATTTTAAAATACTTGAATACCTTCGTGCTCAAATAAACCAATTATATGCTACAAGAAGAATTTCAAAAAATTGTTGATTCAAGAAGAAGCAATAGGGCTTTTGATCCAAATACTGAGGTGCCTGACCAAATTATAGAAAGAGGAATTAAAAGAGCAATATTGGCACCAAATAGCAGTAATATGCAGCTTTGGGAATTTCAATGGATTGAAAGTAAAGAAATGCTTCAAAAAATGATTCCTCTTTGCCTTGGCCAATCCGCTGCCAAAACCGCAAAGCATATGGTCGTCTTTATTACAAGGAAAGACAAATGGAGGTCTAGAGCTAAATGGAATTATGATAGAATTGCTGAAAGCGTTGATGGGAAACCAGGAAAACTTCAAAAAGGGGCTTTGAGCTATTATAAAAAATTAATACCCATCGTTTACTTTAATGATCCATTCGGAGTTGCATCAATACTTAGAAAAAGTGTAAGCTTCCTTCTTGGAATAGGTAAACCTTTTTATCGTTTGGGCGGGAAAGCAGAACAGCGCATTGTTGTCCATAAGTCATGTGCATTGGCCGCACAAACCTTTATGCTTTCTATCGCAGCAGAGGGTTTGCATTCTTGCCCCATGGAAGGCTTCGATAGGAAAAGGGTTAAGAAACTATTACAGTTACCTAGAGGTGCCGAAATCAATATGATTGTTTCCGTGGGAAAAGGAACTGACAAAGGCATTTGGGGGGAACGACATCGAGTCCCCTACGAAGAAGTAGTGCTTAAAAAATAAAAAAGATTAATCCTTTTTTGCTTTTGGATTTTCCTTTTTAGTTCCCTTTGGTTTCTTTTTAATGACGTCCAAACCATCCTTTGCTTCATTCAAATCAAGCACAATAACCTCGCCTTTAGAGAAGGAAGCTTTGATGATCTCTTCAGCTAGAGGGTCTTCAACATATTTTTGAATAGCCCTCTTCAAAGGTCTTGCACCAAACTTTTCATCATAACCTTGATCAACAATAAATTCCTTTGCTTTTTCTGTTAAAGAAATATTAAAACCAAGTGAAAGAATTCTAGCGTATAAGTTAGACAGTTCAATATCAATAATACTATGAATCTCTTTTCTACCCAATGATTTAAACATAATCATATCATCGATTCTATTTAAAAACTCTGGGGCAAATGCTTTTTTTAACGCTTTTTGAATAATCGACTTCACGTTATCCTCCTTTGATTCTTGTCGGGCCTGTGTTCCAAAACCAACACCCGTGCCAAAGTCTGCAAGCTGACGCGCTCCAATATTTGAGGTCATGATGATTATCGTATTCTTAAAGTCAATTTTTCGACCTAAACCATCCGTCATGTGTCCATCATCTAGAACCTGTAACAAAAGATTAAAGACATCAGGGTGCGCTTTTTCAATTTCATCTAAAAGAATAATAGCATAAGGTTTTCTGCGCACCTTTTCAGTAAGCTGACCACCTTCTTCATAACCTACGTATCCCGGAGGTGCTCCAACCAGTCTTGAAAGGGAGAACTTCTCCATATATTCCGACATATCAATTCGAATTAGCGCGTCTTCGGTATCAAACAACTGTCTTGCTAAAACCTTAGCCAATTGTGTTTTACCCACTCCTGTTGGCCCTAGAAAAAAGAACGAGCCGATGGGCTTGTTTGGGTCCTTAAGCCCCGCTCTATTTCGCTGAATAGCCTTCACTACCTTATCTACAGCATCATCCTGCCCAATGACCATGTTCTTTATCTCGTCTGACATAACGACGAGTCTCCCCGTTTCCGATTGAGATACTTTGGTCACAGGTATTCCGCACATCATAGATACTACCTCTGCAACATTTTCTTCAGTAACCGTAATCTTATTGTTTTTGGAATCTTCTTCCCATTTTATCTTAGCAGCTTCAAGTTGCTCAAGTATTTTCCTTTCACTGTCTCTTAATTCTGCAGCTTTTTCATACTGCTGAGAGCGAATAACTTCCGCTTTCTCATCCTTGAGTTCTTCAACTCGGGATTCTAATTCCGTTATTTCTTTAGGAACATTAATATTAGTGATGTGTACTCTAGATCCTACTTCATCCAGGGCATCAATTGCCTTGTCTGGTAGATGTCGATCTGTAATGTATCTCTCGGTAAGCTTCACACAGGCTTTGATTGCATCATCTGTATAACTTACTGAATGATGATCCTCATAACGTTCTTTAATATTCATTAAAATTTGAATAGTCTCCTCTGTATTGGTCGGCTCAATAATTACCTTTTGAAATCTTCTTGCCAAAGCACCATCTTTTTCAATATGTTGGCGATACTCGTCAAGTGTTGTTGCTCCGATAGCCTGCAGCTCTCCTCTAGCCAAGGCCGGCTTCAGCATATTAGAAGCATCTAGTGAGCCACTGGCTCCACCTGCACCTACTAATCGTATGTATTTCGTCAATAAAAAGTATGACATCTGGATTTTTTTCAATCTCTTGCATCACTGCTTTCATCCTTTCCTCAAATTGACCTCTATACTTAGTACCAGCGACTAAAGACGCAAGGTCAAGTGACATTATTCTTTTATTGAATAAAACTCTAGATACCTTTCTTTGGATAATTCTTAGCGCCAAACCTTCGGCAATTGCGCTTTTACCAACACCTGGCTCTCCTATAAGAATCGGGTTGTTTTTTTTACGTCTTGAAAGAATTTGGCTGACCCGCTCTATCTCTTTTTCACGACCAACTATAGGATCTAACTTACCTAACTCTGCCATTTTGGTTAGATCTCTCCCAAGAGAGTTTTTTGATTTAGAATCTGTTGGCTTCTTGGAAGGAGGCGAAGAAAACGGATCTTCCTCTTCACTGCTACTGCCTGGGAATTCTGATTTCGGCCCCTTTGATTCGTCTAAGATGTTTTCATATTCTTCCCTTGCATTCTCGTACATAATCCCGTATTTGTTTAATATTTTACAAGCAGCACAATCTTCATATCTTAAAATTGTCAGTAAAATATGAGCTGTCCCAATAACTGATGACTTAAATTGTTTAGCCTCTAAATAGGACTGCTTAATAATATTTTCTGTCTGCTTGAGTAGCGGTAAATTCGCATTTTCAATGCTAGCCACTGCAGATTTCTCCAATAGCACATCAATCTCAGTCTTAATAGACTTCAAATCGAGTTGAAACTCCTGAATCACACGTAACCCAGTACCTTCATTTAATTTAATAAGACCAAGCAAAAGGTGCTCAGCACTAACAAATTCGTTTCTTAAACGAAATGCTTCTTGACGGCTATGAGACAAAAGGTCTTTTACACGTGGTGAAAATTTAGCTTCCATTCTTTAAGTTCATTTCTATACTGTTACAAATATAATATGAATAATTTGCTAGAGACTTGTATTTATCCACAATTTATACCTTTATTTTGTTAGTAAATTACCTTAAAGGCAATAACAATTAGAGTACTTATTTCGTAAATTTGATTCGCGCAACATTTTATTGTTGGCAACTTAATTTTTAGAGTAGAAAATATGGCAGACGGAGAGAGAATAATTCAGATTAACATTGAGGACGAAATGAAATCAGCCTATATCGATTATTCGATGTCGGTAATCGTATCCAGAGCATTGCCTGATGTGAGAGATGGCTTTAAGCCCGTTCACAGAAGGGTTCTTTATGGCATGCAGGACCTCGGGGTTTATTCAAATAAAGCGCACAAGAAATCCGCAAGAATTGTTGGTGAAGTATTAGGGAAATACCATCCGCATGGTGACAGTTCCGTTTATGATACCATGGTTAGAATGGCGCAAGATTGGTCTTTGAGATACCCACTGGTTGATGGACAAGGGAATTTTGGATCAGTAGATGGTGATAGCCCAGCTGCAATGAGATATACAGAGGCTCGGCTAAAAAAGATCTCAGAGGAGATGTTAAATGACCTAGATAAAGAAACTGTAGATTTTAGACCTAATTTTGATGACAGTTTAAAAGAACCGACCGTTTTACCTACGAAAATACCTAATCTCCTTGTTAACGGAGCCTCTGGGATCGCAGTTGGAATGGCTACAAATATGGCACCTCACAATCTTACAGAGGTTATCAACGGTACCATCGCCTATATTGAAAACCCTGATATTGAAGACGAAGAACTCTTAACACATGTGAAAGCGCCCGATTTCCCTACAGGAGGAATCATTTATGGATATGAAGGAGTTAAAGATGCTTTTCTAACCGGTAAGGGACGTATCGTAATGAGATGCAAGGCTGAAATTGAAGAGGAAAATGGAAAAGAGAAAATTATTGTCACAGAGATTCCATACCAAGTAAACAAAGCAGAACTCATACGTAAAACTGCCGACCTAGTAAATGATAAAAAAATTGAAGGCATCTCTGATTTACGTGATGAGTCAGATCGTAATGGAATGCGTATTGTTTATGAAATAAAACGAGATGCGATCGCTAATGTTGTATTAAACAAATTGTACAAGTACACTTCTCTACAGACCTCATTCTCAGTGAATAACATTTGCTTAGTAAAGGGTAGGCCTCAGCTATTAAATTTAAAAAGCATCATCTCCAACTTTGTTGAATTTCGACATGAAGTAATTGTCAGAAGAACAAAATACGAGCTTAGAAAAGCTGAAGAAAGAGCGCATATTCTAGAAGGTTTAATCATCGCATCAGACAATATTGACGAGGTTATTGAAATCATCAAAGCATCCCCTTCACCAGACCAAGCACGGGAAAACCTTTCTGAAAGATTTAAACTTTCAGACATTCAGACACGCGCCATTGTCGACATGAGGCTTCGTCAACTTACGGGCCTAGAACAAAACAAGCTTCGTGGTGAATATGACGAATTGATGAAAACCATTGAGGACTTAAAAGACATCCTGTCCAATGAGCCAAGAAGAATGTCAATCATAACAGAAGAGCTAAACGACATCAAAGATAAGTATGGTGACGAAAGACGATCGGTTATAGAATACAGCGCAAGCGAAATGCGAATTGAAGATTTAATCGCAGATGAAGAAGTTGTTGTGACTATTTCACATGCAGGCTATATTAAAAGAACAAACCTTGCTGAATATAAAGTTCAAAACAGAGGAGGAATGGGGTCCAAAGGATCAACCACACGTGAAAAGGATTTCTTAGAACATCTATTTGTTGCGACCAACCATAATTACCTCTTGATCTTCACCGAGAAAGGACGTTGTTTCTGGATGAGGGTATTTGAAATTCCAGAAGGGAATAAAATAGCGAAGGGTAGAGCGATCCAAAACTTAATTAACATCCCTCAAGATGACAAGGTTAAGGCTTACGTTAAGGTTCTAGATATCACAGATAATGAGTACATCAATAATAACTTTATTGTCATGTGTACAAAACTAGGTGTCATCAAAAAGACTTCCTTAGAGGCATACTCCCGACCACGAACCAATGGTATCAATGCCATTACGATTAGAGACAACGATGAGCTTTTAGAAGCAAAACTTACTAATGGTGAAAATGAAATCGTTTTAGCCTCTAGTTCTGGAAGAGCGATAAGGTTTAACGAAAGTACTGTGCGCCCAATGGGAAGAAACGCATCTGGTGTAAGGGGAATCAAAATTGATGAATCAAAAGAGAAAGTTGTTGGAATGATTTGCGTAGAAGACGTATACTCTACCATATTGGTCGTTTCTGAGAAAGGCTATGGGAAAAGAACTTTCCTTAATGATCCTGAAGATCACGAACCTGTATATAGAATAACGAATCGGGGTGGAAAAGGCGTTAAAACCCTAAACATCACTGCTAAAACCGGAGCATTACTTTCGATCAAGAATGTAATTGACGAGGACGATTTAATGATTATTACCAAAAGCGGTGTCGCCATTCGAATGAATGTAGACAGCATAAGGACCATGGGTAGAGCAGCTCAAGGAGTTAGATTAATTAACCTTAAAGGAGCTTCGGAGATTGCAGCAATTGCAAGAGTTCCTAGAGGTGACGAGGAAGAAGCGGGAGAAGAAATAGACATGTCAGGCGATGAAAATATAGAAGGCACAGAAAATAACAATACAGAACCAAACGAAAGCCCTAGCGAAGAATAACCCTAAAAGATCATCCTTGGCATAAGATTTGGAAGAATCAATTTAAATTATAATTATGAAAATGAACACAACACTTTTACTAGCATTCCTGGTGATTTTGTCGAATGCAACTATGGCTCAAAAAAGCAATGTAACAGATGCGGCCATGCTGATGAAGAAATACAGCCCTATGCTCGGTGCTGAAAAAGCTACAAAAACTGCTAATGATGCGAAAGGCTTTATTGATTTAGCCGCCGCCCATCCCGACACGAAGGAAGGTATGAAAATGCACTTATATCGAGGCATGGTTTATTTCGCTCTAATTGAAGTGGCGCAATTTGATGCTATGGCTGGTAAAATGCCTGACGAGTCCTTGTTAGAGCGTTACAAGACTGTGTCTATGGAGAGTTTTGGAAAGGTAATAAACGATCCTAAGGGTAAATATTCAGATGATGCCAAAGGTTTTATAGGACAGCGTGTAACCCAGTACTTTGAAATGGGCTTATCGATGTACGAGAAGAAAAATTTTGAAATGGCCTTTATGAGCTTTTTAGGGGCTTATCAAGTTAAAACCTTTATTGGTGAAGAATACGAAGACGCAAAAGCGAATGCCATGGCAACGTATGCATATGTAACAGATTCTTTGATCAGAGTTGAACAACTTGACAAAGCAGAAAAAATGTGCGATGCTGCCAATGAGATTTCGCCAAATGACATGGGCATACTTACCAACTACATCAATATAGCTCTTAAGCGTGGTGACACTGAGAAATCAGAACAATATATAAATGAAGCATTGGCAATTGATCCAAACAACAAGCAACTCTATTATATTTTAGGGACATCCTATATTGAACTCAAGCAAAATGAAAAGGCTGAGAGCAATCTTTTAAAAGCAATCGAAATTGACCCAGAATACGTCAACGCCCATTCTAACCTAGCTGCTTTATACATGGATTGGAGTATTTCTCTTGGAGATGAAGCTAAGGATTTGGATTACCGTGACCCTAGGGTAACAGAATTAGAAAACAAGAAAAAAGAAATCCTCGCCAAAGCAATTCCTAGTCTTGAAAAAATGATTGTCGCGTTTCCTGAAAACAAATCTGTCATGAAAAACCTAGCTATGGCTTATCGCTCATCTGGGAATGAAGAAAAATTTAAAGAATGGTACGATAAATCGAAAAACTAAATAAAATGTCCTTCGGGACATTTTTTTTTGAACCTCCATGAACTTTCACTACTTTTATAGCCGATGAATTTCTTGTACCCCAATACGCTTTGGTTCTTACTCCTACTGTCTATACCTATTCTGATTCATCTTTTTCACTTTAGGAAGCATAAAAAGATCTATTTCTCTTCCCTTCGTTTTATGAAGTCTTTTCAAAAAGAAAAGAAAGCGGTAAAGAAACTTCAAAACCTAATTATACTAATCTGTAGACTCATTGCGCTTGGGTTTTTGGTTCTTGCATTTTCTCAACCTTTCTATAATGCAAATGACCAGAGCAACCCGTCCTTCGAGTCAATTGTAAGTATATATATAGACAATTCATTTTCAATGACGGCAAAAGGTAGTGCCGGAGAATTGTTGTCAGAGGCAAAAGAAGCAGCGAAAAGGCTCGTTAGTAAGTACCCCCAAAACCAAAGATACATCATCAGCAGCAATGACTTAAGTGCTATACAACAAAGGGTTATCAGTTCTAAAGATGCACTTTATGAAATTGACGGAATAACCTATTCTCCCATTCAGAGAAAATTCAATACGATATGGAACTGGCAACAGGAAACCAATAAAAAAGAAAGCGTTAATCACCCTGGTCGCTTTGAGAATTTATTTCTAAGTGATTTTCAACGAGATTATTTTAGCTTAAAAAACATTAAAGCCGACTCCAACGCGAGTCTGAACCTATGGCAATTCAAACCTCAGAAATCTGAAAATTGCTTTATTGATTCGCTTTGGTTCAACTCCAAGACACACAGATTAGGGGAAGGCAATGAATTGTTTTTTAAAATCACCAATGATAGCGATGAAGACCTTCAAAATCTCGAAGTAAATGTGAGGGCAAACGATTTTTCAAAAGACTTATTTGTCAACATTCCAAAAAAGAGTAGCCTTACTACATCCGTAACGATTCCTTCCATTTCAAAACAAACAGTTCAAGGGAAAATTGAATTACGTGACCAAATGATGTATTGGGATGACAATTTCTACTTTAGCTATCAGGCAACAGGCAAGAGTGATATTTTGATTATCAATGGAGATGACAGCCATGAAAACGTAAGTAAAGCGTTTACTACTGAGGCTTTTTTCAATGTGCAAGAAGTCGATATGACAAGAGTCAATCCATCTGTTTTTTTTCAAAAGAAACTTTTAGTTTTAAATGGGATCAAAAATATTTCAAGTGGATTACAATCTGATATTACTAATTTCCAGGCTAAAGGCGGCAGTGTATTCATTCTACCCTCGCCACAAGTCGTATTATCTCAAATCAACCCCTTATTAAAACAATTACAGCTTCCTGAAATAACAGGAAAAAGAAATACGGATCAAAAGGCGATTAATCTCGAGTTTAAAGACCCTATATTTTCTGGTGTATTTGAAAAAGAAGACAATGCGATAAACCTTCCTACCTTCAAAAGGGTATTTCAGACAAACTTCAAAAACTCATCTGCGATACCACTGATGTCACTAAGAGACCAAACGCCAATCTTTTTCAAATCATTAGAAAACTCATATGCACTATATTCTTGCTTAAACGAAGACTGTTCTGACTTTATTCAAAATACCTTGTTCCCTGTCTTGTGCATCAGAATTGCAGAGATGGCTGGGGGAAATAAAAAACCTTATCATTTTATCGGTCAAGATGAACTTATAGCCATCCAAACGACAAGTGCTTCAGAGGGGCCAATAAGGCTTAAGAACGAGGGAAAAGACTTCATTCCAAAGCTCATTCAAGATGGTTCTTACAAATATATTGACCTATCCGGGATTGAGGCAATGGAAAATCTAGAACAGGGAAATTTCATACTTGAAAAGGACGACACCTTAGATTTAGTTTCACTGAATTACGACAGAACGGAATCTTCAGTTGACCTTATGACTCTTGAAGAAATGACCAAAAAACTAGAGCCTTTGGGCTTTAGAAATTTAAATAGTCAGGTTTTTAACAACAATACTGATGTCTCTAAAATAAAATTGAATCTTACCGAAGAGTATTGGCGTATTTGTATCTTTATTACAATAATGGCAATGTTTTGTGAAATTTTAATAGCTAAAATCTGGAAAAATTAAATCATGAAAGTATTACTTAAACAAGCAAAAATCATTGATTCAACTTCCGAGTTTCACAATAAGAAGAAGGACATACTTATCGAGAATGGAAGGATTATTAAGATTGATGACAAGCTAAACAAAGAGGGTGAATCGCAAGTAATAGAATCTGAAGACTTACACGTTTCAAAAGGATGGATTGATCTCAAAGCCCATTTTTGTGATCCTGGACATGAATACAAAGAGACCATACAGAGCGGTTTAGACAAGGCCGCTAAAGGAGGTTTTACTCAGGTGGCCGTTTTACCGTCTACCTCCCCCGTAATGGATCAAAAAGCTTCTATCGACTCGATTTTAAGAAAGGCAGAAGGACATGCTGTGGCTGTAATTCCAATGGGATGCCTGACGAAAGGCATGAAAGGCAAAGAGCTTGCTGAATTATTTGACATGCAAAAGGCAGGTGCGCTTCTATTCACTGATGACCGAGTTGCAACGGAAGCTGGCGTATTGAGCAATGCCTTGATGTATGCGCAAAATTTCAATGCACGAATAACGGTAAGTGTTGGGAATGCATCCTTGACAAAAAATGCACAAGTAAACGAAGGTCAAGCCTCTTTAAAAACAGGCCTCAAAGGTGACCCGGAAGTATCGGAGATTATCGAAATAGAAAGACATCTGAGGATTTTAGATTATACTAAAGGAACACTGCATATCAGTGGAGTCTCGACAATTGAAGGGGTTAATTTAATTCGCGAAGCAAAGAAAAAAGGCCTTCTTGTCAGTGCGGACACACATATTATGAATCTGTGCTTTGATGAGTCTAAGGTTTTAGACTTTGATACGAGGTTTAAAACACACCCCCCCTTAAGAAGTAATAAAAATAACAAAGCGCTTTGGCTTGCTTTAAAAGAAGGCGTAATTGACTGTGTTGTTTCAAATCATAGACCAACAGATCAGGACGAAAAAGAAGTTGATTTCGAAAGCGCGGAATTTGGAGCCCCACATTTACAAACCCTTTTTGCCGCCTTAAACACAGCCAACAATCTAAGTACAAGTGAATTAATAGAAGTGCTCGCGGAAAAACCAGCAAAACTATTAGAAATACAAACGACGGGTATCAAAGTAGACACAATGGCAAATCTGACTATATTTGACCCTAGCTTAAACTTTGACACTAATACCCTTTCTAAAAAAGACAAAGCCTTCTCCCCTTTTGATTTAGGATTATTAAAGGGACTTGTTATCGGGATTATTAAAAAAGGCAATCAAAAGATGAATATTTAAAATTGAAAGATTCCTCATTTCTTAAAGAGTTCTTATTTCGAAAATCTCAAGTCGGCGCCATAGCTCCTAGCTCCAAGTATTTGACAAAAAAGATGATGAATGGGCTCACTTTATCAAATGCAAAAGTGGTCGTTGAACTTGGGCCAGGAACAGGTGTCTTTACAGAAGAATTACTAAATCTGATTGGACCTAAAACCCAATTATTAATCATTGAAATCAATGCCAGTTTTTATAAGTTATTAAAAGAGAAAATTCAAGATCCAAGAGTAACGCTTGTCAATGGCTCTGCAGCAGATATAGGTTTTTATTTAAAAAAAATGAATGTTAAAGATGCTGATGTTATCATTTCGTCCATTCCATTAGCCGTATTACCAACAAGGTTACGCAATAGGGTTGTGCTTTCAGCAAGACATGCACTACGATCAAAAGGTAAGTATATACAATTCCAATACAGCCTTCAGTCTCAGAAAATGCTAGGAAAAGTTTTCTCAAGTGTCCAAATAAAGCACTGTCTTTTAAATATCCCTCCAGCATTCATCTATAGTTGTATTAAGGAATAATAGAAATCCCTACCTTTGCAAAAAAAACTTTAGATGCTCAGTGTACAAAACCTATCCCTTCAATTCGGAAAGAGAATCCTTTTTGATGATGTCAACCTTAAATTTGTAAATGGAAACTGCTATGGTGTTATTGGGGCCAATGGTGCCGGTAAATCCACCTTGAAAAAAATATTAACGGGAGACCAAGACCCAACCACAGGCTTAGTCAATCTAGAACCAGGCAAGAGAATGGCCGTTCTTAAACAAGATCATTTCGAGTTTGATAAAATAACCGTTCTGCAAACCGTAATCATGGGGCATAAGCGCATCTATGAAATCATGGTTGAAAAAGATGCTATTTATGCAAAACCCGATTTCAGTGAAGAAGACGGCATGCGTACAGGTGAACTTGAAGCAGAATTTGCAGACCTAGAAGGATGGAATGCAGAAACGGATGCCGCAGCCTTACTCAGTAACCTTGGCATTGAAGAAGCTAAGCATTATCAAAATATGGAAGAGCTTTCCAGTGATCTAAAAGTAAGGGTTTTACTTGCTCAAGCTTTATTTGGTAATCCCGATGTATTGATTTTAGATGAACCCACAAATGATTTAGATATACAAACCATTGCTTGGCTAGAAGATTTTTTATTTGAATTTAAGAACACGGTTATTGTTGTTTCACACGATAGACACTTTTTAGATACCGTTTGCACACATGTTTGTGATATTGACTTTTCAAAAATCAATCTTTTTACAGGGAACTACTCGTTTTGGTATCAATCCTCTCAACTCGCCTTAAGACAAAGATCTGATAAAAACAAAAAGGCAGAAGAAAAGAAGAAAGAACTCATGGAGTTCATTGCCAGATTCTCTGCAAATGCCGCAAAATCAAAACAAGCAACAAGCAGAAGGAAAATGCTAGACAACCTGGACCTTAGTGAAATACAACCTTCTTCCAGAAAATACCCAGGCATTACATTTCACCAAGAAAGAGATGCTGGAAACCAAATACTTTCCTTAACAGGCTTAAGCAAGAACTCCTCAGACGGCGTGTTATTCAGTAATATTAACTTAATCGTCAACAAAGGAGATCGAATTGCTTTTGTTTCAAAAAATTCAATCGCTATTACGGCTTTGTTTCAGATTTTGAATGGATCAATAAAAGCAGATAATGGAGAGTTTACATATGGAACCACAATCAAAAGTGCCTATTTACCCAATGATAACTCAAGCTATTTCTCAAGCAAAGACTCCTTGATCGATTGGTTGCGACAATATGCACAAACCGATGAAGAAAGAGAAGACGTCTACCTAAGAACATTTCTAGGAAGAATGCTTTTCACAGGTGAAGAAGCGATGAAGTCGGCAACCGTTTTATCTGGAGGAGAGAAGGTCCGTTGTATGCTTTCGAAAATGATGCTTGCAAAAGGAAATTTAATTGTGATGGATGAACCAACAAACCACCTTGATCTTGAATCAATTACTGCATTAAACAATGCGATGGCAGAATTTAGAGGAACATTACTCTTCACATCCCATGACCATGAACTTGTAAATACCGTGGCAAATAGAATTATTGAAATCACACCAACTGGAACTATTGATAAAATGATGAAATATGATGATTATCTTCGAGATGCCAAAGTCATTAGTTTAAGAGAGGAGATGTATGCCTAAGATTCAGAATTCACCTCTTGTAAATTATATTCTTTCAATACCTAGCCCGCACGAGCAATATTTACACATAGAATGTACGTTTGATGTTGGTTCTGATCAAATTGAAGTATTCCTTCCGTCTTGGAGACCTGGAAGGTATGAGATTTCCAATTTCGCTAAGAATATTAGGGGTTTTAAAATATTTAATGAAGCAAACGAATTGGTCCCTTTTCAAAAAAGCTCAAAAGATTCTTGGATTATTGATTGTCAAAATACCCATAAGATCAAAATTAAATACCAATATTACAGCAACGAACTAAATGCAGGATCTACCTATGTTAGCGATAAGTTACTTTATGTAAACCCTGTTAACTGCCTGATTTACATAGAAGAGTTGTTTAATAAACCCATTCACCTTCAATTAGATATTCCAAAGAATTGGCAAATTGCTACAAGTTTAGAAACATTAGACGCTACGCTAACAGCACCGTCATTTGAAGTCTTATATGATTCACCATTTATTTGCTCAAATAAACTTGTCAATGAAAGTTATACGATTGGGCAAACCAAATTTTTTGTTTGGTTTAATGACATCCAAGACATTCCATGGGATAGATTACTAAATGACTTTGAGCGATTTTCAAAAAAACAAATTAAAGATTTTGGTGAATTCCCATCTAAAGAATTTCACTTTTTAATCCACACACCCGCTTATAAAGCATACCATGGTGTAGAACATACAAATAGCACTGTCATCGCTTTAGGGCCTTGCTACGACGTGTTTGGGAGGCTTTATTCGGAATTACTGGGTGTTTCATCGCATGAACTGTACCATGCCTGGAATATAAAAACCATTCGTCCAAAGGCGATGCACCCCTATCGGTTTAGAGAGGAAAATTATTCCCGACTTGGATATATTTATGAAGGAGTCACTACCTACATGGGAGATTTATACCTTCTAAAGAGTGGGGTTTTTACGCTAAGTGAATACCTTAAAGAGCTCGAACAACAATTTCAAAGACACTTTGACAATCCCGCACGGTTTTACACTTCTGTGGGCGACTCCTCATTTGACACTTGGCTAGATGGATACATTAGTGGTGCTCCCGGAAGAAAACTTTCAATTTATGTTGAAGGTTGCTTGTTGGCCTTCGTGACTGATTTCATGATACGAAAGGCAACTAAAAACAAATATGGTATTGAAGAGGTTATAAAAAGAATGTACACGGATCCGTCGATTACTGCTTCTGGTTTTGATGAATCTGATTATCAACGAATTATTGAAAAGACATCGGGAATTTCTTTTCAAAGTTTTTTTGACAACTACCTTAACGGAACACATTCCTACGAGCCCATACTACAAGAAGCACTTGAATATTTCGGTTTAGAGATGAAGCTTACAGACGCTGCGTTACTCACAGAATCTGCACTGGGGATTAAGCTAGCTCCGGGAAAAGGTAAATGTCGTATTCAAAGCATGGCACTAGGCTCCCCTGCTGATATGTGTGGCCTACGTATAGGTGACGATATTATTGGAGTAAATCAAATGAAAGTTGATGGCGACATCGAGAATTGGCTACGCTATTTCAATATTGCAGACATCACCTTAACCACTAATTAGAGAACAAAAGATATTCAATCAGAAGATGCCTGTTGTTCACAGAAGCTTTTTTCCAAAGTATACCCTTCGTGTTTTAGAGAAACAAAATCTTATTCAATCCTCAGCGATTCGATCATGGGCCTGTGATGGCTCCTTATAAAAAGCTAGAATCAAAAGAGGCAATAAGGTTAAATCTAGAATCAAGGCTACAAATAAAGTAATACCTAGAAGAAGTCCCATATTAAAGGTTCCCATAAAGGTTGAAAACAAGAGCAAAAGGAAGCCACTACACAAAACCAAAGTCGTTAAGATCATCGCTTTCCCAGTAACAATAAATGAATGCCTTAATGCGTCTGAAACAGATTTTCCCTTCATTAATTCAAACTTGAATTTACCTAACAAATGAATGGTGTCATCTACGGCAATCCCAAAGGCAATTGTAAAGATAATTGATGTACTCACTTTTACCTCGATCCCTAAATACCCCATTATAGCAGCTATAAAAATCAACGGTATGGTATTCGGCAATAAACTAATTAGAACCATCCGAAAGGATTTAAATACAAATCCCATAATGATAGAAACCACACCTATTGAAAGAAGTAAACCATAAATCAAACTATTTGAGAGATACCGAATGTTTTTATCCAAGAGAAATGCAGAGCCCGTTACTCTCACTGAAATATATTGAAAGTCCCTCTTTTTAAGATACTCTTGAAAGCGTACGGTTCGCGCTGTGATTATATTATTCCCTAAATCGGAGATAGTTCCTTGAATTCGCGTAAGTTGTTCTGTAGAATCTAAAAACAATGGCAAAAACGCGCCTTGCTCCGCTAACTTAAGAACCCTTCTAAACCTCTTAACTTCTTTAGTCCTCGTGGGAAGTTTAAAATAGGATGCATTACCAAAGTGAAGAGAGCGGTTCAAGACCTTAACAGATTGAACAAGAGAGGTCTTCAACTCTACTTCGAAAGTATCTTCCAAATACTTCTCAACCTCTTCCAACTCACCAAGCACATCTAAAGACCAGGCGCTTGAACTGCTATCTCGTACATTCACCGCTAGTTCAAAAGGCCTATAACCGCCATAATGCTGATCAAAATAATAAAAATCAGATTTTATTGGGTCCGATTCCTTTAAATCGTCCATAAGAAGATTATCTGCTTTGAGTAAGGTCATTCCAAAGATAGAAAGCCCAATAAAAATAGCGGATGAAATCCAAACCACTTTTTTATGACTCAATATCCAATCATAAGCCTTTGGTAAAAACCTACTCCAAATCGTATCTCTTTTCTTTTCAATGATCTTGGGAGATGGGAAGTAATAAAACAAGATGGGCAGAAAAAGAATGGAAAGAAAAAAGGCAAGCAACACCCCGATTCCAATAATTAAACCGAACATCTTGACGGGTTGTACATTTATAAAGTAAAGGGAAAAGAAGCCAATAGAGGTGGTCAATGAGGTTAAAAAGGTAGAGAATCCGACCTCTCTTATGGTGGTTTTTATAGACTCGAATTTTGACAGACCCTCTCGAAGCGCGTCCATATATCTCGAAACCAAATGGATGACATCTGACATCGCCACAACAAACATAATTGAGGGCAAGGTTGTCAATAAAATATTCATTGGGCTGTTAAAAAGTCCCATCCCTCCTATTACCCATACTAGGGTCGAAAATATAACGACTTGCGGCAATAAAATTCCCCAACCGGATCGAAATGCAATAAAGAGAAATAAAATCACCAAAACAGCACTCATAGCCATGAATAAAAGGAGTTCAGAATTCATCTTTTCAATATAGTAACGCTGCCCTACTGTGGTTCCAGCAAGATGCACACCGTCAAACTCGAAAGCACTTATTCTATCTTTCACCTCATTCACAAGCACATCACTTTTCTTTACAGACAATCCATTTTCATGTTTTAAAAAGATACAGACAGATTTTGCATCACTAGCAACAAGTGTGTTGATAAGCTCTTTACTACTAAAGATCCTGGCCGAATCCTTAGGGATGAACTGGGTACTTGACTCCTTCCACATTTCCAAATCAATATAGGGCCTTTGAACCGCGTTATTAACCCCAAAAAGGGAAACTTCATTTTGATTTGTTATTGCACGCACTCCAGTTACATAAGGGATTCCCCCCTGAAGGCTCTTGGCTAGAGAGTCCACACGTTCCATGAACGGCAGTGTGAAAACACCATCCTTATTTTCGAGTGCAATCAGAATGAAGTTATTATCGTATTCAAATTTTTCTCGATGCTGGTAAAAATAATCGGCATCGGAATCTTCTGCTGGGAAAAACTTCTCAAAATCGTAATCAAATTGCAAATGTGTGGTCTGGTAACCCAAAAAAGTAGTAAGGCCTATTAAAAGCACACCTACCACAAGTGACCATTTTACAAAATTTTTCTCACTAATAAATTTCATCATTTCAAGACAAAATTATTTTTTTAAAGCACAACAACACCAATGAGATTGTTTTTTTTATCATTCTGATTAGCGAAGAAAAAATTCTTCGGGGAAATTAACCAAGTAAAGATTTTCCTTGGCCCTTGTGGCAGCAGTGTATAACCACCTCAAATATGAACTATCTTTCATTTGTTCGGGTATATATGAACCATCTATGAATACATCCGACCACTGCCCCCCTTGAGATTTATGCACAGTCAATGCGTTTGCATATTTGACATGAAGTGCATTAAAATATGGATTCATCAATATTTCTTGATAACGTTTTGATTTCGAACTAATATGCCAATAGTCTTTTTCTATTTCAAAAAACAATTCTTTCATTTTATCCCTGCTTAAAGTCGCACCGTCAATCAAAAGTGTATCTTTCATGACAAGAACCTCTTTGTAATCCTCATCGGGATAATTTGGAAAAGAAATTAAAACTTTTGCAAAATCAAAGCCATATAGTGTCTCCTCTTTTATAAGCTTCTCTATTCGAATATTTTCTCCATTTGCTAAAAAACCTAAAGCCGATGTAGCAGATATCCAAAAATAGTTGTTTCGAATTACCATCAATGACTCATTAGATTCTAATATTTCTTCCCGAAAATGAATGCTTTTTCGAATGCCATTATTCCATCGATTGGCTTGCTTATTAGACAAAGTAAGAACAACCACATTGTCATTTCCTTTCGAGTGGATACTCTCCTCAATCCGTTCATGAACTTCATACCCTTTTAATGATTGTGTGTTCGTGTCAAGATCAATTATAAATGGGGGTTCAAATACGACCTTATTCCGAATATACGTTGCATTTGAGATAATTGAAGAAGATTCTCTCGTCCGAAAGATCTGTTTTAACTGCGCGGCAAATACAGTTAAATTCGCGAAAGTTGATTCTAGAAAATCTACATCCAAAGCAGGCGAAGAATCTTGGCCTACGGGGGGTAACTGACCAGCGTCACCAATAAAAACCAGTTTACATTTATAGCCTTCTTTCACATACGAAATTAAGTCGTGTAAAATATCATTATCACCATGGACTCCCGAGGGAATCATGGAGGCTTCATCAATAAAAAATATAGTATTTCGATGCTTGTTTTTAACAGCCTTTAATTTAACCTGTTTTTCTAAAGCACTGCCTCCGAAATAAATCTCCTTATGAACCGTCTGAGCTTTTTGACCTGCATATACCGAAAGCACCTTTGCCGCCCTACCTGTGGGGGCTGCTAACCTTGTATTTATTTTGAAGCCTTTTAAACTCTTATTCAAAAGGGAGGTTAGCGTTGACTTACCTGTACCAGCATAACCCGAAAGAATGAAAATTGACAACCCATCGCTAGGGTCTTTCTCCAAAAAATTCTCGAATAAATTTAAAGCAGTAATTTGATCTTGAGATAAATCAATTTCACTTAAAGAAATAACATTTTCAAGAATTTTATTTTGTTTCATTTATTTATCATTTGGTTCAAACCAAAATTTACATTCGTGATGGTCGCAGTAAAATTAAAAATTGTAGATTTGTAACTGTTAAATTACAAGATTTGTTATGCTAAATATCGCTTTACTTATTAAAAAATATTCGGTCCCCTTTCTTTTTGGACTTATCGGTTTATTATTGCTAATCGCAGGCTTGGTCAAAGATCAATCATTAGAATTCATTTTCGCAGCAATTGTGATCCTATTAAGTGCTGGGATTTCTGCATTAAATGTTTCAGGTATGATTTCTCCTTCTCTGACTAAAATTATTGGTTTTGTCTCACTCGCTATAGCAATTGTTGTTCTATTTTTCACTTTTAGCTCCGTGTCGGAAACTGTAGAACATCAAAATGATTATAAAGCTTGTAAAGGATTATCGATAAGGAACCTTAGAGATGTACAGACCGCTCAAAAGGCATATCTAGCGAAAAACAAGGTTTATGCGCACGATTGGAATACGCTAGTAAGCTTTATAAAGTCAGATAGTATTGCCATCCTTGATGCTGAAGGTTCGGTGCCGAGTAGAAAGATAACGGAAAAGGAAAGAGACTATTTAGTTGAATTCAATCTTTATAAAAAAGGACAAGCGATTGACAATAAAATGAATGAAATTGAGGCCTATTATTTATCAAAATCCCCAATATGTCCTTTTGAGTTAAAGACGTTTAGAAGAGATACCGTTAACGTTTCTTTTATTGAAACCACGTTTACCAAAAACAGAAGCTATATGAAGGAGAGACTCGACAATGGATATGGAGACTTTATTCCAGAAGACTTGAAATTCATTCCGTATACCAATAAAAAAGATTCTTGGAAAATTGATACAGCATCTGTTGTCATAGGCTCAGATACACTATCTACGGTTCTAATAGGAGGAAACCTTCCTCTTACAGAAATCAAAGGCACTTCAAAGAAAGAAAAAATGTTCTTTGGAAAGCTGGATAACAGTGACCTGTCAGGGTCTTGGGAGGCACAATAAAGGATGTCCACCGCCCTGCTCTTTTTCAATGAGAAAAGAATTCTTATTAAAGATAAGTCCTCAGGTGTTAATTTAATCGAACCTTTTCGCATTGATAGCTTTAATAAATTCGTTGAAGACCGATTAAAGCATCTTATTCAGACAAATGTCATCCAAAAAGGAATTGATATTGAGGAGGTACTCGTAGACGCTTCAGAATGTATTCTTGTACCAAATGAAATATATAACTCCAGTAAAAAAGAAGCATATCTTAAATTGAATTATGTCAATATTGATGCTGAGAAAGTAATTGTTGATGAGAAACTAGAATCCATAAATGCCTATTTCATTAGTACACGTTTGAGGTGGTTCATCAACTTTTGCGAGAATAATCTACCCCAAATCCCAATAGCCAATACCTCAAGAAAATACATTGACCGCATCTTAAAAGAAAATAAAACGGATATACACATTGTTCTAAAGGAAAATACTTTTGATCTAATCAAATTACAAAGCCAGAAGCTTTATTCATTTAATACAATTGAATACAATACCGTAACTGATGTTATTTATTTCTTGATTGCACATTTAAACAAACTTCCTATTAAAGCCAAATCAATTGTTCTTTATGGTTCAGAAAAACAAGGAGTAGAAGCGGCCCTTTTGTTTGCTAAAGTTGAAGCGTTAAGTACACTTCGATTAAATACATTTTCTGAAAACGAATTCATAAACCTTCTATCTTGAGAATTATCAGAGGCTCCTTGAGGGGAATGCGATTCAAGAAACTGAAAGCCTTTAGTTCGAGGCCAACTACGGATTTTGCAAAAGAAGGACTATTCAATATTATAGAGAACACTCTTTGCATCGACGATCTTGAGGTTTTAGATCTTTTTTCAGGACTAGGAAACATCTCATTTGAGTTTATATCTAGAGGGGCTCCAAGGGTAACTAGTGTAGATAATAATTTTCAGTCCTGTAAGTACATCAGGCTCTCTAGCAAAGAGCATAAGCTCTCTGATATCCATAGTATTGTTCAAATGGATGCCTTAAAATACATTCAAAAAGTAAATGGCGAGTTTGACTTTGTTTTTGCAGATCCGCCTTATGATTTTGCGCATTATGATCAATTAATAGCGCTTATAAAAGAACATAAAATCCTTAAACAAGAGGGCACACTAGTCATTGAGCATGGAAAAAAAACATCTTTAGATGGGTTTGAAGGATTTCAAAAGACAAAGCCTTTTGGACATGTGTATTTTAGTTTTTTTAACTTTGATTTGAATAATGGTTAAAACAGCAGTATTTCCTGGCTCGTTTGACCCTTTTACAAAAGGGCACGAATATGTCGTCAAAAAAGCACTAGAGGTTTTTGATGAGGTAATTATAGGCATCGGCGTAAACACTTCAAAGACCTATTTATTTGAGTTGACAAAAAGAATGCAGCATATAGAATTCATCTTCAGTAATGAGTCTCGTGTTAAGGTAGCTCAGTATGAAAGTTTGACAACTAGATTTTGCATAAAAAACAATGCGACTCACATTGTAAGAGGCTTGAGGAATTCTATAGATTTCGAATATGAAAAGTCTATTGCAGATATGAACTTCACTTTAGACAAAATAGAAACCGTATTTTTTATTTCTAAAGATGATGTCAGCGCCATCAATGCATCAATCGTTCGAGAAATCTTCAAATCTAAAGGCTCCATTGATTCATTTGTTTCGTATCCGGAAAAATTGGTTTGATTCTTGCCCTTACTTAAATAAATAGATGGAATGAAATTTCTTTTCTCGATTTTCTTTTTGACACCTTTTTGGTGTGCTTCGCTCACTCAGATTATGGGTAAAACGGTCGGTAGTGAAGGAGAATGGATTCATATCTATGAAATAGATGAATTTGCGACAAGAAATGAAACCGCACTACAAAAATTCAAAATAACCAGTGATAATCAATTCTATTTTGAAATCAACAACAAGGTCATTAAGAAATATGTCATCCGTTTGAGCAACGTCTATACGGAGCTATTTCTTCAGCCTAATTCTGCTTATAACATCGTGATACCTCAAGAGACTATTGATGTAATCCCTTATTTCTCAGGTAAAGAAACAGAGTTGTTGTTTTTAGATTTAGATTCGATCGATATCAATTATAAAATTCTTGGTTTTGAGGCATGGATGGATGATGAAATGGCTTCTCTTTACTTGCTAAAAGATGCTGACCCTTCCAAATTCATCGATGGTGTATTAAAATTCAAGATGGCGATCCTCAAAGAATATAAAAATGATAGTTCCATCTATTTCAAAAATCACATCAAATATGTATTAGGAAAAACAATTGATAATATAAATTATTTCGGAGGTCCAAATGCATCTGAAAAGTTTTCGTTTTACATTAAAAATCAGGATGTTTTATATGACCTTCCATCGTACATGGATTACTTTAGAGATTACTATAACGGCATAAGGCAGAAACTTAGTCCTTCTTCGAAAAGAGTAATTAATCTTGCCTTATTTGAAGCTGATGGCAGAATGCTGATCAAAGGGTTATTAATTGATAGTATAGTTCCAAGTCAAAAAATTGCCGAAATTGTCGCACTCCAAATTATTGAAGAGGAATATCCAAAAGGGAATATTTCTCAGAATAATTTAATTGGCATTACTCTATACCTACAGAGAAATTCTAAACATGAGAAAAACACTTTGATTGCAAAGAACTTAGCTCGCAAATTCTATACTATAGTTTCTGGAGACCCATTGCCAACCATCCAGATTAATGAAGATACTTATTTAGGCACCCCGAGTCAGTACCAATACCTCCATTTCTTTGACCCTTCCAATCCACAGAGCCTAGCTCAATCTAAAGCAATGAAGTTATTACACGAAAAATATGGTGAAACGATAAGTTTCGTTAGCATCTATCTGAATAGTGAATCTGGAGCCTTTCAAGAGAGAATTATTAACAGTATGAAATGGCCATGTTATGGCTTAGATTACTACCATCCGATATGGAAATCGTTAAATGTCAACACCTTTCCGTATTACATCCTTGTCAATGAAAATTTAATTATTGAGAGTATTCCAGCCTTAGGCCCCATTCCGAATGGAACCTACGAAACAATAGCAAAAAGATTCTTTGATATCCAAAAAACAAAAAAGGGTAATTGATTACTCTATCTGGGCTGTTAATCCATTTTTCAACAGGGATTCACACATTTGACGCAAATCTTTCATAGGTCCACTTTTCACGGTGCAACGTCCTTTGTTATGAACTAACCAGGCACACTGTTCGGCCTGAATCAATTCATGATTACAAATCCTCACAAGGCAGTTAATCACGTGGTCAAAAGAATTGACATCATCATTATATAACACCAATGAATAGCGAATAACAATTCGCTCCTGTACTTTTTTCTTTTCCTTAATATCTGGATCTACACTCATCTTATTGCTTCTGCATTTGATTTAACTCAAGTAAAAGAAGTTCTTTATCTTCTTTTGATTCTAAATAGAAGTTAACTTACTATTCACCCTCTGTT
Source organism: Flavobacteriales bacterium UBA952 (assembly GCA_905182495.1). GTDB lineage: Bacteria > Bacteroidota > Bacteroidia > Flavobacteriales_D > Crocinitomicaceae > UBA952. Next base: position 33,249 of record CAJJBU010000020.1, read on the forward strand.
TCCGTGAAACGAATTGTCCTGTTATTTCTAAGCAACCAGTTCCCCAATTCGCCTTCAATTGAACTTCCGATTTTAAAAGAGTACATTTCAAAATAATTTGGATTAAAATCATGAACTTGCATTCCATTCACATAGAAGGAAAGAATAGAATTAACATCCCTGGCCTTAAATACTTGGGATTTTATTTTTGAACTATCCAGGTTATAATGAAATACTCCGACACGATTAAGCCTTTCAATAGAGTTCTTATCCAAAGAATCACTTTTTAAACTGAATACAATTAAGTGCTCTTCAGGTATTTCATTTTGATCAATTAATTTAATCGGTCGCTTTTTATTTTTCGAGGAAGATATAACGGGGTTATTTGAAGTCGAAATCTTGTTATTCCTGTTTTTAATGACCTGAGAAGGTACATTAATTTCAATCTCACCTTTTCTTTGGTAAAGCACTGAAGTACCATTGTCTTGTAATAGCCCCCTTGCTTCTTGCATGGTAATTCTCTTCCCGTTATAATAAACTACAACAAAGGCATCAGAAACACCCTTTGAGACAACCTCTGCCCTGCGCAACCTAGCTTCATCTATAGCATTAAATTTACCTGACGAATAACGGAATAATCCTTTGGATTCATAAAAATCTAGTTCAGGAATCAATGATAATTCCGTTCCTCTAATTTTTCTATTAAAGGCCCCCACCTGAACAGAATAAAACAAGCCTGAAACATCAACACTACCAACTGGGCGGCCAGCATGTACTTCTGCTACTGTTTTTGTTTGTTTAGAAATCAAACTTCCTTTGACCTTCGCTTCTTCAATCTTATTCGTGTTTAGTGTATTATTTTCTGCGTCGTTCTCAGAAGGAATATTCAGTTTTTCAGCCTCTAAATCAATAGATACGGAAGAACCACTGTTTGTAACTGTATTTTCATTTGAAGTCGTTTGAACCATGAAATCATTTTGTCTGTTCGATATACAAGTCCCATTTCGTTCATATTCCCTGCCTTTCCAAAACGCCAATCGTTCATCATTACAATAAGCGACGATGAATGCATCGCTATAACCAAATTTACGAATCTCTTTTTGAGCATTTAAAGCAGCGGAACTATTATTAAAATATCCAGCCATATAGACGATAAGGCCATTAGATAGTTTTTGACCCGAGACAGGTGTGAACTCTCTATAAACATCCTCACGTACAGGCCTTCGAAACGCACCTACCTGCACCCTGAAATTTAAACCAGATGGATTAGATTCATTAATTGTAAAAGTCTCATCATTATCGACTACAACGTCATTATTTAGAACTGTAAAGTCTGACTGCTCAATGCTAGCATTGGTATAATCGACAAGATCTAGGCTCCGCAAGCTCTTTTCGAAACCAGCTGGTTTTACACTGTAATTACTTTGAGTATCAATAAATTCATTCCGGAATAAGGATTCATAAACACTAGAAGAATCGATTGACACTAATTTATCCATAACGACGGCTAGCTTTCTTTTAATGAACTTGACTTTCTTATCATTTACAAAACTTGATGTTACGATAACCTCCTCTTTTTGGATTCCTTCTCTATTTTCGAGAGACGACATCACCCTTAATCTTGCATCAATTGAAACCTCTGTTCCATTTATTTCATTGGATCCATTGTTCTGATTAACTATAGTATTAGAAGGATTTAAAAGTTCATTTAGTTCAACTGCTAGGCTATTTGCTAAAACACGATCCTGAACATAGGATTGGTAATTTTTAGATTCTATGACCTTGAGCGTGTTACTTAACACAACATTTGCTGCCTTATTAATATTTAGGTCCTTAGAATCAAAATTGTCTTCATCAGGTGACAATAACTCTTGAAGCTTTTTGATTGATTTCAGTTCCTCTATTTCAACCACCGAAATAGTTGGGTTTACATTTTCTTGATATAAATACTCATATCTAGGCGCATTATTATCTTGCGTTATATCTAGAGTCCTCAACTTAACTTCTTCCTCTAAATAAACGATGGCTTGTTGTAGTTTTCTAATTTCCTTAACTTGTTGTTTTTGATAAGGCGTAAGCGTTTCTGACTTTAAGGAAGCTCTTAATGAAAGATCGAAATCCATCATTTTCTGTCTATTGAGCTTTGACAAATCATTAAGGATCTGGTTGGCATCTTGTAATCTCTGACGGTACTCAACATAATTCAAATATCGCGTCGATTCAGATAAAACTGGAATCTCTTGGTCATCAACAGCTCTTGTTTCAACAAGTAAATCATGACTATCAAAGTACCTCATCTCATCCAATTCCTCTTGAATCATTGATTTTCTAGATTGATTCGCTTCAATTAATTTATTAAGCATATTGATCTCATTTTGAGAAATAGCATTCCTTAATCGTTCCACTAAATCTTGCTCCTTGATTTCAATCTCTAGCAGCTGCGCTCTTAAATTCTCTATGCTTTCAAATTGAACACCAGGAAGGACCTCCTTCAATCGAAGGTATTTGTTTTCAATATTTTGATTGGCGATTTCTAGCTCAAGTTCATTTTGATAATACTTCAGCTTCTCCTCCTTTTCCGACTTGATTTTCAATAAGCGAGCCGCATCTTTGTTACCTTTTGAAACCGGTCTAGAATTGTCTTCAATAACCTCCAACTCTGAATCAAATATTAAAGTTGTTAAAAGCTTAATGGATTCTCCAAATTCTTTACCCTGTTTACTATCATTGAACTTGAAATTTTCAACCCGAGTATTAAAAACTGTATTTGATAATTGAATTCCTTGGTTATGATTCCCCTCCCTATTCAAATGATCATCTGTATTTTCCTCTTTATCTACATTGGATATTTGATTAGATTCATTTACTGTTTTTGAATCCTTAATAGAAGGATAAGATTGAGGACTAGTTTCAGGTTTAGAAGAAGAAACGATTTCGTTTCCTTCTGTTTTTATACGATCAGTGCTGTGGTTGTTTTTATTTGGAACATCCTCTTTTGTGATCTCTTCATTCTCCCTCTGATTTAAGGACTCATCTTTACTTTTGACTATTTGCGCTGTTTCATTGGCAACATTATTATTTTCAATTACACCTTCTTTGTTGGTGCCTGTTGTTTCAGTGCGCGTTTTTCCCTCCTTCGATTCGGAGACAAGACTAGACGATTTTATTGTATTTGATGGCACTTCCTCATCTATATTTGGAAACGCTTCAGTAAAGGAAGCATTCCCTTGTGAGTTGTTTAATGTGTCAAGGCCCTGAGAATCCTCACTTTTAGAAAAGACAGATGCTTCAGCAACTGCCTCGGTAGTTGAAAGAACATTCACAGCTTCCACAGGTTCAACAATAGGGTCAATACCACCCTCTTTTGACGGAGCGTCGACCGTAGGTTTGGAGACCACTAATTCTTCACCTGAAGAAGCGCTTTCAGTTGGAGCGCTTTCGCTATTCGCTCTTTCTTCAATCGATCTTGTGCTTTCTTGAGAAATCGAATTTGAAGGACTTAGAGATGATTCGCTAGAATTTTGTTGTGCCGTATTACTTTGATTTTCTTCTGATCCTTTGGCTACTTCTGTTTTGGATTCATTTTGGCCATCTTCAGATGAAGTTTTATTTCCAGCGAATTCCTTAGCGATCATATTAAGCGACTCACCTTCTTCGTTTGTGTTTGTCGTTTCAGTGAGGGAGTTTACCTCTTTTGATACCAGGCCAGAACTCGAAGAATCGATTGTATTTGATTTCGATTCCTCATTTCGAGAAAGACCAGACACTTCAGCAACTGCCTCGGTAGTTGAAAGAACATTCACAGCTTCCACAGGTTCAACAATAGGGTCAATACCACCCTCTTTTGACGGAGCGTCGACCGTAGGTTTGGAGACCACTAATTCTTCACCTAAAGAAGTGATTTCAGTTGGAGTGATTTCGCTATTCGGTATTTCCTCATTAGGATTCAGACTTTCTTGAGAGATCGTATTGGAAGGACTTAGGGATGATTCGCTAGAATTTTGTTGTGCCGTATTACTTTGATTTTCTTCTGATTCTTTGACAACTTTAGTTCTGGAATCATTTTGGCTTTCATTAGATGAAATTCTAGTCTCAGCAAGTTCATTCGCTATATCATTACTCTCTTCCACTTCTTCAATTGAGTTTGTTGTTTCAGTGAGCGTGTTTTTCTCTTTTGATGTTTCACTTTCAGCAACTTCAGGTAGTTGTTGACTAGAATTCATATTATTGGCAACCCCCGTAATGTTAGATACTGTGTTTTCTTCTACATCAACTATATTATTGGTAAGCGAAGAGGGTGATAGATCCTCATTATTTTGAGAGAGAGATTCAATAATAATCTCTGAATCCTGAATTAAGGAACCCACTTTGTTTTCGGAAACTAGATTTTCCTGCTCTACAAATTGATTTAATTCAACAATATGGGCGTATTCATTCTGTATAACAAGTGAGTCCTTAATGTCTTTGGATAATGAAGAGGAGGTGACTCTACTTCTTTCTTCTTTTTGAGAAGTAGAAAGGTTATTTAAATAGTCGCTTGCTTCCATCTGATCTCTAGAAAACAATTCCGTTGAAGCATACTTATCTTCATCAACCACAATATTTAATTCGATCAATTCATTTTCAAGATCGTCTCCCTCCGCATCAATCAAGGTTATATTCAGGAGCCCCTCTTTGGCATAAATGAGCTGACCTTCCAGTATTTGATTTCTTTCGTTGAGCGTAATCGTTTGAGCTTCTATTGTATTTAACTTCCTGTCAATTTTTGCAATAGAATCATTAAGGTTTTTCCAGATCTCAACATCTGAAATCGCAAGCATTTGTTTCGAAAAACTAGATTTTTTGTTTTTAAGCGCCCTTGACGCTACAGTAATTAATTCTATTTGTTCTTGCACTCCTTTCTGAATAGATTCTTTTCGGGTAATCTCTGCCCTAGAAATAGGGAGCGGTGAAAAATCATTAAGTTTATTCTGTTCATTTATGAAATCAGATTTTAATAAATCATTTAGAGAAGCTGATTTTCCATTATTTTGTAAATCCTGCGCCTGTTTGTTTAGCGTTACAACTTTTGAATACAACGCTTTCAAATCCTCCAGCCCCTTCATACTCGCATTGTATTCCTTTTGCGTAAGGAGAGTGGACACCACTATCTTTCTATCAATTAATAAATCTTGAAGGATTCGATTTAAGGAATCGACTGATGACTGAGATCGCTCATTACCTTTATTCAGTACATAATCTATTTTCTCATCAACCTCTTTATTCTTTGCGTGTAACTCATTTACATTCTCAGTTAGTTTTATTTTCTGTCTTATCCTATCCTCCAATTCGAGTTCTAGTTCAAAAAATTCATCTAACTTATTTTGAATCTCAAGATTATTTAAAGGTCTTTTTTCCTCCGCGATAAGAAGATCATTCGCGGCATCAATCGTCTTCGTATTTACTTCAAGTTTTGCGAATTCTTTTAATTCTATATTTTCAATATCCACAACCATATCAGATAATTGTATGAGATTCTGCTGGTATGTTAAGACTTCCCGTGAGTCACTTGTTTTGTAAGTCGCCTCCACTTCAAATTCAAAACCCTCAACATGAGGAGGGATGTCAATAATATCATTGAATGTTTTATCAGACCCGCTAACCGATGCCTCAATCCTATAAGCACCCGGGGCCGGTACAATAAAATAAAGCAAGCCTTCATTATTGGTCCGATAAGGACCGAATTTCTCTTTAGAATCCTGATTTGTTATAAAAAACAAGGCCTCCGTATTGCTAAGGTCTATCTCATCTTTAAAATATAAGCTCGCAATCAAGGAAGATAAAACAGGGGTATTAAATCGGGCCTCAATGACTTTAACTTCTCCAACCTCTTCATTTCGATCCGTGGTAAAAAAAACATTATCACTTGGAGGATTTGGAACAAATAAGAAATCATTAGCTGTAGAGGAGTATGGGAAATTCAAATTCTCAACTTTCTCCCCAACAAGATTCTCAAGAGATAGCTTAATACGAAACAAATCATACCCCCCCATGGAATTATGTCCCTTAGAGCTAAAGTAAAGCAAGCCTGTGCGCTCATCATAAAAAGGGAAGTCCTCATCGTAAGAGGTATTAATTGAACTTGGTAAAAGCACCGGTTCTTCCCAGTCGTTAGCAGAATTCTTTGTCTGATAGTAGAGGTCCTTACCCGTATTCGGGTCATTAGAATAACTCGAAAAAAAACGGTATTTCATTCCACGTCTGAAGACGTATTTAGAAGAAAAATTGTTTTTAGCATTAATCTTTCTATTGTATTCATCAATAGTGTATTGTTTGAAATTTAATGAATCGAATAAATAAGCGGCGAAATAGTTCTCTATTGTTTTTGACTCTTGGCTGATGACCTGAATTGCTCTCGGGCTTTTTAATAATTCCTGAGCATTTTGACAGCGCTTAATCTCCGCTAAAACATCAAAAAATGGACTTTTCTTTGTTCTAAGGTTTGCATAGTTAGCATACATATTAATTGCCTTATCAAATTCATAATTCAAATGATAAAGCTTTCCCTTAAAGTAAGACACTTCAATTGGACAATCTTTCTGTTCCAATAAATAGTTAAAATACTTTTCAGAAGATTGTGGGCTTTTCGTGTGGAAAAGACAAACAGCATATCCGTAATTATAAGCTACATTCTTTAAGTCATTTGATAAAAGCTGACGGTATCCATCTATTGCCTTTGCATACTCTTTTTTAGAGAAAAATGAATTTACGGATTTGGAAAGTTGATTTTCAGATTGAGCATTGGTTTTTTCCAGTCCTGTCCATAAAAAACAGAAAACAAGAATACAGCGATATGTTATTCGAATATGAAACACTTTACGGTAATTGCTAAACTCATAGAGTTTACGCTTTGCGCTTTAAAAAGTTCATTTTATTTTCTTCGCCTCGTACAAGTCGATGGATGTTCTTGCGATGAGACATAAGTACAATAAGCGATATTATAACAGAAAATACAATCATAATTCTTGCGTCTTCCATCATAAAGAAATAGCTAACAAAAGGAAACAAAATCGCTGCGACTATAGCTCCTAATGAGACATATTTCCAAATTACAAACACCAACAAAAAACAAGTTAAACATATAAAGGCTGTATCAGGGTTAACAGCAATAATAATACCAAGGGAGCTCGCAACGCCCTTTCCTCCCCGGAAATGAGCGAAAACCGGAAAGACATGACCAATAATAGCACAAAAAGATGCAGTCAATTGCAATATCAAAACCTCATCCTTAAAACCGAGATACATCCCAGATAAAAGCAAAGGAAATGAAGCTGCAAGATACCCCTTTGCTACATCTAAGAATAAAACAACAGAGCCAGATTTTTTTCCAAAAACACGAAAGGTATTCGTTGCTCCTGCATTTTTACTACCATGCTCTCGAATATCAATACCATGAACAAATTTTCCAATCCAAACTGCTGAAGGAATAGATCCAATTAAATATGCATACAAAAATTACTATTACAAATACCATTTTTATCTTTTAAGCACCATTAGTTGAAACAAATCTCCTTCATCTAAAATAGTAAAACCAAAATTTTTCGACTTCCTTTTGTCGGGTTTTATTGCAATCATTGAATTATTAAAGTCTAAATCGTTTGTAAAAACTTTCAATACACCGTTACGTTTGATTCGATCATACTTCATCCAATGCTGTCGTTTCATTAATTTATCTTCTAAAATCAGCTCAAATCCTGGGTGCGTATTTTCAGAGGTCTGTCTCATAAATAATAATTGCCCTGGAATCTTCTTCAAAACAATGCTTTCTGCCATAGAAAACAATGATATTTTCGAATTTCTAGATTTCAAGCCAGACACCGCATTTCCATCTGCATTTTTCGGTAAGTAAAAGGTCTCTAACCTTAAATCAGGAATGAGAAAAGTAGCATTTAAAAAAGAAGGGGCTTTCTTTAGTTTATCTTCATCATATTCTTTAAATACACGTTCACCTTTTTCCCGACCATCTCCGAAAATGGCAAATATATCTGTCAAGTAATCCTGCGTTTTTCTATCAAATGTATACTCGCTAAGTGAATCCGACTGAGCAATATTTTCAGCCAATTTGGACAATACTGATTTTGGCAACGGGATGTTCATTTTCGTCGTTAGGTCTAGTCTTGTTTTCTGTTTATTTACGTCGTAGGAGATACTACCATAAGAAGTTACCGTTACAGGGTCTAAATCTAGACCCAAATCAATCTTTCCAATTCCTTTTATTTGACAAGACTCATCCTTTAAGATCAATGAATTTGATTTATAAATATTCGTTAATACCTCCTGATTATTAGAGATTTCAAAGCTGCTGTTTTCGTAATCATAAAAAACCTTTCCAGAAGAATTAAATAAATAGGAATCTGTAGCGTTATCCATTGATGAAAGAAAGGCAGGGTACACTTGAATACTATCCGGGTTACCTGAGTCACGCCACAAGAAACCGATAGCCATCATCGTACCTTGCTTGTTTTTCGGCTCCTTATCTACTGGTATCCGCACGTTACTTGCAACAATGGTATCCTCAAAGAGCAGCCAAGATCGATCAAATGAACACGCGTGGTTAATTCTCGTATAACCATTGCATATCACACCCGTATTTTTTGAGGCAATATCCATGGTGCCATAATAATCAAACTTACTACTCAGTTTAAAATTGATTTCTTCAGGTATTACTGCATTGGCTACGGTTTGAATACGATCAAAAGAAATAGAAGCGACTTCAAGTTTTGTTGATAAACTATCTCTATCAAAATATAAATAGCTGCCTGAACCATTAAACTCATTTCGACCAAGAACTTGAAGGGTAACATCTGTAAACTCATGTAACTTGGTGATCCGATTAGCAATGATACCCGCATTAAATAAAGTATCTATTACCGCATTCTTTAAAATATTAATTTCCTTACTATTAGGAAAAACATAAGCATCTCCTAACTCTAAAAAATCGACTTTGTAACAATTGATCGTCTCATTCTTTAAATCATATTGAGCGCTAATTGATTTGAATTGGAGTGAATCCTGCTTCTCATCTAGAGAGAAGAAATTATTGGCAACAATACCAGCACTGCTCTCAAAATTTGTTTCTGTGCCTTTATCCTTTTCAAAATCAATTCGTTCACCATCCATCTGCCAAATAAATTTATCCATTTGACAATAAAAATTATTGCTCGGGAATTTAATACGCTTTGAACCGGAGGAATTGAATACGCCAAGACGTTCTTTAAAGGAAATATGTGATTTAAGTCCTTCTGATTGAATAGCCATTGGGTTCTCCCCAGGTTTAGCAAATTTATTCCTTAGGGTGAAATTGGCAGAATCAGAAAAGATGTCTTTCGCTTTGAAAGAAAATGCTGAAGAAACTAGAAAGGCATCTAGAAAACTAATTTGCCCATGCCCTACCATACCTTGCTCGGAAATTGAAACAGAGCCATCTAAAGAACATTCATCCTTAAACATGGATATATTTGATCCCCGATATGATTTCACACTCAAAATCTTCAGCCTTGGCTTAAAAGACATACTCGCTAACTCACATCTAGCCTCAGGGTATTCAATTCCCGAATCTATTTCCGCACTATAAAAGCTGGCCAATCCAATAGTTGAATCAGGTAAGAACGTGAGCTTTTTAGAGCTTGCTGACGCTTGAAGAAAATTGATCGTTCCCGAACCTTGAAGGCCATTATTAGAAAGCACTATTTTATTCTGATAAACAGATTCCGTCTCGTAGAACGGATAACCTGATTCAGGTGCTTCTGTTGTAAATCCAAATGAATAATCATTCATAATTCTCAATGGCTCATGTAATTCCGGAAAGATTCCATCAGAGACTAATTTACCTTCTAATGTCAATTCTTTTTCATCAAAATTATCTAAACTATCTAAAATGAATGGATTCAAAACATAATAAAACCGCGTGCTATCATAGGCGCCGCTTACTATTTCATTAGCGCTGTATAAAACACGCAAATTATTTTTTACATCAAGGTATGGGTATTCGCCATTATAACCATTCCTTCCAGATCTGACCAAAGAATCATCAATAAATAAAGTCCCTTTAAAACCAGTAAATGAGCTGACCATATCAATTCTTTTCTTTCCATCCTTTGGGTTAAGAGGGGTGACTTTTAGATAGGCTTGGTCTGTACTATCAATTTGAACACTAAATGAATTATAATCAAATGTAGACTGAATGGAATGCGTTAAAAACTTTCCGGACTCAAGCCAACCCGCGATTTTCATATCCCTATTCGAGCGCATCCTCACATAAGATGAATCAGGGTAAAAAGAAGTTTGTTGTTTGGTTGATAAACGAACGCTCTCTACCTCATTAAGAAATATTTCCTGATTATCGATATCAATATAAGCATAGCACGGCTGTTGTGCTCTTCGGCGTGATGTCTCTTTAAATTCGCGCTCCAAATTCTGTAAATAAGGATCATTATCAATTTGAGTCCGAGGTGCTTTTAACAATTTTGGTCGTAAATCACACACCATACGCAGCTCATCATAATCCTTTTCGCCCAAAGAAGAGCGCACAAAATCCAATAACTTTTGTTCAACGATTACCTCGTTATCTTTTGACGTGTATTGGATAAAACCTGCACTGGCAATATCAATTAACTGAGATTTGCATTGGCCTATCGTTTTTTTCAATGCACTAGCGACCCTGCCAACAGGAAGAACTAGCGATTCCTCTTCGATACTCAACTTGGCTATCTCCGCAAGAGGATTTACATTTCCTATTCCAGCAAATTTCTGAAAAACACGTTTATCAAAAAAGTCCCATGATTCTATGAAAGCATATTTCTGTTCTTGAGCTGTTCCTACCTCATAAGTAAACATGGGAAAGGGACTATTAAGAGTCCATGACAATAAAGGGGCATTAATAAATAATTTGAAAAAACTATCCTTGAAAGGAAGTAGATTCGCCCCTTTTTTCTCAGCAGTTACACGAAGCTCTTTTTTGTCTTCATCCCAATAGAATAATGCTTTAGAGGTGAAAAGAGAATCTCCATTTTCGTGATACATACTTACATCTGCATCTCTGGCAATAATTTGTTTTGGGTTCATTGAGAAATTCAAGGCGCTAATTTGAAAAAGTTCTTTGTCATTATACAGAATAACAACCTTAGCTAGATTTCCTGGCTCCCCTCTCCCAATAAAATCAGCACCTTGTAAAGCAAAGCCACCATCATAATTCAATTGATCCTTTAGCCCATCTATTTTTAGTCGTTTTTCGAATGAGTTGAAAATTGGACTGGACTCACCTACTTTCAAATTAAATAAGGTCTTATCTCTCAAACGTCCCAATATCGGTTCTTTAAAATAAGGCGTAGTAAGCTCAACAGTATCTACCTTTAATACAGATCCTTTCGTACTTAGGCTATACCCTCGAATTTTTGCAAAAGTCTCTTCTCTCGGAAAGTTCACTTTTTCCCATGTAATTAATCCGCCTCTCCCATACCATCGGTTTTTAGAAACATCAAAATATCCAGAAGTATTCTCTATTATGATACTATCCACAGGTCCAGACTGAAAAACCAAACATTTTAAGTCGGTATTCGTCAATTGAATCCTAATAGTTTTTTTTGAAAGATTCCATTTCGGTATCCCATTATTAAAAACCCACTTATGAATATCTCCATTATAAAATGAGTTTTCAGAAAATAAATTCTTTGAGAAATAAATAAATTGTACAATCTCATCAACATCTCCTTCTTTTATTTTTTCATCGTAAAGTTCTTGCCATTTCTGAACAAAGGAAATGGTGAAAACCTTCTTCTTTTGATCTTTGGCTATATGAATAATATCAACAAGCTCCTGAATATTAAAATCATTATCAAAAAGATAATTACATTGATTCGTCAATCGTTCAAATTCTGATGAATTCAAGCCATTCTTTAATATAAAAGGACCAAACTCTTTCTTAAGATACTGATGAAATGATTCATGTGGGATCAGCTTGGTTAGCTCCTTTACGAATTTTTCTTTATCCTTTGAAAATTTTTGTGCGTGAAGCGTTATAGACATAAGCCCAACCAAACACAACAGAACGATTCTCATTAATTTTATTTTTTAAACACAAGCATAGACCAACTTTCAAGCTCCTCTTTCATTACAAATTGAAGTTGCAATGATTCTGCAACTTGACGGATATCTTTTGAATCAGAATTAAAAAACCCACTTAAATATAATAAACCATTTTGATTTAAACTTTTAACATATTGGGCCATGTGCGACAAAAGAATATTCTTATTAATATTGGCAAATATGAGGTCAAATGACCGTGATTGAATTAAATCGACATCGCCTAGCAAAGATTCAATTCTATTACACTTGTTTTCCAAAGCGTTTTTAATACAATTTTCAACTGACCATGGCTCTATATCTATTGCCGTTACGTCACTTGAACCCTCCATTTCGCAGAGAATAGCAAGCACACCCGTACCAGATCCCATATCTAGAACCCTCTTTCCATTTAGGGGTGTATTCAATATCGCTTTGCACATCAAGTAAGTCGTTTGATGATGCCCTGTGCCAAATGACATTTTAGGTTCAATGACAATGGTTCGTTTAAAATTATTTTCGATGGAATGAAACGGGGCTATTATCGCTAACTCATCTTCTATAAAAACAGGCTCGAAATTGGATTCCCAAGCTGCATTCCAATTTTGATGAGGAATCTCTTTAAATGAAACCTCAACCTGAACGGTTTCGTTTATCAAATCAATTATCGAATTAAATTCGGTTTTTAAAAAATTTTCTTTAGAAATAAAGGCGTACAATAAACCCTCTTTTTCATAAAATCCTTCAAAGGAAATTTCTCCTAAATGTGCCGTAAGTATCTCTGACCAAGGTTCAAATGGAGAAAGTCCTATTTCAAATTGATAATAGATCATTGACAAGCGGATATAATAGCATGAAATGAGTTAGCTTCTAACGAGGCACCGCCGATCAGTCCTCCATCAATGTTATTGCACTTAAATAATTCATGAGCATTTGTAGGAGAACAGCTGCCCCCGTACAGTATACTTGTGTTTTCAGATGTTTCGGCTCCAAATAAGACGGAAACCTCAGCTCTTATCAAATCGTGCATCTCGGCCGCCTGCTGCGGAGATGCCGTTTTACCTGTTCCAATAGCCCAGATAGGTTCATAGGCGATAGAAATAGCCATCATTTCTTCAGTAGAAAAGGTTTTTAATAGACTAATCTGATTGCGTATTTTATTTATATAAATCCCCTGCTCTCTCTCTTCGAGAGATTCTCCACAACAATAGATCACCTGAAGGTCAGATTCTAAAGCCGACTTTATTTTAAGCAATAAAACTTGATCATCTTCCATAAACAAAGTGCGTCGTTCGCTGTGTCCAACTAAAACAAAATCACATCCAATAGATTTAATTTGTCCAGCACTAAGTTCTCCTGTATAAGCACCTTTATTAGAAAAATGAAAGTTCTGGGCACCAAGCATTACTTTACCGTTATTTTGTCTCACAAAATCCGCCAAATAAATACTTGGAGGGAAAACTACCGTTATTTTATGATCGGATGATTCCATCGACATTGATAATATTTCAGAAAAAAGCTTTTTCGCCTCATCCTTGAGCATATTCATCTTCCAATTACCGGCTACTATCTTTTTCCGCATCAATTTTCTCTCCTTATATCATTCAATAATCGACTCGCATTAAATTCATTATCCTCAGTTCCATCAAAGAAAAGTCTTTCCGTTCCGTGAGAAGAATACCGTACACCAGGAAAGTTTTTTTCACCCCAGAAAACAGGTACAAACTCCTCAATGGAAAGGACCTTATAATCGTAAGGCTTACCAACCGATTTAAAAAAGGAGGCAATCTCATCTTTCGACCCGTTATCGGATTCATCCATAAATAAGATCTTAATCTCGGGCATGAGACCAGGGTGTTTTTCACTTAGCTTACGTAATTCTTTTCCTGTTGCAATACAATGCTCGCAAGTAGGAGAAAAGAAGCACATTAGTTTATTCCCTTTTGAAATATTAGGGTAGTACTTTGAATAAATAGATTCATCTCCTTTTAAATCTATACCTGAAACACTACTTGAACCTTGAGGTAACAGAACAAACATGAGTAAACCCAGAATTAAGCCCGAATACATAACAGGGTGTATATTTCTTCTGTCCTCTATTTCAGACTTTAAAACCGTTAAGCACAAGGCTAAAAGCCCAATGGAAAGTATGTTTTTAATAAGTGCCTGTAAAGGTGTCATTGGAATCAACTCTCCAAAGCATCCGCAATTACTGGCATCGCCACCTAAAACTTGAACAAACAAGTGAATAGAGAAAGCACTCAGTAAAACAATAGTCGCAGGAATAACCAATTTCTTGAGATAGAATGGGAGTAAAATTAAAATCCCCAAGGTGAATTCAAAACCAATCAGCAAGCGAGAAACGATCTTCGACAAATCCCCATCTATTCCAATTGTCCCAAGGTACTTGGCTTCAAACGAAGAAATCCCCATCAAGGGTGATGGATACAACTTGGCTACAGCCGATAGAATAAAAAGAACAGAAACAATAATACGTATTGACCAAACTAGTGGTTTCTTATTTGAATTTTTCATTTTTTTCTTTTAAAAATAATTGAAATAAATCAAGTGAACTATATATTAACAGAACTTTAACGCCCCTCTTCTAAATGAATTAAAGCAAAAACAGAGTAGTTCAACATGTCAAAATAATTCCCCTCTACGCCTTCGCTAACTTTAGTTTCCCCCTGATTATCCTCAATGTTTTTGATTCTTAAGATTTTCGCTAAAATCAAATCCGTAAGGGAACTGATGCGCATATCTCGCCACGCCTCACCGTAATCATGGTTCTTACTTTTCATGAGCTCAAATGCTTCATTTCGAATCGTATCATACCATTCTATCGCTTTTTCCGCTGACAACTCTTCTTGTTGAATGTCAAACTTAAACCGTCCTTGTATAATGGCCATTACACAATAATTGACAATAGAAGTAAACGCATCTTCAAAGCTCTCTCCTACTCTATTTTCACCCGTATCTTGAATTGTTCTAATTCTATTCGCTTTGATGAAAACCTGATCCGTCAAAGAGCTGGGTCTAAGTATTCTCCAAGAGGTTCCATAATCAAATGTCTTCTTTGTAAAAATTTCTCTACAAACATTCATTACTTTTGTGTACTGCTGTGTTGTTTTTTCCATTCTACTATGTATACAGATTTAATTAATCCGCTTCCTAAAACTATAAATATCAAAGGGACTTTATTCCAATTTGATAGTCCAAAGATAATGGGAATTATTAATCTAAGTCCAGATTCTTTCTTTGAAAACGATGCTAAAAAACAAGAAAGCGAACTATTAAAAAAGGTAGCCGAATTCATTGATAATGGAGCCGATATAATTGATATCGGGGGAAGCTCTACCAAGCCGAATTCCGTTTTACCATCAGTGAAAGAAGAGCTTAAAAGGGTCGTGCCTGCATTAAAATCAATACGAAAGAGATTTTCAAAAACTATAATATCGATAGACACTGCACGTAATGAAGTTGCTAGAGAGGCTATTAAATATGGTGCTGATATCGTTAATGATGTTAGTGGAGGATTCAACGATGATTCCTTATTAGAAACCGTCAGTAACGCATCGTGCCCATATATTTTGACCCACAATGTAGATCATGGCATAAACAATGGCCTTATGGACCCATCACAAAACACCATTAAAGAACTTATTCGTTTTTTTTCTCAAAAAATTTCTGAATTAAATGACAGAGGAATCTATGATATAATTATTGATCCTGGTTTTGGCTTTTCAAAAAACACGCCGCAGAATTATGATATCATAAAGAACTTTGAACTTTTACATATCCTAGACGCCCCTATTCTTGTTGGTGTTTCAAGAAAATCAATGATTTACAATACACTTGACAAAGGGGCGCAAGATGTCTTAAATGGCTCTTCGATTTTACATGCATTTCTAATCTCTAAAAATGCTTCTATTTTCAGAGTTCATGATGTAAAAGAAATGAATGAGGTTAAAAAGCTTTGGGAGGTATCATTTTCTTGATAGCAGGCAAGGCGAATTGAAACTTTTTTACTTACATTCGTATAATTATTACGAAAAATCCAACTCTTATGAGGTTCATTGCCTTCCTAATATTTATCTCCTCTAGTTCGCTTTCATTTAGTCAGACTCCAACTTCGAATTTCACAATGTCAAGCAATCAACTATGTCAAGGTGAGTGCATTACGTTAACAAACAATTCGACAGGTAATCCTATTAATTTTGAATGGACCTTTCAAGATGCTACGCCCGCAACCTATAACGGCGCAAATCCAGGCCCCGTGTGTTTTAATACTCCTGGCACATTCGCTATTACCTTAACCACCTCTAATACATTTGGGACTAATCAAACTGCGCAAACCGTAAATATTGGCGAAACACCTGCTGTAACGGCTACTTTGTCTGACACATTAGACGGGGCTTATGTTGAAATTGATGATACAACAATATTTATGTATCAAGAAGCCTATTTATTTGCATCTGGAACACCAGCCGGAGGAACAATGGTATGGTACCCAAGTGGGATCCCTTCAGATAGTTTATTGCCTGGAGCAAACGATTCCCTGATTGTATCACCATTTTACGATACGTATTATGTAGCTGCATACTCGACACCTGAAGGATGTGTGTCGTATGACACCATTTTGGTATCAGTCCTGTTTCAAGATTCTATTCAGGTGGTTTTACCAAACTCCTTTTCACCGAACCAAGATGGTCATAATGACTTTTTCCGCGTACTTTCAAATGTTGATTCTGATCAAGATTTCTCCAACGGTTTTACGGAAGGAGGAGCAATTGTCGAGGTCGATTTTAGAATTTATGATCGCTACGGTCAAATGATTTTTAGAACAACAGATCCACATGAAGGTTGGGATGGCACCTACAAAGGTAAAGACGTCAATCCAGCTACTTATTATTATATACTCGAATACCGTCTCATTAATGGAGTTTCCAACCTTGTAAAAGGATTTGAAACCTTATTTAGATAAAAAAAATGAAAAAAATAGTATTTGCCTTCTTTGCACTTGTTATTGGAAATGTTTTCTCTCAACAAGACAAATCTATCAGTATGTGGTATCATTCTCCAATGATGTACAATGCTGGATCAATAGCTACCGGTCAAGAAGATTTTGGATTTTTCACGAACTTCAGATACCAATGGCTTGCTGTTTCCGATAAACCAATTAGAACTAACATTATAAATGCCAGCTTCAAAATACCTGATGGTTTTTTAGGTACTAATAATTTTGGAATAGGCCTTAATGTAATGAATGATCAAACTGGAACACTCGGCTTTACAACCAATACGATATCCGTTCCAATAAATTACACTTTGGCATTAGATAGAAGAAATAAACTTTCTATAGGAATCTCCCCTGGTTTCTACCAACAAAGCTATACTTCTTCTGGACAGACCTGGGAAGATCAATGGACTGGAAGTTCATTCAACCCTGCTTTAAACACAGAGCCCTCCTTAGGTCTAAGTTATGCAACGATTGATATTAGCACGGGCGTATTTTACCAACACAGTATGCGTAATAGAACATTGCTTTATGGTGGTGTTGGTTTAAATCATGTTAATAAGCAGAAAATAAATTTCTCATTCGGTGGTGATCGTCTTTACATGCAAACGGTAGTTCATGCTGGTGCAAACATTGTTACTAAAAAAAGAGATTTAAGAATTAACCCTCAAATCATGTACTTCAAGACTGGGCCTGGTTCTAATTTAGTTGGTGGAGTCTCCCTAGAGCATATCTTAAAGGAAGGTTCAGCCATCACCAATATCAACAAAACGGTTACTGTCGATTATGGATTTTACTACAGACATAGGGATGCACTGATTACTACTTTTGGATTTAAAATAAAAGGATTTAAAATGGGCGTTTCCTTCGATGCGAACTTATCCTACTTTAACCAAGCCACAAATAGTATTGGGGCCGTTGAGATTTACATTAAAACCCTTCATCTATATAACAACTCCAATAAAAGAGGAAAGATTAAATAGATTTTATCCCAACATATAATGAAGTCCTCCTGTGTGAACAAAGAGGACTTTTTTTATGCCCTTAACCGTTTTTATAAATTCATTTAGACCAAATAAAACTTTACCTGTGTAAACTGGTTCTACTTTGAATTGTCCTAAAGCATTAAAATCAGTAATAAAATCGTTTAATTCTTTATTTGATTTGGCATATCCTCCAAAATGAAAATCATCGAGAACAACTACCCTACTCGCATCAAAATCCAATCCAAACTTGCTGGAAATTTGAGACATCTCCCTAATGGAATCGTAGCCCTTTAATACGGGCACAACAACCAATTTGGATTTTATTGACATCGCCTGATAGATTCCGAGACTTGTAGTGCTCGTACCCTGCCCAACAAAAATATAGTCATAATCATTTGACGTCTCATCAATGATATCACAACAGCCCAAAACACCTTCCCTATTTGCACCTCCCTCAGGTATAAATAGTGCCTTTTCTCCCTCAAAAGAAGCAACTCCGTTGTTGTACTTTTCTCTTTTATAATATTCCCTTGTCGTAAATTGAAATTGCATCCCCAATTCCGCGCAACGTTTTAGTACTTCATTGGAATTTGGATTCAATTCATCTCCTCTTACGATTCCCGTTGATTTAACCCCTTCCATTTTTCCTATTGCTGCAACTGCGAGTAGATGATTCGAAAATGCACCTCCATACGTAACAAATCTTTTACAATCATGGTCTGCTGCCTTCAGGATATTCAATTTTAGTTTTCGTAGTTTATTTCCTGAAATTTCAGAATGGATTAAATCATCCCGCTTGACGAACAACTTTAGATTATCTTTGTTTTTTATAGGTAAGTAGAATCTTTCGATACAAGACTTAGAAAGTAAATCAGAAGAATAAGACATGACACTATAATTATGGAAGAAGACTATTCATTGTTTTCCAAGCGTAAAGATATGAAGTCTAGCGATTACTACGTTAGTAGTGATGGATATATCGTTTTTACTGAGAAGTATCATTTAAAGCGCGGTTATTGCTGTAAAAGTAGTTGTAAACATTGCCCTTATGATTTCAATAAAAAGACACAAGACCTAAATAAAAAAGATTAGATATGAATTCCTTGTTTGGGAAATCTAGCAGTATATTGGGAGAGTATCTTCTTCAGTTCTAAGATATCTTTATCGGCATCTCCCGTAGGGTGAAAAACCCCATGAAATCCTCCTTTTTTGCTTTTATAATCAGCATAGGCAATAAAAATAGGCACCTTTGCCTCTAACGCGATAAAGTAAAACCCTTTTTTCCAATTTGGACTGTACGACCTCGTGCCCTCTGGGGTAAACACTAAATATAATTGTTCGGATTTATTAAATAAATCGACTGCCAACTTGGTAAGGTTGTTCTTTTTAGATCTATCCACTGGTATTCCTCCCATTCGTTTTAAAATGGGACCAAAAGGAAAAAAGAAAGCAGACTTTTTAACCAAATACTTCGCTTTAACACCATATGACATAAATGCCATTTTACCCAGTACAAAATCCCAGTTAGACGTGTGAGGCCCCATCACAACAACACACTTATCAATCCCTGCAGGTGAAGTCGTATCGATCTTCCAACCAATTATCTTAAAGCACAGTCTTATCAATCTTTTCATAGGCAAAAATAGGTAAATCAAATTAGTTCTATCTTTGATTATGAGACAAAAAACAAGAACGTTTTCCTCATTAATTATATTAATGATTATATCTTATTTGCTTTTAAATATTAGCAGCCTAAAACCTATTGAAAAAGAAAGTGGGATCTTGGTTCCTGTAAAAGCAAATTTTATTTTGCAAATCCATGATTTAAGCTTGTTGAAACAATTTATGATAAGCGAACTCTATTGTAAAAGGGCTTCCGATTTATTGAAATCTGTGATGACGATTGACATGGACAAACACCAAGTAGACGCTACAAACTCATTGGGATTCCTGGATTTATATGCGTCTAGAGACTATAGATCTGGTGCGCCAATAGAATTTCTTCAAATAGAAATAAAGGGCGAAATGTATTCTTTTCTGAGGACAAAAGGCAAGATGCCCAATAAGGGAACAGCTATTATCGCGTCAAACAATGGTTATCTATATCTACTTTTGAATAATGATTCTGTTAATGAAAAAACACTCTATTCTGCGATTAATAACACCGTTAGACTCAAACTTAAAGAACCTAAAAACTTTATTAATTTATACATGAAAACCCATGATAAATGGGCTATTTCCTCATCGATTGTCATAAATAAAAAAAAGATTTATTTAAAATACTTCCACCCCAAAGACACCAAAAATTTAGGTCTCTCACTTAAGCCCAACGGACTTCATATGCGTATTCCAAATTCTGCATATAAAGCATTCGATTCTACCTCATTGGATTTTCAGATAAAAGAGTTCTCGGGTAACTTTTTAGGATGGGAAGAAAATAAAGTGATCATGCCGGTATTTGATTGCGCCATTACCCTAACTAAAAATTTACCCATAGATGAAAGCTTAACTCGTTTAGCAAAGACAATAGACCGTTATATGCCGCAATTAAAAGATAATTATAGCTGGACTATTGATAGTGGACATTCTTTTAATATGCTATTATTCGGTCAGTTTAATCTTTATTCAAAGAAAATAAACAATGAGACCTGGTTTATTTCAACAACGAAAAAAAAAGAAGCCGTATTCATTAAAAGCACATCTGATTTTCAAATAAAAGGTGATCCTTCTTTACTTTTGTCATTCCAAAAATTGGGTTGGAAAGGCAGGTTGATTTCAGAATATCTTGAAAATTCATTAGCACTCAAGATGATAAAAACATTCATAAGCAATCTTAATTCTGTCAAGACAATAAGCGAACCTGATTGCACCAAAATAGAACTAAGCTTAAAGGGAAACCAAGAAGTAATGGGTTTTCTCAACGGTTTAATGGTAAATGAGGTCGAAACCCGTGAATCGAAAATTGAAAATAACCTGAACTAAAATCAATCAGCTCACGCTGGCCTTTATCAATTTATAAAACTGTTTATGACGATTAAATATTAGATTCTTTGATTGTTTTAATGATTCTAGCTGAAATCTTATAAGGATCACCATTTGAAGCAGGACGGCGATCTTCTAGCCAACCTTTCCATCCGTTTTCTACAGTCATGATTGGAATTCGAATAGATGCGCCTCTATCAGAAACACCATAACTAAAATCGTGTATTGATGCCGTTTCGTGCAATCCTGTCAATCGTTGGCTATTAAAAGCACCATATACATTAATGTGTTCTTTAGTTACTGGCCTAAAAGCTTCACATATTTCTTCATAAATCTTTTGAGACCCGCAAGTTCTAAGCGTTGTATTTGAGAAGTTGGCATGCATTCCAGATCCATTCCAGTCGCCTTTAACCGGTTTTGGATGGTACTCTATGTAATAACCATACTTTTCTGTCAATCGATCTAAAAGATAACGGGCAATCCATATTTCGTCTCCCGCTTTTTTCGCTCCTTTTGCAAACAATTGAAATTCCCACTGTCCACTAGCGACTTCTTGATTGATTCCCTCAAAGTTCAGTCCTGCATCAATACAAAGATCCGCATGCTCATCAACAAATTCCCTACCGTGGGTGTTTCTGCCCCCAACGGAACAATAATACAGCCCCTGAGGACCTGGATAGCCACCTAAAGGAAAGCCAAGTGGCAATTGCGTATTGCGATCCATAATGAAATACTCTTGTTCAAATCCGAACCAAAAATCATTATCATCATCATCAATTGTTGCCCTATAATTACTTAAATGGTTGGAACCATCCGAATTTAAAACCTCTGTCATGACCAAGAAACCATTTTTACGAACAGGATCTGGATAAATAGCTACAGGTTTTAACAAGCAATCAGATGACCCTCCCACAGCTTGTTGTGTTGAACTACCATCAAAAGACCATACGGGGCAATCTTCAAGTTTCCCACTGAAATCGTCAACAACTTTGGTTTTACTACGCATGTTTTGCGTAGGCTTATAACCGTCAAGCCATATATACTCTAATTTACTCTTCATCATATCAATTCCAGGTTTATTATTTCTTTATACTCGTAAAAATAGTTGTTCAGGGCAAAGACTATATTCGTAAAACGAGTCCAAAACTTGACTTAGGACCTAAACAAAATAGTCATCACAAATATAAAAGTTATATTCAGAGCCGTATGACTCATAAATGCCCTTTTTTTCAACAAAAGTAATTACTTTTTCACATTCAAATTACTTTCATCACAATTCAAATTATCCAAAGTAAATTTGAACCTTAATAAACCATATTGACTAAAAAAAAACTACAACAGCTAATTAGCAATAAACTACCCGGGAATGAGGTGCATAAAGCCTTTTCTCCCATGCGTGACTTCTCAATGAAAAAAACAAATACCCGGGAAGCTGCGGTGGCAATTCATCTGAAATTTATAAACCAAGAAGTACATGTTATATTGATCAAGAGGACACAATATGATGGTGCGCACAGCCAACAAATTGCATTTCCAGGAGGGAAACATGATAAAACAGATACAGACTTAGAGTATACAGCAAGAAGAGAAAGTAAAGAAGAGGTTGGTATTGATATCAAAAAAGGGACATGTATTGGGCAATTATCTCCCGTGACGATACCCGTCTCCTATTTCAGGGTGACTCCATTTGTTTTTATTCATGACGAATTCCCACCCCTAGTAAAGGAGGCCAGAGAGGTTCAAGAAATCATTTGCTGTCGGATATCAGACATTGACACCTTTTCAAAAAAAACGCACCAAAACGTATTAGCAAAACCAGGAATTACTATCAAAAATGTACCTGGAGTTTCTTACAAAGAACATTTTATTTGGGGTGCTACTGCCCTTATTTTACATGAGTTAAATTGCCTTTTAAAAATGTCGTGACGCAAAAAGAGGAACAAACCTTAACTTGTTCCTCTTTCTGCTAAACCATGCTAAACTATAAAACTCAAAAGTTACAAGAAATGTAACTCGGCGCAAAGGTAACACATGTTTTTAATTCAGTTACATTTTCTTCAAAAATTATTTTAATTTTTGAGCACTAACCATTTCTCTTTTGCCGGGTGGCCCAGCAAAACATGACACTTCAAACCCTACATCTCTTAAATCTCTTTTAAATTGCCCCATAGCGCAATAGGTAACTAATGTCCCTTGAGGTGCCAAAAAATCAAACATCTTTTGAATAACATCCTTTTGCCACATATCCCCTTGAACCCGAGGACCAAAAGCATCAAAATAAATAAGATTAAAAAGTTCCTCGGTATGATAATTCTGAATAGTATCGTCGATTTTGGTTAATGAAAACTTTGAATGAATTACATTTCTCTTGCCCCATTGGGCACTAATTATTTTTGAGGAATAAAGCGCAGCATTCCTCTGATTAATAACTGAGGGATATTCCATATTCAACATCATTTCTGAAGTAACCGGATAGGCTTCTACCCCAACATAATCTGTGACCAAGTTTGAATTAAATGAAGCGCAGGCAGTCAATAACGAATTCAATCCTGTTCCAAATCCTACTTCAAGAATTCTTAGAGGGCTTTGGGACATTTTATAAAAACCATTCTTTAAAAAAACATGATTTGATTCTTGTAATGCACCATGGAAAGAATGATAATGTTCATTTAATGCGGGAACATAAATCGTATTAGAACCATCCTCTGTTTGACGTAACTCTCGTTTCATTAGTCTTTTTTTCGTGCAACCATAAGGCCATCACGTACAGGCAGTAAAATCACTTCCATTTGGCTATCTTCGAGAATCACTCTATTAAATTCCCTTAGCGCTTTGGTATCTGCATCATTTGCGGTGGGATCAATTACTTTACCAGACCACAAAACATTATCTGCTATAATAAGCCCCCCCTTATTGAGGTGAGGAACTGTCAAATTATAATAGTTAAGATAATTCTCCTTGTCAGCATCAATAAAAACAAGATCCCATGTTCGGTTAAGTTCTGGGATTATTTCTATTGCATCTCCCTCGACTAATTTTAGTTGTGAAGAAAAATTCGATTCAGCAAAGTACGATTTAACACGATCAGTAAGCTCTATGTTGTGATCAATGGTAATCAATTCACCATGGGCTGTTAAACCTTCGGCCAAACATAAAGCCGAATATCCTGTGTAGGTACCAATCTCCAGAATGGATTTTGGAGAAATCATTTTAGAAAACAAACTTAAAAGCCTTCCTTGTACATGCCCGCTCAGCATTCTAGGCTGTAAGACTTCCAAATGAGTGTCTCTAGAAATTCGGCTTAACAAACTCCCCTCCGGACTCGTGTGAGCAGCGGAATAGCTCTCAATTTCTGGGTCTAAAAAATTCATAAAAAATTGATTTAAAACAAAGATAAACGAATGAACGGACCTTCCGAATCACAAGGGCCTACTTGAAGTGAAAATCTAATAAACAGAATCTAATTTAAGGCCATAGGATTGAAAGATAAATTTTAACTTTATACCCGACAATTAGAATTATGACAGTTTCTGAAATACGCCAATCCTTTTTTGACTTCTTTGAAAAGAAAGGACATAAAATTGTGCCTTCTGCACCAATGGTCGTCAAGGATGATCCGACGCTTATGTTTATTAACGC
>CAJJBU010000021.1 GCA_905182495.1 Flavobacteriales bacterium UBA952
CCTCTGGATCCGTGCCATGCCACCATGCTGTGTTCCAATTTAACCAGTCCATATTCACGACATAAGAATTGAACATAAAGTAATCGCACAAAGATTTCCAATTCAGCTTACTGTCAACATAGTCAAAATCAGGACCAGCCGACATGTTGTTAGCGAGGATATAATCCCTCAAATTGTTCCAGTTAGGCTGCGCATCGGGTGCTCCATAATCTTGCCAGGTACCACCCCATGTTTTTAAATATTCTAAATGAAATTTATCTTGATCAAAGTAGTAATCTGTATAATCACTATCATCAGCTTTTTCTCTTATTTCATAAACCCCCCAATACTCGCCATTTAAATATAAAACTGCCGGGCGCCATGTTCGTTCGTCAAGTCTCATATTTGCTCTAATTGAAAGCGTGTGTATGAAGGCATCTCTGATATGCGCACCATTTTCAAATGAATAATTATCACTTGCTGCAGGTTTTAGCATGACTCTTTGAAAATCATTTCGTGAACTTTCAGGAAAAATTTGATGGTCTATATCTCCGTTATAACCATATTGGTCCCTCATTATAAAGTCAAACCCCCTTTGGCCATAGCTCCAAGAGTCGTTTCCATGCTTATTGAAATCACCCTCACCTTCGTCAATATAAGAGCCGTCTTGCTCGAATAATTCAAAAGCACCAAGTTTGTTTCCTCCCCCTTGGTTTCCGTTTGCAACAAGGCTGAAAACTTCATCACTACAAACAGATACTACGGGAATGGGATGTGTTACATTAATGAAGTAGGTATTTGTTTCATTAAAAGAAGGCAAGTCACTACTAAAGGCTGCGGCACGAACAACTTGTGTGCTTGTAACGCTTACGGGACCCGAATATAAGGTGGAGCCATTATCAGGGTCTGAACCGTCTGTGGTGTATCGGATTTGAGCACTAGGATCTGCACAAGTCATAGAAACGTTTACGGCACCGGGATAAAATCCAGCCTGAATATCCAATATAGGTTTTGGTGTATAAAAATTTTGGGCACCCGTATTTGGGGAGTTCGGAGTTGGCGAAGTGAACAGCTTGAAGTCTGCTGCTCCATCGGTGGAACGACCAACGGAATGATTTTTCTTAGTACGGTGAACTATTTTGAAGGAATCAACAACATTGCCTAATGTGTTAGATAAAATCACCCAATCTCCTTCTGTTTGAGACAATTTGAAATTCGTATGAAGCTCACCACCTTGATCAATATCTCTTCCCGAACAGAAAAGTAATTTGTGGTCATTAGCATTAATTGTTGTCGACGGAAACGTCCATTTTAATGGGTTTCCAGCCCGATCTGAAAGATACCACCCCCCTAAGTCAACGACACTTCCTGTGGGGTTTAAAAGCTCTACCCAATCTTCCGTATCACCGAATGCATCATTAATACCATTCATATTCGAAGCAGAATATTCATTGATAAGGATTTGGCTATTAAGCGTAAAAAAAGTAAAGAGTGAAATGAGAAAAAAGAAGAACTTCATATCTATGTTAGTTTAGTATTATCGTAAGGTTAAAAAAATCTTCACAATTATGACGTAAAATTGTCGTTTGAGTTGTATACTTGTCTTAAATTTTTTAGCGATTATGCGTAAAGTTAAGTTATTTCTAATTCTTTCTGTAGTGCTTTTAACTTTTTCTTTTTGTTCTAAAGTAGAGGGGCCAGGGGGTTCAATAACGGTTCGAGGAGTTGTAATAGAGAGAGATCATGTGGGCATAAATGTATTTGAATATCCTGCTCCAGATCAAGATGTCTACTTGATTTATGGGAGTGAGAATACATTTTATGATGATGATATAAAAACCAGCTATGATGGAAGCTTTGAATTCCGATATTTACAAAAAGGAGATTATCAAATATTTGCTTATTCTGATGTAAACCCGGCTGAGCAAACCCCAGATGACCCGAGCGCTACTGAAGAGGTGTTACGGTCGTTTAATCTTTCAGATAAAAACCAAGTGATTACTTTAGATACGATTTACATAGAGAAGTACTAATGAAGGCTTTGCTTCTTTTCACTGTGATTATTGGATTTTCCTTTTTTGGGCATTCTCAATCTTTTGAATTTTGGAATTCCATTGGTGCAAAATATAAAATAGGAAAGCGTCTCACTGTCGCCGGTAGTTTTACAGATCGAATCAACAATAGGGGCGTCAAAGCTTTTTTCCCTGAACTTACAAGTAAATTAAAAATCACCAAATGGGCCAGTGTGTCTATTGATTATCGTTATGTCTCTAAAAAAGAAAACAATGGTAACTACCTCGGCGCTAATCGATTTAACTTTAATGCACGTTTCAAGAATTCTTATAAACGGATTAAATACAGTTGTCGGTTTCGATACCAAATGAGTTCCGGAGGGGCTCCGAATCAGGGCTATGAATCTGACTTTGATGAAGCTTTCAGATTTAAACCCGCGGTCACTTACAACATTAAAAAAAGCGCATTTGAACCTTCTTTTTCAAATCTATAAGTTCCAATAAACCCATGGGGTATATGGAAAAAGGTTTGATAAGGTGCGTTATTCAATAGGTTCATCGATAGAGCTAGGAGGCCCTCATACTATCGAGGTGTCTCTTAAATTGGACCACAAGTTTAATTCAAGTAGCAACGGAAATAAACTCATATTTGCTTTGGCTTATGAGCTAGACCTGAATGAATTTTTGAAGGGCAACAGGAATTCAGGATTATAGTTTTACTTGCCATCTCTGTCTAAACATCTATAATGTATAGCTTCGGCAATGTGACTTGTTGCTATTTTCTCACTCTCATCTAAATCGGCTATTGTTCTGGATACTTTTAAAATCCTGCTGTAAGCTCTTGCCGATAAATTTAGTTTAGTCATGGCGAGCGCTAATAATTCATTTGCTTCGCTTTCAAGCGCACAAAAAGATTTTATTTGCGGATTAGACATTTGAGCATTCCAAGAACCTTTATCGTTTGATAGGTATCGAATCTCTTGAATTCTTCTTGCATTTAAGACTCTTTTTTTTATGTTTCTACTGGATTCATTTAGGGCATCTGATCGGAGTTCTAAATAGGGAATAGGTGATACTTGTACATGCATATCAATACGATCTAAGAGTGGGCCTGAAATTTTGGAGAGATAGCGATTAATAGCGTGGCTTGAACAACTGCATTTTTTATTTGGGTGGCTAGAATATCCACATGGGCATGGATTCATGGCCGCGATAAGGGTGAATCTTGCAGGGAAATCAATAGTCATATTCGCTCTACAGATACTGACCATTCCCTCCTCCAATGGTTGTCTTAATACTTCAAGTGTATTTCGTTTGAATTCTGGTAATTCGTCTAAGAAAAGGATGCCGTTGTGGGCCATCGATATTTCTCCCGGCTTCGGAGCAGAACCGCCACCCACGAGAGCCACGTCCGAAATGGTGTGATGAGGCGCTCGAAAGGGGCGCTTCTTAAGTAGGCCGTTTATCGAACCCTGCCTTGATGCGATATTGTGAATAATCGTCGTCTCAATAGCTTCCTCCATTAAAAGAGGAGGTAATATACTAGGCATTCTTTTTGCAAGCATTGATTTTCCGGCGCCTGGCGGACCAATTAGTAGTAGGTTATGTCCTCCAGCAGCAGCTATTTCAAAGGCTCTCTTGGCATGGTTTTGCCCCTGAACATCTTTAAAGTCAGGTAGGTCATTTATTATATTTTCATTTTCAATACGGGGGTGGGGAATATATACACTTCTCTTTTCTAAGAATGCAATAACTTCATTGATCGTTTTTACGGGAATAATGTCAATTTCTGTGAGTATTCTTACCTCTTCATAATTTGCTTCAGGTATTATTACCCCTTTGAAACCTTCCTTTTTGGCCTGAATGGTCCTTGACAAAACCCCTTTGCAAGGTTGTATCGCCCCGTCTAATGACAACTCACCTACGATGATGTACTCAGATAGTGAATCCGTTGTGATCTGTTTGCTAACGGCAAGAATTCCAATGGCAATAGGTAAGTCAAATACGGATCCTTCTTTTTTTAGGTCAGCAGGTGCCATATTTATCGTTATTTCTCTTCCTGGAAATTTCAGTTTATTGCTTTTAAAAGCGGCTTTGATACGTTGGTGGCTTTCTTTAACGGCGTTATCTGGTAGGCCCACTAAAAAAAAGTTAATCCCGCTGCCAAGGTATACTTCAATAGTTATGGTTATTGCGCTTAATCCATAGAGTGTACTTGAGAATGTTTTTACGAGCATGTTTATGTCTTTTACTTTAAGTTAGCTACACCGGTCCGTAATTAAAAGTTGATTTTTAATTGAATTTTCCGTATTTTATATAGTAAATATGTATTTAGAGATTGGCTACTTTTCTTATTTTTTATAATCAAATTTGGATTAAGACCAATCATTTTTAGGCGCTTTAAATATGTATTGTATCTTTAAAATCACTAAATATCAATCATGATTCACGGAACACACAATGCAGAAGAAGATCTAAGAAACAACGACGTTTGGGTTTATATTAACGAAGAATTCTTTAGGAGAGCGGACGCGAAAATATCTGTCTTTGATAGTGGTTATTTGGTGGGTGATGGCGTATGGGAAGGGATAAGATTACACCATGGAAAACTTGTTTTCATTGAGGATCACCTTAAACGACTCTGGCAAGCCGCCAAGGCAACAGGTATAAAATTGCCTTTTTCTAAAACTGAACTAATTGCAAAAATTGAAGAAACGATTTTTAGAAATGAGATGAAAGACGGCGTTCATATAAGGGTTATGATTACGCGAGGAATTAAAAAAACACCATCTCAGGACCCACGCTTGACCATTTCGGGCCCTAATCTTGTGATTATTGCGGAATATAAAAAGGCGTCGACGAGTTCCAAGGATCTAGGGGTTCGCTTGTTTACGAGTAGCATTCGCCGAGGGAGTCCAGATTACCTGGACCCAAAACTTAATTGTCACAGTAAATTGCATGAAGTTCAAGCATTGATTCAGGCTATTGAAGCAGGGGCAGATGAAGCACTCATGTTAGATATAAATGGATTTGTGAGTACTTGTAATGCGACCAATTTTTTGTCCAAATAATGGGGAAGTCTGGACCTCAACTGGGGAATATTGCATGAATGGCATTACCCGTCAGAAGCTCATTGAGCTGTGCCATAAAAATAAGATTACTTGTCACCAAAAAAACTTTTCGCTTTATGATACCTATAGTGCAGATGAAGCTTTTGTCACAGGAACATTTGGTGGATTGACTCCCGTAGTCTCAATTGATGGAAAGCCGATTGCCAATGGGGTGGGAATCTCGATTTCTAATAAATTAAGTGGTTTATATGACGAATTAATAAAAGATGAAAGTCAGGCCTGATTGTAAACGAATTTTTCTTTGGTCTGGCCCAAGGAATATTTCCACGACCTTAATGTATTCCTTTGCGCAAAGAATAGATGCTGTTGTTTACGACGAGCCGTTGTACGGAGCCTATCTTAAGCACACCCCCGCAGATGATTACCACCCCGGAGCAAACGAGATTATGCAATCAATGGATTGTGATTATGATGCCGTAGTCGCAATGATGTTGGGGGCTCAGAAAAGACCCGTTGCTTTTTTTAAAAACATGGCCCATCATCTCATTGATGTCGACCGTTCATTTATGGCCCAGGGAATCAATGTGATATTAACTAGAAATCCTTTAGAAATGCTACCCTCATTTGATAAAATCATTTCCAATCCAAAGATTGAAGATGTGGGTTATAGGGCCCACGTAGAGCTTCTAAATTATCTTGAAGCGAATCATATGGAATATGTAGTAATTGATGCCACACTTTTATTAAAGAATCCGGTAGGTGTTCTAAAACAGTTGTGCGAAGTGTCAGGTGTTCTGTTCGATAGCAAGATGCTTTCCTGGTCAAAAGGTCCGCGAATAGAAGATGGCGTTTGGGCGAAATATTGGTATTCAAACGTACATGCTTCTTCAGGTTATATGCCTTATAAGAAAAAAGAAGATCCATTTCCGAAGCATTTGTCACCCTTACTTCAAGAGTGTGAAAAATACTATAATGAAATACTTAAAAGAGCATTGAGATAAGTTCTCTCATATCAAAAATCATACAAAAAAAAAGGGGAGCATATGCTCCCCGATTTTTCAAATTAAAAAGGTTTAGTTCTTAATGATTCGTTTCGTAGAAACAGAATTGTTAGCATTAACAACAATCATATAAGCACCATTCATCAAGTTAGATAGATCTATACTTGTGAATGTACCTTCAGCATTTACATTTTTCACAACTTTACCAGTGATATCAATAACTTGAATTGATTCCATGTTTTCGTCTGAACGAACATCAAGGTTTGAAGTGAATGGATTCGGATAAACTGCGAAGTTTACTTCTTCTTCATTCAATCCAACGGTAGGTAATTCGTCTCTTACAAAGATAAATTGCCAAACACCTGGGCCAAAGTTAATAAGCGCAGTCATCGTCTCGCCATCAGCAGAGAAGGAAATATCGTAAGTAATATTAGAAACAACTTCTGCAGGACTAGTAAGCTCACCATTGTTGTTAACCTTAGACAAGCCTAAATAAGCACCTTCGCCAGAAACCGTCGCCTTCATTGTTGCAGCGTCATAAGACCAAGTGTAAGCGCCTGTTCCGTCATGCGGTGCAACTGGAGCTCCACAGCCTTCTTCAACACCTTGCCATGCTTCTAGCCATGTTTCTGACTGAAGAACGTTTTCAAAAGTTCCGTCTACATTAAACACGTAGAAATCATCGAAAAGACATGCTCTTGTATCTACATCTGCAGCGGTATTTGAGTACCAAGATAGGTCAGATGCATTTGGTCCAACAGCAAGCGCACCTGCTTCTGGAAGTAATCTCCATACACCATCAATCGTAGCTTCAACAGTAGGTCTAACCAGAATAAATTGCCAGAAACCAGGACCGAAATTGATATTCACAGTTAATGTGCTTTCATCTGGAGACAAGGTCATGTTGTAAGTGATTGATCCTACAGCTTCAGCAGGACTTGTTAATTCTCCTGCATTGTGAACTTTAGAAAGACCTAAAAAAGCTCCAGTTCCTGTAACGGTTACAGTTCCAGCAGTCGCGTCAGCAGACCAAGTCGATGCAACAGATCCATCGTGAGGGGCTACAGGAGCGCCACAGCCTTCAGCAACACCTTGCCATGCTTCTACCCAAGTTTCACTTCCTAAAACATTTGAAAATGTTCCATCAGCATTAAATACATATTCATCGTCAAATAAACAAGCTCTTGTATCCACATCAGCCGCGGTATTAGCGTACCAAGATAGATCACCTAAACTTGGACCAACAGCTAAGGCTCCGGCCTGAGGGGCCAATACCCAAGCGCCTTCAATGTTTGCTGGAGGAGGAGTACCTGTTTCTTTTTCTAAAATAAATTGCCAAAATCCAGGACCAAAATTGATGTCTAGAGTCATTCTGTTTCCGTCTCCGGACAAGGTAACATTGTAGGTAATTGAAGGTACAGCTTCAGCGGGACTGGTTAACTCACCAGCATTGTGAACTTTTGCTAATCCTAAGTAGGCACCTGATCCAGAAACTGTAACCGTTCCAGCAGCAACATCTTCAGACCATGTAAAAGCACCAGTTCCGTCATGCGGAGCTACTGGAACACCACAACCTTCAGCTACACCTTGCCACCCTTCGAGCCAAGTTTCTGATTGAAGTACATTTCCAAATGTACCATCAGCGTTAAAAACATACTCATCATCGAAAAGACAAGCTCTTGTATCCACATCAGCAGCGGTATTAGAATACCAAGACAAATCAGTCAAGCTGGGTCCTACCGCTAAAGCACCTGCTTCAGCAGCTAATTTCCAGGTACCTTCTACTTGGCTAAAAGCCGTGGTTAAAGGTAAAAGGCATAAAAGTGTAAAGATTTTTTTCATTCGAAATATTTTAGTTGAACGTTGTTAAGTGTCAATATGACACCTATAAAATTGCATAAAAAAACCGAATAAAAAAAATATTTAGTGTCATTATGACGATATGTAGTGATTTATCTCATATTCACCTCACTATAATAGTAACGAAAGAGCTGCTTAATTTAGAATATTAGTCTCCTTGCCGAATTGTCGAAAGGAAATAAAAACAGCGGTACCTGCCATGATGAGCATAATTAAGAACGTAATGGTAAGTAAGAAGTAATCTATGTTGCCGGCAATGAGCGACTTGGTCGTAAGAACGATGTTTAATATGGGCACGCATGCTGTCGCTATATTTAATTCAACCCCAGGAAAAAGGCCTATCATAGCCGGCAAGATTACTAAAATATTCATAGGAGCAATAATGCTTTGTGCTTCCTTGAATGTTTTAGTATAAACCGAAATCGGCACCATAATCCCCGCGAAAAACACGGTTAAGGGCAGCAAAAGAAAAAATAATTTCACTATAAAGGAAGGGGTGAGCATCCCAGTAATTACGCTAACAAGTGTTGGGTCAGGAATCATATCTAAAAACTGAATTGAAAAAAAAAGTCCGATTAACGCAGAAAAAGAGGCCATGAGTCCAGATAGAACCACGACCAACATTTTGCCAACAAGAATCTTCCATCTATGCACAGGGGTCGTTAACAACGTTTCTATTGTGCCTCTTTCTTTTTCTCCCGTAAATAGATCAATAGCGGGGTACATACAACCCATAAAACCGAATGCGATAAATATATAAGGTAAAAAACCGCCTGCCAGCTCTCCCAACATTTGTTGGTCACTTGCCGTGTTTTCATAAATCACATCAAAAGGGATGAGCTTTTGTTCATCAATGTTGAGTGCTTCATATCTCTTGAAACGCTCTGTCGTCTCTATGATTTGCGTGTAGCTTTTTGCGCGATCAGCATAACCGAGATTTGTTTTGTCGAAGGCCCAAATAATCCATGATTTTTCTTGTGCTTCAAGCTGTGTTTCTAGTCTTGAGTCGTACCATAAAATCAGATCTAACTTTTCGTCTTTTTGATCGTTTTGTAATTTCAAAGAATCACCATAATACGCAATGATTTTTTTGGGGCCGAAGGATTCAGGTATTTGAGCTAATTTTTGCACAAGGTAATCACTAGTGTCGCCGATCACGCCTATTTTAAGAACCTTTGACTCGGCTGAATCAGCATATGATGTGGAAACTCCCAAAACGATGTTAATTAATACAGGGAATAACAATAAAGGGATTACCAGCATCATAAGCATGGTTCTTCTATCTCTAACCGTATCCTTTAATTCTTTTTTGAATATTTTAAAAATCATATTTAAGATTGAACAATGTTAATAAACTCGCCGGTTAAACTCTTTCCTGTCATTTGGGCTCGAAAGTCTTCCATAGTACCATGGTGCTTAAGCTTACCCTGATGAATGATGGCGAGTCTGTCGCAAAGTAAATCTACCTCTCCCATAATATGGCTTGAAAAAAGAACGGTCTTGTTTTGATCTCTACAGTCCCGAATCAATTGAATGATGCTTTCCGCGGTGATTACGTCAAGACCACTTGTCGGTTCGTCAAAAATGACTACATCTGGATCATGAATCATTGTTCTACAAATAGAAACTTTTTGTTTCATCCCGGTACTGAGTTTTCCGATTCTCTTATTTGCAAAATCATTCATGCCTAAAAGATCAAACAAGTAGGACTTTCGTTCCTTTAAAAGCGCTTGCGGTACATTATATAAGGATGCGAAATAATCGATAATCTCATGGGCACTAAGGCGGGCATAAAGACCTGTGGAACCTGTTAGAAATCCGATTTTCTTTCTTGCTTCACGCGGGTATTTTATAGCGTCAATCCCGCATATTTCAATTGACCCAGAGCTTGGTTGGATAACCGTAGACAACATGCGTAATATGGTAGTTTTACCTGCACCATTTGGTCCGAGAAGGGAAAAAACCTCTCCGGGATTACAGTTAAAGCTAACATCCTCTACAGCCGAAGCAAATTTGTCTGAGGTGTTTCTTTCCTTTTTTTGTTCTTTATTTAGTGGGAATTCTTTGAAAAGATTTTCAATTTTAATCATCTGACTTTTTTAGGCTTCTTTCATCAAGCGCAATGGCTTTGTTTTTATTTGCTAGCTGACCACAAGCAGCATCGATATCTTTACCTCTGCTTCTTCGAATATTTACAATCAGATTTTTAGATTCTAAAAACTGAGCAAATCGATCGACCTTAGCTTCTTCTGCTTGTTGAAATGGTTCTCCATCTATCGGATTGTATTCAATGATATTTATTTTACAAGGCACACATTTTGCGAAATCAGCGAGCTCTCTAGCATCGTCAATAGTGTCATTGAAGCCATCAAATATGATATATTCAAAGGTGATTCTTGATCCCGTTTTTTCATGAAAATATTCTAAGGACTCTCTTAGAGAATCAAGATTATTACTTTCATTAATCTCCATGATTTTATTTCTTTTAGCGTCATTAGCCGCATGAAGGGATAAGGCAAGATTAAATTTCACTTCGTCATCACCGAGCTTTTTAATCATCTTGCATATACCCGCTGTTGAAACAGTGATACGCTTAGGAGACATTCCTAGCCCATCGGGTGAACAAATTTTGTCAATGGAGCTAAGTACGTTTTTATAATTTAGAAGAGGCTCTCCCATGCCCATATACACGATATTTGAAAGGGATTTGTCATGTCTCTTTTCAGCTTCCTTTTTTAAATAGAAGACCTGGTCATATATTTCTCCTGCAGAAAGATTCCTAAGTAATTTTAATTTACCAGTGGCACAGAATGTACAGGCCAAACTACAACCTACCTGCGAGGAGATACAGGCGGTCATTCTTTTCGTTGTTGGGATTAGAACACCTTCTACGACCGATTTTTCGTCTATGGAGAAGGCACATTTTAAGGTTTTATCGATGCTTACTTGTTCATCTTTTAGAACAATTTTATCAATAGAGAAATGTTCGGCCAAGACTCCTTGGAGGACTTTACCTATATTCTTCATCTCCTGAAAGGTGCCAGCATTTTTTTTCCAAAGCCAATCATAAATCTGTTTTGAACGAAAAACAGGAATATGTTGTTCTTCAAGAAAAGACCTGATCTCTTCAATAGACAGAGACCTGATGCTCAGTAGCTTTTTGGTCATATGATTTTACCGATTCAACATCACTGGCATAACCAGCATGAGTATGTCTTCTTTATCGTTGTCTTTTGATACAGGAGTTAAGATTCCTGCGCGACTTGGCTCGCTCATTGATAGCTGTACTTCATCCGATTCTAAATTGTTTAGCATTTCAACTATAAATCGAGAGTTAAATCCAATTTCAAGATCCGATCCTGCATAATTACATGTCAGTCTTTCATTTGCTTCATTTGAGAAATCAAGATCCTCAGCCGATAAAGACAATTCTGAACCTGCAAGTTTAAGTTGGATTTGGTGTGTTGTTTTATTTGAGAAGATAGACACTCTTTTAATTGAATTTAAAAGCTGAAGTCGATCTATGGTTAACACATTTGGATTCTCTTTAGGAATAACGGCTTCATAATTTGGGTATTTGCCATCAATTAACCTGCATACTAGCACCAAGTCATTGAAGGTAAATACGGCATTTGATTCATTGTACTCTAGGATTATGTCTTCATCGCCTTTTAAATTTGCTTTTAACATATTCAATGGCTTCTTTGGAAGAATGAAGTCAGAACTATCGCTTGAAGTCGCATCCGTTCTTTTGTAGCGCACTAGTTTATGTGCATCAGTTGCGACGAAAATAATTTCATTTTTTGCAAATTGACAATAGACACCGCTCATCGCTGGTCGTAATTCGTCATTTCCAGCTGCAAATATCGTTCTATTAATTGCCTTAGAAATGATATCCCCTGATATATTTATTGTGCTTTTGTTTTCAATTTTAGGAAGTTTAGGAAATTCATTTCCACTAAACCCTACCATTTTTGACTTTCCATTGTCGTAGGCAACTTCTATCTGGAAAGTAGCATTAACCTTAAAGGTGCAAGGCTGATCTGGTAAACTTTTAAGGACTTCTAATATGAGCTTTGCAGGAATGGCAATAACCCCGTCTTCTTCAGTTTGAACTGGAAGCTTGGTAATCATGGTCGTCTCCAAATCTGTTGCGGAAACGGTAAGTTCATTCCCTTTAATTGAAAATAAAAAATTATCTAGAATCGGTAAAGTATTACTTGTACTTAATGTTCCAGAGATGCTCTGAAGGTGGCGTAAAAGGGTGGCGCTAGACGCAATAAAATTCATACCAAAAGTGTTTTGTACAAAAATAACAATTCATGCGATATAGTTGGAATCCGTTTGATTCTATTTCTATACGGCGAAACTAGGAAAACTGCATTCTCAAATAAACTTTAAAAGCAATTCGCTGAATAATCGCAGCGCCTAGATGATCATAAACGTGTTCTTTTAAATCAATAATGTACAGTAGTTGTGGGCTAGGATTATCAGCGATCTTATTTTCTATATAATGAGAAAGTACTTCTATGCTTTTACATTGCTTAAGTTCTTCTAATTTAATCTGCATACCGGATAGTGAAAAGTCTTTTACAATTTGTAAGAGGGTTTTTTCACGAAACAACTCTTCGTTCCAAAGCGCGGTCCAATTCACTTGGAATTTTTCTATTTCTGAAGATGAATTTGAATTATTCAGCGTAAATTCGATTCTAATTAATACCTCAAAAGTAATAAGCAAATGTTAAATGAAAAAATAAGTAAGCGATGCGAAACGCTTTTAGCAAGTACAGAACAAAAGATCTCTTTGGAAAGAAAAGCTATCCTCGATGATATCGCCCAAATGATTTGTGATGAGGTTAAAAACAATAACGATGTTGAATTAGTCTATTTATGCACGCATAATTCGCGAAGAAGTCATTTCGCTCAGGTTTGGGGGCATGTTGCGTCTGTTCTTTTTGGTTTTGATTTGAAAACGTATTCAGGTGGTACTGTTGCTACCGAGTGTCATCCCAATACGATTGCTACTTTAAGGAATATCGGTTTCCGTATTTCTTCTGATAATCTTGCGCAAGAAAACCCATTATATAAGGTTTATTATAACGATAAGGACTACATCGCTTGTTATTCTAAAGCAAATACCGACAGCACGCTCCCTCAAGCGGATTTTATTGCCATAATGACATGTTCGGATTCAGATGACAATTGCCCATTCGTTCCGGGGGCAAAAAAGCGGTTCTCTACAACGTATGATGACCCTAAGGAATTTGATGGAACGGACAATGCATTAATTCAATATGAAACACGTAGCCTACAGATCGCTCAAGAAGCGTTATATACCTTTAAAAAAGCGGCTGATTTGAGGGGCTAGGATTTATCCATTTCCTTGAAAAGCTGCCAGAATAAATTTTGAGGTAAAGAAGCTGTAATTGTAATAGGTTCTTTAGTTGTAGGATGGTTAAAACTGAGCTTTCTCGCATGCAGACATATCGAACCATCATTGTTTGAGCGTTTTGCCCCATATTTTAAATCTCCTTTTACACAGCAACCAATATTTGAGAATTGAGCACGAATTTGATGGTGCCTTCCCGTTTCGAGATGAATTTCTACGAGATGATACCTTTCAGATGAGGAAACCATTTGATAGGATAGGATGGCTTCTTTTGCTCCTTTGGTATCCTTTCCGGTTACGTAGCTTTTGTTTTGCTTTTCATTCTTTTTTAAGAAGTCAACGAGTCTTCCTTTTGCGTTAGGTGGCTTTTGTTCAAGAATTGCCCAGTAAGTCTTGGAGGTTTCTTTTTCTCTGAATTGTTTATTCATGCGCTCTAGTCCTTTGCTAGTTCGTGCAAATAAAATAACGCCGCTAGTGGGCCGGTCCAAACGGTGGATCACCCCACAGAACACATTTCCGGGTTTGTTGTATTTTTCTTTGAGATAGTCTTTGATTTCGTCGGGCATGGTTGTGTCTCCCGTTCGATCTCCTTGAACGATTTCCGAGGATTTTTTATTGACGGCAATCAGGTGATTGTCTTCGTATAAAATACTATCGCTCGTCATTTGAAGAGGAGTTTGGACTTTTCATTCTTTTGTTTCGAAGGAAAGCAAGAATGCTAAATCCCACAAAGAATACGGCGGTGTAACCAATCCAATTTGGAATGTCACTCAGGCCATCACCTTGGGCATAGGAGTGCAAGCCTACAAGCACAAAATTAACACCAAAGAAGGTGAAAAGGATGGCTGAATAGCCCCAGAAGGCAACCAGGTTAAAGACAAACTTGCTTTTCAGGCCAGGGATAAATCGAAGGTGAAGAATTACAGCATAAACCAAAACAGAAACAAGTGCCCAGGTTTCTTTTGGATCCCAACCCCAATAGCGTCCCCAAGATTCATTAGCCCAAATACCGCCTAAAAACGTTCCAATAGTAAGCATGAATAAGCCAATAGTCATCGTCATTTCGGAAACATAGGTTAGTTCATTTATATTTCGTTTAACAATTACTTTATTTGTGTTTGTTTGAAAAATATAAAGAGTAAGGTTTAAGAAACCCAGTATACATGCAAGTCCTAAAAACCCATAACTACCTGTTATTACAGCAACATGGATCATTAGCCAATACGATTTGAGTACAGGTTGAAGTGGCGTGATTTCTGGATCTAACAAGTTCATTTCTGTCACAAAAATCATTAATGCGGCTAAAATCGCTGTGCCTGCGATAACCACTGCATTCTTTCGAGAAAATAAAAACCCAGCCAACATACTGACCCAAGCAATGAATATGACGGCTTCATAACCATTGCTCCAAGGTGCATGTCCTGAAATAATCCATCTCATAGCAAGTCCCGAAGCATGAAAAAGGAATAGACCAATTAAAAGAGTAAATAATACTTTTCTCAGGATTTCAAAAATTGGTGGAGAACTCGAAAGAAAGATTTTAATAAAAAACAGGATTAGCATTAAAAGCCCTACGATTCCATAGCCATTTAAGGTTCTTTTAAAAACATTTAGATCATTATATATGATTTCCAGATTTACTATTTCTTCAGCTGGAACAATGTTTTTAGCAACGTTTCTCTGAATGGATTTTAATTTTGATAGATTTTGATTTGCAACTTTATTATCCCCCTCGTAAATAGACTGAAAGAAGTTAAGCGAAGCAATGACACTCATGGAATCATTGGAGCGCCTTGCGTCCATATTTAACGGAGACACCCAGGTGTTGTTTTTGTCCTGACTTACCGGGATCAGCTTCATATATTCCCATGACATAATACCGTAGGTGACCTGAAATCGTTCATGAAATTTAATGATTTTTTTATCAAACTCGTCTCTATTTGATTCCAGCTTTTGAAAGCTTTTCGCATATTCTTTTTCCCATTTAAAGACCCCGGTAGAGTCTAGGCAACTATTGTAAGACATATGTTTTTCTAGGCCTATTCTTTTTTGTAACGCGGAGGCTGCGTAGATGATTTTTTGGTTCATCCAAAAAGCGGGATACATATGCATGCTGGTTATCGTTTGAACCGCATTGTATTCTTTGTCATTCAGAAAAAATATTTTATCTCGGTAAACTTTTCTTAATAGTTGGTCACAAAGCGTGTGTACAGGAATGATACGTCCTTCAAAACTTTGCACCAAAAGTGATGAGAAATTATCTGCAGCATCTATACTTAGTGTCTTGAAGGTCTTTCCACTAACAATAGTTTCTTTTTTGTGTTCATTTTTGGAGTGGTCGTGAGCCGTGCTGTCTTGGGATAATACCTCCGTATTAAAGCTACTTAACCCAACAAGTAATAAAATCAGCCCTAATTTCTTTGTCTTGAGTTTTTTAAGTTTTGTATTCAGCATTTTGAACCGTCCGTTTGGTGCGATGATCGAAAGAATCATTCCTATCGCCATAAGGAGATAACCGATGTAGGTGATGTTGGTCCCCCATTTGTCGTAATTAACACTTAATACAGTTCCTTCTTCATTCTCTGGCGTTTTTGGATTGTCCAGCGTATAGCTAGATTGAAAGAATCGATATCCTTCATAATCCATTACATGATTCATAAAAATCCTTTTATTAAATGATTTGTTTTTTGAAGTGTCTTTTAGGGTGATTTCACTAGCAAATGAAGAGGGTGATTCTGAGCCTGGGTACATATCAAGTTGAAAATCCCTACAAGTAATTTCGTAAGGGATAGGTCGGCGAATAGAACCGTATTCTATTTGATAATTTAGTCCATTGTAAGTAAAGGTATTGGGTAGCGGAATCGTACCCATGCCCCCTTGGAGAACAACCGTTTTCGAGGGCTTGGATTCATCTCCATCATTCACGCTTACAGTAAGGTAATCAGAACCGACGTTTTTCTTCCCTGATGAAATAAGTGCTTTTCTCGCATTTGAATAAATGTTCTTTATTACGAATTGACTCGTTCCCACTTGATATAAGGTTGTTGTTTTTAAAGGTTGCCATGTGTCCACTTCGTAATTGAAATATAGTGAATCAGCAGGAGCGGTTCCTGTCTGTCTTGATTTTTGCATTTCACTCATTGCGAGGGAACGCATAGGGACAGAAGTTGAGATTTGGATTCCTTCCTCTGTGTCTTTAAGTTCAATTCCAGGACCTTTTAATTCTTGACCATAAATCAAGGGAACGCCGCCGACCATTAAGGACTCCCTTAGACCTATGTAATGAGATTCCATACCTTCTGTGACA
This sequence comes from Flavobacteriales bacterium UBA952, assembly GCA_905182495.1. Lineage (GTDB taxonomy): Bacteria > Bacteroidota > Bacteroidia > Flavobacteriales_D > Crocinitomicaceae > UBA952. The sequence continues at coordinate 16,620 of CAJJBU010000021.1, forward strand.
ATATCCAATACCTTAGTTTGCACTTTTTTGTCTAGTTGGAAGGAGTCGATACATTTTGATTTGAAATCTACGTAATCAATTGAAATGAGCCTGTTCTTAAAACTCAATTCTTCATGAAAGTCATTCCCGAAATTATTGGTGTAATCGGATAAATAAGCTTTAAAAGCGATGTTTTTTGAAGTGTCATTCTTGATGTCACTTACTTGCATTAATACATGGGGGTCAGACGTGTAGATGAAATCCGAAGACTTACCCTCCTGGACAACCATGATGCCATCAAAACTAACAAAACGGGTGATGGCTGAGCCTAAGAGAATAACTAAAAATGCCAAATGAAAAGAAAGAACAGAAATCTTCTCTCGTTTATACATTCTATGTTTAAAGATATTTGATATTAAGTTGAGCCCAAGAAACAACAGTAGAATTTCAAACCAAAGGGCATTATAAATAAGAATCTTTGCCGCCTGAATACCATGGGTGGATTCAATAAAAGTTGCAGAGCCAATAGCCACTAAAAAAACAACAAGCCCTAAGGTCATTGCTTTCATTGAGAATAGGGCATTAAGTAGTTTAGTAAAAATTTGCTTCATCGACTGCAAAAATAGCGATTACATTTGTGTAAGGCTACCCACTCAATAAATTAAAAGTTAAAATGCTGTCGAATTTATTTGCTGGGCAATTGAACCCTTTAAAAGTTTTGGTTTAGATAGTGTCTGCGCTGTAGCCATATACTGCGGGGTTCTTACCTCCCATGGGACGGATGTAAGAAGAAAGTTGACCTCTATGGTGTATGATGTCATTTAAAAAAAACCACATCATCTGAAAACGAGGCATCGTCGCAAATGGCTCTCCTCCAACAAGTAACTCCACATTTTCTTCATGCCACTTTTGTTCTGTATAAGATTCAAGAGTTTCCATTGCTTCTAGCCACATGCTTTTCATTTTTTTCGCAATATCTGCTGAATCAGAAAATGGGCAGGATAGCTTTTCATCACATTTATCATTTTTCAGAATCACATTGAAATCATAAACATGTGCGGTAATGTGCTCTGCAATTTCATAAGCAGTTCTGTTAATTGGATGTGGTGTGTAATTCAATTTATCAGATGGTATTGCTGAAAGAATAGCGAAGGTAGCCTCCATTTCATTTTGCAGACATCCTTTGAAAAAATCTAAATTTGACATAATTGGTGGGGTTAGAATGCGAAAATAGTTTTTCTACGGATCAACTGCGGTTTACAAGGGTCTGATTATCCATTACTACGTTTAAACAAGTAGGCTTGACTAAGTGTAACTACTTAGTGCGGTGAATGTGCCTTGGTTTGCATTGAGAGAATATTTTTTTAAGCCTTGCTTTGTTGTAACTTTGGTTGCAAAATCATTAAGCTAAAAATATGTACGGACTTGTAAATAAAGCGATTAAGGACTTAGTTGTCAATAATCATGGGCAGGAGAATTGGGATTTAATCTGTGAAGAGGTTGGTCATGAAGAAGCCGATTTTATTTCTATGAGTCCATACCCAGACAAACTAACCTATGATTTGGTTGGAGCTGCGAGTAAGGTTTTAAATACAGATGCAAACTCCATTTTAGAGGCATTTGGTGAGTATTGGATACTTTTTACTGCAGAACAAGGATATGGCGATTTATTAGATTTATCCGGAAATTCATTTACAGAATTCCTAGGAAATCTTGACATGCTACATTTAAGGATTAATAATATGATGCCTGAACTCAAGGCGCCTCTTTTCTCTACGAGAAATGAAACATCAAACTCTGTTGAGCTTGTGTATAATTCTCATAGAGCAGGACTAGTTCCGATGCTATACGGGCTCATACGTGGACTGGGCAAGCGTTTTGATCTTGTTGTTCTCGATATTCAGCAGCTCGAAGAAGACAAATCAGTGAATGGACTCGTCTTTAAAATCTCTTGGTAAAACTCGAATTATTTCAATAAGTAGACAGTGAAAAAGATTGATTATTTAAATTTATTGAACGTAAGCTCACCTTATTATCTTGAGTTAGACGCTGCTTTTCATATTAAGAATATGGGCCCTAATTTTTTAAAATCAGTACCCAACATCAAAACGAAAACAAGTATTTTCGATTATTTTTTAATGGATAGAAAGGATGAAAAAGCTGCTAATGAGATTTCAGAACAGTGGCTTAAGCAAATGCACTTTCTTGAATTAAAAGATGGCAGTCAACGCTTTAAATTTTCAATTGTAAAACAAGAGACCTCCTATTTTTTATTTGCCGCTCCAATCGTAAACAGTAATTACGCACTTAAAAATTACAATGTGACAGTGCAGGATTTCCCTGTTCACGATAACATTGCGGAATTCTTGTTTATTGAGCAATTGAATAAGAGGAGTCTTGGAGAATCGCAAGAAATCACTAATAATTTACTGCTAAAAAATAAAGAGATAAAAAGATTTCAGACTGAACTCGATAAAATCTCTAAATTTCCATTGGAGAATCCCGAACCAATTCTTCGTTTTGACCTTAAAATGAAGTTAATCTTTAATAATGGCGCTTCTGAAGTCTCATTTTTAGACGATATAGAATATAAAAATGATCGAATAGAATTGAAAGAGTTAGTGTCGTCTATTAATGATGCTATTACGAAGGAAAGACGTATTACGCATTTATATCTCCAGACCAAAGACCATTACTACTCAATTAACATTGTGTTTATTTTAGAGTTCGGCTATATAAATGTCTATGCACATGATATAACCAATTATCGAAAAACCAATGAAGAGGATCAAAAGAAGTTAAAAGCGTTAAACGATAAAATTGAATTGCAACGAGAATTTTACGAATTTATCTTAAATAATATCCCCTCAGATATCGCTGTTTTCGATTTGAACCATAAGTATATTTTCCTCAACCCTATGGGCATTAAAAATGATGAACTCAGGGCGTTTATGATTGGGAAAGATGATTATGATTATTGTAAGCTAAAAGGCATATCAAATGATATTGCAGATGCTAGAAGAGCTACTTTTAACAAGATACTGGAAACAAAAAAGACTGAAATATGGACTGATGAATTTTTTGATTCTTCGGGAAACAAGACTGTAGTTCACCGTACTATGGGGCCTCTTTTCGATGAAAACGGAGAGGTAAGATTAATCATTGGTTATGGATTAGACATTACAAAGAGAGTTCTAGCTGAAGAAGAAAATGTAAAACTGTCATTAGTTGCTAAAAAAACGAATAATGGCGTACTCATGCTCGATGAAAAAAGAAAAATTACATGGGCGAATCAAGCCATGATTGATCGTTCTGGTTTTTCTATGGATGAAATGTTAGGTAACCGGCCGGAAGTCTTCTTTTATGATGATGGAAAGAACAAGCACATTAAGAAAATTCAACAAGCCTTAATTGATAACAGTACCATTCAATTAGAAATGATGCGTCGAAGTAAGCATGGTGAGGAATACTGGGTGTCATTAAGCCTTCAGCCATTGTTCGGGGCGGATCAATCGATAACAGGCTCAATGATGGTCGAGTTTGAAATTACAGACCGTATTATGAATCAACAGACCATTCAAAATTTAAATGTGAATTTGGAACGATTAGTTCAAGAAAAGACTGCGAAAAATATGGAGTTGGCCTCTTCCCTTCGTGATCAAGAGAAAATGGTAACTATAGGTGAGCTTGCATCAGGAGTGGCCCATGATTTGAACACTCCGTTGGGAGCTATTAAAAGTGGTGCCGAAAACATCAATTACACGCTTAATAAGCTCTTCAGCAGTGTGCTTCCAGAGTCTAATTCATCTGAGATTGAGTATGCTTTTAATCGATCAATGAATTCGTCTTTTGAATTATTTATTGGGGGGGTGCAAATCAAACGTGAAAAAGATGCCTTCCTTGAGTATCTGTCAGAATTACACCCAAGTATACATTTAAACAATCTACAAGAGGTTGCTCTAATGATGGTTAAAAACAGAATTGACATTAAAGATACTGAGGAAATTAATCGTGTTTTGATGTCTGCAAACCCACTAGGCTTTCTAAATCTCATTTACCATGTTCAAATGGTGATTTCCTTATTGGATACAGTAACCAATTCAAGTAATAGGGCTTCTGAAGTTGTCCAGAACCTTCGTCTTTTTATTCATGAAAAAAGAAGTGCTAAATTGGGTGTGGTTAATATTAAAAGTAACATTGGAACGGTTTTAAATGTGTTTAGTCATAAAATACAGAACTTGGTTGACCTTACCTTTGATGTGGATAGTCAAATTGAGGTTAGTGGATTTGATGTTAGGCTTTTTCAACTTTGGTCTAATTTGATAAAAAATGCACTAGAATCTATGGAAGATCAAAGTGATAAAGTTCTTAAAGTGTATTCAGAGGTCACTTCTGAGTATTATAGTATTATACTCGAAAATAATGGGCCAGAGATTTCATCAGATTTACAAACCAAGATATTTAATAAGTTTTTCACTACTAAAGGCAAGCGAAATGGTTCTGGACTTGGATTGAGCATTGTTAAAAATGTTTTAGAGGAGCATCGAGGTAAAATCAATATAATATCAGATGCCCATTCAACAAAATTTATTATTAAATTCTTACGGCAACAATGATTCAATATAAACAAGCCGTAATATGTGTTGATGATGACCCTATGATTCTTCAGGTTTTGGGTTTTCAGTTAGAGAAAATCTTGGATATGTCCGAAACGATTTTGGAATTGTGCACTGATCCTTTAAACGCATTAATTTGTATTGATGAATTTAAATTTGAAAACATTACAATAGCCTTTTTAATTGTTGACTATCGAATGCCTACAATGTCAGGCGCAACATTTATTCGTCAAGTAAAAGAGAAACATCCGGATGTGCCTTGTATCATGTTATCTGGGCAGGCAAATTCAGTTCAGGTTACTGAGTTGGAAAATGACCATCTATTAGAGTCTTTTATTGAAAAACCTTGGCGAGAGTTGGATTTGATTAAATTCATAACAGCATTAAAAAAATACGATAAATTATGAGTAAAATAATTTTTGGTTTCATTTCTATAGTCCTAGCAGGCTTAACATATTCTCAAGATGTCAGGACCACCGTGAATGGTTATGGGCATTTTGATCTTGGCGTCCAACTTGATGACAATGCGGTTAATTCTGAGATGTCTATTGGCGAACACGACTTGTTTGTTAATTCTGTTTTTAAAGAGGACATTTCCTTTCTAGGCGAATTTACAGTCGAGGTCAATAAACATTCTGGTTTCAAAGCTTCGATTCAAAGGGCTCGGTTGAAATTTCAATATTACCAGAATCACAGTTTAATTATAGGTAAAATGCATACACCCGTAAATTATTGGAATGATGTTTATCACCATGGGAGAGTTTTTTTTCCGACAGTGAATAGGCCAATTGCTTTGTCACATTTCACCCCTATTCATACATTGGGATTTAGACTTCAAGGGCAAAACCTAGGGGATTACAATTTCGGTTACGACGTGGTCGTCGGTAGCGGACTTGCACAAAACGACATAGATATTTCATTGAATACAGGTTTGTCATTAACCGCGGCTTTTCATTTTAAACCAATTGAGGGTATGCGGATAGGGGGTGCTTATTATTATAATTCAGTTTCAGATGCTTCTCAGTTGTCGTCTCATGTACTTCATGACGAAGGAATGAATCCTTTGTATACGGGAAGTTTACAATTTCATCTCGCAAATTCTTCCATTGCTTATTTCACAGAAAAGGGAGATGAGTTAATGAGTTCTCCTATAATGCTACTTCAACTGATTCACTTGGTCTTGCTCATAATTTTTCAAATTACATGTATGCGGGACTCCGTATTAAGGACAGGTTTGTGCCTTATGTTGCGGTTGATTTTCTAGTGGTATCAGATAATGATTTACATTTAGGTTCCATGTTAATGACGAATCTGATTATTGGTTATAAACACGAATTTTCTCCTAACTTTAATATCAAATCTCAAGTTGAGTATCGCAAATCAATATCTATGGAAGACGATCACTCAATAAGTAATTTTGGCTTAAGAATACAATGTTCCTATGGGTTTTAAAGTGATTTCCTTCCTGGTTTTATTTTTAATTGTCTCTCCAATTTCAAATTCTCAAACTGCAATAATTGATTTTCCTGTCACGATCATCGGTAATGATGTAGGAGCGCGTTCAATGACTCAACGTAAAGTGAAGGATTGTTTTAAAGGCAAGTATATCAAGTGGCCCAATAAGAATGCAGTGCTGCTTGTTCTACCATCTTCTAAGCACCCCAAAGCCGAGCTCTATTCCGAGCTACTCTATAATAAGTCATATTATTTTGTTAAAAAGTATTGGTACGCTCTCGTTTTTCAAGGGAGGTACAGTGCCCCGTTCTTCTTTGATTCCGATGCCGAGATTATTGAATTTATTTCAAAAAACAAAGGTGCTATAGGAATGATTAGCAATGATAAAGACTTTAGTATTGAACAAAAGATAATGATTGTCAAATGATTCGATTTAACTCTTTTACTTTTCAGATTTGGCTGCCATTTGCCTTTGCATTACTAATTATAATATCTGTCGCGGCTTTGTACTATCCGAGTAAACAAGAAGCTTATTATATTCAAAACAAAAAAGCACAAACCCTAGAACTGTCTAAGACTGTGGCTATGAATTATGAGCTAGTCTTTACTTTAGCGGATAGTGATCCAAACATCGTCTTTAGTAGTCTAATAACGATTCTTGATTTCGCTCAAAAGGATCATGACATTGCTTTTATATCCATATTTGATGATGACGAGTATTTCTCACATCGGCCTAATAATATCGCTGTAAATGAAATCATAAAATGGGACAGTATTAAATATATTTATCAAACCTCATCTTTTTCTTACCTAGATGAATTGGGTGATAAAAGGAGCGGTTTTGTGAAAATAGCCGTATCAAGATCGTCAATTCAGGATGAAATAAGTAAAAACAACCGCCCCATCTATTTCCTTCTTTTGGGTCTTACCATCTTTTTTTTAATTGCATTTTACGTTCTAGCTAGGTGGATTTCCAAACCTATTATCTCTGTAACTAATGCTACACTAGCTTTAAGTAATCAAGATTTCACAGGTGAGTTGCCTGAGTCAAATTCCAAAGATGAGATTGGTTTACTTGTCAACGCTATTAGGGGATTAAGGGTGAAGTTACTTGATCAAAAGTCAATAGATGCCCAAGTTGTGGATAAACTAGAAACTCTTGTGGAAGAAAGAACCTTGGATTTACAACAGACGCAATCGGAGTTTGTTTTGGCTCAGAAAAATGCAAAATTTGGAATAATTCGTTATTATTTCAACAATGATGCTTGGAAAAGTTCGGATGAATTCGACCTTATATTAGGGGTTGATGAATCCGTCATTAAGAATATGGATGGTTTAAGTCGTCTTTTTGTCTCGCATGAAAAAATGACTTTACAGGATGTTCTGCCGCAGATGATTGAAAATCAGGATAGGTTCTTCTCATCTGACCTTAAATTGAAGCGCCTTTCAGATGGAGAAACTTTGGTTCTTGCCCAAGTTTGGGAATTACGATATGCAGAAGGTAATCCGATAGAATTAATTGGATCGATACAGGATATTACGGCAAAATCGACTTTACAAGAAGAGTTAGAAAGGTTATCATTGGTGGCGAAAAAGACCACAAACTTGGTACTTATAACAGACGCTAAGGAAAATATAACCTGGGTCAATGACGCTGCCATTGAGATGACAGGGTATTCTCGAGAAGAAATTATTGGAAACACGCCGCGAATGTTTCAGTTTGAAAAAACAGACCCTGAGGCAAAAAAGAAAATTCGGAACGCGTTAAACGAAGGGCGTATTATTTCTGAACTTGAAATCCAGAATAGAAGCAAGGATGGTCTGGAGTATTGGCTGACGATAAATATTATTCCAATAAAAGATGAAAATAATGACATTACAGGCTACATAGCCGTTGAGTCTGACATTACAGAATTAAAAAGGCAGGTAGAATTGAGGCTTGAAAACGAGATGAAGTATAGTCATCTTTTGGATAAGTCATCAGAAATGATTCAGTCTTTGGATGCAAAAGGCTGCATTACCTATGCGAATAAGGCATGGCTTCTAAACATGAATTATGAATCTTTAGATGAGGTATTAGGAAAGCACATTTTAAGTTTTTTCTCAGATAATACAATTAAAGAATTTGCCGAGGTCATGCCGGAATTAATGAAGGGAAACACTGTAGAAAATTTGCAATGTGAATTTATCGCTAAGGACTTTAATCAAATTGATATAACAGGAAGGTCTCAGCCGATTATGGAGAATGGTCAATTTGTCGGGTCTCAAGGGTTCTTTTTTAACGTGACAGAGGTAAGGAAGGTAAAGATACAACTTGATCAGATGGCTAAATTTAAAGAGATCATGTTGGAAATTACTACAGAGTATATTAACACTCCTGTTTCTGAAATCGATAGTGTAATTAATGCATCGCTTTTAGAAATAGCAAAATTTTCTTCTGCTGATCGCGCATATGTCTTTAAGTACGATTATGAAAATGAAACGTGTTCAATAACACACGAGTGGGCGGCTCAAGGAATTCGAAGTCAAATCAACGAACTAACTTCAATGCCATTTTCTGATGTTCCGTATTCCATGAATAAACATGTCAAAGGAGAGTTTGTTGAATTCCCCGATGTGTCAAAGGTTAAGGACAAGAGAATCCAGGATGTCTTAACTGATGAAGGGATTCAAAGTTTGATTTCTATTCCAATGATGGATAATGATAAAGCTATTGGTTTTATTGGTTTTGATATCATGAAGACAAAACGAGAGTTTACCATTGATGAAAAAAATCTTTTAAGAATTTATTCTCAAATGCTCGTGAATGTATTTGCTCGTAAAGGATATATAGAAGAATTACAGAGAACCAAGGCTGAATTGGCTGGAATAAATTTATCCCTTGAAAAAAAGGTTTTAGAAAACACCAAAAAGAACATGGATCTTACCCGTTCCATTTTAGAGCAAGAAAAGCTGGTCACTATCGGTGAAATATCATCAGGGATAGCGCATGACCTAAACACACCTCTGGGTACTATTCGCGTTGGAGCCGATAACGTTAACTTTATTCTAAGCAGTCTTTTTAATGGTTCTATTTGTGATTTCACAAAAGAGGAGTTATCACATATTTTGAACCATGTCGAAAAAAACAGAATAGAGATGTATGTCGGTGGTTTGCAAATGCGCAAAGAAAAGGAACAGATGATAGAGTATTTGAATGGTTCTTTCAAGGGCGATGTCCCTGCTGAATTAGACGAAATCAGTGGCCTTTTGGTTAAATGTCGTTTTAATCCAACGAATGAGGATGACATCTTCATGATTTTATCAAAGCCATTCGCGAAGGAGTATTTGCAAATAATGAATCAACTTCAAATGGCAATGGCCCAGCTTGAAACGATACGAAAGTCAAGTGACAAAGCGGTTCGCGTTGTTCAAGATATGAGGGCGTTTATTAAAGGAGAAAGCGCTGTAGAGCAAAAGTTAATCAATTTAAGAGAGAATATTTCTACGGTATTAGGTGTTTTTAATTATGAAATTAGTTTGCACGTCAACCTTGTCTTTGAAGTCGACGAGTCAATTGAGTTTATGGGATATGATATTAAGCTATTTCAACTTTGGTCAAATATTGTAAAAAATGGTCTTGAAGCCATGTCAGATCAGAAAGATAAATACCTAGGTATATTCGCTGAAAGAAGTGATACACAGCTCAAGATTGTTTTTGAAAACAATGGACCAAAAATACCAGAGAAAATTACCGATACAATATTTAACAAGTTTTATACAACAAAAGGAATGAAAAGTGGCTCAGGATTAGGGCTTAGCATCGTTAAAAATGTTTTAAAAGAACACAAGGCTAATATTATTCTTGAGTCGAACGAATCGCTGACGAAATTTATAATTACTTTTGAGCTATGACTGAAATGAAGTATGCTGTAGTTTGTGTCGATGATGATCCTTATATCCTTCAAATGTTGGGTTTTCAGTTGACAAAAATCATGGATCAGGAGTGTACATTAATAGAGTATTTTACGGATCCAAATCAAGCTATTGAAAACATAGATATTTTAATTAAAGATGAGATTGATGTCATTTTTGTGATGGTGGACTATCAGATGCCGAAAATGACAGGAGCAGAGCTCATTCGTAAATTAAAAGAAAAGCACCCCCATTTAAAATGTGTTATGTTGTCAGGTCAAGCCAATAGGTCTTCAGTAGATTTGTTGAAGTCAGAAAATCTTTTAGAGGAGTTTATAGAAAAACCATGGGATGAAGAGGCTTTATTTAAAACACTTCGTCCATTTATTTCTTCTACCAAATAATTAAAATTTCATGAAAACTATACTGATTTTAGGGGCGGGACTTTCCGCTTCTTCGATGATAAGATATCTTCTAAATTCATCAAAAGAAGAAGGGTGGCAACTTAGGGTGGTTGATAGAGAATTAAGCCGCGTTGAAAAACTTATTGCAGGCTATTCTAATGCCCAAGCACTTTCCTTCAATGCGACAGAACGCGATGAAAGGATGTCTGAGATGGAGAAAGCGGATTTAGTTATCTCCATGCTTCCGGCAAGATTTCATGTTGAAATTGCACGTGATTGCATCGCCTTGAAAAAGAACTTGATTACGCCTTCATATATATCTGAAGAAATGCGTGAATTAGATACAGAGGCGAAAGCTGCAGGTATCGTGATCATGAATGAGATCGGTGTGGACCCTGGACTTGATCATATGAGCGCAATGAAAATCATTGACCAAATTAAAGAAATAGGCGGAAGCTTAAACAGCTTTAAATCGTTTTGTGGTGGTCTTGTTGCTCAGGATTATGATGATAATCCTTGGCGTTATAAGTTTACTTGGAATCCAAGAAATGTTGTGCTTGCAGGAAAGGGAGGGACGGCTATGTTCTTAGATAATCACGAGTTTAAATACATCCCTTACAATAGGTTGTTTGACCGATTAGACCGGATCATAATTCCGGGTCATGGTAAGTTTGTAGGCTATCCTAACAGAGATTCTCTTTCTTACAAGGAGACCTACGGATTGAACGGTATTGCTACTTTATACAGAGGGACTTTACGGAGGCCAAATTTTTGCAAAGGATTTAATGTATTTATAGAGTTGGGTATGACCGATGACGCCTTTCCAATGAATAATGCCGAAAATCTGAGGCCCCGTGATTTTCTTAATGCATTCTTACCATTCATTCCAAACCTTTCTGTAGAACAGAAGTTTAAGTATTTTCTTAGGGAAGACCGTATGTATCTTTATGACCAGTTTGAATGGTTGGGTGTTTTTGATGCCGATACTGATTTTGGATTTAAAGATGCCACACCGGCGCAGCTTTTAGAGAAATTGATGGTTCGAAAAATGTCTTTATCTGAAGATGACAAAGATATGTTGGTGATGTATCATGAGTTTGAATATTCGCACGAAGGGAAATCTAAAAAAATCGTATCTTCAATGATAAATATTGGTGAAGACCAAACTTATACTGCGATGGCAAATACTGTCGGACTTCCCTTAGCAATATCGGCAAAAATGATTTTAAATGCTGATATTAATACAAAAGGAGTCACTTTGCCAATACAAAAAGAGATTTATGAACCTATTCTTGCAGAGCTGAGCGAATACGGTATCGTTTTTAACGAACAAGAATTAGAAATAGAAGAAAATGTCTAAGAATCAAGATGAAAAGCAAATGAATATTGAATTATCTGAAGAAACTTCTTTAGGTGTGTATTCGAATTTAGCAGTAATAACGCACTCTCCATCGGAGTTGGTATGTGACTTTATTCAGGTGATGCCTGGGATGCCTAAAGGCAAAGTCCGTTCAAGGGTGATCATGAATCCTCAAAATGCCAAAAGGTTTTTAAAAGCACTTCAAGATAACATGAAGAAGTATGAAGAAAACTTTGGAGCACTCGATGACCCGAAAACTGAAATCCCTCCAATGAATTTCGGGACGCCTAATACAATGGCTTAATTCAATTATGCTTGCAGTTTGCATACCCGTTTATAATCAGGATGTAAGCAATCTTGTTAAAGATTTGTTGATGCAAAAAAGCAAGCTCGAGCAAGAGGTTTCTATTGTGGTCATTGATGACCACTCTTCTCAAGGATTTCAGAAGCAATACGATTTATTCTCTGGACAAGTAAAGGTCATTAAACGATCACAGAATATTGGTCGATCAAAAATACGCAATGCCTTTTTAGAACATACTGAAGCTAAATACTTATTGTTTTTGGATTGTGATTCTCAAGTCATTAGATCTGACTTTCTTTCTAAATATATTGAACGGTTACAAAAGGAAGAGACAACCGCACTGTTGTTTGGAGCAAGTATTTATCAATCAGAAAAACCGAACAGAAAACATAGATTGCGATGGAAGTATGGGGCATTGAAGGAAAGTAAGCGCTATTCTGAAAGGTTAAAAAAACCAAATTTGTCTTTTAAAACGAACAACTTCCTTATCGAAAGAGATACGTTTAGTAAACATAGATTCAATGAGAAAATAATAGGTTATGGCCATGAGGACACACTTTTTGGATTTCAACTAGAGCAAAACAAGATTGAAATATCACATATTGATAACCCCGTATTAAATGCCGTTATTGACACCAATAGCGAATTCTTAAATAAAACGGATGAGGCATTGCGTAATCTCATTCATATCTGGGAGCTTACAGATTGTAATGTGAATCTTTTATCAAGGATAAGAATCTTAAAGATTCACCAACGTTTGTCGCGTGTGCCTTTGGTGAGCTTGTTTTTTATGGTTTTTTTAAAACCGAGCAGGTTCATGCTGCAAAAGGGTGTAGCAAGTCTTGTCCTGTTCGATTTATATAAGTTGAGCTTTCTGTTATCATTAAAAAAAAATACTAATTAACGATTGAATGAATTAGCTTTTCTTTTTCAACTTGCCAATTTTCAATTTCTGAGGCTTTTTGACAATTTGCACGATGTTTATTTAATAAAGCACGATTGTCTTTATATTCCATAATGGCTTCTGAAATTATTTCGGGCTCGATATCGTCAATAAAAATTCCGATATCATATTTTTTAATAACCTCCGATATTTCCTTCAGTCTCGAGCTGAGAATCGGCGTAGCAGCATGAATGTAATCGAATAATTTATTCGGCAGTGCTAACTCATGATTTAAGTTTGTGTTTTTATCTAAAAGCAATCCCAAATCCGCTAAACGGGTAATTCTCATTAATGCTAAATAGGGTCTGCGAGAAATGAACTTGACCTTGGACGTTAGTTTTTTAGTTTCCACGATGTTTTTTGCCGTAGGAATGATATCTCCATCGCCAACAAGCAATAACACACAATCTGTACAATAGCTCATAGCTAATATCGCTTCTTCGATTCCCCTATCTTTGTTTAAGCCCGAACCCTGTATTATGATGATGAAATCGTCATCTTTTATTCCCAGATCAATTCTTGATTGCACGTCTTGCTTATTGTTTACTAGCAGAGGCACATTTCGAACGGAACTTACCTTAACCCCATATTTATCTGTATAGATTTTCGCTATTGATTCATTAACTGTGATTACTGTTTGAAGCCTTGGGAATATCCATTTTTCAATAGTTAACCAAATATTACGAACAAAGGGTCGGCTTTTAAGCTCTGCAACTTCAGTGAATAATTCATGGGTATCATAAATGAGCCTCACCTTTCTTAGTCTAGATACGGCATAACAGGGTAAAAGGGTGTCGAGATCATTTGAGTAAATCAGATCAGATTTTCGAAACAGCAACAATAAAAAGAGCCTTACATTCAGGTTCATGTAAAATAAGGGGCCTTTTTCAAATGCGAGTTTTAGCCTTTTGTGCTTGTATTCGCGATGGTTCATTTCAGGACTATTGATTTTTCTTCTACCCACAAGATATACATGGTAATCAAGCTCCTTTAAAACTTGACAAGTTTTCGCTACCCTGTTGTCCGTTACAAGGTCATTGGATACGCAAACGATCGCTTTTTTTTTGAATTTCATAAATACTTTAGCAAAATATTCATTTAATCTTTTTTAGCAAAAGAAAACTTCATTAAAATTATTCTTAAAAATGTTTGTGATAAAGAAAAGTTTCATACATTTGCAGTCCTAAAATTAAAGATTTGGGAAAGATTACGTTCTTTTTTTTATGCACCAATAAATTTTTGCCGATGTAGCTCAGTTGGCCAGAGCAGCTGATTTGTAATCAGCTGGTCGGGGGTTCGAATCCCTCCATCGGCTCGGAAAAATGTTGGGGAGATACTCAAGCGGCCAACGAGGACAGACTGTAAATCTGTTGGTTTTACCTTCGCAGGTTCGAATCCTGCTCTCCCCACAGAAAGAAATAAGCGGGAGTAGCTCAGTTGGTAGAGCGTCAGCCTTCCAAGCTGAATGTCGCGAGTTCGACCCTCGTCTCCCGCTCACTTTCATTTGAGCCGCCGGTGTAGCTCAGGGGTAGAGCGCTTCCTTGGTAAGGAAGAGGTCACGAGTTCAATTCTCGTCATTGGCTCAAAAAAAAAGATTGTACATGAATATAGTATATAGAATAAGTAAATTATTAATTAAGTAACAAATAGAAAAATGGCAAAGGAAAATTTCGATCGTTCTAAACCACACGTGAACATTGGTACAATAGGACACGTAGATCACGGTAAAACTACCTTGACTGCAGCTATTTCAAGCGTTTTAGCTGGTCAGGGATTAGCTCAAATGAGAGATTTTGGCTCAATTGACAACGCTCCAGAAGAAAAAGAGCGTGGAATAACAATTAACACGGCTCATATTGAATATGAAACAGTGGCCCGTCATTACGCTCACGTAGACTGTCCAGGTCACGCTGATTACGTAAAGAACATGGTTACTGGTGCGGCTCAAATGGATGGTGCTATTTTAGTTGTTGCCGCTACTGATGGTCCAATGCCACAGACGCGTGAGCATATCCTATTAGGAAGACAAGTTGGTGTTCCAAGATTGGTTGTATTCATGAATAAAGTGGATATGGTTGATGATGAAGAATTGTTAGAATTGGTTGAAATGGAAGTTAGAGAATTACTTTCTTTCTATCAGTATGACGGTGATAACACTCCAGTTATTCAAGGTTCTGCTCTTGGTGCATTAAATGGTGAAGAGAAATGGGTAGCAACAGTAAATGAATTGATGAATGCGGTTGATACTTTTATTGAGCTTCCTCCACGTGATGTAGACAAGCCATTTTTGATGCCAGTTGAGGATGTATTTACGATTACAGGTCGTGGTACGGTTGCTACAGGTAGAATCGAAACAGGTGTTTGTAACACTGGAGATCCAGTTGAGATTTTAGGAATGGGAGATGAGAAATTGACATCTACTGTCACTGGAGTTGAAATGTTCCGAAAGATATTAGATAGAGGTGAAGCTGGTGATAACGTTGGTATTCTTTTAAGAGGTATTGAAAAAGCTCAAATTAAAAGAGGTATGGTTATCTGTAAGCCCGGTTCATCTAAACCACATCATGAGTTTAAAGCTGAGATCTATGTATTGAAGAAAGAAGAAGGTGGTCGCCACACTCCTTTTCACAATAAATATAGACCACAATTTTATTTCCGAACGACAGATGTTACAGGAGAAATATTTTTAACTGATGGACGTGAAATGGTAATGCCAGGAGACAACGTATCGATCACTGTTAAACTGATTGTACCTATCGCAATGGATAAAGGTTTACGTTTTGCTATCCGTGAAGGTGGTAGAACTGTAGGAGCTGGTCAGGTTACTGAGATTATTTCGTAATTATTACGAATACAAGTTTAAAACAAGGGGAGCTTGATGCTCCCCTTTTTAAACGGGTGTAGCTCAGTTGGTAGAGTAGTGGTTTCCAAAACCATTGGTCGTGGGTTCGAATCCTACCGCCCGTGCTGAATTAATAGAAATGGAAGAATGAAATTAGTTAGTTACATACAGGATACATACAACGAATTAGTGCACAATGTTACTTGGCCTACATGGCAAGAGCTACAAAACAATACGATATTGGTAGTTACTGCGTCAATAATTCTATCCCTTGCGATTTTTGTAATGGACAAAGTGTTTGGTAATGATCCTAATTTCTGGTGGAATGGTGTTCTTGGTTATGTATACAATTTTTTCTAAACACAAGTTATGAGCGAAATTGCTAAAAAATGGTACGTCGTACGTGCGATTAGTGGGAAAGAAAAAAGTGTAAAGCACTATTTGGAAATCGAGATGTCTCGAATGAAAAATTTGGACGAGAATATCGACCAAGTTTTAATTCCAACCGAAAAAATCTTTCAAATACGAAATGGTAAGAAGGTGAATAAGGAACGCGCTTATTTACCCGGTTATGTTTTGATTGAAGCTGCCCTCGTTGGAGAGGTAAAGCATGTTATTCGAGGCATACCTAATGTAATAGGGTTTTTAGGTACAGAAAAGGGTGGAGAGCCCGTACCTATGAGAATGTCAGAAGTCAATCGCATCTTAGGTAAGGTTGATGAGCTGGCAGAGACAGAGCAGGAATTGAAAATTCCATTTGTGGTGGGTGAGTCCGTAAAAGTAATTGACGGTCCTTTCAATAACTTCACAGGTGTCGTTGATGACATCAATGAAGATAAAAAGAAATTGAAAGTGATGGTTAAGATTTTTGGACGAAAGAATCTTCTCGAGCTTAGCTATATGCAGGTTGAGAAGGAGAGTTAATTTGTATTAACCCGTAGGAGTGAACTAGATGATTAAAGCTTCCCATCGTTTAAGGTTCATGTTTGACTACACAATTATATATATATGGCTAAAGAAGTAGCAGGATTGATCAAATTACAGATCAGAGGTGGTGCGGCTAACCCAGCCCCTCCAGTAGGACCAGCACTTGGTGCGAAGGGGGTAAATATCATGGAGTTTTGCAAACAGTTTAATGCAAGAACTCAAGATAAACCAGGGAAAGTAGTACCAGTTGTAATCACAGTATATAGTGACAAGTCATTTGACTTTGTTTTAAAAACGCCACCAGCAGCTGTGCAAATCATGGAACATATTAAAATTAAAAAAGGATCGTCTGAGCCGAATCGTGTGAAGGTAGGTGCCATTTCTTGGGACCAAATTCGTACAATAGCTGAGGACAAGCTTCCAGATTTGAATTGTTTTACCATTGATTCTGCAATGATGATGGTTGCAGGTACTGCACGAAGTATGGGTGTTAACGTAAAGGGCGGTAGTGCTCCAAAATCCAAATAATCTAAGTTATGAAAAAAATGACTAAAAATAGAAAAGCGGTTTTTGGAAAACACGATTTAACAAAAGCCTATTCGTTAACCGATGCTTGTAATTTAGTGAAAGAGATTTCTACAACTAAGTTTGATGCTTCGGTTGATTTATGTATCCGTCTTGGTGTTGATCCAAGAAAGGCAAATCAAATGATTAGAGGAACTGTTGCACTTCCACATGGAACCGGTAAAGATGTTAAGGTATTGGTGCTTTGCACTCCCGATAAGGAGCAAGAGGCTAAAGATGCTGGAGCAGATTACTATGGTTTGGATGATTACATTGCTAAAATCAAGTCTGGTTGGACTGATGTTGATGTAATTATTACAATGCCATCTGTGATGGGTAAAGTTGGAGCCCTAGGACGTATTTTAGGCCCCAGAGGTTTAATGCCTAACCCTAAGACAGGAACGGTAACTATGGATGTTGCGAAGGCAGTAGTCGAAGTGAAAGCAGGTAAAATCGACTTTAAAGTTGATAAATATGGTATCGTACATTCAGCGGTTGGAAAAGTAAGTTTCGATGGAGATAAAATCCATGATAACGCAAACGAACTTCTTCAAACCTTAATTAAAATGAAACCATCCTCTTCAAAAGGGACCTACATCAAAAGTGTTTATATGACATCGACGATGAGTCCTGGTATTCAAATTGACGCAAAGTCTCTTAACGCATAATACTTAAGAAAATGACTAGAGAAGAAAAATCAAAGTACATAGAAGAATTGACTGCTGATTTATCAGCGTCAAATGTATTCTATCTTACAGACACTGCAGAGCTAACTGTTGAATCAGTGAATTCATTGAGAAGAAAATGTTTTCATGCGAATATCAGAATGCGAGTAGTGAAGAATGCACTTTTGGAAAAAGCAATGGATCGTGTAGAAGGTAAAGATTTTGGAACGTTGAAAGATGTTTTAAAAGGTGCAACTTCTATCATGTTGTCCGAATCGTCAAGCGCCCCAGCAAAGTTGATTAAGGATTTTCGTAAGAAAAACCCAAAACCACTTTTAAAAGGAGCTTATATCGATGAGGCAATTTTCATAGGTGATGACCAATTAGATACCCTAGAATCTTTAAAAAGTAAAGAGGAATTATTGGGAGACATTATTGGTTTGTTACAAAGTCCAGTACAGAATGTATTGTCTGGATTACAAAGTGCTGGCGGTTCGCTTGCTGGCATCTTAAAAACGCTCGAAGAAAGAGCATAAACAATTATTATTAAACCTTTTTTAAAATTAAATAAAATGGCTGATTTAAAGCAAATTGCAGAAACCTTAGTTAACCTGACAGTAAAAGAAGTTAGTGAGTTAGCGACAATCATGAAAGACGAATATGGAATCGAACCTGCTGCTGCTGCTGTAGCTGTTGCTGGCCCTGCGGCTGGTGGTGGTGAAGCTGCTGCTGAACAAACAGAATTCGATGTAGTATTGATTCATGGTGGACCTAGCAAATTAGCAGTAGTTAAACTTGTAAAAGAACTTACTGGAAATGGTCTTAAAGAGTCGAAAGACTTAGTTGACAACGCGCCTACTGCATTAAAAGAAGGTGTCTCTAAAGACGAAGCTGAAGGACTTAAGAAATCTTTAGAAGAAGCTGGAGCTGAAGTTGAGATTAAGTAATTAACTCAAAACATTAACAAGAAAGGCACCGCATTTTTGCGGGGCCTTGTCTTGTTTTAAATGGTATTCAAATGTGAATACTCAATAATTAACTAAAAACATTCATCCTTGGCAACATCAAATAATTCAACCAGAATTAATTTTGCTTCGAGCAAAAATCAATTTGATTATCCGGATTTCTTAGAAATCCAATTGAAATCATTTAGAGAGTTTTTCCAATTGGAAACCACTCCTGAAAATCGAGAAAGTGAAGGGCTTTTTAAAGTTTTCGCGGAAAACTTTCCTATATCAGATACTAGAAATCAGTTCGTATTGGAATTTTTGGATTATTTCATCGATCCACCGAGATATTCTATTTCCGAATGTATCGAAAGAGGTTTGACCTATAGCGTACCGCTTAAGGCCAAATTAAAGTTGTATTGTACTGATCCGGAACACGAAGATTTTGAAACAATCGTACAGGATGTTTATTTGGGAACGATTCCTTACATGACTCCAAAAGGTTCATTCGTTGTGAATGGAGCTGAAAGAGTAATTGTTTCTCAACTGCATAGATCACCCGGAGTTTTCTTTGGTCAGTCTCGACATGCAAATGGAACGAAATTATATTCGGCAAGAATTATTCCTTTTAAAGGTTCTTGGATTGAGTTTGCAACGGATATTAACAATGTCATGTACGCTTACATTGACAGAAAGAAAAAATTACCTGTAACTACTTTATTTAGAGCAATAGGATACGAAACAGATCGAGATGTTTTGGACATCTTTGGTTTGGCTGATGAAGTCAAAGTAAATAAAACCAATCTCAAAAAACTTGTAGGTAGAAAATTAGCCGCAAGAGTTTTGAAAACATGGATTGAAGATTTCGTTGATGAGGATACTGGAGAAGTTGTATCTATTGAAAGAAACGAAGTCATCTTTGATCGTGAATTAGTGATTACAGAAGAGCATCTTGAGGACATCATGGAATCAGGATCAAAATCAGTGACGCTTCACAAAGAAAATGTGAACACGGCAGATTATACCATTATATACAATACTTTACAGAAAGATATTTCAAACTCTCAAAAAGAAGCAGTTGAGCATATTTATCGACAATTAAGAAATGCCGATCCACCCGATTATGAAACGGCAAAAGGTGTTTTTGAAAAATTATTTTTCTCAGATACACGTTATGATTTGGGAGAAGTTGGTCGTTTCCGTTTGAATAAAAAATTAGGTATCGATCAATCAGAACAGTCTAGAGTCCTGACAAAAGACGATATGATTAGAATCATTAAGTATTTGATAGAGTTGATTAACTCAAAAGCAGATGTTGATGATATTGATCACCTTTCTAACAGACGTGTAAGAACCGTTGGGGAGCAATTGTATTCTCAGTTTGGTGTTGGACTTGCAAGAATGGCTCGTACAATCAGAGAGCGTATGAATGTTCGTGACAATGAAGTCTTTACACCTATTGACTTAATTAATGCGAAAACATTATCATCTGTAATTAATTCATTCTTTGGAACAAACCAATTGTCTCAGTTTATGGATCAAACAAATCCATTATCAGAGGTAACACACAAGAGAAGATTATCGGCACTAGGACCTGGTGGATTATCACGTGAAAGAGCTGGTTTTGAAGTTCGTGATGTTCATTATACACACTATGGTCGACTTTGTACAATCGAAACACCTGAGGGTCCAAACATTGGTTTGATTTCTTCATTGTGTGTATTTGCAAAAGTGAACAAACTTGGATTTATTGAAACACCATATAGATCGGTGGTAAAAGGTAAAGTTCAATATGATAAAGAGCCCGTTTATGTAGCTGCGGAAGAAGAAGATACTAAAATAATCGCCCAGGCTAATGCCAAGGTAGATGATAAAGGTAACTTCCTGTCTGATGTCGTTAAAGCTAGATTTGAAGGTGATTTTCCAGTAGTTCAGCCAGACAAACTCAATTTAATGGATGTCGGTGCCAATCAAATTGCATCTATTGCGGCCTCTTCAATTCCCTTCTTGGAACATGATGATGCCAACAGGGCTTTGATGGGATCAAACATGCAACGCCAGGCGGTTCCTTTACTAAGACCTAATTCTCCTATTGTTGGAACAGGTATTGAGCAATTGGTTGCTGAAGATTCTAGAGTTCTTATTAATGCTGAAGGAACTGGTATCGTTGAGTATGTTGATGCCAACGAGATTGTTATTCGATATGATTGGAATTCCGAAGATAAAATGGTCAGCTTCGAAAGCGAAGTAACAAGATATCCATTGATTAAATTCATGAAAACCAATCAAAGCACATGTATTAACCTAAAACCTATTGTAATAAAAGGTGATAAGGTTGTTAAAGGTCAAGTTCTTTGTGAAGGTTATGCAACACAAAAAGGGGAGCTAGCGCTCGGTCAAAACCTTAAAGTGGCATTTATGCCTTGGAAAGGATATAACTTTGAGGATGCGATTGTAATTTCAGAACGCGTTGTTCGGGATGATGTATTTACATCTATTCATATAGACGAATATTCTTTGGAAGTTCGCGACACGAAGAGAGGAATGGAAGAGCTAACAGCTGACATTCCAAACGTAAGTGAAGAGGCAACTAAAGATTTGGATGAAAATGGATGTATCCGAGTAGGAGCTGAGATTAAAGAAGGTGATATCCTTATTGGTAAGATTACCCCTAAAGGTGAAACCGATCCATCTCCAGAAGAAAAACTTTTGAGAGCGATTTTTGGTGATAAAGCTGGAGATGTTAAGGATGCTTCTTTAAAAGCAGGTCCATCTTTAAGAGGTGTTGTTATTCAGAAGAAATTATTTTCTAGAGCGGTTAAAGACAGAAGATCAAAGAGTCAAGACAAACCATTATTGGAATCAATTGATTCGGAATACCAAAAAGATGTTACTGACTTGAAAGAGAGATTGGCTGAAAAGCTAATAAAAATCGTTGGAGATAATAAGTCTACAGGTGTATTTAATAATTTTAAAGAAGAGCTCATAAAAAAAGGGACTAAGTTCTCTATGAAGGCGCTTACTTCTTTAGATTACACCATAGTTAATCCGTTAAGATGGACTTCTGACGAAAAAGTAAATCAGTTAATTAGCCGCGTAATTCATAATTACAACATTAAGGCAAATGACATACTAGGTAATTATAAGAGACGTAAATTCCATATTTCTGTTGGAGATGAATTACCTGCAGGAATTATCAAATTAGCTAAGGTCTTCATTGCAAAAAAACGGAAACTGAAGGTTGGAGATAAAATGGCAGGTCGTCATGGAAACAAGGGTATTGTCGCGAATATTGTTCGTCAAGAAGACATGCCTTTCCTAGAAGACGGAACGCCTGTCGATATCGTTCTTAACCCACTAGGGGTGCCATCGCGTATGAACTTAGGTCAGATTTATGAAACTGTTCTTGGTTGGGCAGGTGAAAAATTAGGTATTAAGTTTGCGACACCTATTTTTGATGGTGCAAGACCAGATCAGATAGACGAATGGACAGAAAAGGCAGGTGTACCAAAATCAGGTAAGACTTACTTGTTTGACGGTGGTACTGGAGAAAGATTCCATCAGCCAGCAACGGTTGGTGTAATTTATATGCTGAAATTATCTCACATGGTTGATGACAAGATGCATGCAAGGTCAATAGGACCATACTCTTTGATTACGCAACAACCTTTAGGTGGTAAAGCACAATTTGGTGGTCAGCGTTTTGGAGAAATGGAAGTGTGGGCATTAGAGGCATTTGGTGCTGCAAACATTCTTCAAGAGATATTGACTGTAAAATCCGATGACGTTACAGGTCGGGCTAAAGCATATGAGGCTATTGTGAAAGGTGATAATATTGGTGAGCCAGGTATACCTGAATCATTTAATGTATTACTGCACGAGCTTCGTGGATTGTGTCTGAATGTATCAATGGATTAAGAAACTAGTAAATAACGAATTAGTATAGAAAATGGCTTTCAAAAAAGAAACACCAAGAAAACAAAGTAGCTTTAATAAAATTACCATATCCCTGTCTTCCCCAGAAAGAATTTTGGAGAACTCTAGTGGCGAGGTATTGAAACCAGAGACGATTAACTATAGAACGTATAAGCCGGAAAGAGATGGTTTGTTTTGTGAAAGAATCTTCGGCCCTGTTAAAGATTTCGAATGCCACTGTGGTAAATACAAAAGAATTCGATACAAAGGAATCGTTTGTGACCGTTGTGGGGTTGAAGTAACAGAGAAAAAAGTACGACGAGAACGAATGGGGCATATTGCTTTAGTTGTTCCTGTAGCTCATATCTGGTATTTCAGATCTTTACCTAATAAAATTGGATATTTACTTGGACTTCCTACAAAGAAGTTAGACCAGATTATTTATTACGAACGTTATGTCGTAATTCAAAGTGGCGCTGCCAATGAATTACCTGAGGTCGAGTTGACTAAAATGGAGTTTTTGACAGAAGAAGAGTATTTAGATATTCTTGATGCACTTCCGAAAGAAAATCAATATCTGGATGATGCAGATCCTAATAAATTTATTGCTAAGATGGGAGCTGAAGCGATTCACGACCTTCTTAAATCATTGAATTTAGAGGAAATGTCTTATCACCTTCGTGATTTGGCAGAGAATGAAACATCTGTTCAAAGAAAAAATGAAGCATTAAAGCGTCTTCAGGTTGTTGAAGCAATGAAAGACTCTCAAACGAGGGTTGACAATCGTCCGGAATGGATGATTGTTAAAGTTGTTCCAGTTATTCCACCTGAGCTTCGTCCTTTAGTTCCTTTAGATGGTGGTCGATTTGCAACTTCTGATTTAAATGATTTATACAGAAGAGTGATCATTCGTAACAATAGATTAAAGCGATTAATTGAAATTAAAGCGCCGGAAGTTATTCTTCGAAATGAAAAAAGAATGCTTCAGGAATCTGTTGATTCACTTTTCGATAACTCACGTAAATCAAGTGCTGTTAAAACGGAATCGAATAGAGCACTTAAGTCTCTTTCTGATTCTTTAAAAGGAAAACAAGGTCGTTTCAGACAAAACTTACTGGGTAAACGTGTCGATTATTCAGCACGTTCCGTAATTGTTGTTGGTCCTAACCTTAAACTACACGAATGTGGTTTGCCAAAGGGAATGGCTGCTGAGCTTTATAAGCCTTTTATCATTCGTAAAATGATCGAAAGAGGTATTGTGAAAACGGTGAAATCTGCAAAGAAAATTGTTGATAAGAAAGAACCAGTTGTTTGGGATATTTTGGAAAACATATTGAAAGGGCATCCTGTTCTTTTAAATCGTGCTCCGACACTTCACAGACTCGGTATTCAAGCATTTCAGCCAAAACTGATTGAAGGAAAAGCAATCCGTTTACATCCATTGGTAACCACGGCATTTAACGCCGATTTTGATGGTGACCAGATGGCTGTGCATCTTCCTCTAGGAAATGCTGCAATTCTTGAGGCTCAAATGTTAATGTTGGCTTCTCACAATATTTTAAATCCGGCAAATGGTGCTCCAATTGCTGTTCCGTCTCAGGATATGGTTCTTGGTCTATATTACATAACTAAGAATAAAAAGTCCTTGAAGGAGGATGTTGTCAAAGGAGAAGGTGGTATTTTCTATTCTCCATCAGAGGTTATAATAGCCTATAATGAACGTAAACTTGATCTTCATGCGTCGATCAAAGTGAAAACATATGACTTAAATGATTTAGGCGAGCCTGAATTAAAATTATTGGAAACAACTTGTGGACGTGTTATCTTTAATGAGCGTGTTCCTAGAGAGGCAGGTTTTATTAATGAAGTTCTAACTAAAAAGGCCTTAAGAGACATTATTGGTGACATTTTGAAAATCTCAGGAACATCTCGTACAGTAGAGTTTCTTGATGAGATAAAGGAGCTTGGATATACGATGGCATTTAAAGGGGGACTTTCCTTTAACTTAGATGATATCATTATTCCTAAGGAGAAAGTTGCGCTTGTTGAAAAAGCGGAAACTCAAGTGAAAGAGGTCATGATGAATTACAACATGGGACTGATCACGAATAATGAGCGATACAATCAGATTATTGATATTTGGACGCATACGAATTCTAGATTGACACATACATTAATGGATCAACTTAAAACTGACCGTCAAGGATTCAATTCTATCTACATGATGTTTGATTCGGGCGCAAGGGGTTCTAAAGAACAAATTAGACAGCTGTCAGGAATGCGTGGATTAATGGCTAAGCCACAAAAGTCTGGAGCATCTGTTCAGGAAATTATTGAAAATCCGATTTTGTCAAACTTTAAAGAAGGCTTATCGATTCTTGAATATTTTATCTCAACTCACGGAGCGCGTAAAGGTCTTGCGGATACTGCCTTAAAAACAGCTGATGCAGGTTATTTGACGAGAAGACTTGTCGATGTTGCTCAGGATGTAGTCATTAATTTACCAGATTGCGGAACACTTAGAGGAATTGTAGCAACAGCACTTAAGAAAAATGATGAAGTAGTAGAACCTCTTTATGATAGAATTTTAGGAAGAACTTCTGTTCATGATATTTACGTTCCAGAATCAGATGATTTAATAGTGACGGCAGGAGAACTTATTTCTGAAGACAAAGCCAAGTTGATTGAGGATTCTGATATTGACGAAGTTGAAATTAGATCAGTCCTTACATGTGAAATGCGAAGAGGTGTTTGTTCCAAGTGTTATGGAAGAAACCTATCCAATCATAGATTGGCTCAATTAGGTGACGCTGTTGGCGTTGTTGCTGCGCAGTCCATTGGAGAGCCTGGTACACAGCTGACACTTCGTACGTTCCACGTTGGGGGTACAGCATCTAACATTGCTGACATATCAGATATTAAAGCAAAAGGAAATGGTCTGTTAGAGATTGATGAGCTTAGAACGATTGATAAGAAAGGTGCTGATGGTATTAATAAAGTACTTGTCGTTGGAAGATCTGCGGAGCTTAAAATCACTGATGAGAAGACAGGTATTGTCATTATGAACACGAATATTCCTTACGGTTCTGAATTGTTAGTCACTAGCAAGACAAAGCTTAAAAAAGGAGACGTTATTTGTAAATGGGATCCATACAACGCTGTTATTATTGCAGAAGTTAAGGGAACAGTTGTTTTCGAAAACGTTATAGAAGGGATCACTTACAGAGAAGAAGTCGATGAGCAAACTGGATTTACTGAAATGGTAATTACAGAATCAAAGAACAGAGGAACCTCTCCAGCAATTCATATTGTAGATTCAAAATCGAAAGAAATCCTAAGAGAATATTCCATACCAGTAAACTCTCATATTTCTGTAAAAGAAGGTGATAAGTTGGAAGCTGGTCACGTATTGGTTAAAATACCTAGATTGGCTGGTAAGACAGGTGATATCACCGGAGGTCTGCCACGTGTAACTGAATTATTTGAAGCTAGAAACCCATCAAACCCAGCAGTTGTTTCTGCAATAGATGGTACTGCGGATTACGGAAATATAAAAAGAGGTAACAGAGAAATTATTATCACGCCAAAAGTTGGTACTGTTCATAAATATCTAGTGCCGCTATCAAAGCACATATTAGTTCAGAAAAATGACTACGTTCGTGCTGGTCAGCCATTGTCAGATGGGGCGACAACGCCTAGAGATATCTTGAACATTGAAGGTCCAACTAAGGTGCAGGAATACATTGTAAACGAGATCCAAGAAGTATACCGTCTACAGGGTGTGAAAATTAATGATAAGCACTTTGAAGTCATTGTTCGACAAATGATGCTTAAAGCTGAAATTATTGATTCTGGTGACACGAAATTCCTTGAAGGTCAATCTGTGCATAAGGCAGATATCATGGAAGAAAATGATGCTTTATTTGGAATGATGTTCGTTCAAGAAATAGGTGATTCAATCGAATTGAAAAAAGGTCAATTGGTTTCAGTAAGGGGATTACGTGATGAGAATGCGAAGCTTAAGCGAGAAGACAAACAACTTGTTGAAGCTAGAGAAGCGAAAGCTGCAACCTCTAAGCCATTGCTTCAAGGAATCACAAGAGCATCGCTTCAAACACAATCCTTTATTTCTGCAGCTTCCTTCCAGGAAACTACAAAAGTATTGAATGAAGCAGCAATTGCAGGTAAGGAAGATCATTTACTTGGTCTAAAAGAAAATGTAATTGTAGGGCATCTTATTCCAGCGGGAACAGGTATTCGTAAATATCAAAAAATGCTAGTTGGTTCGGCAGAAGCTTTAGAATCCTTGAATAAGGAAAAGGCAGCTGAATAAGCAGAAAATAGATCTATAGAAAAGGGAGGCAATGGTCTCCCTTTTTTTGTGAAAAAGAATTTATGCTATTTTCCCCCAATCAGGTTTGTTGGTTAAAATTTTCTGTATCGTTTTTAGAATTCTTTTATTGCCGTCACTTTCAAATTTAGGATCTTCATTCACTATCTTTCTTGCCGCTTCTCGAGCGATGGTAACTATCGCTCCGTCTTTTCGAAGGTCCGATATTTTTAGGTCGAGCTCACCGCTTTGTTGTGTGCCCATTAAGTCTCCAGGTCCACGTAGTTCTAAAGATCTACCTCTGCAATGTCAAAACCATCATTTGTTCTAACCATTGTTTTAAGTCGTTCTTGTCCTTCTATGCTAATTTTATGACCACTCATTAGTATGCAGTAAGATTGTTCGGCTCCTCTACCAACTCTTCCTCTGAGTTGGTGTAGTTGAGAGAGTCCAAAGCGTTCTGCGCTTTCTATGACCATTACAGAGGCGTTTGGGACGTTTACACCAACTTCAATCACCGTGGTGGCAACCATGATTTGGGTTTCGCCTTTAATAAAACGATTCATTTCAAATTCTTTATCTGCGGGTTTCATCTTACCATGCACAATAGATATTTGATACTCAGGTAAAGGGAAGGATCTAGACACAGCTTCGAAACCATCCATGAGGTTGTGAAAGTCTAGTTTTTCAGATTCTTTTATAAGTGGAAATACCATGTAGACCTGTCGGTCTTTTGAAATCTGATCACGAATGAAATTAAAGACTTGTAAGCGGTTTTTTTCATACCTATGAAAAGTCTGTATCTCTTTACGCCCCGGAGGAAGCTCATCAATCACAGACACCTCTAAATCGCCATAAAAGGTCATCGCCAAGGTTCTCGGTATGGGGGTGGCTGTCATTATTAAAATATGCGGGGGATTCTGGTTTTTCTTCCACATTTTAGAACGTTGTGCGACACCGAATCTATGCTGCTCGTCAATAACAACAAGTCCAATGTTTTTAAATTGTACCGTATCCTCAAGCAAGGCATGCGTTCCAACTAATAAATGTAGTTCACCATTCAATAAACCCTTGTGTATTTCGGTTCTCTTTGCCTTTTTTGTAGATCCCGTTAGAAGCTCTATTTGAATCGGGAGTCCACTCGTAAATTCTTTAAGTGTAACGTAATGTTGATTGGCTAATATTTCTGTAGGAGCCATTATTGCAGCTTGATAGTTGTTGCCTATAGCAATGAGCATTGACATCAGTGCAACAAGGGTTTTACCACTACCGACGTCGCCTTGAAGCAGTCGGTTCATGTGCTGTCCACTCAAAAAATCTTTTCGAATCTCTTTAATTACTTTTTTCTGAGCACCCGTTAATTCAAAGGGTAATTTTTCCGTAAAAAAAGCATTAAATAGAGGGCCGATCTCATCAAAAACAAAGCCTTTGTGTTTGTTTGAAGACAATTTCTTACGTATCAAAAGCTCCATTTGAAGATAGAAGAGTTCTTCGAATTTTAATCGAGTTCTGGCTGCTTGAATATCAGATTCACTTGTGGGTTGGTGTATCTTATTAAGTGCTTCTTTTTTGGAAATCAGTTTGTGGTTCGTGAGGATTTCTTCGGATAAAGTCTCCGGATAGGATGGGTTAATCTGGGGTAAAATTAGTGCGATCAGTTTTTCAATCCCCTTTGTATGTAAACCTTTTGATCCTAATTTTTCTGTACTGGGGTAGAGGGGGAAAAATCCAGTTCTTGTTCTTTGTCCAGCAGCTAATGTCATCTCTGGATGGGGCAGTGTCCATTTTTGAGCATAGCGTTTTGGTTTGCCAAATATATGGTACACTTCGTTGACCTTTAGGCTGTCCTTTATCCATTTGCCTCCTTGAAACCAGACCAAATCAATATATCCTGTACTGTCACCAAATCGTGCTGACAGCTTTTTGTATCTGCCTTTTCCGGATTCTCTAATTTGATCAATCTTTCCCCTGAGCTGAACGTGGTTTTCTGTCAGATGAATTTCATTGACGTTTGTAAATGAGGATCGGTCAATATAGCGGTATGGAAAATGATAAAGTAAATCCCCATACGTTTTTATACCTAGTTCTTTTTGAAGTAAAACTGCTTTTTGAGGTCCAACGCCTTTAAGATATTCTATAGGAGTTGCAGCCAAGTCGTTCATCGAGAGGGGTTATAATTTATTATTTCCAAACACCCATTTTATTGAATTTATCGATTCTTTGGTCGATTCGTTCTTCAGGTGAAAGAGTTTCAAGCTGTTGAACAGCTTTTTTAATGTATTTTTTTACACTTTCGAAAATGAGGTGCTCTGATCGATGGGCGCCATCAATAGGTTCCTTTATAACATCATCAACCAAATTGTTTGAGGTCATGTCTTTCGAAGTCAGTTTTAATGCAGTGGCAGCCTGCTCCTTGTACTCCCATGATCGCCATAAAATGGATGAACATGATTCGGGAGAGATGACAGAATACCATGTGTTTTCGAGCATGACAACTTTATCTCCGACGCCTATACCTAGTGCCCCGCCTGACGCCCCTTCACCGATGATTATACAAATCACGGGTACTTTGAGCCTCATCATTTCATAAATATTTCGGGCTATAGCTTCTCCTTGACCTCTCTCTTCGGCTTCAAGTCCAGGAAACGCACCTGGCGTGTCAATAAAGGTCACAATAGGTTTATTGAATTTTTCAGCGAGTTTCATCAGGCGCAGTGCCTTTCTATATCCTTCAGGATTGGGCATTCCAAAATTTCTATACTGTCTCATTTTGGTGTTTACTCCTTTTTGCTGTCCGATAAACATGACCGATTTGCCATCTAAAAGACCAAAACCACCGACCATCGCCTTATCGTCTTTGACATTTCTATCACCGTGAAGTTCAATGAATTTACCTTCTGTTATAGCATTTATGTAGGCCAATGTATAAGGTCTTTCAGGGTGTCTAGACAATTGTACGCGTTGCCATGGAGTAAGGCTGGTGAAAATTGCCTTGGTTTTCTTCTTAAGCTTTTGCTCTAGCTCTTGGATCTTGTCGGTCATATCCAGATCCGAAGTGTCACCAATTTCTTTCGTCTTTTCTATTTGCTCTTCAATAGCCCTTATAGGTTCTTCAAAATCTAAGTAGATACTCATGAGTGTATGTCTTTAAAACAGAACAAAGGTATCAAAAAGTTTGAGTTAAAATGTCATTTTAGAACAATGTCAAAAAGGATAATTCCAAGCTTTAAATGCAAAACCCCATCTGTTTTTAACTTCAGATCTTATCGCTTCAGGGAGGGCTTTGAAATTATTTTTTTTATAATTTTTTTGTTGCGCAAGGTAGGTGTTGAAAATTGGTTTAACGCTCTCGAATTCTGAGATTTTAAGTGCGTCATAAATGTGCTCGAGGCATGTTATCGGGTTTTTTGTTAAATCATCATACGAAATCTCGACCAACTGTGATTTTGGAATCCTTTCTTTTAACTCTAAATACTGCTTCATGACTAATTCATAGCAGTTCAATACACATTCTTTTATTTCGGTATCATTGAATTCGTTTAAAAACTGGGTTCGTATAGTGGTCTTGTATAGATGTGTTGTGGATTGAAAAACTTCATATGGGTTTCGATGAATAAACACAAATTTAGCCTCTGGAAATAATTCTAATAATACTTTTATACGGGCTGTGTTATGCGGGTTTTTAAGTAATAATCTCTTGTCTTGTCCATTGTAAAAAGAAATTTCTTTGAGCATAGATTCATAGCTTCTTTTCCATTTTAAAATAGACTTTCCGGAGGTTCTGAATAGATGGTATTTAGTAAAGTAATTTTGATTTTTAGGAAAAAAAAATGAATGCATGGCACTGCGATGTGTCAGGTTTGTTAGCGGATGCTCTTCTTCGGTCGGAGCTGCGGCATTAATTAGGATATTGTCTTGTGGTCGAGTTTTAGGCATGAGCCTATTAAGTAAAGGCTTCATTGTTTTTTGCGATATAAGTGCGACTCTAAAAAAGAATGCTTGAAAAGCTTCTAGGTGCGAAAACCGAGGGTCTTTCGCCATTAAATAATGCAAGTGTGTTGTACCGCTACGCCAATGACCTATTACAAATATTGGAGCGGATTTTTTAAGATCCACTGCGTTAATTCTCCTTCTGTATATGATAATTTGTATCCATCTAAATGGGGCGCTTATTGTTGTGAAAAATATAATTTTTAAGAACATTTTTTTTGACCTTATATGCCTATGATTTTCTCTCATTAGCTGCCATAAGACTCTAAAACTCGAAATGTATAATTGGTGCTCTTTTATTTCTTTCTCGGACATATCTTAAATATGGAAAGAAAAAATTGAAATTTATCTTGTAAGACATTTTATCTTTTAAATGGTTAATTAAACCCCAACTTTTAAAAATATAATAAGTGTCATGTTGACATTAAGTAAAATAATGCTACATTTGATGAACATTAAGAATGTAGAGAGTAATTAATGGTTGTTGATTGATGGGATTGGGGTTGCTTAGGTGACCCCTTTTCGATTTTTGGGTTTTATTTTTTTTGATATTGCGAAGATGAAAATAAAGACACTTAGAAATGCGGAGCTTCTGCCTAGGTAGTCCCCAAGTACCGTGTATATTGTCTTTGTATTTAGTAATTGAACTTCCGAGCTCAAAGCTTTTTCTGCTCCCCATCTCGTTTCTTCTACGATTTCTCCTGCGGGGTTGATAACTCCACTTTTACCCGTGTTTGCAGAGCGAATTAGCCATCTTCTGTTTTCAATTGCCCGTAATCGAGCGAAGCTAAAGTGCTGTTTGTATCCAGGTGTGTCTCCCCACCATCCGTCGTTTGTGATGACGCATAGTAATTGGGCTCCTATATTGGTTTGGGTAGCTACGAACTCGCTGAAAACAGATTCATAGCATACAATTGGTGCTATTTTCCCAATACCCAATTGAACAATCTTAACAGAGTCTTCAATCCCTAGTGAGCCAACAATGCCACCGTTTTCTATAGCTAAGGTTTCAAGGAAGGGAAAGTAATATGAGTAAGGAATTTGTTCAACACCGGGCACTAATTTTGATTTATGAATAAAATTTGTTTCCTCATTAGGGTTTAACAAAAGACTCGTGTTATAGTATTCGATAAAATCCCCGTTTTCTAATAGGCGAGAAGCAGTGGAGTTTTTCTTGTTAAAAAGAACCATGGTTGAGGCGCCTATTAAAAGATTTGTATTCCATTTTTTAAGACTATCTCGGTACATAGGGTATATAAATAGAGACTTGATCCGAGACTCTAAAAAGGTGCCGCTGATTGCCGTTTCAGGCGCAAGAATTAAATCTGTATTTTTTTTAATTTTAGTTGCAGCAAGTTTTAGGATCTTTTGATTTTGATTAAAAAAAGTAGAGGGATCAAATTTCTCGTTGTATGGATCTACATTGGGCTGCACGATGACCGCATTTAGGTATTTCTTGTTTTTTATTAATGATAATTCTGAGTTTAACTTCGCGCTTAGAATGAACGATGTTATTAATGGAATGGCCAAGAACATGCCAAGAATCATTAAAGGCCCCTTCATTGCTACTTTTCGTTTCCAATTTCTGAATATCAAAAAGCATAAGAGGTTGATGGTTAATACCCAGAGTGAACCACCGGAAACTCCAGTGAATTCATACCACTGAATCCAGCTTGTCCTAATAGAAAAAGTGTTGCCTAAAGTGAGCCATGGGTGTGCGAATTCCCAATGATTGTGCAAGTATTCAAAGCCTAGCCAATAGAATGGAAAAGAGAGGTAGCCTTGTTTACTTCCAATGTGTTTCCTGGTGAAATGAAAAGCTTGAAAAACAACCATCATAACGGTCGTGTTAAATAAAAAAGCGAAAATAGCACCGCCTGCATCCGCATTCCAAATCCACCATGAAGTACCGATGTTGAATAATAGAAAAGCGACAAAAGAATGGATAAGTAAGAGTCGCGAGGGTAAGCTTGATTCCAGTATGTTTTCTTCAATAATAAGCAAGGGGACAAAGCCTAAGAAAATTAATGGGGTCAAGCTACCCGTGTGTGGAAAAGCTAAAAACAATGCGGTTCCGCTTAATATAGATGCAATAAAGCGCTGTTTTCTATTCAATTTCATATATCAAATATAGTTTCTAGAAAGCAAAAAAGGCCGACTAATGCCGACCTTTCAATTCATTTTAAAGTTTTTAAGCTTCAGTTTCTACGTCCAAAGGAACGATCGAAACAAATGATCTGTTGTTTTTTTTCTTTTTGAATTCAACGAGTCCATCCTCTAAAGCATAAAGCGTATGGTCTTTTCCAATACCTACGTTGATGCCAGGGTGGTGTTGTGTACCTCTTTGACGAACGATAATGTTCCCTGCAATTGCAGCTTGTCCACCAAAAATTTTAACACCTAATCTTTTACTCTGTGATTCTCGACCGTTTTTAGAACTACCGACTCCTTTCTTATGTGCCATGATATTTTATTTTATGCCTCCTTAGCTTTCGCCGGCTGTTTCTTAAC
The DNA here is from genome assembly GCA_905182495.1 of Flavobacteriales bacterium UBA952. Lineage (GTDB taxonomy): Bacteria > Bacteroidota > Bacteroidia > Flavobacteriales_D > Crocinitomicaceae > UBA952. Next base: position 50,266 of record CAJJBU010000021.1, read on the forward strand.
TTTAATTCCAGTAATAGACAATTCAGTAAATGACTGTCTGTGGCCATTTTTTTTCCTGTAGCCTTTTCTACGTTTTTTCTTGAAGACAATTACTTTATCTCCTTTAAGGTGATTGACTACCGTTGCGGTGACTTTTGCACCTTCTATAGCCGGGGCGCCTAGGTTAATCGTTCCATTATCATCTAAAAGCAAAACTTGATCAAACTCAATTTTTGAGCCTTCTTCTGCTTCCAAACGATGGACGTAAACCTTCTGGTCTTTTTGCACTTTAAATTGCTGCCCTGCTATCTCTACTATTGCGTACATAACAATTACATTATAAGTTATCCAAAATTGGAGAGCAAAGATACTATTTTCTTCTAATGCATCAAAATATTAATTGCTAAATCATAAAGACTTTTTATTACCGCTGTAATTTGCGACGAAAACCCCGAGTAAGGCAATGAACATTCCTCCGATTTGAGGCAGGCTAATTTGTTCTCCGAATAGCAATCCAAAAAGCACGGCTACAATCGGTATGAAGTAGGTGACAGAGCTTGCGAAAAGGGCGGAAGTATTTTTGATTATTGTATTAAAAATAAAGAGCGCAAATGCAGTGCCTACGACCGATAGTATGGATAACGCGACGATGCTATTTCGTATCTCAGTAGTGTTTTTAAAAGACGCTATGGTTCCTTCCGAAATGAAAATATAGAGCGATGGTCCGAGTAAAAATAGGAATGCGATTGAAGCGATGTCTAGGGATTTATAATGACTCAATTTGTAACGAATTACACTGAGGCTAATCGCGTAACAAAGTGTTGCGAATACGACACTGATTATATGGGACCATTCACCGTGCATTGAGTTTTTCTTCCCGAAATACAATAGTAAACCAACTCCAATGGATCCAATTAAGGCTCCTATGAGTTGGCGCAAGGTCATTTTGTCTTTAAATACCGCTAGAGCAATGAGAATTGTGAAAATAGGAGTTGTACTATTGAGCATTCCCGTGAGTCCTGATGAGATGCCTGTTTCTGCATAGGTAAATAGGAAGGCGGGCAATAGATTCCCACAAACGGCAACGATTACAAAGGACAACAGGTCCTTTCTGAAATCAACTTTTATCAAAGCTCTCACTCCGAAAGGCAGGAGCGTCATGCTGGCAATGAGTATGCGCATTGCTGCCACTTGATTTGAAGTAAAAGTAACATCTCCTTCTGGGGTGTACATGGCTTTTTTCATAAGAATAAAGGAGCTTCCCCAGATAATGGATAGCGTGAGCAGCAGTAGCCAGTATTTCATCTTGATTTTCACAGTTCAAAAGTAAATAATCATCCTTTCAACAAAATCATGTATAAAAAATAGTTATCCACTTTTTACCACAATGTAATTAAGGGCTATAATTGTTGTTTAACATGGTTAATGGGTGTATTTTTGAAACAAAATATTCAAACCATCGTTATAAGTTATGAACAATTTGAATATCGGTGGTAAAAAGTGGTAAAATTCCATTATTTTTACTCATAAGTTTCGTTATGGCTGGATTAGTAGGAGAATTTGAGGTTAAATTAGATAGCAAGGGAAGGTTTCTCTTCCCGGCTGGTCTTAGAAAGCAGTTGTCTCCGACTGCCCAGCGTGATTTTATGTTAAACAAAGGATTTGAAGACTGTCTGACACTTTACCCAATTATGGATTGGGAACGGATGAGTGAGCGTTTGTCTAAAATGAATTTGTTTAAGCCGAAAAATCGAATGTTTTATCGTTTGTTCCACCAAGGAGCTAAGCAGATTGCTCTTGACAATGCAGGTCGTGTTTTAATACCCACTGCGCATACTGATCGAATAGGTCTAGGTCAAGAAGTAATGCTTATCGCTTATAATGATAGAATAGAGATTTGGGATAAATCCAAGTACTTCAATATGATTGAAGATAACATAACGGACTTTGCAGATTTAGCAAATGAAGTAATGGGAGACTTGGATGAACCAAAAGAATAACACATATCACATACCAGTTTTGCGCGACGCTTGTGTCGAGGGCTTGGACATCAATCCCGATGGCATTTATGTTGACGCGACTTTCGGAGGGGGTGGGCATTCACGTTCTATTTTTGAAAAGCTTTCAAGCAAGGGCGCTTTGTATGCTATTGACCAAGATGAGGATGCTCGTCGAAATGTTTGGGAGGCTCCAAATTTTCATTTCATTCAATCTAATTTTTCATTTCTAAGCAATCAACTTCGGCTTAAGGGAATTAAGAAAGTGGATGGGATTCTCGCTGACCTCGGTGTTTCTTCTCATCAGTTTGATGAAGGGGATCGGGGTTTTTCAATTCGAAACGATGCAGAGCTCGATATGCGAATGAATACTTCGGCTACCATGACAGCTGTCGATTTTCTTAATGAAAGTGATGAGGCAGAGTTGAGTAGGGTTTTTAGGAATTTTGGAGAAGTTAAAAATGCCAGAAGGCTTGCCTATGAGGTCGTCAAATTTCGACAAGGAAATTCACTTCGCACTACTCAGGAATTAATTTCTTTTTTATCGGGTTTCGCTCCAAGATTCAAAGAAAACAGGTATTACGCCCAGGTTTTTCAAGCGATACGAATTGAGGTCAATCAAGAGATAAAAGTTCTTGAAGACCTTTTGTTGCAATGCACTGATCTTATTCGGCCGGGAGGAAGACTTGTCGTTATGTCCTACCATTCTCTAGAGGATAGGTTGGTGAAGAATTATTTAAAGAAAGGGAACCTGGAGGGGGAATTAGAAAAAGATTTTTATGGAAATCCGATAAAGCCTTTTACGGAAGTCACGAGAAAGCCAATAATTCCAAATGAAAAAGAACAAGAAGAAAACACGCGTTCGAGAAGCGCTAAATTAAGAATAGGAGAACGGAATGTCTAAACAAGAAAACAATTCGGGTAACCCATTTCAAGAGACGGGAAAAGCAAAAAAGAAATCAAATGCTTTTGCTCAAATTCTTAATGGGGAATTCTTGACAAAGTCATTTGTCTTGAACAACCTTCCCTTTATTTTCTTTAGCCTTTTCCTACTTATTCTTTTCGTGGCTAAAGGTTATTACGTTAAGCAAGTCAAAGATGAAATTCGTTCGACACAAGTTGAGATTAACCAGAACGCGGCAGACTTTCTTGAGGTAAAAACAATATTTGAAACGGAGACACGCCGCCAGAACTTGGTGGATAGACTACAAGAGAGACAGTTGAAAGAGTCTTTAAATGCCACAAGAGTAATACGCCTAAAACCTTCGTCGGAATGAAAGACAAGAGCAAGAATTTCTTGACCTACAGGGCATACCTTATTTATTTTGGGTTTGTGGCCATAATGATGCTAGTCGTCTGGATGGTGATTTCCATACAGTTTTCTGAGAAATCTGCAGGTTCTTTTCCTGGGGAGAGGAAGATACAAGAACGCATCGTTTCTGATGACCCTAGATATGGTGACGTTTTGGATAAGGACTTAAACCCTTTGATTACCACTGTTTCCTACTACGATATTTATATGGATCCTACGGTCGCATCAACAGAACTGTTTGAATCGAAAATAGACTCTTTGGCAATAGGCATCAGTAAGATGTTTCAAAGGAAAGAAGCCCATGTAATTTCAAATCAATTGCGGAAGGCTAGAGCGATGGGAAATCGCTATGTTTTGATTCAAAAACAGGTCACCAATGAACAAAGAAAGGCCTTGCGTGAACTTCCTTTATTTAATAAAGGTAGAAATAAGGGAGGGATTATTGATGGTCAGAATCAAGAGAATACCGTACGTAAAAACCCAAAAGGACAGCAGGCAAGAAGAACTTTAGGCTATCACAAAGAGATTGATGGGAAGACATATTCGGTAGGCATAGAAGGGGCTTATCATGATTATCTAGCGGGTAAAGCTGGGGAGCAAGTTGAGCAACGTTTTGCGAATGGATGGAGAAAGACGGGGCGAATCATAGAAGAGTCCGTGTCTGGTTCCGATGTGGTTACAACAATTGATTCTGATATACAGGAAGTTGTTCATTCAGAGCTAGAAAAGCAGCTCATAACAATGGATGCGTCTCACGGATGTGTCGTTGTGATGGAGGTTTCAACAGGTTACATCAGGGCAATTTCTAACCTACGAAGGAATGAGGATAGTACTTTTTCTGAGTCCTATAATTATGCCGTTGGTCGTCTTTCAGCACCTGGTTCGACTTTCAAACTAGCTTCATTAATGGCTGTGCTTGAAGATGGTAGGTTGACTTTAGACTCTGAGGTTAATGCTACGGGGGAGTATCGTTTTAAGGGTTCAAAGAAGCCTTTGTACGACTCAAATTATGGTCATGGATATGGCAAGATTACTTTGAAAGAGGCTTTTGAGCAATCCTCAAATGTAATTGCACCAACCATCAATGATGTCTATAAAAACGAACCACATCAATTCATTACCAAGCTCGAAAAATTTGGTCTTACTCGGCCCTTGGGGCTTTCAATAGCAGGAGAACCAAAGCCTAAGGTTTCTAGGCCGGGTTCTTCAGAGTGGTCTGGCATTTCTATTCCGTATATGGCTATAGGTTATGAGCTAGAGCAGACGCCTTTACAGACGCTGAATCTATATAATACGGTAGCGAATAACGGCAGGATGATGAAGCCTCAATTTGTTAAGGAAATTAGAAATTCGGGACAAGTAGTTCGCTCCTTTGACCCTGTGGTTCTGGATGAAAAGATATGCCGTCAATCTACAATTGACCAGGTCAAGAGCTGTCTTGTTGGGGTTATGGAAAACGGGACCGGAAAGGACTTAAAGAGTGTTATGTTCAAGATTGCTGGTAAAACGGGGACGGTTAAGTTGTTGGATGTTTCAGGAGAGTTTTTGAAAAGATCTCAATCGGAATACCAAGCGTCATTTTGTGGGTTTTTCCCTGCAGAAAAGCCTTTGTATTCTTGCATTGTAGTAATCTACAAGCCTAAAAAAAACATCTATGGAGCCAAAGTTTCAGGGACGGTTTTTGCAGCTGTGGCCAACAAGGTATTCGCATCTAATCTAAAGTACCATCAGGCAGTCAATGAAGGATCGGTTAAATCAGAGAGTTTACCCCGAATAAAAGCAGGATCAAAATCGGACGTGTCTAATGTGTTGGCCGAACTTGGATACGAGCATAATGTCGTTGGTGGCGGTAAGTGGATCGCTCAAGTGAGCCCTAAGGAGAAAATTAATTTGATCCCTAGAAGTATGAAAGAAAACGTTGTTCCCAATGTGCAGGGTATGACAGCGAAAGATGCTATTTACCTACTAGAGTCTATGGGGGTCATTGTGAAGATTAGCGGATATGGTACCGTAGTTTATCAGTCTATTCCTGAGGGCACTGATATAGAAAAAGGAAGATTAATCAAATTGACTTTGAAGAACTGATGAAAGAGCTAACAGATTTATTGAAATCGATTAAGCATTCCATTCTAAGTGGGTCAAGTGCCCCTGTAATTGATGCGCTTCAGTTTGATTCAAGGCGTTGCGATTCAGGATCTCTGTTTGTTGCTGTGAAAGGCGTATCGGTCGATGGGCATGATTACCTAAAGTCAGCACATGCAAATGGTTGTCGCGTATTTGTTGTTGACCGCGATGTATCCTTTAGCGAATCTGACATTTGTTTGGTAAAGGTTGATAATTCTTCAGAGGCATTAGCATTACTTGCGGATTCATTTTATGATTCTCCATCAAAGGAAATAAAGCTTGTAGGCATTACTGGCACGAACGGTAAAACGACCTGTGCAACATTGATGCACGATTTGTTTACGAGCCGCGGTTATCGTTCAGGTTTATTATCTACGGTAGTCAATAAAATAGGAAATAGTGAGGTCAAGGCTACCCATACGACACCAGAACCAATAGCCCTGAACGCTTTGTTGCGTGAAATGATCAATGCTGGATGTGCCTATTGTTTTATGGAGGTGAGTTCGCATGCGATTGTTCAAAACAGAGTTTATGGATTGAATTTTATTGGTGGTGTGTTTACAAATATATCCCATGATCACTTAGATTATCATGAGACTTTTGCGTCCTATATTTCTGCCAAAAAACACTTTTTTGATTGCCTTTCCAAAGAGGCATTTGCGCTTGTTAATATAGATGATAAGAATGGTAAGGTGATGCTTCAAAACACAAAAGCAAAAAAGCTTCATTATGCCCTTAGATCGCCTGCTGATTTTAAAGCAAAGGTGATAGAAAATGAGCTTTCTGGTTTGCATTTAGATCTTGACGGGATCGAATTTCACTCGCGACTCATAGGGCGATTTAATGCCTACAACTTACTCACGGTATATGCGGTTTCTATTCTTTTAGGAGAAGATAAGATTGAGACATTAAGTGCACTTAGTAACCTGCAGTCCGTAGAAGGTCGTTTTCAATCCTTAAAAGTAATGAAAGGCCCTACGGTGATTGTGGACTATGCACACACGCCAGATGCTTTAGAAAATGTTCTTGAAACGATTATTGCGATTAAAAAAACGACTTCTCGAATTCTTACGGTTGTAGGTTGCGGTGGTGACCGTGACAAAGAGAAACGTCCAATTATGGCCTTGTTGGCTAGTGAAATGAGCGATGAGCTTATACTGACTTCTGACAACCCACGCAGTGAAGACCCTGGGCTTATTCTAGAGGATATGCAGGAAGGACTAAGTAAGGTCCAGAAAGATGCGGCTTTTACCATTAACGATCGCAGGGAGGCTATAAAATTGGCAATAAAACTAGCGAAGTCAGACGACGTTGTCTTGATTGCCGGAAAGGGACATGAAAAATATCAGGAAATAAGCGGAGTACGCTATGACTTCGATGACTTTCAAATCGCAAGTGATTTTACAAACCAAATGAATAATTAATGCTATACTATCTGTTTGAAATTTTTGAAAAATATAATTTTCCGGGAGCGGGGCTTTTTAGCTATATCTCTTTCCGTTCAGCCCTCGCCTTAATTACCTCCTTGTTGATTTCAATTGTTTTGGGAAAGAAAATCATTTACAAGCTACAGAAACAACAAATTGGAGAGACGGTTCGAGACTTGGGATTGGCTGGCCAAATTGAAAAGACGGGTACTCCAACTATGGGGGGCTTGATTATTCTTGGTGCAATCATCATACCGACGGTACTTTTCGCGAGATTGGATAATGTATATGTCATTACCATGTTGCTAGCCACCATATGGCTTGGATTAATCGGTTTCATTGATGATTACATTAAGGTATTCAAAAAGAATAAGGAAGGGCTCAAAGGCAGGTTTAAGGTTTTTGGTCAAATTGGAGTAGGATTGATTGTGGGATCGGTGCTGTATTTCTCCAATGATGTCGTGGTTCATAAAAGAGTATCAAATGACTACAAGCTAAAAGCCAATGAAAAAATGGTTTCACATCAACATACTACTTCAGACGATCAGTCTTTTAAGTGGGTTGAAACGGATGAGATGACCACGACGATTCCATTTGTTAAGGATAATGAATTCAATTACAAATGGTTATTAGGGGGCAATTCATCTTATGGTTGGTTGATTTTCATTCCGATTGTCATTTTTATTGTGATTGCCGTTTCTAATGGCGCAAATATGACAGATGGCCTTGACGGTCTAGCTACGGGTACTTCTGCGATCATCGGAATTGCACTTGCTATTTTGGCATATGTAAGTTCACATGTTCGTTTTTCAGATTATTTGAATGTAATGTATATTCCTTTTGCTGAAGAACTCGTGGTTTTTATTTCTGCTTTTGTGGGGGCGTGTATTGGTTTTTTATGGTTCAATTCCTACCCCGCTCAGGTATTTATGGGTGATACAGGGAGTCTTGCAATTGGAGGGATTATAGCTGTCTTTGCCATTTCCATTCGAAAAGAACTATTAATCCCTGTATTGTGTGGTGTCTTTCTGATAGAAAACATCTCGGTCATACTCCAAGTTGGCTATTTCAAATATTCTCGGAGAAAATATGGTGTAGGCAGGCGCATCTTTAAAATGGCACCACTGCATCATCATTATCAAAAATCAGGCATGCATGAGGCTAAAATCGTAGCTAGATTCTGGATTTTGGCGGTCCTGTTAGCGGTAATAACCATAGTAACTCTTAAGGTTCGTTAATGCAATTAGAAAACCAAAATATCGCAATTATTGGTGGCGGCGAAAGCGGTGTTGGCGCAGCTTTGCTCGCTAAAAAAATGGGAGCAAAAGTATTCGTTTCTGATGGCGGTCAGTTACAGGATAAGTACCGGAGCGAATTACAGAAGCAAGGCATCGATTTTGAAGAATCAAGTCATGATATAAAGCGTTTTTCAAATGCGAAATGGGTAGTAAAATCTCCAGGTATTCCTTCTTCTGCTCCAATTATTCAAAAGCTTAGAGAACTAGACTTGAATATCGTTTCTGAAATTGAATTTGCTTCCAAATTCACGGATGCTATAACAGTCTGTATAACGGGAAGTAACGGGAAAACAACTACGACAATGTTGCTGTATCATATTTTCAAAAAGGCAGGCCTGAATGTTGGTGTTGCCGGAAATGTGGGGAAAAGTTTAGCGCGTCAAGTAGCTGCTTCCAAAAAGGATTATTTCATTATAGAGTTGAGTTCCTTTCAATTAGATGATTTAGCGCATTTCAAGGCAGACATTTCAATTTTATTAAACATTACTCCAGACCATCTGGATCGTTATGAGAATGATATGAATCTGTATGCAGATTCTAAAATGAGAATCACCAATAATCAAACCCAAGAGGATTGGTTCATCTATAATGCAGATGACCCTATAATCAATCAAAAAGTTGCCAGCATGAACCTTCCTATGAAGGTGGCTAGCTTTTCAATAAAAAGCCCACAGGAAATCGGGGGGTATCTAAAATCGGAAGAATTAATAATCAATATAAAAGAACAACTAACTATGTCCATTCATGATTTAGCGTTAAAGGGTCAGCACAACACCCAGAATTCTTTGGCTGCAGGTATTGCGGCTAGAATAGTAGAAATTCGTAAGGATATCGTGCGACAAAGTTTAGAGGACTTTGTGAATGTCGAACACAGACTTGAGTTTGTCGCAAAGGTTAATGGCATTGAGTTCATTAATGATTCAAAAGCTACAAATATTAATTCCACATGGTTTGCCCTGGAGAGCATGGAAAAACCTACGGTTTGGATCGTTGGTGGCGTTGACAAAGGCAATGACTATAATGAGTTATTAGCACTTGTTGATGAGAAAGTAAAGGCCATCATTTGTCTTGGAGAGAACAATGAGAAAATCAAAGAAGCTTTCGCTTCCAAAGTAGAAACATTGGTCGAGGCAAGAACCGCTGTTGAGGCTGTTGCTTATGCTTATCGCCTTGCACGTAAAGATGAGGCTGTTCTTCTTTCTCCGGCTTGTGCTAGTTTTGATATGTTTGAAAACTATGAGGACCGAGGAAATCAATTTAAGCAAGCGGTGAGAATGCTTTAAAATGAGTAAATCCGATTTTCAAAATAATAAATTAGGACTTAGAAAGGAATCTCAATTAGATCGAAGTCTGGATGCGGTTGCATGCCTAAAGCCGCATGGGAAATATCTTGGCATGGATACTTTTTCATGTCTTCATCCGGATTTGGTTGTTTTGGAAAAAACCATATTGAATTTCCCTTTTGATATATTATGGATTGGAAATCAAAACGAGATTAAAGGCTTTATCAATGGCCGTTTTTTACAAAAAAAGAAAATAAGTAAGTTCATCGTTTATGGTGGCTATGATCTTGATCATTGTTCAGATATAATCATCTCAACAGCTTCATTATCTGATGCTATCTCTCATCTAAAATCTTGTTCCTTTAGGCCGGGAATTCTTTTGCTTACAGCTTCTGACGCCGATAGTGCATATAGTATGCGATTCTTTGAAAATCAAATTATTAATTCTCAAACAAAGAAATGAGGTACTACTTAAAATACCTTAAAGGCGATCCAGTCATTTGGATGATTGTCATTTTGCTCATGGCATTTTCATTGGTAACCGTGTACAGTTTTGTGCCTGTATTGGTTAAAATAGAAGGGGGTACTCCTTTTTATTATTTGTCCAAGCATCTTTTGTATGTTGTAATTGGCTTTGTTAGTATGTATGTCATTCATAGGATTGACTCAAAATACATCTATCAAATTAGTAAGTTTGCCTATTATTTAGCCATAGGCCTTCTTTTATTCACCATGTTCTTTGGAATAAATGTAAACGGCGCGGATCGCTGGATTCGTGTGCCATTTATTGGTTTAACTTTTCAGTCATCAGATTTTGCCAAGCTTGCTTTGATGATCTATTTATCTAAGATTCTTGTCAAAAAAGAAAAACAATTAAACGATTGGAAGGAGGGTGTTCTTCCGCTTCTTGTTCCAATAATTGTTATCTGTGGGATCATTTTAGTTGACAATTTGTCTACGGGACTGATGCTCTTTTTTATTTCAATGATACTGTTGTTTATTGGAAGATTCCCTTGGAAGAAGTGGTTGAGTATTATAGGTGCAGGAGTCTTGTTGCTAACAATGGCTATCACTGTTCATGAGGCTTTCCCCTCCTTGGATCTCTTGCCGAGATATGATACCTGGAAAGCGCGTGTCACTCGTCAGTTCAGTGATGAGAGTGCAGGAATTGAAAACGCACAAGCGAACAATGCGGAATTAGCGATTTACAATGGTTCTATTACTGGTCAAGGTGTAGGTGATGGTCGGTTGAAGGGGTATATACCTGAGGCATATGCGGATTTTTACTTTGCTAGTTTTATAGAAGAATTTGGCTTAATATCTGGCGTATTATTGATCTTGTTGTATCTAATTTTATTACTTCGGATTATTAAAATAGCTCTAAAAAGTGATGTGCTTTTTGAATCCTATTTGTGCTTGGCCATTGGAATTCATTTATTGTTTCAATCGTCCATTAATATGTTGGTATGTACTGGGATTTTTCCGGTGACGGGCCAGAATATGCCCTTTTTGGCAATGGGTGGATCAGCTTTGATTATGGCGTGTATTTCCATCGGAATTGTTCAATCGATTGCGAACAAGAATAATAAAAAAACAGCGACAGCTACATCTTTTGATATCAATGGAGAGAAATAATACAATTAAGAGGGTCCTGATTTCAGGCGGCGGTACAGGGGGGCATATCTTTCCTGCTATTGCTATAGCCGACGAAATTAAGCAGCGTAATGCGGATGTTGAAATCTTATTTGTGGGAGCAGTTGGTAAGATGGAAATGGAACGCGTCCCAAATGCCGGTTATAAAATCGAAGGCCTGCCTATTGTGGGTTTTAAAAGACAAATGAGTTTGTCGAATCTCTTGTTGCCTTTTAAAATCATTAAGAGTCTTTTAAAGGCCCGAAAAATTATTCGTGATTTCCAGCCAGAGTTGGTTATAGGTGTTGGTGGTTATGCTAGTGGACCAACCCTTAAGATGGCTCAAATACTTGGTGTCCCTACCGTGATTCAAGAGCAGAATTCTTTTCCTGGGAAAACAAATATTTTACTCTCCAAGAAGGCGAAATTAATTTGTACAGCTTACCAGAATTTGGAGCAGTTTTTTTCTAAGGATAAAATCAGATTAACTGGAAACCCTGTTCGAGAAGAATTAGGGAGGATAGAGATTTCAAAAGCGGAAGCTCTTAAGCTTTTTGATTTATCAGAAGGTCAAAAAACGGTTCTTGTAATCGGCGGCAGTCTAGGTGCTAAGACACTAAATGAGTCTATTTTAAAAGAAATGGAAAAAATAACGCAAGGAAACATTCAATTTATTTGGCAATGCGGGAAGGGCTATTATGATCAAATCAGGACGGACTTCCCAAGTTTATCTAATCAAATTAAATTGATGCCATTTATTGCAAGGATGGATGCTGCTTATGCGGCGGCGGATATCATCGTCTCAAGGGCAGGTGCTTTGTCAGTATCAGAGTTATGTTTGGTAGGCAAGCCTGTCATTTTAGTCCCCTCTCCTAATGTTTCAGAGGATCACCAAACAAAAAATGCCATGTCCTTGGTTGGAAATAAAGCGGCTATTTTAATTGCAGATGTTGATTCTAGAGAACAACTAATTGATGAAGTTTTACAATTGATGGAGCAAGAACAAAGGAAAAAAGAATTGTGCGAGAATATTGAAAAATTGGCAAAGCCAGAGGCTACTGCTGATATTGTTAACGCTTGCGAAACATTACTAAAATAAACATGAGAACTCGAGTCATAGATTATACAAATTTTTACTTCATAGGAATAGGGGGTATTGGTATGTCTGCTTTGGCGAGATATTTTAAAGCAAACGGAAAAAAGGTCTCTGGATATGATAAGAATGAGTCGGCAATAACTGATGCACTCATTCATGAAGGTTGTGAAATTCATTTTGAAGATTTAGGTAAAAAAGTAAAACAGGAGGTTTCTTCTGCTACGAATACGCTAATTGTATACACGCCAGCGATTCCCGATGAACATCGAGAGCTAGCTTACCTAAAAGAAAAAGGCTACACCATTTATAAGCGAAGTGAGGTTTTAGGATTGATAACTAGGTTTATGAAGGGATTGTGCGTCGCGGGTACACATGGTAAAACGACTACGAGTGCCATGTTGGCTCATGTTTTAGATCAAAGCAACTGGAAGTGTAATGCTTTTTTGGGGGGTATTTCTTCTAATTTTAATTCCAATTTGCTATTGGACACAGACTCCGAATGGGCTGTTGTGGAGGCGGATGAATTTGATAGGTCCTTTCTACATTTGTCTCCGTTGGCAAGTATTGTGACAGCCATGGACCCGGATCATCTAGATGTTTATGGAGACGCCTCTAGTTTTAAGGATGGTTTTCAACAATACGCAATGAAAATTGATCCAAATGGTTTTTGCGTTATTCATGAAAGTCTCTCCTTGCGATCCCTTTGCCCAACGGTAACTTATGGTATTGATTCTGATGGCTCAGATTATTGTGCACATCATGTTAAGTACGATGATGGAATGATGCATTTTTTGGCGGATACAATGTCAGAGAAGTCCATTAAGTTTTCATTAGGAATCCCTGGTTTACACAATGTTTTAAATGCACTAGCTTGTATTGCTTTATTGGACAAGCTCGGTTTGCCGCTAACCTCTATTCGGTCTGGATTAGCTTCCTTTAAAGGGGTGCGTCGTCGTTTTGATGTGCAGATTAAGTCAGATTCATTGACATATATCGATGATTATGCCCATCACCCTGAGGAGCTTAGGTATTTAATTGATTCTTTGAAGATGATGTTTCCAGGGCAGCGAATTACTGCTGTTTTTCAGCCTCACCTGTTTACGCGTACTCGCGACTTTGGATCTGCATTTGCGGATCAGCTATCTCGATTTGATGAACTAATTCTACTTCCAATTTACGCAGCAAGAGAACAAGAGATCATAGGTATCTCTAGTGATTGGTTGCTTTCAAAAGTTCGAATTACAAATAAGAAGATTTTAAACTCTTCTGAAGCACTTGAATACCTTAAAGAAAAGACGGATGGGGTGATTGTTACTATTGGAGCCGGGGATATCGATAGAATGGTAGACCCACTAAAGTTTATTTTAACTCAAAACATAGAAGCCCTATCATGAAGAAATGGATGAAATTTGTTTTGTGGTTGTGCTTTGTGAGCGGCATCATTGTTATTCTTGTCTTTGAAAAGAAAAAAGATCGTGAGAGCATATTGGATCTTCCTAATATCAATATTCATGTAGAGGGTCAGGATTCTTTTTTAAACGAAATTGAGGTATTAAATCGCTTGAAAACACACCAATTGTACGGCGATAGAAATCAGGTTTCTGAGCTAGATATCTTTAGGGTAGAAGCCATTTTTGATACGATGCAGGAAGTTCGGAGTGTCGAGGTTTTTAAAGGCTTAAGTGGCTCCTGGACCATTGATTTAGAACTCATTCGGCCAATAGCAAGAGTCTTTCCCGATAAGGGGAATTCCTATTATTTAGATTCCGATGGCAACAAGATGGCGCGGTCATCAATTCATACGGCAAGGACGCTTATTTTTTCAGGGCACATCCCAGACCTTGTCAATTCAGAAAACCTCAGTTCGATTATCAACAACGACTCCTTGAAAAGTATTAGGTTTTTAGATGATATCTATCGCATTTCAAATTATGTTTGTAATGACCCCTTTCTGCAGTCATTAATAGGACAAGTTTATTTAGACAAAGACCAGGATTTTATATTGATTCCAGTGGTGGGTAAGCATAAAATAGTTTTTGGCAAAGCAAGTACAGTGAAGGAGGTTGAGGATAAATTTCACAGACTCAAAGTTTTTTACAAAGAAGCATTGCCGTTTGAAGGTTGGAATAAGTACACAGAAATAATTTTGAAATATGAAGGACAAGTCGTTTGCAGAAAAGTCAGTTGATCCAGTAAATAAAAGCGTTGTTGTTGGATTGGATATTGGCACAACAAAAATCGCATGTTTTGTTGGCGTTAAAAACGAACATGGCAAAATCGAAATTATATCTCAAGGGAAAAGTGAATCTTTGGGTGTAAAAAAAGGTGTGGTTTTTAATATCGACAAAACGATTAAATCGATAAAGGCCGCTATTGAGGATACTGCACGTAATTGTCCTGATGGAGATTTAAATCTAAAAAACGTTGTAGTAGGTATCGCAGGTCAGCATATAAAGAGTATGCAAACCAACGATAGTTACACGCGGCAAAATAGACAAGACACAATTTCAAAAGAAGACATTGCGGCTTTTGTAAATGAAATCCATGATATGGTAATGCCTGCAGGTGAGGAGATTATTACTGTCGTCCCTCAGGAATTCAAAGTCGGTGACGAGCATGGCATTAAAGATCCAGTTGGAATGGCAGGCGCGCGATTGGAGGCTAATTTCCATATCATTACTGGTCAGGTTTCGAATGTTGCAAACATCTATAATTGTGTCCGTAGAGCAGGCTTAGAGATCAGCGAGGTGATACTTGAACCCATAGCCTCGGCAGAAGCTGTTTTAAGTGAAGAAGAAAAAGAAGCGGGAATCGTTCTTGTTGACATCGGCGGAGGTACAACAGATGTGGCTATTTTTCATGATGGCATCATTAGGCATACCGCTGTGATCCCATTTGGAGGAAATATAATCACCCAAGACATCAGAACAGGGTGTCGAATTCTTGAAAGACATGCAGAAAAACTGAAGGTTAAATTCGGGAGCGCATTGGCCTCAGAGAGCAGTGAGAAGGAAGTGGTTTGTATTCCAGGCTTAAGAGGTCAGAAATCAAAAGAAATTACGGTTCGTAATCTCGCCAGTATTATCGAGGCAAGAATGGTTGAGATTATTGAGAAAGTCAATAACGAAGTTCAAAACTCAGGATATGCTAAAGAAATCATTGGAGGAATAGTCATTACCGGTGGTGGATCAAAGTTGAAACACCTTACGCAGTTGTTTGAATATTTAACGGGTATGGATGCACGTATTGGATACCCTAATGAGCACTTAGCCAACACAAATGATGAAAGTCTAACGAGTCCTATTTTCTCAACTGGAATTGGCTTGATGCTTAAAGGTTTTGAAAAAAACGCACGCGTTGTTGAGCCTGTTGCAGAGGAAGAGGTGAAAAAAGGAAAGTTTTTTGAGACCGTGCTTCGCGGGGTAGAGAATCTTTTTAAAGATTAATAAAATTTAAACAAGGTTAAAACTAGAGATATGGAATTTGATATACCTAAAGAAAACAGTTCAGACATCAAGGTTATAGGTGTTGGCGGAGGTGGTAGCAATGCTGTGAACCACATGTTCAATCAAGGAATTCAAGGTGTTGATTTTATTATCTGCAATACAGATAGACAGGCATTAGATATCTCTCCAGTCCCATATAAGATTCAGTTAGGAACAGAGCTTACAGAAGGTCGAGGGGCCGGTATGATGCCTGAAGTTGGTGAAAACGCTGCCCTTGAGAATCTTGAGGACATACGTGAATTGCTAAGTAAGAATACCAAAATGCTATTTGTAACTGCTGGAATGGGTGGTGGAACAGGTACGGGTGCTGGTCCGGTGATCGCACAAATTGCTAGAGATCTCGGAATTCTAACCGTTGGAATTGTTACGGTACCATTTAAATTTGAAGGAAAAAAACGACGTCTTCAAGCTGAAGCAGGTTTGGAACGCATGCGTCAAAATGTAGATAGTTTATTAATCATAAGCAACGAGCGCCTTAGAGATTTTGGCAAAAACATGGGCTTAACCGCTGCTTTTGCTCACGCCGATAATATTTTAACCGTTGCAGCCAAGGGTATTGCAGAGTTGATTTCGAGAACAGGCCTAATCAACACTGATTTTAACGACGTAAATACAGTGCTTAGAAATAGCGGACATGCCATCATGGGCTCTGCAACAGCAGAAGGAGAAGATCGAGCCATGGAAGCTGTTACGACGGCCTTAGCTTCCCCGCTACTAAATGACAATGATATTAATGGGGCTAATTATATTTTATTAAACATAAGCTATTGTTCATCGAATGAAATCACCATGGACGAGATGGGAGAGATTACAGATTATGTACAAGAAGAGGCGGGAGCAACGGCAGATGTTATTTTTGGAGTTGGCTGTGATGACTCTTTAGGGAATAAGCTGTCGGTGACCATCATTGCTACTGGTTTTACAACTGCAGAGGACTTAATCATTCCTTTGAATAAACCAGCAGAACGTATAAATATGCAACTAGAGGATGGGTCGGCAAAAGAGATAAAACAACCTTTGTCTGGTCCTATTTCTCATACGGTTTCTGACGAAACGGTAGCGGAAGACGAGCCTTTTGTAAAAACAGTTGAGCCAATGGTTAATGAGCAGAACAATGCATTGGAAGTAAATCGGGTACCTGAAACTGAAGAAGAAAAAATTGTACATGACCTGAGCGATGAAGATTCAACGGAAGAAAGTAAGGAAGATGATTCAAGCCCTATTTCATGGGAAATCAGTGAGACAATCGTTAATGAGACGATCGAGGAGCCTTCACATGACTTATTCTCCTCCGACGATGTAGTGAAGCATCAATTAGATGATGATGACGAGCCTCAGAAGCCTACTGCAGAGGATCTTCAGAGAATGACCCAAGACCGGGTAAGTAAAATTCAAGAACATACCTCAAAGCTAAAGAATGCAGAAGGTATTTCTGATTACGAGCAGGAGCCTGCATTTAAGCGCAGATCTCTTTTTCTCGATAATAGCAAACCTAGTGCGCAAAAACCAAGTCGCTTTGGCTTGTCTGAAGATGAGGATGGCGGTTCTGATTTAAGTGACAATAGTTTCTTACATGACAACGTAGATTAATGACCTTTACAGACACCATAAACCAAGCGATAAAAGCTGCTATGCTAGCCAAAGACAAGGTGCGTCTATCCACCTTGAGAGATGTTAAATCTAAGATAATGATGGCCGCAACATCAGGAGCAGGAAATGATGTAGGTGACGATGTTGTCCTTAAGATCTGCATGAAACTATACAAACAGCGAAAAGAGACTTACACTTTATATATCGAACAGGGTAGGGAAGACCTAGCAAAAGATGAACTCGAAGAGGCAAATATCATCGAAGAGTTTCTTCCGAAAATGTTAACAGAAGATGAAGTCCGCAATGAAGTTTTACAGGTGATCACTTCAGTTCAAGCCCAAGGACCACAGGATATTGGTAAGTGCATGGGTATGCTTACTCAAAAACTAGCGGGAAAAGCGGATGGCAAAGTGATATCAACCCTTGTTCGCGAGGAATTATTAAAATTATAGGCAGCCCAATCTCAATCTTTTTACGTGTATTCTCTTAGCTATTACACGAAACTACGTATCTCATTTTAGTATAAAAAGGGTATTATTTCACTTATGCTAATAATCTGGATGTTACTTTTGGTTATTCCCCTCAAATTTGATTCACAACAACAAACAACGGGTTTTTATATACTTCAAAGATAAGCCCAGAAACAAATAACGCTCTTTTCTAACGAGAAAGGAATTTTTTGATGCGAAATGATTTTTATTTAACTTTGTGATTGTTCGATGGATAGCCATGAATATTCATTCAAAAGGGAGTAATATTCAAATTTTATTTGGCTTAGCAACCAATTGATTAAATTAAAGTTTAAGTAATATAGTTTCATCTGTTTAAATAATATAGTTTCACGTGCGTTGTTCTCTTTTTTTGAACAATTCATTTTTAATACGTTTAAATTAATAGTGTATGAGCCTTCAATTTGTTTTGGCTTTTACGGATCTAATAAGTAAAAATGTTATGAAAAATCTCTCTTTAATTCTTTCTACAATAATTTTAGCCTTCACTGGTCAGATAGCCTTTTCTCAATCACCATGCACTCACACATTAAATTTGTTTGATAGTTACGGCGATGGTTGGAATGGCGGTTATTTAACTGTTACCGTAGACGGTAGTGCTTTGCCTGCTCAAACTTTGGGGAGTGGTACTGCTGGAACATATGGTTTTACTGCCGGAGACGGATCAGACATTGACGTCACTTGGTCAACAAACGGTTCTTGGGCTTCCGAGCGTTCTTGGACAATAGTTGACGGCGAAGGAAACGAAATTGGAGCTGGTAATGGTTCTGGTTCAT
This sequence comes from Flavobacteriales bacterium UBA952, assembly GCA_905182495.1. Lineage (GTDB taxonomy): Bacteria > Bacteroidota > Bacteroidia > Flavobacteriales_D > Crocinitomicaceae > UBA952. The sequence goes on from CAJJBU010000021.1 coordinate 68,795, forward strand.
GGAATGATTTAGCAGGAAATTGTCCACCACCACCGGCTCCTGGTTGTGCATCTAATTTATCTCCAGCAACTTCTGCATCAAATATTTCAATATTGCCAACTTTGACATGGGACGCAACTTCAGGTGCTACCTCATACGATGTCTATTTTGGCGCGTCATCAGGAGGTTTGTCATTAGTTTCTAATGACCAAGCCGTGACACGAGTTATATGCCTTCTCAACTTACATCTAAATCAACGCTCTTATTAGCTTGGAAAGTTGTAATCCCGCTACTGGCTGCAGCAACCGGGCGTTCAGAGTTGCGCAACCATTTCTTTTACTACCGCCGCTCCTTCACCTATTATTAGTTCTAGTAGTTTATCAGCATTTGGAGATGTCTGTATTGGATCTTCTTCAACACAAACATTTACTATGACAGGTGCTGATTTGACTTCTAACGTCACAATAGCAAGTTTATCAGGCTATACCTATTCAATATCTTCAGGGGGAACTTATTCTTCTTCTTTAAGTATTACTCCATCGGGAGGATCAGTGTCAGAAACCATTTATGTGAAATTTACACCAACTGCAGCGTCTGATTATTCTGGAACGATAGATGTCAGTTCATCTGGAGCATCAAATGCAAACGTGACAGTTTCTTCTGCTTCTGGTATTGAAGCTCCTTCTGCAGCAAGTGCTGGGTCTGATGTTTCAATTTGTTCTGGACAAGAGGTATCTTTGGTAGGTTCTGCCACTGGATTTAGTGGTTCGGGTTCATCGAGTACTTCTGCAAGTTCGGTGTATTCTGGAGGAAATGCATCATCACTGTATTTGTCTGGTCCGACTACTTCAAGTAATAATACAACATGTCCCATTGATTTGACTGTATCAATACCGTCGGGATCAACCATTACAGGAGTGGATGTTTCCTACACTGTTTCTGCTGTAAATGGTGCTTGGTTGTCAGAGAATAAAACTTATTTAGAATGTACTTCGACAGGAGGGGCGAAAGAATCGTCTGTTTCAACTGGAGGAGGCAGTGCAGGTGGATCTGCAGTCCTTTCAAGAACAGGTATTAACATCGCAAATAGTGTGACAGGAGGAGGTAATATTGATTTCCGACTTCATCATTTTAGAACATGGGGTGGCTCTGGATGTAATATATCATACAATTATATCAATGACCAGACATTTACTGTAATAGTATATTATACTGCTCCAAATTCAGATTTAACATATGCATGGACATCTAGTCCAACCGGTTTTACTTACAGTGGTGCTTCAACTTCTGATTCTCCTACTCAAACGACTACTTATACGTTAACAGCAAGTGCAGACAATGGGTGTGCCGCAAGTGCAAACATTACAGCTACTGTGGCAGGTACGGCTCCTAGTGCTCCAACAGCAAGTGCTGCAGATGCAGCAGTAAATGTAGGTGGTACAACAACATTAACTGCTTCTGGTGCAGGTGGTACTTACACGTGGTATGATGCAGCGAGTGGAGGAAATAACCTCGGTAGTGGTAGTACTTTAGCAATGCCGGTTAATTGTTCATCTGGTTCTGCAACTTATTATGTTGAAGAAGACAATGGTGCTTGTGCAAGCGGAAGTCGTGGTTCTGTTTCGGTGACGATAAGAGAAATGGTTTCGACGGATCCTTCAAATTCTCTTATTTGTTCTTCTGGAGGTTCGGTAACTTTATCATCTCAAATTACTGGAGGATCAAATATTTCTTGGTCACCAACACACAAATTTATCAACAACATCAGGTTCTTCAACGGTTGCTAGTCCTACGACTACAACGGTATATACAATGGGTGCAAGTGTCACTGGATGTGGATCGGTTAGTGAGACTAAAAGTGTTGGAGTTATTGATGGAGTATCATTTACGCCGACTGCAGCAAGTGGCTCTGTTTGTGCAAACGAAACGGATGTCTTATCCTCAAATTTAACGAGCGCAGGTTTTGTTTCTGAGGCGACAACTTTTTCGATGGATACACCTAGTAGTGAGACTTATTTAGTGACTGGTGGCTCGGCTACGGTTGAAGCTACCTCATGTATCTATTGCCCTCTTGATGATGCGTCATGGCAAAATATTCCAATTGGTTTTACTTATAACTTCTTTGGGAATGATTACACAACCTTACACGTAGGAACAAATGGTAACGTTCAATTTGGAACCTATAATGGTACTGCTTCTGGTGGATTGGGAGATTTTGCTTTCACAACCTTTCCAAATGCAGCAGAACCTTTAAATGTTATTGCAGCAGCAGCAGTTGATTTAAATGCCGGTTCGGGTGGAGATATTCGCTATTGGGTTAAGGGAATTGCACCAACACGAGTGTTTATTCTGGAATGGAATGGTGTCCCAGGATATTCAAGTAATGGATCTGCTGCTGACAAGTCATTATTTGAAACAACAGGAAACGTAGAGGTTCATATACAAAATTCAAGTTCAACGTCTACAAAAGTAGTTGGATTACAAAATGCAGATGCATCAATTGGTACAACTGCTTCAACAGGTACCGCAACATTAACAAATCAGGCTTGGAAATTTATTCCTGGAGCTGATTATACATTTCAGTGGAGTTCTGCAGGTGCAGATATTGCAGGTGAAACCAGTGGGACCTATACTACAGATGCTTTATCAACTGCAGGTACGGTAACCTATACTGTTTCTGCGACAAACCCTAATACGGCTTGTGCTTCATCCGAGGATGTAACAATAACAGTGAATGCTTTGCCTTCAGCACCTAACTCTACAGGGGACGTAACTGCTTGTAATACTGCTGGTGATCAAACATTAACGGTAACAACAGGTGCTGGCGTTACTGCGGACTGGTACGATGCATCAACGGCAGGTACCAATTTACAGTCAGCATCATTAACTTATGCAACCGGTACTTCAAATACGTATTATGCTGAGGCTGTAAACTCAACGACTAATTGTACGAGTGAGTTAAGAACCCCAGTTACTTTGAGTTTGAATGCAGCACCGAGCGCACCTTCTTCATCAGATCCTACTTATTGTCAAGGAACTACACCAAGTGCTCTTTCTGCAACAGCAGATGGTGGGAATTCGATTGTTTGGTATACTGCAGCGCCTAATAGTCCTTCAGTAACGGGTGCAACCGCAGCAGGTAGTACGCCTACACCTTCAACTTCAAGCACAGGAACAACAAGCTATTTTGTCTCTCAAACTTCTGGTTCCAATGGATGTGAAAGTCAATTGACACAGGTGGATGTCTTGGTGAATAGTACTCCAGATGCACCAGTTGCAACTGACCCAGGTGCTTATTGTGAAAATGACGTAGCTTCACCTTTGTCAGCGACTGCATCGGGTGGTAATACTTTAACTTGGTATACTGACCCTTCATCAAATGCGGGTCAAACTACTACTGCACCAACGCCTTCAACAACAAGTTCAGGTACAACCAACTATTATGTATCCGATGTTAATGATGCAACTGGATGTGAGGGGTCAAGAACAACGTTGTCAGTTGTTGTGAATCCTGCAATTACGGCATCAGTTTCTAATTCTGCATCGTCTACTTCGGCTTGTAGTGGAACGGCAATTACATTTACTGCGACTCCTACAAACGGCGGTACACCGACATACCAATGGTTTTTGAATGGGGTATCTCAGTCAGAGGTTTCAAATGTTTTTACGACTCCAACCGTTCCTTCGCCTAATGATGAAATTTATGTTGCGATGACTCCGAGTGCACAGACTTGCCT
>CAJJBU010000022.1 GCA_905182495.1 Flavobacteriales bacterium UBA952
CTTGTAGTGATTGCTCAATGAGTCATATGACGCTCAAAGCAGGCCTTGAAGAAGCATTGAAGGCCGCGGCTCCAGAGGTGTTAAAAGTTGAAGCGATCGAGGCATGAATGTGAAGCTCATCACAATTGGAAAAACATCAGTTTCATTTTTGATTGAGGGAGAGGCTGAATATCAAAAAAGACTCAAGCATTACATGCGATTTGAAAGAATCGATTTAAACGATCTCAAAACATCTCAAAAAACATCTCAAAAAGAGATAAGAAAAAAAGAAGGTGATTTACTTTTGAGTAAGTTGACTCCTAATGATATAGTGGTTTTACTCGATGAAAAAGGAACCCAAATGAATTCAATACAATTAGCAAAATGGTTTGAGAAAAAAACCATTTCTGGTGCGAGAAATGTTGTTTTTGTCATTGGTGGTGCTTTTGGTTTTGACAATGCGGTTTATGATCGTGCCAATGAGAAAATTAGTTTATCAAATTTGACCTTTTCGCATCAAATGGTACGGTTGTTCTTCTTAGAACAGCTGTATAGGATTTCTTCAATCTTGAAAGGAGAAAAGTATCACCATCAATAATAAATAAGTTTGGGTAGTAGTTATATTTCTTTTTCAGATATTGCCATAGCCCTTGTTTGGTTCGTTATTCTTATGGTTATTTCATCCTCGAAAGCCAAAAAAATTGACAATGACGAGATCCGAAAGTATTATTTTAGAAATATCCTTTTTAAGTTCGGTTTCGCCCTTGCGTTTTCATTGGTTTATCTTATATATTACGGAGGAGGAGATACGACAGCCTATTGGGACGGTGCCATTTCTTTAAATAAACTTTTCTTTCATTCTCCTAGTGATTACTTTCAGCATTTATTGAGTGAGCCAACAGCTGAATTGAAATCATTGCATTTTAATGTGGCAACGGGTTATCCTCCAAGTTGGATTTATAAAGAGTCTGAAGCTTGGTTTATATGTAAATTATCGTCTCTAGTTTCTTTTTTCACCTTTCGCTCCTATTTTGCGGGAACGCTCATTTTCGCTTACCTAACTGCGCGAGCCTCATGGCGTGTTTTTGAGCTGGTCGTAAAACTAAAGACACATACTATACCAATAGCCGCTGTCTGTATTTTGTTTATTCCCTCTGTCAGTTTTTGGTGTACAGGTATTTCTAAGGATACGGTAATTTATTTCTCGATTCTTAATTTAATCTATTTTTCTTTTGATTTTCTAATTCTTAGAAATAGCCTTGGAATCCGTCATGTTATAGTGATTTGTATTTCAATTTTCCTGATTTATCATATTCGTTCATTTATTCTAGCCGCAATTGCTGCGCCGTTATTTATGTCGTTCGGTGCACGGCTAACCAAAAAATACGAACGAAATTTCATTGCAAAATTGGCGCTAAGGGGGGTTATCTTATTTGGCGGTATTTTCTTATTTCTGTACTTTTTTCAATCTAGTTTTGCAGAAGAAATGGTGAAAGAAGCTCAAGTTGTACAACAGGATTTTCTTCAAAACACTACCTATACAGGAAAAAAGTATGATATTTCCAATACGGATGCTTCTCCAAGCGGTCTTCTTCAAGCGGTCCCATTGGCTGTTTTTTATGGCATTTATAGGCCTTTTATTACGGAGTCATTTTCTGTAACATTAATTATGAATGGACTGGAAAGTTTGCTTTTAATGTGGTTTACTCTTGGTTTCCTATTTAAGAGAAATGTGTTTTCTAAAATAAAGAAAATCCGTAAACAAGAGATTTTGGTATTTGCCTTGATTTTCTCGTTGTTTATTGCTTTTATGGCTGGGTTTACATCCGTTTTATTTGGCGTTTTGGTTCGTATTAGAGCCCCATTAATGCCATTTATATTTTTGGTTTTGACGACCAATGTCTTTGAAAATAAGCAGTTGGAAAAAGAAAAAGAGTAATATATGTGTGGAATAACAGGCTTTATTGATTTTAAGAGGAACACAACGATGCACGCACTACGTCAAATGACGGATGTGATGCTTCATAGAGGGCCTGATGGTTCAGGTTATGAAATTATCGAAAAAAATAAATACCAGCTAGGTCTTGGCCATAGACGCTTGTCAATCATTGATTTAAGTAAAACAGGGACACAGCCCATGTTGTACAAGAAATACTGGATTTGTTTTAATGGTGAGGTCTACAATTACAATGAAATTAAAAATGAGTTAGAGAGATTGGGACATCAATTCAAAAGTACATCCGATACTGAAGTTGTTCTAAGGGCCTATGTTCAGTGGGGGAGTTCTTGTTTGGAAAAGTTCATTGGGATGTTTGCGTTTGTTATATACAATTCCAATTCCGGAGATATTTTTTGTGCTCGAGATAGAGCGGGGGTTAAACCATTTTATTATTATATCAATGATGGCTTATTTTTATTTTCATCAGAATTAAAATCATTTCATCAGCACCCGCGTTTTGAGAAGAAATTGAATCTCTCATCCGTTTCCTCTTTTATGCAATACGGTAATGTACCAACGCCTCATTGTATTTTTCAAGACTGCTTTAAGCTGAAACCAGGTCATTTTATGGCTTTCAATATTGAAAAAGATATAGATATAGAACAACTCACTCCAGGTCATCAAAAATGTTACTGGAATGTTTATGATTCTTATAATAAACCGAAATTGGATCTTTCTTTTATCGAAGCAAAAAAACAAACTGAAAAAATATTAAAAAGTGCATGTGATTACAGAATGGTTTCTGATGTTCCAGTAGGAGTTTTTTTAAGCGGTGGCTACGACAGTGCATCGGTGACTGCTCTTTTGCAAAAAGACAGAATCACTCCTCTAAAAACATTCACAATTTCAGTTCCCGATTTAGGGCTTGATGAAGCTCCGTTTGCCAAGGAAATAGCAGCCTACCTTGGAACAGAGCATACAGAAATACAATGTAATCAGAAAGAAGCGATCGACTTGATTAGTGAGCTGCCATTCTACTATGACGAGCCTTTTGCCGACAGCTCTGCAATACCGACGACATTGGTAAGTTTGGCTGCCCGAAAGCATGTTACCGTTGCGCTAAGCGCCGATGCGGGAGACGAGGTTTTTGCAGGTTATAATCGCTATGATTACATACAGAGGTATGGCGAGAAGCTCAATAAAATCCCTTCTTTTTTAAGAAAATCCATTGTCAAAGGAATGGAAATACTACCCTCTAATGCAATTCCATACTTTCGAGGTACTTATAACTTTCACAACCGTTATGAAAAAATAAAGGGGGTTTTAAAAAACCCTACGGAAGAACAGATCATGATTAGCCTTAGTGAGCAATTTACAGATGCTCAGATGCGTAAGATTGCAAACTATTCATATGATAAACTAAAAACGGCATATGCTTCCAAAGAACTCAAAGATGAGTTTAGTTCTCCATTGTCTTATATGATGGCGATTGATTATCAAACGTATCTTGTAGATGATATTTTACAAAAAGTTGATCGTGCGTCAATGACTGCAAGTCTTGAGGGGAGAGAGCCGTACCTAGATCATAGGTTAATTGAATGGGCAGCCCAGCTTCCTAATGAATACAAATATAATAAGGGTGAAAAAAAATATATCTTGAAGGAGATTCTTCACGACTACATACCAAAGGAGATGATGGATCGGCCTAAAATGGGGTTTGCCATTCCAATAGCCAATTGGCTCCAGAATGATTTGCGACATCTTGTTGACCAGTATATTAATGAAGACCTTATTAGGTCTCAGCAACTGTTTGATTGGAAGGTTGTTGGAGATATTAAACGTAAGTTTTTATCAGGTAAAAAAGAATACGATGTGAAAATGTGGTATTTCTTGACTTTTCAGATGTGGTATGAAAAATGGATGACGTAAATGAAGCTAGCTTTTGAAAAAATAGTCCTTCGATTCTCGTTTCCTGCAGGTACGAGTAGGGGCGTATTAAAAGAAAAATCATCTTGGATTTTAAAAGTTGAAAACAATCCTTTTTTAATGGGTGAGTGTTCTGTCATTCCGGGTTTAAACATGGACTATTCAAGCGATGCTGATTATGAAAATAAAATACGATGGACCTGTAGGACCTTTAACTTGTTGTATCCAAAGCTAGATTTAGATCAGCTTATTCATTTTTTCTGCCAAGAATTAATAGATTTCCCATCCATTTTATTTGGGGTAGAAAGTGTTTTGTACCGTATTAATCAAAGTCGAGGTAAAGATGTGTTTGACAGCGCTTTTGCAAGGGGAGAAAGCACAATGCCTATTAATGGTTTGATCTGGATGGGTACGATCGATGAAATGAAATCTCGTGTTCAAGATAAAATAGAGGACGGATTCTCTGTTCTTAAATTTAAAATAGGAGCGCTAGATTTTCATAAAGAGTATAAATTGATCTCTGAAATCCGATCTGAATTTGGAGATGGATTAGAGATTCGTGTCGATGCTAATGGGGCATTTGATTCGGGAAATATTGAAGAAACTCTGCGCAAATTAGGGGCGTTAAATATTCATTCTATCGAACAGCCTATCAAACCGGGAAATAGGAATCTTATGACCGAACTTTGCCTGAGTTCACCCATTCCAATTGCTTTGGATGAAGAACTGATAGGCGTGAATATTTTAAAAGATAAAATTCAATTAATGCAAACGATTAAGCCGCAATATATTATTTTAAAGCCAAGTCTTCACGGTGGTATCAAGGGCAGCTTAGAATGGATTTCACTGGCAAAAAAGATGAATATAGGGTGGTGGCTTACGTCTGCTTTAGAATCTGCAATCGGTCTTGAGATCATTGCAAGACTTGCAGGGTCACTAGACCCAAAAATACCGCAAGGACTGGGTACTGGTGGTTTATTTCAGAACAATTTTGATTCGCCATTGGTTATGCTCAATGGAACCCTAAAGTATAAGAATGTCAAAGCTTAAAAAAGATTGGAATATATTAACAGCTAAGGAGCACCATGTTATTGTAAATAAAGGTACAGAACATCCCTTTTCTGGGGATTATAATTCCTTTAAAGGTATGGGCTTTTTTGTCTGTCGAAGATGCGAACATCCCCTGTATGAAAGTGATAATAAATTTGATTCTGGATGTGGTTGGCCTAGTTTTGATCATGATTTTCAGGGGAATGTGAAACGGATTCCGGACGCTGACGGCATGCGAATTGAAATAGTATGTTCCAATTGCGAGGGGCATTTGGGTCATGTTTTTGAAGGAGAGCGATTGACCTCTAAAAATGTACGTCATTGTGTTAACTCCTTGTCAATACGATTTATTTCTTCTCAGCGTGAGGGGTAACATGTCGTTTCTCGGCAGTTAGAATAAACCAGGTCATGAAGAATAAGCTGTGATGCGATGGCTAGTTGGCTGTAGTTTTGTGAGCAATTGCCAAATCCTGCAGCCTTATTTTGCCACATTGACTGTATCAGGCTTTGGTTACCAACAGAGGGTTGTATTTGATTCAGCACAGCAGCCACATTTCCAGCGCCGGCATGGTAGATATGTAGCACCAAGAAACGAAACCAGAGCTCTTTTTCATCAATTTCTATATCATGTGATAAAAGAATTTTTTTGGCTTGTGGGACACAAATATTCCGAATCAATTTTGCAGCAGCGGTTGCTGATTTTTCAAAATCCTTCCTTTCATCGGTGTTTTTATTGACAATCAATCCTTGTGCTCTAGCAACACTAGGCATGAGTTGAAAAGCACCATAGGCACCAGCCGTTGATTTTTTTAGCTGACCAGGGCTTTCAATGAGTAATATAGCTTGCGCAAACCATGGATCAACACACATTTCATCAAAGACCGTAATCCCTTCTAGAAGCGTTGGGTAGACTTCTTCGAATTTGTAGAAGTCACTTTTGCCTGAGGTTACATAAATACTTTCTTTCTCAGAAATATTATGCTTTAATCTCATTTTCTGTCGGAAATTAAGTTTTTCAGATTTACTTAAACGCGTCCAATTTTCAGAGGGGATACTTTCTAGAACAAGGCGAGAGCTTGCCACATTAATCAGGCATGAATCCTTTGAAAGTCTCATGATCCGTTTCCAAAATTGCGCTTGAGGTAACATGTCCCATCGTTGTTCGTATATCTGCCCACTTTCAATAATCAGGTTTGATTGATTGTGATCTGCAACCCATAGTTTTTCATTTTCCCAAGAAGCAAAGTCTTGAGAAAACAGAAGGTTAGCGGATAAAATAATGGTGATTGACAAAAAGATCATTTTCATATTTGAAAGGTAATGTATGTTATAAGAGGATTGTATGATAAGCCCTTACAGTTAACAACATCACATTGTGAAAACTGTTACATTTGTTTATGGATGCTATCGGCCGCTTGCTTATAATACCTTTCATTTTTATGGTTCGTTTGTACCAATGGATTCTTTCACCGTTGTTGCCATCTTCTTGTCGTTACACACCATCTTGCTCTGTTTATATGGTCGAGGCGCTAAAAGAATGGGGACTCTTGAAGGGTTTGTATCTCGGTGTCAAACGTATTTTGTCCTGCCGACCTAGGGGAGGTTGTGGACATGATCCCGTACCTAAAAAGCCTAAGCTGTAATCGAATACCCTCTTTTTTCGTAAACCTGAATGTAGGTCAATAGGTCATGAAATCCATTTGCGTTTTTAAGTATTTGATCAAAGGGTATTTCTGAAGCCGGCGAAGCGGTTTTTGAGGGACGTTCCATGATTTCAAACCATTTCATAAGCAATAAAACACCGGGGTTCTCGGTTTTTGTGAAGTCCTTCAAGTGAACTGAAGAGAAAAAATGAATTTCTTGTCGCGATCTAGAAAAAAGAACATTCAATCTTTTATGTCCCCCCATTGTATTAACAGGCCCAAAGCGCATTTCGAATTTCCCGGCCTCATTATACCCATAACCCAAACTGATGATTAATAGATCACATTCATCACCTTGCACATTTTCCAATGAATGTGAAAATGCAGTGTGGTCTTTAAGTCTTTTTTCAAATTTAATTCGAGTGTCATTGTCGAGATAATCATGGATTAGTTCAAGCTGTATTTCTGAAAATGCCACTATTCCAATTTTCAAGGGATTGTTTATTTCACTTTTTATTTTTACAGCTATGGCCTTTGCTTCTTTGATGTTTTGTCTATTTGAGTATAAACCATCGGAAATGAAATGATGCTTGATTGGGTTTTTAATTGCGCATAAATCCTGAAAAGCTTTCAATCTATTACCATAAAAATTCGTGTTAGAGAACTCTATTAGTTTGGGGTGTATACTTCGGTAATGGTTGGATAAGAAAATCTTTGGGAGATGGTAGTATGCATGGTGTAGTAGGCTCATTTCTACGTCTTGTTTCTTTTTAAAATACGAGCTTGGGCTCATTTGTTCAGGATCTCCACAAATCAGGCTTTTTGTTCCTCTTTGAAAAGCACCAATGGAATGACTTAGCAATAATTGACTGGATTCATCAGACACAATAAAATCATACATGCCCTTTTCCATCGGAAGGTGGTCTGCAAGTAGTGCGGGGTTGCACATCCAGATAGGTTTGAGAACATCGATCCAGGGCCGCGCATCAGACAGAAGCAATTCACGGATGGATTTGTGGCTTCTTTTTTTAGCAAATTCTTTGGTTAAGATGACTTTGCCTTTTTTAAGTGATTTACGAAATGCTTTTTCTTCCGCATTTAATTTCCTAGGGTCCTTTCTCGTAAGCGCTTCAAGTTCAAGAAATTTGGCAGTCCAAATCGTCAATATGTTTTTGCTAAAAACCGTCGCGTTTACTTCAGAATGACTATTTAACTCTTGAATATCTTCTAGAAACACTTTTTTAGTAAAACTGGCTAAGGATGGATAGCTTTTGATGAGGTTGCTTTTTATAATGGCGTTCACTTTTGTATGTACTGCATCCAAATCACTTTCCCAATAGGGTAATAATTTTAAAGGTGTCTTTACGATTTCAGACCAATATTCTAAAAGAAGGTCCGCTTCTTTTATTAAAGAGTTTAGCAGGTCCAGTGGTTTACTCTTCCCATTAAAATGAAAGTTCTTTTTTAAAGTATTAAGACATTCGTAAAGCCTTTTGTGGTCGATGGTTTTGTTTCCTGATTTGAATTCAAGCCATTCTTTTAAATTCGTCGTTTTGATCAGCTGGTTTATTACTTCAAGGTCTTTACTGGGGTCTTGTATGCCGATTTTGTGAAATTTTTCAATTGTTTTATCTAAGGCATCTATCGTTTTTAAATAGGCTTTTCTTTTTTTAATTTGCTCTAGAGGGTTTAATTGACTTGTTCTAGTGAATCTTCTCCAAGTCCACCAGCGTAAAAGAAAGGTCGAAGCTTTTTTGTCCTTTTGATACATTTTTTCCAAAACATCTAATTCGTCATGAGTTGGCTCTATTTTCCAATGAATTTCGAGTTTCGATAAAGTTTTTATTTTCCTATATAATTTCCCGTATTTATTATGAAGTAATTGAAAATTTTCACCTCCATCGTTTAAATACCTCCCGTATTTTTGATAAATCTCTGAATTAAAGGAGTGATATGTTAGGGCTTTTGTTAAGTAAGCTTTGATCTCAGACCATGATTCTAAGGGGTGTAGTTCTTCAAGTATGATTTGTGAATGCTTGGTTTCAGAAATGAGCTTTTCGCAGCCTAAATCAATGCTCTCTTTGGTTAAGATCCCAATAATAGGATCTAATTTTTGAGGAATTTTGTTTTCATAGTTTTCAAAAAATTGAAGGTCTTTAATGTCAATGTCTGGTTTGATCGTTGAGCCCTTGTCTAATGAGTGACTCGAAGACAGTATATTGCAAATGTTTGCTACAGAGCAATTATTATCTAATGCTATTTGTTTAATTAAATCAAAGTTGGTTTTTACAATATCGATTTTTTTAGAGGGCTTTTGTAAAATGAATTCCTTGCGATTTTGAAAAAATGCCCAGCTTTTCTTAATCGATTGTACAAATGCCCTATTGGAATTTCTCGAGGGGATTTTAAAACAAAGTACCTGAAGGTCTCGTGTCTCAAGTTTATTGCAAATAACGTCAATGGCAGCTTGCTTTTCCGAGATGAATAATGTTCTTTTTTTATTAAAAAGAATTTGTCCTAAAAAGTTTGATAATAATTGAGATTTCCCTGTGCCAGGAGGTCCTTGAACGACATGTGAATTGTCATTAATACCCTTTGATAATTTTTCTTGAGCCGTGTCTTGAGGAAAAAGTGAATATGGATTAAGCTCGATATCCAAAGGAATAGAAGCCTCATTGCCATATATTTCGAAAAGGGCATTTGAAAATCCATTGGTATCCTCTATTAAAGTTCTTATTTCTCTGATAAAAGCAAATCTTTTTGGATCAAAATTCCCTAAATACGATTCATCCTCATGCAACGTGATTGAATGGGAGGTGACCTTTGACATTACATCGGAGAATGTATGAATAACCTCTTCGTTGTCTTTTGCAAAGAATAAGCTTTTTACATAAGGGTTTAGTTCCCTTGTTCCAATTTCGTGAAGGTGGTAATTGCCTGTTTCTTTATTTAACTCAGCGTCAACATGTTGAATAAAAATCGGCGCCGAAATAGTACGTTCCCCTTCTTCAAAGGAAAGAACTCCCAGAGTTGTGCATAAAGGAGTGACTCCTGTTTTTCTTTCTATATCTCGCGATTGTTTGAGGATTGATAATAATACTGGAGATGGATTCAGTGCTTCATTCAGGTAGGGTATGCACCTCTCATTATTTAAATTGACCAAAAGATCTTTTGACGGAAAAAGTGAAACTTCCGCAAGCAAATCTCTTAAATGTGATCTAATATGTTCCAACATCTTATAATAGATTCAAATTTAACAAATCATAGCGAGGAAATAACTAAAGCAACTTTTATTAAAAACTCTCGTTAAAAGAACACAATTAGGTGTGTTTTAATATCTAATTTTGTATTGTAATATGTCTGTTTGGCGTTTATAATTAATTTGTTTGTGGTTGCTGGTGTAAAGGGTTTGTTGTTCAGATTAATATTGATCTTATAAAACGGTTATGTTTAGAGTTTCGTTCATTTTATTTATTTTTTCTATTATTTCAAGTATATCCTGGTCGCAGAACTCGGATTTCAGTGCCACAATCGATAGCCAGTGTCCTGGAAATCTTTTTACGCTTTCTGCCGATGATAATTCATTGCTTTCCTATACTTGGGCTGTTACCCCACAAGGTGGGGGGGGCGCGTTGTCCTATAATGTAAACCCCGTAGCATTTGTTCTAGATAATGCGGGCCTATATGATGTTTCATTAACGGTTTCTGATGGTACTGGTTCGAATACCACTACGGAGTTAGGCTTTCTTGAAGTTTATACCAATCCAATAGTTAACTATACGGTTACCTCTGGCCCTTATTGCTCACCTTCCACTGTTGATTTTACAAGTGCCTCATCCGCAGGTAGTGGTACTATTATATCCTATCAAGCTTTTACTGATGGAGCGGCATACAATACTGCTGATTTTCAGCATACGTATTCATCTGTTGGGTCCTATCCTGTAAACGTTTCAATTGAAAACTCATTGGGGTGCGTCGCTTCTGCGGATTTGACTGATATTATCGTCACAGAATTCCCTGCTTTAACGAGCCCTTTAAATCCTAACACAATATGTAGTGGAAGCATTTTTAACTACACACCCGTTAGCTCTATTTCAGGCAGTACTTTTTCATGGGTTCGATTGGTTAATCCCGATATTATAGAAGCTGTATCAAACGGTGTTGGTGATATCTCAGAAATGTTAACCTCGACATCTGCTTCAAACGTTTCGGTTACTTATGAGGTGACAAACACTTCTCCAGATGGATGCGTGAATACTCAAAATGTGGTCTTGACTGTTCAGCCCTTACCAACAGTGTCGGTTGATGATATAGATATCTGTACCGGTCAATCGGGTACGCTCACCGCTACGCCATCTCAGGGCGGGGGTGTATATTCTTGGACCCCATCGGGTTCCACACAAAGTATTTCTGTAACAACAGCCGGTCTCTATACAGTAAGCTATTCAGTTGGTTCTTGTGCAAGTAGTCCTGTAGACGCTGTTGTTACTGAAACAGCTCCTCCAACGGTCACGGGTATTACGATGACTGAGAACTCCGGATTGCTTCCTGATGATGGAATAATGTGTAAAGGCTCTGATATTGTAACATTGACTGCTGCTGCGTCATCTATAACCGGTACATTTTCTTGGACACCTAGCGGAACTGGAAGTCCTATTGTCGTTTCTCCGAATTCTACGACTACTTATTCTGTAGTATATACAGACGGAGGGTGCTCTAGCGCGCCATTTAGTCAAACGATAACTGTTTTCTCATCTCCCACTAATAACTTTACGTCTAGTATAACAAATTCATGTAGTTCTCCGGTGACAACGGATTATTCATCAACTTCATCTGGTACAATTGTTTGGAGTTTTACAGGCGGTGCTCCGGCAAGTGGAACAGGGCAGGGACCTATTCCTATTACTTATAATAGTTCTGGTATTTACGATATTACCATGACCAACACCTCAGCCCAGGGCTGTATTACAATATCGAATTTCCCCACGGCAATTGTTATTGGAAATGGTTTCCCACCTACCTCTAGTTTTTCTAATACAACTCCAGACGTTCAATGTATCGAAGGAAATAGCTTTTGTTTTGATTATACGGGTAATGGCGCGGATACTTGTCAATGGGATTTTGGCGATGGAACACCTCTTGAACTCCATGATCAAAATGCAATTGTCTGCCATACCTATCCAAGTCTAGGACCCTTTACTGTGACGATGATTCCTTTCACTACAGTTGGAAGTGCCCTTGGATGTTCAGGTATAGCTTCAACAATAGTGATTGACATAACAGGACCTGTTTCATCGTTTACCGTAAGCCCACTGGATTGCGAGGATCAACTGACAAGAACATACACAAGTACAAGTAATGGTACTTCAGGTACAACGCAGTATACTTGGGATTTAGAATCACCAACTATACAAGTAACAGGCGTTACCACAACAACCCATACTTTTAGCAATTACTCTCCAAATTTTGCCTCCCCCTTCATTATTACCTTAACCGTTGAGGATGCTGCAACGGGATGTCCCCCAAGTATATCCACTCAAAATATTTTGGCATTCCCGAATGACCAAGCGGATTTTGAATCATATACAGATTTAACACAGGCTACTCAGACTTCTGAGGTGTGTTTAGGCGATGAATTGGTTTTTTATAATACGACTCCTTTACCTCAAAACACAAACCCTTCAACAAACTCGCAGGACACCCAATGGGATTGGTCAATAGATAATGGATTGCAGTGGTTTACGTCTTCTGAATTTAGAGGTTCTCCAGAGGACCTGTTGTATTCTCCAATCGCAGTTTCAACTTCAGGTAATCAACCTTGGGTGCCAGGTGTTTATACGGTATCTATGCGAAATCGAGCAAATAATAATGGGACATTTTGTTATGATACTGTTTCAAAACAAATAACAGTTCATGGTATCATAGGAGGGTTTACAGTTCCTGATACAGTTTGTGTTAATCAAGTTTTTGATGTGGTTGACAATTCTACGGCCCCATTGACTTCTATTGTTTCTAGAGAATGGGATTGGGAAAGCGATGGTTCTGTTGACTTAATTGGTAATGTTTCAATTACGACACACAGTTTTTCTGTACCGGGGATCTATACGATTTCAATGACTGCCGAAGATGCATTCGGATGTCCTAAAACGTTCACTCAAACAATAGTCGTAAGGGAAGTTCTTGCTTCATTTTCAGTTGATAGAGATTTTATATGTGACGATCAAGAAATTCTGATTACCAATAATAATTCAATAAGTTTTGGTGCTGCTAGTTATGCATGGATTGCATCAAATGCCTCATCTCCTGCTACACCGGGCAACAGTTCTGATTTGAACCCTGGTTCTTTTTTATTCGATGAGCAAGGTATTGGTAGTATTTCATTAACTGTTACGGATAATTTGGGTTGTCTAGATGATACTACAATTTCAATTACCGTATTCGATGTGTTCGCTGCGGCAATGGGCACACCAAATAATTCCTCATGTTTTAATCCTCCTACGGTCGTTACTTTCACGAATCTTTCAGGAAACAATGTCGATCCAACTTCTTATGAATGGGATTTTGGTAATGGTGAAACCTCTACTGATGCGAGCCCTTCAACAATTTATTCTCTTCCAGGGATGTTTGATGTTACCTTAATTGTTCAATCGCTAACAGGAGGCTGTGCAGATACAGCCATAGTTGAAACAATCAATATCGGAGGCCCCTTTGGTTCTATCTCTATAACCAACCCAGTACTTGAAGGCTGTTCATGTTATGAGGCGGATATAGATATTACGACAAGTGATGTCGCAGAGGCTACTTTACTTTTTGGAGATGGGTCTTTTGAGAATTTAACCATCAATACAACAGAAACGATAACACATCAGTATTGTAATACGGGCACTACATCACAAAACTTAACACCAATACTCTTTATATCGAGCGGTACATGTAATGGAAATATCACTTCCAGTGAAACAGTAACAATTCACCCAATACCTAATGTCGTTAACCCAGGAGACTTTGAGCTTTGTGAGGGAGAGAATACCACGTCAATTATTTTGGCCGGCTCTGTTCCGGGAACAGAATATAACTGGTCAAATGACAATGTAACAGTTGGTTTAAATGCCTCGGGAACTGGAGATATTGCGTCATTTGTTGCGACAACACCTGGTGGCCCAGATAATATTGCAAATATTGTGGTAACACCCTTCATTGCTTCAACTGGGTGCTCTGGTACTACAGAATCATTTTCAATTACAGTAAAGAATACGACGATTGCTGATGCGGGTTCAGCAGCAGTCATTTGTGCAGGCACTGATGTTACATTAAATGGTTCTTTTGGTGGTGGCGCTACATCTGCTTCTTGGACAACCATCGGAACGGGGATTTTCGATAATGAAAATTTATTGACTGCGACCTATACGCCCTCTATAGATGATATTAATGCAGGGGCTGTTACTTTGACTTTAACTACTGATGACCCTGTTGGTCCATGCCCATCGAATTCTTCAGATGTAATTGTAACAATCAATGCAGGTGTTATCGTAAATGCAGGGTCTGACGCGACAATCTGTTCTAATGATATCTTTACAACTTCGGGAACGATAGGAGGCTCGGCATCTTCGGGAGAATGGAATACGTCAGGTAGTGGATTTTTCAATTTTGCTACGGGTCTTATTACAGATTATGTTCCCAGCGCAGCTGATTTTTTAGCAGGATCGGTTCAACTAACACTTTCAACCGATGATCCAGGAGGTCCATGTAGTCAAAGTTCAAGTACGATGACTTTAAGCTTTAGTGATGCAGCCACCTTAGCAGTTGATTCGCCGCTCGAATCGTGTATCGGAACAGATGTGCCTTTGTTAGCGATAATTGGTGGAACGGCATCTGGTGTCTCGTGGACAAGTCCTCTAGGAGGCTTGTTTTCGCCAAATAACAATATTTTAGCCCCGAATTATACGCCCACTAACGCTGAAAATATTATAGGGACAGCTACAGTTACCGCAACAGTTACTGACCCTGATGGAGCAGGACCTTGCCTCGCGTTAAATGAAGATGTCGTGATAACATTACTAGATACAGTAACTGTTTCTGCAGGTAATAATGCGGTTATATGCTCTAATGATACATACACGCTAGATGGCGCTATTGGGGGGTCTGCTAGCTCTGCATTATGGACAACAAGTGGTACAGGAGATTTTTCTCCAAACACATCTGCTCTTAACGCAGTATACACGCCAAGTTCGGCAGATTTAACTACAGGAAGCGTTACGTTAACGCTAACAACAGATGACCCTACAGGGCCTTGTGTTTCTTCTTCTGATAATATCGAATTGTCATTTAGTAATGCCGCTACTATAGAAGTTTCTGGTGCAACCGCAGGTACATGTGATAATTCTGCTGTGCCTGTTTCTGCAACTATTGGTGGTACGGCTTCATCAATGACATGGACAGGGGGAGATGGAACTTACACCCCAAATGCTTTTTCGCTAGCAATTGATTACTCACCTAGTGCAGGAGAAATTGCTGCGGGTACATTAATTTTAACAGCAACAACGAATGACCCTGATGCTTCTGGGCCTTGTGAGGCTGTTATGGATCAGGTCACAATAAATATTGCTACCGATGTCATCGTTGATGCCGGTACAGACCAAGAGGCTTGTTCTGATCAGGGCATAGTATTAAATGGTTTGATTGGAGGAGCCGCTTCATCTGCAACGTGGTCCGGTGGTTTGGGAACGTTCTTTCCAAATGATTCCCAGTTGGATGCGGTTTATACCCCAACTCCAACCGAGATTTTAAATGGATCTATTACATTAACATTAACGACTGATGATCCAGTTGGCCCATGCACTGCGGCTTCTGCTCAAGTAACATATACATTTACATTCCCAGCAACAGTTTCTGCAGGGGATGATGAAGTTGTTTGTTCTAATTCAGCAATTGCATTATCGGGTTCTATCGGAGGTACCGCAAGCACTGCAACTTGGGCAGGGAATGGCTCTGGGACATTTAATAATGTAAATAGTTTAGGTGCTGTTTACACGCCAAGTGCAGATGATTTGACATTAGGCAGTGTTTCGTTAACGCTTACAACCGATAATCCTACAGGCGCATGTCAGGCAGAGTCGAGTACAATGAACTTAACGATAAACGAGGCAGCATCAATATTAGTGACTTCGCCATTGGTTGAATGCATCGAAGATGAATTTGCATTGACAGCAGTTATAGGAGGTTCGGCATCAAGTGTTACATGGTCAAATGGAAATGGCTTATTCACCCCAAATGTCAACACACTAACGCCTAATTATTTGCCTACTGTAGCTGAAAACAATTCGAGCCCGATAGCTCTAGAAGCCACCACGGATGATCCAGATGGTTCTGGACCTTGTCTTGCTGCAACAGATCAGGTGATTCTTCAAATAGATGCGGCAGCAACGGTTTCAGCAGGATCGAATGATGTCGTTTGTTCGAATGTAGCTATAGGATTAAATGCATCAATTGGCGGGTTAGCATCGACTGCAACATGGACAACCGACGGCACAGGAACTTTTAATAATGCCAATAGCTTAGTGGCTTTTTATACACCAAGTACCGCTGATATGTTGACGGGAATCGTTGTCTTAACTATAACGACTGATGATCCAGCAGGCGCATGTCCTGAGGTCTCAAGTTCAATGAATTTGACCGTTAATGAAGCTGCTTCAATTACTGTAAACTCTCCAATTGAATCTTGTATAAACGAAGAGATTCCTCTTGTCTCTAATATTAGTGGTTCGGCAACGTCAGTGACATGGACAAATGGTTTAGGTGTTTTCTCCCCCACTGCAAATGCTTTAAATCCCGGATATACACCTTCTTCAGTAGAAAATATAAATTCAGGCTTGACCCTTGATGTAACGACAAATGACCCTGATGGTGCAGGTCCTTGTTTAGTTGCCTCTGAGCAGGTTGTGATACAGGTTAATGAGCTTCCAACAGTTTTCGCAGGAAATGATGCGGACGTTTGTTCCAATGACCAGGTCTTTTTGAATGGTACTTTCGGTGGTGCTGCATCTTCAGCATCATGGACGACGAGTGGTGGTGGAACTTTTGACAACATAACGAGCTTAAATGCGGAATACACTCCTGATGCATCAGATCTAACGATCGGAACGGTGACTTTAACTTTAACGACGGATGACCCAATAGGCCCTTGCTTAGCAGTGAGTTCTAATGTTATAATCACTTTTATTGAGCTTCCAACGTCTAATGCTGGTTTAAATCAGGATGTTTGTTCGGATCAACTTGTTAATTTGACGGGTATAATAGGAGGAAGTGCATCTGTCGGTACTTGGACGACAAGCGGTAGTGGGGTTTTCCAACCTAATGAATTGGATTTAAATGCTCAATACGATCTTTCTGCAAATGATATAGCTGCTGGCTCTGCATTGGTTACTTTAACAACAAATGACCCTTCTGGGGTTTGTGGAGTGGTCTCAAGTGAAATGACTATAAATATATTTGGATTTGCTGTTGCGGATGCGGGTGTTAATCAATCAATATGTTCAGCTCAAGATGCTATATTGGGAGGTACAATCGGAGGTTCGGCTACATCGATAATCTGGACGACTTCTGGAGATGGAACCTTCACTCCTGATGCGAGTGTCTTGAATGCAACCTATGTGGCAGGAACGAACGATCAAAATTCAGGATTCGTAACGCTTACCATGACCACAAATGATCCAATAGGACCTTGTCCCGCTGCTTCAAGTGATATTGAAATTTCAATTAGTGGCGTTGCGTTTGTTGACGCAGGGGCTAGCTTTACGGTTTGCGCTGGAGCTGATGCTCAACTGAACGGTAGTATAACTGGTGCTGTAATTACTGGGCAATGGTCTGGAGGAGCGGGGGTGTTTTCTAATCCAAATGATTTAAATGCCTTATACACTCCAACGGCTGCCGAATTGAGTGCGGGAACTGTTTTACTTACTTTAACTTCTGACGATCCTGTTGGGCCATGTGGGGCTGAATCGGCAGATGTATTGGTCTCTTTCACATCTTCCGCTATCGTTTCAGCAGGAACGACTCAAACCATTTGTGAGGGTGATGATTTGACTTTAAACGGTATTGTCGGTGGGTCTGCAGTAAACGGATCATGGTCGGGAGGTACGGGTATTTATATTCCAAATCCAAATGACCTTAATGCAGTTTATATAACTTCTGCAGCGGAAAACACAAGCGGTAGTGTCGAACTTATATTGACAACAAACGACCCTGCGGGTCCTTGTACCTCAGCATCTGATACTATATTAATTTCAATTAACCCTACACCGGTCTTATCTTCATTAGCAGCGATCGATGCTTGTTCTGGAGAACCCGTTAATTATGCAATTACTAGTGATGTTTCTGCAACCTATTCTTGGTTGGCTCAAACTGACGAGCCTTTAGTGGACGGAGAATCACTAACCCCTCAGGGATCAGCAGGTATTGATGATGTTTTGATCAATACCTCTATTGATATTCAATCCATCAATTATTTAGTCTCAGCGACCGCCCTTACATCAGGTTGTACCAATAACAATCAATTGGTAACGGTGGATGTAAACCCTGTGGTTACTATGGCGACTCCTGATAATCAATTGTTATGCGTCGACGATAATACGAATGATGTGTTCTTTTCATCAACTTTTGCAGGTGTAACATATGAATGGGTCAATAATAACGCTGAAATTGGTCTAGCATTAACAGGTACTGCGGATATACTTAGCTTTTCGGCCGTTAATAATACAGCCATTATTCAGACTGGATTGATTACGGCAACACCATTCATCAATGGTTGTGTTGGGACTTCCGTTAGTTTTGAGATCACAGTGAACCCATCTTCAACAGTAGACGATCCAGGTGCAATTTCAGAATGTGATGGAACGTCTACGAATGATATTATATTTACCGGAAGTGACCCTGCGATTATTTACAATTGGACAAATACGAATACAGGTATTGGCCTCCCATTAGCAGGTTCAGGTGATATCTTGTCTTTTACAGCAACCAATTTAACAAATGACCCTATACAAGCCACAATTGAGGTGACCCCCGTTCTTAATGGATGTCCAGGCGCATCACAGACCTTTACAATTAATGTAGACCCTTCTCCGGAAATGAATGTTCCTGCGGATCAAACCATATGCGTAACGAATAACTCAATTCCAGTTATTTTCACTTCAAATGTGATTGGTTCTTCTTATGGTTGGACAAATGACAATGTAAATATCGGTTTAGGTGCAAATGGCACCAGTGATATTCTCGTGTTTACAACCATAAACAACGGGAATCAAATAGATACGGCTACTATAACAGTGACTCCGAGTTTTAATGGTTGTTCAGGAGCTCCAATTGAGTTTGACTTTATTGTAACTCCTATTTTGGAGGTAAGTTTTATCCCTGACACAGTGTTGTGTGCGGGAGAGGAATTTAGTGGTGTTTCGTTCACGGGGAATGTGCCAAATGCTTCATATGATTGGGTGAATGATAATATTTCTATTGCCTTGGCAGCAAATGGTTCTGGAGATATATCGAATTTCCTTGTCACCAATTCTGGAACCGTTAATCAAGTCGCAACAATTACTGTGACTCCAGTATTGCCAGGTTGCGCAGGAATAGATGCTCAATTTACAATAACAGTGAAGCCCGTACCTACTGTTTCTACCGTGCCCTTATCTCAGACGATTTGCCATAATGAGTCCACAACTCCTATTGATTTTTCCGGGAATATTGTTGATGCTATTTATGACTGGACGAATGACGATGTATCAATCGGAATAGGCAGTCCAGGCTTTGGAGATATACCGTCATTTACAGCTACAAATACGAGTTTGGTTACAGAAACGGGTACGTTTACGGTCACCCCTTCATTTAATGGATGTGTCGGTATATCTGAGAACTTTACAATTACAGTGAATCCAACACCTTCTGTTTTCCCAATACCCAGTCAGGTTCTTTGTGCTGATTCGCCTCTAGTGCCTATTGATTTTGATGGGGATTTTGGAGATGTAGCAACATACACTTGGACAAATGATAATGTTTTAATAGGATTGCTAGATAATGGTGTGGGGGATATCAATACATTTTTAGTTCAAAATACAACCTCAGATATTCAAATTGCTACAATTACTGTGCTACCATCATTAAATGGTTGTGAGGGGTTACCGCAATCGTTTACAATTACGGTAAAGCCAACTCCAACTTTGGTTGGGCCTATTCCAGACCAATCACTTTGCGTCAATACGGATTCTGATCCGGTCATATTTACTGGTAATTTACCTTTAACTACAAATTACAACTGGATAAATGACAATGTCTCAATAGGACTTGCGGCAGGTGGAGTAGGTGACATCGCGTCATTTACTGCCCAGAACACTGGTAATACTGTGATTATTTCGACAATAACGGTTACACCTGAGCTCAATGGTTGTTTAGGAATCCCTCAACAATTTACAATTACAACAGTCGACCCTGTACCGGTTGTGTTTGACCCTCTGGACCAAGTCGTTTGTGCTGGTCTATTAACCAATACGGTCACTTTTGCTGGCCCAAACCCTACAACGAGTTTCATTTGGACGAATGACAATTTATCTATAGGTCTTAACGCTGATGGGATTGGTGATATATCTGCTTTTATTGCTGAAAACACAAGCTTTATTGATCAGCAGGCAACGCTTACGGTCATTCCGGAATTTAATGGTTGTTTTGGTGAATCACAGACATTTAGCATAACAGTTAAGCCAACTCCAAATGTTGTTATAACTCCAGAAGATCAGGAATTATGTTCTGGCGAGACCACTGATGAGATTGATTTTAGTGGAGATTTGGCCGGGACAACATATGATTGGGTAAATGATAATATTTCCATTAACTTGATTTCAAATTCAAGTGGAAATGTGCCTGCATTTGTATCTGAAAATGTAAGCGCTACCGTTCAAATTGCTACCGTTAGTGTAACGCCAACTTTTAACGGGTGCGTTGGAACAACGCAGGAAGCCATCATTACTGTTAATCCGATATCTACTGTAATAATAGCTCCTGGTGTTGATGAATATTGTCACAATGATCCTTCATTGGACTATATTTTTAATAGTAGTAATCCTGCTACAGAATACAATTGGTCTAACAACAATACCTCCATAGGTTTACCAGCTAATGGTGTAGGTAATATCTTGTCGTTTCCAGTTACCAATACTGATTTAATAAATCAAATCGCGACTATAACTGTTCAGCCCGAGCTCAATGGTTGCGAAGGTATTGCTCAAATCGTTCAAATTCTTGTAAAGCCGATTCCAACGGTTGATCAAGTTGACGATCAAAATATTTGTGCTAATGAAAATACTGAAGCAATTATTTTTGACGGTAACCTGACAGATTCAACTCAGTTTAACTGGACACATGATAATGTCTCAATCGGTTTAGGGTCTAATTCAGTTGGGAATATCTCATCATTTATAGCTAACAATATTAGCCAGGACGTAGAAGTTGGAAACATTACTGTGACACCTATATTAAATGGTTGTATAGGAACGGCTATGACGACCAGTATCACCGTCAATCCAATTTCAATTGTGAATACAATAAATGATACCGTCTGTTCTGGTGAAGCTGTCCCTCAAATTGATTTTACAGGAAGCAATGCAAGTTCCGTTTACTCGTGGGTCAATGACAATTCCTCTATCGGCTTATCAAATAACGGTATTGCTTTCATTCCCGCCTTTACTTCTGAAAATTTAGGGACGACAACACAGACTGCGACCATAATTGTGACGCCTTCTGTAAATGGATGCCCTGGTATTAATGATACAATGGTCATCGTTGTCTATCCTTTACCTATAGTTGATCCTATTGGCGATGCGACCTATTGCGCTGGTGATTTGTCGGATGAATTCAATTTCATTGGTAATATGGCTTTAAATGAATACAATTGGTCTAATGATAATGCTGCTATCGGTTTAGCGGGGGCTGCAACAGGTAATATTCCTTCTTTTGTTACTGCGAACAGCGGTACAGGTGAGTTAATAGGTAATATCGTTGTAACTCCATCGGCTAATCAATGCCTTGGAGCATCTGAATCATTTATGATTACTGTTAATCCTCTTCCTGATGTTGAGGCCGGTATGGACACGACTTTATGTTTTGAACAATCGGTTATCTTGACTGCCACAGGGGCAAATAATTATGCATGGGATAACGGCGTAATTAATGGCTTGGAGTTTTTCCCGAATTCAACGATTATGTATCACGTTGTGGGTACGGACACAAATTTATGTCAAAATACAGATTCAATTCTAGTGACTTATACCTTAGATCTTCCTCCTGTTGTTAATGCGGGGCTCGATACTGCAATTTGTATAGGCGAGGACATGTTATTGGCAGCAACGGGTGATGCCATACTTTACCTTTGGAATAATGGCGTTATTGATGGTGAGGTATTTACCCCTTCTGTAACAAATGAGTATGTAGTAATTGGCACGGCGGCAAACGGATGTGTGGAAAGTGATACAATCGAAGTGGTTGTAAATACATTGCCAGTAATTACAGCTTTTGCTTCTGACGACTTTATTTGTGATGGCGAAACGACTTTGCTATGGGGTGAAGGAGCTGATACTTATGTTTGGGATCAATCTGTTATTGACAGTGTAGGTTTTGTACCCTCTGAAACAGCTACATATTCTGTTGTAGGGTTTGACATCAATGGATGTACTGATACTACTACTATAGAAGTAATTGTA
Source organism: Flavobacteriales bacterium UBA952 (assembly GCA_905182495.1). Taxonomy (GTDB): domain Bacteria; phylum Bacteroidota; class Bacteroidia; order Flavobacteriales_D; family Crocinitomicaceae; genus UBA952. The sequence continues at coordinate 22,281 of CAJJBU010000022.1, forward strand.
AACCCATTGCCAAATGTTTTATTCTCTACTGACATTACTTATGGTGGATGTATTCCATTTGAACCAACTTTTACCGATCTGACTGTAGGTCCAGCAAGTGGTTCCGTGATGTGGTATTTTGGAGATGAGAATTCATCAAGTCAAATGGGCAATGTCATAAATATCTATGATTCCTATGGTTGTTATGATGTTACTTTAGTTTCTACGACTACTGAAGGATGTACCGATTCATTAACGCAGCAAGACTTTGTTTGTGTCAATGAAATTAATGCTGAATTTCAACCGGATGTATACGAACAATCTGTTGTGAATCCAATTTTTGAATTTACAAATAGCTCAACGAACGCGACATCATTTGAATGGTTCTTTGGTGATGGTGCGGAGAGTGACTTTGTGAATACGACGCATTTTTATGACAGCTATGGTAATTATTTGGTCACCCTTGTGGCATCTACAGAGGATGGTTGTACAGATACGGCATACGCGGCTATTACTGTGATTGATGAGGTGTTATTTTACGTACCGAATTCTTTTACACCAAACGGTGATGGTCAAAATGATTCCTTTATTCCTGTTTTGACCGCAGGTTATGACAGGAGTCAGGGCTACGAATTTAATATATTCAACAGATGGGGTGAATTGGTCTTTTCCTCAGTATCTCCTGGTGAAGGCTGGGATGGTACTTTTAATAATCAAATGGTTCAAAATGGTGCATACATTTGGTATGTTAAGTTTAAAGACTCAATGAATAATGATGTTTACGACTTCAAAGGCCATGTGAATGTGATCAAATAAAAGATTCACCTTTTTTAGGTTCTCCTTTTAGTAAAATTCCATAATTTTGATTTGAGCAAATCAGTCTATCGCTTTTTTAAAGAGGAAAGTCCGGGCAGCATAGAGCATCACACTTCCTAACGGGAAGGACTTGTTGTATTAACAGGTACAGAAAGTGCAACAGAAAATAAACTACCAGTAATTTATTATTGGCAAAGGTGAAAAGGTGAGGTAAGAGCTCACCGCATTGTTGGTGACAAGAATGGCATGGTAAACCTTGTGAGCTGAAAGACCAAGTAAATTGGGAGTTGAGGGCTGCTCGCCCAATCTCGATGGGTAGGTCGTTAGATCCTGATTGTAAAGTCAGGACAAGATAAATGATAGGCAGTTAATTTGATATTCAGATTGATGTACAGAACCCGGCTTATGATTTGCTCTTTTTTATTTTAAAGTATAAATGATATCTGCTGGGTATTCTTTTGCGTTGTCATGGAATTC
>CAJJBU010000023.1 GCA_905182495.1 Flavobacteriales bacterium UBA952
CTTAAGTTAAATTTCATTTTTTCTTATTTGATTGAAGTTTTGAAGCGATAAACAATAGGGCAAAGGTAAGAAAGGCATTTAAAATAATGATTTCATAACCGAATGAGTATTCTCCTAGAATACCTGGTTGACCTGCTGGTGTTCCCGGGCCTCCTTTTGAGAAAGACCAAAGGCAGAATGTAATGGTGATAGCCAGTGTGCTAATTATAGGTATGAGTTTGTCCTTTATTTTTGTTTTTGTCAAAATACCGAAGAAGAAAATCCCTATAAGAGGACCGTACGTAAACCCTGCAAATTTCATGAGAAGATCAATCGCGGAGTCCTCTGTGTAATGATGAAGTAGAAGAACAACGATAATGATTAGGACAGAAACCATAATGTGTATGCCTTTCCTAAGACTGACTTGATTTTGTTCGTTCTTAGATTTTTCAGGTACTAGGTCAATATATATAGATGTCGTCAAAGCGGTTAGGGCAGAGTCAGCGCTTGAGTATGCGGCTGCTATCAAACCAAGTAAAAATAAAACGCCAATGACTATGGGGGTGTTTGGGTCCATAGCTACTGCGGAGAACAGCATGTCAGGCTTTGAGAAATCTATATCACCATGAGCGGCATACATGTATAATAGTGCGCCCAGGAAAAGAAATAAGAGGTTGACCAATATGAGTACACTCGCCATACTCATCATGTTTTTCTGTGCGTCTTTTAAATTTTTGCAGCTTAGATTTTTTTGCATCATGTCTTGATCCAGCCCTGTCATACCAATGGCGATAAAAATCCCTCCAAAGAAGTGCTTTAAGAAATGGTTACTGCCATAAAGATCTTCAAAAAAGAAAATCTTAGAGTAAGGTCCATGGGCGACTTCATTAATAATTCCTCCATGAGGGGTAGTGGGAAGTGCATTTGAAATAAAATAAACAGTAAGGAACACCGAAAGCAGCATAAATCCTGTTTGCAGCGTATCTGTCCAAACGATTGTTTTGATGCCCCCTCTATTGGTGTAAATCCATATGAGTAGTATGCAGATAGAGACCGTGACTTCGAACCTAATTCCCCAGCCATCAAATAATATACTTTGGAGTACCTCAGCTACTAGCATTAGCCGAACCGAAGCTCCAATTACTCGTGATACTAAAAATAGAATTGCGCCTGTTTTATGGCTGAAGAAACCGAAGCGTTCCTTGAGATATTCATAGATGGAAACGACATTCATTTTATAGTAAATGGGCATAAGAACGTAGGTGATGATGAGATATCCTATGAAATAGCCCAATACAGCTTGCATATAGCTGAATTGATTGTTTGCGTTTCCAACCCAGCCAGGGACTGATAAAAATGTAACCCCCGCTCAAAGAGGTTCCTATCATTCCAAAAGCCACTAGGTACCATGGAGATTGTCTGTCTCCTACAAAAAAACCATCATTGCCTTTTGATTTAGAGGTAAGGAAAGAAACCGTTACCAAGAGGCCGAAATAGAGGGCCAATATGAAAACAATTAAACTAGGGCTCATGCGCTGATTTTAAAAAAAAAATAAAGGATTACAAATGTATCTTTATTTGTTGTTTAACGTTAATGTCAAAAGGTAAGTATATTTGTAAAAATAGAATATGGAAACTTGGATTTTTCTTTTAATAACCACCGTGAGTTGTGGTTCTTTAGTGTTAATTGTTTATCGTTTTTTAAACAAACAGAATGAGAAGGATGTTTTGAGCCTTAAAAAAGAGTTGCATATGCAGCGACAGGAATTCTTTTTACCCAGTAGATTAGATGCCTATCAAAGAGCTGTATTGTTTTTAGAACGAATTCATCCGAATAGCCTAATAATGAGAGGGCATGACGCTAGCCTTAATGCTTTGCTTTTTCAAGCTGAACTTGTTAAGTCTGTAAGGAGCGAATTCGAGCACAACCTAGCTCAACAAATTTTTATCTCCACAGGAACTTGGGAGATTATTAGAAATTCTAAGGAAGAAGTGATTAAGTTGATTCATATGGCAGGTAGTCAAATGAACGATAAATCAACTAGCATAGATCTTTCAGCTAAAATATTAGAGATTATAGCTCAGCTAGAAGAGTTTCCGACAAGTATTGCTGTGAAGATCGTTAAAAAAGAGTTTCAGGATTTATTTTAGGAGCTCAATAACCCCTGCAGCTCCTTGCCCTGTTCCTACACACATGGTCACCATACCGTATTTTTGATTTGTGCGGCGCAATTCGTTTATGATTTGAACGCTCAACTTCCCCCCAGTACATCCAAGTGGATGACCTAGAGCAATCGCTCCACCATTAACATTTACGATATCGGGATTCAAGCCTGTTTCTCTTAAAACAGCAAGGGATTGAGACGCAAATGCCTCGTTGAGCTCGACAAGCCCAAGGTCATTCATTGTCAATCCTGCCTGCTTTAAAGCTTTAGGAATGGCGTCTAACAGGACCTATTCCCATTATTCTTGGCTCAACACCAACCGTTGCGTATGAGATAAGTCTAGCAATCGGTTGAATATTTAATTCTTTGATCATTTTCTCTGACATCACCATTACAAAGGCAGCGCCATCGGAAGTTTGTGAAGAATTACCTGCAGTAACAGATCCGCCTTGGGCAAATACAGGTCTTAGAGAGTTTAATTTCTCAATCGTACTTGCACGGGGACCTTCATCAGTTTGTACAGTATAGGAGTTTACTTGTCTTTTCTCATTTTCATCTAGGAATATATGTTCAACATCGATAGGAACAATTTGATCCGTAAATCTCCCTTCTTTTATAGCATTGATAGCTTTGACATGAGAATTAAGGGCAAATGCATCTTGATCCTCTCGGCTTATTTTAAATTGCTTCGCAACAGCTTCAGCTGTCAGTCCCATTCCCCAATACCAATTCGGGTTTTCCTTACCGACTTTCGCATTTGGAACAATCCTCCAGCCACCCATAGCCATCACGGACATTGATTCAGCACCTCCAGCAATGATACAGTCCGCCATCCCGCTTTCTATTTTCGCTTGGGCAATAGCGATGGTTTCTAGTCCCGAAGCACAGTAACGGTTTACAGTCATTCCGGGAACCTTGTCAGTGTCTAATCCCATAAGAGAAAGCATTCTGCCCATATTAAGACCTTGTTCCGCTTCTGGTGTTGCATTACCAACAATTACATCGTCGATCCTATCTTTATCTAGATTTGGTATGCTTTTAACGAGATGTCTAATTACTGAAGCACCGATATCGTCGGGTCTATAAAAACGAAAGCCGCCTTTTTTTGCTTTTCCAACTGCTGAACGGAATCCTGCTACGATATATGCTGTATTGCCCATCTTTTATCTTTTTATTTTCGTGTTTGATGTTTAAAGGTAATAAAATATATATTATGCACGCATAATTTATTTAATAATTTATTTAGCCTTACCCTTCATTTTGGCACGTATAAATTCAACGACCATCGGAAGCAGAGAGAGTCCGATGATTCCAAAAATAACGGTTTCAAAATTCCGTTGAACGATAGGGAGATTTCCGAAAAAGTAACCCATTAGAGTTAAAGCAAAAACCCATGTAATACCGCCTATAATACTGTATTTTATAAACTTAAAGTATTTCATCTCACCTATTCCTGCAACAAAGGGGGCGAAAGTTCTAACGATCGGTACGTATCTTGCGAGTATTATAGTTTTGGGACCATGTTTGTCATAAAAAGCTTGGGTTTTATCAATATAAGCCTGCTTTACAATTTGCCTACCTCTAATTTTCCATTGCATTACTTTTAGGCCAATATTCTTTCCGATATAATAATTAAGGTTATCACCAATAAATGCTGCAGAGCATAAAAGAGGTAGGACAACCCATAGGCTTAACTCAGCTGTCTGCCCATTGTGAACCACGCCTGCGCAAAATGTACCTGCAGCAAATAGGAGTGAGTCACCAGGAAGTAAGGGCATTATAACTAGACCTGTTTCAACAAACACGATGAGAAAAAGGAGTAGATAGATCCAGTTTCCGTAATCCATAATGAGTGTAAAGAGATATGCGTCAAGGTGGAGGATAAAATCTATTAGTTGCTTGATGATTTCCATTATTCTATAATTAGGCTAGGGTCATTTTTTTCTTTCCATCCATTAATTCCGTCTTCCATTACTAAAATGTTCTTCATGCCTTTTTCCAATTCTAGAAGGTTAGCCAATGCAAATGCGCGTTTACCTGTTTTGCACATCAGGATATATGTTTTGGAAGCATCAAGGTTATTTGATGTGTCTAGCAACTTTTGCATGGGGATATTTTGACTACCTATGTTTGAAAACTCATATTCAAAAGATTCACGAATATCTATGATGTGCATCGAAGAGTCTTCTTCCATTTTCTTCTTGCACAGGATAGGGCATATGGTATTCATAATAGGTATTTTTTGTAAAGATAAAATTAAGTAAATAACTCTATTTAAAATTTGAAAAAATATGCTTTATTCAATCTGATATCTGCACCTTCAACCCATGGGAGCCCTATTGTGCTTGTCGAAAAGGCGTTTGGTTTAATTTGCGAATAGCAGACCCTAAAAGATTTATTATTGAGCTGGAGGTTTAATTCCTTTTGCTTTTTTATCAATTGAATTGAAGCTATATTATTTTTGATTTGAAGATTTATGTTATTTAGTGATATGATTTTAATTTTCCCGGGGTAGCACCTATCGTAATCTCGTAGAATAGCCTTGTATTTCTTTTGGCTCAAATCGTCATGTATGAAGTAGGTCTGATTCCCCAGGTGTAAAGCACAGCTAAACTTATTGGAATTGAATAGGACTAGATGATTCTGATGAAGCTGTCTATAGTGAAGGGTCGCTATGAATGTCATAACGATCAATCCTACCATACCACTAGTTATAGGTTTTTTTTCATGAACCAATGTCCAATAAATAAGAAAAGAGCCAATAATTAGGCAGGTCATCTCTATTGGGTTAAGCAGAAAACCTTTGGCTATGGCTCCTGGAAGCTGCTCAATCCATTGAATAAAACCGACAAGTAAAAACAATATAAAAGACAGTATTGGTGCAATAACAATAGGTGCTATAGGTACTTTCAAAGTAATAATTAAAAGAGCACCAATTCCAACCGTTAGCCCCGCAAGAAGTACAATCCCCATATTGGTAAGTAGAAAATAGTTAGGAAACTGATGAAAATAATATAGGCAAATAGGAAATGTAAAAAGTTGTGCCGACAGACATAATGAAGTTGCGTTCCAAGTCATTTTAATAAGTTTGTTTTTAGGTCGGTATAATGTGCTGAGGAATGGGTATGATAAGATGATACCCGTCATGGCCGCATAAGATAATTGAAACCCAATATCCATGAGGTATAGGGGGTTTATTAAGATCAATAATGTCCCAGAGAAAAAGAGAATGTTAAGCTGGTTCTTCATGCCATTAATAAAATACCCGACACTAAGAATCGAAAACATTAATACGGAGCGAAGAACGCTTGGGGGAAAATCAATGATATAGGCATAAAACCATATGAATATCAAGGAAATTAAGAGCGCCATATTCCGGCTTATGAATTTTGAAAACAACTTTAGAAAAGCAAATATTAAACCTACAAATAAGCCTATATGCAATCCTGAAATAGCAAGAAGATGCATGGCGCCAGCAGTGCTAAATGAATTACGGGTTTCTTGGTCCAGTGATGATTTATCTCCTAGGAAAAGGGCTTTAATAATGCCGAAATGTTTTTTTAGCACATGCTGTTTTAATTCGTGGGTTATCGCCTCTGTTAAACGATTTTTAAATGGGTTTTCCGCTCCGTATATTTTAATAAAGTCGGAATTAACAAAAAAAGACATGAAAAAAGTGTTTTTTGATTTCCAGTAGCTTTCTGCATCAAATTCCCCCGGATTACCTTTGTTTTTTATCTGTTGTATTTCACTTTCTAATAGTATGATATCTCCAACATTTAGAAGGGTTGCCGATAATTCATCTGTGTAAAATAAGAGCTGGTCATTGCATGGGGTTGGTCCCTTTCCTTTCTCATATAAATACTGCATTTTAGCGAGTCCTTTATTCCAATTTTTCTCTCCTTTCTGCAGCTCAATGATTTCGCATTGAATTTGATGTCTGTCAGTTGAATATATGTCTAGAACCTTTTTATTGTCAAGTTTTATACAGAAAAAACCAAGTTGAGTGAATAAGAAAACAAAATAGAGAAAATGAAGGCTTTTGTTTTTTTTTGCTGTTATTTTTAACAGCAGCGTCATTAAAATAAAAGCCACTGATAATACAGTCCAATTAAGATAGCTGAAGCCAGACCAGGCCATAGTCATTCCGAATGCAAGTATGGAAAAAACAAAAACAAAAGGAGCTGTTTTGATACCTATTAAGGGAGGTGGGGTTGATATGTTTTCCGTATCTAAGATTACATTTTAATTTGATTTTAAGATACTAAATTACAGGATAACAGTCCTTTTTGGATACTTGACCTAGAAGTATTAATACATACTTAAATAATTTGAGCCATACTATTCCGTATTTTTAATTTAATTTTGATTCAAACAAATTTCTATGCATCTCTTAGGTAATTAGGCATTCCACAAGAATAATTATTAAGTTTTTAAACATGAAATCTTTCATTACCACACTTGGTCGAATATTGGTAATCTTATTTGGGCTTCTGTTGGCTTGGGGTTTTCAAAGTCTTTACGGAAAGTATTCGAGTCAGTTAGAAACCTTAAACCATATCCCGTATGGAAAGCTATATGTTGCACTTCTTATTATCGGAGTGTTTTTGATTATGAGAGGGAATCGCATGCATCCCTGAACGAGCTGTTTCTGTTCTGTTTTGATTTCCCTATATTTAACACCTCAAAGCTATTCTATGCGATTCTTTATTTTTCTTTTAATATTTCCATCATTGCTGTATTCTCAAAAAAAAGCACCAAAGTGCGACGCTATGGATGGGCTGGCTATAAATTACTTTGACGAGGTTCCTGAAGCTTACACAGGTGCAGTTAAGGTTTGCTATCAAACTGGTGAGCTTAGCGCGCACTTGACCCTGAAAAAAGGCCTGAGCGATGGTGTCTCTAGGCAATGGCATAAAAATGGTGTTTTGAGACTGGAAGAAAACTTTATTGAAGGCCTTATTGTGGGGACAAGTAAAAGTTGGTACCCTTCCGGGGAAAAAGAGGCCCAAACGTCTTTTGTCTCTGGGAAGGCTGTTGGTCTCTCGCAATTATGGTACGATAATGGCTCCTTGAAACAGAAGTGTTTTTTTAAAAATGACCTCATGCAAGGTGACTTGATTTATTATTACCCAAATGGAGAAATTGAATATCGTGTAAAGATGATAGATAGCGTAGAGGAGGGGCTTGCTGAAACTTTTTATGAAGACGGAAAGCTTAAGATCAAAGTCTTTTTTGAAAAGGGGTTCCCTGTTGGCACCAGTTCTGAGTATTATCCAAACGGCGCGGTAAAAGTCGAGATAGACTATTTGGACGGAATGTCATCCGCCTTGAGGTGTTATTTAGAGCAGGGGCGTCAGATCCCATGTGAAGAAGGTGAATAAGTTGGATCGAGAAAGGCTTAAGAAATTAAGGATACCTTGTGGTTTTCAATTGTGATTTTTTCTTCTTCCTGAAGGTAGTCTATGTTTTCTATGATGTCAATTTCTTTAGCACCCGTTTGGTTCATCAATGTCGCAATCGTCGATGGTTTATCTAGTAATGTCAGAATTTTATCCGAAAGCACTTCTTTTTTATTTTTTTCTGAAACACATTTGTCGCAAGTATTACATGGGTCAGATACTTCACCGAAATAGGCGAGAAGGTATTGCGTCCTGCAGCTTTCACCTTTGAGAAAGTCAATAACGGAATTTATTTGAGACTCATAATTATTTTTCCTGATGCCGTAAACAGTGGGGTGAAGTAATAGCACATCGTTTTGACTCCGGTTTCTTAAAAAGCCAATTGTGGGTTCGGTCGAAGCAGGAATAAAATCGCATATTCCATAGAGGTGCAGTTGTTCTAGCTTTTTTGAAATTGCTGGTCGATTACTCTTTAATAGTTTTGCTATCTGGTCGATATCAATTTTCTTGTAAAGGTCAAAAACCCCTGAGAAGTTCCGAATTAAAAACTGAGTTAAATCTTTAAGTGAGGCGTGTTGTATTTCGAAATTATAGAGTTCGGAGGTGCCAACCATAAGTTTGATTTTAGCTGGATGAAAAACGGACTCAGATAAAGAAAGATCGCCATTGAGCTCTAGAATTTTTAAACCATGGTAGACCAGCAGGGTTTCTAATTCGTGTTGTGTCGCAAATTCTTGGATATTTATTTCTACGACTTGGTCTTTCCCATCGCCGTATGCGATGTTAAAATGTTGAAATAATTTGCTGTATAGCTTTGCTATTTTATGTGTATCAGGAAACTTAATTGCTACATTTTTCTTTAAGGTTTTAATGTCTTTTTCATTATAAAAAAGAAGCGCAATAGCATTTTGTTGGTCACGTCCTCCTCTTCCTGATTCTTGAAAATAAGCTTCTATGGAGTCGCTTGTGTCGTAATGAATCACATAGCGGACATCGGGCTTGTCTATTCCCATGCCAAAGGCATTCGTGGCAACCATGACTTTATTGTGGTTTTGCATCCATTGCTGCATCGATTTTTTTCGTTCTGTATTTTTCATTCCGCCGTGATACATGCCGCAAGATACGCCTTCGGACTTCAGCATAGATTCTATTTCACGCACGCCTCTACGGGTTTGACAGTAGATGATTCCACAGCTATTTTTAAGACTGAGGCAAAACTCAAGAACACGAGCTTTTTTTGAATGGGTATAAAATGCCCTGTATGCAATATTTGGTCTTTGAAAAGAGGATTGATGAAGCCTAACGTCTTTAAGGTTTAGTTCATTGATAATATCTGTTTTTACTTTTTCGTTTGCCGTAGCCGTAAATGCAGCAAAAGTAAGGTTTGGCTTAAACTCCCTAAGCTTAGATATCTTGCTATAAGACGGCCTGAAATCGTGCCCCCATTGAGAGATGCAGTGTGCTTCGTCTATGATAATTTGAGAAACATTCATTGCCTTAAAACGTTCAATAAAAATTTGTGTTTCTAGTCTTTCCGGCGATAAGTAAAGAAAATCATAACTACCGAATTTTGCATTATCCAATGTGATGTCAATTTCACGGTAACTCATCCCTCCGTATAAAGCTGCTGCTTTAATCCCTCTCGATACAAGCTGCTCCACTTGGTCTTGCATAAGTGAAATTAAGGGAGAGATCACCAGCGTTACTCCCTCTTTGATAATACCTGGTATTTGATAGCAAATAGATTTACCGCCACCCGTTGGTAACAAAGCGAAAACATCCTTCCCTTTAATCAAATCTTCAATTATAGCCTCTTGCCCAAGACGAAAATGGTCATGTCCCCAGGTTTCTTTAAGAATATCATGCGGTGAATCCATTGATTGGCTTGGCTTTTTTTTGGGGTACGATTTTTGCTTTAGGTTGCTTTGAATTATCCACGTATTAACCCTATATTTGCATCCCGTAAATCAAAACTATATGTCTACAGAACTATTTACTTTTCCCATAACTAAGACGTCTGATTCAAAGATAAAATATTTTGATTGGGACCATCTTGATTTTGGAAAGAATTTCTCTGACCACATGTTTATTATGGAATACAAAGATGGAGCTTGGTGTTCAGGTGAAATTGTTCCTTTTGCAAATATCAGTATGCATCCAGCAATGTCGGCCTTACATTATGGGCAATCTATTTTTGAAGGATTAAAGGCTATAAGAACAGAGGACAACAAGATCAACATTTTTCGACCTGACATGAATGCGAAGAGATTTGATGAATCAGCAAAGCGAATGTGTATGCCTCCGTTGCCGGAAGGATTGTTTGTTGATGCGGTTCGTCAATTGGTTGGTTTGGATTCTGAGTGGGTGACTACACGTGATGGACATTCTTTGTATATCAGACCATTTATGTTTGGTACGGACGAGTTGGTTGGAATACGTCCCTCCGAAACCTATAAGTTTATAATCATTACGACTCCTGTTGGGCATTATTATTCAGAGCCGGTTAATGTGAAGATTGAAAAATATTATACGAGAGCTGCGTCAGGTGGAGTTGGTAGAGCTAAGGCTGCGGGGAATTATGCTGCATCCATGTATCCTGCTCAACAAGCTATGAAAGAGGGGTATCACCAATTGATTTGGACGGATGCTGCTACACATAAGTATATTGAGGAGTCTGGTACAATGAATGTCATTTTTCAGATAGGGGATAAGTTGATTACGCCAGATGAAAACCATGATACCATATTGAGGGGGATTACAAAGAAAAGTGTCTTAGCTATTGCTGAAAAATGGGGTGTAGAGATTGAAGAACGCATGATTACTGTGGAAGAGGTGATTGAAGCTGCAAAAAACGGCACCCTCAAGGATGCTTTTGGAGCCGGCACAGCAGCAACTATAGCGCCAATCGCAATGATTGGCTACGAAGATGAAAAATATGTATTGCCTCCAGTTGAGGATCGTGAAATCTCCAATAAGATTAAGAAGTATTTGGGTGATTTAAAGGCGGGTCGCATTGATGATGAGTTCGGTTGGAATTTCATTGTTTAATTTCCTTTTAAGGCTTCTTAAATTTTTATTCTTATGAAGTATTTCTTTCTTTTTTTGTTTACATTTTTTTGTAATATTTTTTTCTCACAAGATTACATAGATCGCATTGCACAAGAATCTTGTTCCTGTATTGATAAACTTCCAGAGATAGAGGACCAGGAGGCGAAGACGATTCGTATGGGGCTGTGTATGATTAATGCAGCGGAGCCTTATAGTAAGGAACTTTACAGGGATCACGGTATTGATTTTTCTAGAATAAATGAGTCAGCTGGAGAGGAGTTGGGTTTGTTGATTGGTCTAAAAATGGCTAATTTTTGCCCGGAGATATTAACGGAGATGGCTGCAGATCAGATTGACGACGCTGAGGAAGAAGATTTGTATTTTGAGGGCAGGGTAAGCGGAATAGATACCGATGGTTTTGTCTGTTTTTCAATAAAAGATGAAGATGGACGTGTTTCCAAGTATTATTGGCTCAGCTATGTCGAATCAGAAATGAACTTAGAAAATTCATATGCAAACCCTTCTGGGAAGAGATGTTGTCGGTGAATATATGGTGGTAGAATTTTTTGATCCAAGAATCAAAGAATATCGCAACATGAATATTTTGCTCTATATAGATCTTTAATTTCTTAGATTATTCTTTTACTTTCTTTCCAACTCAACATATACGGGCAGATGGTCTGAGTAGCCATTGAGGTATTTTATACCACCAAAGGTTCTAAACGGAACTGTATTGCCTTTATATTTAGACAGTAAGTGTTTAGGCGAGTATATCACTCCGCTACTTGTTTTTATTCTAAGCTTTCTTGTTTGGAAACCACTTGAAATCATGATATGATCAAGGATGTTCCATTGTCCTTTGTAGGAGTTAGTGCCTCCGAACTCATTAGAATTACTTTTTATACATGGTGATAAAACTTCTCCAAGTTGCATAACAGATTCATTGGTGGGGTAGTCATTGAGGTCACCCATAAGAAGAATTCTTGTGCTCGGGTTGTCGAATAGTAGTGAATCAATAAATTTCTTTGCTACAGATGATGCTTTTATGCGCTTGGGTGCACTTGCTTCTGTTCCGCCTCTGCGGCTAGGCCAATGGTTTACTAGAATAAAAAATTCAACTTTTTTATGGGAGAACTTTCCCCATAAAATATCTCTGGAGCTAGGTTCTGTTTGGCCAGGTAATATGAATCGTAAAAACCCTTGGTCTAAGAGCTTTACTTTTTTTGAATTATAAATCATGCCTACATCAATCCCTCGTGCGTCCTCGCTGTCAAAATGGACTATGCTATAAGACTTCAGCTTTTTATTATTGTTAATAATCCCTTGCAAAACCTCTTTGTTTTCAAGTTCGCAAAAGCCAGTAATCATAGGGGTGTTTAATTCGCAGATGACCTGGTTGATGTGTTTTATTTTTGTGAAATACCGTTTTGTGTCCCACTGTCTTTTGGCATCTGGTAAAAATTCTTCGTCTTTATTTCCATTGATAGTGTCAAATAGGTTTTCAACATTGTAAAATGCAATGCGTTCCACTTTTTGTGCTGAAAGGCTTGATGAGATAATTAGGGCACATAGCGTAAGAAAAAATGTTTTCATGGCTGCTTGATCTTTTTGTGTGTTTTTTATTTTTTTTCTTCTAGAAACGTTGATGTACTAATTTAAAATTGCTCTAAAACACGAATCCTTTCATCGATAGGCGGGTGCGTAGAAAACATATTGCTAAAGCTGCTAAAAATACCCGAAGACTTTTTGTCTGGACCATTTTCAATAAACATTTCTTTTACGTCATTGTTCTGGATACTACCTATCTGCGAGTTGCCAGATATTTTCCTAAGAGCGTTGGCTAGACCCAGTGGGTTTTTAGTCATCTCTGCAGCGCCGGCATCAGCTAGATATTCTCTTTTTCTACTGAGGGCGAATTTAAAGAGTAAAGAAATGAGGTATGCAATTACCGAGGCAATAATAACAACGATAATAATTGCTGCGCCGCCTTTCCCGTCTTTTTTACGGGAGCTTCTTCCGCCTCCAAATAGGAAGCTTCGAAATGCTATTTGTAGAATGAATGAAAAGATGCCAACAAAAATAATACTGATGATCAGTAGGCGTACATCATTGTTCCTAATGTGCATCAACTCATGTGCTATTACGCCTTCTAGCTCGTCATCTTCTAGTGTATCTATGATTCCTCTTGTGAGCGTAACCGTATGGTTTTTTTCATTGAGGCCGCTTGCAAAAGCGTTAAGACCGTTGTTTTCAATTATCTTAAGCTTTGGCATTTTCATGCCGACACTCATGCAAAGATTCTCAGTGAGGTTATAAACCCGCATATTGTCTTTTCTCTCAAGTGTTTTTGCGCCGGTAGCGTAATTGATCATCGATGAATGACCTAGATAAGCAATGGTGAACCAAATTCCAGTGAAGATCAATACATAAGGTACGAATCCTATAAAGGCACGATTGCTTGTTTCTAAGTCAACACCCGACCCGCTATTTGAAAGGAAGAGTATGACGCTATATAATGCAGTAAGCAGTATTGTTGGGAACCCAATCAGTAATAAGGTAGATTTTCTGTTGTTGCTTGTAATTTGCTCTTGAAGACCAACGTATTCCATGAATTAGAACTTTACTTCAGGTGCTTTTTCTAAATCTATTCTAGTTTCACCAAGGTCAAACATTTCCTCTGCTGTAAATCCAAACATGTTGGCGAATAAAACATTTGGGAATTTTTGAACCGCTATATTAAGCTCTTTTGTTGCTGAGTTAAAGAACCTTCTTACCGCAGCTAATTTATTTTCAATATCCGAAAGTTCCTCCTGCAGTTGCATGAAATTACTACTTGCTTTAAGGTCTGGATAAGCTTCTACCTGAATACTGAAACCACTCAATGCGCTCGATAGTTGTTGTTCTGCAGCGATTTTCTCATTTATAGTTGATGCTCCTAGTGCGTTTGTCCTTGCTTGCGTGATGGCTGTTAATGTCCCAGCTTCATGCTCCATGTATCCTTTTACAGCACCTATCAGTTGTGGTACTAGATCGTGGCGTTGCTTAAGCTGTACGTCAATATCTGCAAATGCGTTTTCACGGTTGTTTTTTAATTTGACAAGGGTGTTGTAAATATTGATGATCATTAATGCAACGATGGCTACAACAACAAGTAGGATAGTTAAAGGACCCATTTTTTTATTTTTTTTAATTAATTATAGTTGCGTTAAAGATAATTGTAAATATTAAGCGATTTAGCTTATTAACAAATTTTTATTACCCACTTGATTTAGCGTTCAGAGATGCAGTCTATTTTGACGATTTCTCCTGCCATGCAAATACTGACCATGTTTTCGAGCTCATGATAGCTGATCCAAACCTTGACTCCGTCAATAGGGGGGATCGTTAATTCGTTAATATTACTTATTTCTACGCGTTTGCCATTGCTCAATTCTACCATCATTCCACAGCCATCTAGTCCCGTCATGTCTTTGAACTTTGCTGGTACGGCATCTTTACAATCTGATTTCCCGCATGCGCATAGGAGTGTGGTGGCTATCAGGATAAGGCCAATGATTTTTTTCATAACTAAGCTTTTTTTAAGTGCTGTTGCGGGGTATTGACTTAAATATAATAAATAAATAACGCCTGACTTTTTTTGATTTATTTTTAATCAAAAAAATAGATTAAAAACTAATCATTATGATTATGTTTGTATTCCAACGATTTGCAGTGTTTTATTGACTAACCATTAAACCTGTTCTAAATGCCTGTATTACGATCCATTGTTCATATGGACCTCGACACCTTTTTTGTTTCCTGTGAGCGTCTTTTAGATAGCAGGCTAAAGAATAGACCTATTCTTATTGGTGGCATCAGTGATCGAGGCGTGGTGGCTTCGTGTAGCTATGAGGCTCGAAAGTTTGGAATTCATTCTGCGATGCCTATGCGAATGGCAAGGCAGCGTTGTCCTGAGGCTGTTGTAATTAAGGGGAGCTCCCCAACCTATACCAAGTATTCTAGAATGGTTACGGACATTATTAAAGAGGCGTCTCCACTCTATGAGAAGTCTTCGATAGATGAATTCTATATAGATTTTACGGGGATGGATCGTTTTCATGGTGTACTCAAGTACAGCACTGAGCTGAGGCAGCGAATTCTTCGAGAGACAGGTCTGCCTATTTCTTTTGGTCTTTCAGAAAACAAAACCGTATCTAAGATTGCAACCGGAGAGGCCAAGCCTGACAGACTTTGATTTCGTAGTGCACGGAAAAGAAAAAGAATTCCAAGCCCACTTTCTGTCCGTAAGATACCTATGGTTGGTCTAAAGACCTATCAATCCCTTTGTGGTCTAGGAATAAGAACCATAAAGCCTATTCAGGATATGCCTGTAGAGATGATGGGGCGTATCATGGGGCAAAATGGCATCGGGATTTGGAAGAAAGCAAATGCGATTGACCATACACCTGTGATACAACATAATGAACGAAAGTCTATTTCCACTGAGCGTACCTTTAATCAGGATACCATTGATGTAGTGAAGCTCAAGGGAATTCTTTCTGCAATGGCTGAAAACCTGGCGTACCAGCTTCGTAGAGGGGATAAGCTTGCGGGGTGTGTTGCTGTGAAGGTTCGGTATTCTGATTTTCAAACCCAAACCCTCCAGAAGAAGATTCCTTATACTGCAGCTGACCATGAATTAATACCTATTATTTTAGAGCTCTTTGAGCGTGCTTTTAGCCGTAGAATGCTCGTCAGGTTGATCGGTGTGCGTTATAGTTCATTGGTTTCAGGGAGTTACCAGCTAGGATTGTTTGATGAGACCATTGATTATCCATCGTTGTATAATGCCTTAGATAGAATTCGTTTGAAGTATGGAGACCGTTCTGTGATTAAGGCTATAGGAATGGAGGCAAGGACGATTGGCGGAGTGAATCCTTTCAATGGCGAGCCACCAGCTTTATTAGCCAACCGTAGATCTTAAGCTGCTGTCCGAAGGATGAAAGTACAGTCTTGTTACAGCTTAAAGTATGGTGTTTTAAACCCGGAAGAACTTGTTGATTGGGCAATAGGAGCGGGGTATCCATTTCTTTTACTCGCGGACATCAATTCAACGGGAGCAGCACTGTCTTTTGTTCGTTTTGCTAAAGAAAAAGGAATAAAACCTATTGTGGCGGTAGAGCTTCGAAATGAGATGAAGGTCAAGGCAACAATCATCGCTAGAAACAATACGGGTTTTCATGAGTTAAATTGTTTTTTGTCAAAATACCTTCACGGTAAAATCGAGTTTCCAGACCGAATCCCAGATCTTATAAATTGCTATATTTCGTATCCTTTTCCTGGGCCCAATGTAGTTCTTAGTGAAAATGAATATATTGATATACAGATAGTTGACTTAATCAACTTGAATATAAGATTGGGACATATTGAGGCGTGTAAAATTATCGCGTTACCGACCATGTCTTTCCGTAACCAGCGCGATTGTAACACGCATCGATTGCTTCGTGCGATACACTACAATAAATTACTTTCTACCCTCGATCGCTCTCAATATGTGCGTAATGGTTTTTTAATATCTTTAAAAGAGCTTCAAAACGCTTTTGAGGGCTATTCAGTCTACCTAGAGAGATCTTTTCAGCTTCTCAAAGACAGTTCCTTATCTTTTGATTACAGCGAAAACGCGATGCCGCAGAACCCTATTAGCTTTACAGCAAGGGGCCAAGACGATGAAGCCTTGCTCAGAAAACTCTGTCTAGAGGGGGTTTCTCATCGCTACAAAACACTAACAGATGAGATTGTTGAGCGAATTGAAAAGGAGCTAGAGATTATTGTTAAGAAGAATTACCTCTCGTATTTTCTAATGACCTGGGATTTTACATCTTATGCCCGATCCAGGGATTTTTTTTATGTTGGTCGGGGTAGTGGTGCTAATAGTATTGTGGCTTATCTTCTTCGGATCACGAATGTAGACCCTCTTGACCTTGATCTGTATTTTGAACGCTTTATCAATCTTGAACGCAAAAGTCCGCCAGATTTCGATATTGATTTTTCATGGCGCGACAGGGATGAAGTAATACGTTATATTTTCGATAAGTACCCAACAGCGGCATTGCTTTGTACTTATAATACTTTTCAATATCGTGCGACCATTCGTGAGTTAGGAAAGGTGTTTGGATTACCTAAAGCAGATATTGACCAACTTAGTAGAAATAAGGCAAAGCCAAAAGATCATTTGTCTGCCCTGGTACTTAAGTATAGTGAATATATTCAAGGATTGCCTTCTTATTTGAGTGTGCATTCGGGAGGGATTGTGATTAGTGAAAAGCCAATGACCTGGTTTTCTGCAACTTTTCTTCCTCCCAAAGGTTTTGCAACTACACAGTTTTCGATGCTTGAGGCAGAGGATGTGGGACTTTATAAGTTTGACGTGCTCAGTCAAAGAGGTCTAGCTAAAATACAAGAAGGCTTGGCACTTGCCTTGCATAACAACCCGGAGCATCCTCCTCGCGATATTAATGATTTGGATTTTTTTAAAAAAGATCCAGGTATTACTTCTCTGTTGACAGAGGCAAGGGCCTTGGGGTGTTTTTATGTGGAATCTCCTGCAATGCGTATGTTGATGACAAAACTTGGGGTAAAAAACTACTTAGAACTTGTTGCAGCCAGCTCTGTTATTCGTCCCGGTGTTTCTCAGTCAGGGATGATGCGTACTTATATTTTACGTCATCGATTTCCCGAGGAGCGTAAAAAAGCACATCCTATTTTACTGAAACTTATGCCAGAAACCTATGGTGTAATGGTTTATCAAGAGGATGTAATCAAAGTTGCGCATTACTTTGCAGGGCTCTCATTGGGGGAGGCAGATGTTTTGCGTAGGGGGATGTCGGGTAAATTCAGATCGCGAGCCGAGTTCCTTAAGGTGAAGCAGCGGTTTCATGACAATTGTATAGCTAGAGGATATGTTGCTTCGCTTGTAAGTAGGATTTGGCATCAAATTGAAAGCTTCGCAGGCTACGCATTTGCTAAGGGCCATTCGGCATCCTATGCGGTAGAGAGTTATCAGAGCTTGTATTTAAAGGCTTATTACCCATTAGAGTATATGACTGCATGTATTAATAATTTCGGGGGCTATTACCGTACGGAGTTTTACATTCATGAAGCCCGAATGCTTGGTGCTAGGGTTGAGGCTCCCTGTATCCAGAGGGGTGCATATAGTTGTGTGCTAGATGGACAAGATTTGGTTTTAGGTTTTAATTTAGTGAATGGTATTGAGAGGGATGTTCTTTTGCGAATTGTATTGAATAGGGAGGTAGCCGGAGGTTTTCAGAGCCTAGAAGATTTACTACAGCGTGTTTATATTCCTTTTGAGCAATTAACTTTACTTATACGAATGAATGCCCTCCGTCTTTTTGGTGGGTCACGTAAATCACTACTTTGGAAAGCGCATTTTTTCCATGAAAAAAAAGCAGTAACAAGTCAGTCGTTATTACCTCTAGAAGCCCCACATAAGCAACCTGATCAAATTCCTACTCTTGATGAGCATCCATTTGAGTTAGATTTTGAATACTTAGAGTTTATGGGGTTTCCATTATGTAGTCCTTTTGACCTTCTTGAAGCGACAATGGGGGGGTATTGCAAGGCATCTTCCTTGCCTTCTTTTACGGGGCGTATGATTCAAACGTATGGCTATTTGGTGGCGCTCAAGAACTCGAAGTCTTCGAAAGGCAATGCGATCTCATTTGGGATGTTCTTAGACCCAGAAGGTAGGGCTATGGATACGGTACACTTTCATTCCTCTTTACAGCGCTATCCTTTTTCCGGACTAGGTATTTACTTATTGAAAGGTAAGGTCGTAGCGGAGTTTGATTTTTATTGTATTGAGGTTTCTTATATGGAAAAGCAAGCCTATATCGAAGACCCTAGGTTTTCAGAGCGTTTAGGCTAATGCTGTTTGTGGTCCAAAAGGTATATGAACGAAGCAATTCCGGCTGCACCAAGCTCCAACTCTCTCTTGTTGACATTTTCAAAAATATCATTTGGAGAATGATGCATATCAAAATAGCGCTGTGAGTCAGGTACAAATCCAAATAAAGGAATTTCTGGGTATGATTTCTTCAAAGGACCTATATCAACACCGCCATAACCTTTTTCAAAAATATGTAGGTCATAGTCTTTAAAGAAAGGAGCTATTGAGACTAGCCATGCTACTTGTTCTGGTGTACCGTCACAGGTGAAGCCTCTAGGTGCAAATCCTCCTCGGTCGCTTTCCAGGGCTGCAAAATGCTTCTCTCCGTTCTCTTTTACCCACTCGGCATAAGTTTTACCGCCTTTATTTCCGTTTTCTTCATTCATGAAAAAGACAAGTCTTAAGGTATGCTTTGGTTTATAGTTCATCTCCTTTAGTATTCTAAAAGCTTCTAAGCAATGAACAATTCCCGCACCATCATCGTGGGCGCCTTCTCCTGTATCCCATGAGTCTAAGTGTCCACCAATAGTGATGATTTCATCCGAATACTTCGTTCCTTTGATTTCACCAATCACATTGTATGATATTGCGTCGGGGAAGGACCTACAATCCATTTCCATAACAAACTCCATGGTTTCATTTGGAGTGTCCAAAAAAAAGGCATGTATTTTATCAGCATCTGAAGTGCAAATGGCTGCTGCAGGAATCTTATTGATCCCTTCTGCATAATACATAGAACCCGTATGGGGGTGAGGGTCTGATGCCAGGCCAAGGGATCTTATAATTGTGCCAATAGCTCCTTTTTCAGCAGCAATAGAAGCGCTGTTTCCTCTCAGTGGATAGCACCCACCATAAGCTTTAAAGGTTTGTATTTGCTTCGCGTCCATGGATTGGTTTACAAATACAATTTTCCCCGTCACCATTTCTGATGGTGCTGATTTGAGTGCATCAAGGCTACTGAATTCGATTAAATCCCCTCGAAGTGTTCCGTTTGTTCCGATAGAGCCTCCTAAAGCAAGACCTCTTAATTTTACATGAGTACCATTACTTGTTTTAAAGTAAAAGGCTTCTTTTGTTCCTCGTTCCCAGTGAGGTACTTGGATTTCATGAAGTTTTACATCAAGACCATAAACTGTCATTTTTTCTTTCCCCCATTCAATAGCCATTTGTGCTTCTGTAGACCCAGTGATTCTTGCACCGATTTCTTTACATAAAAATCTAAGGTCTTCATAGGCTTTGCCTTCCGTTAATGCCTGGGTATAGACCTCTCGGATAAATTGATCTTTGGTTGTTGTCGTTTCGATGTTTTGAGCATACAGGAGGGGCTGGGTAAAAAATACTAAAAGAAAGGAAAACGTTTTTGAATAATTCATAATAATCATTGGGTTTTTAAAAGTAGGTAAATTTCTATTTTACTTTACAAAGTTTAGCCATTCATCTTCATTAAAATATCAATGACCTTATTGTTAGATAGGATGTATTCTTGGCATTCTTTCTTATCTTTGAATCCAAAAAATTGATATGTCTTTAAAGTGTGGTATTGTTGGTTTACCAAATGTTGGTAAGTCTACGTTGTTTAATTGTTTGTCAAACGCAAAGGCACAGTCTGCTAACTTTCCGTTTTGTACTATAGAACCCAATATAGGGACCATTTCCGTTCCAGATGAACGCTTAGAAAAACTTGAAAGTCTAGTTGACCCTGAACGTGTAGTACCTACCACAATGGAGATTCTTGATATTGCTGGTTTGGTCAAGGGGGCTTCTAAAGGTGAGGGGCTAGGTAATAAGTTTTTGGCTAATATTAGGGAGACGGATGCTATTTTACATGTCTTGCGTTGTTTTGAAGATGGCAATATTATTCATGTTGACGGTTCCGTTGATCCGGTCCGAGATAAGGAAATTATTGACATAGAGCTTCAGCTAAAAGATTTAGAATCTATAGAAAAGAAAATTAGTTCACTCGCGCGCGTCATTAAATCTGGTGACAAGGATTCTGTTAAAGAAAATGAGCTTGCTTTGAAAATAAAGGAAGGCCTTGAGCAGGGTGTATCTGTTCGTGCTTTGGATTTTTCACCAGAAGAAAATGAACTTATTGTCCCCTTCAATTTGATCACCTCAAAACCCGTAATGTACGTCTGTAATGTTGATGAGGCATCTGTTCAGAACGGAAATCATTTTGTGGAAGCAGTCAGAGAGGCTGTTAAGGATGAAGTTGCAGAGGTTCTTGTAATTGGAGCTAAAATTGAAGCAGATATTACAGAATTAGAGACTTACGAAGAACGACAAATGTTTTTGGATGAGCTTGATCTGGAAGAGCCTGGAGTCAACCGATTAATACGATCAGCTTATTCACTTTTAAATTTACAAACCTATTTCACTGCAGGTGTCAAAGAAGTTAGGGCATGGACTATTAAGGAAGGGATGTCTGCGCCACAAGCAGCAGGTGTTATTCATACAGATTTCGAGAAGGGTTTTATTAGAGCTGAAGTAATGAAGTATGATGACTTTACAGGCTTAGGTTCTGAACAAGCCGTCAAAGAATCAGGGAAGTTCAAGGTAGAAGGTAAAGAGTATATAGTGCAAGATGGTGACATTATGCATTTTAGATTTAATGTTTAATTCCAAAGATAAAGACAATGATTAAAGCTAATAATCCAAACTTAGTGTCATGGGTAACCGTTCCTGAGCATTCTGATTTCCCAATCCAAAACCTCCCATTAGGGGTCTTTAAAACTGACCAGCTAGAGGCTAGGGTAGGGATGCGTATAGGGGATTCGATATTGGACCTTAAAACCTTACATATATTGGGGTATCTAGAAAACCTCCCTTACAATGTGTCTGCTTTTGACTCTACCTCTTTAAATCTCCTTATGAAAAAAGGAAAGCTTTCAGCGAGACGATTGAGAGACCGTGTATCTGATTTATTAAACTTGGTTAACACAGAGCTTCAAAATAACCAGCACCATGTAGAGCAAGTTTTGATTTCAGTATCCTCAGCCGAGGTGCTTATGCCAATTGAAATTGGGGACTATACTGATTTTTATTCTAGTAAAGAACATGCTACTAATGTTGGGACTATGTTTCGAGATCCTAATAATGCGTTATTACCTAACTGGTTATGGATTCCTGTTGGTTACCATGGAAGATCTTCTTCTGTGATTCCTTCGGGCCAAGCGATTCATAGACCAAAGGGACAAACTAAACCTAATGATGACCAAGCACCTATTTTTGGCCCTTCCAAAATGATTGATTTTGAACTAGAAATGGCATTTGTTACTTTTGATGGAAAGGCTTTAGGTGATACAATCTCTACGGCTGAGGCTGAGGATTATATCTTTGGATTGGTATTGTTTAATGATTGGTCAGCCCGTGATATTCAAAAATGGGAATATGTTCCATTAGGACCATTCTTGGCTAAGAATTTTGCGTCTTCAATTTCTTCATGGATCGTGAGTTTAGATGCCTTGCAACCTTATTCCGTAGATACACCTAGTCAAGACCCTGAAGTTTTGGATTACTTGAGATTTGAAGGTCAAAACTCATACGATATAAATTTACAGGTCGCCATTACACCTGATTCGAGTGAGGAAACAATCGTTTGTAATTCGAATTTTAAATATATGTATTGGAATATGGCGCAGCAGCTAGCACATCATACCATAAATGGTTGTAATATTCGAGGTGGAGATCTTTTAGGGTCTGGTACTATTTCAGGACCTACACCAGACTCATATGGTTCAATGCTAGAGCTTGCCTGGAAGGGTACAAAGCCCGTCCCTATGTCTGATGGCACTGAACGCAAATTTATTCAAGATGGAGATACGGTAACCATGAGAGGTTATTGTAAAAATGATAAAGTACGTATTGGATTTGGTGAAGTTGCTTCAAAATTATTACCTTCTAAATAAATGAACCCTACAACCTCTGATTCCAAAGAAAGTCTGGAGCAAGAACGCAAAGAAATACTGAACGCATTCAGGGGGTTGATGCGCGCCTTGAAAAACAGAGATAAAGAGGAGACTAAACAGATTCGAAAAGCCTTTGATGTAGCCCTGGACGCCCATAAAGAAATGCGCAGAAAGTCAGGTGAGCCCTATATTTATCATCCGATTGCTGTAGCACGAATTTGTGCTGATGAAATGGGATTGGGTCCAACCTCTGTTATTTGTGCCTTGTTACATGATACTGTTGAGGATACGCATATCACATTGAATGATATTGAAGACTTATTTGGTGTTAAGGTAAGGTTGATTATTGATGGCTTAACCAAAATACCAGATGTTTTTGATGAAAATGCCTCCATTCAAGCGGAGAATTTTCGTAAAATGATTCTTACAATCTCAGAAGACTTTAGGGTTGTTTTAATCAAGATTGCTGACCGTTTGCACAATATGCGAACACTCGGTAGTATGAGGGCAGATAAGCAGCTTAAAATCGCTTCTGAAACCAAATTCCTTTACGCTCCTTTAGCCCATCGCTTAGGTCTTTATTCAGTAAAAACAGAACTGGAAGATCTTTCAATGAAGTATTGCGAGTCGGAAGCATATGTGGATATAGAGACCAAGCTGGAGAAAACAAAGGAGGTTCGTGCTCGATTCATCAGAAGATTTATTGCACCTGTTAAGGAGGCTTTGATTCATGAGGGTTATGTAATAAATATAAAAGCCAGAACAAAATCTATATCTTCTATTTGGAAGAAAATGAATTCGAAGAACATACCTTTTGAAGAGGTTTTTGACATTTTTGCGATTCGAATTATTATTGATACACCTACTGAACTTGAAAAGTCTGATTGTTGGAGGATTTATAGTATTGTAACTGATTTTTATCAACCTAGCCCTGAACGCTTACGCGATTGGATTTCTACGCCGCGAGCTAATGGATATGAGTCTTTGCATACAACAGTAATGTCACCACAAGGAAAGTGGGTTGAAGTTCAAATCCGTTCTGAGCGTATGGATGAAATTGCTGAGAAGGGTCTTGCCGCGCATTTTAGGTACAAGGAGTCGACGGGTGAAGATAACAATCTAGATCGTTGGATTAGTGAAATTAGGGACCTATTGGATTCGCCTGATTCAGATGCTATTGATTTTGTTAATGATTTTAAATTGAATTTATTCAATGAAGAGATCTATGTCTTTACGCCAAAAGGAGAATTAAGAGTGCTTCCTACAGGGTCTACAATTCTTGATTTCGCATATGATATCCATACGGATATTGGAGGTTCTTGCATCGGCGCAAAAGTCAACAACCGTTATGCCCTTGTCTTATGAGCTTCAAAATGGAGACCAGTTGGAGATCATAACCTCTTCCAAACAGCGGCCTAAAGATGAGTGGCTTCGATTTGTAATCACTGCTCGGGCCAAACAAAAAATAAAATCATCCCTTAATGAGGAACGTAACTTAATTGCGAGTGATGGTAAGGAGATTCTTGAACGAAAATTTAAGCAGTTCAACCTTCGAATGGGTTCGGAAAATATAACCTTTCTTGAAAAGCACTTTGCGATGCCTAGTATTACTGACCTTTATTACAGGATAGCCAAAGGTAAAATTGATCTCACGAAATTACGCGAGATTGATCAATTGAACGGCTTATTTAAGGTTGCTAAAAAAATAACTAGACGAAAAAAGAAAAGCATACAGGATTATGAATCAGAATTTGTTTCCTTGGATCCCAAAAAGGCAACCTTACAAATAGGTGATGATTTTAAAGGGTTTGATTATCAGATGGGAAAATGCTGTAACCCAATACCCGGGGATAAAGTGTTTGGATTTATTACGGTGTCCTCAGGGATTAAAGTCCATCGATTTAATTGTCCTAACGCAGTAAATATGATGTCGAAGATGGCATACCGTTGTATTAAAGCCCGATGGAAATCTGATGATATGGTAGAGAGGATTGCAGCTCTTAAAATTATAGGCATCGATCATTTTGGTCTTGTAAATAAGATTACAGAAATAATATCCAATCAGATAAACATAAACATGAAGAGTATTTCCTTTGACACGAATGATGGTGTCTTCGAAGGGAGAATTAAGGTCCTGGTATATGATACGGGGCATTTAGAGCAGCTTACACGTGAATTCGAACAGGTGGAAGGGGTGAAGAGAGTGGTTCGTTGGGACGAAGAAAGCTCAGAGCTCGATTAATTATCTAATGTTGAATAATCTTTCGGGCGCAAGATGGGGTTCCATTTAAAGTTTTTTATCCAGCGGTCTTTTTCATTGATTTGATCTATAGGGTAAAAAATACCTGTAGGCTCTGTTCTATAGGTTATACCCTTTACTTCTCCGCTATCTAAGTGAACGGTCAATGCAGAAGCCTCAAGTTTATTTAGCCCCATTCTTTTTATGATGGTAGAGCTATCTGTGATTTCTTCATCTTCTGGGTAGAAAATACTTGTTGCTGTTCCTTTGACATCTGTTTTGACAAGTTTTCCTTTCTCCATAAGTGCAATAATGCTTTTTCCCGAGATCTGATTGTAAAGTGCACCTGAGTCTAGTTCCATTACAGCAGAAGCGTTTTCGTAGATGTCGATGTGGTTAATTAGTGAGTCAGTAAAGTGAATCTGTATTGAATCCCCCTTTAACTCGGCGTTATCAGACCAGATGATTGGCTGTTCATATAGGGTCATGAGTTCCTCTAGTTCTATATAAGAAAGGGAATCACATTTGGCTTGTATTTGAGTATTATAGATACGGACATCATAATATGCGTAAAGTTTTTGCTTTGAGTCAATAGTGTCTGACAGTATACTTAGGGTGTCGCTATGTATGTATATAGTATCGCTTTCTTGAATGATTTGAGCAAGCACACAATCTGAAACAAAAGTTTCATCGCTAGCTTCATCTTTAAGAAGATAATTGGATTGAATTCTCAAATTGTTTTTCTGTTCAATAAAATGAACATTATGTTTGGCCTCGATTTTTTGAATACGATCTATATAAATGATCGTGTCAGCATATAGGGTTTTTTCAGGGTCCTTAAACATGGCGTTGCCATGAAGGTAGCCCTCATTTGTTTGCGTGTTAAACCAGCCGTAATTAGCTTGTATATCAATGCTATCTTTCTCAATGAATGTATGCCCAAAAAAGTAGCTTATATGTTCGGAATAATCAAACTGTAAAGTGTCTGTTTGCATTTTTAAACCATCATTAGTGTATCTAACACTATCTTGAAAATAGTAGTTTTTAGTATCGGGATAGAAGTAGCCCACCTTGCTTGTTATCCTCTCTTTTGAATTGATTTTCTGAATAGCCCCATAGTTTCTATAAGTAGCTCTACCTGTTGCTGAATCATAGTCTATACTGTCGGTCGTGAGCTTGTAATCTCCATCTCGCATTTTTACACGCCCCCATAGTTTAGAACGTTCAGCTTTGGCATTGAAGAATGCAGAATCACAGAAAATATTTAAATTCTCTTTGATGATATGAACATTGCCGTAGCCTCTTATGAATTGAGCTTTTTCATAGTAGTATGCACTGTCGCAATACATGACGTTATTTTGATATTCAAAAATCACATCGCCTTCAAGCTTTAGCAGATCATTGGCTTCAAAATAATTTGCTTTTTTAGAACCAGGCAATAGATTAAGCACGTTGTTTTGAGCTACCAAATGATGGCTCAAAAAAAATGCGCTTATGAAAAGCGCATAGGTTAAAAACTGCTTTTCAAGATTCATTAAGAATTAGCTAACGTTTGTTTACGGTCTGGCCCAACTGATACAACGTTAATTGGCACATTTAATTGCTTCTCTAAATAATCAACATAAGATTTAAATGTATCAGGCGCGTCATCTAAAGACTCTAATTGTGTTAAATCTTCGCCCCAACCAGGAATACTTTCGTAAACAGGTGTGATCTCGTGGTCATTAATGTCAAACGGGAAGTGATGCACTTCTTTTCCTTCAATAATGTAGTGTGTACAAGCTTTTATTTCATCGAAGATACTTAGAACATCGCCTTTCATCATGCAAAGTTCTGTCACGCCATTGATCATAATAGAGTAACGTAATTGAACCAAATCAATCCAACCACACCTTCTAGGTCTTCCAGTGGTGGCACCAAATTCACGGCCTTCTTTCCCATGTCTACTCCATCTTGATCAAAAAGTTCAGTAGGAAAGGGGCCACTACCAACTCTAGTGCAGTATGCCTTGAAGATACCTATTACATTTCCGATTTTAGTTGGCGGCACCCCGAGTCCTGTGCACGTTCCTGCGGTAATGGTATTTGATGATGTGACGAATGGATAGGTTCCGAAGTCAATATCTAACATGGTGCCTTGTGCACCTTCAGCCAATACTTTTTTCCCGTTTTTTATAGCTTCGTCTAGATACACCTCACTATCAACGAATTCTAAAGTTTTGATCGTATTTATTCCCTCAAACCATGCCTTTTCGAGTTCTTCCAATGAATAAGAGAAATCTTCATAATGACTTAGGATGCTTTTATGCTTCTCCACCAAAGCCCTGTATTTGCTTTCAAAATTCGGAGATAAAATATCACCTACACGAAGGCCATTTCTTCCGGTTTTATCCATGTATGTAGGTCCAATCCCCTTAAGTGTTGAGCCGATTTTATTTTTGCCTTTAGCCATTTCAGATGCCGCATCTAATAGCTTGTGCGTGGGTAAAATCAAATGTGCTTTCTTTGATATTAGCAATCGTGATTTGTACTCAACACCAAAGAAAAAATTTTCTAATTCTTCTTTGAGAAATTGTTGTGATTTTGAATCCGCTAATGATAATCGATTTTCATTGATTAACATGGTTTGCTGGCTTAACCACATGTTTTATCCCTTCAAATTCTAAGGTGTGACCAGCGTTTGGCCCTCCTTGAAACCTTGCGATAATATCATATTTCGGGGTTAATACATCGACTATTTTACCTTTACCTTCATCTCCCCATTGAAGACCTAATAATACATCTACATTCATGAAATTTTACTTAAAATAGGTTAGTGCGGATTCTACTGAATCGTATATAGAGAATACATCATTCATTTTTGTGATCTCAAATAAATTCGAGATTATTTTATTTGGTGAACAAATGACTAGATCACCATTTTCAATTCTACATTGGGTCATTGTTTTAACAAAAACAGAAATGCCCGTAGAATTGATGTGAGAAAGTTCTTTTATCTCAAATATCAATTTGTAAGAATTAAGTTTTGAAACTGCGTTACTCAATAATTCCGCATCGGATTCCGCAAGGATTTTACCTTGAATATGAACCACAATACAGTTCTTTATTTGGGTTGTTGACACATTCAAACTCATAGTTCTTCTTTTTTATTTTTTGTGCCATAAAAGTACAAGGAATGGTGTTGTATTTTTACATCAAATAAACCCTCAATGGTAGATTTTATTTGCTGAATTCTAGGGTCGCAGAATTCAATAACTTCTCCTGTATCCGTGCAGATAACATGATCGTGTTGTTTAGAACCGTGTGATTTTTCAAATTGAGCGATATTTTTACCGAATTGGTGCTTGCTTACAAGATTACAGGCTAAAAGCAGCTCGATCGTATTGTATAAAGTGGCTCTGGAAACTCTGTAATTATG
>CAJJBU010000024.1 GCA_905182495.1 Flavobacteriales bacterium UBA952
TGGTAATTTGTAGACATAACAACTTATATTTTAAAGTTCAAACCTGGGCAAAAATAAGCAAGATTTACTTATCTTAATTGTTATTTTTTAAAAACTTAAAACAGTCTATAAATTACAATGACGAATAAGCCATAATCATAGATTCGGTGAATTGTAGAAAATAAACTATTTTTACTCGACTTAAAGCAACTCAATGACAAGTTTATCGTTTCAAAAGCAAGAAAGAAGAGACGAATTTATGTTAAAACGCTTAATTTATTTTATAAAATACGCTACATGGCGTATTAAATTGTGGCAACTCCTAAGAAAAATAGCGTCTTAATTTTAGTAATAACAACTTTCAACTAATTAAATATCTTAATTATGAAAATTGAACTGATTTAAGAATGATTTACTGCTAACTGTATATGAAGATGAAGATGAAGATGAATAATTTGATAATCACAACCCTAGGTTCTTTCAGTTTGATTTTTAGCGTTTTTTCGCAACAAACTGTATGCTTAGGTGATGACATAACTGTATGTGGCGGTGCTGTGGATATAGAGAACTGCGGTCTTTCAGGACCAGGTGTCTCAAACGGACTTCATTTAGATAACCCTACAACCATTTCCCCAAACTTAACCGATGACAGCTATAGCTCGGTTGTCAATATTGGCTTCACATTTAATTTTTTTAATAACAACAACACTGCTTGCACTATAGGATCTAACGGCTTAGTCTCATTCAATCTAGCAAATGCAAATGGATATTGTGCATGGGCACTTAATGGTACGCCATTACCGTCAAACACAATGGATCCAACATTGAATTCCATT
This sequence comes from Flavobacteriales bacterium UBA952, assembly GCA_905182495.1. Classification (GTDB taxonomy): domain Bacteria; phylum Bacteroidota; class Bacteroidia; order Flavobacteriales_D; family Crocinitomicaceae; genus UBA952. Next base: position 816 of record CAJJBU010000024.1, read on the forward strand.
ATGATTGCATACCAAGATATGCACCCTTCATTTGCCGGTACAACGGGTGACATACAATACCAAACGGTAGGCACTGCGCCTAACAGGAAATGTGTAATCGTATATAGAGAAATAAATGCCTTTTCTTGTGGCTTAACGGACTGTAATTATTTAGGAATTATTCTTTTTGAAACTTCAAATATTATTGAGATGCACATCGGTAATAAACCTGTATGTGGAGCTTGGAATGGCGGGTTAGCAATTCAAGGCATTCAAAATGGCGCGGGTTCGATTGCTTTCACTTCTCCTGGCCGGAACAATCAGGTATGGACTGCAAGCAACGATGCCTACAGGTGGACCCCTGACAGCCCATCGAATACAAATAATTATGCTGTAGACGCTATTGATTATGTTCAAATAACCGGAGACAACAGTAATCTTGTTTGGAACAATACTTTAGGTGAAACATTTCCATTTGCAAACATACTGAGTATTCCAAATGCTCCTCCCGGCACTACAGGCTATTTCCTTACAGCTTCTGCTTGTGGCACTGCTCTTGGTTCCGTTTCTGACACAACTTTCCTTACTACAGCATCTCCTGAAGTGATCGCATCATCTACGGATGATATATGTAGCCAAGGCATTGGAACGGTTTCCGCGGTAGCTGGCGCTGGCTCACCCGGGCCTCATACTTATTCATGGCCAGCTTTGGGTGCCGCTACACAAACGGTGAATAACGTTTCTCCGGGTACCTATTCTGTATTTATGGTAGATGGAAATGGCTGTACATCAAATGCAACTATTACTGTAGGAGACAGTCCCGCTGATTTTTCAGGAAATACAACCCCAGTCTCTTGTGTTGGTGGATTGGATGGCACAGCAACAGCGGAAATGATTCCTTCAGACGGCACGGAAACTTATTTATGGAGTAATAATCAAACTACTGCTACTGCTACAGGATTGTCATCAGGGACTTACACATGCGTTATAGAATCCCTAACCGGATGTATTGGAAACATTTCGGTTACTGTAGATGAAATACCGAGTATGATTTTGACCGTCGAAAATCAAGAAGATGCCTTGTGCAATAGCTTGAATAATGGTACGATTGAAATAAGTGTAAATTCGGGAACTGAGCCTTACAGCTTTACTTGGGATCAGAGCACTAGTCTAAGTAATACTGCTAATGATCTTTATGCTGGAACACATACTATAACCGTTACTGACTATTTAGGATGTACAAGTCAATTAACGACTACAATCTCTGAACCATCGCCTTTAAGTATTTCTGACTTAACAATTGATACTGTCATTTGCGCTGATGCTTTCATCGATATCGAGGCTACCGCAAATGGCGGTTCATCAACATATATATACACATGGACTGCGAACGGTTCTAGTGTCGATGTGGGACAAACAATTACGGTAAACCCGAACGCTAACAGCACCCAATATTGCATTACATTATCTGAAGAATGTGGCTCACCTTCAACTCAGGAATGTATGACAGTTACCTTTCCAAATGACATCAATCCAATGATCGCACCTGACTCTGACGTTCAATGTGTTCCTGGTGAATTTATATTCTTTAACAATACAATAAATGGTGGGGATGTGCTTACAACAGAATATGTTTTCTCCAACGGAGATGTGTTTTATGCAAATGGCGTAGAGTCCATTGAAAATACTTTTTCTTTACCTGGCACCTATGACTGTTTTGTAAATATAACGTCTAATTATGGTTGTGTTTACAGTACAGAATTTCAAAATATCATACAAGTAACTCCACCACCTACCGCTAATTTTTCGATTTCAAAAAATCCAGCTACGTGGTTCGAAACAGAAATTCAAACGACAGAATCTTGCATTGGAAATGTCGTTGACTTCCAATGGTTCAGCCTTGGAGCTACATCGATAATTAGCAATGAGGGAACTGCTTTCATTACCTTCCCTGAAGGTGTTTCAGGCACTTATCCTATTACCCTAATCGCAACAACGAACGAAGGTTGCTCTGACACAGTGACCTTAGACATGGAAATCATTCCTGATATTATTTTTTACGCACCGAATACATTTACACCAGACAATGATGAACACAATCAAACTTGGTTCGTTACGGTCGAAGGTATAGACTTTCAAAACTTCACTCTTGAAATCTTCAATAAGTGGGGAGAGACTATATGGGAAACAAATGATATTAAAGCTAAATGGGATGGTACCTATGGCAACAAAACTGTTCCTGATGGGACTTATATCTGGAGAGCCGTTTACAAGGAAAAGGAAAACGATGGAAGAAAAATTCATACGGGCTACATTAACATTATTCGATAAATCATGCTAAAACGACTGCAATACACACTTATATTTTCAAGTGTGCTCTTTTTTATATCCTGTGATATAAGTGCCAATCTACTAAATGATGCAGGTGCGTTATTAAACGGGGATGAAGAACAAGAAACGGAAAACCCACTTACGAATGGCGAGGTGATTTCTGGATTAAAACAAGCGCTTTCTGTTGGTATTGAAAATTCCGTATCGTTAACCTCTATTACAGATGGTTTCTTAGGAAATGAAAAAATAAGACTGCCCTTTCCTCCTGATGCTATAAAAGTGAAAGAAAAAGCATTAGACCTCGGATTAAACAATCAAGTAGACAAATTTGAAACGACACTAAATAGAGCGGCTGAAGAAGCATGCAAAGAGGCATTACCTATATTTAAGAATGCCATTACAAGTATGACTGTTCAGGATGGTTTTACAATACTCAATGGAGGTAATGGAGCTGCCACAAAGTATTTAAAAGATCAAACCAACCAAAGTCTCATCGATGCATTTCTTCCGAAAGTTAAAGATGCCATATCAAAAGTTAAACTAACGGAATACTGGAACCCACTCATTAACAAGTACAATACTGCCATGGCTTTAACAGGAGGTCAACAATTAAACCCCGATCTGGATGTTTTCATTACCAATAGGGCCATTGAAGGTTTATTCCTGATGGTTGAGAAAGAAGAAAATAAAATCCGCCTCGACCCTGTTGCTCGAATAACGGACCTGTTGATGAAAGTATTTGGTAGTTTAACTAATTAATCTTTCTTGAAGGAATTTGCCCCTACAGAACTTGTTCTGAATTCAGAAAACCAGGTTTATCATCTTGGTATTTCATCCGAAAACCTAGCCACAAAAATAATACTTGTAGGTGACCAAGATCGCGTATCTATGGTTTCAGAACATTTTGATTCCATCGAATTCAAGTCAAACCATAGAGAGTTTTTTTGTCATACAGGAAAGTATAAGAACAAGAGAATTTCAGTTATGTCTACGGGTATTGGTACAGACAACATAGATATTGTTATCAATGAATTGGATGCTGCTTTTAACATTGATTTAGTAAGCAAAACAGAAAAGGTTGACCGAACTGAGCTAGAGATCCTTAGAATAGGTACTTGCGGATTACTTCAAGCCGATATACCTCTTCACACATATATACTAAGTGAATTTGCACTTGGCCTTGATAATATCGGCCACTTTTATAAACTTGACATTTCAAAAGAAGAAAAACACCTATTAGAATCCATTAATTTAAAAAATCTCTTTCCCGAAAAAGTCATACCCTACCTAAAGAAGGCTTCAACAGGCTTTCTAAAGCAATTTGAGACCATAAACTCTGTCAGCGGAATAACAGTTACCAGTTCAGGCTTCTATGGTCCTCAAGGAAGGGAATTGAGGGTGCCTACATATACCAAAAACCTTAATGAAGCACTTGAATCGTTTGAGGAAGGAGAATATCGTTTCGTCAATTTTGAAATGGAGACTTCAGCCTTATATGCATTGGGGACTGCACTGGGGCATACCTGTGCTACAATATGCTTAGGGATAGCAAATAGACCTGCAAAAATATTTTCGAGTGATTATAAAGAACATATGAATAAGCTAATAGCACACGCTCTGGAACAGATTTAATGCTTAAGCAACTGATCTAGCACAATATGAAGACTGACTCCTCGCACCTCGTTACCTGATGCAATAATATTACCCTCACCATCTATAAGTACTCCATAAGGAATGGAGGTTACGCTGTATTTTTTACTGGCTTCTTTTTCTTTATCCCAAAAGAGCCAGCTTCCAGTCTAATCTATCTTGAGAAATGGCCGTTATCCAAGATGCTTTATTTTTATCTAAAGAAATGCTGTAAATTTCAAAACCTTTGCCCTTTTCAAAATGCTTCTTATGGTACTTTTGGTAAGCCTCAACCAAATTGGGGCTCTCCTTGCGACATGGACCACACCAAGAGGCCCAAAAATCAATTAATACCATTTTTCCTTTTAAATCCGAAAGACGGAGTGTTTTACCTTTGGCATTTTTTAATGAAAGTTCCGGGACAGTTTCCGACATCAATCCGACGGGGATAGGATTAGGATTGTATCGGGTTTGAATAAAATAAAACAGAATAATTCCTAGGGCTAGAAAACCAATAGAAGAATAATACTTTTTCAAATTAACCTATTCTTCTAATATCCGCACCAATATTATTCAGACGGATATCGATGTCTTGATATCCTCTATCAATCTGCTCAATATTGTGAATTGTACTTTTTCCTTTCGATGATAGCGCAGCAATTAACAAAGAAACACCTGCCCTAATATCGGGAGAGGTCATTTGAATGCCTCTTAAATCATTCTTGCGATTCAATCCAATAACGGTTGCTCTATGCGGATCACAAAGAATTATCTGTGCTCCCATATCGATGAGTTTATCAACGAAGAACAATCTAGATTCAAACATTTTTTGATGAATCAATACAGAACCCTTTGCTTGCGTAGCAATAACTAAAATAATAGAAAGTAAATCCGGAGTAAATCCAGGCCATGGCGCATCAGAAATTGTCATTATAGAACCATCGATAAAAGTTTCGATTTCATAACTCTCCTGCGCTGGCACAAAAATATCGTCCCCTTTTTTTTCCAATTTAATACCGAGCCTTCTAAAGATTGTCGGAATAATACCCAGGTTTTCCCAGCTCACATCTTTAATGGTAATTTCTGACTGTGTCATTGCTGCCAAACCAATAAATGAACCAATTTCAATCATATCAGGTAAGATTCGATGATAGCAACCACCTAACCCCTTTACACCATTAATCGTCAACTTATTAGAACCAATACCTGAGATCTTAGCCCCCATTGTGTTCAACATTTTACAAAGCTGTTGCAAATAAGGTTCACAAGCTGCGTTATAAATTGTCGTTTCGCCCTTAGCCATCACTGCAGCCATTACAATATTAGCTGTCCCCGTAACGGATGCTTCATCCATATGAATGTAGGCGCCTTTTAGGTTTTTACCTTCGACTGCAAAAAAATGTTCTCCCGCGTCGTAATTAAACTTAGCACCAAGACTAATCATACCTGCAAAGTGAGTATCTAATCTCCTACGTCCAATTTTATCCCCTCCTGGCTTAGGCAAATAACCTACTCCAAAACGTGCTAAAAGAGGGCCCACAATCATAACGGATCCCCTTAACGAGCCTGCTCTGATTTTAAAATCCTCTGTTTGTAAATAGTCTAGATTGATATCTTTTGCCTGAAAAATATAGGTTCCTTTCTCTACTTTTTCAACTTTCACACCCATTGATTGCATTAAAGCAATTAGTTTATTGACATCAATGATATCAGGTATGTTAGAAATAGTAACCTTTTCCGGGGTTAAAAGAGGGGCGCATAATACTTGCAACGCCTCGTTTTTTGCTCCTTGTGGTGTTAGCTCACCTTTGAGAGGTTTTCCTCCATGAATTTCAAACGAAGCCATATTCTATCTTTTAAATCTCTTCTTTTTCGTTGTTGTAGTTGTTGTTGTTTTTGTTATTATTCGTTCTCGTGGTATTTTTATTTTGTCCTATACTCCTTAAAACCTGATTTGTATTTATCAAATCATCCGGATTCTCTAAAATAAGCTCATTGTTGGATAATTCCTTGAGGTTACCAGCTATTACGTTGTTTTCTACGGCATTATTGTTATGCGTCAAATATTGAATTTTCATGAAATTCGCCATCGCCATTTTTAGCGCTTGTTTAGCTTCTGGATCATCGATTTCCTTTGCATCACCTAATATTGTCTCCGTATACTTTCCGTAATGACCATATTTGATTTTCCCCTTAGGGTAATTCATGATACTTGGTTTTTCACTTAAGACTTCCTCATTCGGGATTTCGTACGGTGAATCTACGTCTAACTCAAAATTAGACATGACAAATAAATGTGTCCATAATTTAGGCTTGTAATCATCAACATCCCTTAAATGAGGATTCAATTGTCCCATCACCTCTATAATCGCTTGTGCCGCACTATTCCTCTCAGAGCGGTCTCTTAAGTCCATTGCATGGGCAATCATGTTTTGAACATTTCTGCCGTATTCCGGAAGAATTAATTTTTCTCTTGATGTATTGTATTCCATAATTAGTCTTCTAACAATTTCCCTAAGGCATTGTCGTAAATTTCTTTTGCATCACTCACAAAACCATAATGCTCATCATCAACGACAAGTTTCCCTTTGGTTACATGCCCTAGCAAGGTAAAGTTAACTTTTGAATCCACCATGTGTTCTAGGAACAAATCTTCTTGATCTTCAGATACAGAGACTACAATTCTTCCCTGACCTTCTCCGAATAAAAATGCATCTTCGCGTATTTCAGAATCAGAAACAATGTCAAATCCAAGGTCTCTTGGAAACGACATCTCCACCAAAGTTACATAAAGTCCACCATCTGCAACATCATGTGCGGCATTAATTCGGTCACCCTTGATTAAATCTTTAACAACAGCATGCGTTCTAAACTCTTCATCCAAGTCAAAATACGGTGCAGGGGAAGCTTTAACTCCATGATAAGTGGCAAGATATTCAGAAGAAGATATGTCTTCCTTGTAATTACCAATTAGGAAAATTAAATCACCCTTTGACTTAAAGTCTAGTGACATTAAATTATTTTTGTCCGCTAAGAGGCCAATCATTCCTATAGTAGGTGTTGGAAAAACAGGTACCTCTACACCATTTATTACTGACTGATTGTAGAAAGACACATTCCCTCCTGTTACCGGGGTTTTAAACTTTAAACAAGCAGCAGACATTCCTTTAATCGCACCCACAAATTGCCAATACGATTCTGGATTATAGGGGTTTCCGAAATTCAAACAATTCGTGATAGCACTTGGTTCCGCACCTGAACAGGCAATATTTCTTGCTGCTTCAGAAACCGCAATCATAGTCCCGATCTCGGGATCGGCATTCACATATCTAGAATTACAATCCACAGTCATGGCCAAAGCCTTATTGGTTCCTTTAATATTAACGACACCCGCGTCCGACGGAACATTGGTTGTCATCGTTCGGGTTCCTACCATTGAATCATATTGCTCATAAACCCATTTTTTAGAAGCAATATTAGGCATCGCGAGCATGGCATCAGCGACTGCCTTTAAACTTTCTGGTTGTGGAATTGAATTGATATTAAATTTCTTGAATTCCTGGAAATAGGCAGGTTCTTTATAAGCTCTTTCATATTGAGGGGCACCGCCTCCAAGAACTAATGAATCTGCAGGAACATCACCTACTTGCTCACCGTTCATATAATATCGAATCCTTTTTGTATCAGTTACAACACCAATTTCCTCAGCATGTAAATCCCATTTCTTGAAAATCTTCTTAACCGTATCTTCCTTTCCTTTTTGCACAACCACCAGCATTCGTTCTTGAGATTCAGAAAGTAAAATCTCATAGGGAAGCATGTTGCTCTGTCGCGTTGGTACTTTATCTAAATCGATTTCCATCCCCACTTCACCGGCAGCACTCATCTCACAAGTTGAACATGTGATTCCTGCAGCACCCATATCTTGCATTCCAACCACAGCATCCGTTTCGGATAACTCCATCGTTGCTTCGAGTAGTAATTTCTCCATAAACGGGTCACCGACCTGAACAGATGGTAAATCAGATGCAGAGTCTTCTGTAATATCTTTGGATGCAAAAGCGGCACCTGCAATTCCGTCCTTACCCGTTGAAGAACCAACAATGAAAACTGGGTTACCAGGTCCCTTCGCAGTCGCTGAAATCATTTTTTTGGTATCAATTGTACCTGCAGAAAAGGCATTGACTAGAGGATTGGTATTGTACGAGTCGTCAAAAGCGACCTCACCACCTACTATAGGTATACCAAAAGCATTTCCATAATCACCAATTCCTTTAACCACTCCTTTAACCAACCACTTCGTACGGTCTCTTTCTATGTTTCCAAAGCGTAAAGAATTTAATTGTGCAATGGGTCTTGCGCCCATAGTAAAAATATCTCTATTAATTCCCCCAACACCTGTTGCTGCGCCCTGATATGGTTCTAAAGCACTTGGGTGGTTGTGCGACTCTATTTTAAAGACACACCCCATTCCATCTCCTATGTCTACAAGCCCTGCATTTTCTTCACCTGCCTTTACGAGCATGTGAGGGCCATCCTTTGGAAGGGTCTTCAACCATAGTATGGAATTTTTATAAGAGCAATGCTCTGACCACATCACAGAATAAATCGCTGTTTCAGTGAAATTAGGAGTTCTTCCGAGGATCTCCTTAATCATTTCAAATTCATCTTCTCTGAGACCGAGTTCAACGGCTTGCGCTACGGTAGCTTCTTTTTTGAGGGTTTGGCTCATTTCTTCAATATTATCAGACAAAAATAAGGATAATATAGGTATCTCATTCGATAATAAAAAAGAATTAAACAGGAGTGATTATTGAATTTGATAAAGAATTCAAAACCCTAAAGAATTTCATTATTTTAAGTATTTTTGTTGCTTAAATTAAGTACCTATGAATTATGACATTATTGTAGTCGGAAGTGGACCAGGAGGATACGTTACCGCTATTCGGGCTTCACAGCTAGGTTTAAAAACCGCAATCGTTGAAAGAGAAGCTTTAGGTGGCATTTGTCTCAATTGGGGTTGCATTCCAACAAAAGCACTTCTGAAATCTGCTAATGTTTTTGAATACTTAAGCCATGCTGAAGATTATGGTATCACCGTAAAAGATGCTAAAGCTGACTTTGGCGCTATGGTTAAAAGAAGTCGAGATGTTGCCGATGGAATGAGTAACGGAATCAAATTCTTGATGAAGAAAAATAAAATAGACGTCCTTACTGGAAATGGCTTAATCAAAGCCAATAAAACAGTGAGTGTTACGGATGACTCAGGAAAAGTTACAGACTACACTGCTTCAAAAGGAGTTATTATAGCTACAGGTGCAAGATCACGTGCGCTTCCTAACCTCCCTCAGGATGGTGAGAAAATCATTGGATACCGCCAAGCCATGACACTGAAAACACAACCGAAAAAATTGCTTGTTGTTGGTTCGGGAGCAATTGGTGTTGAATTTGCTTATTTCTACAATGCTATTGGAACAGAAGTGACCGTTGTCGAGTACCTTCCTAATATTGTCCCTGTTGAGGACATTGATGTTTCGAAACAACTAGAAAAGTCATTTAAAAAAACAGGTATTAAGGTGATGACTGGTTCATCAGTTGAAAGTGTTGATACAAGTGGTAAAAACTGTATCGTCAGTATAAAAACCGCAAAAGGCGAAGAAAAAATAGAATGTGATATTGTTCTATCTGCCGTTGGAATTCAAGCCAACATTGAAAACATAGGACTTGAAGAGGTTGGAATTGTTGTTGATAAAGGAAGAATCCTTGTCAATGATTACTACCAAACGAATATGCCTGGATACTATGCGATTGGAGATGTTGTTCCCGGACCTGCCCTTGCACATGTTGCCTCAGCTGAAGGCATATTGTGTGTTGAGAAAATCGCTGGACACCATCCCGACCCTATTGACTATGGTAATATCCCAGGCTGTACGTATTGCTCTCCTGAAATTTCATCTGTTGGAATGACGGAAAAAGCAGCTAAAGAAGCGGGGTATGAACTCAAAATCGGGAAATTCCCTTTTTCAGCTTCTGGAAAGGCAAGTGCTGCTGGTACCAAAGATGGGTTTGTAAAATTAATATTTGACGCAAAATATGGAGAACTTCTTGGAGCACACATGATCGGAGCAAACGTCACCGAAATGATTGCGGAAATAGTTGCAATACGAAAGCTCGAAACAACTGGGGAAGAATTAATTAAAACAATTCACCCACATCCAACAATGTCTGAAGCTGTTATGGAAGCTGCAGCTGCTGCATACGGAGAAGTTATTCACCTTTAGTTAGGAGATTGACAAAAGCATAATCACCGTCATCGTATCTAAGGCAAAATGAAGATGCCAGATATACCGGAATTTCTCTTCCCTATTCTTGACGTACAATAAAATAGCTGGCAACAAGGAGAATAAAGGCGTAAGCCATACATAACCACTCGTTAGAACAAGTGCCCCTAAAATAAAATGAAGTGTGGTCCAATACCAACCCATGGCTAGTTTATTTTGAATACACCAAAAAGTGAAGCTTAAAGCCCAAATACCATAGGCCATAAGCAGCATTGAATCTATAAGTAAAGAACCATGCAGAAAGTCTAGCTGATTATTAGAAAGTATCGCTTCGGTTAAAACAGGATTGATTGACAATTTGAAAAGCACACCAAAAAAATACAACCACTTATAGGTCTTTAGAGAACTTGAATCCCAAAAGAAGAACCGAAGAACAGCAATGAGAAGTACAAAATCGAAAAGTGGAAATGGAAGGATAAAAGAATCATAATCCATGTAAAGTCCCAAGCCATAAAGCAGAAAAGTAAGCACTGCTAGAAATACAAATTTCTTTTCCTTAATCATCCGAACCGATTACATCATAGATGTAGTCGAAAGTAGAAAGTATTTCAGGATCCCCATCAACAACAGCTATATTATGTTCGAAATGTGCGCTAGGCAAACCGTCTTCTGTAACAATAGTCCAATCATCTTCAAGCGTGCGTACCTTTTCCGTCCCCATATTAATCATAGGCTCAATAGCGATTGTCAAACCATTTTGAATCTTCTTACCTCTACCCCTTCGCCCAAAATTGGGAACCTGAGGCTCCTCATGCAAAGTCTTTCCTAAACCATGGCCAACAAGATCTCGTACGACACCAAATTTATTTTTCTCAGCATGCTGCTGAATTGCATACCCAATATCTTCCATCCTATTTGAAGTCTTGCACTGTTCAATACCTAGATAAAGACATTCCTTAGTGACCTTCAACAAATGACTTACTTCTGGAGAGACTTTTCCTACCTTAAACGTATAGGCATGATCGCCGTAATATCCCTTATAAACGGAACCGCAGTCTACAGAAACAATATCTCCCTCTTCAAAAGGACGCTCAGTTGGCAAGCCGTGGACAACCTGTTCATTCACTGAAATCAATAAAGTACTAGGACAACCATACAAACCCAAGAATCCTGGCTTCGCATCTTGAGACAGAATATAATCATGCGCCATTTTATCCAATGAAAGTGGCGTCACACCAGGCTTAATTAATTTGGCCACCTCACCAAGTGTTCTGCTGACTACTTGAGCTGCATCACGCATGATTTTTATCTCTTCTTTTGTCTTATATAGGATCATGTATTTATTAAATAGTGACATGGGTGTCAAAGATATATATTTCTTATTGATGCTTAGTATTTATAATGTATTCAACCAAGTCATGGTATCAAATTGATCCGCATAATCTCCTAAGGCCGGACATTGAGCCGTTCCGAATGGCAATCCATCGAGTCCGACTCTGCATTGTATAGATTCCTTATGCGATTCAAAATAAGAAGCAATCTCGGCTTCATTCTCATAAAAATGATAATACAGCATACCCAACGGAGATGTCAAATCTTTAGTTTCCTTGAGAAGCACAAAATTGTTATCCAAAAGGTTTTCTTGATTCATCAGATGTATGGCCTTATTGTAATCATAGTTATTCCCATATTTTTTATTATTTATCACTTCTCCCTGATGAACAATGTTTTCAAATACTCTATTGATTTCAAAACCTTTAGGCAATAGCAAATGAGAAACACTTCTACATCCACGGCCATAGAACTCAAAAATATCCTTACTCAAGGCCTTCAGCTCATCATCACTTTCAGCACCAGCTAACACAGCTACCGATGTTCTGTTTTTTCTAAAAACATGCGGATACTTAGAAAAGTACTGCTCAAAATGTAAATAACTTGAATTACTTCCGGTCGCTATAACGGCATCAAAACCTTGTAGTTTTCTATCTGAAAATGAAATCCTTCCTTTTAATTTGGGTTCAAAACAGATGAGAAAATCAGTAATCAACGGAAATAACTTATCATCATCCGAGCTCATTTTTGCAATGATGCTATTACCTGAGAGCAACACACACATGAAATCATGAAAACCAACTAACGGAATGTTACCCGCCATGATCACAGCAACTGATTTGGGCTCATCAGTAAATGCATACTTCTTAGACCAACTTTCAAGGTCGTCCAAGGTTAATGCCTCTCCGAGATTAAACAATGCTTTTCGCACCATATCCTCACTAAACCAGCCATTATTATGTTTTACATAGCCGATAAGCTCATTAAAATGATCAAATTCAGCTTCTGTTATTCCTAATTCGAAATTTTTCCATGGCCTTGATAAGCCGAAATGCCTCATTACAACACCAAGTTGAACGAATGCTTTTATTAAACTCTCTTTTTTCACAGTACAAATATAAGAAGCTTCTTTTTTTAAAGATTGAACAAAGTAATCCAATTTGCGTTTCTATATTTGTAAAAAATTTTATATTCATAATGATTACGGATGAATGTATCAATTGCGGAGCATGCGAACCCGAATGTCCAAATAATGCTATTTATGAAGGTGGTGCAGAATGGAAATATTCTGACGGAACGACCCTTAAAGGCATGATCAAGACCCTTGACGGTGATGATGTTGAAGCAGATCATTCTTTTGAGCCTGGAGATATGGATGTTTATTATATCACTCATGATAAATGCACAGAATGTGAAGGTTTCCACGATGAACCACAATGCGCGGCAGTATGTCCAGTTGATTGCTGTGTCGATGATCCAGATTACCGAGAATCAAAAGACAGTGAGCAAAGAAAAGTTTTCTTCACCTTTGATTTATAAAGGTTCAGCCTTGGAAGTTTTAATATCAATATAAGAGGCTCCTACGCCACGCTGACTAAAATTAGCATCATTCATTTCATATCCTGGCCTTCCTTGTAAACAAGATTTAATTTCACTCTTAAGTTTGCCGTTACCTACACCATGAATCACCAAAACCCTAGATACCTTTTTTTTTAAATTGTTGTTTATGAATCGCTTGAATGTATTTATCTGTAGTAAGAAATTTTTATGCGCAGAATTTGAATCATTAATAAGCTCAAATGATTCGAGGTGTAAATCAATCTCAGGTATGCACTCTACTTTTTTTTTATTCGATCGAATTTTAATAGAATCCGCATCTTTGACTTGAATCTCCCCCGTATTGAAAGACGCTATTTTCACAGCATTTCCATGCACTATTTTTCTTTCGAATCCGTGCTCATCTTCAACCAAAAGAAAACTAGATTGAATACTGAGAACACGGTATTTACCCGTTTCATTCAAAATAGAAATATACTCACCTAATAAAAACATCAGTTTAAAGATTACATATTACGTCTATACTGCCCACCCACCTCAAACAAAGAGTGCGTAACCTGACCTAAAGACGCATGCTTACAGGTTTCCATTAATTCCTCAAAAATATTTTGGTTATTCACCGCAGCATCCTGAATTGTTTTAAGTCCTTCTTTCGTGTTTTCTTGCTCAGCCACATGAAGGTTTTTGAGCATCTCAATCTGATACATCTTTTCTTCTTCCGTAGCTCGAATCACTTCTTTTGGTAAAATCGTAGGAGAGCCTTTAGAACTCAAAAATGTGTTTACACCGATAATAGGAAACTCTCCGCTATGTTTTAAAGTTTCATAATACAAGGATTCTTCTTGAATCTTCGACCTTTGATACATCGTCTCCATCGCTCCTAAAACACCCCCGCGTTCTGTAATGCGATCAAATTCTAGAAGCACCGCTTCCTCAACTAAATTTGTCAAATCATCAATAATGAACGCGCCCTGTAATGGGTTTTCATTCTTAGCCAATCCGAGTTCTCTATTAATGATCAGTTGAATAGCCATTGCCCTACGCACCGACTCCTCAGTTGGCGTTGTAATGGCCTCATCATAAGCATTCGTATGTAATGAGTTACAGTTGTCATAAATGGCGTAAAGCGCTTGTAATGTAGTTCGAATGTCATTAAAATCAATCTCTTGCGCATGCAATGAACGCCCTGAAGTCTGTATATGATACTTGAGCATTTGTGCTCTTGGATTAGCACCATATTTTTTCGACATCGCCTTAGACCAAATTCTTCTAGCAACCCGACCGATCACGGCATATTCAGGATCTGTTCCATTTGAGAAGAAAAAGGATAAATTCGGGCCAAAATCATTGATATCCATTCCTCTACTTAAATAATACTCAACATAAGTGAATCCATTGGCAAGCGTAAAAGCAAGCTGTGTAATGGGATTTGCACCAGCTTCTGCAATGTGATATCCGGAAATAGAAACAGAATAAAAATTACGTATGCCATTATGAATAAAATACTCTTGGACATCCCCCATTAACCTTAGGGCGAATTCGGTAGAGAAAATACACGTATTCTGTGCTTGGTCTTCTTTGAGAATATCGGCCTGAACAGTACCCCTGACCTGCGTCAGGGTTTTTGTTTTAATTTCATTATATAGCTTTTCGGGCAGAACCTGATCTCCAGTAACCCCTAATAACATTAAACCTAAACCATCATTCCCTTCGGGAAGTTCGCCGTTGTAACTCGGTCTTTTAACTCCTTTGGTTTTGTAGATTTCTATTATTTTATGTTCAATTTCCTCAGTGAGGCCCTCATCCTTGATGTACTTTTCGCAATTCTGATCGATTGCTGCATTCATAAAAAAGGCTAAAAGCATCGGTGCTGGACCATTTATGGTCATTGAAACAGATGTTGCGGGATGCGTTAAGTCAAATCCTGAATAAAGTTTCTTCGCATCATCTAGACAGCAAATAGACACCCCCGCATTACCAATTTTACCATAAATATCGGGTCTTAAATCAGGGTCATTTCCGTATAGTGTAACCGAATCAAAAGCTGTTGATAATCGTTTAGCAGGTAAACCCATGCTCACATAATGAAAACGCTTATTCGTTCGTTCTGGGCCACCTTCACCCGCAAACATTCGGGTTGGGTCCTCTCCTTCTCTTTTAAAGGGAAATAAGCCAGAAGTATAGGGGAATTCACCAGGGAAATTCTCCTGTAATACCCATCTCAAAATATCACCCCACCCTTTGTATTTAGGGGAAGATATCTTCGGGATATCCGAATGAGAAAGAGATTTGGTATGTGTTTGAATCGATAATTTTTTATCGCGCACCTTATATTCGTAGACAGGATTCTTATAGGCACTCTTTTTGAGAGCCCAGTTTTGTATAATCTCCCAGTTTTTGGGGTCAAAATTTAATTTTTCCTTTTCAAAAACTTCTTGAATGTTTTTGATTAAACGATCCTTGTCATCGTATTCAGAAGCCGTCAATGTTGCGATGGTCTGGTTAAGTCCATAGAGCGTATCGGCTACTTTTACTTGCTGGCTAACCCACTTGTCATAAGACCGGTTATTCTCAGAAATCTCCGACAAATAACGTGTTCTATCCGGTGGGATAACAAATATTTTCTCAGACATTTCACGTGTGATTGCAAAAGTAGAATTCAAATTCGATTCTGTTTTTTCAACCAGCTGATCCATCACCACCTTGTAAAGAGAGTTCATCCCCGGATCATTGAATTGAGAAGCAATTGTGCCATGAACCGGCATATCATCGACGGATTCATCCCAGAGATTATGATTTCGTTGGTATTGTTTCCTGACGTCTCGAAGGGCATCAAGCGCCCCCCTTTTGTCGAACTTGTTTAATGCAATTACATCGGCAAAATCAAGCATGTCAATTTTCTCCAATTGCGTAGCAGCGCCATATTCAGGTGTCATCACATAAAGAGAAACGTCTGAATGGTCTAAAATCTCAGTGTCTGATTGGCCTATCCCTGATGTTTCAAGAATAATTAAATCGTACTCAGCAGCTTTTAGTATGGATAAAGCCTCTGCAACATGCTTGGATAAAGCAAGGTTCGATTGTCTTGTGGCCAAAGACCGCATATAGACACGGCTGTTTTTAATAGAATTCATCCTAATCCTATCTCCGAGTAAAGCACCTCCCGTTTTTCTTTTGGATGGATCCACAGAAACCACTGCAATCTGTTTGTCCTCAAAATCAACTAAGAACCGACGAACCAATTCATCCACTAACGAAGATTTCCCAGAACCACCGGTACCCGTTATTCCTAAAACAGGGACCTGACTCTTTGAAGCGACCGCTCTAATATCACTTAATAATTTTACGTGAATATCAGGGTAGTTTTCTGCTGCAGAAATTGTTCTGGCAATTGCAGGTACATTCTTTTCTTTAATAGGCTGAAGGCCATAGTTCAATTCCTCACCAAGACCATAATCACAGCGCATAATCAAATCATTGATCATGCCCTGAAGCCCCATGGTGCGGCCATCATCTGGGTGGTATATTTTTTCAATACCATAATCTTGAAGCTCTTTTATCTCCGAAGGAAGGATGGTTCCTCCACCTCCACCAAATATTTTAATCTGAGGCGCTCCTTTTTCACAAAGCAAATCATACATGTATTTGAAATACTCTATATGCCCACCTTGATACGAGGTCATGGCGATGGCTTGAGCATCCTCCTGAATGGCACAATCAACAACCTCTTCAACGGATCGATCATGTCCTAAATGAATCACTTCGCAGCCACTTGACTGTATGATTCTCCTCATTATATTAATCGCAGCATCATGCCCATCAAAGAGAGAGGCGGCTGTAACAATTCTAATTTTATTATTGGGCTTATATGGCGCTATTGTTTGCATTTGGTCTCCGATTTAAAAGGCTTTCAAAAGTACAAAATTCAAGACAAATCTATTGATGTTTTAAAATAATAGAAAAGCATCCGAATGAATCATTCAGCGGCAGACTCAAAAACCCAGTAATTCTTGAATTTGCTATTTGCATTGTGGTAGTAACCCACCCCCATATGCGTTGCGCTCTTATTGAATAGATTTCTTTTGTGCCCTGGACTCTTCATCCATCCTTTCAGAACCTCTTCAGGGCTATTGTAGCCAGCTGCTATATTTTCAGTATTCGCAAAACCCTCATAAAATTTAGAAATCCTCTTAAAGGTTGAAATGCCGACTTGCAGTCCAGAAGAGGTGCGGTTATGCGTAGCATGTTCATGGTAGTTTTCATTCGCCATATCAGCCGCATGGTAACGACTAGCGCGCATCAACCCTTCATCAGTCTGTAAGACACCAAGCCCCCTATTCTGTCGCTTTTGATTAATTAATTTCAATAATTGAATCTCGAAATCCGCATTCATCGGAGCGATCACTTCCTCACCATTTGGATTCTGATGAAATAACACAACACGATCTGAATCAATAACCCTATTAAAGGAAGAAACAAAAAAAAGTACCACTAAAAGTGAAATAAATCGATTCATAGGTGAAGCTTATACTTCTATAATACTTCAATGAAATGTACGTTACAATTTCTCTAACCTTGAATTAAAATCTTCAGCTGAACTGGGTTCAAATGGAGGCGAACATGAAATCATATCCTGAAGTCTCAGTATTTCAGGATATTTAACCGCATTTGTCGTTGTTCTAAAATACAAAGTACCGACCTGTTGGATTTCATCAAATTCCGAAGCCGATAAAATCTTATAATGAGACTTCAAATTGGGCAATTTTCTATATACCGGAAAAGCAGGCATAACCTTTTTTTTATAAAAGTATTCATTACAAATTAGATAGCGATAATTACGGCGCTACTCATAATTTTATAACTTAGCCAATAAGCAATCACCATGAATTCATCCCTAAGCGAAAGAGACCAAAATAGCTTGAAGGAAGCTGGAAAAAAGCAAAAAGAAAATCGAAAAAAACTTCTTCAGCTCAAAAAGCAGCGCCCCAAGCAAATCAATGAACAATTCAATAGTTTACATGAGAAGGAATTCGAAACCATGGATTGTCTTAAATGTGGAAATTGTTGTAAAACCACAAGTCCCATCTTCAGGAATGCTGATATCAATCGGCTCTCGAAACATTTGCGCATGAAGTCAGGAGCGTTTACCGAAAAATACCTGAAGCTTGATGAAGACAACGATTATGTCTTAAAAAAATCACCCTGTACCTTTTTAAATGATGACAATACCTGCCGGGTATATGATGACCGACCGCTGGCCTGCCGAGAATATCCGCATACGGATCGGAAAAATGTGGTTCAAATATTGGATTTAACTGTCGAAAACACAATTGTTTGCCCAGCTGTCGCCAGAATTGTTCAACAAATCTGCAGACCAAAATAAAGTATGAAATTCAGATATCCTTATACGAATTAAAGGGGCTCAAAAGCCAAACTTATTATATCTCTATTAGAAACTAGAAATAAACGTAATACGTTTAGCCCCTCGTTTTACTAAATATTAAATGATGAGAATTCTAGCTTACATATTGCCTTTTATTATTGTAAGCTCAGCCCTTTGTCAGCAAAGTGGAAGTTCCTCAAAAGTCAATGTAATTATAGGTATAGGTTACCCTGAAATATTTCATGGAGGAATTAGAGTCAATCAGAAGCAATGGCATTTTGACGCTAGTAGTGGCACAACATTTCAAAAAAAAGAATTCGCAGTGAATGGAAATGTAGCTTATCATTTCGGATCAAAAAAACTAGGTGAAGATTTCATTCAAAAACTAACAGAACACGAGTATTGGAATGGCCTATATGCAATGGGCAGAATTTGGATATAATGGACCCGAGACCATTTCAGTAACCACTACCGGTTCTGTAACGAGTGTTGAATATACACAACAAGGAACACAAGAAATACGAGCAATTGGCAAAGAGGCTTATATAAATGTAAGATTGGGTAGAGATTTTAGAATAAACAGATGGTTGAATTTGAGCCTGTCCTTTGGATTGGGCGTAAATATTCACCATAATGTAGAATATTTCTTTGGAGGACAGGGTATGTGGGGAGGACTTTGGATACCAGTTAATCCATCAGGGCAATTTTCCTTGCAAGTCAAACTTTTTAATCAAAAAGAACATACGCTGTCTAATGAATTAGTGAGCTACAATGTCCATTTAAATTGAATTTATTATCTACTCTAAAGCTTATAATACGCTATTTCCCGAAGTCGACGGAAAACATCTCCTCGAGATGTGTAAAAATCAAAATCAATATAGTTTTGGGCGCTAATGTTCATCGTTGTCCAATTTTTCCGAGTATCATATACATAAGTGTAGTTTGTTACCAAACGGTTTCTTCCATCGTTTTCTGAATTGGAGTATTCCAAGATGACGTCGTTCATATCATTGTATTGAAAATCTTTATAGCAAAACCAGTATTCCATTAAGGAGTCACCACTAGAATAGTTGATCACATTCTGTTGTAAATCATATTTCCATGTCGCCTCTTTCCACATATACTCATTAACAGTTACAGGAGAAAACACCCTACTTAACAAGGTTTGATTATCGGAAGCATAATTAAATTTGATCTTTCCCCCATCACGACCTCTTGAGTCAATTGATATAAGAACTTCCTCAAGAAGACCAGTTTGCACATTATAATTATACTCCCGCACATTAAAAATTGTATTTGCCGAATCCAATGTTGAAATGGTTTTCTTGACAACACGGCCTTTTTCATATTGAAAATCTAAACGGCATGTATCTGCATAAGCAGTTAAAGACCAATCACCCACAACCTCAATAGCAGAGAGCTCAGATTCATTGTAGATGTAATGTAAATATCTCGAAGACCAATTCTTTCCTTTAAAGGGCTCATATTTATGCCAGATACTCATTTCGTGCTCGGCCACCTTAGAAATTCGATGCTGGGCATCGTAATCGATTTGTATAACAACCATCGTGTCACCTGTCTTTGTCTCTTGATACATACTGGTTAGGTTCCCCATTTTATTGAAGTTCAAGCGATCTATGAAATAGTGATCACCCCATACACCATGAATCGTCTCATATTCACCATCCTCGTTTAAGGTTTCATGGGATCGTGTCACACTCTTCACAGGACCTTTTAATCCAAATTGAGACGCTGTATACTTGTATTCGAGAGTTTTAAATCGGTCGGGATAAATCATACAATACTGAGCATTTAACTGAAAACACAATAAACACAATAGTAAAATAGTAGATTTCATATGTCTTAATTTTTCTTACTGAAACAAGAATAGTACCAAGATGCAATACTCGCTAAGCATATTCATCGCAGGATGGCAGGATATCAAATTAGCTTCAAGAACAAATGTAAAAAGAGATTCAAGATTACGATGCCAATCCTCAATATGTTCAATAAAGATGCTGAAGCGCTTAAAACAATTGATGAAATCAATCTGAAACAAACACAGAGTAATAACATGCAAAGAATGAAAATTGATTTGTGCTGCTAACAAAACCCAAACCGTTGTAAGCATCTAAATAAGTTTTTTCAGATATAAATTAGTTGTAAATTTGTATTGAAATGCAAGTAATCCTTTTTCTTAATGACATTGCTGGTACTGAAATCCTGTTAATCCTTGTTTTTGTACTTATATTTTTTGGTGCCAATAGCATACCTAGTATCGCAAAAACAATGGGTAAAGCCATTTATCAAATAAAAAACGCGTCTGAGGACATCAAAAGTGAAATCAAGAAATCTAGCGGCGATATTAAAAGTGAATTAAACATCAAAGAACTCATTAAGGAAACCGAACAAGATATCAAAGCACCAATGGATCAAATGCTAACGGACATTGAGCACACCATTAATTACGAACCAAAGCGGACCACTAAAGATGAATGAAGTTAAAGTTGGAATTATCATGGGAAGTGCATCAGATCTTCCGGTTATGAAAGATGCCATAGAGATTTTAGAGGGATTTGGTATCCAAACTGAAGTTGAAATAGTTTCAGCACACCGCACCCCTGAAAAAATGGTGAGCTATGCTAAAACCGCAGTACAAAGAGGCCTTAAGGTTATTATAGCAGGAGCAGGAGGAGCCGCCCATTTACCTGGAATGACCGCATCCTTGACGACTATACCCGTTATTGGTGTACCCATTAAATCATCAAATTCGATTGATGGATGGGATTCTATTCTTAGCATCCTTCAAATGCCAAATGGAATACCTGTTGCTACAGTCGCTTTAAACGGGGCTAAAAATGCCGGAATTCTCGCAGCTAGAATATTGGGTGCCTTTGACCCTGAAATAGAAAATACGCTTCGTGTATATCAGCAAGAAATGAAAGAAAAGGTCGAGAAAAGCCAAGAATCTCTTCGTTAATTGTACTGTAGGTATTTACTTCTGATCTCCTTGTAACGCTCTAGGTCTTCCACCCAAGTTTCACGTATCTCTTTCTCTGACCATCCAGAGATTAGCTGGTTATACAAATCTTCTGTACCCGCCAATTTAATGAAAAAGGATTTTTTATCAATAAGTGCTGCGGGGTTCTTTAAAATCGCAATCGCATTTAAGAGGTAGGAAATACTGAATTTGGTACTCATAGGTATATCCCCCAAGTAAAAGCCACCACAAACGATCTGTTCGTACTTAGGATTCATCGCACCAACCTGAGCTTCAGGTGTGAAGTGAAATAAGTCCTTAGGCATTTTGGGGTGGCCATATAACTCAAATGGTGTTTGTGTTCCTCTTCCGACGCTTACTGAAGTCCCTTCAAAAAGACATAAGCTAGGATATAAGCGAATTGAAATAGCTGACCTCAAATTTGGAGAAGGAGGAATAGGTAGGTCATAAAATAAATCATGCTGATAATTCAAACAATTGATTGTACTTAGAGAACAACGCATAGAGTCTTTCAACCAATATTCACCATTTATCATCCTTGCATATTCTCCTATAGTCATGCCATGAACAATGGGAACTGGATGCATACCCACAAAACTTTGATGCTTCAAGTCTAGAACAGGACCATCGATGTAATCTCCATTTGGATTAGGGCGATCAAGTACCAACAGTGGAATATTCAGTTCGGCGCATGCCTCCATGACATAATGCAAAGTAGATATATACGTATAGAACCTGACCCCAACATCTTGAATATCAAAAATCACCAAAGCTACTCCTTCTAAATCAGCTGCGGTTGGCTTTTTATGATTTCCATATAAAGAAACGATGGGCAATCCCGTTTTGGGATCTAATGAATTATTGATTTTTTCACCAGCACTCGCCGTCCCACGAAAACCATGTTCGGGAGAAAATACTTTCAATAAATCAACCCCACGTGCTAGAATCGTATCAACGAGATGTGTTTTAGAATTGACCATTGATGATTGATTCCCTACTAAAGCCACTGCTCTACCATCTATTAGCGTCAATAGTTCTTCGATCTGCTGCGCCCCCATGACCAAAACTGAATCTTCAGGTGCACGGTCTGACTTTAGCCCCTGATGTACCTTGGGTGATTGATTGGATTGGCATGAAAAGAGTAAAAAGACGAAAAAGAACACGAGACCCAATAGCTTTATGTATTTTTGAGAAAGCAATAATCTATAGGTGTCTTTTGAATATTTCATAGCGAACAAAATTCTTAAAAGTAAGGAGAAAGGTATAAAAGTTTCTAGACCTATTCTTCGTATTTCATTAATTAGTGTTGCCCTAACGATTATCGTGAATTTAATCACACTTGCTGTCGTTCATGGCTTCCAGAGCGAAATTAGAAATAAAATCGTTGGGTTTAATGCCCCTATATTTTTAATGAAAGCTGGGAATGATAACATCTATGAAGCTGACGTATTAAAAGAACAGCAAAACATTATTGAAGACATAGAAAAAATTGATGGCGTTAAAAACACGTCTCCTGTACTGTATAAACCAGCCCTTTTACGCTCAGATAAATTTGAGGATACCCTAGAACACAACGGTAAAAGCGAAATCCTTCTAAAGCAAGAAGTAAACGGCGTGGTGCTAAAAGGAATCAATGAATCCTACCCTATTGATTTTCTAAAAAGCATATTGGTTGAAGGATCTGTTCCTTCCTTCGGGAGTGACAAAAATGAAGTCTTAATTTCAAAAAAACTATGTGAACAGCTTCACTTTAAAGTCGAAGATGAAATAGCGATTTTTTTTGTGAAAAACAGGTCGCTTATGCAGCGTTTTAAAATCAAAGGAATTTTTGAAACAGGCATTGAAAAATTAGATCAGCAAATTGTTTTTTCCCCACTAAAAAAAGTGCAAGAGTTAAGTGATTTCGCAGACCTAAATAAAGGAAAAACTAATTTTGTTTCGGGATTTGAAATTCAAATTACAGACTGGAATTCCCTTGAAGAAACCGGTGAGGAATTAAAGAACCTAGTAGAATTAGTCCCTAATGAAAACGGAACGCTTTTACAAACAAAGTCCATACTTGATTCTGAAAATGACATCTTCTCATGGTTGGGTTTTTTAGACACCAATGTACTTATTATCATAACATTAATGATTCTAATTGGAATTGTTAATATAGGTTCTGTTCTGCTGGTTATGATTGTTGTCAGGAGTAACTTCATTGGAGTCATGAAAGCCTTGGGAGCCTCAAACTGGAGTATTCGAAAAATATTTTTAATGCAGACGGCATTCCTTATTTTTAAGGCAATGGTCATCGGAAATATCATCGGGCTCGGGCTCTGTTTTTTGCAGTATCATTTTCAATGGATTCAGCTCGATGCTAACATTTATTACCTCTCCCATGTCCCTATTAAATTAACGGTTTTACATGTTGTTTTTATTAATGCAATTACCTTTGTAACGTGCGTACTGAGCCTTCTTATTCCAAGCTATGTAATCTCAAGGATCTCACCTGCTACATCGATTAAATTTAATTAAGGAAAATCTTTATGATTGAAACCATATCTGTATCTAGAACAAAGCTCCCTTTTTTCTCAAAAGAAGATTTGGACTTCATTTACGATCAAGAATCCATTTCAGAATTCATAGGTCTTCCGTTCGGATTACAGAATATAAACAAACAAATTGAGCTAAAACAAAATCACTTCAATCCAAACCTTAGAGAGAACCTTGCACAAACACTAAAGGCTAATTATGCTGCTATTGAAGACAATCAAACTGTGCTTGATCAGATTGAGCTTCTTGGCAATGAAAATACATATACAGTAACAACAGGACACCAGCTTTGTCTTTATGGAGGTGCTTTATATTTCTTTATTAAGATTCTGCATACCATAAGACTTGCCGAAGCGCTAAAAAAAGCAAACCCAGAAAAAAACTTCATCCCTATTTTCTGGATGGCCTCAGAAGACCATGACAGCGAGGAAATTCAAAGCCTTAATCTTTTCGGAAAGACCCTTACATGGGATCATAAACAGAAAGGTGCTGTGGGTAAGTTTGATTTAAGGGGCCTTTCCGAAGTGAAAAAAGAGCTACTTGAGCTATTTAGAGCAGATGAGTATTCTGAGCTATCAAATTCCCTTGATACTTTAGAAGGGAAAACCTACGGAGAGGCGTTTAGAAATTGGGTTCATTATTTGTTTGGAAGTAAAGGTTTATTGGTTTTGGATGCAGATCAAAAGCCATTAAAAAAAGAAATGATTCCTGTTTTCGAAAGAGAATTACGTGATTCATTTTCAGATGGTTGTATTCAACAAACCAATGAAGCCCTCAAAACTGCGAACAGAAAATGTCAAATTCATTCAAGAGAAATTAATCTCTTCTATATGCATAAGGAGGTTCGGTCACGGATTCGTCTCGAAGGCGATGTTTACAAAGTAGATGATAATTCCTATTCTCTTGAAGAAATGGTCAAGTTACTTCATTCATTCCCCGAACGATTCTCTCCTAATGTTGCACTGCGTCCTTTATATCAGGAATCCATACTGCCAAACCTATGCTATATTGGAGGTATGGCTGAATTACGTTATTGGTCACAACTCAAAGGTATATTCCAAAACGCTGAAATCCCTTTCCCCATGTTGCAGATGCGTTCTAATATTCTTTGGATTGATCAATCCGCATTTAAAACAAGTGAAAAACTAGGTCTACTTCCAACGGATTTATTCGAATCCACATCGAACTTACAGAAAAAGGTGATAACCAAGGAAGACCCTAACCCAATTGATAAAGAAAGTATTGCAAAGGCTATAACCCTGCTCAATGAAACCTATCAAAATGCAATCAAGAATGACCCTGGGCTGCAAGCATGGCTGGGTTCTGAGCTTAAAAAGCTTGAAAATAACCAAGCCTCGATTCAAAGTAAGATTGAAAAAACAAAAAAAACAACCTTTGACGGGAAAGTAAAAAAAATAACAGGCCTTAAAGAGCGCCTTTTTCCCGATCAAAAATTGCAGGAAAGAACTCAGAATTTATTGCACTTTTGTAATGCGAAAGGAATAAAGGAACGAATAGATGATCTCCACAAGGCTATAAATCCTTTGACAAATGATTTTACGATTTTAATAGAAAAAGAAAATGATTCAAAATAACATCAGAAAAGTATTGGGAAAACACAAAGTAATCCCTGTCGTATCCTTTGATCATGTCAATGATGTGGAAGCCACTATAAATTTGCTGATTAGCAAAGGGATCAACTGTATTGAAATCACCTTAAGGAATGAATTCGCTTTTGATTGTATTAAGGCTGCAAAGCTCCTAAACAAGCCGGACTTTCATGTCGGTATTGGAACGGTTGTTTCAGTGGCGCAAATTGAGCGTGCAACGGCGCTAAATGTTGACTTCATGGTCAGCCCAGGTATTAATGCAGGCTTAGCCCCTGCCTTTGAAAAAAGCGGTATCGCTTTTATTCCGGGTGTGGCTACACCGAGTGAAATCATTTTAGGAAAACAGTTGGGGTGGAATACTTTCAAATTCTTTCCAGCGAATCTTTTCGGAGGAATAAAAGCCTTAAAAACTTATTCAAATGTGTTTCCTGACATCCAGTTTTGTCCTACGGGAGGGATCAGCGAAGAAACGCACCAAGATTATTTAGAATTGCCTAATGTAATCTCTGTAGGTGGTTCATGGCTCATCTAAAGCACTTATCTCGCTTGATATAAAAGCTTAATAACAGCCTCGTCTAGTCTTGAAAAGGCACTAACCTCAGAATACCCCTGATAGAAGATGCTCTCTTTAAAATCATAGGTATCATTTATCAAGCCCAAAGATTGGACAATTTCCTCCCTTATGATATGCTTTTGACGTAGAGACGACGTCTCCTTGGTATTAATAAAAACATGAGCCTTTTGAATTTCATGTTTATATGTTTTGATATGAAAGTGACCAAAGTACAAATTGGGTAGCTGCACATCAGAAAAAGAAGAACGATTATAACCAGCAATCGAGCCAAAGTAAACAAAGGAATTTGCATCAGCAGGCCTCTGAACCAATTGAATTTTTAAAGGATAAACCAATCGATTCAACTCGATAATGACCTTGACCACCTCCCTCCTATTGGCTTTTGATGGCTTTCCGTGCAAATAGATTTTTATATTACTATTCCACCGATAAACGGGACCTTCTTTAAAAGGCCTACTTTCAGAATAACGAACAATTTTATTAAAGTAATATACCGTTTCCTTATCGACACTTGACAAATCAGGTGCAAAACGATTGCCATCATCTTCACCGATTATAGGTTTAGACAAATGGAAATAACGAATGATATGCGAATGAATAAGATCTGAAATATTAACCTTTTGCGCTTCGGGAATTCCCAAATAAAAAACCGCTGATGCAGCAAATGCAAAAGACCATTTTGTAATTCTATTCGCAAAAAACATGGTTTTCATGATTTCTTTTACTAAAAGAAGCAAGGATTGAGCCAAAATCCAAGAATTGAATATTAATCGACAAAAGATTAAAATCTATTAGATGAAAAACCAAAGTTTCTAATCCGTATATCGAATAGCGTCAAGGAGTAATTTCATATCTGTTTTCATCATGAATAGACCCCGCCAACTTTCAAACTCTCACTGAAATAGCTAGCATTTCTTAAAACAATCTTAAGACGAGCTCAAAAAAATCAAAATTAAGGTCTGTAATAGAGTACTCAAGTAAAAAATGACCTTTAATCTAGAAATCACAGAAGCCTATATTTTTATAATAGGGCTAAAATAATTCTCGGATATTGCTGCTAAACAATTTGATAGCTATGGCAAGTAAAATAATACCAAAAACTTTTTTCAGAACCGCAATTCCAACAGACCCAAAAAACCGTTCTAAGGTTGCTGTTAATTTAAGGACAAGCCAAACGACTAAAATATTCAAGAAAATGGCAATTAAAATATTAATTAACTCATATTCAGCGCGCAGTGAAATTAAAGAAGTCATTGTCCCTGCGCCAGCAATCATAGGAAAAGCTAAAGGCACAACGGATGCTACTTTGGTCGCGCTATCACTATTGTCTCTGAAAATCTCAACCCCCAGAATCATTTCCAGGGCCATGAAAAACAAAACAAAAGACCCCGCCACAGCAAACTCGTTGATGCCAACACCTATCACACCAAGTATACTCTCTCCAAGATAAAGAAAACCTACTAAAATCAGTAAAGAGGCTATAGCCGTTCTTAAAGGAAATATTTCGCCCGTTTTTTCTTTCAATGCAATAATCAAAGGAATATTTCCAACAATATCTATTACTGCAAAGAGAACCATCGACGCAACACCGATCTCTTTAAAACTAAAACCATTGAACCAAAATATTGACAGTGATAATTGCATGGTGTTTTTTTTTGTTGCAAAAATACACTTTAGAAATGATAAATAAAGGGCTTAAAAAGGGAAAACTATCGACATATAATAATCTAAATTCTATCAATAATCAAAAAATACAAGTCGACAAACATACAGGTCTATTTCAATATAAAAAACACTTACCTTTTTATTAAAAAACAATGATAATCAACTGATAATTAATCAATGACATTAAATTATAATTCGTGAATTGAGTAAAAGGTTAAAAAAAAAGATTACATTAATTGCGCTAAACTATGAAACTCAACTTCTCAATTTTAAGATTAGCAGCGATTTATATCATTATAATATCAGCTGCTCCTAAAGCATATACACAAGTATCCGTTGCTAGAGAATGGAATGAAATACTATTGGAGGCCATACGAAATGATTATGCTAGACCTACTGTGCATGCTAGGAACCTATACCACCATTCAATAATCACCTACGATGCTTGGGCTGCATTTGACAACTCAAAAGACACCTACTTTTTAGGAGATACACTTGATAACTACATTTGTGATTTTCAAGCATTAAATATTCCCATCAATATTGAAGAAGCTAGGAAAGAGGCAATTTCATATGCTTCATTTTACTTCATAAAATCAAGATATCAAAATTCTCCTGACTACAATGCTACGTATATTCTCATGTACGAATATATGCTCGCACATGGATACAATATCACTAATTCAAATTTAGATTACATCAACGGTGGCCCTGCAGAGTTAGGTAATTATTTGGCGCAAGAGATTTTAAACTATGGCTACACTGACGGCTCAAATGAGCTTTTAGGTTATGAGAATACATTCTACACTACTTCTAATCCCTCTTTGGTAATGAGTGAGCCTGGAAACCCGAACCTTATTGATCCGAATAGATGGCAAGCCCTAACTCTTGATTCTACTATTGACCAATCAGGAAATTTAGTAGACAACACACTACCCTTTTTATCTCCAGAATGGGGAAATGTTAGCCCCTTCGCGATGCCCACATCTATGAGTAATGGACTTTTTCGTGATGGAGATTGGTATCAGGTTTACTTTGATACCGTAAAGCCGGCATATTTGAATGAATCCGACAGCTCATCATGGGATTCTTTTTATAAATGGAACCATTCATTGGTTAGCATATGGCAGTCACACTTGGACCCTTCAGATGGCGTTATTTGGGATATCTCTCCGGCATCCATTGGGAATAATTCCTGGTACCCAACGGATTCTACAGAATATAGCTCGTTTTATAATTTAACTGATGGCGGCGACCCCTCCACTGGGCGCACAATCAATCCCATAACAGGATCACCTTATACACCACAGCTTGTTCCGCGCGGGGATTACGCAAGGGTTCTTGCAGAATTCTGGGCTGATGGATTGGATTCCGAAACACCACCTGGACATTGGTTTGAAATCTACCACTACGTCTCAGACCAACCCTTATTTGAACGAAAATGGCAGGGAATAGGAACAGAATTAGATGCGCTTGAATTCGATCTAAAAGTACACTTAACCCTTGGAGGAACAATGCATGACGCAGCGATTAGCTCCTGGAGCCTAAAAGGCTATTACGATTACATAAGACCCGTTTCATCCATACGGTATTTGGCAGGAAATGGCCAAAGCTCTGACCCTCTATTACCTAACTATAGCAACGTTGGCATCCCTCTTCTTCCTAACTATATTGAGCTTATCGATTCACTTGACCCATTGGCAGGGATTAATTTTGAAAACGTAAATAAAATCAAGCTTTATACCTGGAAAGGACATGAGTTTATCAATGACCCAGAAACAGATGTTTCTGGTGCAGGTTGGATCATTGGAGAAAATTGGTGGCCCTATCAACGTCCAACATTTGTCACCCCTCCGTTTTCGGGCTTTGTATCTGGGCACTCCACATTCTCTAGAGCGGCGGCTGGTATATTAGAAAACATAACGGGTTCTCCCTATTTCCCAGGAGGAATGGGCGAATTTGTAGCGGAGGAAAATGAATTCCTTCAATTTGAAGAAGGTCCAAGTGTCCCTATAACTTTACAATGGGCAACATATCGCGATGCTGCTGATCAATGTAGTTTAAGTCGGATTTGGGGAGGAATTCACCCTCCTATAGATGACATACCAGGACGAATGATTGGAAATGAAATTGGAGAGATTTGTTTTGCAAAAGCCGACTCTATTTTTTCCATCTCGAATCCTTCCATGATCGCGGCAATTATAAGTGATACAATAATTAATTCATATGATATAGGCAGTACGGTTTATCTTAATTGCTTTTTTAACACCCCAATGGACACGAGTAATCTACCTGTAGTATTATTGGCACCTTCAAATTTAAACGACATCCTAACCCTAAATCAAATATTATGGATTGATTCACTACATATGCAAGTAGAAATCACCGTTGGTAATGATATTATGGAACAGTTCAGTTCAATTATCCGAATCGTGAATTTAATAAATGGAGAAGGGGTTAACCTAGGAAATACAATATTAGAAAACCATTTAATCATTGATACTAAACTACCTGAGATCCTAACTTTTTCCATTAGCGATTCCTTAGTCAATGACTCCCATGTAAGTACAGGTTGTGAAGTAACAATACTTCTTAGTGAACCCTGCAACACAAATACAATACCGACTTTTAATTTCTCAGGAACGGACTACCTTAACGCAAGCTTAACATCCATTTCGGCGGGGTCCAACTGGTTCTCGGAAACAAACTATTTAGCACAGATTAGCCTAAGTGATTTCGAAGAAGAGGCGGATTCAATTGATGTTTCTATTCAGAACCTAACGGACATTCATGGCAACCCATTATATAATCCTTTACAAACTAATGTAATTGAGATAGATACCAAAAATCCATTTATATCAAATCTCAGTATCTCTGATACAATAGTGAACATAACAGACCTCTTAACCAACCCTCAGATCAATGCTTCTATTCATTTTAATGAAAACATGAATACTGATTTCCTACCGGAACTTAAATTCTACGATGGGCTTGATTTACACCCAAGCATTGTCGTCAATTCTTTCCAGAGCACTTGGGTAGATTCTAACACTTTGAATGCTGAGATTTGGATTTTAAATGACAATAACAATCTGATTGACCTAGATTTAATCTGTGTGTTGGCAGAGGACCATAACGGAAATAAAATCACAGATTCAATAGCTTCATCCGTATTATATAGCGACCTAAAGAGGCCAACTGTTAGTATATCGGGGCCGTCAGAAGCAATAATTTATGATGGCTCCGTTGGAGGCGCTAACTACTTTGTAGATGTTCTTTTCGATGAACCTATGGATGTTAATATCAAACCGCTAGTCGTCCATAATGCTAGTGAAAACTTAAACAACTCCTTACAATACAATTTAGGAGCTAGTTATTTTGTCGACTCCATGAATTTTAAAGCTTTTTTTCAGGTCAACGATGAAAATATAGAAGTCGATTCTATTGATCTTAATATATCCTATGGTCTTGATTTTGCACAAAATGTTCAGGAAGAATTTACTGACACCGTCTTTGTCTCATTAGACACAAAAAACCCTTCTATAATCAACTTAAGCAGCAATACCTCAGCTCTTAATGAAACAGAGGATTTTCTTCATATCATCATAGAATTTGATGAAGAAATGGATACGACTCAATATATCCCATTCAATTTCACACCTCAGATAATGCCCCCTGTTGTCCTTGAGCAAAATGTTTATAGTTGGCAAAGCACCCAGGAGCTCAATGTTACTTATCAACTGGTCTCTTCTGATCTCAATTCACAGAACCACAATCTGTCAATCGAAGAAGGATTTGATCAAGCGGGGAATTTATTAATTCCTCATGAGCAATTAGATTTCATCCTGATTGATGGTGTGGTTCAAATAAATCAACTTCAACATACAGAAATTGAATTGTTTCCAAATCTTATAAATACGGGAGGAATAATTAGGCTTCGAAATATTCCTTTGTCTGCGAATTCATTAACAGCATCAGTATTTAATCCCGAAGGTAAGGTTTGTGAGCCTATTGTTTTCGAGAGGATCGGTAAGCAGATGGTTTCCCCTCCGCTTTACTTGGAATCTGGATTGTACTTTATCAAAGTAAATCATTCATCCTTTAGATTGGTTGTCATATGAAAAAACTAGCTTGCATTATAGGAGTCCTAGGCATGTGTCTTTCACTTCAAGGTCAAAATTTATTTGAGATTGCTCTTTCTCAAGGAATCTTAGCAAATCAAAACTTCACTTTATCCAATGCTAATGGAATGTCTTTTTATGATTTTGATGAAGACGGTTGGGACGACTTAACCTACCCTATGCATAACGATTCAATTATTTTTTATAAGAACTTTAATGGAAATCTCATCGAGATTGGATCTATGCTATATAGCGAGGGAACCATAAGGCAAATTCTATGGGTAGATTATGATAATGACGGATATTTAGACCTTTGCATATCCTATGACAATTACAGTGTGAGACTGTATAAAAATAACGGAGATTACACATTTGAAGATGTAAGTGTATCCTCAGGTATTTACCCATCCGTTCAGAACCCCTTTGGCTTTAGCTTTGCAGATCCCGATCAAGACAATGACCTAGATCTTTATCTGGCCAGCTATGACACACCTGGGAACCCTTATACCAATATCTATTATGAAAACCAAGGGGATGGAACTTTCATTGATAAATCCTCCGAAATGGGTATTGACAACGGTACTTATGCCTCCTTTATCGGGGTTTGGTTTGACTACAATAACGATGACTTAATTGACTTACACGTCATTAACGATAGAGAGTTTGGAGACGATGCGTTGTATGAAAACCAAGGGAGTTCATTTATAAATGTAGCAACTACTGTAGGGGTTTCAAACGCTGGTAAAAACCCGATGACCTCCTCTATTTCGGATTTCAACAATGATGGGTTTCAAGATATTTTCGTGACCGATTTCGGTATGGATAGCGTAAACTCCGGAGATGGACCTTTTCATTATAAGTTGTTTCAAAATCAAGATGGCGTTTCTTTCAACAACGTCGCCGAATCATTCGACATGCACTTAAATGACTTTGGATGGGGCGCTCTTTGGGTTGACTACAACAATGACATGTATGAGGACCTATATATTGCAACAGGTAATACAATTAACAATCAGGGACTTCCAACCGCTCCGATTTTTTACAGGAATGATGCTGGCATAGGCTTTTCCAAAATCAATGACTCCATTGTCGGTGATATGAATACGGTTTCTTTTTGCCCTGTAAAAGGCGATATAAACAACGATGGATTTTATGAAATTGCCGTTTTAAACCAAGATGTCCCCCCTCACCTACTTCTTAATGAAGGAAATTCAAATAACTATTTAAAAATAACACCTGTAGGTTTGGTCTCTAACCGCATGGCTATTGGCTCTGAAATCAGATTATATGCTGGGGGAATACAGCAACTACAAACTGTTTTTTGCGGCGAACAACTCTGTGCGCAAAATTCTCAGCATAAAATCTTTGGCATTGGCCAAAACCTGATTGTTGATTCAATTTGGGTTTCCTTTCCTAGCGGATTGATTGCCAAGAGATATGATGTGCCCGCGAATCAATCGATAACGATTTACGAAGAGACTTTTTCGACTGTTAATTTTAATTTAATCGAAAATTTAGATTCGGTTTTATTATGCCTAAATGACACAATAGAAATTACGCTATCAGGTTATGACAATTATGGATGGAACACTGGGGCCTTAGACTCAACATTATATATTACAGCCCCCGGCACGTACTTTTTTGAAGCATATAATAGTTCAGAAGACACCCTTTTTAGATCTCACGAGTTGATCGTTTCTTTAGAAGAAATGCCATTATATCAAGTATTAACGACTGATATTAGCTGTAATGATGAATTCTCAGGGGGCTCCGAACTACAATTTGCTAATCCCACAGCAATAGACACGGTGTTTTGGTCTAGTGGAGACAGTGGCTTTTTTATAGATAGTGTTTTGGAAGGGAATTACACCTTCACCTTTCAAACGAATAATCAATGTTATTATAACGACTCTGTTTATATTGGAGAAATGGGAACCATGAATATACAATACCAGACAACTCCTTATACTGGTACTTCCTATGGAAGTGTCTCAATTTCTATCTTTGGAGGCTCTCCTCCTTTCGTTTATGTAATAGATGGAGATACATTAGATTCAAACATAGACAGCTTGCTTGCTGGAACCTACACGCTAGTCGTATACGATTCATTCGATTGCATGCAGGAAGAAACAATTACCATACAGAATGAATCTACAGTCGGCATTAATAGATTCGATCAAGAAGCCTCTATTTACCTTTCAGAAGAAATCATCCATATTTGTGCTGAATCATTGTTAGAACAGAACCTTGAAGTGTATAGCTTAAGTGGCTCTAGAATAGGTTTAAGAAACCCACGTATGGGAATGGATAATTGCATGGAATTTGATTTTCATCATCCATCGGGCGTTTACATAGCCATCTTGAGAACTTCCAACTCGGTCACTAGGTCCATGCTCTACAAGCCGTAATGACTTAAACAGTTTTCTGTTTATACGTAACAAACAAATAGACATGCCTTTCTAGCGCTCTAAGAGACTATCAGTTTGAGCATACATTCACCAAATTCAGTGCTGACACGAACCCTATAAACTCCTGAAGCAGCATTAGATAGTTTGATCATTTGAGAATTTGCATTGATTGAATCTTCTAAAATAATTTTCCCATCTATAGTATAGACCGTAATTCTTCCACTTTCAGGGAGCCCTGCGATCGTAAAGCTTCCTTTGTTCGGGTTCGGATAAAGGACTAATGACTGAAGGTCATTTGGTAATATACCCACACAATTGTCAACAAGAACTGTTACAAAGTTACTTGCGGAGCATTCATTATTATCTGTATATGTATAGGTAAGGGTATGCGTACCGACTCCGGCATTCCCAGGTGTAAAACTATTACCATTCATTCCTGGACCTGTATAATTACCCCCTGCTGGGCTGCCATTTAAACTAAAACTCCCATCTGTACTACATACACTTGTCAAGGGAGTTGTAAGCGTTACTGTAGGTAAATCGTTTACCACTATAGTTTGAGTGAAAGAATCCCCCCCAAAACTATTCGCTACAGTCAATTGAACAGTGTAACTTCCAGCACTTGAATACTCATGCGTTGGATTTACGGCCGTGCTAAGATTTCCATCTCCAAAATTCCATTCCTGAGTCGAAGCACCCAATGAAATATTGGTAAACTGCACTAAATCCCCGATACAAATATTACTTTCTGAGGAGAAATTTGCAGTTGGAGGATTTGACGTCTGGTCTCCAGTAATATTTATATTATCAATAAACAGATTGTTACCCGCAATACCATTATTCACAGATTCAAATTTAATGATGACGCCACTCATCCCTGAATAGGCATTGAGGTCAATAGTAAAGCAGTCCGCCCCAACCGTTCCCATGCACCAATCACCCACTGCAGGAACAAATTCAACAGTAGAAGTAAATGCTGTTGCAAAAGACCCCGTGCCATCCTCAGCATAACTACCGAGGTATGAGAAACTCGATCCACAATCTGTTGAAATCAACACTG
>CAJJBU010000025.1 GCA_905182495.1 Flavobacteriales bacterium UBA952
GGTAAGGAAAACCCGAATTGGTATTGGGGAATGGGACTGACAGCTGAAGCTGTTGCGAAGCAATTTAAAATAAGCCGAGAGGATCAAGATGCATTTGCCCTTAATTCTCATGTCAAAGCTATCAATGCTATAAAAGAAGGGAGATTTACGGATCAAATTGTTCCTATCGATGTTGAACATATATTCCTAGATGAAAATGAGAAAAGACAAGTAAACTCCTATACTGTACAAACTGATGAAGGTCCCCGTGCAAGTACGATTGAGAAATTAAACTCTCTAAGACCTGTATTTGCCCAAGGCGGATCTGTTACTGCAGGTAATTCTTCACAAACTTCCGATGGCGCTGCCTTTGTAATGGTGATGTCAGAGAAAATGATCAAAGAATTAAATATTCAACCGATTGCTAGACTTATCTCATACGCAACGGTTGGTGTTGAGCCAAGAATAATGGGAATAGGTCCTGTTAGACGCCATTCCTAAAGCTTTAAAGCAGGCAGGATTGACAATGAATGACCTTGGGCTTGTCGAGCTCAACGAGGCATTTGCGTCTCAATCCCTTGCTGTTTTAAGAGAAACAGGCTTGAATCCCGATATCGTAAATGTTAATGGTGGAGCGATTGCTCTAGGTCATCCACTTGGATGTACTGGGGGGAAGTTGAGCGTTCAAATCATAAACGAATTGCGCCGCACAAATCAAAAATACGGTATGGTGACCATGTGTGTAGGAACAGGGCAAGGAGCTGCAGGGGTTATTGAGCTCCTAAAATAAATCCTGAAACTCTTTTTTAACGATCTTCACAGCAATACTTGTCGGAAACTCTTCTAGCTGAGCTATAATCTCTAATATTTTAGCTGAAAGATCTATGCTAGTTGATTTATCGTTCATTTGACTACCTGCCATATGAATCAACTTAATCACTTCTTCCTTAGAATTTCTAATAATCTCCCAAGTTCCTGTGGAGATAAAAATTTGTTGAGCTAGGTTGTGCTCGAATTCGCTCCTTACAGACTTAACAAGTTCAGCTTGAAAAAGCAAAGCATTAAGGCTAGCGTCATGCCCTCTCATTATTAGGCTATTCGGATGAATTCGTTCTAAAAACAATACAGCTCTTTGATAGGCATCTAATCTACTGGGTAAAAAGAATTCCTGTCGCTGCATATGCAACTCTTTTTTAAGGCTCAAAACATCCTTCTCATTCTGTTTGTTTAAAAAACGATAAACAATTAACACTAAAGAACCACAACTCACGGTGGTTATTAAAAGAAAAATCCAAGTTTCCATATTCTATTTTTACAAATATACTTACCTTTTGACATTAACGTTAAACAACAAATAAAGATACATTTGTAATCCTTTATTTTTTTTTTAAAATCAGCGCATGAGCCCTAGTTTAATTGTTTTCATATTGGCCCTCTATTTCGGCCTCTTGGTAACGGTTTCTTTCCTTACCTCTAAATCAAAAGGCAATGATGGTTTTTTTGTAGGAGACAGACAATCTCCATGGTACCTAGTGGCTTTTGGAATGATAGGAACCTCTTTGAGCGGGGTTACATTTTTATCAGTCCCTGGCTGGGTTGGAAACGCAAACAATCAATTCAGCTATATGCAAGCTGTATTGGGCTATTTCATAGGATATCTCATCATCACCTACGTTCTTATGCCCATTTACTATAAAATGAATGTCGTTTCCATCTATGAATATCTCAAGGAACGCTTCGGTTTCTTCAGCCATAAAACAGGCGCAATTCTATTTTTAGTATCACGAGTAATTGGAGCTTCGGTTCGGCTAATGCTAGTAGCTGAGGTACTCCAAAGTATATTATTTGATGGCTGGGGAATTAGGTTCGAAGTCACGGTCTCTATCTGCATACTACTCATATGGATTTACACCAATAGAGGGGGCATCAAAACAATCGTTTGGACAGATACGCTGCAAACAGGATTTATGCTGCTTTCGGTGTTCCTTACTGTTTATTTTATTTCAAATGCACTTCCCACTACCCCTCATGGAGGAATTATTAATGAAGTCGCCCATGGACCTTACTCTAAGATTTTCTTTTTTGAAGATCTTTATGGCAGTAACCATTTCTTAAAGCACTTCTTTGGAGGGATTTTTATCGCCATTGGTATGACAGGGCTGGATCAAGACATGATGCAAAAAAATCTAAGCTGCAAAAATTTAAAAGACGCACAGAAAAACATGATGAGTATGGCGAGTGTACTCATATTGGTCAACCTCTTATTTCTTTTCCTGGGCGCACTATTATACATGTATGCCGCTCATGGTGATATAGATTTCTCAAAGCCTGACATGCTGTTCTCCGCAGTAGCTATGGACCCAAACACCCCCATAGTCATTGGCGTTTTATTTTTACTTGGTTTGATAGCAGCCGCATACTCAAGCGCTGACTCTGCCCTAACCGCTTTGACGACATCTATATATATTGACCTAGTACCTGAAAAATCTAAGAACGAACAAAATCAAGTCAGTCTTAGGAAAGGCATACACATTATGGTTTCTGTCCTAATCATTATCGTTGTTCTTCTACTTCATCATTACACAGAGGACTCCGCGATTGATCTTCTCATGAAATTTGCAGGGTTTACGTACGGTCCTCTTATAGGGATTTTCTTCTTCGGTATTTTGACAAAAACAAAAATAAAGGACAAACTCATACCTATAATTAGCACACTGGCTATCACCATTACATTCTGCCTTTGGTCTTTCTCAAAAGGAGGCCCGGGAACACCAGCAGGTCAACCAGGTATTCTAGGAGAATACTCATTCGGTTATGAAATCATTATTTTAAATGCCTTTCTTACCTTTGCCCTATTGTTTATCGCTTCAAAACTTCAATCAAATAAGAAAAAATGAAATTTAACTTAAGTGATTTTGGAAAACACAAGAGCTTCGCCCCGCTTAGCCTGACTAGACCTATAGGCCTTCTGCGAATTGGCATATTCACAAATGATGAACGTTATGCAATATTCCTGCCCAAAGCTGAGATTGGTTTTGTAACGGAAACCTACTTAGAAGAGAAATTCCCGAATTTAAAAAGTGACTTAACAGTAAACGCTTGCGTAATACCTAACCCAGACTTTATTGCGGCAATCGTTAATATTGAAGAAAACACAAGTTTATTTCTAGGCACAGTTTTACTAGCGAAAAAAGGAAATGGCAAAAGTGAAGTGTCTTTTCTTGGAGACGTACCTATGATACTTAACGATAGGTGGGATCTATTTCTACTCAACCATATCGTGCTTAAAAGCGACTTTCGTCTTATCACAGAAAATCGCTCAAGTCAATTCTTGCCTGATTCTAATCTTTTACTTGGACCTGAAAGTGATTTGTTTATTGAAAAAGGTGCCATCGTAGAAGGTAGTATACTAAACACAAAAGATGGGCCTATTTATATTGGTAAAAACGCTGAAATCATGGAAGGCTCGATGATCAGAGGCGGCCTTGCACTTTGCGAATCTTCAACAATCAAAATGGGCGCTAAAATATACGGCGCAACAACAATTGGCCCACATTGTAAAGTAGGTGGAGAGGTTAACAATGTTGTTTTCCAAGAATATTCCAACAAAGGCCATGATGGCTTTCTTAGGCAACTCTGTAATTGGAGCCTGGTGCAACCTTGGGTGCTGACAGCAAATACCTCCAACCTAAAGAACAACTATTCTAATGTAAAAACCTACTCCTATATTGAAGAAAAAGAAATTCAAATTGAGCTGAAATTTATAGGCTTATCCATGGGTGATTATTCAAAATGCGCAATCAACACCATGTTCAACACTGCCTCCGTTGTAGGTGTTGCGTGCAACATCTTTACAGATGGATTTCCTAATAAACATATCTCAAGTTTCTCATGGATAAACGGAAATAAAATAGCCGCATACGACCTTTTAAAGGCCTACAATGATGCGAATAACATGATGAACCGAAGAGACCAATCCTTATCTGATGCCGACAAAAAAATATTAGCACACTTGAGCAATTCCCCGTCTTAATTCCGACATATTTACTGAAATATTTATTTGGCACGCCGATTGAATAGTATATATTGGAATCACATTCGTATCCGATTCTCCCAAAATGACAACAATAAATGACATTATGTCATAAAAGAAATATATGAACGACTTATTTGACCCCTCCTTATTAAACTTATCAGGTATAGAATCTGATGCCGAATTTATCCCCTTAACAACTGCTGAAGAAGAAGAATCCGTTAACAATCAAGAATTCCCAGAAGACCTTCCTATTCTCCCCCTAAGAAATAATGTACTATTCCCTGGCGTTGTTATTCCTATTACGGTTGGACGTGACAAATCAATCAAACTTATACAGGAAGCGAATAAAGGCAATAAAATCATAGGCGTCGTGTCTCAGAAAATTCAAGAGGAAGAATCTCCTGAATTCAAAGACCTACATACTGTAGGTACTGTTGCTCAGATCGTCCGTCTTCTAAAAATGCCAGATGGTAGCTCTACAGTTATCATTCAAGGGAAAAGGAGGTTTAAGATGCTAGAAATGACGCAAACCGATCCATTTATGAGGGCCAAGGTAGAAGTCTTAAAAGAACAAAAGTTTAATACCAAAAATAAGGAATTAAATATAATGTTTAAGAGCATCAAAGACCTCGCGTTACAGATTATTAAGGATAGTCCAAACATTCCTTCTGAAGCACAATTTGCAATCAAGAATATTGACAGCCCGACCTTCTTGGTGAATTTTATTTCCTCCAACATGAATGCAGATGTTGCTAAAAAGCAAGATATGCTCGAAGAAATGGATATAAAGAGCCGCGTAATGAAAGTTCTTGAACATCTTTCCTTGGAGTCACAGATGCTAGAGATGCGTAATGAAATTCACAATAAAGTTCGAAAAGATTTAGATAAGCAGCAGCGAGAATATTTCCTTCAACAACAAATGCGAACGATTCAAGATGAGCTTGGAGACAATCCTCAAGAACAAGATGTTATAGAATTTAGAAAACGAGCAAAGACCAAAAAATGGACCATGGAAGTAGGAAAACTATTTCACAAGGAACTAGATAAGCTACAAAGAATGAATCCTCAGGGTGCAGAATATACTGTTCAAATGAACTATATAGACACAATGATCGAGCTTCCTTGGAATGAATATTCAAAAGACAACCTGAATTTGAAACGATCAAGAAAGATTCTTGAAAGAGATCATTTCGGTTTGGAAAAGGTCAAGGAAAGAATCATGGAATACCTCGCCGTTCTTAAGATTAAAGGGAATATGAAGTCGCCTATCCTTTGTTTTTATGGCCCCCCAGGAGTTGGTAAAACATCCTTGGGTAAATCAATTGCTGAAGCTTTAGGAAGGAAGTATGTAAGAATGTCATTGGGCGGTCTTCATGACGAATCTGAAATTAGAGGACATCGAAAAACATATATCGGCGCCATGCCAGGTCGAATTATTCAAAACTTAAAAAAGGCGGAAACAGCGAATCCTGTGTTTGTCTTAGATGAAATTGACAAGCTAGGAAGAAGTAACCATGGGGATCCCTCCTCTGCCCTTTTAGAAGTCCTAGACCCCGAGCAAAACAATGCCTTTTATGATAATTATATAGAGACTGAATTTGACCTTTCTAAGGTTCTTTTCATAGCCACATCTAACTCATTATCTACGATTCAAGGCCCATTAAGAGACCGAATGGAAATTATAGAAGTCAATGGTTACACCTTAGAAGAAAAGGTTGAAATCGGAGCAAGACATCTCATACCAAAACAAATCAAAGAGCATGGGATTAAAAAAGCAGATATTAGTTTTGGTAAATTGATTTTAAGAAAAATAGTTGAAGAATACACGAATGAATCAGGCGTGCGTGGTTTAGATAAAGTCATCGCTAAATTGGTTCGAAACAGGACCCGTCAGATAGCCATGGAGGAACCCTTTGATGCTAAACTGACCTATGATGACCTGTTTAAGGTTTTGGGCTCTGGACGTTCTAAAGTTAAATCTATTGACCACAACACTTTTGGAGTGGTAACGGGATTAGCATGGACCAGTATTGGCGGAGACGTTCTCTTTATTGAATCCTCTATCACAAAAGGAAAAGGGAAATTAACACTTACAGGAAACTTAGGAGATGTCATGAAGGAATCTGCAATCATTGCATTGGAGTACTTAAAAGCACATTCAGAAATGATTGGAGCCAAACAGGAAATATTCGACAACCACAATGTTCACATTCACGTTCCTGAAGGAGCCACACCAAAAGACGGACCAAGTGCAGGGATCACAATGCTAACATCGCTCGCTTCCATATTCTCAAAGAAAAAGGTCAAAAAGAACCTTGCCATGACAGGTGAAATAACCCTTAGAGGTGATGTTCTGCCAGTTGGGGGTATAAAAGAGAAAATATTAGCCGCTAAAAGAAGTGGTGTAAAAGAGATTATTCTCTGCGCACGAAATAAACAAGATATTGATGAGATTAAAGAGCGCTATTTAAAAGGCCTCACCTTCCATTATGTCGACAAGATGGAAGAAGTAATTAAACTCGCCTTAGTATAGTTACTTTCCCTCTGCTTTTATAACAATAAGTAAGGTGTGAAGCATAATCTTCACATCTAGGGATATACTTCTGTTTTTAAGATATAGTAAATCATACTTCATTCGTTGTAGCATTTGATCTACATTTTCAGCGTAGCCATATTTAACCTGACCCCATGAAGTAATCCCAGGTCTTACTTTGGTTAATTGATTGTATTGAGGTTCTATTTCTGCAATTTGATCGATATAAAACTTCCGTTCGGGCCTTGGTCCTACAATTGACATTTGGCCTAAGAGCACATTGATAAACTGAGGGAATTCATCCAATCGGGTCTTTCTCATAAAGCTTCCGATTTTAGTGATTCGTGGATCATTTTCCGATGACAACTGCGGTCCATTACTTTCTGAATCAACAAACATTGTTCGAAACTTAATGATTTTAAAAACCCTTCCATCTTTACCTATACGATCCTGCAAAAAGAAAATAGGACCTGGCGAGGAAGCCTTGACGGCAATCGCAGAAAATAAATAAAACGGAATTAGCATAACAACAGCTATTAACGACATTGTGAGATCCATGATTCGTTTCAAAACTTTTTGCCAAAATGGCATTGAATCAGATATGACATCTAGAAGTAATGCCCCATATATATTTGTCATCTTTACCGTACCTGATAAAATAACATAGGTGTCAGGTAAGGTTTTTATTCGTACCGAACCATTATCTATTTTTAATAAAATATGCATCAGTTTATTATGTTCTGAACTCTCAATTGCAATAATATACTCATCCACCTCTTCTTTTTGAGAAATGCCCTCTAAGTCGTTGAAATGGCCTAGGTAAGGCAGTATGCTATCTAGCTTACGGTCATTTCCATTCATATTAATGTAACCCAGGAAAGAATTTACATTTTTTGGGTTTTTTTGAATTTCTTCGAGAATATCTACAGCCTTATCAGTACCACCGATGATTATCGTTTTAAATCCATTTCCCGGTTTTCGAATCGCATGAACCAACCAAGTATTAATTATAAGCCTCGGTGTAAAAGTCGCACCAAAATGCACAACAAATAAGATCAGTAAATTCCAATAATATCCTTCATAAGAACGTACTTGATCATCCAAAATTATCGAAAAGAAAATAATTAAAGAACCGATTACACTAATGCTAAGCGTCATGTTCAATAACTTTAACCGAAACATCCTTCTCATTTCTATATACGTACCTTGAACGAAATAGAGCAGCATCCAGAATAAGGGAATCAAAGCTATACCAAGCCAAAAATTAACATCTAGGGTAAATTCTTGGTTTTCGATCCATGTCTTTCTAAAAAAGAAAAACTGGGCCCAGGATAAAATAGCCGACATGAAATCCGAAACAATAAACCAACCTAACCACGGGCTATTCTTCTTTGTCAAAACCAAACAACTTTAATATTATCCAAGCAAATGATCCCTT
Organism: Flavobacteriales bacterium UBA952; assembly: GCA_905182495.1. GTDB lineage: Bacteria > Bacteroidota > Bacteroidia > Flavobacteriales_D > Crocinitomicaceae > UBA952. The sequence continues at coordinate 7,987 of CAJJBU010000025.1, forward strand.
CAGTTTCACCATTGTCAAAATTCGCAACAAATGATTGCTGAAACGTAGACTGATTAGGCGATGCTATTACCAATTCATTAAGTTCGATATATATTTTTTTCCATTGTACATCTTCTAATGGTTGGCTGTTCATGCGAATATTAATGTTATTTGTAACACCGGTAGGGGAAAGAGAAATTAAACCTTGATAAAGATCGTTTGTATTAAAATAATCTACCTCGAGATAACAATCCACACCCTTTGGAATATACAGCTGTTCCACAGTATAAGCCACCCAGGTAGAATCTAGTTCATTCAAAACTACTTTCCCGTAGTAGTTCCCGTTAAAAGTGTTCAAGTTTTGATTAGAAAACTGTAGGGTTGCAGCAGATGTGTTTGGATCATTCTCAATTGAAATATTGACATCCTCAAAATCCTCAACCCAAAAATTGGTATTGGAATTATACCGGGTCACTGGAGAGATTTCGACCGTCTCGTTCTTAACGAGTATAACATCAAGCTCATAACGTTCAGCAAATGGATAGACTTTTTTTGTAGCCGAAATTCCATTATTAATGATCACAGGGAAGATTTTGACATTACTTGCTCCTTCAAGTAAAAGGGGGATTCTAAAAGGCGTTTCAAAGATCCCGATGAGCTGGTCGTTCACAAAAACTTTTGCGTTTGTCATATTTTGAGTCAACTCCCCTTCTTCACCCGATAATGCTATATTGGACTCTAAAGTCCAGTCATTAACTTGAAGCCATGATGGGTCAGGGTTATTTTTCACACACGAAGAGAACATGAAAACCGAACTGAAAAATAAAACTATCCAACGCACTAGAGTCACAACGATTTATTTTAACAAATATTGCACCTATTTAAGGTAAACTTTCGACATCTCATCTAATATTCTATGGGCCAATTCCATAGCAGAAACCCCATCATCAATGGTTACCAATGTCTCCTTGTGTCCTAAAACACAATCATGAAAAGAAATAAGCTCTTCTTGAATTGCATTTGTATTTTTAATTTCAGGCTTATCTAAAATTATTTTCTTCTTTGGCTTATCATTACCAAGGTCAAGAATAAGGTCAAAAGGGTCAGATTCCCCTTTAACATCCTCCATTTCAAAAATCTCAGCTTCCTTATTTAAGAAATCAACACTGATGTACGCATCCCGTTGAAAAAACCGAGTCTTCCGCATGTTTTTTAAAGAAATACGTGAGGCTGTAATATTTGCAACACAACCATTGTCGAACTCTACTCTAGCGTTTGCAATATCATGCGTATCGCTGATCACCGCTACACCCGATGCCGAAACTTTTTTCACCCCAGACTTAACAACACTTAATATGATATCTAAATCATGAATCATCAAATCTAATACTACAGGAACATCTGTGCCCCTAGGATTAAATTGAGCCAGACGATGTGTTTCAATAAACATCGGTCGATCAAGATGACTTTTTGCGGCAATAAACGCTGGATTAAAACGCTCTACATGTCCAACCTGAGCAATAACATCTGCCTCCACTACTAAACGTTGAAGTTTTTTAGCCTCTTCTAGAGTTTCCGTTAATGGTTTTTCAATAAACACATGCTTCCTTGCCTGAACAGCAAGTTTGGCTACTTGAAAATGCGACAAAGTAGCCGTAATTACGGCTAAACAATCCACCTCCTTTATAAGGGATTCAAGATCCCCGAAAGAGGTTACACCAAACTTATCGGAGACCGCTTTTGCGTTTTCTACATCTTGATCATAGAATCCGACCAAGTCATAAAGCTCGTTTAAGTTTTTTAAGATCCCGATATGAATCTTTCCTAAATGTCCTGCTCCTGCAACTCCAATTTTTAGCATTCCAAATTCACTATTGAGTATGTTTTCAATCCCTGAAGATTGAATAAAAAAAAAGCCATTAGAAAACTAATGGCTTCGCTGATATAGTCTTGTACTTATTTTTTAACTGAATCTACTACTGCTTTAAAAGCATCAGGATGGTTCATCGCTAAATCAGCTAAAACCTTTCTGTTCAATTCTATTCCACTTTTATTTACCGCTCCCATAAATTGAGAATAACTCAATCCATGTAATCTTGCACCTGCATTAATACGGGTGATCCACAGTGAACGAAAGTTTCTTTTCTTTTGTTTACGACCTGTGTAAGCATACAACAACCCTTTTTCAATGGCGTTTTTGGCTACGGTCCAAACATTTTTTCTTCTACCAAAGTAACCTTTGGCAAGCTTCATCATGTTTTTTCTCTTAGCTCTTGAGGCTACGTGATTTACTGATCTTGGCATATTTTCTATTTTTTTTTAATAAAGAGTGCACCTTTGTTTCAGATGACTTAGTTACTCATTACTTGGTTTGTAATAAAGAACCTATTATTTCATGCACAGTTGCAACTTAATATTAGATAAATCGGCTTTGTGTACCAATCCACTATGCGTTAAGTTACGCTTACGCTTTTTGGCCTTTTTAGTTAAAATGTGACTTTTAAACGCATGTTTACGTTTAATCTTGCCACTACCAGTGATTGTGAATCTCTTCTTCGCACTGGATTTTGTCTTCATTTTAGGCATTTTTCTGTTTTTTAAAGATGAACACTATATCAGTTTTTTTATTTCTTTTTCGGATTAATCATCAAAAACATCTTCTTCCCTTCCAACTTGGGAAGCTGTTCGACAACTCCATAACTCTCTAATTCTTGCGCAAAACGTAGAAGTAAAATTTCACCTCTATCCTTAAACACGATGGTTCTTCCTCTAAAGAAGACAAAGGCTTTTACTTTACTCCCGTCGGTTAAGAACTTTTTTGCGTGCGCTAGTTTAAAATTAAAATCGTGATCATCAGTATTCGGACCAAAACGAATTTCTTTTACAACTACCTTACTTTGTTTTGCTTTTAACTCTTTTTGTTTTCTTTTTTGATTATAAAGAAACTTCTTGTAATCCATGATTTTACAAACCGGAGGGACTGCTTTTGGAGATATTTCTACCAAATCTAATCCTTCTTCCGCTGCCATATCAATCGCCTTTAGTGTCGTCACTAAAAGTGGTTCCTGACCTTCTAAAACCAATCTTACTTCAGTAGCAAGGATTTTTTGGTTTATTTTGTGTTGGGCTACCTCTTCTCTTCTAACAAAGGGGCGTCTAGGGTTTCTTCTCATTCAACTATTAATCGTTTATTGCCAATTCTTTATTTACTAAATCCTGCACAAATTCTGCAAATCCTTTTACACTCATGGATCCTTGATCTCCCTGCCCACGTTGACGAACAGAAACTGTACCAGCTTCAAATTCTTTTTCCCCGATGACAAGCATGAATGGTCGTTTTGCTAACTCTGCATCCCTTATTTTTTTACCTATTTTTTCATTACGGTCGTCAATAAGACCGCGAATATCGTAATTATTTAGCACATCTGAAACTTTTTGAGCATACTCATTAAATTTCTCGGAAATTGGAAGAATAGTAAATTGATGTGTTGCCAACCATAAAGGGAAGTCTCCTCCGCAATGTTCTAACAGAACGGCAACAAATCTTTCCATTGAACCAAACGGAGCTCTATGGATCATCACAGGTCTATGCTTTAAATTATCACTACCAACATACTCTAATTCGAAGCGCTCAGGTAAATTATAATCCACTTGAATTGTACCTAGCTGCCATTCCCGACCAATGGCATCTTTCACCATAAAATCTAGCTTCGGACCATAAAATGCAGCTTCGCCATATTCAACAACCGTATTGAGTTCTTTTTCTTTTGCAGCCTCTATTATCGCTGTTTCAGCTTTTACCCAATTCTCATCTGAGCCTATATACTTTGTTTTATTACTAGGGTCTCTTAAAGAAATCTGGGCTTTAAAATCTTTGAAATCAAGTGTTTTAAGAACATACAAGACAATGTCTATAACATTTTTGAACTCTTGTTTGACTTGGTCTTGTGTACAAAAAATATGGGCATCATCTTGTGTAAAGCCCCTTACACGAGTCAAACCATGCAGTTCTCCGGATTGCTCATATCTATAAACAGTTCCAAATTCCGCAAATCGAGTTGGTAAGTCTTTGTAAGACCTTGGTTTAGATTTAAAAATCTCACAATGATGCGGACAATTCATTGGTTTTAAATAAAACTCTTCGTTGGGATCTGGTGTTTTAATAGGTTGAAATGAATCCTCTCCGTACTTCTCGTAATGCCCCGAACAAACGTATAACTCCTTATTGGCAATATGCGGAGTGATTACTTGGTCATATCCAGCTTTTTTCTGAGCACGCTTTAAAAAATTCTCCAAACGCTCTCTTAATGCAGCTCCATTCGGTAACCACAATGGCAATCCCTGCCCTACTTTTTGAGAAAACGTAAACAATTCAAGCTCTTTACCCAATTTTCTATGGTCTCTCTTTTTAGCCTCTTCTAGCAACTCCATGTGGGCAGTAAGCTCAGCCTGCTTTGGAAAAGTTATACCATAAATCCTGGTGAGTTGCTTGTTTTTTTCATCCCCCCTCCAATAAGCTCCTGCAACAGCAGTAAGTTTAACCGCTTTTATAAAGCCCGTATGTGGTATATGTGGACCTCTGCACAGATCTGTAAATTCTCCTTGGGTATAAAACGTGATGGTCCCATCCTCTAAATTCTCTAGTAGTTCAAGTTTATATGGATCTTCCTTACCTTCAAAATAAGATACGGCCTCATCTTTACTGATTTCCTTTCGAATATATTTATTCTTAGGCTTGGCCAACTCCTTCATTTTACTTTCAATCTTTTGCAAATCATTTTCAGAGAAAGATGCTCCCATGAAATCTATATCGTAATAAAACCCTTTTGCAATAGGTGGTCCAATAGCAAATTTAGCCTTTGGATAGAAGAACTGAATAGCCTCAGCCATTAGGTGAGCAGAAGAATGCCACATCGTCGACTTCCCATCATCATCATTCCATGTCAATAATTTTAAGGTCGCATTTTCTTTTATTGGAAGATGTGCATCTACAATTTCTCCACCAACTTCAGCGGCTAAAACATTACGAGCCAAACCCTCCGAAATCGATAATGCGAGATCCATTGCTGTTGAATTCTTATCAACCTGCTTTATAGTTCCATCCGGTAGCGTAATATCAATCATAGTGAAAATTTGAGCAAAGATAAGCAATCACGAGCAAAACTGAAGATAGAATTCTAACTTTTGTTTTCGATGCGGTACAAGCTCTTTTTAATAGCTAGAAGGGAATCAGATATTTGAACTTCTTCTAAGGCAAAAGAAGGGAGCTCCATGGATATATAACAACGAAATCTCCATACTTCTATAACCTCATTCACCCCTACAGCGTATGGTTCATAGAATGAATTGGTACTAGACAATAAAAATGTTTTATTCTCTTTTAAATTGTTTTCTAAAATTTTGAATACAATTCCATTTTCACTTGTCACAATAATACATGCAGTATCGTTAGGAATAGACGTCCAGTCTTCAATAAACTCGCCAACCACAAACGAACCGTCAGAAACGGGAGGCATAGAATCTCCCGAAATTGGAAAGGTTCGATGCTTTCTGTTTTTGGATAAAAACGGTAATCTTATGGTTGGAAGCTCTTTTATAAATTCAGGATCAGCATACCCTGAGGTGTAACCCGCTTTCGCCTTTGCAGGTATCATCTCAATGAGTTCATCATTATTATCGGAAACCTGTGAAGTTAATATTCTCAAACCCGTACCCTTTGCATTTTGTTTCCAGGCCCCTTGTAGAGATTTCCAATTTTTATCATCGTAAGTTGAAAAGTCATTTCGGAGAAGGGTATCCACAGAGATATTATAATAATCACATATTCGCGTAATAAGCTCTAAACTTGGTTGTGCTACAGCATTTTCATAACCACTATAGGTGGATCGATTAAGACCTAGTTTCTTAGAAATATCATCCTGAGATTTTGAAAACTGTTTGCGTAATAATTTTAGGTTATTGCCAATCATAGTTATCCTTTTTGTAAAAATACAAATAATCAATTACTAAGCAATAATGCTGATTAGTATTTAATCTTATTGGGCTACGAAGCGGTATCGAATGACACCTGTTTGAACTTGAGCAGCAGCAGATGTATAGTTAAATCTAGACTTTTTAGCATATGCAATTGCTTTTTGCATCATACATTCAGAAAGGCCATTCGAAGATGCTGAATTGATTTGAGCACTAACTACATTCCCATTTCTATTTACCTTAACCTCAACCACTACAAGCCCTCTGGAATTAGTGCCGCAGGTATAACCAGGGTTCCTCACATACCAATTGTCATTCTTAAATGCTGTTCTACCGGAAAGATCAAAGTCCACCATAACATTGCCGGAAAACTGTGAATGAGAATCCCGATTAGAAGCAGGCTTAGATTCCTTTTCTTTCTCTAAAGCATCAAGACGTGCTTGATGAGATTCTAAAATCTCCTCTCTTTTTTCTTGCTGACCAGTATTCTCGAAAAGTTGACGTTCAATCTCCTTTGCATTATCTTCAGGATCACCTTCATACTCGCTTTCCGACCAATCATCCATTGAGGAAGCTCTCGTATCATTCTGATTTCTTGTTACCGATGAAATGGGACCGCCATTATAAGAGTCACTCTCAATATTATCTGCTTTCAATTCCACCTGATCCTGAACCAATTCGGAATAGGTGTCAAACGTAGAAAGCTGACGGTAATCGGGGAAAGATGAAATCTGCAAATACATAAAGACAAATAAATACACCCCTAAACATGACATTAGAGCAATCACAACATGTTCAGGTTTATCTTTTTTAAATAACATTGCGTTAAAGATGAATTAATTTGCCATCAGACAATCTAAAATAAGACCTTTCCCCCATCCTTATCAACCATAAGACAATCCTTATTTAAAGATTTTACTTTATCAAAACCAATTGTAGACGCTAGTTTCCCTTGCTTGTCCAAAATATAAGCAAAAGCATCTGCTGCACTTTGTACTACAAAATAATCCTGAAACAATTCTATTGAGGTATACACCGCAGGAAGAAGAAGGTTCACTCCCTTTTCAAAGACCCCATATTTACTTTTTGATTTAAACAAAGTCAAACCTTGACCTAGGTCATCTAAAGATTCGAACGAATCCTGTATTGCTAATTCTCCATCTATAGAAATGAGCGACCATTCCTCCCCCGAGCGAATACCGTATAAACTGTCTAAATAAACCAGATGTTCATACTGAGGACTTAACTTTGAAACACCATTTAAATCAATCAAACCATATTTATTATTTAAACGAACAATAGCCTGCCCCCCTTTGTAAGCTCCTGAGGAAAGAGCATTGGGAAAAAAATCATAATTAAAATCAGTTTGCTCCTCTCCAAAACCATTTAAATAACCAACACCTGTTTCTTTTAATGCCACAGCAGCCCCCTGAGATAATTGTGAAATATTTATATAAACAGAATCCAATAATGCATTCGTTTTAAGATCAAACAAGCGAAAAGTATCACGCAGCTGAACAGAAATAAAACGATCAGAGTAGGGCTTGATTTCACCCCATTCAAAGGGATAAACTAGCTCAATAGCTCCTGTTTTCTCATCCTCTATCTTAACTAGGCCGCAAAGGTCTTTATGAACAACTTTATAATAACCGTTCTTTAAAGAAACCATATCCGAAACGGCAATACCCAAATGTCCCTTAGAATGAATACTATGAATCGTTGCTACATCATCCTTATAAAGAAGATATAAAACCGAATCAACCTCGACGATATCATCCCAAGCTAAAGATGTGTGAATCGAACCATCACGGTTAAAGAGACCATAAACATCTTCAATTCCCGCTAAAATAAGTCCATTATTCAAAATCGAAATCTCATCATATTTAATTGGAATAATAAACTGTTCTTTCTTATTGATTACCCCATAATAACCGTCCGATCCGACTACAGCCAGATCTTGATTGAAAAAAGTAGCCTCCCTATACCTAGACTGAGGCTGAATTACCCACCCTCCGTTTTCATGCGTATAACCATAATACAACTCTTTCCCTTTTGTAGTATCGGTGAACGGATACAACTTTTGAGCCGAGCGTATCAAATCGTTTTCTAGTTGTTCTTTAAAAGGGAAATCAGAATATGTAGCACTGAAAGAATTCAAAAGTTCTGGATGAAAATAATTCGTTTCAAGCTCGTATATCCGCTGCCAAGCAATTTCAACATTACGATTTTTTGGATACTTTTCAATAAATGAAATATACAAAACCACATCTTTTTTATCAAAAAAACGATAAACACTATCCTGCAATGGTCCCGCATACCTATTTTCAGGATGCGCATCGATAAAAGCGACCCACTCCTCTTCAGTATTCCCAGAAATACTATTGTTTAATTCATAAGAATCGTGTAACGCGTTAAGCTTTGCCTTAAATAACGATTCGGGGTGGGTACTCAGTAGCTTTTTAATATCTTCCGTAGACTGGTTTTTTTTAGCGCGTTCAAAATACAAAGAGTCCCTATAATATATTCCTTGATCAATATTTGAATTCCAAGCTTGTGTAGCAATCATGGATTCAAAACAATCTGGATCCTTATTTAATTTACAACGTCCAAAAAACAAATCACCAAGTTTTAACTTTTGATCCGAAATGAATATAGAATCAACATCAAAGGCCTTTAATTTCAGCTTAGATTTAATAGAAATAGATGGCCAATTTTCTTCAGCGATCAGTAAATACTTTAATGAAGAATCAATATTAAGAAAAGACCTTTCGGAATAGCATAGTGACAAGCCCAATGAAGCTTCGGCTCGGCTTCGATTTAATCTCTTCACAAAGCCCTTGTGGGCGGTATATAAATCTTTTCGATCTAAATGAGCAAAGGATTTATAAACACTTTGAGATTGCGTACCAAAAACAGTTACGAATAGAATTACATTTATGAGAAGAAATTTGACCACACCTAAAAGTAACAAATATTATACCTAAGCATCTAAGACTTTAAATTATCGGGAATAAGACAAACAGGAATGGGTTCCATTTTATGTTTATTTGCGGCATGAAATCTATTGTAAATCAAAAGAACCGCTCTCTTTCGTTCCTCTAGTGAGGATTCATCTCCATTAAATGCCATTGCCCATTCTAGTTCAGCATAAGTAGCTCCAATCTGATCCTCATCACGACGACCATCACCCCACAAACCATCTGTTGGAGCAGCCTCCTGAATTTCAGTCACTACGCTTAGCGTTTTACCTAATGAAAAGACCTCTGTTTTATTAAGGTCGGCAATCGGGCTTAAATCAACACCGCCATCACCGTATTTGGTGTAAAATCCGATTCCAAAATCCTCGACCTTATTCCCAGTACCAGCAACCAATAAACCATTCGCTTGACCAACTGCATATAAGGTCATCATTCGAAGTCTAGCCCTACTATTGGCCATTGACAATTGATTGGAATCAAGATCAAAAGGCATGTTTTTTTCGAAAGCTTCAAAAACGGATGACAAATCAAGGGTTTCACTTGAGACATTTCGATATCTATGGCAAAGATCCTGAATGTGTTGTTCGGCTAAAGAAAACTCAATCTCATTTTGGCGAATAGGCATATTCAAAAGAATGACCTTTTTTTTAGTTTCTGCACAAAGAATTGAGGTTACCGCAGAATCAATCCCCCCTGAAACACCAATAACAAAACCATTCATCCCACTTTTAGAACAATACTCTGAAAGCCAAGAAATGATATGCGCTTTTACTTTTTCCAAGGAAATAGAATGTTAAAATAAAATTGACAGCTTAAAGACCAATTGGTTTTGACGCGCCGATGCGGAATAATAATTTTTCGTTGGAGGAAAAGTTAATTCAGTTCCATAGTTGTACATGGTTTTCTTTCCATCCTTACGGTCTAAGAAAAAAGGCGTAATTCCATAATAATAACCTGCCTCAAGCACCAAACACGTTGAGCCTACAAAGTTCCATTCGGCCCCTGCACTAATTCCGACACTACCATTATATATAAAAAACTCTCCTGGAGAGCTCATTAAATCATTTACAATAGGTTCACTATTTGGGATCCCCAAGGTAGTCGCAATTCCCTCGTCCGTGATCTTATGTGAAAGAAGAAAGGTGTTGCGAAGACCGAATTTTCCAAAATACCTGAAATCACCAATAAAGTTGGTTCTGAATAAAAGCATTAAAGGAACTGAAAGCTTCGTGGTGCTTACCCTTCTAGAAACAAGCTGCATTGTCGCGTATGAACCAAGAGATTCCGCTCCGCTTGCATCGCTTGACAAGACCTCTCCCTCAACATAATCAACATAAGTGTAGTTGGTAGTATTATTTGGGCTGTAGATATTCTTACCAAAATCAAATTCCAAGCCCGTTGAAAGACCTAAATTCTCAGAAGACTTTGATGCAGCATTCACAGTGACACCAATACTCAAAAGCGAACCTACCCCATTTGCCTGTATTTTAGTTGTCCCTGGAGACAAAAAATTGGCGCCTGCATTAAAAGTCATCCCCGCTTGAACTTTTTTAGAGGAGGCCTGCCCTAAAACAACAGCAGGTGAAAGAATCGAGATTGAAAAAATTATTAAAAGAATGTTTTTCATGATACATCAGGTAAGATAAATGAGTATTGGTTACTTTTGAACAAAAATAAAAAATATCGTGACTCCTATCATGAAAAACAAGATATTTTATTGGCTCCTATCCGCAGTACTCATTCTTTTGAGCTTTCTATACCTGTCCTATTTGACTGCAAATAACCCTTTAGATTCAGAAGAAAATAATATAGAAATTAAATTCACAAACCTACTCCCAACTACTTTAATAAATAAAAAACCAGATTTATTGAGCCTTCATAAGGACTATCCCGATGTCACTCCTTATCTATTGGAGTTTTGCTACGGAATCCCCTTAACATCTGACAGTAGCTACCTTCAAGAATTGAAAAAATTCATAGCACAAGACTATGTGCTTAAAACGGAAAGAGAACTTAAGAAACGATTTACCGACCTGAACCATCACAAAACTAGAATCAAGGGTGCATTCGGTAGATTAAAATTTCACTTTAAGGACTTCAAGACACCCGAAGAGGTTATTTTCTCGAACACAAACTATAACTACAACGCAACTTGCTATAATGAATCCGTACTCGTGGGCCTCGAAAGGTATATCGGAGGAAACCATCCAGTTATTATCGAGGCGTTAAACCCTTCAGATTTTCCGGAATGGATTAGAAATGGGATGGAGGAAGAATTCATGGATAGGGATGTTGTATCCGCATGGATTTCTACCCTACTCATTAAAGAAACCACAGGATTCCATATTGAAGAAATGATTCGGTGGGGTAAAATCCATGTCATTACTGAAATGGGACTTAGAATTGACAATAAAGATATCGCTCCAGAAGAAATACTCAGGTGGTCTAATATTCAGTATAAATGGGCCCTTAGCAACGAGAGTAAGTTTTGGAAATACCTTATGGACGAAAACCTACTGTTTGACAGCAATGAAAAGAACAGAGCCTATTTAATCAATAATGGTCCGTATACAATTGGACTTCCGAAAGAAAGCCCAGACCGTATGGGACAATTTCTAGGCTACCAAATGGTAAGAAACTACATACTAACGGAAAACATTGAGCTGTCAGAATTGCCATCAATTGGTTATAAAAAAATATTACAATCATACACCCCTTAAGAAGCATCCTATGAAATCATCCGAAATTAAAATCGACGTTGAATTAAACGAAAACAACCTACCTACAAATATCAATTGGAGTGCTGAGGATGGCGCAATTAAGGATGAGAATGCTTCGGCTTTCTTATTGTCTATTTGGGACCCGAAAGAAAAGAACACGATGAAAATTGATCTATGGACCAAAGACATGTCCATAGAAGAAATGAAGCAATTCTTTCATCAGTCTCTTTTATCTATGGCTGACACCTTTGAAAAGGCTACTGGAGAAAATTTAATTTGCGAAGACCTTAGAGATTATTGCCTTCATTTTGCCGAAAAAATGGAAATCCTTCCAGAATGAATGTAGTACTCTCAAAAATGAAAACCATTCATGAGAATCCTATTCAGTATTATTTGAATTCGGCAACATCCCCGATTCATATGAATTCTCTAATAAACAAAAAAATAGAATTTCATTGGGAAGGAGTAATTCACTGCCGTAAATGCGCAAAAAAAACAAAAAAATCTTTCGGTGAGGGGTTTTGTTACAATTGCTTCATTTCTGCACCAGAAGCAAGCCCATGTATTTTAAAGCCCGAACTCTGCCAAGCACACTTAGGAATCGGAAGAGACCTTGAGTATGAAGAAAAGCACCACAACCAACCCCATATCGTTTATCTAGCCTCTACTGACAAGGTGAAAGTTGGCGTCACCAGAGAAACGCAGATGCCGACAAGATGGATTGATCAAGGCGCCTTTGAAACAATTGTACTTGCACGTACTCCTAACAGATACTTGGCAGGCATCATCGAAGTGGCACTTAAATCCATTTACTCCGATAAAACCAATTGGCGTAGTATGCTTAAAAACACTTTAGATGATTCCATTGATCTTGTTGAAGAAAAATGGTCTTCCTGCGAGCTGTTGCCTTCTGATTTACAAGAATATTATAGTGAAGAAGAAAATATTTCACAATTCCTCTACCCTGTTTCTCAATATCCAGAAAAAGTAAGCTCCTTATCACTTGATAAAACAGCATTACTTGGCGGACTACTTACAGGAATTAAAGGACAATATCTTATTTTTGACCATCAGTTTGTGTTTAACGTTCGAAGACATACGAGCTATGAAATTAATTTAAAGATCAATGAGTAACTTAATCCGTAGGTTTTTAGACATCTTCTACCCACTAGTTTCAAAAATATTTGATAAGACAACCTACTACTATGCTGCATGTGGGGTTGGGAATCTTGTTTTAAGTTGGATACTTTTCTTTCTTTTTTACCAATTTGTTTTTGAAAAAAAACTGCTCTACGTTAAGCAAATTGATTTTGTATTTACCCCTTATACGCTGAGTGCATTCTTATGCTTCATCATCTCATTCACCCTTGGCTTCATGTTGATGAAATATGTTGTCTTTACGAAAAGTGAACTTAAAGGAAGAATTCAGCTTTTCAGGTATGGTTTAAGCGCTGTAGTCACCAGTGGGGCAAATTGGATTCTATTAAAGAGCCTTATAGAGCTCTTTGAATTTTTTCCATCTGTGGCAAATGTAGTCTCCACTTGTCTTGTTGTTGTGATCAGCTACCTCATTCAAAGGAATTTTACCTTTAAATAACGTTATAATCATAGAATACTCTTATAAATATCGGTGAATCTTTTACCAACCGAAGCATAGCTAAAGTGCCTTAAAGCATAGTTCCTGATTTCTTCTTGATCAAAGACCACCTCTCCAACTAAAAAACATCGTATTGCCTTTGCTAAAGCTGCTTCATCCCCAGGATTGACAAGTAAACCAAATTCTTTGTGTACATGTTCAGGAATACCATTCACATTGGAGGAAATCACTGGTTTTCCACACATCATTGACTCTGCAATAACACAAGGAAAATTCTCGTAATTACTGAACATCAATAGGGCATCACTCGATTCAATCATCGAAGCAATTTCTTCCGTGGTTTTGGTTGCATGAAAATCAATAGCGTCCTTGTTGCCCAATGACAAATGTAAATCCTTGGCGTATGTTATATCACCATCAGATATGACATCCAAATGCAACGAGGGATACAAGGCACTCAACTCATGAACCACCCTGATCATTCCAGATAAATTCTTGATACTATCTACGCCCGTTGAAATATGAATCAAACGGTTAGGGTTGTTGTTCTTGTCATGAGGACTTGTAAAAAGAGTCTCATCCACAACATTACACACAATCTCAAACCTCTTTTTACCGGATAACTTTTCTAAGTTAGACTTAAGATTTTGACTTACAGGCATTAAAACAGATGCGTTTCTTAACACTAGTGTACATAGCTTAAGGATCGGTTTTGGGTAGGCGTGTTCACTATCCACATGAAAACCACTAGAGTTCTCAGTAACCACATATGGAATCTTATGCCTTAGCTTGAGCCAAAGCGCCCAAATACCCATGGGATAAACGATGTTTAGATGCACAATGTCAGGTTTGCCCATATACTCCTCTACCCTCTTATAACCTAATCGAAATGCCTTACGATGTGCAAAAAAGTTATGAACCAATCTGAAGACCTTAAATCCATATTGTTTTTTTGGGTAATAAACTATAATCTCCTTTAAATTATTGCGTTTATGCTCTTCGATTCTAATTCCGTGATCATTTATAGAGGGGAAAATAGCAAGGGCTATTACAGAATTATAATTGGAAATAGTATCCGCGTGTTTTTGAACAAAATTACCGAGTGTAGGGTTATTATCGTTTGGATACCAAGAACATAGCGTGAGTACTTTAAATGGTTCTTTCGTACTCAAAGTTATACGATCTTATTTCTAAAAATGGCTACAACTTGCTCAACTACATATTCGATTTCTTCTTGTCGATTATAACGAGAGAAGGAGAAACGCGCATTGGGTCGATTTGGGTTTGCTCCTATTCCATCAAGGACATGAGAACCTTTTGATGAACCAGACGAACAAGCACTACCACCACTTACTGCGATTCCTTTAAGGTCAAGAGTAAACAATAGCATGGATGCCTTTTCAGTTTCTGGAAAACAAACATTTAAAACCGTATATAATGATTTATCCCATGAAATCTCACCATGAAATGAAATGTCAGAGAAATTCGCTTTAAAAGCATTGACCATATGCTCTTTCAAACCATAAACATGCTTTTGATGCGCTTCTAAATCTTCATAAGCCAAATCCATAGCCTTTGACAAACCAACAATGCCAGAAACGTTTTCTGTCCCTCCCCTTAAACCTCTTTCTTGTGCGCCTCCGTGGATCAATGCACCTGTATGAATGTGTTTATTCACATATAAAAAGCCAATCCCCTTAGGACCATGGAATTTATGGGCTGCACAGGTTATAAAATCAATATCCAACTCATTTAGATCGAAGGTATAATGCCCCATCGTCTGAACCGTATCTGAATGAAAATACGCATCATTTTCACGACACAATACGGAAACTTCTTGAATAGGTAAAAGGGTCCCGATTTCATTATTTGCATGCATTAATGAAACTAGCGTTTTCTTTTTTTGATCCTTTAAAAGAACTTCTAAATGAACAAGATCAATGTTCCCTGATTCATCTACATCTACATAATCTAACTGGATGTTGAATTCTTTATGGATATGAACAGCAGTATGGCCAACGGCATGATGCTCTATATAGGAAGTAATTATCCGCTCAACACCTAAATTAGAAACAGAGGTGAATAAAGCCATATTATCAGCTTCAGTACCTCCAGACGTGAAAATAATTTCAGATGCCTGACAATTGATATGTTTCGCTACACTTCTTCTAGATTGTTCTATTAAAGCCTTGGTACTTCTACCGAAAAAATGTGTAGATGATGGATTTCCAAAATCATTCTTCAAAACAGGAGCAATAGCCGCAAAAACCTCTGGCGCCAAAGGTGTTGTTGCTGCATTATCTAGATACACTTTCATCTCAAGAACTTTCGACGAAGATAATAAATATCTATAAACTTAATTCAATATTTACAAGCAATAAAACAGACCATTAATTTATAGGAAAGTGTAAATTAGCTGCATGAATCAGAGAATATGTTCGGGATTATTACTAATGACGCTTCTAATAAAAAGCCATACTGTTTTGGGGCAGTTTTGGTTTGATGTTGCATTAAGCGGATCGGCAGGAAGCAGTTTTTTAACAAACTCTGAAATCTACCAGGATACAAGGATCGATATTGCCCCCAAAGTTTCTTCTAATTTTAGTTTAAAAATAGGTCTGAATTTCACTGAAACAGAGTCAATTGTTCTAGATGCGGGGGTTTTTAACCGAAATTTCCATCTGATTCAAAAGGATTTACCAAACCAAGGCACACTTGAACAGCATATGAATTTTGGATATTCAGGCTTTAGGTTTCTTCCCATGTATAGACACACCAAAGACGGTTCTTATGTAGAGATCGGTCCTGAATTCGGTAATATAAAGACGCAATACTTTAGAGATGACGCCAATGGACAAATCTCGAACAATACCTTGTTTGGTTCTAAAAGCCTAAGAGGAGCTATTGGTTTTGGTGGATACTTACTAGGAAATGAACGCGTAACATTAGTTGCTGGAATGCGACTCCTATATGACTTTCAAGATCTTCGATCCGAGGAAGCTCAGCAAGAAAAATTTCCTTACCAAAACTATACAGATCAAAGCAATTCACCTTTTAAGGCTTTTGACATTCAGCTGAGCTTAGAATTAAATGTCTCTCTGGGATTTTTAGTTAGAAGTTCTTGCGGCAGACGTCAATTACTTTTTAAGTGGTAGCACACTTCCGTACAAATCGTAATGGTCTGCTTTATTAATTAAGATATTAGAAAAGTCTCCCATTCTAACATATTGATCTTTGGTTGAAACCAAGACTTCATTGTCCACCTCTGGAGAATCAAATTCAGTTCTACCAACAAAAAAGCCACCTTCCGTTTTGTCAAAAAGGACTTTTAGTTCCTGACCAACACGTTTTTGATTTAAATTATAACTTATTCCGGATTGTAAATCCATAATAGCATCTGCCCTTTCTTTCTTTAAAACAGCCGGTACATCATCCGTAAATTGATAGGCATGTGTATTCTCCTCATGTGAATAGGTAAAAATCCCTAAGCGGTCAAATTGAGAACGCGCTACCCAGTCATACATTTCGTTAAAATCTGCTTCCGTTTCACCTGGATACCCTGCAATTAAAGTTGTTCTTATGGCAATTCCTGGGACTGACGATCTAATCTTAGCAATTAAATCTTCCGTTTTCTCTCGCGTAATACCTCTGCGCATTGCCTTAAGCATTTTGGTTGAACCGTGTTGCAAAGGCATATCAAGGTAATTGCATATTTTCGGATTATCTCTCATTACCTCTAAAACATCCATTGGGAATCCTGATGGAAATGCATAATGTAAACGAATCCATTCTATCCCCTCTACTTCAACTAGCTTTAAAAGCAGCTCGGCAAGTGCTCTTTTTTTATATAAATCCAAGCCATAATAAGTAAGGTCTTGGGCTATTAACATCAATTCTTTTACACCTTTAGCTGCCAATGATTTTGCTTGGGCAACCAATTCTTCAATCGGAGTGGACAAATGCTTACCTCTCATTAAAGGAATCGCACAAAAAGAGCAAGGACGGTCACATCCCTCTGCAATTTTAAAATAAGCAAAATGATTCGGGGTTGTTAACAAACGTTCCCCCACTAACTCATGCTTATAGTCAGCCTTGAGTGTTTTTAATAATCTCGGGAGTTCTCTCGTGCCAAAAAAAGCATCTACCTCTGGTATTTCTTTCTCTAAGTCCTCTTTATACCTTTCAGACAAACACCCCGTAACATAAACCCTGTCTACAGCTCCCTCTTTTTTCGCGTCAGCATATCTTAAAATTGTATCAATAGATTCCTGCTTTGCATTATCGATAAAGCCACAAGTATTAATAATTACAATTTCAGAATCATCTACTTTAGATTCATGAGAAACCTCAAATTCATTTGCTTTAAGCTGTGCCATCAATACCTCTGAATCAAAAATATTTTTAGAGCAGCCAAGGGTTACAACGTTTACCTTATTCTTCTTTATTGTTCTTGTTTTCATTTCTTCGACAAAAATAAGGTACTTTAGTTAAGTACGCCTATGAACCACAAGATTACTTTTTATCTTTTGATTAGCGTCTTTCTCTCAGCATGTTCCAAAATGACGGTGATTGACCCTTATTTCTTCCAAAATGGAATGGAAGAAATTCATATGAAAGCGATCATAACCCCATCGTTCCCAGAGAGTAAAACATTTAGAATCCTAGACGCTCATATAGATGCTAATTTACTATATCTTCAAATCCAATTTAAAGAAGCCTGTTCCGGAGTCGATGATTTCACTTTTAATGGGGGGGAATTGTTTTTTGATGAAAGGGATATTGCGCATAGAGAGGCCAGGTTATCAATTCCCTTGAACAACGCGGAATGCGATATGGTGAACACAACTAAAATCATTGACATTCGGGAATTAACTAGTCTGCATCAAAGAGATGCTGAAGTCGTTTTACATATTGGAGGCTGGAGAACGAAAATGACATACGTATATATTCCTCATAAAGACAATTAATTAGATTAAAGAATCATAGTTTGGTACTATATTTGAATATAATATTTCAAAACAATAAACATGAAGAACTTACTTTTGTTAATAGGCCTAGCATTAATTTCCTGTAAATCTGTTGAGAATACAGGTCACGAAGACTTAAAAGACGAGCATACGAACGAAATTCCTGAAATAAATATGAACAGAGAACATGACCCCATATCTGTTAAGGCTATTATTGGTCGAAATGAAGAACAAGCATCTAGTTCTTTACAAATTTTAAAATCACAAATCGAAGGAAATATTTTAACCTTGAAAATCGGATATTCAGGAGGTTGTGAAAAACATGAATTCAAAGTAATTGGGAATCAGATGATCTCAAAGTCACTTCCACCAATTCGTGCCGTTAAGCTTATTCATGTGCCAAATGGAGATTCTTGCAGAGAATATATCGAACGGGATTTAATAATCGATTTAACAGACTTAGCCTACAAGATGGTAATAGGGAGTCAAATTAGACTTCAAATATCAGGAATGGAAAGTGAAGTTCTTTACACCTATTCTTCTAATTAATTATAGAATGCAAAGAAAGAAATTACTTTCCGACAACATTCCTATTTTCATCACGGGAACTGGAACAGATGTGGGTAAAACTATCGTTTCTTCTATTTTATGTGAATGGCTTAAAGCAGACTACTGGAAACCTATTCAATCGGGTGACCCGCAGGGAGGTGACCGAATTACAATAGAAAGCTTGGTGCGTCACACAGGCTTTACAGCACACCCTGAATCGTTTAAGTTTCAGGCGCCATTATCACCACATGCAGCCGCAAAAATGGAGCAAGTTTCTATCGATCTAAATATGATAAAAATACCAGATACGAATCGGCCTTTAATTATTGAAGGAGCCGGCGGGTTGTTGGTCCCCATAAACTATGAGAACCAAACCATTTGTGACCTGATCATTCACCTGGGTGCAAAAACGATTGTTGTTGTTAAAGAATACCTGGGAAACATTAACCATACTCTTTTAACCATAGAACATCTTAAAAGAAATCAAGTCAAAATAGCAGGTCTTGTTTTTGTCGGGGAAGAGCTACCACATACCTGGGAAATTGTTTCAGAGGCAACTGGACTCCCCCTACTCTTTCGAGTACCTATATTTCCTTCAATAGATAGCGATACTATACTTAACTTCGCAAATAAAATCAGCTAACTTAAGATTATTCTATATGAGTCTTGAAGACGATAAAAAGCACATTTGGCATCCACTCACGCAGCATCAACTCCACCCCAATCATTTATTGATTAAAAAAGCAAAAGGAGCATTACTTTATGATGATAACGGCAACGAATACATTGACGCGATTGCCTCTTGGTACACCTGTATGTATGGCCATTGCAACCCCTACATCACTTCTATGGTGTCTAAACAAATGCAGAATCTAGACCATGTCGTTTTTACTGGATTCACACATGAACCTGCCATAAACCTGGCAAAATCATTGATTCAAATCCTACCCCAAAATCAAGATAAATTATTTTTCTCCGACAACGGATCCACCTCAGTTGATGTTGCCATCAAAATGGCACTTCAATATCATTATAACAAGGGAGATAAAAGAAGTAAAATTATTGCCTTTGAAGATGGTTTCCACGGAGATACGTTTGGAGCGATGTCGGTTTCAGATCTTTCCATTTATAATGGGCCATTCGAAGACTTTTTTCTTGATGTCGAAAGAATACCAGTGCCTAATGAAAATAATCTCGAAGCCATCAAAAAGAGATTCCTCGATTTGACAAGTAAAAACAAAATCGCAGCTTTCATATACGAGCCTTTAGTTCAAGGTGCGGCCGCTATGAAAATGCACAAATCAGAACACTTAGATTCTCTTCTAAGAATAGCGAAAGAAAACCAAATCATTACGATTGCCGATGAAGTCATGACTGGCTTTGGTAAAACAGGAAAGAATTTTGCATCCGAACACATGTCTCAGCTTCCCGATATCATGTGCTTGTCAAAGTCATTAACTGGAGGGCTTGTGCCCATGGCAATAACCAGTTGTAACAAAGAAATCTATAATGCCTTTTTAAGCTCAAAAATGGAAAAAGGGTTCTTCCATGGACATACCTACTCTGCAAATCCAACTTCGTGTACGGCTGCATTAGCGAGCTTGCAACTATTGCTATCTGTTGATATTCAGAAGAACATAAAGATGGTCATTACTTCACATCAAGAATTTAATGCTAAAATAAAAAACCATCCGAAGGTTAAAAGCACAAGACAACAAGGAGTTATTTTTGCCTTAGATCTAAATATTGAAACAGATCGATATGGGGATCTCAGGTACAAACTCTTTGATTTCTTTATGGGTAAAGGAATCTATCTAAGGCCTTTGGGTAATACGATATATATTCTTGCTCCTTTTATTGTTTCAAAGGCGCAACTGCAAAAGATTTATACGGTAATTGAAGAAAGCTTCGATATCATCTAATCCGTAATTGGCTCGATAAAAATAAATAAGATTATGGATTCAAAATACTGGAGTTTACGCTATCAGAAAAGACAAACAGGATGGGATATTGGAGAAGTGTCAAAACCTTTACTAACGCTATTTAGCCAATTAAATAAAAAAGATAAAATTCTTATCCCTGGGTGCGGAAATGCCTATGAAGCTGAGTACCTGTTTGAAGCTGGTTTCCAAAACATCCACATTATGGATATTGCTCTAGAGCCCCTAAAGACTTTTAAAGAAAGGAATAAAACATTTCCTTCCCAACAGATTATTCATGATGATTTCTTCACTCATCATGATAAGTATGATGCAATTATTGAACAAACTTTCTTTTGTGCAATCCAACCTGAATTGCGAAGGAATTATGTGGAAACGAGCTATAATCTACTTCATGAGAACGGAGTTCTTATTGGCGTTCTTTTTAATAGGGATTTCGAAGACGGCCCCCCATTTGGCGGGTCATCAAAGGAGTATATGGATTTATTCGGAGGGAAATTCGGTACTGTTATAATCGAAGAATGTAAGGAGTCTATAAACTCTAGATTAGGGTCAGAAGTGTTTATTCAATGTCGGAAAAAGTAAGCGCTTAAAAAGACCTCGCGTTTAAACCAACTGATTTTTTAAGATGTATTGAATATGATAATTCACCAAATTATCCACTGGCTTGGCGATAATAGACTGAATGTCTATACCCAATTCCTGGGCCGCAGTTTTTAATTCATTTTCTAACAAGGCTGATAGTGAACCCACAAAATGTACAGGTGTCTCTATATAATTCTCGTAACAACACACGTGAACTTCCATAAATTGCTTTAACCCCTTAATAATCGTTTCATTGAAAAACGCATGATCCTTATGCTTTACTATAAAGGGCATGAAGGATGCTATAAAGACATTTGCGCTATCCCGTTGGTATACATTTGAAACGATCTCGGCCTCACTTATGTCAAAGGTTTTAACAAAATCATTATGAATCTCTTCTGGAAGTTTATGATATAAAAAATTACTCAATAAGAATTTACCAAAAAAACTACCACTCCCCTCATCGCCTAAAACATAACCTAGAGCAGGTACGACCTCAGTCAAGTCTTGACCATCATAGTAGCATGAATTTGATCCTGTACCAATAATACATGAGATACCTGGCCGACCATCGTAGGTAGCATATGCACAAGCCAAAAGATCGTGTTCCACAAACACCTCCGCATTTTGAAATATAGAAGATAAGCCATCACTTATCTCCTTGTTTAACTTATCACTAGAACAACCTGCACCGTAGAAGAAAACCTTAGTTACATCGTTTTCTTTTGACATTATACCTTTGTTTTTTCGTATTTCAGAAGCAACTACTTCAGCGCTATGGAAATATGGATTAAAGCCAATGGTTTTGTAAAAAGTTTGTTTAGATTTGTTGTCAACTAGGACCCAGTCACTTTTCGTTGAACCACTTTCAATGATAAAAATCATACTAAATTGTTTTTTAAAGCTGTGTGTCTTTAGAACACTTTCAAATATAATACATTTAATATAAAGACGTGAATTCCGAACCAAAAAAGACTAAAAAAGAACTTAACCCTAACGTTTCTGTTGACTGCGTTATTTTTGGATTTGACCTTAACCAACTCTATGTATTACTTATAGATAGCGGAAACACAGAGGGTTACCAACAATCTAGGATGGCCGTGCCAGGAGATTTGATTTTTGATACTGAAAATCTTGATGAAGCAGCAAGAAGAGTTCTAAAAGAATTGACAGGAATAGAGAACATTTACCTTGAGCAAATCGGTGCATTCGGGGATCCAAACAGGATCGGCAAGAAAGAATCTGACAGAAAGTGGTTAGAATCTATTCGAGCGCAACCTGAAGCACGTGTGATCACAGTGGCCTATTATTCTTTAGTGAAAATGCCGAACTTCAATCCGAAAGCATCGTCATTTGCAAAAAGTGCGGGTTGGGCACCGATAACGGAAATAAATGATCTAGCCTTTGACCATTACGAAATACTTGAGTCTGCTTTAGAACAACTTAAGCGAAAAATAAAAATTCAACCCATTGGTTTCAATTTATTACCGGAAAAATTCACCCTAAGTCAGCTTCATAAGTTATATGAATGCATCCTTGGTAAAGACTTAGACAAACGTAATTTCAGAAGAAAAATATTAAATCTAGACATACTAACCAATCTTGAGGAAAAGCAGATTGGTGTGCCTCACAAGCCTTCTCAACTGTTCAAATTCAACGAAGAGAATTACGAAAAACTATCCCTAGAGGGATTCGATAATTTCGGGTTTTAAAACCTGAATAACTTTCGTTATATTTGTTAAGCAAGTTACCACCTGTAACTTTTGCACTATTCAATTTGTATTAACTGTAAATGCACCTCTTTGAAAAAGCATGAATACAACACGATTATTGATGAGCTAAGTGCTCCTTTATATCGTTATGCCTTTCACTTCCTAAGAAATAAGGAAGATGCGAAAGACATTATTCAAGATGTTTTTGAAAAACTGTGGATTAACAGAAAAATGATTGATTTGAACAGAGTGAAACCCTGGCTTTACCGTTGTGCGCACAATGCCATGGTGAATTTTATTGCGAAAAATTCACGCACACGCTATATGGACAGCCAAGATTTACCAGTTTTCTCGACGCCATTTGATTCTAGTTTTGAATCAAATCAGGTTGTTGAGCGAATGGTAAACATTCTCCCTTCAACTCAAAAGAGCATTATTCTGTTAAGAGACATTGAAGGATACACCTACAATGAGATCGGTCAAATCTTAGATTTGACGGCATCTCAAGTCAAGGTTTATCTCTTTAGGGCGCGAATGAAACTTAAAAAACAGTTAATTGGATTGAATAAGCTTGCATGACGTCACCAAATTTTGAGAACATAGATTTATGGCTATTCGATTATATCGAAGGCAACCTGAGTACTTATCAAAAAGAGCTACTGGAAGGCTATTTACTCAACCATCCTGAGCTAGAGGTTGATCTAGATTCATGGAAAATGTCCACGCTCCCTCTTTCAGATAATTTTGTGAATGACATTCATATTAACAAGAAAAAAGAGAATAGATATGCCTATTACTTTACGACATTTTTAGGAGCCGCGATTATTTTATTAATCGGTCAAAGTGACCATTTACAGTTTACAATAAACGATACGGAAAGTAAAATCTACCAATCGAATAATAAACAAGACTTCACAGATAACGTAACACCTTTTACTATTATCGGTACCTCTACCCCATCTAAAAACAAGACCTCAAGCCCCCTAGAACATAAAGGAAACCATAACAATATAATTCATCAAGATGTAATTCCAATATACATTGCAGTTGCGAACGAAGAAGTAACAGGAGAAAATAATATGACTTTTGCAGAAGGAACTCAACTTTTTGCGTCAGGCAATCATTTAATCTCTATTCAATTATCACCTATTAAATTACCATATCAGTCTACAGGACAACTTTCTTTTAAGAATTCAGAATTTATTGACTTAGCCTTTACAGATGAAAGAAAAATAAAAAAAGAACATTCGCTAAGTGGTTTCATGCTGAAAACAAAAGAAATATTTAATAAGCTTGATCGCGTATTATCGAAAAGCATAGCACTTAGCAACTATCGCGACCACTACTACATGATACCAGGGATTTCATCCTCTAATGCCCACCTTAGCTCTACAGGATCTGTTTCACAAACGAGGTTTTTTTCTACTTCTCGGGTACGGTGGTTGGAAAGTGAACAGCAAAAGCTATCACAAGAATTTACCATAGATGGTTATGCAAGATCCATAAAGTCAGGGATTGGTGCTCAAGTGAGCTATGATACATATGCTGGCGGTACAATAAAAGACTGGAATGCTGCTCTTACTTTTTCACCTAAAATTGCACTTTCAAGAAATATATCCCTTGAACCCGTGGCTAAACTTAAAATCGGAAACAAAATTTTAAATGCAGAAAAGGTAAATAACAACAGCGTATCATTATTCAATAGCGCATCTCCCCAAATCTTTTCATTCGACACAACTCAAGAAATTGGTAGGAAATTATGGTATCGTGACTTAGATGCTGGAGCTACCTTGAATACTAAAGTGTTTTACGTGGGCTTTCAAGCTGAAAACATTCTTAATCATGTGGAAAATTTATACCAAAATGAACAAAACTCAAATTACAGAATCCCTACAACCTACTCGGTATTTGCTGGGACACAATACGTTTCCAGAAATGAAAAAATCAGCTTTCATCCGTATTTATATTTCAGATCAAGTGAAAAAATAAATTCTTATTATGCTGGGTTCTCATTCGATCTAGACAAACTGTTTATTGGTGGTTCCTATGGTTCGGCTGAACAATACTCTGCTTCGATTGGATTATCATTGGATCAATTCGCAGTTCTCCTTCAATCAACAAGAGCTTATCAGCCAATATTAAATCAACAACTTTTCACACATCAACTCACCTTGCGATTCAATACTCCAATGAGCAAGAAAACTAGAAGATATATAACATTATAAATTATGAAAAAACTCCTCATCCTTCTTATACTGACATTATCATCTACGGTTGCGAATGCCCAAGACCCCACATTCACGCAGTTTTTCTCAAACCCTATTTATCTGAACCCTGCCCTCGCTGGTTCTTCAGGCTGCCCTAGGTTTGCGATGAACTACAGAAATGAATGGCCACAGCTTACAGGAAATTATGTTACCTATTCTGCGGCTTTTGATACGTATGCTAAAAGTATTTCTGGTGGGATTGGGATTTTAGCGATGCACGATCAACAAGGACAAGGTACAATATCGACTACTATGCTAGGCGCTATTTATTCATATAATTTAAAGGTAAATCGAAAATTCTCACTAATGTTTGGGGCAAGAGCAGCTTGGTTTCAAAAATATTTAGATTGGGACAAACTAACTTTTGGAGATATGATCGACCCGCGTAGAGGTTTCATCTACCAAACAGGTGATGTCCAGAGGGGTAATGGTAGAAGAGGATACTTTGATGCTTCTGCAGGTTTCGTAGGCTTCGGTAAGAATTTCTACTTCGGTGGCGCAGTACATCACCTTAACCAGCCTGATGAGTCTATGATTCTAGGAGAATCTAAGCTACCGATGCGTTTTACGGCCCATGCTGGTGCTGATATAAAACTTGGGCAAAAAGGAAGGTATTCTAGTACAACTAGTATTATGCCTAATATCATTTACCAATATCAAAATGGATTTCAGGAATTAAATATTGGTACCTATGTCAAATACGGGAACTTCACCGTTGGTGCTTGGTACAGAAACAGAGATGCATTTATTCTTTGCTTTGGTATTACTACAGATAAATTTAAATTGGGATACAGCTATGATATTACCGTCTCCAAATTAGGAAATGGAATCTCTGGTGGATCTCATGAAGTTTCTATGGGTTTCAATCTTAAATGTAGAAGAAAACCGAAAAACTTTAGAAAAATATCCTGCCCATCATTCTAATCTAAAAAGTAGACAGGCAAAATATTAAGGCTTTGTTCAAAATACTTGCTACCCTTGTAGATGAAATAAAGTTGATCCCATTCAGAAGATCTGAAATTATGATCCTCTTTTAATTTCTTTTTGTACGCTTTTTCGAGATCAGGATTTTCATTTAAAATCTTTTCTATTTTATCTACAAAAACATAGCTAGAAAAATATTCCTTTTGCTGCAAATAACTATCAAAGAAATTCCAACTTAGGTAAGAGTCCTCCATTTCTGGCTGCAAAACGGAATGAATAAAAGCCGCCGCATCCTGATTTGCATTTATAACAACATCCCCTTTCTTTAGAACCACATCACGTTTACCTCGTTTTACTTTAACTTTTTTTAATTGAAAATGGCCTTCATAAGGTCTATTTGTAGACTCAAAATCAATCACTTCGAATACCCCAAGACTCATAAGTGTATCTCCTGAAATCTTATTCATTTTCACCTTGTTGACTTTGAGTCTTTTAATAACATCTTTTTCTTGGGCACACACATAATAATAATAAGGAACCTCAATGCTATCCTGAGCGACAAAGGAAGTATAATGAGGGATTAATCGGGAATATGGCGCAGTGGTGTCATACTTTAGTCTTTTAAGCCCCGTAATCTTATGCTTTGGAAACGAATGCTCATACCCCTTGAAAAGAATTGAATCCGCTTGAGAGGATGCCTTATAATTAAAGCCAATGGAAGATGCATTTGAAACAAGATCTCTTGCTTTCGATCTTGCCGATTCAATAAGCGACTTATGTTGTCCGGTCCAAATTATTAATTCTTTCATAAAAGCCAATGTTGCCTCAACTCTTAATGGAAAAGGCTTGAGCATATGGGTTTCAACAGTAAAGCTCAAGGTCTGAAAAAGGGAAGTATAACCCATAGAATAGCGAGGCAAGTCATCAAAGGAAACAATCCCTTCATCAGGTGTTTTCCCCTTAAGGTCAACATAAGGATACAGATCAAAAGAATATTTTTCTTTTACTTTCAAAACTAATGTAGGCAATAGGCTTTCGGTTAGAATTTTATTTAAGCTCGGCGCAAGTCGTTCTTTTAAGGAAGAGATATAGGTCAATGTATATTGATAATCAGCCCCATTTGAAACATGATTATCAACAAAAACATCGGGATCCAAGCCGTGAAATATTCGAGAAAAAGTAAAAGCGTTTTTTGAATCCATTTTAATGAAGTCTCTATTCAAATCTAAATTTTGAGCGTTCCCACGAAACCCATATTCTTCTGGACCATTTTGATTTGCCCTACTATAGGACGACCTATTGATCATTCCACCGATATTATAAGCTGGGATAAAAGCAACAAGCGGAAGCCCCTCTAAAACTTGCCTATTCTCAAGAACCTCATCCATCCACAATAGACAAGCATTAATGCCATCGGGCTCTCCCGGATGAATCCCATTATTGAATAAAATCGTGGTTCCTTTCCTTGCCTTTTTAAAAGTTTGAATAGAATCTTGGGCTCCATTTAGAATACATACATAAATGGGTAATCCATAATCAGACTTCCCCATATTGTACAACTCAACTACCTTATTCTTAGAAGAAATCTCCTTGAGGTAAGTGATCAATTCTTGATAGCTAGGCGATGTATTTCCTTTCCATTTATCTTGCCCAAAAGAACAAAAAACAAAGAATGAAAAAAAGAAATAAAGAAGTGTTTTCATAGACTATTTTAATTTTGAAAACCTGAATAATTCACCCTCTAAACTTAAGAGGTAACTACCAGAATCCAAATATTCTAACTCGATTTTATTAGAATTAGCGGGAAGTATTCCTTCCCTAATTAATTGTCCGCTATCATTAAAAATAGAAAAACTGCGTTCTAGTCCGGATATGCTCGAAACCATAACATCGGATGCTGAAGGATTCGGAAACAATAATAGTGCATCAGAATGCCCCTCCTCTATTCCACTCAACTCGTCGCATTCAACATTGGTCTCATATGCGGATGAATTTGATGGATTTATTAATAGGAAATCACAGTAACAAGGTTCATTTAATAAATAGGTTTTTAACCAAGATAAAGCATAAACACCAGCTTCGCCATTGGCCATGTTCGGGCTATTTGCTGCACCGTGCCCCCCATTCGTTATTTCGAAATATAATTTATCCGTACCTGAAGGCGTTCCTTGATAATGCATAAATCCATATTCAGTAGGATTTGCAATATCATCATTCTGTCCTGTAAAAATGAGCACGGGCACATTATGAATTAAATCTGAGGATTGAAAACCATTTAGATCTAACCAAGGGCATAAGCCAATTACGGCTCTTAATGATGGGTCAATCGATGCCGCAAGTTGAGCTCCCCCTCCCCCCATTGACCAACCAGAAACAGCAAAACGATTGACATCAATACTGCCTTGCAATGGTGAATTTACTCTTGCGTTTTCCTCTTTGACCGTAACAATCGCATCTAGTAAGGCCGTCGCTCTTGCTGAAGGCCAATCCGCACAAGGATCATTAGTTCCTATAGTAATAGCAACAATGCCATGAGAAGCATAAAAGAAACCCCATTCCTGGATATTCGTTTCTTCTCCGCAATATCCCGGAACTATAGCAATGCCGGCATATGGAGGACTTGCATTCACAGGGTAGTAAATAGTAGCTCCGTCATAATCGGGCCCATTTCGAATACCGTCAACCCCCTCAACAAGTGTTGAAACGGAATAAGGACCAGGATTGGTTATGGATTCAACCGTAACATCCTCACATTGAGAGTGTACGATAAAACTTGAAAAGAAAATAAGAAAGAACAAGAAATATCTATTCATCTGAACTAAAAATTAATGAAGCCCTAAAATACAGAATAATACATCAGAATTAATCCTTCGATTCGATATAAATAAGACGAAGCCTAAAGCACTCATCATATAAAGGCATCATGAATGTATCAATGAAAGATCATTGTTAAGCCTTGTTTATGGTTGTTAATCCCAGTTTTAAATGACAAATGCGCTTCATCTCCAAAAACCTATTGCTAACACAATCGTATTTATTTTGATTTACACCGTTTTTCTATGCAATTGGTAACTTATTTTGTTCGTAAATTTGATTATGCGCATTGACATTCTAACCCTACTTCCAGAATTACTTGATGGACCTTTCTCTGCTTCTATTTTGAAAAGGGCCCAAGACAAAGGACTTGTTGAAATAAAGATGCATAATATACGAGACTACTCAACAGACAAGCATAAAAATGTAGATGATTATCAATACGGCGGTGGCGCAGGAATGGTAATGAGTATTGAGCCCATTGTTGCCTTGATTGAAAAACTTCAAAAGGAAAGAACATACGATGAACTCATTTACATGACTCCCGATGGTAAAGTATTGGAGCAAAACGTGTGTAACGAATTGTCTTTAAAAAAGAATCTCATTATCCTATGCGGACATTATAAAGGAATCGACGAGCGGATTAGGGAGCATTTGATCACAAAAGAAATATCAATAGGATCCTATGTGCTGTCCGGAGGAGAACTTGCTGCTGCCGTTTTAACGGATGCCCTAGTTCGGTTAATACCTGGTGTACTGAACAATGAAACCTCTGCACTTACGGATAGTTTTCAGGACAATCTCCTATCCCCTCCTGTCTATACAAGACCTCCTGAATTTAGAGGTTGGAAAGTACCCGAAGTATTGCTATCAGGAAATTTCCCTGAGATAGAAAAATGGCGAGAGAAGAAAGCTTTTGAAAGAACAGTCCAGCGCAGACCCGATCTGCTTGATGAATAAGATTGTATAATTGTCTGCAAGAACATGCCATCAACCTTGAATTTCATTAAATTTGCGCATAAATATATCATCTATGATCCAATTATCTGATCGCTTACTTGCAATGGAGGAATCTGCTACCATTGCGATGTCTAGAAAAAGCCGTGAACTAAAGACACAAGGAAAAGACGTCATTTCGTTATCATTAGGTGAGCCTGACTTTAATACGCCTCAATTTATAAAAGATGCGGCTAATGAAGCGATGAATAATAATTTCACGAAATACATGCCTGTTCCTGGCTATGATGATTTAAGAGAAAGTATATCACAGAAGTTTAAACGTGACAATGGGTTAGACTACAC
Organism: Flavobacteriales bacterium UBA952; assembly: GCA_905182495.1. Classification (GTDB taxonomy): domain Bacteria; phylum Bacteroidota; class Bacteroidia; order Flavobacteriales_D; family Crocinitomicaceae; genus UBA952. Next base: position 38,294 of record CAJJBU010000025.1, read on the forward strand.
TAAAGACCAAATTGTTGTTTCAACTGGTGCTAAGCAGTCTATAGCAAATGTCGTACTTAGTTTAATCAACCCTGGGGACGAGGTGATCATTCCTGCTCCGTACTGGGTTTCGTACATAGAAATAGTAAAAGTCGCTGGAGGTATTCCTGTTATCGTTAATGCCGGAATTGAAAAAGACTTTAAAATTACGGGACCAGAATTGGCCAACGTAGTTACGCCTAAATCCAAATTAATGATCTTCTCAACGCCGTGCAACCCTACTGGAACGGTTTATAACAAAGAAGAATTAAGAGGTTTAGCAGACGCTATTGTAAAACATCCTTCCTTGATTGTTTTATGTGACGAGATCTATGAGCATATCAATTTTGAAGGAAAGCATGAAAGTCTTGCCCAATTTGAGGATGTATATGAGCAAGTTGTGACCGTAAATGGAGTTTCGAAAGCATGGGCAATGACGGGATGGAGGCTAGGATATATTGGAGCGCCTCAAACCATTGCGGATGCCTGCAATAAGGTTCAAGGTCAATTCACATCAGGAACCTGTTCTATTACGCAAAAAGCAGCGATAGCAGCTATGGAAGCAAACCCCGTTGTTTTAAAAGATATGATTAGTGCTTTTAAGAACAGAAGGACACTTGTACTTGAAGCTCTATCAAATATACCAGGTATTAAAACAAACAATCCAGGTGGTGCATTTTATGTATTCCCAGATTGTTCGGCTTATTTCGGCAAGAGCTATGGCTCGATACAGATCAATAATGCCAGTGATTTGTGTATGTATTTGTTGGAGGAAGCTTTAGTTGCACTAGTCACTGGAGATGCTTTTGGTGATCCAAATTGTTTCAGAATCTCATATGCTGCTTCAGAGGAAACTCTTATCGAAGCTATGCGTAGAATAAAAGACGCTTTGTCAAAATTAAAATAAGTGAAGTATAACCAACTTTTTGAGAAATTTAAAGGAAAACGAGTCCTCGTGATTGGTGATGTTATGTTGGACTCATATATTTTAGGAACAGTGACTAGGATAAGTCCGGAAGCACCAGTCCCTATTATTTCTCTTGAAAAAAAAGACAACAGAATTGGTGGCGCAGGAAATGTAGCTCTAAATCTGAAACACCTCGGTGCCTTTCCATTAATAGCCTCTGTAATTGGCAACGACGCTGAAGGACAATTATTAAAGACATTATTTGACAAACGAGAAATTTCAACTCAAGGACTCTTAATGAGTTCGGAACGAAAAACAACGGTTAAAACACGAGTTATTTCTTCAAAACAACAGCTTTTAAGAATCGACTCAGAAGATACGCATCCCTTAACAGAAAATAACGAAAGCGCCTTCCTTGCGATAATAGAACAACTTCTCAGTAAGGATGTAGATGCGATAATTATAGAAGATTATGATAAAGGAGTCCTTAATCAGCAAAACATACAGCAAATTATTACTTTGTCCAATCAGCTGAATATTCCTGTCACAGCTGACCCTAAAAAGGAGAATTTCCATCACTATAGCGGATTGACATTATTCAAGCCAAATTTAAAAGAACTTAAAGAGGGTTTAAATATAAAATTCAACTTTGAACAAGAAAAAGAAAACTTTGAATTAGGCGTAAAGCAGTTAAGAAATAAGATTCCTCATTCGATATCATTAGTCACCTTATCAGAGCATGGGGTTTTTATTTGCGATGAAAACGAATCTAAATATATCCTAGCACATAAAAGGGAAATCACGGATGTTTCTGGCGCGGGTGATACCGTCATTGCGGTTGCTACCTTATGCCTGTTAGCCAAAGCCTCCTTAAATGATATAGCTATGATTTCTAATATCGCAGGAGGAATGGTTTGTGAAAAACCAGGAGTCGTCAGCATTACTTTTGACGCTCTGAAAAATGAGGTAAATGAACTACTTTAGAATATAATTGTTTAGTCCCTATGTCACACAAAACTGTTAAGCCATACAATAGCGAGAAATCTAAAAAAGAAGAAGTAGAACAAATGTTCGACAACATCTCCGGTAGATATGATTTCTTAAACCACTTCTTATCTCTTGGTATAGACAAATTATGGAGAAAAAAAGGAGTGAAAGAGCTTAAATCTATACAGCCAAAAAAAATACTCGATATCGCAACCGGAACAGGAGATTTTGCCATAGCTAGTTTGAGTCTAAATCCAGAAGAAATCATTGGTATTGATATCTCAAATGGGATGCTGGAAGTCGGGAGGAAAAAGATGAAAAATAGACGACTAGATCATATCATTACTATGAAGCAAGCAGATTCAGAAGCCCTTCCCTTTGCTGATAATTATTTTGACGGTCTGACCGTAGGCTTCGGTGTCCGAAACTTCCAAAACCTAGAAAAAGGACTAAGTGAAATGCTCCGTGTTTTAAGACCTGGGGGTAAAGCAATTATTTTGGAGTTTTCAAAGCCAAAAAAATTCCCGATCAAACAGGCTTTTAAATTCTATTCAAAATACGTAATACCGTTTCTTGGTAAAGGAATTTCCAAAGACAAGAAAGCCTATGCATATTTGCCGGAAAGTGTAGAGGCCTTTCCGGAGGGTCAGACTTTTGCGGATATATTGCGTAAACTAAACTACAATAATGTAACTGCACTAACCGTGAGCGGTGGGATAGCCACCATTTATACCGGAATTAAATAAATCTGCAACATTGAGAGCTTCTTTTCGTTACCCTAACATGAAGTCTCTTCTTTTTCTTCTATGTCTTCTTGTATTCTCTCTTGGGAATGCGCAAAAAATGAAACAACAGCGTTTTAAAAACTTTGATAAAAAGGCTTTTAGATTTGGTTTTATGCTGGGCGTCAACAACACAGATTTCACTGTGTATCAAAATCCAAATGCATATGAACAATTTGGATTGGTTTCCGTAAAAAACGAATCCCAACCGGGTGGGCAGCTAGGTATATTAAGCTCCTTGAAATTAGGTACTCCGTTATTAAGATTACGTTTTATGCCAGGACTCTCCTTCCAAGAGCGAACTTTAATTTATAGTAGTTTAGACAGTTCTAATTTCCCAAAAGGTGAAAGTGAAGAACGTATTAATTCAACGTGTTTAGATTTTCCACTTTCGTTTGTTTTTAGAACCAAACGATTTAATAACTTTGCTGCCTATGCCTTATTTGGGGGGCAATATTCAATCGACCTACAATCCCAGCAAAATGCATCTCAAAACTTTATTGATCCTTTTATAAAACTAAATCGATTTGATATTCAAGGACAGTTAGGCGTTGGAATAGATGTCTTTGCTCCTTTTTTCAAGTTTTCTATCGAAGTAAAATATTCGCATGGTGTCAAGAGTTCTTTTATACAAGATTTCTCACCCGTTGCCAAACCAATAGACCTCCTTTATAACAAAGGTTGGTGGTTCTCAATTATTTTTCAATCCTAATGATAGAAGTCTCCTTTTACTGTACGCCTGAGCAAGCAAAAGATAAAAGTTATATCGAGCAGGCCGTGTTCAGTAAACTAAAGCGAAAGGATCTCCCAGTATTGCAATTCAAATGGTTTAAAAGGAGCATTGATGCAAGAAAGAACAACATACGTTTCCTATGTACTTTTCATGTCTTTAAGGAAAACGAAGTAATTCCGAAAAACTATCAACCTGAATTCCAAAAGAAAATACCTGGTCAAGAGGTGCATATTATAGGCCTTGGGCCAGCGGGTATCTTTGCGGCATTAAAGGCCCTTCAGCTCGGTATAAAACCGATTGTATATGAGCGCGGAAAATCCGTTCGGGAGCGAAGACGAGACTTAGCCAAGCTCAACAAAGAAAGCATTGTAAACCCTAATAGCAATTACTGTTTCGGAGAAGGCGGTGCAGGAACGTATTCTGATGGCAAACTCTATACTCGCTCGAAAAAAAGAGGTGCAGTAAGAGAGGTTTTAGAAACACTTGTTCATTTCGGGGCACCTGAAGATATACTCATTGATGCACACCCTCATATTGGTACAAATAAACTACCACAGATCATTTCAGACATGACGCAATTGATTATTGATCAAGGTGGAGAAATTCATTTTGAGCATACCTTAACAGATGTCATTGTTGAGAATGGTCGTGTCATGCAGATCGAGATTAATAACTCTAAAAAAATAGAAACATCTGCAGTGGTTTTAGCTACAGGTCATTCCGCTAGAGATATTTACCAACTTCTTTTTGACCGAAAAATAAAAATAGAAGCAAAACCATTTGCGCTCGGAGTTCGGGTTGAACATACCCAAGAATTTATAGATAAAATACAATACCACGGTCGATCTAATGACGAGTATCTCCCTCCTGCTTCCTATAGACTAGTGACCCAAGCGATGGCAAAAGGAGTCTACTCCTTTTGCATGTGTCCGGGAGGAATCATTGCCCCATGCGCAACCAATCAAGAAGAAGTCGTTACAAATGGTTGGTCCCCTTCTAAAAGAAATAATCCATATGCAAACTCAGGCATCGTCGTTTCTATAGAGCCTAAAGACCTAGAGAATTCGTCACATCCACTTTGTGGATTAGATTTTCAAAAAAGTGTTGAGCGTCGTGCCTGGGAAGCCGCAGGTAAAAGCCAAAAAGTACCGGCACAAAGGCTACTTGATTTTATGAATCATAAAAAATCAAAAGACTTCCCAAGAAGCTCCTATCAGCCTGGTATTACTAGCGTTGAAATGGACGAAGTGTTTCCGGAATTCATCACTTCTAGATTGCGAAAAGGATTTTTAGACTTTAATGAAAAAATACCAGGTTTTGTTACTCAAGATGCCGTTATACATGCTCCAGAATCTAGAACTTCATCACCAGTATTGATCCCAAGAAATAAGGAAAACTATGCGCATGTTGAGCTTGAAAACTTGTACCCTTGTGCTGAAGGAGCAGGTTATGCTGGAGGAATTGTTTCTGCAGCAATCGATGGTATGAATTGCGTTCTAGCGATTCAGGAGAACCTATTTTCTAAAAATATATAATAACAATGTAAATGCTTCAAAGCATATAAAATCTATTGATTAACCCTCCCTATAGTACTTCAGTATTAAATCAAGATTAACGACACGTATTCGTTTGTCGCGAAATCCTTCTATTTTTGCAGTATGAAAAGAGTAGTCGTTGGACTTTCTGGAGGGGTTGACTCTAGTGTCGCTGCGTATCTTCTTAAAGAAGAAGGTTACGAAGTGATTGGTATGTTTATGAAAAACTGGCATGACGAGTCTGTAACAATCTCTGATGACTGTCCGTGGATAGATGATTCAAATGATGCTCTAATGGTTGCCGAAGCTTTAGAAATTCCTTTTCAGGTCATCGATTTGAGTAAAGCCTATAAAGAGCGCATTGTAGACTACATGTTTAATGAATACCAAGAGGGAAGAACACCAAACCCTGATGTACTATGCAATAAAGAAATTAAATTTGATGTGTATGGTATGAATAATGTACAGCCGGTCTTGTTGATTATTCTGAATCAAAAAAAACTAAATACAAATAATGAATGGGACCTCATTGCAGGTAAAGACCCGTCTAAAGATCAGTCGTATTTTTTATGCCAAGTATCTCAAAAACAATTAGCCAAAGCATTATTTCCTATAGGCCACTTATTAAAGACAGAGGTTCGTGAATTGGCTAGTAAGATGGAATTGGTAACGGCCGAAAAGAAAGATTCTCAAGGCCTTTGCTTTGTTGGTAAAATCAAGCTACCTGACTTTCTTCAACAAAAACTATCGTCAAAAGAAGGTCCGGTTATTGAAATCCCAAATGATATGGAGCAATACCATCGCTATAAAAAAATGTCATCAGAAAACCTGGACCTAGAAGAGCTATGTAAACCCTTTTCTTATAAAGAAATAGATGGAATTCGGGTGAGCACACATCAAGGAGCTCACTTTTACACGATCGGCCAAAGAAAAGGGCTCCATATCGGGGGGCGCCCATTGCCTAGCTTCGTTATCGGTACAGACACGGTTAACAACATTGTTTATTCTGGGCAAACTGATGAACACCCCGGGTTAAACCGTATAGCACTTAAGGTAGAGAGAGAAAGTATAAACTGGATCAGCAGAAAATCCGAGAAGGAGAATGAGGAGTACGAAATCCGTATCAGATACCGTCAAAACCTCCAAAAAGGACAATTAATACAAAGGGGCCATTCAGTATATGTGTTATTTGAAGTCAAGCAAAAAGGAGTGAGTCCTGGACAATTTGTCGCTTGGTATAAAAAGGGTGTTTTGGTTGGATCAGGTGTTATTGAATCCTAATTCATATTTATAGAGAACAGCAGGGCGTCATTCTCTACGGTGGAACGATTCTTTAAAGTATCCATAAGTGTCGCCACTTCGTGAATATCAATTGTACTATCTATTCCTAACTCTCTGTGCTTAGACAATTTCATTTTTGCCTTTTTCACTTTATTTGTTCTCAAAGTTTGTACGTTACTCTTCATGTCGATAGGTTTTGTGAATACTTTAACGCAAATACTGTTCCAAGGTTTCAAATCAAAAAAAATCTGTAAAATTATAATCTAGGATGAATGAATCAACAAAAGCCATAATACTTATCTTTGAACATGAAATTTTTAATGCCATTGTTCTTCCTATTCCTAATTTTAGCTTGTCATAACCAAGCTGAAAAGAAACAGAAAGAAGCGGAAAACAGCTTTGATTTCGATAAGAATAAAAATGAAACGACTGATCATGGATTCTTACTCGATAGCTCTGCCTATTACGTGGATTCAATAATACGCCAATTCATTCAATCGTCTTTAGGAACCAGTAAAAAAGAGAAATATACGTACACGGTTCATAAGGCAATGCTGAATAAAGACAAAGCTGTAGATGCAATTATTGCGATTAACAGGTTAGATTTTGCTCAACAAAAGGCCAAAGAGACTGGGGCTGAAACTCAAGCAGAAAAAATGGCCTACATGGGGCCATTCAATGCTTTCATTTTTTATGATGGCAGAAGCAATACCTTTTCACCTCCAACAATTGTTCCTTCCTCGCCACTACTCCCCCTAGATATACACTTTGAACATATCTCTTCAAACCAGCATAAAGATGCCGTGATTGATTTTAGAATTAGAAATTCAAGCTATAAGGAAGTTTATTTCCTCTTCAACAATAGACCCAAAAAGGTGTTCCAATGGAAAAACTTTGATGGTTTAGGAAGTGATTCAGAAGAGGCCTATGAATTCAGGTTTAAACTGGCCCAAAGAAGTAATGTTAAAGACATTGTCGTTTACCAAGCTAACTTAGGGACTCATCCTAATAAAATTGATGCATTCACCTACAAGCCCGAAATAAAGACGAGCAACGACGTCATTAAACGTTTTTTCTATGTCGAAAAAGAAGGAAAATATTTCTCTGCTAAAAGCGGCCTCTAACTGTAAATATAAAATTCCTGCCAGGCGCCGAAATGTTTGAGGCAAAGCTTCTGTAATTTCGATCTAGAATGTTTTCACATGCCAATTGAATTGAAATGTTTTTTGAAAATGAATAGTTAAGCCGACTGTTTAAAGTATACCAACTAGGCATTCCCTGTCCCGCTATGGCAAATGCATAATTATCCTCTCCCACTAGATTATAATCTTCATACCGTTTCCAAGCGGAATAATTAACGAAACACTCTAAAACTATTTTTTTCTTTTGATACTTAATACTGCACTTGCCAAAAACAGGCGGTATATGATCTAAGGGGTATGGAACTGAATCTGTCAATATCCGACCATAAGTATAATTAAAAGTACCCTCAATACGTATGGATCGTCCGATAGTCGCATTTAGAACACCTTCAACGCCTAACACAAAAGCATTACTCGTATTCATTGTCGTTACAACGGTGCTATAAGTACCTTCATATAGTACAGAGTCCACCCCGTTAATTGTCGTATTTTGTATCGTTAAAGCATTACTTAGAAATGTACTGTATAGATTTGTAGCCAGATTTATTTTTCTGAAAAGAACTATTTCAGAACCAAGCTCTAGGTTATATGAGTATTCGGGTTTTAAATCAGGGTTAGGTACAATCACCTTACCAGGTATAGATTCAAATACCTTGGATACATCGTCAATATTTGGCGCCCTAAATCCAGTTGCGCCTGATAGAGTATAACGGATTGATTACCATGATTGGACTGCAACACCAATATTACCATTCAACTCACCTTTCGCTGTTCAATGGAGCTAAAAGGAAATGGAAAAAATGTTTTATCTACGAACTCAGCATTTAGCTGAACATGTGAGCCCCTGAGTCCACCACTTAAGATTGTTTTGTCATTAACCTCCCAATTATCCGTTAAGTACAGGGCAAAAGATGACATATCGGACCCACCATCTGGATACCTTGTATCAAGGGTTGAAACCTGCATGCTATTAATATCAGTAGAAAATGCGCTAGATTCTACAAGGTTATAAAACAAGTCTAGACCATACCTCAATTCGTGTTTTCTTATTTTCTTTGAAAAGTCAAAGTTTAAAGTAAAAATATCCAAGGCCTCCTCCCTACTCATCAATTGCTCTTCTTGGTATCTTCTCACCATTCTACTCTCTTCAATAGCCTGATAAGCCAAGGTCAGTTCAGAAGCATCAAACAACCTATTTTTCTTACTCAATGACAAGGTATAGGCACTTAAAAACCTAAATTGTGGGCCATAATACCATTCAGCATATTTTGCAATGCCATTCTCACTTTGAGACAAGCGGTCATATCTGTCTACATTTCCGGAATTTGAAAGCTGAAGATTTAGCTTGTGCGTAACAAATTCATTGGGTTTAAAAGTGAATTTCTGAAGTAGATCGAATTGGGCGTAACCTGATCCCACCTGAAGATTTGGGTCTGAATTATTCAACATGGTATCCACACCATTGATTCGAGACGCATACCAGTTTCTCTCGCCAAAACCTTCTGTGAAATCAGTTCTATTAGCACCTTGTCTCAAATCACCGAAATTTGAATACGTAAATGAGCTCAAAGACCCGAATTTCCGATTAGCAACAGATATATTTACATTACTTGAATAACCATTTGCTGCAGAAAAATATCGGGTATAACCCTCACCGATAATTAGTCCTTTGTCCTTATGACTCAAAGTAGGGTCCTTAGTTTTAAAGCTCATAACACCTCCAATAGCATCAGATCCGTACATCACAGAGCCCGGCCCAAAGACTACCTCTACCCTGTCCATAATTGCATTGTCTAGCGTGATGACGTTTTGTAGGTGCCCGCCTCTATAGATAGCATTATTCATACGAACACCATCCACTACCATCAATACTTTATTGGTTTCAAAGCCCCTAATAATCGGACTCCCACCACCCAACTGACTTTTCTGAACAAATACATTGCCCGAACTCCCTATCAAATCCGCCATTGAAGATTGATTTTGGTTCTTTATTTCATTGCTGCTAATAATTTTAATCTTTTGGATAACATCACGCTTTTTTTCACCCATTCTAGTTGCAGAAACCACCATCTCATCGAGCGTATTCGCATTAGACTTTAGATATAGGACAAAATCAAGACTTAAAAGAGAATCATACGAGATCGTATTTAAAATATAATTCTCATGGTAAAAGGAAATTCTCCAAGACGAATCAGCTAATTTGAATATATCAGTTTGAACCTTTCCTTTTTTATTGGTAAAATGCTGTTCAACTTGAATATATTCAGCAATTGTTCCCGCTAAAGATTGAACACCTTCGGCTTTCTTCCAACCTTGGCCATCAGAGACAACGTTCTTTCCATAAATAACTATATTGACATCATGTATTGGGAAAATAGAAAGATGATCATAGACCTGGATTTTTTGCTGGGTAAATACCCCTTCAGATAAGAAACAAGTAAAACCTAAAAGAAAAACCGATAGAAATCCTCTAATCACTTTGCAAATTTATTAATTTTAAAAGGTCTACAACAAATTATGAGCCATAGTTTTAAAGCTTCGAAAACTTACCGTTATTTCTCTATTCCTGCCAAGAGAAAACCAAAAAGTTTATTGGTTACTCTTCATGGATATGGTCAGTTGGCCGAGTTTTTTTTAAAGAAATTTAAAGATTGCCCTGAGGATTATACCATTCTTGCCCCTGAAGGGCCACATAGGTTTTATATAAATGGTTATTCTGGTAGGGTTGGTGCTTCATGGATGACAAAGGAAGCTCGAGAGGATGACATTAAAGACAATATAAACTGGCTCAATGAATGGATTTCAGAGCATTTGAAATCAAATCAATATGAACATATAATTCTATTAGGATTTTCACAAGGCGGTGCTACTGCAGCGCGCTGGTATTATGATGGGACAAAATTGTTCACTCACTTTATACTTTGGGCTTCTGTTTTTCCTCCTGATATTGAAAAACCAAAGGAGAAAACAAAAAAGAACCGTTATTTCGTAGTAGGCGAAAAAGATGAATTCTTAAAAGATGACTTGCTAGATCAAGAAATCAAAAACTATAAGCAATTAGGATATTACACAGTCTTATTTGAAGGAAACCATGATATACATGTAGAGACTTTAAATGACTTATTAAGCAAGCTCTAGTTCCTATTTTTCAGATTTAGCAACAATTGCGGCCACGGTCGCATCACTGGTAACATTAATAACCGTTCTACACATATCCAAAATACGATCTATTGGATAAATAATGACAATCCACATAGGGTTTAGACCCACTGAATTCAAAACAAACATGAGCATAATAAGGCCTGCACTAGGAACTGCAGCCGACCCTATTGAAGCCAGCGTTGTTGTGGCAACAATCCCTAACTGCTGCGTAATACTTAAATCAACGCCATGGAATTGCGCTAGGAAAATAACGGCAACAGCCTGGTATAAAGATGTACCATCCATATTTACAGTTGCTCCTATAGGCAATACAAAATCGCTTACTTTTTTAGGGACTTTCAAACCTTCTTGGACGCATCTTATGGTTACTGGTAAGGTAGCAGCACTTGAACTCGTTGAAAAAGCCAAAAACTGAGCTGGACTCATTTTATTATAAAATTCTCTATAACCAAATTTAACACCAAACAGACGTTGTAATAGTGGGTAAAACGCAAATAAGAGCAATGCCAAACCAAGAACAACGACTAAGGCATATAATCCTAAAGACTGGAATAAGGTAAACAATTCTGAAGGTGAATCTGCGATTTTCGCAAGTACCCCAGCCATCAAACAAAAAACAAAAAATGGAGACAGTGCCATAATCATATTTACCATTTTGATAAAAACATCACCCATTGCATTAAAAAATAGATGCACTTGTTTTGACCCTTCAGACTGCATTAAGGACAATGCTATCCCAAAGAATAAAGCAAAGAAAATCACTTGAAGCATAAGTTTACTACTCGAAAATGCTGCAATTAAGTTTTCTGGAACCATATCGACTAGTGGTTGCAATGGCCCCGTTTTTCTTTTCCCCGCTGATTCACTTTTAGACATCATCTTTTGATAATCGGAACTACTTCTTTCTTCATCCAAAGACGCAGTAATCTTTTTCACGATTTCCGGATCAGCATTTATCAATAAATTTTTACCATCCATGACTTCTATACCCTCTGATTCTGCCCAAATTTCATAGCGCAACCTGTTGGTATCTTCCAATGTGTTCTTTCCTGGCTCAAAAAGGTTGACTAATGTCAAGCCTAAAGTAACTGAAGCAATCGTGGTTAAGAGATAAAGCCCTAAAGTTTTAGCCCCTATCCTACCCAATTGTCTTACGTCCCCCAAACCAGCTACACCTCCGACAATAGAAAATAAAACGAGCGGAATAGCAATGAATTTTAGACAATTGATGAATATAATTCCAAATGGATCAATCCAATTAACCGTAAACTCATTAAGCCCAACTGCTCCTGAAAACAAAGCCCAAAGAACCCCTAAAAACATACCAATGAGAATCTTCCAATGCAGCGCAAGTTTTTTCATAAATTTCTTTTTCATAAAAGTACAATTAAACACGAACTTGATTTCATAGCGAAAGACGTAGTTTCGTATATTTGATATCAAATTCAACGTATGGCAATTTCTCCTAAAGAATTCGAGTTTAATTATAATGAAGACAAGATGCGTCTCAAAATCAGAGCTCTTGAACAGGCATTTGAAAAAGTTTCTGTTGGCGGCGGAAAGAAAAAAATTGATAAACTACACAAAGCAGGAAAGCTTACCGCTCGAGAACGTATTGATCTACTCGTAGATAAAAATTCCGAAAAACAAGAGATCGCTGCATTTGCTGGACATGGCATGTATGAGGAATATGGAGGCTGTCCATCTGGTGGCGTTGTGGTGGTTATAGGAATGGTCAGTGGTAGACGGTGTGTCATCGTAGCCAATGACGCTACAGTTAAGGCTGGAGCATGGTTCCCAATAACAGGCAAGAAAAATCTTAGAGCCCAAGAGATTGCGATGGATAACCACATTCCAATAATTTATCTTGTCGATAGTGCTGGTGTTTTCTTACCTATGCAGGAGGAAATCTTCGCAGACAAAGAACACTTCGGAAGGATTTTTAGAAACAATGCTAAAATGAGTGCGCAAGGAATCATTCAAATCTCTGCAGTTATGGGTAGTTGTGTAGCGGGAGGTGCTTATCTCCCGATAATGTCTGATGAATCAATTATTGTAAATAAAACCGGAACCATATTTTTAGCTGGATCTTATTTGGTCAAAGCAGCTATTGGAGAAAAAATAGACAATGAAACCCTAGGCGGAGCAACAACTCATACTGAAATATCGGGTGTTTGTGATTACAAGGTAGAGAGTGATAAAGAATGTTTAGCCACCATCAGAGAGCTTATGAACAAAATTGGTACTGCTGAAAAAGCAGGATTTGACCGCGTTGAAGCTATAGAGCCTAAAACTCCGATCAAAGACGTTTATGGAATTCTACCTGCTGAGAGGTCCAAGCCCTATAAAAGTAAAACCCTATTAAACTGTTTAGTAGATGATTCTACGCTTCTCGAATACAAAGCCGGTTTCGGTAAGACAATCATCACTGCCTACGCCAGAATTGATGGCTGGAGCGTTGGTGTTGTAATGAATAATCGGGAATTGGTTAAAAACGCAAAAGGTGAAATGCAATTTGGTGGTGTAATCTACTCCGATGCCGCGGATAAAGCAGCTCGTTTCATAATGAATTGCAATCAAAAGAATATACCCTTGGTTTTTATACATGATGTAACCGGTTTTATGGTGGGCTCAAAAAGTGAGCATCAAGGGATTATCAAGGATGGAGCTAAAATGGTCAATGCTATGGCCAATTCAATAGTTCCTAAATTCTCAATTGTGATAGGGAATTCTTATGGAGCTGGAAACTATGCAATGTGCGGAAAGGCATATGACCCTAGATTGATTGTAGGATGGCCCACAGCGGAAATCGCAGTAATGAGCGGCGCTGCAGCAGCGAAAACTTTACTTCAAATAGAGGTATCCTCATTAAAGTCAAAGGGGGAAGAAATTACCCCAGAGAGAGAGAAAGAGCTTTTTGACAAAATAAAAAACAAATACGATGCGCAAATTTCACCGTATTACGCCGCGAGTAGATTGTGGATTGACGCCATTATAGACCCAAAAGAAACAAGAAACGTGATTTCCATTGGAATAGATGTTGCCAACCATAAAAAGTCAACAGAGAAATACAATGTAGGGGTTCTACAAACTTAATTTTCTGATGTCGTTTTACCATTAAAATAATGGGTATAGCCAAAACCTACAATCAAAAAGGAGGAAGCCCTAGTATATTGTGATGGGGCATATCCCGCGTCCCCCTCAAGACCAATTTGTGCTGGCTTAAAACCAAAACCAAAAAATGGGTATCCAATCGTTAACCGATAGGAATTGGCTTCATCTGATGACAATACCAAACCAATATTAGGCTCTATATATGCCGACTGTAGGATATTGAGTCTTATTCCTTGCTCAAATAGAGCATCCGTTTTTATCATCGAATGCATGTATCCCAATTTCAATCCAAAGTCTGTCCCAAATCGTTCACCCCAAAAATTTTCATGACCAACCTTTAAGAAACCACCCAAACAATGCATTCCTCCATAAATTGCAGAAGGTACATTGAATTCATTAACCGCAAAATAAGAATAATGAGCGCCTATACCGAAAGCAACGCCATTAGTCAAAGCATATTGATAGTATGGGGAAACAGAAATCAAACCTTGCATTATTTCTTTAAAAGGTTTATTTACAAAAGCATTAGGCAAACCTATTTCTAAAGTAAATGAATCATCAGACTGAATACCTTGTGCAAAAGAAACGGAGCATAAAAAGCAAAATCCGAAAACTAAATTACTTGAAAAATTATTTCGATGTCTTACCACAAATGAAAAACGATTGCTTAATTTATTTATTGTATTATGCATCTAGTCTCATACCATTCATGGGCTTGAGAATGTCACATAAATAAAATTACTTTTTTAATTGGTTGTAATGAAATTCTTTCGTCAAATTAATATATGATTCTGTATAAGAGTTATCTTCATTACGAATCACAAGACTCTTTTGTTTTGTAGGTCTATTCGTTTTTGACATTGCTAAAATGACCCTGGAGTTCGGTTTAGATAACTTGGCATCGATTCGATACATCTCATTTATATAAAGCTCTAGCCCAGCAATATACTTTGTAACCAATTCGTATAACGAGAAAGGCAAAACAATCCAAAATACACCTTCCAAAACTAACAACTCCTTTACTAATACAAATAACTCAAAGAATTCTTCCTTTGTAGTATGCTTTGACTGTTGGTTCTCCAATTGAATTTCTCCGGAAGTTTCTAAATAAAAAGGTGGGTTAGAAAAAATAAAATCATATTTTTTATCAAACGTGTGTTTAAAATAATCAGCTGGAATTGCATCAAGCCTATTAGACCATTTAGATCTTTGGAAATTATATAGACACTCCTCAAAAGAAGCTTGATGCAATTCAATAGCCTGGATTTTAATTTTCGGATTTTTTTGAGCGACCATCAAAGATAGAACACCATTTCCCGCGCCTAGATCAAGTCCTGTTTTTGAGTGCTTAGATTCAACAATAGAACCTAGAAGCATGCTGTCTGTACCAACTTTAAGAAGAGAATTGTTTTGAGAAACAATGAATTGTTTAAACTTAAAATCACCTCCCAATTAATAAGCCTTTGCAAACAGAACCTTTCCTTTCGAGGGCTTACCAGAATAAACACAAATC
This sequence comes from Flavobacteriales bacterium UBA952, assembly GCA_905182495.1. GTDB lineage: Bacteria > Bacteroidota > Bacteroidia > Flavobacteriales_D > Crocinitomicaceae > UBA952. The sequence continues at coordinate 53,468 of CAJJBU010000025.1, forward strand.
CCATCTTCCATTTTTTGATCTAACGGAATGCAACGAATTGTAGCTTGCGTTTCGGCTTTAATTTTATTTTCCGTTTCAGAACTTCCATCCCAATGAGCCGAAACAAACCCACCTTTATTAATTTGCTTTTTAAAGGCAGAATAATCTGAAGCCTCAGTGGTGTTTTCTAATCTAAAATCTTTCGCTTTGTTAAATAAGCCTTCCTGAATTTCACCTAATAAATTTTCAATAAAATCAGCCACCCCCTCAAAATCGACAACCTCTTTTGATTTAATATCTCGTCTTGCCAATTCAACCTTGCCACTCTCAAGGTCTCTTGCCCCCATTGCTAATCGGATGGGCACGCCTTTTGTCTCATATTCTGAAAATTTCCAACCCGGTCTGCGGTTATCATCATCATCATACTTGAAGGATATACCTTTCTCTTTTAATAAAATGCGCAAAGCTTCAAACTTCTCCGAAATCCTTTCTAAATCTTCTGGGCTTTTATAAATTGGAATCGCAACTACCTGAATTGGTGCCAAAAGCGGCGGTAAAACAAGGCCCTCATCATCGGAGTGACACATAATCAATGCCCCCATCAATCTTGTTGAAACCCCCCAGGAGGTTGCCCACACATGCGCTAGCTTACCTTCCTTATCGGCATATTTAACATCAAAAGCTTTAGCGAAATTTTGACCTAAAAAATGAGATGTACCCGCTTGCAAAGCCTTTCCATCTTGCATCAAAGCTTCGATACATAATGTATCCACAGCACCCGCAAAACGCTCTGACTCCGTTTTTCTCCCCTTAACAACAGGCATTGCCATGTAATGCTCGGCGAAATCGGCATAAACCTCTAACATCTTAGATGTCTCTTCTTGAGCCTCCTGAGCCGTTGCATGTGCTGTATGACCCTCTTGCCATAAAAACTCTGTAGTACGCAAAAAAAGTCTTGTTCTCATCTCCCATCGGACAACATTAGCCCATTGGTTGATGAGTATCGGTAGGTCTCTATATGACTGAATCCAATTTCGGTATGAATTCCAAATAATGGTCTCAGAGGTTGGGCGTACAATAAGCTCTTCCTCTAGTTTTGCATCTGGATCTACAATGAGTCCGCTGCCATCTTCAGCATTTTTAAGTCTGTAATGGGTAACAACTGCACATTCCTTAGCAAAGCCTTCTATATGACTCGCCTCCTTACTTAAATAGGATTTCGGAATAAACAAAGGGAAATAGGCATTAGAATGACCTGTATCCTTAAACTTCTGATCCAAAACCTCCTTCATTTTCTCCCAGATGGCAAAGCCATATGGCTTAATAATCATACATCCGCGCACATCAGAATGTTCTGCTAAATCAGCTCTTTGAACCAATTCATTATACCATTTTGAATAATCTTCCTTTCTTGTTGTATGCTTAGCCGCCATAATAAATATTCTAGAATGCAAATTTAGACAAACGATTCAATAAATCCATCACATTTGACTTTCAGATCCCAATTTTGGATCTTGCTAAAAAAATATCGAGACCTGACTTATGGAATCATTCTATTGTCAACAAGCGCCGCTATATATTGCTGATAGATAGCCTTAATTTTACGTATGGTTTCTTGATCTCCATCATTGACTGAGTCTGTTTCAAGTTCATTCCATATCAGTGGCTTAGCTGTCGGGGACATAGAAACAATATTGTTCTGATAATAGGACATCTTTGGCATCCTCTTTGGATTAAAATAAGAGCTTCCAACGGAGAAGTATTTAGTATCAATATTCAATAAATCTAGAATGGTTGGCATAATATCGATCTGCTGCATCGATTCCTTTTTCGTTATATCGGGTAGCATGCCCCCTGGATGATAGAAAGCAATAGGAATTCTAAATGACCACTCTAGATTCGACCGATCTTTTCTCTTCGTCGGCCCCACATGATCCGCACAAAATACAAATAGGGTATTATCAAACCATTTCTGCTTTTTTACTTTGTTCCAAAAATCACGAAAAGCAAAATCCGCATAGCTTATAGATTTACAAATCAAATCGGGGCCTGCGCGCGTAATGTCTTTAAAATCATCAGGAATGGTGTAAGGATGGTGCGAGGAATAGGTGAAAATTGTAGAGAAAAAAGGAGCAACCATCTTACTCATTTCATCGACAGTCCATGGCAAGAAATGGTGATCGGGAATGCCCCAGGTGCCATCAAAATGGTCCTCATTATTGTATTCCGTACGACCGAGATATTGATCAAAGCCAGACGCTAGTGTAAATGAATCAAACCGCATCGAGCCGTTCGTCGGACCATGAAAAAATGAAGACGAATAACCATGTCTAGCTAAAACACTAGGCAAACTGTTGTATTGATTCATGCTGTAGGAAGATAAAATAAAAGACTCCTTCATCCAAGATGGAATAGATGCGACTATAGCAGGTACAGCATCCATAGACGACTGCCCGTTAGAAACTCCATATTCAAAAAACATACTTTCTGACAAAACAGAATCTAAAAAAGGGGTATAGCTCTCCTCATTATCAGGCCCGACATACATAGAGCCAAAGCTTTCAAATATGATGAGCACAACATTACTTGAATCCCGTAGTATATGCGCAGGTCTGGTTTGCTGCATCGGATTAAAAATCTCATCTGCTTGGGCATCACTGAAAAAGCTTTTCTTTTCAAGGCCAACGTAATTAAAAGTTTTAAGGATCGTAAATGCAGAATTTAAAGCGGCCGGTGCATTTTTAAGTGAGGTATATTTACTCACCTCGATAATATCTACTGGTTTTAATTGAAAACCACCTCGTCCAATGATAATAGACGTAAAAAGCGTAAGAATGAAAAAGATCCAAGAGGTCCTTTTACGGAAATCACATTTGAACTGTTTACATTTTAGGAACCAATAAATGACTAACCCTAAGGAAAAGATAAAAAACAAAATCAACCACCAAAACTCTGATATAAAATCAGGAGCCAAAACCCCTGCCTCATTTTCCGAGACGATAAACTTAAAGTAGTGATAACTAATTCGTTTGCGGGTAAAAGAGAAAAACGCAATATCCCAAGCGTTCAGGAAAAAAATTAAAAAGGTCGCAGGAATAAATAAAACGGATTTCAACCCCTTACGAAATTTCTCAAGTTTAAAAGGGAACGGAACCGTACTGAAAAATAAAAAGGGAAGATAAAAAAAAGCAATGGTGATTAAATCAAACCAAGACCCCACCAAGTAATCTTTATATCCAAATTCAGGGAAAAAAGTTGCGTTTTTAAAGACAAAGACTAAACGATAAAAAAACATGAAAACCCAAACGATTCCTAGTTCTAAAAAAAGAGTGTGGTATAAGTTTTTTGATCTTTTTAGAGCCATCTAGATCAATAATTCATGACTTGGTCTACAGCTTTCGAAAATCTTGTTTGGGGTAAGAAAATAGTTTCTATTGACGCAGCAAAGGGTACAGGGGAGTTTAAAGACCCAACCCGAAGTACGGGAGCGTCCAGAAACTCAAAACAATGCTCGCCTATTAAAGCCGTTAACTCCCCACCTATTCCTCCCGATATACAATCTTCGTGAAGGACAATTGCCCTTCCCGTTTTTCGCACACTTGCATAAATTGTTTCAGTATCTAAAGGCACTAAAGAGCGCAAGTCTATAATCTCGGCCTTAATGCCTGTATGTTTCTCCATTTCTTCTTTGGCCCAATGAACCCCTAGTCCGTAGGTGATAATGGTCAAATCACTTCCCTTAGAAACTAAATTTGCCTTTCCTATCTCTGTGGTATAATAAGCCTCAGGAACCTCCTCCTTCATACTTCTATATAAAAATTTATGCTCAAAGAAAAGAACAGGATTCGGATCTTCTATAGCTGCATTTAACAAACCTTTCGCTTCTGTAGGGTTTGAAGGATAAACTATTTTCAGGCCTGGTGTATGAAAAAACCAAGCTTCATTACTCTGAGAATGGAAAGGTCCAGCTGCAGTCCCTGCTCCTGTCGGCATTCGAATAACAACATCTGCATTTTGCCCCCATCTCCAATGTATTTTTGCCAAATTGTTGATGATTTGGTTAAAGCCACAAGTAACAAAGTCAGCAAATTGCATCTCTACCATAGCCTTCATTCCTTTGATGGATAATCCCAATCCCACTCCTACTATAGCCGATTCGCATAAAGGAGTATTTCTCACACGTCCTTTACCAAAAAGATCAACGAGACCTTCTGTCACCTTAAATGCACCGCCGTATTCCGCAATATCTTGCCCCATAAGAACCAGTTCTGGATATTTCTCCATTGATTGTCGAAGTCCTTCTTGAATCGCATCAATAAAACGGATTTCTTTTGTAGGGCCATCCGAAACAATCACCTCTTGCTTAAAAGATGAAAAAACATCGAGCTCCTCCGTACTTTCATCTGAAATAATGGTCGGTTCATTGTGGGCCAATTCAAAAGAGGTTTGAATTGATTCTTTAATTTCATTTCGATACGAATTTTCAATTTCATCCGTAAGAATACCTTCTTCTTTTAGAAACAATTCATAGTTTGTTAGTGGATCCCTTAAAGCCCATTCATCTTGTATTCCTTCTGGATAATATTTGGTTCCCGAAGATTCTTCATGACCTCTAATCCGAAAAGTCATCGCCTCTAAGAGAATCGGTTTTGGTGTATGGCGAATTTCCTCAGAAAGTTCTCGAACTGTTCGAATGACATCTAAAACATTATTTCCATCAACCTGAACGGCCTTCATTCCATAACCGATGCCTTTGTCTATAAATTGCTTGCATCGAAACTGCTCTTCTGATGGAGTCGATAATCCCCAGCTATTATTCTCTACACAGAATATCACTGGAAGGTCCCAAACTGCCGCAACATTCAAAGATTCATGAAAATCTCCTTCGGAAGCACCACCATCGCCAGAAAAAACGAGGGTTGCCGATTTCTCTCCCTTTAGCTTATTTGCCAATGCAATTCCATCTGCAATGCCTAACTGCGGACCTAAATGAGAAATCATTCCTATGATTTTATGTTCTTGAGTCCCAAAGTGAAAAGACCTATCCCTGCCTTTTGTATACCCTTTCTTCTTTCCCTGAAATTGAGAAAACAGACGATCTAAAGGCACCTCTCGCGTTGTGAAAACACCTAGATTCCTATGCATTGGAAGAATATACTCATCATCGTTTAAGGCGTAAGTACAACCCACTGAAATTCCTTCTTGTCCCCATCCTGAGAACCATTTAGTAATTTTCCCTTGACGAAGTAGAACGAGCATTTTCTCTTCAATCAGCCGTGGTGTTAACAGATTCTTATATATAGCTAGCAACTCTGGCTTAGAAAAACCATGCGCATCGTAAGAGATGGCTCTTTTCATTTTGTAAATGGTATTTAAGGAGACTAAATTAAACCTTCATTCCTTTAATCACTCTTTCTTTACGCTTGCTCTGCTGCAGACGTTTTCTAGAGACTAGAATATATGATGACCTAGCAGACCCTCGCATCATGTCAATTTTATACTTCTTGTTTCCATACATTACAACAGCTCCGCCTGAAGCCCTCCAGTCTGCATTAAAATAATAGCGATCACGATTTTGATTTGACTTAGATTTAAAAGAAATGTATTTATTTTCCCCTAGCTCAAAGCGTATTTGGACTTCATTTTGATCACCAAACCCTTCAAAAATACATTTTGAATTTGCAGGAATAATAATTGATTCACTGTTATTGGTCGAACTGGAAACCAAGACACCAGAATCATCTGTTGTCGTCTCACTCGATGCTTCAATAACCTGTTTTAATATAATCGTTGCCGATGTAAAGAATTGAACTTTCCGCATTTTCACTTCAGAATCCAAACCAAACTCTGTTTTTACGTCATTTGTGAAAGGAACTTTAACGGCACAAGAAAACAACACTGAAGCAATAGCTATTAATCCTAATAAATTTTTCATTCTTTTTTTTTTAACAAATTTAATTTTTTTTAAGTGAAGAAAACATCAAGCGGATATAATTATCTTTAATTTTTTAAAACTGATGACAAGAATAACTTTTTACTTCATATTGCTTCTAGCACTGCCATCCTGCTCAAATGATGAATCGACAAGAACACTTTCGTATTCAGAAATCGGTGCTTCAGAAAAAGAAAATTCAAAAACCGAGCCAAAACTAGATGCTAAAAATGACACCATTCAAATAAAGTTCGATCCAACTATTTTCGAATTATGCGGCGGATTCAAAGTTGACACGATGGAGTATATAGAAGTAAATGAGGTTTTGGACAGAGGGAAATATGATACGAGGGAGAAACTTAGTCTTCAGGGAAACCAAGACCAGGTAAGTTTCAAAGAGTATACTTTTTTAGACTCCATAGCCCGGAAAAATTCATTTTATAATCTACTGGATTGTTTTGACAAGACATGCGAAAGTATTGAACTGCTTGACACCGCTTTTATATCCACCAAGTATCATTTGTTGTTTGTTTCGGATTATTCAATTCATTGGATTTCTTCAGATAAGAATCAAGATATTAAAATCTGGAGTGAATACCTAAAGAGAACTTGCCCGCAAGACCGATATCACTATATTTTTGAACAATTAAAAAACAAATGCGTCAGATGGCTGGAATACAACGAGAACGCAATGAATCCAATATAAAGACACCATGATTAAAATTTTAAATAGAGGTTATATAAGTGTTACTCCGAAAACACCATTTTGGAAAGAAGTAGAAAAGGTCAATCAATCGCAGATCATCAACTACAAAAATTCAGAAGCAACAATATACCTAATTGAAGAGGACTTCTGGGACGATGAAGTTATTTTAAAAAAGCACTTCAAGAAAATTATTTTAAGTGAGAAAAGACAAGTCGATACGACAGGTGAATTAAAGTTAGCGCAAATTTCCTTTGAAAATATTCGGGATTATTTCGATATAAGCTTAGGGAATTTAGTCATCGATTATGAGGACAAGCCACTTCAAATCACGAAAGACGATTTATCAGATTAGTATTATAATACTGGGCATCATAGGAGACCTCCTCACCTACCCAATTTGGAAGGATTATTTTCTCATCTTCGGATTCCAACTCAATTTCTGCTAAAATCAGACCCTCTAGTTCATTTTTAAACACATCTACCTCCCACACCTTTCCCTCGAATAGAATTTCATATCTCCTTTTCTTAAGTACTTTAAGGGACAAGGATAATATCATTTCCTCCCCCTCTATCTTGGGGATTTCATACTCATATTCAGCACGAGAGATCCCTTTTGTTGGCCCTTTAATAGTTAAAAAAGCCCTGTCATCGTTAATTCTAATTCTAACGCTTTTCTCTATAGAATTCAGTACATATCCCTGAGTGATCTCAGCGTATCCATTTTTAACTTGCTTATCCCATAGCGTTTCAACAATAAGAAATTTTCTTTCTATCTCAAGCATATTCAATATTTCATAGGCACTTTGTTTTTTGATAGCACCTAATCTAAACTACTTATTTTTATGGTCTAACAATGATTTATTGCGAGTAATCTCATTTTCATACCGATTGGTTAAAGAACTTGTTATTTTTGTACTATGCTCCGCTTCAGATCACGCACGCCAAGATGGGTAATTGTAATTTTAGACTTACTCATAAATCTATTCGCACTATTCTTTGCCTATATTATACGTTTTGATCTTGATTCACAGTCTGAACTGATCAAGGAAGAGTGGATCCTATTGCGAGATTATCTATGGATCTTCATTGTTGTGAAGCTTTTGGTTTTTAATGTTTTTAAAATTCATAAAGGACTAGTAAGGTATACTTCTACGCAAGACCTTAATCGCATTTTTATTGCCGTATCTACATGTACTTTAATCTTTGCCGGTTTCGGTCTGATTCGATACAATTTTATTGATGAACACTATTTCGTACCAACTTCTGTACTTATCGTTGAGTTTCTTGCGAGCTTCTCTTTTACGATTGGTAGTCGTTTTATAGTGAAACTCATTTATCTAGAATCTAAAAAAAACAAGCAGGACATTGAGCGCATTGTTATATATGGCGCCGGTGTTTCAGGTATAATAACGAAGAGAACCGTTGAGAACGACACTAAAAGTGCAATTCAAATCATTGGATTTATCGATGACAACCCTAAACTGTGGGGGACAAGAATTGAAGGGAAAACAGTTTTTAATCCAGCCCAATTAAAATCAATTCATACTAAAAACTCAATAGATACTATTATTATAGCGATTCAAAAACCAAACGCATTAAGACGCAAAGCGCTACTAGATGAGTGCATTGAACTAAAAATTAAAGTTCAAAAGGTACCAAATCCCAAAAGTTGGATCAATGGTGAGTTTACATCAAAACAATTTGTTAAAGCAAAAATAGAAGACCTCTTAGGCCGTGAAGAAATCAAATTAAACATCTCAAAAATAAATCAGAACCTGACTGGCAAAAAAATACTGATCACTGGCGCAGCAGGTAGCATAGGGAGCGGACTCGTTAAACAAATTGTAAAATTTAAACCAGCGCTTCTCATTTTATTCGATCAAGCCGAATCTGGCCTTTATGATTTGCAATGGGAAATACTAGAAGGGGCACCTCAAGTGAAGTTTGAAATTGTTATCGGAGATGTGACTCACAAAAAAAGAGTTGAAAATTTGATACGAAGTTATACTCCTGAGATTGTATTCCACGCGGCGGCATATAAACATGTGCCTTTAATGGAGTTAAACCCTTCTGAAGCCGTCAAAACCAACATCTTAGGCTCTAAAATACTAATAGACACTTGTGACTCTTTTAAAGTTGAAAAGTTCATATTTATTTCAACAGATAAAGCGGTGAATCCTACAAACGTGATGGGTGCTACAAAACGAGTAGCCGAAATATATGCGCAACATAAGAATTCGATTAGTACCACTCAGTTTATCACAACACGATTCGGAAATGTTCTGGGTTCCAATGGGTCTGTAATCCCCTTATTCCAAAAACAAATTGAAAATGGAGGCCCTATAACCATAACAGATGAAAGAATAACCAGGTTTTTCATGTCCATACCTGAAGCTTGCCAACTCGTACTCGAGGCAAGTGTAATAGGAAATGGCGGTGAAATCTATGTATTTGACATGGGTGACTCCGTTAAAATCATTGATCTAGCAAGAAAAATGATTTCTCTAAGCGGTATGACTGTTGACAAGGACATCCAAATTAAAGTCACCGGATTAAGACCTGGAGAGAAACTTTATGAAGAACTTTTAGCCAATGAGGAGAACACCCTGCCGACACATCACGATAAAATATTAATTGCGAAGACAAATGTGAAGAAAGAGATTGATCAAAAAATCAATTCTCTTATTGGACTTATTGATGGACAAAAAAATGATGAACTCGTTAGGATCATTAAAGAGATTGTACCAGAATATCAGGAAATTTAAATTATTTTGAAAAATTAGATAAAAAATGATTGAACCCGCCCTTATTCAAATACGATTCTCAGACATTGATCTAATGGGGCATGTAAACAATGCGGTTTACTTGAGCTACCTTGAATATACTAGAGTGCATTATTTCAATCAAATGCTCGATGAAAATTGGGATTGGGAAACGAACGGCATCATACTCGCACACACGGAAATAAGTTATCGAATCCCTATCGTTTTAAATGACAAGCCTGAAATTCAAATGAAAATAGGAAGAGTTGGTGATAAGAGCTTTACTTTTCATTATTCGATATTCGTAGATGGAAAGATAATGTCAAACGCCTCCTCTACATTAGTCTGTTATAACACGCTGCTAAAAAGCTCCATAACGATACCTTTATTAATGAGAGAATCATTCATGCAATTAGAGAAATTTCAAACGTGAGCAGACAGGGACAGCGCATAGTAATCATAATATTGATGATCGTTAGTGGTTTTCAAATGACTTTCACGGCTCAGCAGGTTCCTTGCTACAAAAAAAAGAAAATTTGCAATTACCAGTACCTTACGAACTGTTATGAAAAAGTTGCTTTCGACAGCGTAACGCAGCGGTATTATTCGCGTAAAAACTTCGGGGTGCTTTTTGATGGCTCTTGTGCGACCTGCCACAGAAACGGTGTTCTAGAACAAGAAATCACGATCGTTGAAGGACGTCGAAACGGAATTGACACTTCTTACTACCCTTCGGGTTGTCCATTTTCAAGTCAAAGCTTTCTGTTCGGTAGCCCCCACGGAAAAAGCACTACTTATTATGACAGCACTTTTAGAAAAAAAAGTGAAATAGAACATTATATGGGAAAGCTAAATGGGGCCTACATATCCTATGATAAAAATGGTGACACCTTGAAATATCAGGAGTTTCAAGACAATCTACCCAATGGATTGAAAAAGCAATACTTTTCAGATTCGAGAATCAAAAAAATCAATCATTACCAAATGGGATTGATGCATGGATTCCAAATTATTTATGACGAAGAAGGAAATGAGCTTTTCAACATACATTATAATGAAGGAAAAAAAGACAATAAATGGACCTATTATTTCGATAATAAAAAAATAGCTCGTGTAGAAGAATGGAGCAAAGGATTAAAAAATGGAGCATTTATAACTTATAATGATCGTGAAGAGGTCATGAGCGAGCAATATTTTAAAAAAGATGTACCGATTGGAATTCACAAAGAATATTATGCCGACGGTAGAGAGAAAAACGTGAGAATTTATTGCAAAAAGGGAGAACTTGAAGAAGAATACGCCTTCGATAACTTCGGTGTTAAAGAAGTAATTAAAGAGAAAGAGCTCAAAAAGAAAAAGAAACCCAAGAAAACCGAAGGAAGCCTAATGAATTAGACAATTCCTAAAAGCATTCCTGTCCCCATAACAAATAAGAACACGGCTACTAAAACCCTCACATTCTGAATTTTCCTTTTTGTAAAGATCTTTTTTCCGAAATACGATCCTAAAAATGCAAATAAACAAGCAAGCGATATTGTTAACCAATTACTAGATAAGTTACCATTTTCAGAAGTGAAATAAATAGGAATACGCACTGCATCGATGAGTAAAGAAAGACATACAGATGTTGAAATAAACACCTCTGCTTTTAAATTTGATTTCGCCAGGAAAGCGGCACGCAAAGCACCTTGATGCCCCGAAAGACCACCAAAAAAACCACTTAAAAAACCACCTATAGCAAACTGCCCCTTACCAAAAGAGATTTTCTTTAATAATGGAATCAAATCTAAAACGGCAAACACAATCATTAGCAGACCAACCACAAAGGACAAGAGTTCAACGGTATAAATTGAATCAAAAACTTGAATCTCATAAAAAGAACCATCGCCCCCGATATTTTTTTGAGTGATTGCTCCAATAAAAGCACCAACAACAGCGGTTACACCAAAGGCGATAAGAACCGCCTTGTCTATGAACTTTCTAATCAGAATAAACTTAAGGGCATTATTTAAAATATGAACAATAGCCGTCGCTAATACTGCCATTTCTATCGGCATAAATAAACTAAAAGCAGGTAAAAGCATCGTTCCTAAACCAAAACCTGAAAAAAAGGTCAAAATAGATGCCGAAAAAGAGACGACACATATTAAAATCCATATAAATAATTCTTCCATAAATAGTATTTTAGCAAAAGTAGAATAAATAAAGAATAAATGATAGATTTAAGGAGCGATACCGTAACAAAGCCTAGCAAAGAAATGCTGGAAGAAATGATAATTGCACCGGTTGGAGATGATGTCTTTGGTGAAGACCCCACTGTTAATAAGTTGCAAGATTTTTCAGCGAATATTTTTGGTAAAGAAGCTGCTCTTTTTTGCTCTTCAGGAACACAAACAAATCAGATAGCTATAAACCTTCATGCACAACCCGGAGCAGAGGTAATTACCCATTTTGAAAGTCACGTTTTCAAATATGAAGGTGGTGGGATTGCTAGAAACTCAGGTGCTTCAACAAGAACAGTAGGTGGTTCGCGTGGTAGGATTACAGCATCTGAAATAGAACCCTGGATAAACCCTAGCAACGACGTCCACTACCCCCTAACGCAGCTTGTTTCGATCGAAGACACCTCAAATAGAGGCGGTGGTGCTATTTATGATTTTAATGAAATAAAAAAAATACGTGCCTATTGTAATTCAAAAGGTTTGCCTTTGCATCTCGATGGCGCTCGGGTATTCAATGCCCTAGAAGAAAATAAGGTAGATATTAAGGAATATGCAAAGCAATTTGATTCTATATCTGTATGCCTTTCCAAAGGACTCGGTGCCCCAATTGGTAGTCTCCTCATTGCCGATGCAGATTTCATTGCAAGAGCAAGAAGAGTCAGGAAAGTTTTTGGAGGAGGAATGAGGCAAGCCGGATTTATTGCTGCAGCCGGTCTTTACGCCCTAAAAAACAATATTGTAAGATTGAAGGACGACCATAGGAGAGCTAAAATAATCGAATCTGAATTGTTAAAAACAGCATGGGTCGAATCAGTTATGCCTGTGGAAAGTAATATTGTAGTTTGCATCCTAAAAGACATTTCTAGAGTTCAAGAATTCGTGAGTGCCTTTGAACAAAAAGGGGTACTAATTATGCCTTTTGGGAAAGGCATGCTTCGTATGGTTACCCATTTGGATTTCTCAGAAGACGACACTTCTCGTTTGTGTATGACGATTCGTGATTTGAAATAAATGAATAATTGTAACTTTAATTAATAATTACGCTCTTTATACCGTTAATCCTTTAACGTGAATTATTTAAAAATAATACTCACTCTGTCATTACTTATTTCTAGCCTCTATGGCGTGGGGCAAAATTGTATTGACATATCTAAAAAGACTGAAAAGCTTTTACAAAAAGCAAAATTTGAAAGAAACAATCAAAACAAAGTCGCGATTTTAAATAAAGTACTCTCGAAAAATCCAAATCAATCGGCTATTTACTTTGCTTTAGGAGAATTATACACAGAGCTAGGGAACCAAAGCCTTAGAACGCAGAGCAGTCCATCCGAAGGTGAACAAATCCTAAAAAAAGCAGCTTTCTATTACCAATCTTCTATTCAAAAATGCAAGAGCTATCATCCAAAAAGCTATTACAATCTTGGAAACATTCTTTTTTCATTAGGAAAAGACAAAGAGGCATTATTCTGTTATAAATCTTTTGTGGAATTTGAGGAGAAATACCCAAAACAGATTAAAGGCAACTACCAGACTCAAAAAATAAATGCCCTTAAAATTATAGATGGGTTAGAATTTGACAAGAATATGAAAGAAAATCCTGTTCCTTTTTCCCCATCAATCGTCAATCGAATTAGCACGCCACTAGATGAATATTTCCCAATGATATCCCCGGACAATGATCTATTATTTTACACTAGAAAAATTGACCGAACAAGACTAGGAGACATCGCGACTAATGTAGTTGAAGAATTCACTATTTCTGAAAAGGAAGGGTCCTCTAATACTTTCTCCATCGGAAAGCCTGTTGCTTCGCCTTTTAACGATGGCACATTCAACAACTATGGTTCCGCTACACTATCAGTAGACAATAGGGAGATGATCATCTGTGCTTGTAAAAAGGAACGTGTCTATCGACAAAACTATTTGAATTGTGATTTATACGTTAGTAAATTTAAAAGAACAGGCAAAGGCGGAAATGATTTTGAATGGTCTCCCCTTGTTAATCTTGGCGAGAACATTAATACAAAAGATGGATGGGAAGCTCAACCCTCATTATCATCTGATGGTAAAACCTTGTTTTTCACTTCCATTAGAAAAGGATCTAGAGACAACGATATTTATATCTCAGAAAAACAAAGCAATGGCACATGGGGCTTAGCCAAGCCTTTTGATGAAATCAATACCGCTGGTAAAGACAAAAGCCCATTTTTCCATCAAGATGGAGAAACACTTTATTTTGTGTCATCATCAGGAAAAGAACGCAAAGGCATGGGAGGATTGGATATCTTCTATGTTCGAAGGCAAGGAGATGGATGGAGCGCACCAAAAAACATAGGCTACCCCATCAATTCGCCTCAAGATGAGCTCGGAATATTTGTTTCAACAAGTGGCCGAATTGCTTACTTCTCATCACTTCAGGATGGTAATTGGAACATCTATGCCTTCAATCTTTATAAAGAAGCGAGACCCGAGGAAGTCGTTATCATAAAAGGAACTTTGGCCTCTAGCGAGGGTAAGACGGTTAAAAATGCCAAGGTTCGTATTCATTATGATGATACCGCTGAATCACAAGAAATCACAGTAAATGATGATGACGGTACATATGCTGCCGTAGTTAAAGTGAATAAATCCAAAAACATAACTATCGTTGCACAAAAAGAAAATGCAACTTTCGCGATTTCTAAGTTAGACCTCTCTCCTTTGCAAACCATAGACACAAAAAACGTTGATTTACACATGGAAATGGCAAGTAATACGGACAGCATTGGAGTTGAAAATGATCAAGAATCATTTAAAAACCCGATTACTACCGATGAAATAATTTCTGATTCAAATCAAGTACAACAAATAGAAAAAGCAGCAGAACATTTCCCAAAGGCCCTGTTAAGTGATCAAGAGCTAGAAGCCACAAGACCTCTGAATGATTCTAAACCCATCAACCTCCTTCCTATTATCATAGACACAGTCGTCAGCGGAAGTAAATTTGAATTGAATGATGTCCTATTCGAATCGGACTCCTATTTACTTAAAGAAGAATCCAAGGCCATTCTTAATTTGTTTGCAGCTTACCTTTTACAGAATGAGAATTATTTTATTAAAATCGAAGGGCACACGGATGATATTGGTGAGGCCCAGTCTAACCTTATTTTATCTAAAAAAAGAGCTGAAGAGGTGAAGTTCTATCTGATATCAAAAGGGATTAACACCAAGAGACTTGCAGCGAAAGGTTTTGGAGAAAGTGCACCAAAAGTTCCTAATGACTCAGCCAGTAATCGGGTTAAGAACCGAAGGACGGAATGCCAAATCATAATTAAGTAGAATTTAGAGCAAAAAAAAGAGGGCTACTGCCCTCTAATATTTTATGGAATCAAAAAGATTAGCTTTTGATGACTCTTCTTTTTTCACGGATTCTAGCAGACTTTCCAGTTCTTTCTCTAAAATAGAATATTCTTGCTCTACGCACAGAACCTTCTTTCATCACTTTTATACTGTCAAGAAAAGGAGATGAAATTGGGAATATTCTCTCAACACCAACATTTCCTGACATTTTACGAACTGTAAAGGTTTCGGTCAAACCTGTTCCTCTTCGCTGAATCACAACACCTTGAAACTGCTGTATTCTTTCTTTATTACCTTCCTTAATCTTATAAGAAACTGTAATTGTATCACCTGAAGAAAAGCTAGGCATTTCGTTTACGGTGGTAATTTCTTTCTGTATCTCGTTAATAATATTCATCACTTTTGAATTGAATTCCCCTTATTTGGGGGTGCAATATTACGAAAAAAATGTCGTTTAAAAGAAAACATCTAGGTAAAAAATTGAATATTTTTTATTCACAAAGGTAAGTGTAAAATAAAAAGGCTTTAGATATAAACAAAATGAAAATAGAATTCGTTGAAAAGTTCCTTTCATTCAGTCAAAAAGCAAGCACAAGTTCTAGTATTTTTACATTAAACAACACTTTGAAGGATGGCTAAGATAATTGCAATTGCGAATCAAAAGGGAGGCGTAGGAAAAACGACAACAACTATTAATTTAGGGGGATGTCTTGGTGTTTTAGAATATAAAACATTAATTGTTGATGCGGACCCACAAGCCAATGCCACATCAGGCACAGGGTTTAATCCATCAGCGGTTAAGAATATTTACGACTGCTTGGTTCACAACTACCATCCAAAAGATGTCATACTCAAAACAGATAGTCCTAATTTGGATATCTTACCTGCACACATTGACCTTGTTGGAGCCGAACTCGAAATGATCAATCTTCCTAATAGGGAATATTTACTCAAGGAGACTTTGGAAAAAGTCAAAGATGATTATGACTTTATTTTAATAGATTGCTCACCATCATTAGGTTTGATTACCTTGAATTCTTTGGCTGCAGCCGACTCGGTTCTAATCCCTGTTCAATGCGAGTATTTTGCATTAGAAGGACTTAGCAAGCTCTTAAACACGATTAAGATTGTACAGGGACGGTTAAATGAATCTTTGGAAATCGAAGGCATGCTGTTAACCATGTACGACACGAGACTGCGTCTTGCAAATCAAGTTGTTGACGAATTAAAAACCCATTTTCAAGAACTTGTATTTGATACTGTTATTCATCGAAACACCACATTAAGCGAAGCTTCGAGTCACGGCGCTACCATTATCATGCATGATGCCTCGTGTAAAGGATCTATTAACTATCTTAATTTCTCTAGGGAACTTCTTCAAAAAAACAACCTAACGAAAATTGAAAATGGAGATAAATTTATTGAAATAGACAATGAGCTCTAACTCTCAGAAAAAACCAGCTTTAGGCAGAGGGTTAAGCGCCTTATTGCACAATTCTGAAACAGATGTGACTTCCGCGCGCATTGCTCCCGTTGGCTCGGTATCAGAAATCAGTATTCATCACATTGAAACAAACCCTTTTAATCCACGGACCAATTTTGAAAAAGAAGCACTCTTTGATCTTAGGGAATCGATTCTAGAACACGGTATTATTCAACCCTTAACGGTCAGAAAGATGGGGAATGATCGCTACCAACTGATATCTGGAGAAAGACGATACAGGGCATCGCAGCTTGCTGGGCTAAAATATGTACCTGTTTATATTAGAATTGCCAACGATCAAAATATGTTAGAATATGCGCTTGTTGAAAACATACAGCGTGAAGATTTAAATGCCATTGAAGTGGCGCTATCCTATGAGCGACTTCTCACAGAATGCTCCCTAACACAAGAAGATCTCAGTGAAAAAATAGCCAAATCTCGATCGAATATTGCAAATCATATACGTTTACTCAAACTTCCTAGTGAAATACAAGCTGGATTGAGAGACAAGTCAATCAGTATGGGGCACGCCAGAGCGCTCCTATCATTAGACACTGAGGAGGAACAACTTTTAAAGTTCAAAGAAATCCTTGAAAACAAACTATCCGTAAGAGCAATTGAAGAAAAGGTTAAAATTCTCGAATACCCCTTCCAAGCAATCTTGAAAAAAATGGCCAGTATACAAGAGACTCCTTAAGCTCTTTTTATGACACTCGTATCAAAATACAGCAAAGTAAAAATGGTTCAGGAAAAATACACTTGAATTTCTCTAATGAGAATGAGTTTCAGCGTTTAATAAAACTGCTACTCCAGAAATGAAAACTTTAGTATTCTTACTACTCACCTTCTTTGTTTATACGCAGGGCAAGGCTCAGTTGAATGAAGCAGATACGAGTTACACACACCCCTTTCGCAAGTCAATACTATTCTCGGCTGTACTGCCAGGAGCTGGTCAAGTCTACAATAGCGTAAAAAAGAAAAAAGGTTTCCGACATGCAATTTGGAAAGTCCCGCTTATCTATGGTGCACTGGGCGCAACCGTGTATATGCTCGTTCAAAACCAAAGTATTCAAAACGGACTAAAAACAGAATATACAAATAGATTAAATGGAGTTGTTGAAGATCCAGAGTGGTCATCGTATGATGATCAAGCGGTCCTTTATTTGTACAAACAGTATCTCGACCAAAGAGATCTATCCATTCTCGCTGTAGGGGCGGTCTATTTATTTCAAATATTAGACGCCGGCGTAGCATCTCATTTCATCTCATTCGATGTAAGTGAAGACTTATCTCTCCGCATTCAACCTACTCTACTTGGGTATGATGACTCCAGGAATTAACATAAGTTTGAATTTCAAGTAAGCAATTAATCATACCTTAGCGACGTGAATATAGCACTCATCGGATACGGGAAAATGGGCAAGGAAATTGAAAAAGTTGCCCTGGAAAGAAACCACATCATAAGCCATAAGTTTTCATCGGCCTCCCCCTTCCATAGGGATTCAAATATCGATACAGATGTAGCGATTGAATTTACGGCACCAGATTTTGCTGTGACCAACATTAATCAATGTCTAGATATGGGCATCCCGATCGTTTCCGGCACGACTGGATGGATCAAAGAATTACCTGAAATTGAAAAAAAAATCGCGAAAACAAATGGAGCCCTTCTTTATGCTTCAAATTTTAGTTTAGGCGTTCACTTATTTTTTGAATTAAGTAAAAAAATGGGCGCGCTCATGAATAAATATTCTTATCAGGCAAATATTACAGAAACCCATCATACAGAAAAAAAAGATGCTCCTAGTGGCACGGCAATAACACTAGCACAAATCTTAATCAAAGAATTAACTCACTACAACAATTGGTCGGTTCAAGATGGCCAAGCAATAGCTAAAGATACGCTTCCAATAGCGTCAAAAAGAATTGAAAATATTCCGGGAACTCATGAAGTTCGCTTCACCTCAGAAATCGATACAATAGCACTCACACATATAGCAAATAATAGAAAAGGATTTGCCCTCGGCGCTGTCATTGCAGCTGAATGGATTCTTGATCAAAGAGGATTGTTCACCATGGCAGATGTACTTAATTTAAAATAAAATGAACATACTCTATTTTTACCTCTTTCTTTTAGTTCATCCTTATCTCGGTATGTGGTGGAAATCATTTCCCAAAGCAGGTCGTCAGTCATGGGAAGCATTGATTCCAGGTTACAATTATTTCATTGTTTTCAAACTAAGTTGTAAAAAACCTTTTTGGGCACTACTTCTAGCATTCCCTGGTATTCACCTTGTGATGTGGGCGACCGCGAACGTATCTTACATCAGAAGGTTTGGATACTACTCTTTCACCGATACACTTCAGGGTATCTTTTTTCCTTATTACTTGATGTACAAGTGTACCCAGGAAGGAGAAATATTTGAGGATGAAACCAACTGGTCTAACTCTGCAGAACGTGAAACTAGAAAATGGGGAGACCACGTTGCCCTATTCTTATCGCTGCCGATTATTGGCCATGTTGTTGCCATCGGAATAGACATGGTTACTAGAGATAAACCCGGCACGAAATCTAGGGTAAAAGAATGGGGAGACTCTATCCTATTTGCACTCGTAGCTGCTAGTATCATCAGAACTTATGTTTTTGAGCCTTTCCAAATCCCAACGGGCTCTATGGAAAAGACCCTTTTGGTCGGCGACTTCTTGTTTGTTAATAAATTAGCTTATGGTTCTAAAGTACCGGTCACCCCCCTATCGTATCCGCTAGTCCACAACACAGTTCCATGGGTAAACATGAAGTCCTATAGCGGTCTTGAAATTGGCGATTACACAAGACTACCAGGCTTTGGCACGGTCTCTAGATATGATGTTGTGGTATTTAACTACCCATCAGGGGACACAGCAGTATACGACCCTAGAATGCCTAACGGGCTCATGGGGCATGACTACCATGGTATTCTAAACAATGAAGCTTATTACCAATACCAAAAGGCCAACTCGGCAAAACTACAGAGCCTTAGGAAAAACGCCTCTGATAGTACATTCAATGTCTATTACGATTCATTCTGTAAAGCATATATAAACAACCCTGCTCCATGGAGAAAAATAGCACGAGAAAGACTGGCCAATGGAAATTTCCCGGAGTACATGGTCAGTGACGAAACACCTGAAGCTCATGGCGGATTAATATACAGACCCGTGGATAAGAGAGAAAATTATATCAAACGTTGCGTAGGAATCCCTGGAGACACACTAGAGGTCATTAATGCTGTCTTATACGTTAATGGGAAGCCAGCCGAGGTTGGAGAGAACCAGTGCCTTCAATATGAGGTAGATAAAAGTATCGTAGAGTTCCCCGGAGCATCTGAAATGTATGAAGAGTATGGATTAGAGAATGCGCCTAATCAAACGAGAATGGATTTCAAAGATGCAGATATCAGAAACCCAAATAAGTACGTTTTAACGTTAACAGAAGGTGAGAAAAACAAAATCGAAAAGGATTTTAACATCAAGCTAAACCTGGTCATTGAAGCTCAATACACTGACGATTCAAGTTACATCGCTACAGGTGAGGATCTAATTGCAAACATCAATTATTTCCCAAAAGACTTCTACATCAACAATACACCCACGAATTTTTCGAAATTCGTGATTCCCAAGAAAGGAGTTAGCGTTTCTATCCATGCAAACAACATTGCCTGGTACAGAAGAATCATTACCGCTTATGAAGGACATAGCTTAGAGGAAAAGAAAGAGGGCATCTTCATCGACGGTAAAAAGTCAAGTTCGTACACTTTTGGTATGAATTATTATTGGCTGATGGGAGACAACCGATACAACTCTGCTGACTCAAGGGTATGGGGATTTGTTCCAGAAGACCATGTTGTCGGTAGGGCATCATTGGTTTGGTTTTCAAAAAGTGCTTATCTAGGTGTCCGCTGGGAACGATTATTTAAATGGATTGAATGACGGCCTTATTTCCAAGCGCCTACTTCCCCTCTATTTCCTATTTAAATTCTTTTTTTTTGGAAGACCATGTGGCAATCGAGATTTTTGAAACCTATCCAAAGCAAACGCTTAGAAACCGCTGTGAAATAGCAACGAGTAATGGAAAGCTAAGACTCAGTGTCCCTATCAAAAGAGTCAATGGATCTAAGACGCTAACAAGAGATATACGTATCGACAACGCAACCTCATGGAAAAAAGAGCATTGGAGAAGCATTCAAACAGCCTATGCTTCTGCCCCCTATTTTGAGGAGTACGACAAAGAAATCCACCACTTGATACATTCTAAAAATGAGCACCTCATAGACCTGAATAACAGTATATTAGAGTTTTTATATAAAGTATTAGATCAAACATATTCGAGGACTGAAACGGCTGCCTTTAAAACCTTGACCGATAAAGATTTTCGCAATGCTGACTTTAAAAAATATAGCGGGCAGAAATACATACAGGTGTTTTCGGAGGAAAATGGCTTTTTATCGAATCTTTCAATACTAGACTTGCTCTTTAATGAAGGGCCATTTATTCGAAATTGGATTCTACAAAAATTGAAATGAGTTACTGTCAATATTGCAATGACCTGCCCAAAGACAACCCCCACCGCATCTATCACGATACGCAATATGGCATTAAACCAAGTTCAGATGATGCTCTTTTTGGAAGACTGATCTTAGAAATCAATCAAGCTGGGCTCTCATGGAACACCATCATTAACAAAACGGATTCAATCCAATCTGCATATTTTGGATTCAATATTCAAAAAATTTCAAAACTAGAGAATGAGGACATTGACCGACTAATGAAAGATGCAGGCACCATTAGACACCGAGGGAAAATAAATGCCATTGTGTACAACGCCAAAATAATTGTTGAAATCCAAGAAAAAAGTGGTTCATTTGATCAGTGGCTCACACTTCAAAGCCAAAATACTTTGGACGATTGGCTAAAAGTCTTCAAAAAGAATTTTAAATTTGTTGGCAAGGAAATTGTTAATGAATTCCTATTAAGTACTGGGTACATGCCTGGAGTTCACGATTCTGATTGCCCCAAGTCCTTTAATTTAAAAGCGGAAATATGAAAAAAATCATTCTTATAAGTCTTGTTTTAACGACAACGCTAATCTCTTATGCCCAAGTGAGCTTGAGTGCAGGTGCAGGTATAGCAAATGGGTTCAGCTCGGATCAATCCTTTACGGGTTTAAATGGTGGTTTTGAAATGCCTAGATCAAATGACGTGACTTTCTACGGGCGAATAGGCCATTTTTTCTCAAGAAAAGGCGAAAATACTAATACCACGAGTGCCTATAATAACAATCCAAATGATCCTATTTACAGTATTCAAGCTTCCTATTTATATAAATTTAATTACACCACAATAGAAGGGGGAACACGTTATTACGTAATGAATGATTATGATAATGGATTCTCTGCTTATGGTGGGACAAATTTCATGCTTTCGTTTAATTCTATAAAAAGAAAGTATGAGAGAGATGCCTCTTATGGGGTTGACATTATCGAGAATTGGCAAAACAACTATTCTATAGACCCTAATGAAAACGAAGACGCCACAATTATGAACTTATCACTTGGCCTTCAAGGAGGAGTTAAATACACAATTGCAGGGACGGGAACCGTCTATTTTGACGTAAGTGGCCAATACACTATTTTTAATGCTGCTCAAAATGAAAATTTCGCTCAGAATTATTTGAATTCTTTTGACAATCAATACTCAAGACTTTTCTTTATATTTTCTGTAGGCTTCCGAAAGGACCTCTATTAACCCCCTATACTTTCGTAAGAATAGATGCTAAGACCACATTTATTGATGCAGCTGCATCGATCGTGAAATCAGCAAGCTTATACGCTGAAGCTCTTTGATCTAGTAGATCAGATAATCGCAGCTTGAGTTCCTCTTCATTCAAATCCTTGACCATAGGTCGCTGTCCTTGCTCACCATTTAATCGACTCGCCAATGCATCACTTTGGATTTCGAGATAAATGACGGTGCCAACTTGTAACAAATGATCCATTACATTCGGGCTAATTAAAGCCCCTCCACCTGTAGCAATAACTGTCTTTGTAATTCCTTTCAAACCCAAAATACACTGCCTTTCAAGAACTCTAAATGCGTCCTCGCCCTTAGCAATAAAAAAATCATTGATGCTCATTTGAAGCTTGCTCGTAATAAGCTCATCAACATCTAAAAACGCAATCCCCATTCTTTCGGAAAGTGCTTTACCTATTGTTGATTTACCAACACCACTCATTCCAACAAGAACAATTACATCATTTTTATATTGGTTTACCATTTCATTCACAAGGTATTAGAAAAAAAAGATTTTTGAATTATCAAATTTACCCCTTTTATAGTTTGATATAGTGAAATTTACAATTATATTTGCACCCGTAAAAAAACGATTCCTTAGCTCAGCTGGTAGAGCAACGCCCTTTTAAGGCGTGGGTCCTGGGTTCGAGCCCCAGAGGGATCACTTGGAGAAATCCAAAATCTATCTAAAGTCCTTGAAACACTTGTTTTAAGGGCTTTTTTGCTTTTCTATATTTTCGTTAAAACACGATATCGGTCGAAATTTGTGTCGCCCTTTAGTCACCTTCACTATTTATATTGTGTCACCTTAATAAATTAACCCTATGGGAAGAGTAACAATCACCTTCTATCCTAATGATAGAAAGCAATCCAACACAACAGAACAGATTCCAATTTATCTGCGTATTCGTAAAGAGGGACTGAAAACTGAAGCCAGAACAGATTGGTCTGTGTTACCACATGAACGCGCACTATGGAATAAAACCATGCAACGCGTAGATATCAAAGACTGCAAAGCGAACGAATATCTAGGTAAGATTGAAGAAAAATTCAATGCATTGCGCATATTTAAATCTGAAGAATTCGATGACTACGATCTTGACACGATTAAATACTTAATACTTGGTAAAAACCCAAATCGAAAAAAGATGCCCACCGTTATTGAATTTATGGAGAGCTATTATGATATAAATATTGAATCGAGCACCCGAATTAAAAAGGGCACAAAAAAGAATTACCTAAAGGCCATTAAGCACATGAGGTCCTTTATTGAATTTAAAAGGATCCACAACAAGCAGGTATCGGCTATTGACTACAGATTTGCTAATGAATTCTCCAATTACCTGATGAACGATCATCCAGAGATTCAAAAAACTGGAATGTCAGAGGTGTCGGCCTGTGGTCTCATTAAGAAATTTAGGACCATCTTTAACCAGGCTATAAATGAAGAACTCCTTAAAAAGAATCCGTTTTGTCAGATTAAGCTCAGCTACAAGTCTCCTCCCAAGCAAAGATTAACCATACAGCAATTCAAAAACCTAATCTACTTTGAAAGCTATACCAAAACTGAAACACCCTATGTACAGATGTTTCACTTTATGTCCCTAACAGGTGCTGCATTTCTAGATTCCCAACAACTCAACATGGACAACCTAGAAGAGTCTGAGAAGGGCTTAAAACTGCTTTACAAGCGAAACAAAACCGGTCACACTTCAGAACAACTCCTTTGTTCAAAGGCAATTGAGCTAATAAAGTGCTTTGATGCGCGACCTGATGTGCAAACCTCAAAGTTCTTGCTACCGCAGGTGAGCAACCAACAATTCAATAGAGAACTCAAAGTTATAGGCGCTAAAGCCGGTATTGCTTTTAATATAACCACACACCATGCTAGACACACCTATCGAGCGCTTTTAGATGAGGCAGATGTGGTAGACCCAACGGTGATCAATAAACTTATGGGTTGGTCCAATGGAAACTCAATGGACAGTATCTATAGACAAGTAACAGAAACAAGACTTCTTCGAACGAAGGAGCAATTCGAAAATTTTATCAATAACTTTAAAAACAATAAATCATGAAAAATCCATCTAGAATAGACTTCAAAAACGCACAAAACTACCCAGTTAATATACATCTTAAAACTTGTGGGTAGTTTAGTAAAAATTGACAAACCAATTAAATCAACTAAAACAGTTAAATAATTATATATATAGTATTCATAATCAAATATTTAGTGAGATATCATCATTCCAGTCAGAGAGAGAATATCACATTACTAACTTCAAAGGAAGTTACTAAAAATAAGTATGCTGAATATCTGATGGATACACTTCCAACCTTCTGCCTTGCGAAAAGTGAAAAATTAGATGATCTTTTGGAGGATTTTGGTCTAAGTGAAAAATCAAAAACCTTTTTCGTCAATAAAGAAAAAATAGATTTTAAAATTCTTAATAATAGAAGGCTCTATAAAAATTGATAATCAGCACAAAGCTGAGATTGAATTTGCAATCAAAATTCTTTCATACACAATTATTTTCCTTAGATGTTTAGCTCACTTAAGTGAGGAGATAAGAGGATTTTACTCCGAAAAGCGAAAAATTATTCATCTAAAAGCATTTTTGGAGGGTGAACTGAGAAAAATTAGAAACGATAAAACATTGCACTATGAAGAATTACCCGAAAAATTCAATAATCTAATGAACTCATCCTTTGGGAAATTCCTAATTAAAGCAATGAACGGTGCACTCTCTAAAAATCACGCAGGTTCTTACAATGTAAACTTTCTTTCCTCTTTAATTTACAGTGCCTCAAAAAAGTATTCAGAAGATACGTACTCAGATGATGAAATCCTTTTTAAACTCGGAGAATTGTTTCGCGAAATTTACGGAGAAAAAAATATTAAAGCCACCGAGGAAGAATTTTACACATACAACCAAGAAGATAAAAACCCGAAAGGAGATAACTTTAGAGACCATGTTGTAAAGAAATGCAAAAGCATAATAAACTATAAGGGCAGCGATCATACCACCGAAGTAGCACAAATTATGAACCAGAGCAGGATGTAGATTTTAACGAATTCCTTAAAATCTTTTTGGGGCTTTAAATTCTTCGTTCTCTTCTCGCAATTTAAAGTAGACATACCCTACCGCAGCAATTGTTACCAAGCTCATCAAAATCAGTACATTATTCACAGAATATGAACTTTGATTTTGTGAGTGCTCAAATTGATGTGGTGTGAATCCATCACGAAAACTTTCAATTACTTCTTCCATATGAAATTGAATAAATTTGTATGTGCTTTAAATCTGAGCTGACCTGGTAAGCAAGATTTCCGATTTGAGAAAATTCTCCTTCTCTTTGTTTTAATTGAATCAATAAACATGGTGATTTGCGATTTAACCCCATTTGAACAGCCGTTGACAGCTTTATTTTATTTCCGCTCCCAAATCTCTTAATCAATCTAGACAATGCCCTGTAAGAGCTTTTGTAAGCCTCAAGATTGTTTTTAATTGGCCCGTATGCATTTCGATATTCATGATTCTTAGAATTGTTGTAGCAATGCTTATCGCAGAATCGCTTATCGGACCTACCCTTCTCTATTTCTTCTCCGCACCATTCGCATAGTTTGTAATCTTTCATCATTTGACCTCATTTAGTTCAATTACTTGTACTAAGCTGCTTAAAGTGATAAATACCCTTTGACCAATTCGTGCGATTCTTAAACCCGGCGCATAATCCTTTAAGAATTGATTCATCTGTGTGGTTTTATAATTCAGGAACTCCATGGCATCTTGTTTAGAGATCCAATCTCCTACTTGTTTCATTTCTTTTATTTTCATCTGTTTTGAATTTTTTTATAATACAAAGATTATGAGCAGACTGAAAACCATCGCGACATGCATTTTGAACTTCGTCTATAGTTACAGCATTAATTTTCTCTAGGTAGGTTTCATAATAATTATCTGACAAATTGTATAATTCTCTGTTTAAGGCATATCCAGCTACTGTTTCAGGTTTTATGCGAATGCAAATCCATTGCATTTAGGGACTTTACGGTATTGGAGAGTTTTCGTTAAATAAACGTAATACGTTTATTTCTGGAGCTTATCTTAAAGATACATTTTTTCGTAATATACAGACTGAATCAAAATTAGGATTACCTATTAAGTAGGCAAGTCCAGTTGAAAGTTTAACTAAATTCTTCTCTAGAATAGTAGGTAAACCATTAGTTCACGGTTCAGGTATTTTATACAGTTATGCTTTTCCTGCCCTCGATCAATTTGCCAAAATCCTAATACCAAACATATTATAATTAATGGCAAAAAAAAGAATAATTTAATAGTTTTAATCATGTATAGTTTTTGTATGACCCTAAATACATTTGAAGTTGATCCGTTTAAAATGAGATACGATGAGATATGTAATGATTCACTAGTTCGCTAATCATTGCGAATCTAAATCCAACTCATACAATTATTACCGGAGAGAGAGGTATCGGAAAAAGCTCATTACTACTCCAAACAAAATTATTAGCAACCGGGAATAATTCAATTGCTGAAAAATTTAATATTGACCTTGCAGTAGAACAATTCGAGCTTGTTACAGTTTGCGTAGACGGGGGATCATGATCAATGTCTGGAAGAATCTGATTCAATCAATTTATGTCATGGATACTTCAGTCATCATTACAGAATTGTTATTCAAGGTTGGAAAATTGAATTTGATCTAGGAGGATTGGTAAGACTAAGCCAAGTTGACGCACAAGATAAGTCAATTACCGATTTAGTCACTGAATTTATCAGTCAAATTAATAAGGTTAATAACGAAGTAGAAAAACAAGGCAAACAAGGAATTATAATTTTTATTGATGAATTGGATAGAATTCCAGTTAAATCAGGCTTAGCTTCATTTCTCAAAATTTGTACTGAACGGATGATTCGAGAAGGCATCAAAAATGTAATCTTTCTCGCTGCAGGAATAAAAGGAGCTGTTCAGGAATTTGAAGAGGAACATGCTTCAATTTTGAGAACCCTTAGAGATATCCCACTGGATAGATTCGATGATGTAAGTGCAAAAAATATATTGAGAAATGGATTTGATAAAGTAAAACATTCTTATGATGATGAAATACTTTCGTTAGCCTTTAAATTTTCTGCTGGATTCCCAGAACCAATACATTTAATTGGAAGTGAATTGTTAGCTGAGGACGAAGATTCTCACCTTTCAAAGGATGATTTTGAAAAGGCTAAAATAAAAATTGTCGGAGATGTACGAAAAAACAGCTTAGAGTCAAAACTTAAAACAGCTGGAATAGGAAAATACCAGGAAATACTTGCCGCAATGGCGAAATATCAAAAAGATAACATTCCACTTGATTATGTTTCAAAAGAAATAGAACTGGATCCCAATCAGTATGCAACAAATATTTCAACGTTATGTGAACGACAGATTATATTTAAGGTAGCAAGGGGTCTTTATTCGTTTGTCGACCCTTTGTTAAAAGAATACATTCTAAACTTTGGTGTAATCAAGTAAATACTCTTATCAAAAAGGTTCATGGTACATACCTCTCGTGATTCTTAACAGTCAAAAACTGTTGTATCTCATTAAAAAAAACCGCCGTACTTTAGAGCACTATGGCCGCTAAAAAACTTAGCGCCAAAAATAGCTTTTGATTTAACCCCGCAACCGTTAAATAAATGTACATTCCCCTCTCCCTTTTTTTTAAAAAAGATCATACATAAATCTTATATTGTAATCTTATTAATTAGGTACATAGGCCTCAGCTTGAATGCAGACGCTTTTTGATATTATCAAATTACCAGGGGGAACAGTATAAGACTAGATAAATAGAAGAGAAAAACTAAGGATGAAAAAAAATATAATAAAACTCTCACAGCTTGAAAGCTTTTTAATGAAAGCAGCTGACATTTTAAGAGGGAAAATGGACGCTTCTGAATACAAAGAGTTCATATTTGGAATGTTGTTTTTGAAAAGAATGTCAGATGTGTTTGACCAAACCAAAGAACATTTAGCAAAAGATGAGTATGCTCATTTAGACGAAGACACTTTGAAAGAAGTTTTAGACGATAAGGATACATTTGGAGATACTTTTTTCGTACCCCAAAGAGCGAGGTGGAATGAGGGCTTTTTAGATGAAAATGGAGAAAAAATATCTAAAAATACATTCTACAAAATAACATTGGGCATTTTTTTATCTAAACGATCAGGGCTATTGAAGAAGCAAATGCCGAAACTTTAGCGGGAGTCTTTAAAGGTCGGATCAATTTTAACAAGGAGGTTGATGGCAAGCAGATTGTCAAAAATAAAGACCTCAAAGATATGATTGACCATTTCAATAAGTTTCCTCCATTGATTAATGAAAATTTTGAGTTTCCTGATTTACTTGGAGCTGCATACGAATATTTATTAAAACACTTTGCAGATGAAAGCGGAAAAAAAGGTGGTCAATTTTATACACCGAATACAGTTGTTAGACTTTTAGTTCAATTACTTCGGCCCCAGGAAGGAATGTCTATTTATGACCCTACTGCTGGTTCTGGTGGTATGCTTATTCAATCACATAGTTACATTACTGAGCAAGGACAAAAATGCAAATGATTTAGAGCTATTTGGTCAAGAACTCGACCCTACTGTTGTAGCAATTTGTAAAATGAATATCATTTTGCACAACATCAATAAATATACCGTTGAATATGGTGACACCTTGGCGGAACCATTAAATGAAAAGAATGGTCAACTCATTCAGTTTGATAGAGTAATTGCCAACCCACCTTTCTCTCAAAATTACAATAAAGCGGAAATGAAATACACGTCTCGTTTCCCATATGGTTTTGCCCCTGAAACTGGTAAAAAAGCCGACTTAATGTTTGTTCAGCACATGCTCGCAAGTTGCAAGAATAATGGGCGGGTAGTCGTTGTTATGCCGCATGGTGTTTTATTTAGGGGTGGGAAGGAAAAAGAAATTCGTGAAGAAAAATGCTCAAAGCTGATGTGATTGAAGGGAATTATTGGTTTGCCTCCTCAGTTGTTTTTCTGGCAACTGGAATTCCTGCTTGTATTCTTGTTCTGATCAATTAGCAATGTCTGATGAACGTTAAAAGAAAAGGTATTCATTATTAATGCAGATAAGGAATATGCGGAAGGCAAAGGTTTAGAAATCCTAGAACAGACAACAAAAAAAATTGATTACGTTTTTGCCAATAAGATTGAAGAATCAAAATATTCCAAACTGATACACACTTTCAAACAGGAAGATGAGAACATAACGAGTATTGAAGCAAATGAGTACACATTAAATATCAGACGTTATGTTGATAATACACTTGAACCTGAACCCGAAGATGTGAAAGCACATTTGGTTGGTGGTGTACCGATTACTGAAATTGAACAAGTACAAAATACAATTTGTCAAAAGTTCAATTATAATGGGATCACAATTGTTTAGAGACAAGGATATAACCTACAAGCTCTTTGCAACCCCTGAAAAAGCAGACATCAAAGAAAATGTTGACAAGGATGATAATGTAGAAAAGACTCTGTCCGATTTGGGTTCGCACTTAACAGATTGGTGGCAGTTAGCAAAAAAGGACTTTTCAAAATTAGCCCATACAAACGTTGCCAATGTAAATAACAATGCAGCCAATGAGCCAACAATCAATCGTGTTTCACTTTCGGGAGATAAAACACCTGAGGTTAGACAAGAGCTTTTAGACACCATTAAAGAGAAATTTGTTCCTGTTGGTATTTTAGACAAATATCAGGTGGCAGGTGTTTTTGTAAACTGGTGGGACAATATTAAATATGACACTAGATTAGATAATTCTAAAGTAGAAGATGGTGTTTTAAATCTCTTTCAAGATTTCAAAACACAAAAGA
The DNA here is from genome assembly GCA_905182495.1 of Flavobacteriales bacterium UBA952. GTDB lineage: Bacteria > Bacteroidota > Bacteroidia > Flavobacteriales_D > Crocinitomicaceae > UBA952. The sequence goes on from CAJJBU010000025.1 coordinate 83,619, forward strand.
ACAAAATGAAATAGAAAATATAGTTTCAGGCAGTCCTCTTGAAGGTATGGTTGGAATAATTGTTAAAGAAGTAATTTCAAAAGAATATGAATTAGATGTAGATCCTGATGCAGATAGTAAAACTACACTTGCAAAAAAAGAACTGAAAAAAGAAATTGATAGACTTAACAACGAGAAGAAAAAGCCAGAAGAAGCTAAATCCTTTGAAGATGCCGACAAAAGCATAAAAGACTTAGAAAAAGCGATAAAAGAGCTCAAAGCTATATTAAAAGAGAAACAAGCTCAACTGGCTTTAAAACTCATCATTAAGCGATACGGCACAGAAGATGAAAAAACTGACAGCAATAAACTTCTACATTACAACAAAAGCTGATCTTGAAAATGATTAAGACATGAATAGCAATTATTTCCTTTTTTAAAGCTGATTTAAAAGATACTGCTGATTACGATAAGATTAAAAAATCGACCGACTGCTCTTGAAAAACAGTTGAAGAAAGACAATTCGAACCCTGAAAAACTACAGTCTGTTTTAGAAGCCAAAAAACAGTTTAAGGAGATTACGAAACCGTACAACGCTGCACTTAAAAATCAAAACCATCATTCAAGCCAAACTGGATAGCTTAGATAATATCTTTGAAGAAATTGGTCGTATGATTAGTACAGAAGATAGGCTCAAAAGCTCATTCTTAAAAAGCATTTTGATATTATAAACAAAGATATGGTTTCGTTATTTAAATGCAGAAAAAAGAGCTTTGATTTCTGCCTACGAAAACCTTTGGAACAAATACGCAGTTTCTGCCGAACAGCATTGAAGAAAAGCGCACTGAAACAATGGCTGAGCTAAATGATTTTTTAACCGCTTTAAAGTATTTGGATTAGGCTATGGAAAAGATGCAAATACAAATACCCGCAGGGTTGGGAAGAAAATAATTTTGGTGCTCTGAGATTATTTCAGGCACAACCTGGTTATCGCATTTAAAAGTTTCTGATGACTACAAAGACGCTGGTATTTGGCTTGTTCCCATTGGCTATGTAGCAAGTGGTGAAGCTATTCAATACAAGGATGTTGCTTTACAAGCACCAAATTGATTGCGTAAATCACACTTAAACTTCCTTTGCTACACAGGTGATGTGTTAATGGGTTCGACCGGTGATTTGGGTAAAATATGCATACTTAAGACTGGCGAGGTTTCCCATTCATACTGAATCAACGAGTACGCAATATTCACATCCCTTCACACGGACTTCAAATGACCTGTATTGATTTACTTATTGTCATCACCTCTATTATGTTAACAGCAATGATTTTGATGCATTATTGGCAGGTGGTGCTCTAAAGACTATTAGTCCTGCCAATATTGAAGGATTTAAAAAATCACGCTTTGCTTCTCCCCAAATCCACCACCGAACAAAAAAAAGATAGCCGAAATACTCTGCAAAGTAGATACAGCCATAGAGCAAACCCAAAACTTAATAGCCAAATACCTCCGCGTTAAAACGGGCTTAATGCAAGACCTGCTGACCAAAGGTATTGACGACAGACGGCAATATCCGCAAGCGAAGAAACCCACGAGTTTAAAGATAGCGAGCTGGGGAGAATTCCTAAGGAGTGGGGATGTTTGGAATTAGAGACATGCTGTTCAAAAAGTCTAGTTGGCACATCATTTTTCACCGAAAATGCTGAATAAAGAATGCGAAATACAAATGGTCTCACTTCAAAGAACATTCGATTTGGAGTATTTAGGAAATAAAGCCGTTAAATGGGGAGATTGTAATCTCGTTGAATTACGAAACGATGCTCATTCTTAACTCAAGTGATACGAGTTAAGTTGTCCAGTAAGATATAGGATGATGTTATTGCTTTCTGAAGGAGGCGATGTGGGCTAACGACTGTGCAATATTTGGAGAAAGACCTGGAAAGAAAGAACGTTTAGCTTATTATCGAGTGTAGCAATGCATCGCTTAGAGGCCAAAGAACAGCTTTTAATAATTATCGACTTTATGTGTGCAATATATGTCTCTATTTGTGAAGAAAATGGGCAATTTTCAATCATTATGTTGTCTCAGATGTCTGGGCATGCTATTACAAGCATTACATTAACACAAGATAAATTTAAGACATTAATATCCTGTTTTATTACCATGAAGAAACAGAACAAGAGAAGAATTGTTGAACCTTTCTTTAGAGCAAAATCACATTGCCTTTCTTTGGACGAAAGAAGCAAAGCTTCAAAAACTCCAATCATTTAAAAACGGCTCTAATGCAAGACCTGCTATCAGGCAAAAAGCGTGTAACCAACCTACTAAAAGAGGAACGCCCTATGATTTTAAACAACGACAACAAATACAGAGGTAATCTGGGGAATACGCTCAAATTAGATGAGTACTCTAAGGTAGAGAAGCCTTTAATGGAGCAGCTCATTGGCTTGGGTTGGAATACCGCACGACAATGAGGTTATAGAGCTTCAAATGCAACAATTAGCCTGAGCAGAGTTTTCGCTCTTCGTTTTCAGAAGTTGTGTTGTTGCCAAAGCTGAAAGCTTCGCTCAAAAAGATAAATCCATTTTTAACTGTTGGTCAAGTGGATGAAGTGGTTCGTAAGTTGACCATTCTTGTCACCAAGAGTGAGCTTATTACAAAATAATCAGCAGGTTTTAAATCTGCTATTAGAAAACACGACTGTTTCCAAAAACGAACAAACTGGCGAATTAAGTCCTACGGTTCGGTTTATCGATTTTGAAAATGTAGATAACAATAATGTCTTTACCGCTATCTCGCAATTCAAAGTAAAAATCCCAGGCACCGACCATCATATCATTCCTGATGTCACGCTGTTTATAAATGGCTTGCCTGTTGTTGTCATAGAAGCCAAATCACCCAAAGTAAAAGAGCCTATTCCCGAAGCCATCGACCAATTATTGCGTTACTCAGAGCAAAGAGGTAATACAGGTGAAGGAAGCAAAGAACTGTTTTACTACAATCAGTTTATTATTACGACCTGCCGCACTGAAGCTAAGTTTGGAACTATCTCTACCCATACACCAAAATACTTTTATCGTTGGACAGACCCCTACCCTAAAACGTTAAACGACCTAAAGCACGGAGCATCCTCACCCAACGACCAACAACGTTTGGTAGCAGGTATGCTAGCGAGACAAAACCTGCTTGACATTATTCGCGTGTTTACCATCTTTCACTATAGATGTTTTGGGTAATCGATTATCTTGATAGTAGGTCGTGACCTGGTAACAGTTTAGCGCGGTAAAGATTGGCTACCCAACGAATGATCGAAGGTAAAAACCCTTTAGAGCGAGGCGGTATTATTTGGCATACACAAGGTTCGGGTAAATCGCTTACAATGATGTTTATGGTTAGAGAAATGAAACTCAAACCAGACCTCATGTCTTGGAAAATCATTTTTGTAACCGACCGTACACAATTAGAAGAACAACTGGCAGAAACTGGTCAGAGCGTTGGTTTTACCATTAAAGCCAGCCAACTTCATCAATCCTAAAGCCACATCCAAACGGCAAGAGTTTGAAAGAGCTATTGGCAAATGACAATTCTGACTTGGTAATGGCTATGATTCATAAGTTTCAGGAAAATGGAGACCTAACTGGTTTAGAGCTTTTCCCTGAATTGAATAAAAGTGCAAATGTGTTGATTATGACAGATGAGGCACACCGTTCACAATATTCAATTTTGGCTGCCAACTTAGATAGAGCAATGCCAAATGCTACATCCATCGGTTTTACTGGTACGCCAACGGGTAAGACGGAAAAGAAATACAAAGACTACATTGATAAATACACAATGCGTCAATGCTATTGCTGACTGGTCGGAACTATTACAGATCGTTGATCAAGGTTTTACGCTCTTAACGCAGAAATCCCTGATAAGGATGGGATGGATAAAAAGTTTGCCGACGTCTTCAGTGATTACCAATTAACCGAACGACTTACAAATTTTGGGCTTTGGCTCTCGTGATGCGTATTTAGACAATATCAATACCATCCAATCGAAAGCTAAGAAGTATGGTTTCCCACTATGTGGAAAACATCTATTCCAATAAATTCAAAG
>CAJJBU010000026.1 GCA_905182495.1 Flavobacteriales bacterium UBA952
GTAATGTTTTAATCATTCAGCCTGCTTTCTTCCATTAACAAAGAACCATCCGAATTTGAGGTTAAACCAGTCTTCGAAACGTTTTAAACTTTTCATAGTTGTTTATTCTTAATTCTAGATAGATATTGTGATGTCATACCAAGATAAGATGCAATTGCATTTTGAGGAACACGGCTCAGGTATTCAGGATAATTTTTTGCGAAATTTAAATACCGTTCTTCTGCTGATTTTGAAAGACAACTTATGATTCTCCTCTCCATAAAAACACAATTTCGTTCGGCTAACATGCTAAATATCCTTTCATAAGCATGGCTTTGTTTTTTCAACAAACGTTCATTCTGGTCACTTAATTGGAGTACGACACTGTCTTCTAATGCTTCAATGAACATTGTGCCTGGTAAACCATTAAAATAGCTGAGGTTATCAGTGATATCCCAACCATCTATTCCAAGTGCGATAACTTGATAGTTACCAGAAGCGTCTATGACATATGATTTAAAGGTTCCTTTGACAATAAAAAATCTATTTTTCGCAATAAATTCGGGATGGCTTATAATTTGACGTTTCTTAACTATTCTCTCCTTCGCATGACTAAGAAAAAAATCAGCCTCAAGCTCATTGAATGAATACTTTTCCATTAATACAGTCTTAACCATCCTCTTCCCTTCTCCCATAAAACATTTTTACATTTAGTGTTAGTCATTCGATTAAATCATTTTCAAAAATAAAGCCGTTTGGTAGGGGATACAATACGTTGCAGAGCGTAATTTAAGATACCCGGTGACCTCAACCAGGTAAGATGTATCAATACCAATAATTAGGTTTTTTACTCATTTGGCTTTTCGAATTCGCCTCGTTTTTGAAATGGTTTCTGATCTCCATATTATAGTGAATACGGGGGGTGCAGACTGATAATGATGGTCTCATTTTTTTGGCGATTTACTGTCTATTTACTGCCAGTTATTGCCGATATTGGGTCTTTTTACTACATTTGGGTGTCTAACTACAGGTTACAAAAAAGCCCTACATCTCTGTAACGCTTCATTTTAACTGCTCTCCCTCTAGGACTCGAACCTAGGACCCTCTGATTAACAGTCAGATGCTCTAACCAGCTGAGCTAAGGGAGAATCTTTCGCACAAGCGAGTGCAAATATAATAGATATTTTTAACGGAGAAAACGGATTTTTAAAATAATTAAAATTCTTCTCCCTGTATCGATAAATCTTCTACGGAGTTATTAGACGAATCGCCTGATTCTTGGATGTTTGCATCCTCTTTGGAGGTCGTACGTAAAATATTAGTTTTTGAGATATTTAATCTAATTTCGGATCGAACGGTTTGATCTTCGTGCAAATACCCTTTAGAAAATGGAGTTCCAATTAAGTCGACAAGACTACCTTTCTTAAGGTAGTCAACTATTTTCATATTGGCCCCGTCCTTTTTCCAGATTGTACAATTAACCCAAGTCGTTTTGGTTTTTAATTCCCCTGTCCTTTTATCCTTCCAATTCTTATTGTGAGCAACTGGGAAATTAATGGCGATAATACCATTGTCCATACTTCGCACTTCAGCGTCTTTACCGATATTACCGATAAGGCGTGTTTCAAATACTGTAGCCATGATGTTGAGTTAATGTAGTTTAGCTTTATGAAGGTAACAAATAATTCGTGTTAATGGTAATCACTTGTATAATTTAATTGGATTCACCTTCATTCGTTTTTCGCCATTTCAAATAAGTAATTATTGAAAAAGTAACGACTAATGTTATCACTAAACATGTTATAATTATTCCAGTATTCATAAAGTCAATTTAGAATGAAATAAAATTACTCCTAAAAATAACCCGATAGCTAGACCCATAAATAATCCAAGATTGAATAATACTTTTTCCGAACTCATTTTAGTAATAATTTATTTTTTAATCCGCTATTGCCAAGCGCCCTTTTGAGATGTCTTTCAACGGAGCTTTTTTTTTGTCCGTATTTTGTAATTGTGATTTATCCTTTAGCCATTTGTTTTGCCTTTCAACTTGCTTTCTTCCATTAACAAAGAACCATCCGAATTTGAGGTTAAACCAGTCTTCGAGACGTTTTAAACTTTTCATAGTTGTTTTACATTAACTGAGTTTCATTTATAAATAAAACGCTTTAATACGTTGTTCTCACTTAACGATAACAGAGTTAAATACGCCTGAAAATCAGAGGAATTAACGGGTTTAAAACATTTTAACAAATTTCGTAATGATTTAAGAAATTAAAAAACAACTAAGACAAGAAAAAGACTGAAACTAGATTAGTTTTTTAAGTTGTTTATTCTTAATTCTAGATAGATATTGTGATGTCATACCAAGATAAGATGCAATTGCATTTTGAGGAACACGGCTCAGGTATTCAGGATAATTTTTTGCGAAATTTAAATACCGTTCTTCTGCTGATTTTGAAAGACAACTTATGATTCTCCTCTCCATAAAAACACAATTTCGTTCGGCTAACATTCTAAATATCCTTTCATAAGCATGGCAATGTTTTTTCAACAAACGTTCATTCTCGTTACTTAATTGGAGTACGACACTGTCTTCTAATGCTTCAATGAACATTGTGCCTGGTAAACCATTAAAATAACTGGGGTTATCAGTGATATCCCAACCATCTATTCCAAGTGCGATAACTTGATAGTTACCAGAAGCGTCTATGACATATGATTTAAAGGTTCCTTTGACAATAAAAAATCTATTTTTCGCAATAAATTCGGGATGGCTTATAATTTGACGTTTCTTAACCGTTCTCTCCTTCGCATGACTTAGAAAAAAATCAGCCTCAAGCTCATTGAATGCATATTTCCCCACAAGAACAGACTTAACCATTCTTTTTCCTTTTTCCATAAAACATTTTTACATTTAGTGCTTATAAAAAGTAAAACACAAAATTTTCTTACTCACCGCTAAAGTAATACAACTGAATAGCAAATAAGTTGCACCTATGTACTAAATTTAATGAAACTAGATTAACCGTCTTGTTTCATTCATGATACAAGAATTTTTTATTAAAAGCACATGTTAAGACACCCATATGAGTTTATCGAGTGCAACCTTTATACGTGTATTCCCTATACTTAATGTGGTCTGCTTCCCTTTTAATTCTTCTACAATAGCAATCTGTTTTGTAGCGATTATTTTTACTTGAGATCCCAAACAAATTTTTTCTTGTTGATAGGATGCTACTTGCTTTTTACTTAATTTCTTTTTGGATTTATGACTCTTGGTTTTGACCTCTTTTTTTGTCTTCTGTTCCTTCAGGTAAGTCATTACTTTCGCTCCTAGGTCTTGGTTGACCTTTTGGTTTTTGCTGTTTTTAAATTCTTCGATGAATTCAAGCATTTTTTTTCCTGCCGAAAGTTGTAATTCATGAAGCTGAATCGTTTGATTTACTTTTTCAAATTTGTGACTTAGCTTTTTCTTTAGACTTATAAATTAACTGGATATCATCAAAACCGTCTTTATTAATTTCAATTTCTTTATCTAAAATATCACCCTGAACAAAGTTCATATTCCAGTTTCTAATCTTTTTCAATTTTCTTTTTTGCTCTATTAATTAAACTATAAGGGATTCCATTTTTTTGAGCAACTTCAAAAGTAAAGGAGCTACCAGGTTGTCCTATTTTAAATTCAAAAAGGGGCTCTAGATTCACAGAATTAAAAAGCATACATCCGTTTATTGCCTCTGGCAACTGGACAGCTCTGGATTTAATATTGCTATAATGCGTCGTAAGAACAGCAAATATTTTCTTTCGGTATAGTGCTTCGAAAAAGGATTCAGCCAATGCACCTCCTAGCTCAGGGTCCGACCCTGTTCCAAACTCATCTAGCAAGAGAAGGGTGTCCGCATTTGAAAGAGACAAGAATTTTTTCATTCTTTTTAAGCGGTATGAATACGTGCTCAATTCATTTTCAATGGATTGATTGTCACCAATCTCCGAATATATTTTCTTGAACAGACAAAATGTATTATTCTCAGAAGCTGGAATAAACAGCCCGGACTGAACCATAACCTGAAAAAGCCCCAATGTCTTAAGCGTTATACTTTTCCCCCCAGCGTTGGGCCCTGAGATCACGAGCATTCTTTGACTTTTGTTGAGCGTGATATTTTGACCAAAAGTTTTTTTGTTTTCACGGTCATTTTTATCCTTCAGAATAGGGTGGAGGGCACCCTCTACATTTACGTGTCTATCTTTTGTTAGATTAGGCTTTACAGCCTTCATGACCTTGGCCAATTGAAACTTAGCATGAACAAAGTCAATTTCTTGCAGGGCCTCATTATATGCTTTTATTAACCAATGATGAGAAGCCAATTCCTTAGTAAGCTCTTGTAAAATTCGATACACCTCCTTTCCTTCATCAATCTGAAGATGATCTAATTCAATATTTAATTCAATATTTATTTTAGGTTCGATGTGGGCAATGTTACCAGTTTTACTACTCCCCAATACGGTTCCAGCAAACTGCTTCTTATAAGATGACTTGACGGACAAAACCCTACGGTTGTTAATAACCGTCTCTTTAGTATCAGATAGCAGATTCGTTTTGGATAGCCTTCTTAATTCCCTATCAAAATTCTTCCTCAGTTGTTTCTGGGTGCTTCTTATAGCGTCTCGAATTATTTTAAGATCAATGGAAGCTGTGTCTTTGATTTGCCCCGATGCGTCAATGACTTTTTCAATCGGTTCAACAATATCTAATGTTTTATGTGTCTTGTCAAATACCTTTTCCAAAACCAAATAATTATTCTGAGAATTCTCAAAGAACTCTAGTATTGAATTCATTAAGCACGATGCTTGATGAATATTTAGAATCCCATCCAATGGGATCACTGAATTCTTTATTTGAAGCAACCGAAGTTCAATATCTAGTTCCTCAAATTCTAAAACAGGAAAACCTCCTTCTGCTTCTTTGATGAATTTTAGTTGCTGCACTTGATCCATACGCTCATCGAGAACGTCAAAATCACATTGAGGAACTAAGTTTAAAATCCTTTCTTTTGTGGGCTTAGATAGCGCATATTTAGAACACCATTCAAGTATTTTATCGAATTCTAAATCAACTAAGGTTTGATTGTCAGTTACTAGGTTCATTAAATTTATTCTATTCTACAACTTTAAGCAGTGAAAGTAATGTCTACAACTTTAAGCAGTGAAAGTAATGGTTTCAAATTGATTTTAAACAAGACATAATGGGGATTTGTTTTGCGTGTATTAAAAACAAAGTGAAGACTATATGAGTAACATGATGTAATGAGATCTGTTAATATTTTGTTAATGCCCCCTTTAAATGGCACAGCTTTTGCAATAGTTTATGAAAAAATATAAATGAAATTTTTTTTATTTGTTTTATTGTTTGACTGGCAACAACTTCTATTCATGCTCAAATTTATTACGATACGGAAGATGAGGTGCCTGACTTATTGAATATACTTTATGATCATAACTTTGCCCGTAAAGACACATCAATATGTTTGTTTCAATTTAATCTCGGTCAAAGTAGTTTTAAAAGCGATAAGCCTATATCCAATGATTTTTTACCCTCTATGCATTACGACATCAAGCTAATGTTCAGATTTGTTAAGAATCCAAAACTCATTAACGGAGCCATAGGTATTCAATATTCTGAAAATAAGTTTGATCTAGGAGATCAATATGCAAATATTTCAAATGAAGGTGTAATACTTTTACCAACTGGATACAATAACCTCACATTTAATAGAATTACATTACGTTCTTGGAGTATTCCCATAATGCTTTACATTCGCGCTCGAGAAGTTCCTTTCCTGAACAAATTTAAATTTGGCGTGGGTTTTATTCCAGGGTTAAACCTTGAAAATGGTATACAAAAAACAAAGTACCATGTGGATGACAAGAATTATATATTGAAAGAATCTTCTGATTTTAACATGCGCCATCTAAGGGCTAGCCTTTTGTTTGAACTCTCTTTTAATAATTTCAGCTTCTTTTATGAACTTGGAATTAACCAAGACAGTTCGTTGTACAACTTCACCGAGGGGGTCAATAAGATAGGTATGGGATTTTCCTTCTAACAACTTTCTTATAAGCTGTAAGGAAACACACCTGATTAAACACAGAGAAGAATCACTGATTTTCCCAAAAGACGACAAAAATCTTTTGAAGTATTCCATAAGGGGTTTTTACCCAACATAACGGAGATCGCTTCTCATTGATTTCTTTTTCAACATGCTCCGTAAATACAGCGTGGTCTTTCCATTCAACATTAAGATGGGGGACAATGAGCCAATCCAGCTTCTTGGGCATATAGAAATAACAATCTTGCATGGATCGATATTCAGTCATTCCAATGTAGTACCCCATGATGCAGTTGTTGTTTATGGATTTAAACGTATGGTTTGTTAGATGTATAGGGGTGTAAAGCTGCGCCTTAAAGAAAACTTTTTGCTTGAGTGCGTGCACATCTACACCCAAATCATACAGCAGTTCTTTTGTTCTGAAATGGGCAATTAAAGGGAGTTGTTTTTGTGATAATTTATTCACTTTTTTAGAGAGACTATCCTTACGGTTTGGACCAATCCATCTGTCTATTTCTAAAGGTCCTAGAGATTCATCATACAGGTAAAATTTATAAACGATCTCTAGGTGTATATAAAGCTCTAAATCCCTGAAAACACAATCAAGTTCTCCAATTGTAATCTTATCTTGAATGACTTGGAGATTTTGTACAAGAATATCTATCGTTGTGATTTGTTCCAATTGAAAATAAACAAAGAGCTCCACTAGTTTTCCAAGACGTATTTTTTCAGGGATAATGAGCCCTGAGAACCCTGCAGAGGTCAATGGTAATTGGAGCTGGTCTAAATTCTTTACGGGTTCTGAACCCCAAAGCAATGGGGTATTTAAATACCCTTTGAATCTTTGAATTGATTTATTCACTGATCATACTAGAATTAGTTTTGAAGAAGCTCTTTAATTTACAATAAACCTGTTTAAACACAAAATTAACTGATCGTTTATCAGGATGTAGTTGATGTTAAACTCTAACTAAGCTAACATTGATACGAGGTACTATGATTGATAGCTTAGCGCGTTTATCTATAAAAATAATGATGGTTCTATTTGTTGCTGATTTCTATTGACGTTTGAATGACTGTATTAAATGTCGTGACGCCCAACTGTATTATAATTAATATTATGTTAAATAGGATTATTGCTGATATAAAAGCATAGTAACTTACTCTATATAACTTTCATACCCACCTTCTAGATCAAAAAGAACTTTGAACCCCTGTCTTGACAACTTATCACAGGCCATTGCACTACGCCCACCACCAGCACAAAAAACAACAAGCGCTTTCTTTTTCGTAAACGTTGACTTTATTAAGTTTAAAAAATCTGGATTCCAAAAATCAATATTGATTGCGCCCTCTAACGATCCATTTACAAATTCTTTCTCCGTGCGCACATCTACCAATTGTAAGTCTTGATTATGCATCATCTCCGATAAGGTTGTTTTATCTATTAAGACCGTACTTTTTTGCGCAAATATGTTCAGACATGTCAAAATAAAACCAAGTAATATTAAATTTCTCATAGCCATTAAAATTAATCATTTCCCTCATACTTCGTCAAAAACTAATGTTTGAGTGCATCATTTCTTTGATTAAATTTGTTTAAAGAGAAACCATGCCATTTTATAAATTTAAAGACTGGACTCCAGTTGTTGACCCTTCAAGCTACATCCACCCAACTGCTGTAATTATTGGTAATGTACTCATCGGAAAAAAAGTATATATCGGTCCTGGAGCCGTACTTAGGGCAGATTGGGGTAAGATTTTAATTGAAGATGGATGCAATGTTCAAGAAAACTGTGTAATTCATATGTTTCCTGGCACGACTGTTCATTTACACGAAAATGCCCATGTTGGCCATGGAGCAATAATTCATGGAGCTATTTTAAAGAAAAATTGTCTTATTGGGATGAATTCGGTCGTTATGGATGATGCTGTTATTGGCGAAAATTCCATTACAGGTGCGCTTTCCTTTGTTAACTCAAAAAAGATAATACCTAAAAACAGCTTAGCTGTAGGAAACCCTGCCAAGGTAATTCGCGAACTGACTAAAGAGCAAATCGAGTGGAAAACAGAGGGTACTAAATACTACCAAAAACTTCCTCTAGATAATGAAAAATATTTAACTGAATGTCAACCCCTTAAGGATGTAGAGACAGATCGTCCTGAACAAATATCCGACTATAAAACTTGGGATAAATAATCTTTAAGTTACTACTCGAACTTCTAATAGTGATCCGATTTGTGTTGACATGGGTACAAAAGCAATCTCAGTACAACATTGATAAAAATGATTGAAATAAATTGTAGGCTCATATTGTTATATTAACTTTGATGCCCATAGTTACAATTTATTTATATGTCCAATTCAGTTAAGTATATTTTTGTAACAGGTGGGGTTACATCTTCTCTTGGCAAAGGTATTATAGCAGCATCATTAGCGAAATTATTACAGGCCCGAGGATACACGGTCACCATACAGAAACTTGATCCTTATATAAATATTGATCCAGGGACTCTTAATCCTTATGAACACGGTGAGTGTTACGTCACAGATGACGGTGCAGAAACAGATTTAGATCTTGGTCATTATGAGCGTTTTCTGAACGTACCAACTTCACAAGCCAATAACATAACAACGGGAAGGATATACCAATCGGTTATTGAAAAAGAACGAAGAGGTGACTTCTTAGGAAAAACAGTTCAAGTAGTTCCTCATATAACTGATGAGATCAAACAAAGAATACAGCTCTTATCACAAAACAATAAGTACGATATTGTAATCACAGAGATTGGAGGGACTGTGGGGGATATTGAATCCTTGCCATATATTGAAGCCGTTCGTCAAATGATGTGGGAGTATGAGAATGCCTGTTTGGTTGTCCACTTAACGCTTATCCCCTATTTAGCCGCGGCCGGCGAATTAAAGACTAAACCTACACAACATTCTGTTAAAGCATTACTTGAACTTGGTGTACAGCCTGATATTTTATGCTGTCGCACGGAGCACGAACTAGATCTGAATTTAAGAAGGAAAATTGCTAAATTCTGCAATGTTTCTATGAATGCTGTGATTGAAGCTAGAGATGCATCCTCAATTTATGATGTGCCTCTTTTAATGCAGTCAGAAGAATTGGATAGCGTTGTTTTGGATAAATTAGGGCTCTCTAAAAATTCGCCTCCTGAATTAAAGAAATGGAAAACGTTTTTAGATCGTTTAAAAAACCCAAAAGCAGAAGTCAATATAGCCCTAATAGGTAAATACGTCGAACTACGGGACTCTTATAAGTCTATTAGTGAAGCATTTATTCATGCAGGTGTTTCAAATGAATGTAAGGTCAATGTGCATTGGATTCACTCTGATGATTTAGATATAGACAACGTTAAAAAGGAGCTTTCACAAATGGATGGTGTTCTTGTAGCACCGGGGTTTGGATCAAGAGGGGTTTCTGGAAAGATTGATGCTGTACAATTTGCAAGAGAGAATTTAATTCCATTTTTAGGAATCTGTCTAGGTATGCAATGTGCTGTTATTGAATTTGCTCGAAACGTTCTTAATTTAGAAGACGCAAATACAACAGAAATAGCGGATAAAACGAAAACACCCGTGATTGCGATCATGGAAGCACAGAAAAACATATCAGATAAGGGAGGAACGATGCGACTAGGTGCTTATTCCTGTGAGTTAAAGCCAAATTCGAATATCGGAAGAGCATTTCATTCAGATTTAATTTCAGAACGACACAGGCATCGATACGAATTCAATAATACCTACTTAAATCAATTTGAAGAGGCTGGGATGGTCGCGACCGGGACCAATCCAAAAACAGGCTTGGTTGAAGTCGTAGAGATTCCATCCCACCCTTGGTTCGTTGGTGTACAGTTCCACCCAGAATATAAAAGCACAGTGGCTGAACCCCACCCTTTATTTGTGGCTTTTATAAAAGCATCGTTAAATAATAAAAAGAAATAGAAATGGATCGTAACACCTTAACTGGTCTTGTATTGATAGGTTTGATTTTGACTGTATTCACAATCATTAATAAACCTAGTGAAGAGGATTTAAAGAAGAATGAGCAAATTGCGAAAACGAAGGAGGTAAAAGTCAACGAGGATAAATCAATAGATTCCTCGGCTGTATATACAGATTCGACTGTAATTAAAACGACAAGCCCTATAGTGTTAACTGATTCGACAGAATCCGTTATGAATAATGTGATTGTGGATAGTTCATTCACACGCGAAACTGATAAATTCAGAATTGATTTCTCAACAAAAGGAGGACAGATTCAGGCTTTATACCTAAAAGAATATAAGTCCTATAACGACTATAACACAAATTCAAGTGCACCCCTTTGTTTATTCAATAAAGGAGATCACAAGACCTCTTTTACATTTTTTGATGGCGATCAGCTTGTGGATACAAAAAACTTAAACTTTAGTATTGTTGACGCTCCAAATGACCAAGCTATTCTTGAGGCAACCTACAAAGCAGGTAAAATACGCCAGACATATAGCCTTAAGAACAAGTCTTTCAATGTAGACTTCAAGGTTGAATTCATTGATCTTAATGGTATTTCAAAAGACAACATACGATTGAATTGGTATACCTCTTTTCTTCAAACAGAGAAGCTTCTCTCGGAACAAAGAAGAGTTTCTACCATTTGTTTTAATGAGTTAGAGTCTGGTTTTGACTATCTCAGTGAAACATCTGAAGATGAATCCGATTTAGAAAATGACGTTACTTGGGTTGCATATAAGCAGTCCTATTTCTCTTCTATTCTCCATCCTAAATCCCCTTTCCAACAAAAAGGATCACAGATGAAGGTTGTTACCTATGAGGAAGAAAATAAAAGAGACTCCACAAATATTAAGGATTTTCAGTCTGTATTTACTTTAAATATGGATAAAAACTCCAATAACACAGCGAGCTTCTCATGGTACTTCGGACCAAATGATTATGAAGTGCTTAATGTTTACAATGAAGATTACGATGAAATCTTGAATTTTGGATGGGGCTTGTTTAGATGGATTAACGTCTATGCAGTTCAGCCCGTATTTAACTTCCTTTTATCTATGGGCTTAGGCCTTGGTCTTTCCATCTTTTTATTGACACTTCTTATCAAGACAGCGCTAATGCCCGTTCAATGGAAGATGTTTGTTTCATCTGTGAAGATGAAGATTCTTAAGCCGAAAACAGAAGCTTTAAATGCAAAGTACCCGAATAAGGATGATGCAATGAAAAAGCAGATGGAAATGATGAACCTTTATAAAGAATCAGGAGCGAGTCCTTTATCTGGATGCCTCCCTATGCTTATACAGATGCCTATTCTTTTGGCAGTGTTCCGATTCTTCCCTTCAGCATTTGAGCTGCGCCAGCAATCTTTTCTTTGGGCTGATGATTTGTCCTCTTATGATTCTATTTTAGACCTCGGTATGAATATCCCATTGTATGGAGATCATGTAAGTCTTTTCACGCTACTAATGTCAGGTACAACCTTGCTTTATACCTTTATGAATAGTGGGAATATGCAACAACCCACTCAACCTGGAATGCCTAACATGAAAGTTCTCATGTACATATTTCCCATCATGATGATTTTCTTCTTTAACAATTACTCATCAGGTTTGAGTTATTACTACTTCATCTCAACCTTGTTCTCTATTTTAATCATGTTTATGATAAAGAAACTTTTCGTTGATGAAGAGAAATTAAAAATGAAAATGGAAGCGAAAGCGGGAGCTGCAAGTTCGTCTGAACCTAAGAAAAAATCTCGTTTTCAAGAGAAGCTTGAAGAGATGCAACGTAAACAGAAAGAAGCATTAAAGAACAAAAATAAATAAATGAAATTTTTTATTGATACGGCCAACTTAAATGAAATTAAAGAAGCTTATAGTCTAGGCATACTTGATGGAGTCACGACGAATCCTTCCTTAATGGCTAAAGAAGGAATCACAGGAGAGGATAATATTAATAAGCACTATATCACTATTTGTAATATCGTAGACGGTGACGTGAGCGCTGAGGTCATTAGCACAGACTTTGATGGTATGGTTGCCGAAGGTGAGAAACTAGCGGACCTTCATGAAAACATAGTGGTTAAAGTCCCCATGATATTAGAGGGTATCAAGGCCATAAGACATTTTAGCAAAAAAGGGATTAGAACGAATTGTACATTGGTTTTCTCTGCCGGCCAAGCCCTTCTAGCTGCCAAAGCAGGTGCAACTTACATTTCTCCTTTTTTGGGTAGGCTCGATGATATTTCAACTAATGGATTAGAATTGATTAATCAAATTCGTATCATTTACGATAACTATGGCTTTGAAACAGAAATTCTAGCGGCATCTGTAAGACATCCAATGCATATAATAAACTGTGCTGAAATTGGCGCGGATATAATGACTGGCCCCCTAAAAGTAATTAAGTCTCTGGCCAATCACCCGCTTACAGATATTGGTTTAAAGAAATTCCTTGAGGACCACGCAAAGGGAAACAAGTAATGTATTCCAAAGAAGAGAAACGTGATCTGAACATCCAATTTTGGGATGGATTCAATGAATACATGAAAAAATCTAAATCTAGTGCTTCGCGAAGGTTGAATTGGTTGTCCTACCCTACCAATGTCAAGGACACCTATCTCCGTTTGCATTGTAACGATGCTACTTCAGCCCTAAGATTTGACATTCAATTTAAGGACAAAGATATCCGAGTAATTTTCTGGGAACAACTACAAGAATTAAAATCACTCCTCACTTCGCATGTTAATTCCCCTTCAGACTGGATTGAACAACTTGAGGATTCGGAGGGTAGAACCATTAGCAGAATACAATGGGAGTCAAGCGAATGGAGTCTATATCAAAAAAATGACTGGAAAAAGATTTATAAATTTTTTAAAGATTATTGCAGGTCTCAATCCATTTCTATCAAGAATACAAAGAAATTCTTATTAATTTGATCAAATAAAAAAAAACTTAAAATGGCTAAATATTTTGCTTTCTTATTTTTATTCATGGCTTATAATTCATGGTCTCAAATCACTATTTATCAAAATGATTTTCAAGGCGGTATTCCAACAGACATGAGTATTGTTGACAATGACTTAAACGAACCCAATGAAGCGGTGTCGGAATACAACGCTGCTTGGATCTGTATAGAGGACCCCGAGAACCCGTCGGATAGCGTCGCTGCATCTACTTCTTATTTCACGCCAGCAGACACTGCTGATCGATGGATGATTACCCCTATGTTAGTACTCGGTTCTTTCGGGAATAAATTCTCATGGAATGCAAAGTCTCAAGATCCTTCTTTTGCAGATGATTATTATATACTCGTATCTACAACTGATGTTTCACTGAATAGTTTTACTGACACGATTGGTTATATTGAAGAAGAGAATTTCGAGTGGACCTCCCGAAGTATTGATTTAAGCGCCTATGGTTATGATGACCAATCGATATATGTAGCTTTTGTCTTGAGGACTTATGATACGAATTATACATTGATGATATTTTAGCGGTAAAGGAAGATGACGCAAGTGTGTCGGAGCAGGATCTACTTTCTTTTGTTATATATCCAGTGCCCGCAAACGACTACATTAAGATTTCATGTAATGAATTCTTACAAAACATAATAATCAGAGATATTCGCGGCAACATGATTTACGAAGGGAATAGTTTAGAAATTGACCTTACAACCTTCGCTTCTGGTTCTTACTTTTTAACAGCTTATTCAGGAGAAGAAGCCGTTACCAAAATATTTATAAAGAGATAAAATTGCTCGTATCCAAAGTACTAAATGAAGTAAAAGCACATTTTAAAGACCAAGAAGGGAGCCATGATTGGTTTCATATAGAGCGTGTTTGGAAAATGAGTATTCTTCTTCATCAAAAAGAAGGTGGCGATAAAGAAGTCATCGAACTTTGCGCATTACTCCATGATATTTCAGATCACAAATACAATGGGGGTAATTTCGAAAAAGGTGGACAGGTCGCAAAAGAATGGATTTTAAAATGTGGTGGGACTTCAAGAATCGCAAATCGTGTAGCTGCTCTTATTCCGGGTATCTCCTATAAAGGTGCGGAAGTTACTGAAGATGCCCTTCCTATAGAGGGACTCATTGTGAGAGATGCAGATCGATTAGATGCTATTGGGGCAATGGGGATAGCAAGAGCCTTTGCATATGGAGGAAGTAGGAAGAGACCTTTATACAATCCTAGTATAAAACCAGTAATGCATACAAGCAAAGAACAATATCTAAATTCTAAAACGCATACGGTTAATCATTTTTACGAAAAACTTTTGCTACTAAAAGAACTTTTGCAAACAGAGGCCGCCAAGGATATAGCCAAAGAACGACATGAATTCATGAAATTGTTTTTAGACCAATTTTACAAAGAATGGAATGTTGAGCCTTAATACAGTTTCCTTTTATTAAGCGAAGCTTTAATTGCTAATTTCTGTTTAGATAACCATTCATTTAGTTTATCATCTTCTGCTTTGTTCGAATGATGCTTCCGGTGTTGCTCAGTTCGTTTCACCTTGTTGATTTGCTGAGCAAGCACTTGATCCTCAGTGGACATGTAATTAGACAATAAATACGCCCAGATTTCATTCACTGCCGTTTTATTAGGATGAATCAGGTCTTCATTAAAGAACCTATAATCTCGCAAAGAGTCATTAATGATTTCATAGGAAGGGAAATAAGAAATCGGGAATTTATTCATTAGCGCCTCTATAAACACGAATAACCGTGCTTTGCTTTGCGTATTTGAAATCAACCCGTCTTTTACGTGCCTTACAGGACTTACAGTAAAGATGATTTTTAGCTTAGGGTTCCATTGCAATAACCTCGTAAGAAAGGGATTCCATGCTTCAAACATTTCAGAAGGTGATGATTCCACCTTTTCAAAAAGATCGGGGTGCTGTTTATGACAATTTGCAACTAGCTTATTTAATTCATTATGCCGATACCCAATAGAGGTTCCTAGCGTTATAAATAGCCAACTATCTCCGCTTATTTGCTTTTTTAACAAGCGACGCTTGTCAAGCACTTTAGCCTGATGGGTTTCTTTCGATGAAGATTGAACAACATGGGCTGAATTCCAGTCTGTTACATATTGGTCGTCGATTAGTAAGTCTGTATTTTTTGATTCATCTAGAGCTTCCTTTAGACAATTTAATATTGGTTCTGGATGAAAAATTGTCCCAAATGGATTACATAATGTACGATAACCATGGTCGGATGCTAGCGTGTTTATATTCGACGAAAAACAGCTTCCCAAGAAACATAATGAGTCGCTAAACTTAATCTTTTGGTCGACCGTAATCTTCGGGAAAGGCAAATGAAACTTACTCATTAATTCATAAGTGTTTTCGCTGTCTCCAAGGCCGCTTTTGTAACATCCTCTCCACTCATTAACCTAGCTACCTCATAGATTCGTTCATCTTCTGATAGCAATCTAACATAGGTGCGCGTACGCTCTTTTTCTTCCTTCTTCTCAACAATATAATGTGCAGATGCTTTGGAGGCAACCTGCGGAAGATGAGAAATTACCAATAGCTGTGATTGATTTCCCATCTTATGAAGAAGTACACCGATTTTATCCGCTACATCTCCAGATACACCAGAATCAATTTCATCAAAGAGAATAGTGGGCATTTTTTT
Source organism: Flavobacteriales bacterium UBA952 (assembly GCA_905182495.1). Classification (GTDB taxonomy): domain Bacteria; phylum Bacteroidota; class Bacteroidia; order Flavobacteriales_D; family Crocinitomicaceae; genus UBA952. The sequence continues at coordinate 15,751 of CAJJBU010000026.1, forward strand.
CTCTTCTGATATTCGTTTGAGTAATGCCAGCATAAGTCTTGATAACTCTCCCCCACTCGCTGCATTTTCAATATCAATCATGTCATATCCTTTATTTGCAGAAAAGACCATAGAAAGATTTGTAATACCGGTGGATTGTAATGCACCTCTCTCTATTTTGAAATCCAATTTAGTCTCTGGAAGTTTCAATTGAAAGAGTTCCTCTTTCAATGAATTGGCGATCAAAGAACTTGAATTCATCCTTTTGGAATGTAGCTGATTTGCAGCCTTGTCTATTTTAGATTCAAGTACCTTGTGTGCTATTTCCATATCTGCAATTCGCTGTTTTAAGCCTTCAATATTTTCATTTCTTTTTGAAAGATCATCGAGAAGGCCTTGCAGCTCTAGCTGAGTTTTAAATCCATGTTTTAACAATAGTCGGTTATAGGCATCCCACTGTTTAATAATAAAAGATTTTCGTGATGGGTCATCCCCCATACTATCAATATAATAGGAAGATTCCGAAGAGACCATACTTAAGTCATCACCAATAGCGTGAAGTCTTTCAATAAGCTCCAGAAGCCCTTTGTCCTTAGTGCCGAGCTTTTCTAAACCAAAAACATACTGTTTTACCTTTGAATAAATAGCTCCTTCTTCAGTAAAAGCATTTAATTCAGAAAGAATAGCTCGAATGGCATCTGAATTTTCAAGTTTGAAAAGTTCACTTTCTAAAACAGAATAATCGACTTCATCGAATTTGAGGTCTTCGATCTCTTGTTTCAGAAAGTCATTATAATCACGATCCTTATTTTCGTTAACATACGTGATTTTCAAATCCTCTAAGTCCTGTCCATGTGCGTTATAGTTTTCAAATAACAATGAAAACGCCAATGCTCTTTTCTCATTACCCGATAAAAGGTCATATAGTTCGAGCTGTTTTTTCTTTGATTTCAGTTCGAAAGTATTGTATTGAGAATGCACCATTAATTTCTCTATCGAAAATGCTTTTAGTGTAGATAAAGGAACAGGAGAGTCATTAATAAAAGCTCTTGATTTACCATCTTTTACGATTTCTCTTCTCAATAGCAAAGGCTCGTCATAATCAAGGTTGTGTGCTTTAAAAAAAACCTTGTCCTCTGGAGAAGCATCTAGTTGCGCTTCAACAATCGCTTTGCGACTATAGGCGCCTACAAGATTGGAACTAGATCGTTCACCTAAAAGTAAAGAGAAAGCACTTAATAGAATTGACTTACCGGAACCTGTTTCACCCGTCAAGACTGAGAACCCCTTTTTTAAATCGAGCTCTAGGTTTTCGATTAACGCAAAATTAGATATGCGTAGTCTTTGAATCATGATTCAATTTAATATGGCTTGATACTTAGAGCTATTACCCGGGTCTAATCTTTTTAACAAATTAACGAAATCTGTTTTCTGTTTCGTGTCAGAATCTGACAATAAGATCTTTATTTCGTCTGTCTTACAATAAATGAAATTTATAATATTTACCGTATTTGGCCTTGTTTGAACAACAGGCTTAAGCTTTAAAAGAGCTTTGTAGATTTCCTTCACACCTGCCTTTTTATCCTCATATAACTTGTCAACTCCTTTGCGATGGTATGCATAACTACAATCTCTTAAAGGTTGGAATAGTTGTTGTAAAATGTTATCCACAAGCCAATACCTATTGCGCTTTCCTGTTTCACTAGCTTTCCAACCTGAAGCACCTGATGCTTGCGCGTTAGATACAATCTGTTGTGCCTCTAAGAAGTAAGGAGTACCTGCATTCGGACCGAAGGAGTCATAATCCAGTCCTATAACGTATAAAGCGTAAAAAGATAAGATTGAAGATAGGTTATCTCTAAATGTATTTTTGGCGTACCAACCAAAATCTAATTCTTGAATAGGAAAAAACGACCTTTTCATCTAGAAAATTAAATATAAGTGAATTGTAAGATGAATTAAAAGAGGGCCTGCTGACCATGACCTGGATGGAGCCGCTAAAACTACCCGGAGAAGGAATGTTATTTATTTGTAACTGAACTGAGCAATTGATTCTTTCCTCGATGTTAAATTTCTCCTTGGTCCATTTTGTACTGTTCATGAAGTCAAAAACAACTTCTTCAAGCTGGGTCAACGCTTCTTTTTCAGTCGTTGTTATTTCGAGCTTTGCATCCGTAATTATAGAAATTTGACAGTTTAACTCTTGGGCCTTAACCCAACTGAAAGATCCTAATAGCGCAATAAATAGTATTTCCTTAAGCATTTACGTCCTCTATAATATCCATAAGTCTAACAGCAATATCAAACTTGTCCTGAAGCTCTAATTCAACAAGTTTACCTGTCTTACCGAAGATAGTGACTTTATTTTGTTCACCACCAAAAGTAGCACCTTTGTCTTGTGTGGAATTTAGCACAATCAGATCCAAGTTCTTTTGCTCTAGTTTCAACAACGCATTTTCTTCCTCATTATTTGTTTCTAGTGCAAATCCGATTACTTTTTGATTGTTTTTTTCAATGGTATCATACCATTCTATAATTTCACCTTTTCTAATTGAATTGAAGTTAAATCATCATTTTTCTTCATTTTGAATTCGGACACATTTACAGGGCGGAAGTCTGCAACAGCGGCAGAAAAAACGCCGAAATCACAAGATTGCCAGACACTTTGAACCTCTTTCAGCATTTCCTTAGCGCTTAAGACATCAATCCTTTTGAGTAATGGATGGACAAGTGTCTCTTGCGTTGGGCCACAGATAAGTACAACCTCGTAGCCTCTTATAAGAGCTGCTTTTGCAATTGAAAAGCCCATTTTACCAGATGAATGATTAGAAATATAGCGCACTGGATCTATTGCCTCTTGGGTTGGACCTGCGGTTATACAAATTCTTTTACCGCATAAACTTACTTCTGAAGCCATATAAGTTGTTAAGAAAGAAACCATGACTTCAGGCTCGGCCAACCTACCTTCACCTTCTAGCCCACTAGCAAGTTCTCCCTCTTCTGCAGGAATAACCATAACACCATCTTTGGATAGCGTAGCAATGTTCCTCAGAAAACTAGGGTGCTTATACATATCTAAATCCATTGCTGGAGCAACAATAGTTTTACATTTCATAGAGAAATAAGTTGCCAATAATAGATTATCACAAAGACCATTGGCCATTTTACCGATGGTGTTCATCGTTGCTGGAGCAACTAAAAAGACATCGGCCCATTCTGCATAGGCAACATGGTTATTCCATGTCCCCGTATTCTTATCCCAAAATTCAATACCAACCTCATTTTTTGATAGAGTAGAAACAACTAATGGGCTAATAAAAGCAGAAGAGGCAGGAGTCATTATACATTTGACTTCTGCCCCTAGTTTTTTTAATATCCGTATGAGATAAGCAATTTTATACGCTGCAATACCTCCGGTTATTCCGAGAAGAATGCGTTTGCCGAACATTTATTTATTTTCCTCTTCTATATGTCTTACGTAGATTTTGTCATCTAAAAGTTCTTGCGCTGCAATTGCTGTTGCTTTTGGAAGGCCTTCGTAATGTTTCGATATTTCAATTTGTTCTCTATTCTCAAATATCTCTTCAAGATTATCAGTGCTACTTGCGAATTCCTGAAGTTTCGAAGTTAATTCTTCTTTAATTTCAGAACTGATTTGATTCGACCTTTTAGACATTGCAACGATTGACTCATAGATGTTACCCGTCTTGTTTTCAATATGAATCGTATCTCTTGTTACCGTTGTTTTTTCTGCGATTACGTTCTTATAGGTCATGTTTTTTTCTTTAATTAAGCAATTTATTTACCAACTGATTAAGACTTTGTAAATCATCTGAACCAGGGAAATCGGCTTCAAATTTACGCATTCTTTCAATAGTTTCATCAATTCTAACGCTTTTTTTACTTTCTATGCTATTGATCGTTAAGTAATAGGAATTTCTCACCATCTTGGACAATACAATTTCTGCAAAAGTTGAAGAAGGATACTTTTCTAAAAAGATTTCTGCAGAAGCAACTGCAGCCCTGTATCTCTCCGTCTTGGAATACAGCAATACTTGATTGAATTCTTTCGTTTCTATTTTAAATCTTAATCTATCTATAATTTGATTACATGTATCCATTAATATAATATGCAGCTTTTAGTTTGAAATAATCATTAATGGCTTCTTCTGTTTCTGTTTGGTCTAATGCCGACTGAGGAGAGTTTTTCACTTTACACATGGCTACTAAAAACATAAGTTCTTCATTCTTTGGCGAATAAGGAAAGCGCTGAATATAGGAAGAGAAGTAGTATCCAGCCATATAATAATCATCACTCTGATAATAACTCTGACCTAGTCTATAGTAAGCGAGTTCACCCTCACCTGATTTTGGCGAATGCTGATAAACTTGCTCATAAAGTACGACTGATTTTAGAAATTCTTCTCCATCATAAAGGGCATTTGCTAGTTCAAATTTCTTAACGTAATCATCGCCTTTTATGATTTCATTGTAATTAGAACATGCACTTAGTATAAGAATAGAAGCGCCCAATAAGAAAAAAGATTTCATCATTTTATTTTACCCTTAAGTTTTGGCCTATTTGAAGAATCGATGTTGTCCTCAGACCATTTAAACGACATAACGAGTTTATACTTGTTCTATTGCGTTCGGCAATAGCTGAAAGTGTATCCCCGGATCGCACTCTATAATATTTCTTTGCAACATATTCCGAACTTCCATTGGGTTTTTTCTTCCATTCATCAGAGGGGGACACACCAGGTCGAAACATCGTTTTATGCAATAATAAATTCGTTTTCTTTAATTCTTTTTTCTTGAAATCAATAAGCTCCTCAGGATTCATAGAGGAATCGTAAAACCGAACCTCAAAGTGTAAGTGTGATCCGAATGAATGCCCGGTGTTTCCTCCCAAACCTAAGACCTCTCCAGAGGAAACTCTTTGCCCTGAAAAAACGAGTAGTTTACTTAAATGGGCATAATAGGTTTCTAGTCCGTTGTAATGACGGATAATGACAAGGTTACCATAGCCTCCGGAATTACTTTGGGCATAACGTACGACACCATCAAAAGCGCATACAACCGTATCTCCTGTCACCAAGTCAAGGTCAATTCCGTTATGGAATTTCCCATTTCTGTACTTGTAACGTGAGGTCACGGGGCCATCAATTGGCATTGTAAACCCTCCTGTTGAATCCCCCTCAAGACAAAGCCAAACCGTGTCCTTTAATTTGGTTAAATCGTTAGATCTTGAATAACAATCATTTGCGTCCCATTTCAGGGTGTAAGGACCGCCAATTTCCGCTGAAGTCATGACATTATGAATGTCTTCATTAAGGATGCCATTAAAGGCATCATCTTGTATTAACTCCCATGATTGGTCGGTATACAAAACCAATTCACCCAGTTTGGAATTTACAGTATCGAGTGCTCTTTGACCAATTGCATTGAAACAAACAAAAGAAATTAAGAAAATACGTAGAATATTCATGTATAATTTATCAAGTTGCGAAAGTACGAATAATGAGTGAATACTACTCTATTTCTAGTATTTTCAAGTTATAGAAAACGGACTCATTCGGTTTTACTAAATCCATGTAACCATCGATTCCATAAGCCATGTTTGGATCTAAAACCACAAAGATTTGCTGGCCTATTTTTGCATTATTTAACACACTTCGTAAACCTATAGGATAATTCCTTTGACCAGGAGTGTAGGTTACAGGAAAGTTTGACGTATAAGTATTGAATATGTTCGCTTTACTTTCAGTAGATGCAATCATATGAAACTTAACCTTTGAGACCTTTTCTATTTCATGTTCCGTTCCTGAGCGCAACTCCCATGTTTTAACGCCATTCTCTTGTTTGCTAGGGGAAACGACCCCGTGTATCTTGACAAACAACCAGTTTTCAGTATTGGGCGGTATCAAATCACCTAAGCCTTTTTTTCCATAAGCTAAATTTGCAGGTATTTTTATCTGCGCCAATTCACCAATGTGCATAAGAGATAGGGCTTCGTCCCACCCTTTGTTTTGAATATTGAACCCTAGAACAAATGGTAGATAAGGCATTTTCATCCTATTATTTCCGTCGATGATTTTTCCGTCTGGAAGACTCAATCGATATTCTAGCATAAGTAATTCGCCACGTTTCAATGACCTACCCTTGGTTTTCTCTATCCAATCGATTACAATACCACTCCTTGTTTCACGGTGGTCTACAAAGCTAAATTCATCAACAATCTCATTTAAAGTAACAGTAGATGTGTCGAAACCATATTCTTGGCTTAGACTCGTGTCTAGATCAATAGAGATAGAATCCTTAGTTAGGATTGGCTTAGCGACTGAACTCGCATTTCTTGTCGATAGATCGTTCTTTACCGGTTCCTTTTCAACAACATTACAAGAACTTGCTGTAAGTAAAACAATAAAAACAAAATACCATTGATTCAATCTCATTCGTTTGTGCTTAATAATTCTACGTCGATTAAAAGGATAGATTGGGGAGGTATCCTTTTAGAATCACCTAAAAGGCCATGCCCTAGATAACTTGGGATAATCACCTTGGATTTATCACCCGGTTTCATAAGTTGTAAGACTTCATGGAGTCCAGACTCATCGTCACTTAAGCCCAATACAAAACGATCAGGAATAGAGTCCGTCTCATAACAAATTCTCCCATCCAAGAGTTCTATCTTCATATTAACCTTCACCAGGTCTCCTGTTTTTGCGATATCCCCACTACCCTTGTTGTTTTGAGCAAATTGATACCTGATTCCTGAACCTGTCTTGGTCATTTTAAGCCCATTGTGGTGTGCCAAATATATTTCAATTGCGAGTTCTTCTCTTTCATGAAGCTCTTGATTGAAGTCGATAGAATGTTCAATAGACCATTCCTTTTTAGGCTTTTCAACGACTTGTTCTTCCGTACATGAAAACAAGGCAAAACAAATCAAAAGAAGCCACATTAATGAAGGTTTCATATCAGCTTAGCGCTTAAGGATATTAGCTTATCCATTGTTTGCTGCAGATTATCATGGCTAAATCCACCAGCTGCGTATTTATGACCTCCTCCATTGAAATTTTCTTGAGCAAATTCATTCACAAAATAATCACCCTTGGAACGGAATGACATCTTGACCTTGCCTTCTTCATTCTCAACCATAAAGACCGAAATCGATATTCCTGCTATTGACAACGGTATATTAACCAAGCCCTCTGTATCTCCTTTTTGAAATGAAAACCGCGTTAACTCATCTTGAGATAATGACATATATGCAATCGGAGTCCCCTCTATTTGCTCAAATTTATTTGAAATGGCATACGCACGAAGTAGAATCCTCCCCTTGGTGTTTTGGTCAAAAACTTTTTCGTGGATTTCGAAGGCTTTTACCCCTTTTGTTAAAAGCTTATTTAAAACATCATGGGTTTTACTTGTAACGCTGGGAAAACGGAATGATCCGGTATCGGTCATAATTCCTAAATACAAAGCTTCCGATGCTTCTTTAGTAAGGTAACTGGTTAAATCACATTCTTCAAGGACTTCGAAGAAAAGCTGTGCAGTTGAACAAACATCAGGTCTAGAAATGGTTAAATCACAGAATTCAGTCGGGTTCGGATGGTGGTCAATCATAATTTTAGCACCCTTCATGTCAAGAACCAAAGACTCCATAGCCTCCCCTACTCGATAGGGATGGTTATAATCAAGACAAAACATTAAATCGAAAGTATCTATAGAAGTCGTGAAATCGGCAAATACATCGTAAGAAATCCCTTCCAGAAAAGTCATTAAATTCGGCGCTGGTGGATCAGGTAGCAATACTATTGCTTTTTTGCCATAGGCCTCAAGGAATCGAGCACAAGCAGCTGCGCTTCCTACGGCATCACCATCAGGTGACTTATGTGTTGTGATTAAAACATTCTCTGCTGCATTAAGCAGTTTTTTAAAGGCATCTGTCATGCGCCAAAATTACTCTTTCTTTTGCATTTGAGCATCTTCTTCAGGATCTGGTGGGAAAAGTTTTGGAAGGTCCTCGTAACCTTGCAGTCGATCAATCATCTCTTCGAGTTGGGAAATAGAAATGCTTTTAGCTATAATTCTTTTGTCTTTGTCTAAAAGAAAGACTTTAGGGGTACTGAAAATATCATAGGTGTTCTGATAATTCAAAGACTCCAATGTAGTCGGCTTACCTGGCTCTCCTGGGTATAATTGAACCAATTTCTCCGGTGCATCCTTTGCGTCATTATACAGCCGATCAGTGACGGCTACATTAATAAAAGTAAGCTTGTTATCCCGAATGAATTTCTTCCACTTATCAAAGTCATCACCAATCGCTTTCCCAACAGAAAAAATCTCAACATTCCGCTCCTTAAATTTCTCTTGATACAAAGTTTCTAACTTAGGTGTTGTTTTCTTACAGTGACCACATTCAGGATCCCAAAAATACAAGATAGTGTAATCAGATTTTAAGCTATAAAAATCGACCCAGTTTTCATCTGTCGTATCTCTAAGAAATAAGTTGAAAGGAACAGAACCAACTGTCAATCTAAGCTTATTCTTCAGGTTGTCGCATAGCTCTTCAAACTTATCCTCACCCACCCAAAACGCAGGGGATTCTCCTTCTAGGTTATCCGTACAATAATAACGATTTAACATTTCAAGATAAACCTTATCCATCCCCATGATCTTACTCTTTCCGAAAGAAGAGGTTACCCAACCCACACAATACTCAAATATCTTCGACTTAGGTACAAGTTGGTCGCAAAAAGAAAATGCATATTGCGTAACCGTATCCCAATGCTGAATCATCATATTCTGACCAAAATAATATTCCAGTTTGTTGTGGAAGACAGGATTATTCACCAATGCGTCATCGCTTAAGTCGACGTTATCCCAATAGTGGTTTCGATAATACATAAACCTGAAATTAGAATCAATGATCACACCACTCGAATCAACAGGTGCTTCTGGAATAGAAACGTCGATTGACATTTTTACAATTTTCGAAACGAGCTTATCACTATGTAGAGTCAGAATGTCTTCTTGATATTTCTTTACTTTTTCATTCACTTCAACAATTTGTGCTGTTAACTCTTCAAACCTCACGTCACCTGATTTAAGTGAAGAACGCTCCTTACTCAGCTTTCCTATTTTAGCTTTTTCAGAACCAATAAACTTTATATACGGTATAAACACTTTGTTTTCAGCAGAAGCTTTAATCTCTAAATTCCTGAGGAAGTCTGGCCCCTCAGTCACCATTATGATGTCCTCGCTGTTGTATATGAATTCAAAATATTTTTGACCCGGCAAAAGCAAGCCTAGTATTCCGTTAGTTTGTTTGCTGCCATCAAATTCGACCTGCCCGTTTTTTATTTCAGCTGTATCTGCATAAAATAGTTTTTTACCGAAATATTTAATAAGATGTACCGTCGTATCTTGATGATTCTTAACCGTAAATTTTAATTTCTGACTGTAAATAGCAGAACTTGCTATAATGCATAAAAATAGAAATACTGATTTCATTGCGTTTTTTTTGATGTTAATTTAAAGTATTTGCGGAAGTGTATCTCATTTTTTAAATCCTTTTAACAATTCTTTAACCATTATGCATGAAATTGAGAACGGATTTTATAAAATGTACTATAATTCACGAGGATTACAAAGATAACAAAGACCAATAATAAAGAAACAAAACTGGCTTCAGAATAAGAACTATCTAAAAGAATACCGGAATTAGACAACTTGATTTCTATAAATTGTCTAACCACATAGAAAGCCACCAAAGCGATCCCTGATAGTATCGCGAACAGCATAACAAAATAGCGTAAAAAGACATTTTTTAAAGAAGAAACGGTATGCCCAAGTCTGAGCATAATCCTTAGCTCATAAAGGCTATTGGTCAGCATAAGCTGGAGGTACTGCACAAGTACAATTATCGACAACGCAACGGTAATTAAAGACAAACAAACCAATCCTATTAACATTATGGAAACACCACTCTTTAGCCTAGCGACAAGAACCTGTCCTTCAGCACTTTCCATGCCATTCTTGTCTAGATAGGATTCTAGTAAGCCAAAGTTCCCTTTTGTTGATTTAAGGACCAATTGGCTTTGAACGACCTCCTTGTTGATGGCGTATTTGTTATTGGCCCATTCTAAAAAGGTACTGGGTACTAGTATCGCAGAAAACTCATTAGTAAAGCCTGATATTCTTGCTGGCATAACCCTCCGATCACCCTTAGGTCCGATTAAAAGATTCATTTGCACATTGCTAACGAGTTCTTCAGAAAGCTGCGGTAAATTACCAGCTGTTAAAAAAGTATTCAGCATCATTAAAAAATCTCGAGGCATTATAATTGGAATAATCGGATTAGACTCTTCCCATTTCCAGGCTTGAATTCCAACATCTAAAAATTGCTTTTCGACAGATTGCAAATATATATTAGAGTTAAAAGAAGGGATAACGGGATCGTCAATTTGCACGATCACATCAAATTGATTTGAGAATATAGGGCTGCATGCCGCAACGAATGGCTGTTCTTGAAGAACACTAATTTGCTCGTCGGTGAAATTAGGAGAACCCAATCCCAAATGCGCGGCTCTAGATATTTTTTTTTGAACCACTAGCGTGTTTTCACTTAACATTTCTGATTTGGAGCCATAAGCATAAACTTTTTGCAAGAAATGCACGGATGTCACCATAAACAGTAGTCCTATGCATACGCCAATCGATGCTACAAATAGCTGGAAACGATTTTGATAAGTGAAAAAAAGTTGCCTCATCAGAGTTTTATTATTTTCAATTCTAAAGTTGGCTCTCCATCAAGCGAGGTTAATAATAAGCCGGCCTGTTCTTCCACTAATCGCCTTTCAATTAAAGCAACACATTTCATTTTGTTCTTTTCGTCTATATGTGAAAATGGTTCGTCACAAATAAGTAATTCAAAAGGCTTACATAAAGTTCTAATCAATGCCACTCGTTGTTTTTGACCAAAAGACAAAGTCGCAACACGGGAGTCCCATTTGTCTTCTAGTCCTAATTCAATTAGCATTTCGTATGCCTTTTCTTTAGAATAATTCTGGGCAAACTCTGGTAATAACTGAATATTTTGTTCCACAGTTAATTTTTCGATGAGCTGTAAGTCTTGAAAAACACAGGCTATTTTATTTTTTCTGTATGCGCCCCATTCCTTTTGACCAAGATCTCTAGAGTTATTTCCATCTAAAAATATCATGCCCGAAAAGTCATCACGTAAACCCAATAAAAAGTAGAGCAATGAAGTCTTTCCTTTTCCACTTTGGGCTAAAACCTGTATACGCTCTCGGTCCTTTAAAATAAAATCTGTGTTCCAGATATCACTTGTCATCTGAATATCTTTGAATATTTGAGGACAAACGTTTTGGAATTTTATTTGCATAATGATTTTACTAGATATAAGAAAGCAATTGCTCTTTCAAAGATACGGCGTCATAAGGATTTAAACAAATCAAATCGGAATACCTTTTCAACCAAGTCTCTTGTCTCTTGGCATAATTACGGGAGTTTTTTTGAATCATTGAAATCGTCTCATCGTAAGAAGATTCCTCACTGAAATAGGGTATCCATTCCTTGTATCCTACTGTGTTTTGTAAAAGAATACTTTCTTTTAAGGGGAGTTCTTTAACTTCATCAAACAGCCCCTCATCTATCATTTGATGCACACGCATATTGATTCGAGTATACAAGTCTTCTCTCTTCCACGAAATCACGAATCTTTGAATAGGATAATTAATACCATCTTTTGGGATTTCTCTAATTTCTTTCAATGTTTTACCTGAAACTCGAATCATCTCCAATGCCCTCAAAACACGCATAGGATTATTTGTGTCAATTGTAGAATAGGATTCTGGATCTTTCGATTCTAACTCTTTTAAGAGAGTTTCTATTCCGTTTTTACTCCATTCCTCGTGAAGGGCATCACGAAGCTCTGCATCACTAGGTGAGTCGTGAAGCCCGTCGATTAAAGCATCAATGAACATACCAGACCCCCCAGTTACAACGATATCACTTGCACCTTCATGAAATAGTTTAGCGATTTGCTCTCGACCCAATTTCATATATCCTGCACTAGTTAGGCTGGGGTCATTTATAGAATGGGTGTCAATGAAATAGTGCTTAGCTTGATCCATTTCATTTTTTGATGGTTTGGCTGTGCCAATACTCATTTCTTTATAAAATTGCCTTGAATCCGCAGAAACAATAGGCGCATTAATCTTTTGGGCTAGCTCTATGGCTAAAGTAGATTTCCCCGATGCCGTTGGTCCTTGAATAATGATTATTCTATTCATTCTCTCTCCAAATCATATATCGCGAATATATCGATTTTACATAAGTTTTTGCAGGCCCTCTATAGGCACCATATTTTACGGGGGCGTTTCTATAATATTTAGGGTCAGATAGCAAACGAATCATTAACTCAACGTTGTCATCCCATATAGCTGGATTGTATCCTAATTTCTCCGCCAAACGCACGGCATCCTCTATATGACCTTTTCCAGCATTGTATGAAGCTAGGGTGAATTTTAGCCGTTGCTCACGAGATGCAATTTTTTTCCAAGCATTGTAGAGCATGTCGATATAACGCATACCAGCTTCAATTTGCACTTCGGGTGGTGAGTCTGGGTAGACATCAAAACTCGGTCCCGTATTAGGCATAAACTGCATCATTCCATAAGCCCCTCCAAAACCACGGGCGTTAGGGTCATAACGAGATTCCTGATAGGCAATAGATGCTAAAAATCTCCAATCCCAGTTCCTCTTTAATGCGGACGCCTTAAACAACTCATCATATGCAGAGAGTTTTATATTAAAATTCGAGATTGTATCTTGCTCACCAATAAAAAAATTGGTTTCTTCCATATAATCGAAATACTTCTTTCGTAAAACCTTATAGGCTTCAGAGTTTAAAAAATCATCTAAAAAGTAATCTAGTTTTTTCTTAAGTATTACATCAGACTTTCTTAAGCCAAACGCGATATTCTGCCGAACAGATAAAAGTGTAGAGATGTCAATATTAGGCAAACAAGATTGCTCAATACGGGCCGTATTTTCCATACATACCGTGAAGTCAATCTCTCAGCTTGTTTTCTCAATTAAATCTTCTGCAGTATAGTTGTTTAATGTACGTGTCTCAATATTTGCGCCGATTTCATCTTCGAGATGAAGTATACGTTTTACAAATGCCGATTTATTCCGAATATGAATCGTTTTATTCTGTAACTCTGAGATATCGCGAATAATACTGTCTGGATGGTTTCTTTGTATCAAAACTTGAAAGGAATGATTATAAGGCAATGAAAAGGAGTGCAGTTCTTTGTCCTGCATTGTGATTGGCTTATTACATGCGATAATGTCTCCCTCGAATGCATCAAGTTTCTTTACAAAGTCTCTAGGGTTTGAAATCATTTGAACCTCTAATTTAACGCCTATTGATTTCGCAAAAGTATCAAGGATATCATATTCAAAACCTAAATACCCATCTTTATATTCATAAAAGGAAACCGCCCCGTTTTCAGTCAAGACCCTTAGGGTTCCTCTTTTCTCAATGGCTTCAAGGTCTTTTAATTGCCTTTTAACCGAAGCACCACCACCCTCATTACTCGACTTACAGGTCAGCATAAATAAAGAAAGAACAATAACTGACCCAAGAGAAATGCGCATAATACCCAAATTGTTTTAATTGGTTTCTCATTTACGGATAATAGCCACAATGGTTTCAATGCACTGAAAGTTTGAAGTTTAGCGTTTTTATTCGTTTATTTATATTAAATACTCATGTTATGGGAAGCGATCAAAATGAAATTTATTCGAAAGTCGTTCGTGCCGGAAAAAGAACATACTTCTTTGATATTAAGGCAACAAAAGGCAATGACTTATATCTTACAATGACAGAAAGTAAGAAAACCTTCAATGAAGATGGCGAGGGCTCTTACCAAAAGCATAAAATATTCTTGTATAAAGAGGATTTTGAAAAATTCAAAGAAGGTTTGGATGACGTCCTAAATAAAATAGAAGAATTAAAAAATCAATAATTTTTCTAGTTCCTATAGATTTTCTGAAATTAGTATATATATTTGCAACCAATTAGGGCGATTAACTCAGTTGGTTCAGAGTGCCTCCCTTACAAGGAGGAAGTCGGGGGTTCGAGTCCCTCATTGCCCACCAAAGCGGAATCCATCTCATTATGAGTTAAGATTCCGCTTTTTTTATTCTCAATCCTTAGCGTCTGTGACAGTAAAGAGGTCACCAGTTCGACTACGGCTATTACCCATATTTGTGACGAAGCTAAAAGCAAATTTATAGGCTTTTTTATGAACGATTTTTGTAGATAGGGCAACCCTAGCGATTTTCTTAGTGTCCTATTTTGGATTCTTCGGAGGTAGATTCCAATGATGTCAGTGATCATAATTTCAACAATGGCTTGCGATTACCAGCCATTAAGGACTATGTTGACCGTACTCGCGCCATTTGACCTTTTCTTGTTACATTAGCATTAGTAAATCATTAAAGTAAGTAGTACTAGCCACCTCTAATTAACTTCGTAAAGTTCAATATATTTCTTTTCGATCATTACATTTTAGCTATTCGATGTCTAAACTAAAGTATCTGACTTCATTTTTTATTACTTTGGATAATTCAAATCTTAAATAATATTAATTGTGGAATTTAAAAGATTCAAAAGAAAAGGGGTAATCTTCAACAATAACAGTCACGGCATTGGTTTAGAGTTGAAATTAGTAAAAAAACTAAAGGTTTTTAGAATAGAAAGATCTATCAAAAAAGAAGACGAGACCTTCGATTTTTCTGTTTTTGATGGTCAAAAAATGATAGATGGCGCTATGAAAAATGAGATAGTCACTTTTTTAAAAGAAAAAGAATC
>CAJJBU010000027.1 GCA_905182495.1 Flavobacteriales bacterium UBA952
GTAATACGCCCCTTGCGCTAAACATTTTGTATATATCTGTTCTACATTCATAATATAAAATTAGGTATTATCATTCTAAAGAATGAACAATTCTCCCTTCAATGCAGGTTAACCATGAATAATTAGGCATAAAGCTTGACGTATGATTAATTGGCCGATCCAATACAACAAAAGTCGCTTGTTTCCCTTTTTCCAATGAACCCAACTCCTCTTCTTGAAATGAAGCAAAAGCACCCCAAATAGTCATGCCCCTAAGCGTCTCTTCCATGGTAAGCGCTTCATCTGAGAGAAACCCCTTTTCAGGATAATTTTTAGGTGTCCTTCTATTTACTGCAGAATGAATCGTATAAAAAGGATTGGTGTATTCCACTGGAAAATCAGTCCCCAAAGCAATCATTCCAAATTGATTCAAAAGTGATTTATTTGCATAGGCTCCTTTTAATCGTTCTTGTCCAATTTTAGAGGCTGCCCAGCGTTGATCTGTTGTTGCATGAGTCGGTTGAACGGACGGAAATACCGCGTATTTATTAAACAATTCAAAGTCATTAGGTGAAACGAGCTGGGCATGTTCAACTCGGAAACGATGGTCTGGTTTTTTACGATAGGCTACTTTACACATATTTAAAATTCGAGCGACTGCCGAATCGCCTATACCATGACAATTCAATTGATAATTTACAGACAAACAATAATCTCGTAATGAGGAAAGTGCTTCAACAGAGGTCAATGACAAGCCAGTGTAGTTTGGGTGATCGTGATACGACTCTTTTAAGAGTGCCCCACTAGATCCTAGCGCACCATCGACATAAGCTTTAAAGCTTCTTACTAATAAGTTTTTGTTACGGTATATGCCCTTTTCCTTTGCGAAATCTAAGTTCGCCTGAGTGGGAGAAAGCATTGCGTATATATTTAAAGAAAGTTCATTTGTCGTTGCCATTTGATCAAGAAGTTCTAGCTCCTCGAAATCCACACCTGCTTCATGAACCCCTGTAACACCATAAGAAAACAACTCTGATTGAATTTCCTTTAGTTTTTCCTTAATTGCAGCATCAGGAAACTTTGGAATAAAAGGATCTAAAAGCATCAGGGCAGCATCGATGAAAAGACCTGAATAATGTCCATCTGTCCGTGTTAGAACCTCACCACCATCAGGCACCTGAAATTCACCTAGAAGATTAATAAATGCATCATTAATCAGTGCCGAGTGACCATCGATTCGGTACAGACAAACTGGAGTGTCTTTAAAGCTTTCATTTAAAAGTTGATTATCAGGAAAGGAACTATCATCCCATAATGACTGATCCCAACCTCGACCTATTACTATTTTCTTATTATTTACATCTTGATAATTGACAACCCGCTCAATCATATCCTTTTGGGAGCTAGAACCGACCAAATCTGCACTAAGCAAAAGCTCTGCATAGGATAATAAATGACCATGAGAATCGATAAAACCTGGGTAGATCTCTTTTCCTCTCGCATCAATTGAGGATTTGTAAGCATATTTATTGAGTATCTGACGGTCCGGTCCGAATTCAATGATCCTCCCATCCTTTATAGCCATTGCCTCTACAATTTTATTCCCTTCATTTAAGATATGAATTTCAGCATTGAAAACAACCAAATCTGCATCCTCACCCTTCATACAAGAATTCAGGCAGCACAAAACAAAAAGACAAAGTGTTATTCTCATAATTAAAAAGGATAGCCTAATCCAAAATGAATTCTAGGGATAAACGGACGAGGCATTGTGCTTATATCGATTCCAGCATCTACACCCTCCTGTTTATATATAGCTCGATCTTTCATGTCTTGGAAGAACCAACGCGCACCATCAGCATAAGCCGGATTATAAATAGGGACACCGACATCTAGCCTGATGACAAAATAATCCAAATCTAAACGCAATCCTAAACCAGTAGCCAAGGCCATTTCTTTTAATGCGTTTTTCAACTCAAATTTCGCCATTCTAGAATCCTCTTTGTAAGTCCAAATGTTCCCGAAATCAGTAAAAACAGCACCTTTAAAAAGCGCACCCAAAGAAAAGCGATATTCAACAGAACCCCCTAGCCTTATATCCCCAATTTGGGTAACTGTTCTATTTGTATCTAAATGGTATTTATAATTTCCAGGACCTAAGGTTCGAGCATTCCATCCCCGATTGTCATTTGCTCCACCGCCATAAAAACTATAATCGTAAGGCAAGGATGTCTTTGTGTTACCATACGGAATGCCAAAGCCTGCATTGGAACGGAAATGAATTGAAGATTTTGAATTTAGCTTTTTAGACAGAATGTATTTAGTATCCACTCTCACAAACTGAGCATATTTCAAATTGAGGAATTGATGACTACCATCTATGCTTGTGTCTTGCTTACTTTGAAATAAAGAAAGGAGGTTCCCAGCTGCATCAAAGCTGGTCGAAAATAAAATACCTGCACCTAAAAATGGCTTTTTACCTGCGCTATAGGTTTTGTTTTTGTTGTTGTATTCAAAAGTAAATCGTGCATCTTGCCATACAAATTGGTTGCTGTAGGCATTAATTAAAAACGGGTCATTTATAGAATCTAATCTTGCCTGAAAATCATCTGTAGGAGAAATATTTACAAGTTTTATTACAGAAGCTCCAGGCAGCCCCATTTCAAATACTTGGGTAGAACCGACTAAAAATTTCCATAAATAATTCAACTGAAACACCTCTCGCTTCTTGAAAATCTCACGCTTTTCATAATTGAACGCTGTAGTAATCAATGTTCTTGCTCTGTGCCTTTTAGATAGGGCTGTAGACGAAAAAGGAGCCAAACCAATCAATTCCAATTGAATACTAGGTGCGATTTCAATGGAGTTAAACAAAGTGTTTGAGTTCTCAACATTAGAGGCGAAAACTTGCGTTTGAGTCTCAAAACCTGCCCCAAATGATAAGGTCAGTTTTTCTGCATTTCGAAACAGATTTCTATTCATATAATTAACAGAAGCACTCACTCCCGGGAGTCCGGCTGATGAGGTTGTAAATCGATTGTCAAATGCAACAGATTGCTTTTTATTAGGCTCCAAATAATAATGTACATCCATTAAGCGAACAGCACCAGTATCAGGCAATTCAATAATTACTGGCTTAACATAACAATTACTCTCAGCTGAGATATTCCTTTAACCGATTTTATGAGATGATCTCCTTTGTAATACTTTCCCTTCTCTAAAAAGTTATGAAGCTCCAAAATCGATGGATTAAGCAATGGTTTGATTCCATTATAATGAATCCATGCTTGTCGGCTGGTTACCTTCACTGTATTTTGATCCTCAATACTTTCTTTCTCTGCCAATACGTGTTTATTGAATAAAAACTTCTCTTTGGTAATGAAAAACTGTCTGTATTGTGGGTCTTCAAAATTCAGACATTGACAATAATCACCAAAATCACCAGGCACATTCAAGGTGTCGCTCATATGAAAATGAACCTCATTTACCATAGCATACTTATAGGGTTTTAAAACAAGGCTATCAGGATTGTCTGCTATTGGTATGAACTGTTTATTTAGCTTCATCTCCAAATTCACCTTCATGGTGGAGAATAAGGTATCTGCAATAAATTCGATACTCGAGGCAGAGAATTTATAGTACCCATGGTTTCTTTGGTCCTTTGCGAATACCTCTCTATAATCCCCCAAAACATCGATGTCAAAAGCTTTGTATAGCAGGGGGTGTTGCTTATCCTTTAAAAGACGTTCAGCAAGGTATGCATCGTGATTTCTAACCATTACGGAATCTCCAGAATAAAAGACCGAATCAATAATAAAAGCAGGCCCAATGTCCAAGTTATAAACGACCTCGATCTTCCGATGAACACTATCAACGATTATAGTATCCGTTAGTTTGGATCTATAATACCCCTTGCGTCTCAAGAAATTAACAAGTTGTTTACTGGTTTTTTTGTAGGCAATTGTATCAAACACGATAGGCTCCTCTCCAAATTGATACTTGAGTCTTTCTTTGATTAACAAATGACTGTAAACCGTATCCTCAACAACCTTTTTATTATAAAAACTTTTACCTTTTTTTTTAGCGCGCGTAATTCTGCGTTGATTTATAGCAGCGCACCTCTTCCTCTTCCTAACAATTCCTTTTTGAAACGAATCAAATTTATTTTGTTTTGTTTTAGCAATTTTAACAGAATCAATAAGATTATAAGTCCTTAGCTTTAAAAGTAATCCAAAAGTTTTTTGATTAGGTCTTTGCTTAAGTATGGCCTCTAAATCATATGCGAATGGAACTTTTTTAACATAAGCTAGTTTATTCGATTTTAATAAAAAATAGCCCTCTGGTACATTCTTCGATATTGAACATGCACTGAGACACATTGCAAGCAATACATAATACAACCAAAGTTTATTTATCTTCATCATCGAATTGATACAAAAGTAAGTAATATCGTATGCAAAAAATCTCCCAAAACTATTTAAAGTGGATTAAAAGCCTTCATCAAAAAAAGAACCGGGATCAAGAACAGTGTTTCTTAGTTGAAGGCATTAAAATTTGTCATGAGGTTATTACACACCATTCAGATCGAATAAAAAGCATTATTTGCACAAATGATTATTTACTTGAGATCTCCAAACTACATGACGAACTCGTCCATACCGTATCTCCTAGTGATTTATCGAGGATTTCAACATTAAAAACACCAAACTCTATTTTACTTGTTTTAAAAAAAGAAAAAGAGATTATTTTTGACCCACTTCAAAAAGTGATTCTCCTCGATGATATTCAGGACCCTGGTAACTTAGGTACATTAATAAGAACAGCCGATTGGTTTGGAATACAACAATTTGTTTGTTCTCCCAAAACAGTTGACCTATATAATGCTAAAACACTGCAGTCGACTATGGGTAGCTTCTTAAGGGTCAAGATTTGGTATATGGACCTCATGGACTTTATCAATGCACAAAATCTACATATAGGTGGTGCTTTGTTAGATGGAGGATCATTTGAATCAAAGGATTTACAAGAAATGAACGGTTTGATTCTTGGCAATGAAAGCCGCGGAGTATCTGAGAACTTGAGGAAACATATAGATAAGCCTCTCAAAATTGAAGGTTCTGGAAATGCCGAATCATTGAATGTCGCCATTGCAGGAGCCATATTTATGCAACATTGGACAAAATAATTTAAACTTTCTGTAGCGTCTTTAAAAGAAAGAACGTACTTTTGCAACTTGCCAAACCACTCACAGAATGATTGATGTCGACCTGTATCAAGCCAAAAAACTTTACCCTTTTCAAGAAGAAACAGTCAACATTATACTAGACGAATTATCTAGTAATGGTAATAATTTCAACTTACTTTATCAGCTACCTACAGGTGGAGGGAAGACGGTTATTTTTTCAGAAATAGGAAGAAAGTACATAGAGACTTGGAAAAAGAAAGTTTTAATTCTCACACATAGAATTGAATTATCGGTTCAGACCTCCAAACAGCTATCTGCAATTGGTGTCGCAAATAAAGTCATCAATTCAGAAGTGAAAGACTTGCCTGACCAAGATGAGTACCATTGCTTTATCGCTATGGTAGAAACCTTGCACAACAGACTCATCGATGACCAAGATTTCATCAAAAATGTAGGCCTTGTGATTGTGGATGAGGCACATTATAATAGTTTTCGAAAAATATTTCAATACTACGAGAATTGTAACATCCTAGGGGTAACAGCGACTCCGTTAAGCAGCAATAAAACCCTGCCACTAAAAGACAATTACAATCGGCTTTTAGTAGGAGAATCCATAGCAGGACTTATCGAAAAAGCTTACTTATCAAATGCCGAAACTTATAGCTATGATGTAAATCTTCACGGTCTTAAAATTGGAACGAATGGAGACTTTACGATTACAAGCTCCGATATGCTTTACAGCAATTATTTCATGCAGGAGAAACTGATCTTTGCCTATGAAGAGATATCCTTAGGAAAAAAGACGTTGATATTTAATGCCGGAATAGAAACCTCTATACGCGTAAAGGAATCTTTTCAAAAGTTGAATTACAATATCAAACATTTAGATTCAACATTTAGCGATAAGGATCGAAAAGATATATTAAAATGGTTCAAAGTAACACCCGATGCGATTCTTACATCAGTAGGGATTTTGACGACTGGATTTGATGAACCAACTGTCAAAACGATAATAATCAATAGGGCAACAAGATCTCTAACCCTTTATCATCAAATGATAGGAAGAGGGTCAAGAAAGCTTCCGAATAAGTCTAATTTTCATATTATTGATTTAGGAAATAATGTTCGTCGTTTTGGAATGTGGCAAGATTATATCAACTGGCAAGATGCATTTAAATTCCCGGATCGTTTCTTAGAATCAAGACGGCAATGAGAAAGCTGCTGTGCTATCGCGCACTTTGGACGACGCTACGTCTAAATTCTTAGATACCGATAAGAGTCCTACAAGACGGCTAGGTGGAATTGACAACCGCGGTTCGCACTTCTATTTAGCGTTGATGAATCCATTGAAAATCATTTCGAAGTCATTCTACAAAGCGCAAAAGATTTAGATCATGGGTTTGAAATCTTAGAATTTCTTCAGGACCACATTGAATACCGGCTTAAGCACTATACAAAATGCATCTCCAAAAGCACTGACAATTACTTCAAATATCTTTTGGAGACATACAACCGCCAACTTTCGCAGAAAATAAGAGTAAACATTGATGAATCTTGATACATTCAATGTTCGAAAATTAGCTTATTTTTAAGGTATGTATAAGCTTATATTTTTCACCTTATTTTTATTTTTATCCTCACCTCTATTTGCTCAAAAGAATAAGCTTAAAGCCTATCTTGATCTTAAAGAGTTTTATAATGCGGAGATAGGACCATACATTGAGATTCAACTTCAATTCTCAGGTATTTCGACAGTCCTTAAAACGATAGGAGACAGCGCACTTCAATCCTCATTAGCCATGTACATGGATATCTACGAGCAGGATTCCATAATTCGGTCATCAGCCTATGTCTTAAAATCGCCTCAGTTTTTATTACGAGATAGTATCGTTGAAGACTTTTATGAAATCAATAGGTTTGCTCTTGATGAAGGAGATTACAAGTTGAAACTTGAAATTCAAGACCTAGGAGGTAACGCAAAAAACAAGATTAATGGGGAGCAATTATTTACAATCTACGGAAACAAAAACCAAGCTGGACTTTCTGACATTACGGTTGCTGAATATGCCGTTCCTTCAAATTCTGGGGGTATGTTTCAAAAATCAGGTTATCAGATTATCCCAATGCTTTCCAACTTCTTCCCTTCCCAAATAACGAAAATGCCTATCTACTATGAATCCTATAACACCATTGACCTTCGTGAAGATACGGTAGTGATAAAACATGAAATCATTGACGTAACAAATGGCAATGCTATCAAAAGATTTACGAATATTTCTTTATTTGAAACGAGTGATGTAAACGCTCACCTTAGCGTTATTGACATTGAAACATTAGAAACAGGTAGCTATATCCTAAAAGCTTCAATCCTTGATCCTGAATCTAATGAGGTCTGTACAAGCACATATGCCTTTGAACGAAGCAATGAATTAACCGCAGGCCTCGTTTCCACAGAAATCGTTCTAGATCCAGCCTTTCAAAACTCTATCCCTAATGACAGTATTGACTATTACCTTGAAAGCTTAATTCCTATCTCAAGACCAGCGGAAGTTAAAAATATAATTAGCACCCTTAAAACAAAAGATTTATCAAGATGCCGAAAGCACATACAAGCATTTTGGATAAAGTCTTCATCAATAGACAGTTATGATGATTGGATTAGATATAAAAAGCAAGTAGATTTTGTCGAGAAAGTGTATGGGAATAATTTTCAAGAAGGCTTTGAGACCGATCGAGGCCGAATCTATTTAAAATACGGCTCCCCTAGCACCTTAATTAATAAAGAAACTTCCCCCTCGGAATATCCATATGAAATATGGACCTACAATAAAATTGGGGTATTCAGCAACCGAAGATTTGTTTTTTACAATCCGGACCTAGTAAACAGAGCTTATAGACTTCTTCATTCCGATATGGTTGGTGAATTAAAAAACCCAAACTGGCCTCAAATCCTATCCAAAAGGAATACAGCCAATGGAAACGTCGACAACCCTAATCAAAACAATGTTGATCACTGGGGTGGAAATTCAAACGAATATTATCGTCAATACTAAAATGGGGGGATTAGCGGTTGTTATTTTAAATTATAATGGGGAACACCACCTTAAAAAACATCTTAAAAGGGTCGTGGAATACAGCTCTCCTCACCATGTGATTCTTGCGGACAACCGCAGCACAGACAACTCCTTAGCATTCGCTAAATCCATCAGCGGATTACAGACAATCAGCAACCATGAAAACACTGGATTTGCGGGAGGATATAATGATGCCTTAGAGAAGATAAAAGGTCATTATGATTTCTACCTACTCCTTAATAGTGATGTTGAGGTTAGCCCTGATTATATCAAGCCTCTTATTGAAGCAATGAATGACGAAAAAATCGCAGGCTGTCAACCTAAAGTGAAATCACTAATAAATCCATCGAAATTCGAACACGCAGGTGCTTGTGGCGGCTTTATCGATAATAACTACTTCCCTTTTTGCAGAGGAAGAATACTAGACTCCACAGAAACTGACGAAGGTCAATATGAAAATGAACTAGAGGTAACATGGACTTCTGGCGCTGCCATGCTGATTAGATCGGAATTATTCCATCATGTCAACGGCTTTGATCGGGACTTCTTCGCTCACATGGAAGAAATCGATCTTTGCATTAGATTAGGACACCAAGGATATAAATTTAAAATCATTCCTAGAAGCGAAGTCTTTCATCTAGGCGGAGGCACACTACCCTATCAATCCGCTCAAAAGGTTTATTTAAATTTTAGGAATAATCTTTTTCTGATTATCAAAAACCATAAAGGCTATTTATTTCCGATGCTGATTAAAAGAATGACTCTTGATGGTATTGCTGCTTACAAGTTCTTACTTGAAGGTAAACCACTGTTTTTTTGGAAAGTTTTTTTAGCCCATATGGCACTTTATCGAAATTTCATAAGCCTGTATAAGAAACGACAATTTCTCAGGACAGATAAAGAAAAAATAGTCAAATATCATGGCAATATTCTTGTTGGCTATTTTATAGAAGGTAGAGAAATCTATTCGAAAATTAACAAAAGACAAATCAAAACATGAGATCATTTTTAGGACTTTTGGGTTGTATTCTAGTTGCATTACAAACAAATGCACAAGGAATTAAAAGCATTCAAAAAGCTAGTGACAAGGCCTACAAAATTATGAATCCAAAAAATGGAAATATGGTTCAATCACCTGTAAGCTTGGTTAACCCTTTCGTGGGCACCGGCGGTCATGGACACACCTTTCCCGGAGCTACTGCCCCATTCGGCATGATTCAACTAAGTCCTGACACAAGGCACGAGGGTTGGGATGGTTGTTCGGGCTATCATTATTCTGATTCCGTAATCTATGGGTTCAGTCACACACATCTTAGTGGAACTGGCGTGCCAGACTACTGCGACCTCTTAATTGTACCTCAAAGTGGAAAAAAAGCAAAAGTAATCCCAGGTTATGAAAATGAAAAAGGCTATGGGTCTAAGTTCTCTCACAACTCAGAAAAGGCGACACCTGGATATTATGAAGTCTATTTGGAGGACGATAAAATTAAAGCCCAGATGACCACGAGTGAACGTGCTGGCATACATCAATATACATTTTCCAGAACAGAGGATAAAAAATTCATTTTAATTGATTTTGATCATAGGGACCAACTTCTTTCCGCCGAATATTTTGTTCATGATAATAAACACATTTCAGGGAGGAGAATATCAAAAAGTTGGGCGGAAGAACAACACTTCTATTTTGATTTAGCTTTCTCCATTGAACCTCAAAAAATAAAAAAGGTAAGTGATAAATTTGGCTATAAATTACTTGTGGAATTCCCAAAAGAAACAAAAAAAATTAAAATCGCCATTGGAATATCGCAGGTCAATGAGGTAGGCGCCTTAAATAACCGAAAGACAGAATTAGAAGACTTTAACTTTTCTAAAACACGAGGTAGAACTAGAATTAAATGGCAAAGAGAACTCTCTAAAATCAAAATTAGTAATGAAGATAAAAACAAAGCTGCGATATTTTACACGGCACTATACCACTGCTTCATCGCCCCTAATCTTGCAAGTGACGTAGATGGAAAATACCGGGGACATGACCAAAAAACACACCAACTACTAGAAGGTGATCGTCATTACACCGTTTTCTCACTTTGGGACACTTACAGAACACTACATCCTTTATTTACCTTAATTCAGCCAGAACGAACTGAAGAATTCATCCGAACCATGCTCCGCATGTATGATGAAGGAAAAGATTTGCCCGTATGGGAACTGGCCGCATGTGAAACTGAATGTATGATAGGGTACCATTCCGTATCTGTTATTGCAGATGCCTATTTGAAAGGATACAACGATTTTGACACAACGAAAGCCCTAAACGCAATGGTTTATACGAGTAAACTAGATGAGTGGGCCAAAAAAGAGTATGCACGACAAGGGTTCATTAGTTCCGATCAAGAAGCAGAATCCGTCTCTAAAACATTAGAGTATGCCTATGATGACTTTTGTATTGCTCAAATGGCTAAGAAAATGGGACGCATGGATCTGTTCGAAGAATTTGACAAACGCAGCTTAAATTTCGTAAACCTCTACGATCCGTCTACCAAATTTATGAGAGCCCGACGTGGTGCACAATGGTTCGGTCCGTTCAATCCCATAGAGGTGAATTTCAACTACACGGAAGCCAACAGTTGGCAATATTCCCTTTATGCACCACATAATATTCCCGTTCTTGCGGATCTCATGGGCGGACGTGATTCATTAGAAACATGGCTAGACCGTTTGTTTGCAGCTGATTCCGATTTGATTGGTAGACACCAGGTAGACATCACAGGACTGATTGGCCAATATGCGCATGGAAATGAACCCTCGCATCACATGGCCTATCTGTACAACTATACGAATGCATCCGAAAAGACTCAATTCTACGTTGATAAGATTCTAAATGAGCTCTATACGCTACAACCTGATGGTTTATCGGGGAATGAAGATTGCGGTCAAATGAGTGCCTGGTATGTTATGAGCTCCTTAGGTCTTTACCCTACCGCGCCGGGAAATACGAATTACCAAATAGGAAGACCCTTATTTAAAAAAGCACGGGTCAAATTACCTAACAAAAAACTCCTTTCCATTGAAGCGCCTGATAATTCAGCATCCGCTAAATATGTGAAAGGCGTTTCATTCAATAAGACAAAATCAATGACACAGAAATCGACCATAATAAAATTAAAAATGGAGGATTGCTATTGTTCGAAATGTCTGACAAACCGTTTTCAACATCTAAAACCATTGTACTTAGAGAAGATAGCCTTTTAAAAACGGACTTTGTACCCACCCCTTTTATTGCAACTGAACAGCGAATATTTGAAGATTCGATTGTGATTAAAATTGGAAGCAGCAAGATAAATAATCTAAATCAAAGGCTTTATTTCTCGATCAATAATGGATTATGGAAAGATTATACCAATCCCTTTAAAATACACGAAACAAGTGCAGTTGCAGTCAAAGCATCTAGGTTTCCGGACGTTTCAGATATAGCTCACAATGTTAAAATCGCACCATACTACAGCCCCATTGTTCAAAGCCTATTCAGTAAAAGAGATCCAAACGTAAGTCTAACGCTTGAAACAGAATACGCAAATCAATATTCGGCATCAGGACCCAATACACTCATTGATGGTGTTCGAGGCGGTACTGATTTCAGAACGGGAGATTGGCAAGGCTTCTATGGAGAAAACGTGATTGCCGAAGTTCGTTTTGAGCAGCCTAAAAACATTCGATACATCGGTGCATCATGTATTAGAGACCTTAAATCATGGATCTTTTTTCCTTCGAAAATCAAGATCAGCTACTCCATAAATGGGATCGATTTCATAACGATTCCAGACGTTGATATCCCTGAAGTCCAGAGCGATGATTATGAACCTAAAATCGCTCGATTTATGACAATACTTAAAAAAGAGGCGGCAGTAAAAGCCATTCGATTTGAAGTCGTAAACCCTGGTGTTTGTCCAGAATGGCACTTAGGAAGCGGTTATGATACTTGGTTGTTTTTAGATGAATTCCTATTTGAGTCGGAGTCTAATCGTAGATTACACCAAAGGGACTAAGGTTTTACAAAACGATTCATAGGCCACAAGAATTCGTTCTCCTTTAAAACCCCATAGAACCGATCAACCGCTCCAAATTTCTTATTAAAGTCGGCAAGGCCTTTTTGGTTCGAACCTACAAAGTCAAAACCTGTCATTTCTAAGGATACCGCATCCGCAATCCCTTTATCTATAAGGTGAAACATAGCACCAAGCTCTTTGGCAGTTTCGTTTGAAGCACCTTTGATATAATAACGAATACCATTAAAATCAATATAGAACACCATAGCAATCGGTTTTCCAAGGTGATAAGCGACCTCTAACCGCCCTATATTAAGTTTAAATGATTCTTCCATAAGGTTTTTCAACCTTTCATATACCTCATCCGATAAGGTGCCATATTTATGTCCAACATGATCCCTGAAAAAATTCAGAAAGGTCATCGATTCTGAAATAGAACCGAAAGTCAATACATCAGCGTTCTTCTTTATTATGCGCCTGGCATTGGTTCCATACAAAGCACGTTGATCTGCAACTGAATTCTGTAATACCAGATATTGATAAATACCATGTTCAGCACACTTGGCTATTGGACTGTCTGAAAAATTCAAATGCGTAAGCTTAGAATTAGCCTCTAGAGCTCCTTTTATCTGTGTAAAGTCATTATCAGTAAAATCACCAATTAAAGGGATTGTACGAACGAATATCGGCTGTCTATACGTATTGTAAAACCATTTTCGTTTATAGGGTAAAGGCACCATCTTCTGATAATCCCCATAAACGAGCAAGTCCCAATTTGGATGCAATGTATCCCAGACAAATTCCTGAGCATACAAATCAGAATTTATTACGCATTTATTTAAAGCACGCTTGAATTTTTCGCGGTCAATATTTTCATGACTAACATAACTCCAAGTTTCCATCAATTGATCTGCTGTTTTAGATATTAGTAAATCTAATCGAATTTTAGCATATGACTTTAAAATCCATTAATTTTATGTCATAAATTAAAAAACCATGAACACAGTTAAATTCCTACTCGTTTCCTTACTAATATCAAGTAATACTTTTAGTCAAGAGTCAATTAATACTGATAACAAGTCAGTTAGCGAGGCCTCAATAGTATCTAATAAACTTGGTAACCTTGACCTATTACTTAATTTAACCCCGGGGCAAAAGGATCAAGTTTCTCAAATCATCAATGGAATCAATCAGAAGAATTCGCAAGTTTCATCAATGAATCTTACGCAAGAAAATAAGATTCAGATCATAGAAGACAATGAGCAAGCTAAAATCAGAATGATTTTGAATATTTTAAATGAAGCGCAAAAAGCCGTATACTCGGATAGTTTATCAGACTAAGCCACAATAATCTAGATCGAACTTGACCTATCCTTTTCAGAGGCCAGGAAACGAAGCTTCTACTGAAGTGTTGACCACTCTTTTACAATTTGACTCCTCAAGGATTAAGGTGGGTTAATCAATCATAAGTCCCACTGCAGACCTTCAAAATGATTGAGTAAACAGATCCGGAACCCTATTGAAATAAAACGCACCTCACAACACTTTAAGTTTTTGAAAGTTAAGTTGTTTATAAGTGAATAATGGCTTCTGTTTTTATCATTCTTCTTCTATTTATATTTAGAGAAAAAATATTTATGATCAGTAAATTCCTAATTAGTTTCTTTTTCCTTTCCGTTATGATTACAGGATGCAGCCAACCAGAAAGCACTCCTAAATCCGCAGTCATTATAAAAGAAACGATCGCTTTACAGTTTGTTTTAGACGACTTCTTTACAAATAATATCGAGCTAGACCAGCACATCGATTCTATATATGATGGATTAAACAACACCCAAAGAATAGCACAGTTAATCATGCCCGCCGCAGGAAAATACGGACAAGCAAAAGAAACTATTGACGGACTAATTAAGGATAGTCTTATCGGAGGTATATTAATGCTGAATGGAACAGTTGAAGAATTCACCCAATGGATAAAAGAATTTGAAGACAAAAACAAAGCAAATGGAAACCTACCCTTTCTATTTAGTGCCGATGCAGAGCCAAGCCTAGTAAACCGTAAAATTATGGGGTCCACTCCCGTGAAAAAGGCAAATGAACTTAATTCCATTAAAGAAGTAGAAGATGTCGCCAATAAAATTAGCGGCGATTTAAATAAAATTGGTATCAATTACAATTTCTCACCTGTTGTAGATATGTCTCCGAATAAAACAGTAGGATACAGAAGCTTCGGGAAGAACCCTGAAAATATTATCCCCTGGTCCAATCAATTTATTCAGAGTACTCAGGCCAATAACATTATTGCTACAGCGAAACATTTCCCTGGACACGGTCTTGTCTCGGGAGACACTCACAAGTCGTTACAGGTCATTAATGGGCCTTTAAAAGAGATTAAAAACTACCCCCCATTGATTGAGAATGGTGTTCTTTCTATAATGGTTGCCCACATTGCGATTGAAAATAATGAAAATTATTCAACCCAAGGACTTCCTTCAACATGTTCAAAAAAAGTAGTGACTGAATTGCTAAGGGATACCCTAGGGTTCAAAGGACTCATCGTTACAGATGCCATGAATATGGGAGGCGTAGCCAATGTCCCTAAGAATGCGAGTAAAGCAATTGCAGCTGGTTGCGACATTCTACTAATGCCCGCAGATGCGCGGAGTGCACATTCAGAGTTACTTCAATTATACCTTAGCAATGAAAATGAGATTCAATCTTCAATGAATGCATCTGTTAAACGAATCATTCGTATGAAAATATGCCTTGGCTTACTCTAGATATAGATCAATGAGTCCTTCTGGGGCTTTAACGACGATTTGTTTTTTCTCATCATCTACGCTCGTAAGAAGTTCTTCATAAACAGGTAATAAAATCTCTACACCTTCTTTATCGATTACATAAAGTGGATTTCCTTTCTGCTCTAAAACCTCTACAAGAACACCAATATCCCCTTTGACCTCGTCAAAGACCTTATAACCAATTAGCACATGGCCTAAAAACCTTGTTTCATCAACGACTTGTAAAGATTCAGACGGTATATAAGCTTTTTTCTTAATTAGCTTCTTAGCCGATTCCTCAGAATCAACTCCTTCAAAATGTAGCGCAACAAAGCCTTTGTTTTTTAACTTGAAATCAGAAATGAAGAATGGGGTTAAAATCCCATCAATTTCCAGAAATACAGACTTAAGATGCGTATAAGATTTCGGATTAGAAACATCCATATACAAAGAAACTCCACCTTTATATCCGTGGAGTTTCACTATTTGTCCTATGTAAGAAGATTCTGATAAATGCATATTCTGCTATTCAGCAGAAGCTTCTTTTTTATCATCTTCCTCTGAAGCCGGTGCTTCTTCTGTTTTAGCTTCTGCAACTGGAGCTTCTTCCGCTACATCTTCAGCAACTGGAGCTTCTTCCGCTACAGCTTCAGCAACTGGTGCTTCTTCTGTTTTAGCTTCTACAACTGGAGCTTCTTCCGTTACAGCTTCAGCAACTGGTGCTACTTCTGCTACAGCTTCAACAACTGGTGCTTCTTCCGCAACAACTTCAGCAACTGGTGCTTCTTCTGCTACAGCTTCAACAACTGGTGCTTCTTCGGGTTCAGGAGTGTTTTTAGCAATTATTGCTGCTGCTCTTGCCTCCTTAACATTTGTTTCATGTTTTAATTTTTGAGCTATCGATTTCTCAGCATTCTTGACAAGGTCAGTAGCTTTAAGCTCAATCTTAGCATCTTTTTCAGCTAACCATGCAGTAAATTTCTTTTCTACATCTGCTTCAGTAAGCGCTCCCTTTAAAACTCCTTTTAATAAGTGATTTTTGTACAAAACACCTTTGTAAGACAAAATTGCACGAGCTGTATCTGTTAGCTCAGCACCTTTTTGAAGCCAATTCAAGGTATTATCGAAGTTCAAATCAATAATCGCTGGATTTTTAGTTGGATCGTAAGTTCCTAATTTCTCAATGAATCTACCATCTCTTTTCGCTCTGCTGTCTGCAGCTACAATATGAAAAAATGGTTTTCCTTTTTTACCGTGTCTTTGAAGACGAATTCTTGTTGACATAATTGTTACAGTTTGGAGTGCTAAACCCCGGTTTATAAATATTTAAGATTGCAAAGATACCAACAAAATTGAAATGAACAAACTTATTGAAAACAAGAAAATAGAATTTGGCAACCATCTATAATAACAGTTCTTTTTTATTTGGCATAATTTGTGATATTTGCACTAGAAATTAAATACTATGAAAAACTTAACGCTACTTTCTATTTGCTTTTTCTTGTTTTCGACATCCATGGCACAAACAAGTAAATCACAAGTAATATTGGATAAGCTTTCGGGATCAATGAAAAAGCTTAGCACATTCTACGTTGAGTTCAATGCGAATATAAAAAACACCTCTACAGGCGTTAATGAAAGCGAAAAAGGAAAAGGATGGGTTAAAGGAGATAAGTATTATGCTACCTATGGTGAAATAACACTGCTTTCTAACGGGGTTAAAACATGGACCGTAATAAATGAAGAGAAATCTGTTTACGTGTCAGACGCTAACGACGGCGAAGAAAGTATGAATCCTAAAAAACTAATGACGATTTGGGAATCTGGATTTAAAAACACTTATGAAAAATCAGACGTCCTCAATGGAGAAAACATTCATATCATTAAGCTCTACCCTAAACAACCTGACAATGCAGATTACCATACTATTTTACTTTATGTTTCCGTGAGAACTAGTGAGCTAAAAAAGGTGATTATGAAAACCAATGATGGAACAATAATGACTTACCACTTAACAAAATTCATTAGCAATAAAGAAATTGCCGACAGTAAGTTCTCATTCAATAAGGCTCAGTATCCTGGCTACACTGTTATTAGAGACTAAGCCCCTTTTTTTAAAGCACGGTCCATTTCTCGTCGGTCATCTTTCAGTTTCAGGTCTTGTCTTTTGTCATGTGTCTTTTTCCCAGTTGCGCATGCTATGAGAACTTTCAACCATCCTTTTTCAGATAAGAACAACTTAATTGGGACGAGTGCATTTCCTTTGGTTTTCAAGAATTTTTCTATTTTCAAAATCTCTTTAGAATTAAGTAATAGTTTTCGGTCAATTCGAGGTTTGTGGTTATTATAACTGCCATTTTCATATTCGGCTATATACATGTTTCTCAGAAAAATCTCTCCATCTGAAAAAACCCCATAAGCTTCCATAATACTAGCTTTTCCATTCCTAATACTCTTAATCTCAGTGCCTTTCAACTGAATCCCAGCAGTGAATTGATCGAGAAGTTGGTACTCGAATTTGGCTTTTTTATTATGAATATTGATCGGTTTGCTCGGCATGTGGATCCAAAGTTAAGCATAGATTAGCAAACGCTTAAAAATAAAACAAGCAGAAGAGTGAAAATGATTAATTTTAGGCCGTGCAAATTTCTTCAAAAGTATTAGACACCGCCGTCGAGCAGCTCTCTAGTCTTCCAGGTATTGGGAGAAGGTCAGCCTTGAGGCTCGCTTTACATCTACTTCAAAGAGATGAGCTTGAAATACATGATTTCGCTCAATCCATTATAGATTTAAAGCTAAAAGTTTTGCATTGTGACAAATGCGGGAATATAGCCGACCAAAGCACATGTGATATTTGCTTGAATCCAAATCGAAACTCGAAAATAGTTTGTGTCGTCGAAGACATTCGAGATATTATAGCCATAGAAGCAACCGGTGCTTTTAAAGGAAAGTACCACGTCCTTGGAGGCGTGATTTCCCCCATGGATGGTGTTGGGCCTAACGACCTAAATATTGAAAGACTCATAGAGCGGTCCGATAACAAAGAAATCGACGAAGTTATTTTCGCACTCAGCCCAACTATGGAAGGAGACACGACTAACTTCTATCTTTTTAAAAAATTAAAAAACTTCCCCGTCCTCATCACTACGCTTTCACGTGGCGTATCTGTTGGAGCCGAATTACATTACGCAGATGAATTATCCTTGGGCAGATCGATCTCTCAAAGGCAAAAATACGATCAATGATAAAATCAATACTAAGCGCTTTAATCGGCATTTTTTTTACGGGATTAATCCATGGACAAGAACCTAAATATATCGCAACTGCAATCATGAAAGAATCTGTTGTGAATTATGTCCATGCAATTGATAGTAATATTATTCTGATTGATTTTATGAAAGTTAAAAAAAGTAAACGCCTCGAATTGTTTCAATCAGTTTCTGGACTATTGTTATCAGGAGGGAAAGACGTCCACCCCTCAACATATGGCAAAACAGATAGTTTAAAAATATGTATTACACACAAGAGAAGGGATGAAGTTGAGCTTTTTCTAATCAAAAATGCGATGAAGGACTCTTTACCCATTTTAGGAATTTGTAGGGGGCATCAAATTATTAACGCCAGCCTAAAAGGGGAACTCATCCAAGATGTGCCTTCTCAACATGAGGGAACTGTGGAAATTATTCATCGTGATCCGGAAGAAAAAAACTATGTCTATCATCAAATAGAACTGGATCAAGATAGTGACCTTTTAAAACTTTATGGTAAAACTATATTTGAAGTCAATAGTTTTCATCACCAAGCTGTAAAAGTACCAGGAGATGGAATGAAAATTGTCGCACAAGCAGAGGATGGGCTAAACGAAGCGTCTGAATGGGCTAAAGGCCTAGAAGACAGGTGGATTATTGGTGTTCAATGGCATCCGGAACGACTCTACAAAAAGGAACCCTATCACCTTAATATTATGAGAGGTTTTCTGAGTCATTGCCGACCGTAATACTTCAATCATTTGTATTCTGAACTAATCCCAAAACATTGGCCAAAACAATAGATAACCTTAAAATAAAATCTGTATATTGCACGAAGGAATAATCAAGCCTAAAAACAAGCACTTTAAGTCTTATGAAAGAAAAAATTGAACTCGAATTTCTGCTAAAAACGTCTTTACGAGTTTTAGACAATATGATTGGATCCCCTAGTGGACTTTCTGAATGGTTTGCAGACAATGTTACCGTTAGAGATGAAATGTATTCATTTGAATGGGATGGCACCATAGAAGAAGCGCGTTTACTGACAAAGAAAATGAATTCGAAAATGAAATTTCGATGGATTGAGGATGAAGAAAACGGTGACGATTATTATTTCGAAATGAATTTTGAGATTGACCAAATGACAGGGATTGTATCTCTTAAAATCGTGGATTTCTCAGAGCCTGATGATATAGAATCTGCTAAGATGCTATGGGAGCAGCAAATCAACGATTTAAGACGAATTATAGGAGCCTAATCCAAATGGTAGCTCTCAGGCTTGAATAAACATTAATCAAAACAGGATTATAACTTTGTTGCCAAGACTTTATCTTTTTAGTTTAAGATCCTTTATAGGGCCATTTGTATTGACACTTGTCATTTCAATATTCATATTAATCTTACAATTCTTCTGGGTTTACATAGATGATTTAATGGGAAAAGGTATAGAGGTAATAATTATCCTAGAATTATTATTTTACGTATCTGCCAGCCTAATTCCACTAGCGCTGCCCCTATCGATACTCATTTCCTCTTTGATGACATTCGGTAACTTTTCTGAAAACAATGAACTTACCGCACTAAAGTCAAGTGGTCTTTCTTTATATAAAATAATGAGACCCTTAACGATCTTTGTAATCGGCTTGTCGTTCTTTACTTTTTATTTTTCAAATTATGTCATACCCGTTGCTAATCTAAAATGGCATGCGCTTATATTTGACATTCAAAACACAAAAATATCCAGCCTGATTAAGCCTGGAGTGTACACCAAAGAAATTGATGGATATGCTATTAAAGTTGGCTCAGGCGAAAATGGACACTACAAAGATGTCATCATTCATGACCACACAACACCAACAGAACTAAAAACGATTAAAGCAGAAGAAATACATATTTACAAGTCAACCAACTCCATGTATCTTTTTTTAGAACTCATTAATGGCAATGTCTTTGAAGAGTTAGACATCCAGAACCCGATCTTCCTGCCTGATGGAAAGGTTCAAAACAGGATCCATCTTAATAGACCTTCAAGGCGCTGAATTTAAAAAAGCAACCTATAAAATAAATGTCTCAGGGTTTTCATTAAGCAGAACAGATAGTGATATTTTTAAAGACAAATATGAAATGCTCAACGTATTTCAAATTAGGAATGCTATGGATTCGCTAAGCATCAAAAAGACAAAAATGCAGCTTGCATATTTACAAGCCAATAAAAGAGCCGAAACCATATTCAACCTTAAAAACCTTGAAAAAGGGGATGACTCGCTTGCCATCGTTGAACACCTGAGCGCCGTCAACTACCATGACATTGGAACACATCAACTCAAAAACATCTAT
This sequence comes from Flavobacteriales bacterium UBA952, assembly GCA_905182495.1. GTDB lineage: Bacteria > Bacteroidota > Bacteroidia > Flavobacteriales_D > Crocinitomicaceae > UBA952. Next base: position 20,650 of record CAJJBU010000027.1, read on the forward strand.
CCCAAAATGATAGAAAAACTGCGCAGGAAGAACTCCAACCTTAAGAATCAAAGTGATTACTTGGTCACTATAGACAAAGATGAAACCAATTACTGGATTGAATTTCATCGGAAATTTGCTTTATCCATCACGCTTATTGTTCTCTTTTTTATAGGTGCCCCTCTAGGTTCGATCATTAAAAAAGGAGGATTCGGAGCACCAATGGTCGTTGCAGCAATCATATTTATAATTTACTTTTCAATTATTACAACAGGTGAGAATCTTGTACAATCACTCGTTTTAACTCCTTTGATCGGAATGTGGATGCCTGTCTTAATTTTCACTCCTATTGCTTTTATACTGACAAGAGCGGCAGCTAAGGATTCGGTTATCTTTTCACTAGATAACTGGTCTAAAAAAATAAGACTTAAATTTAAGAAGAATGAACATTCTGATCCTAAGTCATAAGCCTCCCTACCCTATTATTGATGGGGGATGTCACGCTATGGACAGGTTCGTTAGGGATCTTTTAACTTCATACCCTGATGCGTCTATTGACTACTTGTGTATTTCAACCCAAAAACATCCATTTAACGCAAATAGTATTCCCGAAGAACTCAAGAATCGAATTCAATTCAATACTATCGAAATATCAACAAGACTCAACCCTATTTCTGCATTTCTTCATCTTGTCGCTAATAAATCCTATCAACTTAGTCGTTTTAAGCAGCAAATCGTTCTAGATAAAATCACAAGGCTAATAAAGAATAAACCATTGGATTTTCTGTTTTTCGAAAGTCTATTTTGTGGAGCATACATTGATGAAATCATAAAGATAACTAATGCCGTTCGGATCCATAGAGCACACAATGTTGAGCATCTTATCTGGGAAAAGCTTTCCATTAATGCACATAATCCTTTAAAAAAATGGTACTTCAAACACCTCTCCGACACCTTAAAAAGGTTTGAATTAGATTTCATCTCTAAGAACAATCACGTTTTCTCAATTGCCCCATTGGATTATAACTATTTCAGAGATGGGGGGAGCAACAAGGTTAGCTATATTCCTGTATCGATGACTACTAGCCCTATCAAAGAAACTATATCCAATAGCATCTGTTTTTTAGGAGCTTATAATTGGCTTCCAAATAAAGAAGGTATACTATGGTTTACCTCAGAAGTCTTTCCCTTTTTACTCGAGAAATCACCGGACCTAAAGCTCCATATCGCAGGAAGTTTTTCTGAAGAAATATCAGGGCTTCGGAAATCTCCTTCCATACAAATGCATGGCTTCGTTTCGTCTTCTAAAGATTTCATTTCGAACCACGGCCTGTTTATCGCACCTATACTTTCAGGGTCAGGAGTTAAAATGAAAGTTCTTGAAGCGATGTCTCTTGGAGTTCCATGCATAGTCAGTGCTCATGCGTCAGATGGTTTAGACCTTCCTGACATTATTCCAATATGCCATAATAATAAAGACTTTATTACGCAGGTATCCTTACTTTTACATAATGAAGCGCTTGCAAAGGAAATTGGTTTGGCAGGTCAGGAATATATTAAACATAACTACTCTTCAGAATTAGTATCAAATGAGATAATTGATACACTTTCGAGACAGTAAAGAAAAATAAAGGATTGACAAATCTATTACATCTTGCATCTGGACTCTTTTTAATCCCTGTTTGTTACACCTACATCATATATCCTATTGCCCTAATCCTAATTTCAAAGAAAAAAAATAATAATCAACTTTTTCATTTAAAAGAAAACGCTCCTAGCCTAACCATTCTTATGGCGGCTCATAATGAAGACCGTATTATTAAAAAAAAAATAGAGAGTATTCTCGCTTCAAGTTATTCCCTAGATAAGCTAGAGATTATAATAGGTACAGATTGTTGCACAGACAACACAGACAAAATTATCTCAGATTACACCGAGAAACACCCCCAAATAAAACATCATGTTTTTGATAGGAGACAAGGGAAAGTTAGAATCATCAATAAACTGGTAAAGGAATCAAAAAATGAAATACTTGTCTTGACAGATGCGAATGTGTTGTTTTCAAAAAGCACCCTGTTCGAACTTACAAAACACTTTAAAAATAAGCGTATTGGATTGGTAGACTCCCACATGAAGAACTACGGAATGAGTCCAACGGGAATATCAATTCCCGAGCAAAGCTACATCTCACTTGAAGTCAAGTTAAAAGATGCTGAAGGAAAGCTTTGGGGAACAATGATGGGGCCATTTGGCGGATGCTTCGCTATTAGAAAAAGCTTATTCAAAGCAGTACCCGAAAATTATTTAGTTGATGACTTCCATCTGAGCATGAATGTCCTTGACCAAGGTGCACATTGCATTCATGAAAGCAAAGCGATTGTTTACGAAGATGTTTCTAATCACTTAAATGCAGAATTCAATAGAAAAATAAGAATCTCGACAGGAAACTTTCAAAATCTCTTACATTTTGCTTTCATGCTGTTCAAACCGAAGAAAATTGCTTTTACTTTTATTTCACACAAAGTTATCAGATGGATTAGTCCGTTTTTCATCATCGCATCCCTGATCTTTGCTCTGTTCACATTTTCTGAATCATCCATTAGCTCCTTGCTACTCATCTGCTACTTGAGCCTTATCAGTATTGTACTTATTGACATCGTACTTATGAAACTTGGTTTACATATTCGATTACTTAGATACATTACTCATTTCACCTTGATGAATTTAGCGCTATTGATTGGATTCTTTGGATTTTTGAGAGGGAATAGCAATGGAATTTGGAAGCGCACCGAACGGCTTCAAAACTAATTACCGCAACATTAGAAAGTGCTCGTATTTATCCTTTATAAAAAGGACTAACTCCATCTCACTTGCCGTTTTCAGAAAGTCTTCATTAATGTTTAGGAATTGAATAAATATATCAAATTGATTTTCATCCAACTCCAATATATCGTAAGCAACATATAAAGAAAGAAGCTCTCTAACAATTTTCGCCTTATTATCTTTATACTCTTGTTCAGCTATCCATCGCTTATTTCGTTCTTTTTTAGAAAAGGCTTGATACAAGGCTGTAATGGGGCTTTGAAATGCCTGAATACCTGTAACCATTCGTGTCTCCCTTAATGCTAGAGAGGAACGATCCTCTTTAATTTGATCAAGTGTTTTTAAAGGCCTTATAATTACCTCATCAAAAACTTGAGGGGGTCTTTCGATGAAGAATTCAACAATACACTGACAATTAGAATCGGCTTTTACATTTAGCTGGTATTTAGGATAGCCTTTAATAGATAAAACAATTTGGTCCCCTTCACTAACATAGGCACTAAAAAAACCATTGGGCTGTCCAAAAACACCCTTTCCTGCCGATTTATTGACAACCATAAGGTTATAAAATGACTGAGGTCGAAGTGAATCAATTACCCTTCCTTTTAGAAATACCTTATCGCATGACTCTTGAGTAAAGACAAAAGAAGTAGAAATTAACGCAAGAAATAAAAATAAAAACCGCATGTTTCCGCTAGATAAAATACCACCCAAAACGCCCACCAAACTCCATGAAAAGGTAGACAGGTGCTATAAAACATAAAACCCAAAATAACACGACAAACATTTTAAATACAATGCCTGTATCCTGAATCAACGGGATCTCTAAGACTGTGTTTACATGCTCTGCAATGACCATATCCGTATTAGAATTGTCAAGGTCTTGATATTTTTGAAGCGAGACATTTTGATCTAGTACAACCGAACGAATGCGAGAATAATCTGCATCAGTAAGTTCTTCATAAGATAGTTGATAATTAATCTTACGTTGTTTTAATGTTTTGCGTACCATAAACCTCTTTTGAATAGATCTAACTCGAAATGACATAAGAAATCCAAAAACCATTAATGGCCAGGAGTCAATGAAAAAACCTGTGGCTATTAAAATCAAGGATGAAACTAGTGAGAAAATCATCAGAAATAGATCATGGTCATATTTCACTAACAAACGAAAAAGCTGCCCACCATCTAAAGGATCTAAAGGCAATAGATTAATCATATTCAATAAAATAAAAACTGTGCTCAATTCAAGAAGCCAATTTATTTCAAATTCAAATGCAAAAATTGCGCCAACAACACCAAAAATAACTCCAGGAACAGGACCGCCCAGAACCACCCAAAAACTTTCTTTTTGTGAGTACACCTTTTTTGCACCTTGAACAAAAGCCCCCATTAATGGTACAAACAACATTTTTACATTTTTGTATTTAAAAAGCTTCATGAATAAAAAGTGGCCCATTTCATGAATGAACAATACGACAACTAGAAATACAAGAAATTGAATGTTCTCAGAAAAAAGCAACAAGAAAGATGCAATAAAAAGAACTAAAGAAAATGCGGTTGCCGACCAATTCTTCTTTTCTTCTTTTTCTTTAAGTTTTGGTTTAGACGGATATAAATTATAAGATTCTTCCATTTAAAGCACGGGCATACCACCACGCATATTTTTCATTTGACTCATCATCCCTGACATAGCTCTTGGGTTACTCATCATTTTCATCATTTTTCGCATCTCATCAAATTGCTTAATGAGTTTATTAACGTCCTGAACACTGGTCCCACTCCCCTTAGCAATGCGTGAGCGTCTTGACGAATTAAGAAGCCCTGGATTCGCACGTTCTTTAATGGTCATAGAGTGAATAATCGCTTCAACCCCCTTGAATGCATCCTCAGGAATGTCTGTGTCTTTCATAGCCTTCCCCATGCCAGGAATCATCCCCATCAAATCCTTCACATTACCCATCTTTTTAATCTGTTGAAGTTGTGATAAAAAGTCATTAAAGTCAAATTGGTTTTTCTTGATCTTCTTCTGAAGCTTTTTAGCCTCTTTTTCATCAAACTGCTCTTGCGCTTTCTCAACCAGTGATACAACATCTCCCATTCCAAGAATACGATCTGCCATCCTTGAAGGATAGAATACATCAAGTGCATCCATCTTCTCACCTACACCAACAAATTTGATAGGTTTATTAACAATTTCTTTAATCGAAAGCGCAGCACCACCGCGTGTATCACCATCTAATTTTGTTAAAACAACACCGTCAAAATTAATACGTTCATTAAAAGTCTTTGCCGTATTTACTGCATCTTGTCCCGTCATTGAATCAACAACAAACAATGTCTCTGCTGGAGAAATAGATTTTTTTAAATTCTCAATTTCATCCATCATAACTTCATCCACAGCCAATCGTCCGGCCGTATCAACAATCACAACATTGAAGGCCTCAGCCTTTGCCTTTTTGATGGCCTCCTTGGCAATAATGACAGGATTCTTTTCTTCCTTATTTGAATACACCTCAATATCAAGTTGCTCGCCGAGGACATGCAGTTGATCAATAGCTGCGGGCCTATAGACATCGCATGCTACCAAAAGAACCTTTTTCTTCTTTTTTGTTTTTAAATAATTCCCGAGTTTTCCTGAAAAAGTTGTCTTACCAGAACCTTGTAGCCCTGCCATAAGTACGATAGCTGGACTCGCATTTAAATCAAGTTCGACTTCATTGCCTCCCATGAGCCGAATAAGCTCTTCATGACAAATCTTAATCATCAACTGACCAGGAGAAACAGATGTCAAAACATCCCTCCCTAGCGCTTTTTCCTTAATGTTATTGGTAAAGGTTTTCGCTGTTTTAAAATTAACATCGGCATCTAGAAGAGCTCTTCTTATCTCTTTTAAAGATTCTGCAATATTAATTTCAGAAATTTGACCTTGTCCTTTTAAAACCTTAAAGGCCCTATCAAACTTGTCCGTTAAATTATCAAACATATGCTAAAATTGTAACACAAAGATACTGATAAGTATCCATATAATAAGGGGGATGATCAAAAAGGGAACCGCTTAAAAATCAGTAACAAGATTATGCTTATCAATCATTTTCCGAATGTTTATTAGCGCATATCTCATTCTGCCTAAAGCCGTATTAATGCTAATGTCTTTGTTTTCAGCAATTTCTTTAAATGACATATCATTAAAGATTCTTAGCCTAATAATTTCTCTCTGTACTTCAGGGAGGTAATCAATTAATTTCACCATTTGATCTTGAAGCTCATCCTGAATCGTTTGTTCAATATAATTCTTTTCGCCAGAGTCTATTTTATGAAAGATAGAATAAGAAGGATCAAAAGAGCTAGATTCAGAAATCGTGCGCATTTTGTTTTGACGCCTAAAATGGTCAATCACTAAATTATGAGCAATACGCATTGCCCATGGCAGAAACTTACCTTCTTCATTATAATTACCAAGACGAATCGTATTTACAACCTTTACAAAGGTATCTTGGAATACATCATTAGCTAAATCGGAGTCCTTTAATTTGGACAAAATATAGCGGTAAATTCGCTCTTTATGACGCATCAATAGCGTTTCAAAAGCTTTTTCATTACCGTTTTTATAGAATACGATTAAATCACTATCACCTACATTAGAGAGAACCATTACTTACGTTTTTGTTGTTTTACAACTATTAAAAGTAAATTTGGGCTATAGGCAGTTATTTTATTGAATTGAGTACTAAATTAGAACGAAAAAAGAACTCTACCAAATTTTTATTGGATTTAGAAATATCATGAAAAAACAAATGCTCGTATTTGGGTGGGTTACACTACTCCTTTTTCCTATCCCCGGATTTCTTTTACAGTTCTTCTTTAATGACATCACTTGGATTGAGTTTTTCGATATCGAAAGATATTCTATAATAACTCTTTTCTTTGGCTTAGAACTCGGCGTCGTTTATGGATTTATTGCTTACTTTTTTATGAAGGCGCCTTTTTTTGAAAGAATCCCTAATCGGATTGATCTTTCTATACGAAAAATGAATTTTAGCATCCTGGACGGTGTTTTTCTTTCGCTATGCGCTGGAGTCGGAGAAGAATTATTATTTCGAGCAGGGATTCAATCATTTCTCGGCCCTTTCATCACCTCAATACTGTTTGTAGCATTGCATGGGTATCTTAACCCATTCAATTTAAAATTCTCGGTATATGGACTTATCGTCCTCCCTTTTATCTTTTTGATTTCTTATGGGTTCGATACATTTGGTCTCCTATTTTGTGTGGCAGCTCATTTTTCTTATGATGCAATTTTATTCACATTCATGATAAAAGAAGATTGATGTGCTTACCTTTGTCTTCAAATTAATTAAGTGAATTTCCTCTATTTAAATGCTGTTAGACTTTTTTGGTTCGGTGGAGCGCTGATCATCCTGCTACAAGACAAATTAGTCTTTCACAAAAAAATCAATGACCTAGGAACTTCATTTCTAGATATAGTCATGAGAAACCTTACCCACGCTGGAGATGGTCTTTTTGCTTGTTTAATCGTACTTGCTTTTTTATTTATCAGAATAAAGACTGGACTTCTATTACTTCTTTCTTTTATTAGTACTGCTGTTGTTGTACAATTGCTAAAGCACACCCTTTTTGATTCGATGAAGCGACCCATTGTGTTTTTTCAAAATGACCCTAGTTTCAGAACCATTGAGGCATTTACTTACCATACCTCAAATTCATTTCCCTCTGGGCATTCCGCTAGTATATTTGCCCTCTGTACCGTTATTGCTTACCAATACCGACAAAATCTATTGATTCAAATTTGCTTGGTAATAATAGCCGCCACGGTGGCTTTCACGAGGGTTTATTTAAGTCAGCATTTTCTTCAAGATATTGTTGCTGGATCATTAATTGGAACATTGATCTCACATGTGATTTGTGTTTTTTATGGTTCTAAGTTTTTAGCACTAGACCGACCTTTAAGAATAAAAAAACAATGAGATTCATACGCCTTATATTTATTTAGATATTTTTATTAATTCTTTTCATTCCATGTCTTGATCTGACATTAGTCAAATACTAGGTAATTATGACTATTTCACTGAATAGACTTGTAATTTCAAGTACTATGCCCCCAAGAGTTCCAGAGTTTACCCATGAAGGGTATCGGCAATTTCGCAAAACAATTTTGGACTCTAACACTTTGATTTGCTATTGGGTATAAATCTTTTTTCTACCTTTCCAACATTAAAAAAGCAGCTGGTTTTGTCACGCTAAAATCAACCAAATGAGAAGGTGGTTTTTCTTTTTTTAAGAAAGACCAAAATGATTGAAAAAAATGATTGAAAAATAAGATATTAATTAACTTAGCATAAAAAATATAATGCCAGATATCTCTCAAAAGGCAATACATATGCCGGAATCACCAATACGTAAATTGGTGCCCTATGCTGACATCGCTAGAAGTAAAGGTAGAACCGTTTACCATTTGAATATTGGACAGCCAGACATTGAATCTCCGATAGCAGCCATAAATGCTATTAAAAACATGGATTTAAAAGTCATAGAGTACAGTCATTCTGCCGGTTTTGAAAGCTATAGAAACAAACTTGCCACCTATTATAGCTCAAATCAGATCGATGTCTCAGGAGAAGACATATTGATTACAACAGGTGGCTCTGAGGCGTTGTTGTTTGGGTTAATGACGACTTGTAATTCAGATGATGAAATTATTATTCCAGAGCCTTTTTACGCCAACTATAATGGATTCGCTATGAGCGCTGGGGTAAATGTAGTACCGGTCACATCAACTATTGAAGAAGGGTTCTCCCTACCCCCAATTTCAGAAATAGAAAATAAAATAACGAAGAAAACCAAAGCTATTGTAATCTGTAATCCTGGCAACCCTACGGGCTATGTCTATTCAGAAGAAGAGCTGATGAAGTTGCGAGACCTTGTCCTAAAACACAACCTCTTTTTGATTGCCGATGAAGTATACAGAGAGTTTTGTTATGATGGTGCAAAACCTATGTCCGTGATGCAGTTGGATGGACTTGAGCAAAATGTTTTGATGATTGATTCAGTATCTAAACGTTATTCTATGTGCGGAGCGAGGATTGGTGCACTTGTCTCGAAAAACAAAGCCGTAATAGCTGCAGCGTTAAAATTTGGGCAAGCACGATTATCACCACCTACAATAGACCAAATTGCATGTGAAGCGGCATTAGATACCCCACAATCCTATTTTGATGGGGTACAAACTGAATATGTTGAAAGGCGAAACATAATGGTCAATGGATTGAATAGTATACCTGGTGTCTTTTGTCCTATGCCTAAAGGTGCATTTTACTGTGTGGCAAAATTCCCGGTAGATAATGCTGAGAAATTTTGCCAATGGCTACTCGAAGAGTATAGTTTTGAGGGACAGACTGTCATGATGGCACCGGCCAATGGGTTTTACTCCAGTAAACACCTCGGCCTTCAGGAGGCTCGAATTGCCTACGTATTGAAGAAAAAGAGCTTACTGAAATCACTTGTCGTAATAAGAAATGCATTGAAAGTATACCCTGGGATCACAGATATAGAAGAAAACAAGAATCTTTCGAAAGAAAAACCGCAACATGACCAACATTGAAGTCGCTACCTATTTAAAATCAATCCCCCAGGAGAGGCAAGCAGCTTTCAATAAATTGAGAGATCTTATTCTTTTAAATATTCCAATAGAATTTAGTGAATGTATGCAATACGGTATGATTGGCTACGTAGTGCCGCATTCAATTTATCCTAATGGCTACCACGTAAACCCTAAACTCCCTTTACCATTTATCAATATCGCAAACCAAAAAAACTTCATTTCCCTTTATCATATGGGAATCTATGCACATCCAGAATTACTAAATTGGTTTATTCAAGAATACCCCAAATACTCCAAGAGGAAATTAGACATGGGTAAATCATGTATTCGATTCAATAAAATCGACGACATTCCATTTGAACTCATTAAGGATCTTATCAAGAAAATGAGTTACAAAGAATGGGTCAACATCTATGAATCACAAATAAAACGAAAGTGATGTGTGAGCCAATATTGAAATTAATAACTTTAAATCAATGAATTTTGTCATTGTTGATGTTGAAACTACAGGAGGAAGTCCAAAGAACTCAAAAATAACTGAGATTGCGATGTACAAGTATGACGGTATTCAAATAATTGATGAATACAGCTCTCTTGTTGACCCAGAGATCGAAATCCCTGCATTTATAGTACGGCTTACGGGCATCACAAATGACCACGTAAAAAATGCGCCTAAATTTTATGAAATAGCAAAGACTATTATTGAGTTTTGTGAGGACACTATTTTTGTTGCCCATAATGCCTCATTTGATTATGGTATGTTTCGTTCTGAATTCAAAACTTTAGGTTATGATTTCAGAAAACCCCATTTATGCACAGTACAAGCCGCTCGGCAAATTATTCCTGGGCATGATTCGTATAGCTTAGGAAAACTTAGCAGGGCTATTGGTATTGAAATAAAAAATAGACATCGTGCTGGTGGTGATGCTTTCGCGACAACGAAACTATTTGACATCCTACATCAAAAAAATAAAAAACAGCTCCACTCTTTAATTAAAGAGGAGTTAAATCCAAAAAACATTCACCCTAATCTTGATATGGATACAATCGATGAGCTACCGGCCAAAGCTGGTGTTTATTTATTTTACAACGAATTCAGTCAGATTATTTATATTGGTAAAAGTGTATCCATAAAAAATCGCGTCTTGCAACACTTGAGGAATAAAAACTCTAGTAAAGGAATTAGAATGGGCGAAGAGATCGCCCGAATTGAGTATCAATTAACAGGCTCAGAACTAATAGCTTTACTCTTAGAATCTGAACTCATCAAAAAACATCAACCAAAATTCAATAGAAAACTAAGAAAAAGTAGGTTTCCATACGGCCTATTTGATTTAGAGAACAAGGATGGATATATAGAACTTGCTATTGAATCAATTGAAAAAACGGAAGCCAATCCTCTATTGCATTTTACGAGTAAAAAAGAAGGACTTGATTATTTAATGAGTTTAGTATCTCAAAACAATCTATGTCAAAAACTTTGCGGGCTATATGACAGCAGTACAAGTTGCTTTCAATATGACTTGAAGGAATGCAATGGTGCGTGCATTGGCAAAGAAGTTAGTAAACAATATAATAAGCGTATACAAGATTTTATTGATGGATTGTTATATGATTATTCTTCATTTTTAATCCTAGAGAAAGGGCGAAATCGAAATGAAAAGAGTGCGGTTTTAATTGAAAATGGAAGATTTAAAGGATATGGCTATATTCCATACACCGTCCTGAAGCAGGATGTAACAAGTTGGCTAGAGTATATCAAACCTTACACGGAAGATCGAGACAATAGGTCAATCATCAACGGCTTCCTCAGGAAAAATGAAAAGTATAAACGCATAGAACTTATCAATAAAACATAACATGAAAGGAGTATGTACCATATTAGGATCAGGAACATCGCAAGGAATCCCTGTGATCGCATGTGAATGCCATGTGTGTATTTCCCAAGATGAAAAAGACGATAGAACGAGATCCTCAATCATGTTGCATTTAAATGGAGAAAACCATGTAATTGATTCAGGACCTGATTTTCGTTTGCAAATGCTTAGAGAGAAGGTTAAAACATTGAAGTCCATCATTTTTACACACGAGCACAAAGACCATGTAGCGGGCTTAGATGACGTCAGGGCATTCAACTTCAAGGAAAAGAGAAATATGAACGTCTACGCGTCCACTCGAGTGCAAGAAGCGCTTCGCCGTGAGTATCAGTATATTTTTGCAGAAAACACCTATCCAGGTATCCCGCGATTAAACCTAACCACAATTGGTAGTCAAGCATTTCAAATTGAACAAAATGCACAATTAATACCAATAGAAGTCATGCACCACAAGCTACCAGTTCTTGGTTTTAGATTAGGTGAACTCACCTATATTACTGATGCAAAAACAATCTCTGAAAAAGAACGCAGTAAGGTTAAAGGAAGTAAAATACTCATCGTTAATGCGCTAAGAAAGGAATCTCACTTGTCTCATTTCAATCTTGAAGAAGCACTAGCTTTTATCAAAGAAATAGGCCCGGACAAAGCCTATTTAACCCATATTTCTCATCTATTTGATTGTGATGAAGCTATTAATGAACAACTTCCAGCAAATGTTTTTACTGCTTTTGATGGACTGCAGATAGAATTCACATACTAACATTTCAATGGTGATACTATGCCAATCCCCTATGTTTTAATAAACTAAAAACCTTATATATTCGTATCGTGAGTAAAAAGAAGTTTATTGATATTGAAAAACTAATAGAAAGCAAAAACCCTAAGTTGCTCCGTTGGCTTCCTAAATTCGTATTGAACTATTTGAAGAGGGTTTTACATGAAAAGGAAATGAATGAATTCCTTTTAAAAAATCATGAAAAAAAGAATGAAGCATTCTGTGATGAGGTCATGCGATATCTCAACCTAGAGGTAATTGTGCATGGAATTGAGAATATCCCTAAAGATGGCCCAGTTATACTTGCTATGAATCATCCTTTAGGTGGGATTGATGGAATTGCCTCAATTGCAGCAATGACAAAGTACAGAAAAGATATAAAATTCATTGTAAATGATATCCTCATGAACCTTGACAATTTATCTGAAATGTTTGTTGGCGTGAATAAGCACGGTAAAAACAAAGGCAGTGTTCGTTCGCAAATTAATTCTGCATTTTCATCAGAAGAAGTACTCTGTATTTTTCCCGCAGGATTGGTGAGTAGAAAAATTGATGGCGAAGTAATAGATCTTGAATGGAAAAAAACATTTATGACTTATGCACGGTCTTTGAAAAGAACGGTTATTCCTGTATACATTGATGGTAAACTCTCTCCATTCTTCTATAGACTTCATCGTTTTAGAACTTTTTTTCGGATCAAGACGAATATTGAGATGCTGTATCTCGCAGACGAAATGTACAAACAACAGAATCAAAAAATCCACTTTTATATCGGGAAACCAATTGAAGGGGAAACCTTTCATCCAGAATTAAATGACCACAAAGCAGCACAAGAAGTTAAAAAACAGGTTTATTCAATAAAATCAAATTTATAATGGAACCTATTGCACCCATATCACGAGCAATCCTTAAGAAGGAACTCAACGAAAATCATTTTATTCGTAAGACCAGAAAAGGGGAAAATGAAATCTATTCATTGAACCTACAGTCTGCACCTAACGCGTTAAAGGAAATTGGTAGACTCAGAGAAATCACCTTTAGAGCTTCCGGGGGCGGAACAGGTAAAGACTTAGATTTGGATCATTTTGATACAGATGAAAACGCTTATCAACAACTCATCGTATGGTCACCAGAAGATGAAGAAATCATAGGCGGCTACAGGTATATAAAATGTAAAAACGCGCTTAAAAACCCACCTTTGATTGCCTTGTCAACAACCCACTATTTCAGCTTTACTGATCTTTTTATCTCTGACTACCTACCCTACACCATTGAATTAGGTAGGAGCTGGGTACAACCTGATTATCAGCCATCTGTGAATCCAAGGAAAGGGCTTTTTGCTCTTGATAATATTTGGGATGGTCTTGGAGCACTGATAAAAATGAACCCTGATATTAGCTACTTTTTCGGAAAGGTTACCATGTATCCAAACTACAATACAGATGCACGAAACTTCCTACTCACCTTCATGAATCGCTTCTTTCCAGATCAAGAGGGACTTCTCTCAGCTCACACCCCTTTAGACTATTCTTCAGATCAAGAACTTTATCTTTCAAAAATTGAAACACTGACCTTTTCTGAGGCCTACAAAGTTCTTAACAGCTTTGTTCGAGAGAAAAAAGAATTCATACCGCCATTAATTAACATCTACATGAACCTATCACCAACAATGAAAACATTTGGTACTGCTGTGAATTCAGACTTTGGAAATGTTGAAGAAACTGCGATTTTAGTTAGAATCAATGATATCTATGAAGACAAAAAACAAAGACATCTGATTTTTTAATCTTTGTGATCAAAATAAAGCAAAAGCTCCTCAATGTTTTTAATCCCTGTAAGTTTTAATATTTTGGATTTTAATCTAGATATCTTAACATCTACATGAGCTAAATTTAATTTATGTGAAATATCAACGGAGGATTTACCATAGTAATACTTCATCTTGAGTAATAAGGCATCTTGTTTGGAAAGCAAAGCCAAAACCTTCAACATTACTGCGTAGGAATCGTTCTTACCTGAAAAGTCAAAAATGACACTCTGTGATTCATTAGATTCAGAATAATGATCCAAATGTTCTGCTAAAAAACCGTCTTTGTTGTATTTAATCGATTTCTTGGCATTCTTTTTTCGCAACAATGATTTACAGAAATTTGAAACAACGGCTTTTAACCAAGCTGATGTATTCAGTAAATCAAGGGATTTCTCATAACGCGTCTCAATTAAAATAAAGAGATGAATTAAAAATTCTTGATGCACATCCTCTATATCCTGGCCATTTGGAAAATGTTTTCTTATCACGCTAATAAACAAGCTTTCATACCTATTTAAAATTTCATTAAATACAGTATAATGTTGTTTGTTTCTCATTAAGCTATGTCGAAAAGGACTCGTGGTTAGAGACAAGTGGCTGGACCTCTTTCACATCAAATGTAAAAAGATCATCCAATCCATTTATATGCTTTAACAATTTTTGTAAAATAACAACATCTTCAGCATTCTTAGAACGAATTAAAAAAGCATTCTGTTTGAACTTTTTTAAAACATATACTAATTCAGAAATTTCCTTCCTGATATTCTGAGCTACCATACCCACTGGATAAAGAAAAACATAAGCATCAGAAGATAATTTTGACTTAAATTGAACCTCTTCCCTTATAAAATTTGGATTTTGGTTTGTTTTTGCAAATACAAACGCCTGATAAAAGAGTTCTGAAGGATCACCAATCACTAAAACATTTTGCAGGTTTTTATTATGACTAATTATAATATTTAGCGCAAAAGACATTTCATCCAATACATAACCACCATTAAAATCTATAGAAACATTATTAAATAGAAATTGATGGGGTTCATCATCGATAAAAGCGTTTTTCTTTTTAAATATTAAGGTATGAACAGGTAGTTCTATTTTATCCTTTAGATTCTTATAAAACAGATGACCATGGTTTCCCAATAGCAATACAGAATCAAATGTAGATTTTTGCATAGGCGTTTTTTTAGTCTAACGTATTAAAAAGTAAAATATAACATTAAAAAGATCTTTATTTCAAATAAAGCAATTATTTTTAAGATACATCGTTAAAGCCTATATGTTAAAGTCTCTGCTGTTTATTTTAGCACTCGGATTGTGGTCAAATTCCTTTTCGCAAAATCATTATTTTGGACTGAACAGTTTTCCGTTCTTAAATTCGATATTCTCAGCAAGAACAGCCGGTCTTGGAAGCGATCTCATTACTATTAGTGACGGAGACATTGGTCTATGCACCGTTAATCCATCACTTTTATCTGAAAAACACATCCATGAAATTCAAATAAATCAAGGGCTTACGCCTGCCGGTGGCCAACTAGGCATGATTAGTTATGGGTTTAAATCAAAATATGGAATTCTTTCTCCCGTGCTTCGTTTCCAAAACTATGGTGGATTTCAAGGCACAGATGAATTAGGTAATGAGACCAATAAGTTTTCGGCAATTGATTATACCATTGGAATGAATTTTGGGACGAGTATGGGCAAGGTTATTAATATAGGATTTGGACTTCATATAATTGGCTCACATTTGGAAGCATACTCCTCTTTGGGATTATGCGGGACTTTTGGCGCAAACTATAAGCATCCTACACAGGATTTATCCGCTTCATTTGTTGTAAAAAATATTGGCTATCAATTATTGTCATATAACAATTCAGAGCGATTGCCTTTACCCGCAGAGGTTCAAGCTGGAATTAGCTACAAACTTAAGCACGCTCCTTTTAGACTATCACTTTTAGGTCATCATTTGAATTCTTGGAAAATACTTTATGAAGACCCTAGTGCACAACCCACTATTGACGGATTAACGGGCGACACCATTCCGATACCTCGACCAGGAATAGGCAAAACTCTAGCCAGTCACTTTTCTTATTCTCTTGAATTATTAGCCTCTAAGAACATTCAGTTTAGAACAGGCTTCGATTATTTAAGAAGAGAACAAATGAAATTACTCGACAGACCAGGGTTATCTGGATTTTCTTTTGGCATCGGATTGATTTTAAAGAAAATTAAAATTGACTATGGCGTATTAATTGTTTCAAAAGCAGGTCAAAACCATTACATTGGATTATCATCTAATATTGACAGTTGGAAAAAGAAACGGTTTTAGTCGAAGATCACCAAATATAACCTTCCGTCTATGAAACACAGGAACGGCTAGATTGGTTAGAACCATGCTTCATATCCTTTATTAAAAGCTCGCTTTTTACAAATATATTCCTTCAAATTCTAATTTAAAAGGTTTCTTAATCGACTTTATAGTCAATAGCTTTTCGAGATAAAATTCTTTCCGTTCTATAGATTCTGGTTCATTATTTGAAAAATTCCCTTTCGTTATTTTTATTTTTCTCGTTAAGAAATTGACACTATAATCCGTTGTTTCTCCACTTGCTCTGTGTGCCTCACTTGAATCATAACCGATTAATGCAAACTCATTATTTTGAAAGCGGAATCGATACTTGTGATTCGACATAAACCAACTTCCAGCACTATGCCAAAATCTAAAATTAACATCCAAAATCCCTTTCTTACTAATATTAAAACCTTCAAATGGTTCATCCATTGTTGGAGAGTCTCGAAGAATGATAAAATATTCAGAAACTAATTGCTTTTTAAAACCTCCTGATTCAGTCCCAAAGTAAATAGCCAGCATTCTTGGGTTTAAATCAAGAGTATCGGTTCCAAGTCCATCATTTAATTCCGTATTATTTCTGTCAGTTTTTTGAATAGCAAAAATTAAATCAGAGATTCCGTCTTGATTTAAGTCTCCAATGGCAGAATCTAATAGCCTCCAATTATTAGGTATTATATCTACAAGATTTGTACCCATATTGGTCAATATTATATCACTTTGCCCAAAACAGGTTAGCGTTAAAAAAATTATAAATATGGTTAGTGAATTCTTCATTTTTTTCAGCTTTATTAGAACGTTCTGACTAAACTATGTCTCAATGTAATTTATACATTGCTGTAAGTCGTTATAATTTTATTCAGGTGGAAATACCAATTGACAAAAAGTTCCGATTTAACGAAGCTGTTTTGCTAACCCCTAAAAAACCATATTGAATATAAGGAAGTACAAATAAGGATAGTTTATCAGTATTCAAATAGTCAAGACCAAATCCAATATTTCCGGAAAAATTAAATCTCCTAAACTCAGTACTGTTATCTTCTTCTGTATTTTTTTCTTTTGAGTCATCAGTAAAATATAGAATACTTGTTTTTGAATTGGATATGTTAATGATACTACTTGTCCCAATCAATACAAAGAACTTATCTCCTAACATACGCTTATAATATAAAGGTATCTCTAGGTTGTGATGGTTGTAGACAAATCTGGCCTGAGTGGGAAGTGAAGGGTCAATAATGGGATTTCCAGTAATTGGGTCGATTCCTGAGAATAGATCTATCTGTTGGGTTCTATCTCCATTGTTTAGGTATCCCATTCCGAATCCAAAAATGGAATTTTTATTCAATTTATATTCAACAAAAACGTTACTACTGAGTGATGGTTTCCATGTTTCTATACCTTGATATGCGGTTTCAACATCACTAGGTGTACCACTGTCATTAGTAACAAGTCCTATAGAGAAATTAGGAAAGACGCCAAAACCCAATTGAAATTTATTTTCTTGTGCTTGACACGGAATCCATGAAAATAATGCAAGAAATATCGCTAGAGTTGTTTTAATAAATCGTCTGTTTTATTAATCTGATATAGGGGCAAAACGTAGTGCGATTATTTCTTGAGCTTAATA